>CAXBOS010000003.1:0-350277 GCA_963977415.1 uncultured Schleiferiaceae bacterium | reverse complement strand
GAGAGTATGTCGTCGCCAATCTTTAAATCAGCCTCAACGTTTACGTTGAGGCTTTTTTTTTGTCCTAAATCAGCAAGGAAAAATACTCTCGGATAAAGTCTCGAGTGAGTCTTTAGAAGAAGATGCCATACTTATAAGCCCAATGCGCAGATGGTAAAGTATCATTCCTGAGAGAGTATGTCGTCGCCAATCTTTAAATCAGCCTCAACGTTTACGTTGAGGCTTTTTTTTTGTCCTAAATCAGCAGGGAAAGATACTCTCAGATAAAGTCTCGTGTGAGTCTTTAGAAGTGTAGATGCCATACTTATAAGCCCAATGCCTTCCTCTTCCCTTTTCCGATCCGCCTGAGGCGGATAAGCCCACTTGCGCAGATGGTACTAGGGTCATTCCTGGGAGAGTATGTCGTCGCCAATCTTTAAATCAGCCTCAACGTTTACGTTGAGGCTTTTTTTTGTCCTAAATCAGCAGGGAAAGATACTCTCAGATAAAGTCTCGGGTGAGTCTTTAGAAGTGTAGATGCCAACCTGATAAGCCAAATACCTTCCTCTTCTCTTTCCGATCCGCCTGAGGCAGATAAGCTCAATGCGCATATCGTGTAAGGGTAATCCTAGCTTATTATGTGTCGTCGCGATTGTGAAAAGCTAAATTTTAGGCCTATTTATCCACTCATTAGATAGTGATGACTCATGACATCTTTTTTAATGCATTGATTTAGAATCGGTATCTCGTGATAAAGAAGCCTTCCTCAGATATTTTAGACTCCTTTTTAGCATACAAACGCTTATCCTCTTTTAGAGGAGTTCGGGAGCTCGTTGTTTCTCTCCTGGGTTACAAACGGTATTTTATTTTTAAATGGGTTTGTGAGTTTCGCTTCGCTTCAGTTGATCAAAAAAGAAGGAATCGAACGTAGTGAGCTCAGCCATTCCATTAAAAAGAAAATAGGCATGGCAAAAAAAAAATCTTGGCTCCAATTCCTCTCTTCAAAAATCTTCATGAAAGGCAAGCTCGGTGGGCGAGCTCATTTCAATCGCAACCCAACTCGCTAAGCCTTTCATTTTAATTTTTGGCGTTCGTGATTGAGGCCAAATGACCTATTTCAGACAATTACCGTGATAACTGAAGTTACGACTTTGTATGCTTTTTCGGAGGTTTTTATCATCAAATATTCTTGGTTAGCCTGCGGAACACTCCTCTCTAAGGGAGACAGAAATGTAGTTCTCCAAATGGTTCAAGTCTAAATATTGCTATAGATGGCTTAGATCGGTATTTTCTAGAAGGAGAAGGTGAGCTTATGCAAAATCAGCTAAGCTATGGCCGTGAATTCTAGTAGTGCATTTCTGTTTTGTAGGGGGATTTTGATTCGATGAGCTTCAATGGTGAGGATGAAAAATTGCTCAGGCGCTTTAGCGAAATGGGAAGCGACTATAGGAGCTCGCCCACTGAGCTTTGCGGTTGGGCAAATTTTTAGGAGGAGGCATTGAGCGGCTAAATGGTGTACGAAGATTGATAAATGATAAATTATCAAAATGTCTTTTTGGTATTCAATACAAATAGTAGTCTCCTTAGCACCGACTGTGATTAGAACAGCTTTGCTTTAGCGAAATATCAAAATTTTAATTCTTCTAATTTACAGTTTATAGAACTTGAAGCTTTGGGTGCGATGGTTGGCTTTCTCAAGATACAGGACGTAGAAACCGGGAGGTAAATGTGAAGTAGATAAAGTGTGAGTCTGCTTGGTGTTAAATTGCACTTCTGTTAACACGATTTGTCCTTGACTATTATAGATCTGTAGTCTGTTAAACGCAGTGTTTCCTTCGATGTGTAATTTATTTTTCACTAGGGTAGGATAGATTTTTAAGCGTGATTCTGCTGTTTCTGGCAGACTTATATTAATTGGACTGCAGGCCGAAATGGAGTCGAGCTGAGAATAAATTAAATTGCCATTTTTAAAATGGCAGCTAATTTTACCGGCACCTAAAACATCGGGCGTGCCTCCGGGGGCATTAATAAGACTGAGTGACCCAATGCCCTCTACCCAAATGGGGAATTGAATGTTGCTATTATTTACCGTGGGCGAGAAGTAGTAAAATCGATGGTTTAAACCATCTGAAAGTTGGCGCGGAATGATAGAGTCTAATCTAAAGGAGCCACCTTCTGCTGGAAAGGGAGTGATAGGATTTTTCATGGTAAAAGAATCACCAACGCTTAGTGAGAAATCGTACAGAAGGACTTCTTGATTACCTTTTGCACCGTCGGGATAGGAAAGGAAAACCCTCTGATTAGCGGGCTCTTCGCGAAAAAGAAAGCTGCGGGAAATATAATGGAAGCCATCTAAAATTTTATAATTTACACCTTGAACAGTAGTATCGCTATTGATATAATATACGTCCGTGAGGCAGCCGGAAAAACAGCTGGTTAGATGCCATTCAGAGGCGCCATCCAGCATTGGAATATAGCCCTGGGACTTACTGCTAAGTGATATTAGAAGGATGACCAAAAGGGTTAAGCTTCTCTTCATGGTCTTTTTTAGGCTAGAATCAATAGCATCTTTAGCGATTATCATACCTACATTTAGGATTAGGCGTTAAAGATAGCGAATAGCAAAGGAAGACTTTGTAGCGATATCTTTGATGGTTTTAAATTTTAGCCATTGGGAAGGACCTGCTTTTCCTCTAGCTTAGTTACTTTTGCCAATAATTTCCTCTATGCAGAGATTGACCAAATGCCTTTTACAATTCGCGCCATTGCTGCTATTGCTGTCAATGGCTAGCCAGCCGCTAAAAGGGCAAGGGGAGTTGAAGCATAGCCATCAGTATAGTTTTTTAAATAAACAGGAGAGTTATTTTATTGATACGACCTTAAATGATATGCGCTGGTATCATCAATTGAATGCGGCGCAGAAGGATTCGTATGGGAGACTGGTACTAACGAATTTAGGTTCGGCTCGTAACAATTTGTTAATTCCAACGGTTGGTGATTTTTGGACTTATCAGAACTTTGGTGCTTTTGATGATTACTTTTCAAGCCCAAATACCATTCCTTATTACCAAGTGCGTTCACCTCTTACCGATGCGCGTCATCACAATGGTTACGATAGAGGTCAGACTTTTAGCATCTTGCATACGCAAAACATTAATAAGCGATGGAATGCTTACATTAAATATCGTCGCTTAAATAGTTTGAGCTTCTATGCAAATAACCAAAATAAGCAATCTAGCTTCACTTTTAGTACTTCCTATTTAACTAAAGATAAGATCTATTCGGTACGTGCTTCTTTTGCGAGTGAAAAGATGGAACTGCAAGAATTTGGCGGAATTGCAGGAGACTCGGTTTTTACCGATAATCTCCAAAGTTCACGGGTAGTAATTAATCCGCGCTTGGCGTCAGATGCTCGCACACTATATAATCGCGATTATTATTTTGATCATAAAATTGATTTGCTCAAGTTGTTTAATAAGAAGCCGAAAAAGGCTGCACCTGATACTAGTCTAACGGACTCCTTAAGTCTTGATAGCATTGCGCCGATTGATACGCTTGCACTCAGCAGCAAGAAGTCTGAAGTGCAAAGTGAAAGTCGCGGTGCCATTTATTTGGGCCATACTTTTCGCTACAACCGTCGGGCGCAAGTTTATGAAGGAAATAGCAGTACTTATTATGCTAATTATTTTTTCAACACGGGTAGCTATAGTGATAGCTTAGCTTATGTGGGGGTGGAGAATACGCTCTATTTAGAAAGTACAATTGGCGACACCAGCCAGTTTGAGCTTAAGGCTGGAGTGAAGAGTTTGTATACCGAATCGGGCAATGCTTACTTTAATTTGTCGGCTAATAATTTGGGTGTGATCGGTAAAATAAGAGGGAATTACCGCGATAAGTTTGAATTACAAGGTTCGGTAGACTTTATACTAAGTGGTCCTTTGGCGGGTAACTTTGCTTTGGCAGGAGAGTTGGAAACCATGATCTACGGCAAGCTGAGGGCTTTTGGCTCCTATAGGCTTCAAAATAAGACCCCCGATTTTTTGGGCCTTTACTATTACAGCAATAACTTCATTTGGAATAACAACTTTAGTCCCGAACTAAGCAATACCATAACGGCAGGATTAAAGTGGCAGGAGAAGAATTACCTGCAATTTAAAACTTGGACCAATCAGAACATGCTCTATTACGATGCAGAAAGTAGAGCGCAATCGGCTAGCTTAGTGGCCTATTCATCATTGGAGTTCAGACAAGATTTTGAGTTTTGGAAATTCTTACATTTTGATAACCGTATTAGTTATCAGTTAGCTTTGGATGGAGAAGAGTACCTGCCTTTGCCTGAGTTGGTTAGTCGCAATGCAGTCTATGTGGATTTCAAGTTGTTTAAGGGTGTTTTGGGCTGTTTGGTGGGTACTGAGTTGAATTACTATAGCGAGTTTAATAGCCCGTCTTATAATCCTGCCTTGGGTCGTTTTTATGTAGCAAATGAATATCCTATCGGTAATTTCCCGGTTTTGGATTTATTCGCCCAGTTTAAATTATCTAAGGCAATTATCTTCTTGAAAATTGAAAATAGCACGGCAGGTATAACACCCTATAATTATTTTGCCGCACCGCATTTCCCTTTAAATGATCGTGTTCTGCGCTTTGGGGTAAATTGGCGGTTTTTTAATTAAAGAGTCAGATTTCAAAAAAAACGATAGACAAGTCAGGAACGGGTAGTCTAAGGAGCTTTTAAAAAGAGCATAGTCAAAGTGTTATACGATGATATCTAAAAAGACCATATTTTTCCTTCTTACTTTTTTCTTAGGCTTTTCCATGCAAGGGCAGTCAAAATGGGAGCAGGAGCGAGAGAAGGAACATGGTGTTTTAAGATTAAAATTAGATGGTATGTCTTTGGACGACTATTACTATTTTGTCTTCTTAAACCCAAAAACTAAGGCTTTCGATACCCTTCGAAATAGAGAGATGCACCTTGATATGGGGAATACCGAAAAGGAATATTCTTACACCATGGGGCAGTTATTAAAAGCGATGCCAAATAATTTATATGGCCAGAACAGCCAAAACATATATGGTGATTGGTCTTATGTTAGTTTCCCAATTCTAGGGCTTGCAGAGGGGCAGATTGTTGCCGTTAAAAGCAAAACGAAGAGTACCATGCAAATTCACTTTAAGTTTGAAGCCATGGACACAGCAGACTATGTTTTTCAATTGAATTTTCAGGAAGGTAATTTTTTAATCGAAGCTCCACTTTTGAAACACTATGCCTTAACCAAGCAATATAGGAAACACCAGAGTACCATCAAGGAAAGCGAAATTCTAGGCACACCATTTAAAAAGCTTAAAGAACTCTCGGTAAATTCGAGCCAAACGAGTAATGTCAACTTAAGTATTATTAACATTGGTAACCCTGAGGCACTGATGTGTTTCCCCTTTTATGACAAAATTCGATATTCCAGTCAAACAGAATCTTCGCTTCATGTTATTGGGCATCCCTATTACACGAAATTCAAATATAGCTCTCCTTCGGTTCAAATAACTGCCCCCCTTTATATGGCAAGCGACCCTCGCCGAAATGCTTATTGCCTAGAAAAAATCTACGTTAAGCCTGTTTATTTGTACCGTCCTCTTGATTATAAAAGCTTTAAAAATAGGACTGATCTTCAGGTAAATAGGAGACGGAGAAAGACCACAGACGATACCACTTTTCTTGGTTTAGAGTCCTTCATAGAAGCCACCTTATTTTCAAAAAGTATTCCTTGCAATGAGCCTTACTATTCAGTTACTGAAGTCAAATTCCCATTTAATCATGACAGTTTGGTTTCTTTAGAAATTACGGAAACGTTTTTCAGATGGCCAAGGGAAGATTCGTTAGAGCTAGCTAAATATACCAAGCGCTTAAATAAAGCCATTGCTAAAGCAGAGAAACCAGCGAAAAAGAATGTTATCAGATTCTTTAAACGCAGAAATAAAATCGGGGTTTCTAATGACCCATATCAGCCGAAGTTGAACGAACCGACCTTGCCAATGCCCGACTATGATGTTGAAATTCCAAAGCAATGCGATAGTCTTCTAATTAGGCAGCCCTCTAGAAACTACTTGCACAACGGTTATTATAGTTGGGAAGCGGTGAAGCCCTGCTATGATATGCATAATTCTAATGACGATATCCAAGAGTATTATGCTTTGGTTGTTAATCCTTACACGATGGAGCCTTATGATCCAGAAGTACTCTTTGGTCCGAAATTTAGGGAGGTAGTTTATAGAGAAATACTAAATGAGTACCACAGACTCCAATGGGCAAGTCAAAAAATAGATTTCCCTTTTAATGTGCATCATTATAAACCAGAGCTCAGAAGGCAGTTTACATGGGGCTTAGACAAGAAACATGTAATCATCTACTATGGAAATGAAGGTGAATTTAGTGCTTATCAAAAGCTGAAGATACCGCTTGAAAGATTCAAATAATGGTCATTTGCGCCTCTCCATCAAGCAATGTCTATGAGATAAGGAAGATCAGCAAAGCCTTTCTGTTTAATTCCAACAAATTGGCAATGAGAGCTTAAGTGCTAAGTTTTCTGATTTTTCTTCTTGGCCGCTGGGAATAAGATGTTGTTCAGAATTAAGCGGTAGCCAGGAGAGTTCGGGTATAGCGCCAATTCTGTTTTAGGGTCGCCTACGCGATGCTGGTAGTCTTCTGGGTCGTGGCCACCGTAAAAGGTCCAGGTGCCTTCTCCTAGTTCGCCGTGAATATAACGCGCTTCTCCATAAGGTTTAAATTCTCCTAAAATAAGAACATCACTTTTAATGAGGCTAGAACGAAAAGCGGTAGTCTGTCCCATAAAACCTTTTACAACCTGACTGTGATTTTGAGTAAGCATGGTGGGAACAATATCCCATTTGGCTGAAAACTCAAAGAGACTGAAAAAGTCATCTTCTGGTTTTACTTTGCGATTATCGGTAACATCAATATTGCTAAACTCATAACGGTTAGGGTTTTCAATTAGGGTGAAATCCTTAAAAGCTAAGGTCTGCGCATAGTCAAGTTTGTTGTTGTAATTAGGTTCGGAAGGATCCCCATCGAACATGGGTTCGCAAATGTCAACACCGCTACTGGCAAGACTAATATCATAACTATCAGTGGCCGAGCACATAGCGAATAAGAAACCCCCACCAATAGTAAATTCTTTGATCTTTTTCGCCACCGCTTCTTTCAGTTCGGATACTTTCGAAAAGCCCAATGCTGCTGCAGAAGCCTCCATATCAGCTTTTTGCTGAATATACCAAGGGGCGTTTTTAAAGGCAGCATAAAAGCGACCATACTGACCAGTAAAATCTTCATGATGCAGATGCAGCCAATCGTAACGGGGCAAAAGGTTATCTAATACTTCCTTATCATAAACTACATCGTAAGGAATTTCCGCATAGGTGAGAACCAAGGTTACCGCGTCATCCCAAGGTAGTTTTCCTTTGGGGGAGTAGACTGCAATTTTGGGTGCTTTTTCTAATTTCACCACCGCCTGGTTTACCGCTGGGCTACTTATACTATTGCGAATACTTTCGGCATCAGCATCGCTAATGGCGCTGTAGCTTACATTCCTAATTTGACATTCTAATTTCAAAGTTTCATCAAAAGGCATCATGAAACTGCCGCCGCGATAGTTTAATAACCATTCTACCGTAGTGCCTCTTTCAATGGCATAATAGGCAATTCCATAAGCTTTAAGGTGTTCTTTCTGGCCTTCTTCATCCATGGGGATTAGTAAATGAATGGCACTCAGCTTAAAGCTGATAAGGCATAAAAGAACAAGGAAACTAAGTCTATTAAAATGGGAAATCATCATTTTCGTTACCAGTATTAAAGTCTGAGCCGCCTCCACCCGGTGCTCCGCCCAGATAGCTGTCACTATTAATTTTCGATTCTAAAATCATGGGGCCAGCATCTACATTTTCTAAATCGGAGAAGCGAGCCATGGAACCTTGGAAGCGCAAGCGTACATCCGCTAAACTACCGTTACGGTGTTTGGCAATAATAAGCTCTGCTTTCCCTTCGGCAGGGTCGCCATCTCTAAAAGTTTCAATGTCGTAATATTCGGGACGATAAATGAAACATACGATATCCGCATCTTGCTCAATCGCACCCGATTCCCTTAGGTCAGAAAGCTGTGGTCTCTTATCTCCCGCTCTCGATTCTACCGCACGACTTAACTGCGACAGGGCAATTACCGGCACATTTAGTTCTTTGGCAATACTTTTTAAGGAACGCGAAATGGTTGAAATTTCTTGCTCACGGTTACCACCCTGACTTTTTTGTCCCCCTACGGTCATTAACTGCAGGTAGTCAATTACAATCATCCCAATATTATGCTGAGCTTTTAAACGACGGCACTTCGCTCGTAAGTCGAAAACACTAAGTGCGGGGGTGTCATCAATAAAAAGCGGTGCATCCTCTAAGGCGCGCACCTTAGTTAGCAGCTGTTGCCACTCGGCATCATCTAGCGTTCCTTTTCTTAGCTTCTCAGAGTTTAGTCCTGTTTCGCTAGAAATTAAACGGGTAATAAGCTGAACTGCCGCCATCTCCAGCGAGAATACCGCTACGGGAGTTTTATGATCTACCGCCATATTACGAGCCATAGACAATACGAAGGCCGTTTTACCCATACCCGGACGGGCAGCGAGAATAATTAAATCCGAAGGCTGCCAACCCGCAGTAATCCTATCTACCTCAGTGAAACCAGAAGGAACCCCAGAAAGACCTTCCTTTTTACTGATTTCTTCAATCCGCGTAATTGCTTCTCTAATAAGGTCTTTTGCGCTCTGATAGTTCTTTACAATATTGCTGTGAGCAACTTCAAAAAGATCTTGTTCGGCCTCGTCTAAAAGGTCAAAAACATCGGTAGTTTCATCGAAACTTTTATCGATAATATTGCTGGAAACGCGAATCATCTCGCGCTGAATATGCTTTTGTACAATTACCCTGGCATGGTACTCGGAGTGCGCGGAAGAGGAAACTTTATTACTCAGTTCTATTAGGTACTGTTCTCCACCCGAGGCTTCTAGTTCACCATTTTGGCGAAGCTCGTGCGCTACGGTTAAAATATCTACCGGTTCGCTCCGACCGAATAACTCCTTAACCGTTTTAAAAATTAAGGCATGCTGCGTTTTATAAAAACTTTCGGGCGATAAAATGTCGATTACCGAGTTTATCGCGCCATTATCAATTAGTACCGCTCCTAAAACAGCTTTCTCAAAACTGATTACCTGAGGCGGAATACGTCCCTGATCGAGGGCGATTACGCTCGGTTTTTTTTTGGTGCTGAAAGAATTTTGCGGACTTTTGTTATTATCCATGCTCAATTACAAGGGTTTAGAAGAAAAAGGATTAGCTTCCAAAAATAATTATTGTGACCGGCTTAAAGCAATTTATACGACATTGTTTTCAACACGCCCTTGTTTTGGCGCTAATCACTTCATGCTCAAAGGAGGAGGCACCTTATCCAGCAGTTAGCTTCACTTACGTAGATGCGGTCAATGTAAACTTCGGCGATACCTTAAGATTAGGTTTTGAAAGTAGCAATAGTACAAGCTATAATCTAAGTTTATTGCAGGGTTCACGCGTTTTTACGCTTCCGCAAAGAGAGGTTTTTAGAGAGGAAAATAGGGTAGATCTAGAACTGATTTTTAATGACCCCTACCTAGAAAGCGGAACTTACGATTTGCGTTTACAGGTAGAAAATGCCGATAAGGGAGCCAGCGCATTCTCTTCGCTGCGCTATACGGGTTTGGCTTTGGCCCAGAGAGGTTTTGCCCTTTTGGGTGAAACGAGCTTGGAATTAGTCGATAACAATCAAAATCGTATTAGTTTTCCACTCCAAAGCCCTTATGATGCACTAAAGGTTTCGTCGCGCGACTCCTTAATTTATTTGGCCGCTTTCGCAGATGAGCCAGTAGAAGTGAGACGATTAAAAGACTTTCAGCTGGTGCGAGAATTACCGCTTGTTCAGGCGCCTGGCTTTCGCAATTATTATCAGTTTATCAAATCGGTTGAGGGTTTGTATTTACTGCGCACGGACGGTGATATAGACTATTTGGAAGAAGGTACCGTGCAGGCATCCACTCGTTTATCTGCCGGAAGAACCGCACGTGCGGGCTGTGTTTTAAATGAAAAGTTAGTGGTCGTAAGCTACGATCAGGCGGGTTTAAATCCGCAACTGGAATTTTATAATAGTAGCTTAAATGGAGTTTTTCAAAGTTATCCTTTGAGTGGTTCCAATCACGTGATATTCCCGCTGCAAGGAAATCAGGATATTGGGGTTTTACTGCGAAGAAACAGTAAGTGGGAATTACACATCTACAATAGTGCTAGCCAAACTTTAAGCTTGGAGTATATTGGTAACGATCAAATACCCTTGGCGGGATCAGCCACCGCACAAAGTCAGCTGCTAATGTTTAGCACCGATCAGGAATTATATCGCGCTTTTGTGTTTGGGTCTAGCGTACCCATTGCGATACAGAGTGGTATGCACGAAAACTTTCAGTTAAGCCGCTTCGATCAAGGACTTTATTTGCAAAAAGCTAACACCGTTTACCGCCTCAATTTGGATAATAATCTGCAATTTGCGGCCTCAAAATTTGATGCACTTCAAGATTATGATATTCTCTACAATAAGTAAAAAGTCCACTTTATTTTTAGTGGCAGCTCTTGGTTTATTTAGTTTAAAATCAGAGGCCCAGGCTTTAATAGCTCGTCAGGCTGCGGTGAACTTCCCTGCCACTAATGAGTTGCAAACCAACAGTGAAACTTTGGTTTTAGTAAACCAATCGGCCTATCCCATTGCCATAGATAGCGTAGCCCGTTTCAATTATTATGGCAATAAAGTTTTTCGCGCCTTAGATAGCAATTTTGTAATCTTAGGCGGAGATAGTATTTCGGTTACCCTTGAATTTTCTCCCGAGCATAATATGCTGCACAACCAAGCCTTGGTTTTTAAGTCGGCGAGTGGATTTGGACATTATCCAGTAAGCCTTAATGGCCAAGGGACTTTTTCTAAAAGCTATTACAGTACCACCCAAAATAAAGCAGAAGAAGTTCTGAAAACGGCTTTAAATACCAAGCTTGCGGCGGGTTATAATTCATTGGGCTACAATACAGCGCGTGACAATATGTATGCAACTCTCGATAATTCGGGGGGACAAGTTACCTGTGTTTATACCGGTAGAACAGCAACCTTTAATTCGCGTTCGGGGGCTAATACTAATAGCTTCAATTGCGAGCATACCTTTCCTCAAGGCTTTTTTAGTTCGAATGAGCCTATGAAAAGTGATATTCACCACCTTTTTTCCACTGATGTTACTGCGAATAGTCGAAGAGGAAACGATCCTTTTGGAGTAGTGAGCAGCAGTAGCTGGAGCCAAGGTGGCTCAAAGTCGGGAGGCGGTAAATTCGAACCGCGCGATGCCCAAAAAGGCGCGAGCGCGCGCGCGATGATGTATTTTGTGATACGCTATCAAGATTATTCCAATCATTTCGAAGGACAAGAAGCGATACTGCGAACGTGGCACGAAAACTTCCCACCCACTGCGAATGAAATTGCCCGTAATAATGGCATTTTCGCATTGCAGAATAACCGCAATCCCTTTATCGATTACCCGCAATTTATCGAACGCATTAGCGACATCAACGCCACGAGCACCGCCACGGCTAATTATTCGGCTTATTATTCCGACGATACCATTATGCTCGCACAAGGAGCGGGTTCTTTGGACTACTCTTTTGTTATTTATAATCGCGGTAACGAGGATATGACCTTCCGCAATTTCCAGTTAAGTGATCCTAATTTAAACTTTAGCAATGGCAATCCTGGTGCGATAGCTTTAAGCCCCGGCGATCATGCACAAATTATGATCAGCTTTGATGCTAGTATGAGCTATAATGGCACTTTGCAGTTTATTGAAGAGGGGCAAGGGAGTCAGCCTCAAACTGTATATATTCAATCAGGTCCGCAGCTTAGTAGCGCCGAAGCGGCACTGCAGAATGTTTCTTTTTATCCTAACCCTAGCAATGGAATTATTCAGGTGCAAGGTTATGCCCGCTTAAAGCAGATGAGTTTGAACGATGCTTGGGGTAGAAACTGGCCCATCGCTTTAGATCGTGAAATAGATCTAAGGTATTTACCCGCGGGTATTTATTTTATCCGTTATCAGCTAAAAGGAGAAAACAGCTATTACAGCGAGCGCCTTTTGATAAAATAGGTCGAGTTTTGATTTATCTAACTAAAAAAGCCCCGTTGGAGATACTCCAACGGGGCTTTTTTTAATGTATAAACAGTTGTGCTTATTTATAAGCACCCATCTTTTCAAATTTGCTTAATCGCTTCTCTAAAAGTTTGTCGGTGTCTATTTTCTTTAATTTGGAGATGTGTTGTAATAACTCATCTTTTAAAAGACTAAACATCTCTTCGGGGTTAGTATGCGCTCCACCTTGAGGCTCTTCAATAATCCCGTCGATTAGTTTATTGCTTAACATATCTTTTGCCGTGAGCTTTAAAGCGTCAGCTGCTCTTTGTTTATAATCCCAAGAGCGCCATAAAATAGAAGAACAGCTTTCGGGTGAAATAACTGAATACCAAGTGTTTTCTAGCATTAAAACCTTATCGCCCACGCCTATTCCTAAAGCACCTCCCGAGGCGCCTTCACCAATTATCACACAGATAATCGGAACTTTTAAAATAGACATTTCGTAAATATTACGCGCAATGGCTTCGCCTTGTCCACGTTCTTCGGCTTCCAAGCCCGGGAAGGCACCTGGAGTATCGATAAGCGTTACTACGGGACGGTTAAACTTTTCGGCCATTTTCATCAGGCGTAAAGCCTTGCGATATCCTTCGGGATTCGCCATCCCGAAATTACGGTACTGACGCATCTTAGTATTAACACCTTTCTGCTGCCCAATAAACATAACTGGCTCATCGCCTAGCATGCCCCAGCCACCAACCATGGCTTTATCGTCTTTTACGTTTCTATCGCCGTGTAATTCGATAAACTCGCCATTAGTCATGGCATTTATATAGGCTAAAGTATAGGGTCTTTGCGGATGACGAGAGAGTTGTACCCTTTGCCATGCGCTTAAATCCTTGTATATACTTTTGCGTGTACTCTCTAGTTTTTTCTCGAGTTCTTTTAGAGTTTTACCCATATCTACTTGGGTTTCAGTCTCTAACTCCTTTGTTTTTTCTATCTGAAGTAGAATCTCCTCAACAGGTTTTTCAAAGTCTAGGTATTCCATAATTGTCCCTCTTTATATCTTGCAAATATGTAAAAATATGCCAATCGATTCCTATTTAGGCGCAATATAGTAGAGATATGCACCAATAAAGCCGAAAACTATATTGGGAATCCATACGGCAAGTAGTGGTGATAGGCTCCCTACCGTAGCGAAAGTAGTAGAGATTTGCATAAAAAATATGTAGGTAACGCAAAGCACTAGACCAATTGCTACATTTAGACCTAAGCCGCCGCGTGTTTTTTTGGATGATATACTTACGCCAATTAATACCAATATATAAGTGGCAAAGGGCCAAGAAGTGCGTTGGTGTTTTTCAATGAGGTAAAAATTGGTGTTTTCCGAACCCCTTAAGGTTTCCGCTTCAATAAAATCATTGAGTTCGGGCGTGTTCATCATCTCCACCGTGTAAAGTCGTGGCACAATATCAGCGGCATCAAATTCAAAACTGCGGGTTAGTTTTCGTCCTTGTTCTAATTCTTCCTTCCCGTTTTCGTCAATGGTTCGGATGTCATAATTTTCTAAGGTCCAGACATTAATGGTAGTGTCTAAGCGGATAAAGTCGGCTTTTAATTTGTAGCTCAAGGTGTTACCTGTGAATATTTCGTAGGTGAAATGGTAGCCTGAATTTCGTTTGGTATTGTAATTCTCGAAGTAAATAATGTGGCCAGGCTTTATCTGGCGATGGATGTCTTTAAATCCTTCATTTTCCTTTTTATCGATGTAGGCATGCTGAAATTCCAAGCGTTGTATATTGGTGTAAGGAATCACAAAATGACTTAAAAATAGGCTAATGCTTGCCACAATGGTGGCGGAAATAAAATAGGGGAACATCATCCTTTTGAAACTTACTCCTCCTGTTAAAATCGCCACAATCTCTGTATTTGCACTCATTCTGGAGCTAAAGAAAATGGTCGCAATAAACACAATCATCGAACTGAAGAGATTGCCGTAGAAAACTAAAAAGTTTAGGTAGTAGTCTAAGATAATTTCGCGGGTACTAGCGCCACGGGTAATAAAGTCATCGATTTTTTCGGAGATGTCAAAAACAATAGCAATTGACAAGATTAAGGCAATGGTTAAAAAGAAAGTTCCAAGGAATTTCTTGATGATATAGAGATCAATGATCTTGAAAATCTTCACAGGCGTTGAGATACTTTAATTACCATTTGCTCTTTCCAGCTGGCAAAAGTGCCGGCCTCAATTTGTTTGCGAGCTTCTCCTACTAACCAAATATAGAAGCCTAAATTGTGTACGCTGGCTATTTGTCGGCCTAAATATTCATTCGCGGCAAATAAATGTCTTAAATATGCTTTGGAATACTGGGTATCTACGAAAGTGGGACCGTTTGGGTCGAGGGGACCGAAATCATCTTCCCACTTTTTGTTTTTAATATTAATAATGCCTTCGCTGGTGAAAATCATGCCGTTACGTCCATTTCTAGTCGGCATAACACAGTCAAACATATCTACCCCGAGGGCAATGTTTTCTAAAATATTTGCAGGTGTACCCACACCCATTAAATAACGGGGTTTGTCTGCCGGTAAAACGCTGCAAACAATATCGGTCATGGCATACATTTCCTCGGCGGGTTCGCCCACCGAAAGACCACCAATAGCATTGCCATCGGCGCCAAATTCGGCAATGGCTTCGGCGCTTTTAATGCGTAAATCGGTGTAAGTACTTCCTTGAACGATAGGGAAAAGTGTTTGCTCATAGCCATAAAGCGGCGCATTCTCATTAAGCCAAATACCACATCTTTTTAACCAACGGTGGGTCATTTCCATAGATAGGCGGGCATACTCGTAAGTACTCGGATAAGGCGGGCATTCATCGAAAGCCATAATGATATCCGCTCCAATATTACGCTGGATTTCCATGGATTTCTCGGGACTGAAAAAGTGTCTAGAGCCGTCGATATGCGATTTGAAAGCCACGCCTTCTTCGCTAATTTTATTATTGTTGGATAAGCTATATACTTGATAACCACCACTATCAGTTAAAATTGGTCCCTGCCAATTCATAAACTGGTGTAAACCACCCGCACGATTCAAAATGTCCGTGCCAGGGCGTAGGTATAAATGGTAGGTGTTTCCCAAAATTACTTGGGCTTTAATATCCTCTTCCAATTCGCGCTGGTGCACGGCCTTCACCGTACCAACGGTGCCAACAGGCATGAAAATAGGAGTTTTTATCTCGCCATGCGCGGTACTAAGGGTACCACTGCGGGCTTTGGATTTGGGGTCTAGATGTTCGAGCCGAAATTGCATTCGGCAAAAATACGTGGAATAAGGGAGATGAAGATCAGAATATTTTTAGCCATTAATTTAAAAGCTCATTCGTTGGGCTATTTTCAAGAACTATCTTTGCGCTTATGCAGATGCTTTTACCATTAGCCTTGTGGCTGCTAATTTGCTTAGCCCTTATTATTATTCACTATCAACGCTTTCATCGCCTGCGTAAAGGCTTGCGCAATAGCAAGGTAGAAGAGGTGAGGGCGCAGATTATTCCGCTTTCTATTATTGTAGCGGCGCGTAATGAAGCGCATAATATCAAGGATTTTCTTCCAGTACTTTTAAAACAGGATCATCCTAATTTTGAAGTGCTGCTAATTAATGATGGCAGTACCGATAAAACGGAATTGCTTTTGGCCGAAATGTCGAAAGATTTCGAGCATTTACGTGTATTTAATCGTCCCGCAGAAGGGAAAAAGAAAGCAATCAGTTTTGCGATTAGCCAAGCGAAAAACGAGGCTCTACTTTTTACCGATGCAGACTGCTGGCCTTCTTCTTTTCAATGGGCGCGTAAAATGTCGGCTCCCTTAAAGGAATACGATTTAGTGCTTGGCTTTGGCGGATTAATTGGTCCGAAGAGCTTTGTAACTGGACTGAGTATTTTTGAAACCTTTCAAACGGCCAGTGCCTATTATTCGGCTGCTTTAGCTCATAAACCCTATATGGGAGTGGGGAGAAATATGGCTTACAACAAAAGCATCTTTAATCGAGCGGAGGGTTTTACCGAACATAGCGCGGTACTTTCTGGCGATGACGATTTATTTGTTTCGTCTCTCCAAAATACGCGGGTGAAACTTCAGTTTAATGACACTAGTTTCACCTATTCAGATGCGCCAACGAGCATGGAACAATGGTGGCTGCAAAAGCGTCGTCATTATTCGGCTTCTTTTAAATACCCCATCTCGCGTAAGCTGGGTCTTGGCTTAGAAGGTTTGCTGCAGCTATTTTATTACTTATTACTGCCCTTGGTTTTAATGCTAGCCGCCAAACAGGTCTTGTTTGTATTTTTCATAAGATACGTTCTAATGTTAGCAATGGCTAAACCTTTAGCGATGCATTTCAAAGCTTGGCAAGAGTGGTTGGTTTTTCCACTATGGGAATTTTCATGGTCTTTATTAACCACCCTAATTCATTTGCAAAATCTTTTTTTTGGCCCCCGAAAAACTTGGTAATTATGGAATTGATTAATAAATACTTTCCTAAACTTAACGACTTGCAAAGAGAACAGTTTAGTCAATTGCAAGCTTTGTACGAAGAATGGAATGCCCAAATTAATGTCATCTCCCGCAAGGATACGGAGCATTTTTACGAGCGCCACGTATTACATTCCTTGGCGATAGCAAGGGTCTGTGAATTTTATCCTACCGCTCAGGTTTTAGATATCGGCACCGGTGGTGGCTTCCCAGGCATTCCTCTCGCTATTTTATTTCCGCAGGCTTCTTTTACTTTGGTAGATAGCATTGGGAAGAAGATTAAGGTAGTAAATGAAGTGGCCTCGGCTTTAAAATTAAAGAATGTGCGTGCCGAGCATTTACGCGCTGAACAATTGAATGAAAGCTTTGATTTTATAGTGTCGCGCGCGGTTACCCAGATGCCGCGTTTTATGACGTGGACGCGCGGTAAGATTCGCAAGGGTGTTTCGGCAGGATCAAGGGCGAATGGCATCTTGTACTTAAAAGGCGGTGATCTTAAAGAGGAACTAGCCAATTACTCTCGTGCCAAGGTTTATGATATTCCACGCTTTTTTGAGGAGGAATTTTTTGAAACGAAGAAAGTAGTTTATCTCAAAGCGTAATTTGTTTTGTACTATCGCGAAACTTAAGGAAACGATAACTAGACCTAAAAGCAAGAATTCCTTTTAGCTATGACGGTCCTACTATTTTGGAAGGAGCGAACAGCAGAGGTTTTGCCTTAGAAAAATTTAATTGGGAAGCCTAAAGGCTCTTAATTATGCGGATCACTAAATGCTGTGTCCTCTAAAAACTTATAGTCGCTTAAAGTTCTTAAGAAAGCTGCCAAAGCTTGTTTTTGTCCCGCACTCCAATTTCGGCCAATGCCCGCCGCTTTCATATTTGGGTCAATATTCGGATGTAAATGCCCACCGAAATTGTAAAAGCCAATTAGGCTGTCTAAATTAGGAATGCTGCCATCGTGCATATAAGGGAAGGCAAACTCTACATTGCGCACACTAGGCACTTTAAATTTTCCTACATCTTCTACCTTGCCAGTGATGCGCGCGCGACCTTCGTCACTGTAAACCGCTTTTAGTCCGTTGTTTATAAATTGTAAATCTCTACCAAAGGCTCCAAAAAGGTAGGCGGTTTCTCTTTCGCCATGACAATGGAAACAATCGCCACCGAAGCCTCCATTGGGATCGAAGTCGGAGGTGAATAATTCGTAGCCGCGCTGCTCTAGTTCGGTAAAAGTGGCGCCAGTTTGTAAGCGAACCACCGAGTCAAATTTAGAGTTCGCAGAAATTAAGGTACGCTCAAATTGCGCAATCGCTTTACCCAGGTTTTCGGCCGTAATAGTACTACTGCCAAAAGCAGCTTTAAACATGGGCGGATACATAGGGTTTGCTTGCAAGCGGGCAACGGCCGTGGCTAGATCGTTATCCATTTCAATCGGATCTTCAATTGGCACTAAAGCTTGCTCTTCTAGCGTAAGCGAACGACCATCCCAAAAGAAATTATCGTGGAAGGCTAAGTTGAAAAGCGGCATGGCCTTGCGAGTGCCAAAAGTGCCATTTATTCCTACTGAAGTAGCCGTTGCATCGGTAAAAGCGCGCTCTTGTATATGGCAGCTTCCGCATGATTGGGTGCCATCTCCCGAAAGGGCCTTTTCGTAAAATAAGAAGCGACCCAGTTTTATCCCTTCTTCCGTAAGGGGATTGCCAGGTTGAATATTGGCAGGCGGAAAACCGGCAGGAACTTCTAAAGCATAAGGAGTGCCGAAACTTTGGCTCGGGACAGTCGGTTCGTCTTCTCTACATTGCGTAAAAACGAGGACACTAAGTCCTATACTGGCGAGGGCTAAACTTTTGGCGTGCTTCTTCATCTTATAATCCTTCTTGCTTCAAAGTTCTTCTAATTTACTCAGTTTTAAAGTGACTGTAATTACGCCACTTTTCCACTAAGGCTTGCATATCATCAGGTAACTCTGAATTAAACGACAGAGCTTCTCCTGAAGTTGGGTGCGTAAAGCCTAGAGTCTTGGCGTGCAATGCTTGACGTGGGCATACAAGGAAGCAGTTTTCTACAAATTGCTTGTACTTTGTGAAGGTTGTTCCTTTCAATACTTTGTCGCCACCATACTCCTTATCATTAAACAAAGTATGGCCAATATGTTTCATGTGAACGCGAATTTGGTGGGTGCGTCCTGTTTCCAATTTACACTCTACTAAGGTTACATAACCTAAGCGTTCTACCACTTTATAGTGGGTTACTGCGTGCTTGCCAATTTCATCCTCATCCGGATAAACTTTAAACACCTTGCGGTTTTTTAAACTGCGCCCGATATTGCCGGTAATGGTTCCAGAATCTTCTTCCACATTACCCCAAACTAGTGCATGGTAGGTTCTTTGGGTCGTACGTTCGAAAAACTGATTGGCCAAATGCGCCATTGCTTTTTCATTGGCCGCTACTACCATAATTCCGCTGGTATCGCGGTCTAAGCGATGCACCAAACCGGGTCTTTCCTTATCTAAACCGGGTAAATTTTGAAACTTAAAAAGTAGAGCATTAACTAATGTGCCGTCGTAATTGCCAAAGCCAGGATGCACCACCATTCCTGGTTCTTTGTGCAGTACAATTACATCTTGATCTTGGTATAAAATTTCAACCGGAATGTCCTCTGCAATTAAATCGGTGTCGCGTGGCGGGTAGGCTAAAACAATTTGAATTAGATCACCAGGTTTAATTTTATGATTGCTTTTTACCTTCTTTTCGTTCACCCGAATGTTTCCAGCGGCGGCGGCTTGTTGCACCTTATTGCGGGTGGTGTTTTTTAGAAGGTTTACTAAGAACTTATCAACCCGTAAGGGGCTTTGGCCGGCTTCGGCAACTATGCGATAATGTTCAAATAATTCTTCTTGATCCTGCTCTTCTAAAAATTGGTCCGATTGCGGATCTAGTTCTTTGTCCATTAATACGATTGAATAATTATTTTCTTGCGATAAAGCTCGCTACTGCTTGTTTTCTGAATTTCCAGTAAATAGAGACCAGGGCTTAAATTACCCATTTCCCACTTTTCTGTGGCTGGGCTCTGACGCACTAAAGCGCCATTTATACTGCGTAAACCTAAAGTCCAATTCGCTTTATCCTTTTCAGAGAAAGGGAATTTTATGTTAATGGTCCCATTGCTAGGATTCGGATAAACTTCAAAGTCATCTGGGGTAAAAGTGTTTTCCTGCACTCCTAAATCGCGTGGGGCATAGCCATAAATGGGTCGCATCATAATGGTCGCGCCAAGAAAGGATTGGTATAAGTCATCCACTTCGCCATAAAAGGCTTCGGTATAGCCGCGGCGGTTTTGGTCGTAACCTAAAGTTAAAGGTCCCGCATCCTGCTGACGAATACCGATAAACACGGTTCCCCGTGTAAAAAAGGCCGCCAAATTAGTGTCTAATAAATAGGGCTGGTAAAAATTATGATCACTAAACTGCGGTTGATATAGGCTATCACTTTCATAAAGAATTTGCCCCGGAATACCACTGTTGTTTTCTAAAACAATAATGCTAAACTCTTGCTTAGTAATGTCAATGGCCGAAGGCAAAAAGTAAAGATAAAGTCCCTTAAGGCTGTCGTTCTGCAAAATGTTATAGCGCTGCACAATAAAGCCCCCCCGATTATTTAGAACTTCGTAGGAACGTTCAGCGCTGCCATCGTCGTAGGCATAATAATTTTTAAAATCTTGTTGCTTAGTTAGGGTGTCATTGGCGCTATAGATTTGACTACCACCGCTATAATACTGACGCGAAATAAAGCTAAACTCATCCGTGTAAGGCGGGTTAAGGAAGTTCAGACGAGGGCGCCCCACATCGGCCGTATCGGGCACAGGAAAGCGCGTTTCTACATTATCACCATGACTATCATCTAAGTCACCATCGGGTAAACCATTTTGATCTACAACAGTGCCTTGCAGGGCAATTTGATATTCACCTAAAAGTCTTCCTTGGTTACTTCCGCCCGGATTTACATTGCGTCGGTAAAATAAGCGCAAGTCTTTTTTCGCTAATGCAGATGGGTTTACAAGGTTATTGAGGTGCCACCATGGAACGGATTCGAAATTTACAAGCAAACTAGGATGTGGGCGAGTAAATGCTACGTCGCTAATTATGGTGTCGCGGTAATCTCTTTGGTCGTCTAGTTTTACATAGTCGATATGCCAAACATCAAAGGCTCCAGCACGATAGCCATAGTTTAAAAAGCGAAATTTAAAATTGCTAGTAAAGAATCGCATGTCAACAGGAAGCATCACCCTTTCGAAGCTTTCTTGAGGTCCCTTATTGGTGCCCCAGGCAGATTGCCAAACAGAGTCGCTATCATTCCAAAATTGTACGACTAAGGAATCACTGCTTGCGGGTGGCTCACCCCAACCACCTGCTTGGTAAAAGAAACTAAGGTAAACCGAATCTTGAGGATTGCTGAGGTCAATACTCAGAGAGCTAAGAACATCGCAAATGCTATCTCCGCCGCTCAAGCGATAGGCGCGACCAAATTGATTTAAACCATCAAAAGTGGCTACTCCTAGGGTAATCGGACTTCTCGCCCAGGTTTGGTTGATGTATACTTGATTATTAGCTTCCCATAAATTGGGATTGGCAAAAATGCCCACACCGCTAAAGTCGTCAAAGAAAGGAAGGTTTACCGCACTTTTGGAAAGGCTAGTTTTAGGTGCTTCCTCTGAAATTTGTAGGGCAGAGACGCCGCTTAATCTCTCGCTTCTCTGCGCAAGCAAAGAAGAGCTGATAAATAAGAATAGTAGCGCTAAGTGTTTATAGAACAGAGTCATTAAGGGTAGAGTCGAGGGGTGTTTGTAATTGGAACTCTAACGAGTCGTTGGCTATTTTGGTATAGTCGTTCGTTAGCCAAAGGTCAATTTCCCGCCCCATTTGAATGCTAGGGTAAAGGCTGGGTGGTGGGCTTTGACGGTAAACAAGGGCGGCTGCGGTATCCGTAATTTCTTCATCGTAAATAATAGAGCCTAAGTTTAAAGAGCGGGCCAATAAATCTTCCCTTGCTTCATCTAAAGTTTTCCAACGTAGGTAGGGCGAAAGAATAAGCTCATCGCTTAAGCCTTGACCTAATACCAAATCGATGGTAGTACCTTTAAGTAATTTCTCACCAGGCATAACCGAGCGGTCGCCAATTTTCACTTCAATAACCACGTCTTTACCGATGTACGGGACGTAAATTAAATTTCCAACTGTAAATCCTTGCGATTCCAAATCGTAAATAGCGCGCCTTTTGGTTTTCTCTACCAACATGGGCATCTCTATTTTACGTGGCTTAAAGGGGTTTATGGTAATGCGGATACTACGTCCGACTTTTACCAAAGAACCTGCTTCTGGGTACTGGGCCACTACACTGCCACGGGGAAAGCTTGGGTCGTATTCTGAGGAGTCAATTACTTCATAAAAAAGACCTTTTTCACTAAGTATCTTGTCAACCTCGCTTAATGCTAGGGAGTTGAGATCGGTTACTTTTATATTCTCACCGTGACGGCTATAAGAAGCTAAAAAATAATTAAGTCCAAAAAACAAAGCTGAAATAAGCAATACAGCCAAGATTAGATTGGCAAAGAAGGTTTTACTTTTAAGAAAGCGAATGATCTTCATGATGTTAGATATTACGCAAAAATAAGGGAATTATAAACGATGCAAGAATTCGAGCGTATCTACATTATCGGCATAATCCCAAAGTTTCGGTTTTTGGCTTTCGCCAAAAGGAACGGCCGTGTCTAAGCTTTCTGCTTTTCCAACGATGCATTGCAGGTCGTCGGTATATTGCTCGAGGTCTTTTTTTACCATTTCTATGTCCTCGTAACGTTCAATATTTAAAACCGAAACAGGGGCGTGTAAAGCTTTGTCTTCTTTAATAATGAAGAAACCGTTTTCTAAGAAATCGATATGCTCCATTAGGTAGATGGCGCGATTATAATCGTAATTATTGCCATATTTATTATTGTTAGCAACCGCCTCAAAAGGGAAGAAGGCTTTGAATAGACGCTGTATATCAAAGTCTTTGGGGGCATAAGCCTTAGAAACATTACGACAGCCTAAACCAAAATAGCGGAAAATATCTTCGCCTAAAGCTTCTAATTCTTCATCGCTTTCATCGCCTTCTAAAATAGCTACTGAGCTGCGGTTGCGGCGAATGATGTGCGGGTACTTTCCAAAATAATGGTCAAAATAGCGCGACGAGTTATTACTTCCCGTGGCAATTACCGCATCAAAGTTTTCCATTTTATTCTCAGCGATGCTCAGCGAGTGCGCAAAGTCTTTTTCTATCGCCACCAGCATTTGTAAAACAAAAGGAATCAACTTAGCATCGTCGGAGCTGGGCTTAATCAAAGCCTTATGTCCGGCCAATAAAACCGAGATTAAATCGTGTAATCCTACCAAGGGAATATTCCCAGCCATAATTATGGCTATAGTTTTGGCTTCAGTGCGCGGACTAAAATACTCTTCCTCATAGTCAATTACCCAAGCTTGAAGTTGTTCTTCACTAAGAGCTAAGCTCCACTGCTCGAGGGCGAAATGTAGATTATCTTCGCTAAACCAATGGTTAAAAAGTTCAGCATCTTTAATAACCGTGTGGTATTCTTTAAGAAAGAACTTATTTAATTTTTGCAGGTCTTCATCGGCACGCGCCTCTTTGTACTGACTTAAAAATCTCCCTAATTTTTCAAAGGCAGCAATCCTTTGTTCTAATGAAAGCATGTAGATAGTTTAGTTATTAACTTTGCGCAAAAGTAAGAACAGATTATGGCTATTAAGATAACTGATGAATGTATTAATTGCGGGGCCTGCGAACCAGAGTGCCCAAACAACGCAATTTATGAAGGAGCCCAAGAGTGGCGATTCTCTGAAGGCACCACTCTAACTGGGAAAGTTAAGCCCAAGAGTGGTGGCGAATACGATGCTGATGAAGCACAGGAGCCAGTAGATTATGATGTATTTTATATTGTAACCGATAAGTGCACCGAGTGTATAGGCTTTCATGAAGAGCCCCAATGTGCTGAGGTTTGCCCGGTAGATTGCTGCGTTCCCGATGAAGATAATGTGGAAACGGAAGAGGAATTGCTTTCCAAAAAAGAGTTTTTACACCTCGACTAATACCTTTAAGCACAACTTTGCGTTAGCAGCGTATGAGAATTTTCCTTTTAATTTTCCTTTTTTCGCTTTCGCTAGATGGGCTCAAAGCTCAAGTTGATTTAAATGAATTAGCAAAAGTGGGACGGCAGATTTTGGATTCACCAGAGTTTGCCGTCCGCGATTCCTCCAATCGTTATTTTCAAAAGAAGTTAAGGGATTTCCTTGCGGAAGATGATAATTATAAGCTGGAGCTTAAGGAGTTAACCAGCATGATTCGTGTAGCAGACCCTGATGATAAGGTGGCGCTTTACACTTGGCAAATGCCAGATCAGAAATTTAAGTACCAGCGTTTCGGAATTGCAGTAGTCGCCACCAAGAAAGGTCCAGTGGTTACAGAGCTAATCGATGCTCTCGAAAATACACCCAATTTGCAAGAGCGTATTCTTAAGCCAGAAGAATGGCCAGGAGCTCTCTATTATAAACTCATCCCCCTAAAGGGAGAAAAAGATAAGTTCACCCTTCTCGGCTACGCAGCGGGCGAGAAGACCAATAAAAAAATTATTGAGGCTATTGAGATTAAGCGCAATGGCGGCATTCGTTTTGGTGCGAAGATTTTTAGAGTAGACGATTGGCAAGACAAGATTTTAAAGAAAGCTCCCTATCGTTTGGTTTTGGAATATGGCTCAAAATACGCCGTTACCGTGCGCTGGAATGAAAAGGAAGAGCGCATTATTATGGATAATATTGGTCCTCCAGAGCCTAAAATGAAGGGTCTTTATTTTATGTATGGCCCCGATTTTAGTTATAATGCCTTGTATTGGGAAGACGATTGGTGGCACCTTATCAATAAGGTAAACTTTAATACAGGGCAGGAAATCGAGTTTAAACCACCTTCGCAACCTACTGGCTTGCCCAAACGCGAATAGTTTAGTTTCGATCCTAAATTTCCGTGGGGATTTTTTTCATTTCATCAGCTTTTACCCCTTGCTTTTGCAATTTTTGAAAAATTAACAATAACATAAAGTGAGGCGGTTTTTACAATCTGCGTTCGACCTAAAATTATAGCCTCAGATTTTCAATACAAAGAAACGACTAGTCTAGATTGCACAGCTGTAGCGGGTTACAGTAAATGTGCTGGATGCTGGATTTTCGCTTTTATTGAAAAAAAACGTATCAGCTTATTCTGAAAAACAGTTTTTTGCACCTTGGCTCTTCGCTATAGCTCGCTATTGCTTCCGTGCTTCGGCTTTAAACCCACCATTTATAAGAGGTCAGAGGCCTAACTTTGCATCGAACTCAGGTTTAAAGCTTAAATTTGCATGGCTTTTAAAGAATTAAAATCAGCAAACATGAAAAAGCACAATTTTTCCGCAGGCCCCTGCATCCTACCTCAAGAGGTTTTACAAGAAGCTTCCCAAGCAATTTTAAACTTCGATGACCTTGATCTCTCCCTTATTGAAATCAGTCACCGTAGTAAAAACTTCGTAGCGGTAATGGACGAAGCAGTGGCTTTAGTAAAAGAATTACTAGAGGTTCCTTCTGGTTATAGTGTGCTTTTTCTGCAAGGTGGCGCCTCCTTACAATTTGTAATGGTAGCCTTCAATTTATTGAAAAATGAAGGGGGTAAAGCAGCTTATACCAATACCGGTACTTGGGCGGCTAATGCTATTAAAGAGGCAAAACGCTTAGGCGATGTACTCGTAGTGGGAAGCTCAGAAGAAGATAATTACAATCACATTCCTAAGGGTTATAGCATTCCCAGAGATGTAGATTATTTCCACTGCACCAGTAACAATACCATTTTTGGAACGCAAATGAAGGAATTCCCTAAAACGGATGGTACTTTAATGGTTTGCGATATGTCGTCCGATATTTTCAGTCGTAAAGTCAATGTGGCCGATTTCGATCTCATCTACGCAGGTGCGCAAAAAAACATGGGCCCAGCCGGTGCTACTTTGGTAATTGTTAAAGATGAGATTTTAGGTAAAACAGGTCGTGATATTCCTGCTTATCTTAACTATGCCACGCATATTAAAAAAGAGTCGATGTTTAATACACCACCTGTTTTCCCAGTTTACGGATCTATGCTTACGCTAAGATGGTTAAAAGGTATTGGTGGCATTGAAGCGATTGAAAAAGTGAATCAGGCGAAAGCAGATTTAATTTACAATGAAATTGATCGCAATAGCAAATTTGTAGGAACGGCAGCGAAAGAAGATCGTTCTAATATGAACGCATGTTTTCTTCCAGTAGAAGGGGCTGATACCGCGAAATTCGACGAAATGTGGAAGGCTGCCGGTGTAAGCGGAATTAACGGTCACCGCAGTGTTGGTGGCTATCGCGCCAGTATGTACAACGCTCTTCCTTTGGAGAGTGTGCAGGTATTAGTTGATGTAATGCAAGCTTTTGAAAAATTATAAGATACTATGACTAAGATTTTAGCTAATGATGGAATTTCTCTATCAGGAAAAGAAAGTTTAATCGCAGCAGGTTACGAAGTAGACACTACTATGGTAGCGCAAGAGCGATTAGCAGAACATATTTTAGAAAATAAGGTAGAAGTACTTTTAGTACGTTCTGCTACCAAAGTTCGTAAAGATTTAATCGATGCGACTAAAGGCACTTTAAAGTTCATCGGTCGTGGTGGCGTGGGTATGGATAATATCGACGTAGAATATGCCCGTGAGCAAGGAATGATCGTGCAAAATACGCCAGCGGCTAGTTCTCGCTCGGTGGCAGAATTGGTTTTTGCTCACCTTTTCGGAATGGTACGTTACCTATTCGATTCCAACCAAAAAATGCCTTTAGAAGGCGATTCACAGTTTAATGTTCTAAAAAAGAATTACGCTGCCGGTATCGAATTAAAAGGTAAAACCCTTGGTATTATCGGTTTCGGTAGAATTGGTCGCGAAGTAGCCAGCATGGCTTTCGGTTTGGGAATGGACGTAAAAGCAGTGGATCCTTTCGTGGAAGAAGCAGAGGTAGTTTTACCTTTCGCCAATGGCAGCGAAATGAAATTTACCGTGAAACCAGAATCTATGGAAGCCGTTTTAGCCGCTTCTGATTTTGTTTCCGTGCACATCGCTGGGGCGGGTCAAGCCCTGATAGGTGCCAAGGAAATTGAGATGATGAAAGATGGCGCCGGCATAGTTAACACCGCACGTGGTGGCGTGGTTGACGAAGAAGCTTTATTAGAAGCTTTGGATAATGGTAAATTGAGATATGCAGGTTTAGACGTTTTCGTTAATGAGCCTAAGCCCGCTTTAAAAGTATTAATGAGTCCTTATACTTCTCTTACTCCGCATATCGGTGCGGCTACTTTAGAAGCGCAAGACCGCATTGGTACCGAAATGGCAGATCATATTATTGCCGCTTTCTCTTAGAAAGTAGGATTTTAGATATTTAAAAACCGTCTCAATTTTGAGGCGGTTTTTTTTGGGGTTTGTAGATGCGTTGCATGCAAGGCTTCAAGAGCCGCTTCTCATAGCAGCTGCATCTCAAAATATTCATCCTCTGGCAAAAGTAAGTAGTTGATCATAGTCGTTATTATCGGCCTGCTTTACGGCAGATAAATAGGCAATTCGACTTTCTCCATGCTGAACTAAATTTTCAGCCCCCCAGCTGAATAATGGTCTTTTGTATATTTTACTGATTATAACATCTGCCATTAGTCTACTGTGCCTTCCGTTGCCATTTGGAAAACAATGTATGCTCACAATCCTGTGCTTAAACCGTATTGCAATTTCGTCAGGAGAGTAGGTTTCGTGACCAAGCCAGAATAAGGCATCTTCACAAAGACTTTTTAAAGCTAATGGAATTTGCCATTTATCGATTCCTAAGTTTTTATCTGTTTTCCTAAATTTCCCAGCCCAAGACCAAATCGACCCATACATTTTACGATGAAGCAGGCAAATGAACTTTTCACTAAAAATAGTTTCGGCTTTGAGTCTTTGACTCAATACCCAAAGTAAAGCATCTTCAATATTTTGCTGCTCATACTCATCTAGTTCTTCTCTTGTTGCAATAGTAGGGATACGAAGACCTTCTTTCTCTTCTTCATCAATTGGCGTTTGCCCACTAGTGTAGTCGAAGTCTAGTCCCATAATGCTTTAGGTAGTTCTTCTTTGATGATATGGGTTCTTTCTTCAATTGCTTTATATAATCGCTCATTATTATTTTCTTGATCTTCGAGCCTCATGTTGTTGGAAGTACGCAACACTATCTCTTGTGCTAGCAGCCGTGCCTTTTTTTCAATATACTGATCTAGCGAGCCATCTTTTGGAACAAAACCATAAACGAAATCCATATCTAGGGCTCTTGCGGTTTCTCTTAAAGTTCTTAAGGTAACGGCCCCATCTTTTTCACGCTTTTCAATGTTATGCACACTTTGTTTGGTGATTGAAAGCCTATCAGCTAACTGCTCGAGCGACATGCCTAATGCGAGCCTAATTGCTTTAACCCAGCCTGTAGGAGGATTTGGTAGCTTTCGGGTACTTGCAAATAGTGCTATTCTAGATTCTAATTGGGCAATTTGTAGTTTTCGATTTTTCACTTTGTAAACCTTTATGTTGACAAATGTACTAACTATGTAAGTTTATATGATGACTTTAAGTGATTAATTTCAGCTTTTTTATCATATAAATTTTAACCAAATTCCATTTGATTTTGCGCGAAGAGCTTCAACAGCAGCACCCTTGGACGCAGGGCCGCTGTATAAGCCATGCCCCAAACCCCAATTTCCACCATTCACCGACCGTTTATACCAATTCAACCGAAAGGGTTTTGTTGACTATGTTGCCCGCTCTACTTTAGCTCCTGAAACTAAAACATAAAAGTGAATCATCATGACAGCTCAATCAAAAAATAAGTCGGTTTATACAGGAGTGGTAATCCTAATTATTGGTGCGGTATGGCTGCTTCGTCGCATGGGGATTTATCTACCTTACTGGGTATTTAGCTGGGAAACTCTACTTATTGCAATTGGTTTTATTATCGGCATCGACAATAAGTTTAGAAATCCCGCCTCCTATATTTTAATCGCCATTGGTTCGGTATTTTTAATAGACGACATTTTTAATATTGCCTTTAATATCTTCCATTACTTCTGGCCTCTCCTAGTAATGGGCGTGGGATTAACCATAATCTTTCAGTCGCGTTTTCGTGGTGCACGCATCAGTAAAAACTACGACAGCTCCCTAAACCATGGTGAGGAGCTAGATATTACCAGTGTTTTTAATGGCGTAAAACGAAATGTAGATTCAAAGTCTTTTAAGGGCGGTGAAGTGATTACCATTTTCGGAGGCGCAGAAGTGAACTTAATGAATGCCGATTTTAATGGCATGATCAATATCGACTCTACCGTAGTGTTTGGTGGCCTCAAGTTAATCGTTCCTAAAAACTGGGAAGTACGTACCGAGGTAACTAGCATTTTTGGCGGTGTAGACGATAAACGTCAGTCAGCAGTGAATGTCTTGCCCGATGATAAAGTGCTAGTAGTGAGCGGCACCGTATTATTTGGCGGTTTAGATATCGTAAATTACTAGTCAACAAATTCGTTCTAAACTGGACCTCTAAATTCAGCCTAGAATGCCCTAAATTGCGGTATGACTTCTAATCCACTCTTAGTAAAACACAATTACTTGTACTATATCGCTACCACCATGGTGGCGATTATAGTGCAAGTTTTTTTTATGGTGGAAGTCTACGAATTTCCATGGTGGGACGCTATTTACGATGCTACCGTCCACTGGACTTTACTTAGTCTTTTGTGTTTTGGCTTATTAAACGTTTTCAGTTTTGTAAACCCGCCTCGCTACCAGTTAGCTATAGTTTTATTCTTGCCCCTGCTTTTGGTTTACTTTTCTTTAATTGGAGCGGAAATGTTGGTTAACTACTATGTTAATAGCGACTATTTGAGCGCCTGGTTAGATGATACCCAGCTTTACCGTGGCACGGTGGCTTATTTACTTCTCGCTTCCACTTTGGGCTTTTCCTTTTTATGGTATCGTGTTAGCGAAGAAAAGGCACTGGTAATTAGGCAGCAAGAAACCGAGCGTATCGCCCGCGAAGCAGAGCTTTTTAAACTGCGACAGCAAATTCAACCACACTTTCTTTTTAATGCGCTAAATTCTATCAATTCCCTCATCGGATCTCGGCCTAAGGATGCGCGCAGAATGGTGCAGAAATTATCGGAGTTTTTACGCGGCACTTTAAAAAAGGAGGAAGGCGATTTACTGCTTTTCAGTGATGAGATAGATCACCTAAACCTTTATCTCGATTTAGAGCAAATGCGTTTTGGGCACCGATTAAATATAGAAAGACAGATCAGCGAAAGCGCCTTAATCTGTAAAATCCCACCCCTGCTTTTACAGCCCTTGGTAGAGAATGCCATAAAATATGGACTCTACGGCACTACGGAAGATTTAACCATTCACTTTAAGGCCGAAAAGCAAGCCAATATTCTTACCGTAGAGTTTCTTAATCCTTATGATGCTGATTTAGAAGAAAATAGTGGCACGGGTTTCGGCCTAAGTTCGGTAGAACGCCGCCTGTATCTCCTTTACGGAAGAAAGGATTTACTTGAAATTTCGTCGACTGAAAAATTGTTTCGCGCCCGACTAAAAATCCCCCAAGCAGATGTATAGAGTTATTATAATCGACGATGAGCCCTTAGCGGCTGATTTAGTGCAAGAGTATTTAAGTGAGGATAGCGACTTTGAAATAGTAGATCGCTGCCTCGATGGTTTTATAGGCTTAAAAGCGATTCAAGAAAAGAAGCCCGATTTGGTTTTCCTCGATGTACAAATGCCTCGTTTAACGGGCTTCGAAATGCTAGAACTACTGGAAGACAAACCCGCGATTATTTTCACCACAGCCTTCGATGAATTTGCTTTTAAGGCCTTTGAAGCTAGTGCTTTAGACTATTTACTAAAGCCCTTTTCGGAAGAACGCTTTGAGCAAGCAATAAAGAAATTTAAAGAAAGCCCTAAAACTTTTAAGGAAGCGGCGGAGCGCATTCCCGCTGGAGAAAGTAGCTCTCACTTTGAAAGACTAGTAATTAAAGATGGCTCACGCATTCGCATTATTCCTTACGATAGATTACAACGTATGGAAGCCGACGGTGATTATGTGCAAATTTACAGCGAGCAAGGCCATTTTGCTAAAAAGCAAACTTTAAGCTTTTACGAAAAACTTTTACCAGAAACAAGTTTTTTACGAGTGCATCGCTCTCATATTGTTAATGTTAGCCAAATAGATCGCATTGATCCTTATGGAAAAAACGACCACATCGCTTTATTGAAAGATGGCAATAGAATACCTATCTCCCGTAAGGGTTTTAGCCATTTAAAAGAAGTGTTGGGCTTATAAACTTTAAAGGCTACTCTGCGTTATTTTCAAAAGCCTATTAAAATGTTTGGACTATTTAAAAAGAAAAGTGAGAAAGAGAAATTGCAAGAGCAATATTCTAAATTACTGAAGGAATCGCATCGTCTTTCTACCGTAAACCGCGCTGAAAGCGATAAGAAAGCGGCGGAAGCTGACGCAGTTGCGAAGCTAATTGACGCTATGCCTTAAAATCATCTTCGAGCCAAGCTCTAAAACGCGATGAGCGTTCTACACTCACAATCATTTCTTGCGAACTAGCAGGCTGCATTCTAATTTTTAAGCGCGACTTACTGTAGGTGTGCATTTCCTCGATATAGTTGAGGTTTACGATTATTTGCCGATTAATCTGAAAGAAACTTTTAGGATCTAATTGCTCCATCAGGTCTTTTAAATTACGATCAATGAGGTATTCTCTCCCGGTATTGTCGCTAATAAAACAGTGTTTTCCTTGGGCGAAAAAGTAACTAATATCGCTGCTCTTGATGGTTTTTAGTCGTTCGCCGGTACTTACTAAAAAACGCTCTTTGTAACTGGGCTTAAGGTCGTTAAATACTTTTTGCCAGTCGCTCACGGCAGATGCGTTCTTAGTTTCGAGCTTTTTTATGGCAGTGCTTAATTCTTCCTTATTAATGGGTTTTAAGAGATAGTCAATACTATTTAGCTTAAAGGCTTTTATAGCATATTGGTCGTAGGCCGTGGTAAAGATTAAAGGACAATTGACCTCAATTTCTTGGAAAAGATTAAAGGACAGCCCGTCACCCAAATTAATGTCAACAAAGATTAAATCTACTTCATTGGCGATTAAAAATGCTTTGGCGGATTTAATAGAATCCCGTATGCCTAAAGACTGCCATTGCGGCTTTAACTCGCTAATTATTGAGGCAAGGCGTTCGGCTGCCCATTGTTCATCTTCTAAAATTAAGTAGTTCATGCCTCTAATCTTAATAAGGGGATTTTGGCAATATACTGCTGATCAATGATTTCGAAGAGTGGTTTTTTGCCGCTCAATATCTCGTAACGCCGACTAATATTTTTCAAACCCAATCCAGTACTTGTTGCTTGGTCTTGTCGCTTTTGCAGATTGTTTTCTACCCATAATTCCTCGCCTTTGGTATAAACCTTAATGTGCAAAGGATGGTCCTTTTCAATGCTATTATGCTTAATGGCATTGCTAATTAGTTCTTGCAAACTTAAGGGGGGCAGGTACAGTTTTAGGCTGTTGTTATTTATGTTGAAGCTCGTTTGCAATTTGGGCCCAAATCGGGTTTGTTGCAAGGCCAAGTAGTTTTGAGCAAAGGTGAGTTCTTCTTCTAAAGTAACAACCATTTCTTTATTCACATCTAGCATATAGCGATAAATATGTGCAAAATCCTCTACAAACTTTTCTGCCTTAGCGGCATCACTACGGATGAGGCTGGATAGCACATTTAAACTATTAAACATAAAATGCGGATCGAGTTGCGCTTGCAAATTAGCTAACTGACTTTCGGCCTGTTCTTTTTTTAGCTTTTCGGTTAAGTGTAGACTTTCTTTCCACTGATTAAAAAAACCGATGCCCTCGTAAATGCTAAGCACAATAAGCGATAAGGTGGAGCTGAAAATAATGTTGGTATAATATTGCTTAGCCCCAATGTTTTCGCCTTGATAAAGAAGGCCAAAAGCAGTAAATACCTTTAAGACGATTATATTAACCAAGGCGGTATAGGCTAAAATAAGAAGACTTTCCAGTGGAACTCTTTTCCAAACATTGCCTCGCCAAGGTAAAAAATGGTTTAAGAGCCTAAAAATAATAAGACAGCCATAAGAGATGCCGAAAGTAAGGCTGAGTGAAAATAAAATTACGCTTGAAAAAAACTGTGAGACGGAAGTGATTTCCTGATGCTCACTAATTCCGAGTGCGTATTGGATGCTACCGAAAATAGGAGGGAAGGTTGCCAAAATTAGAATGGCGTAGAAGTTCCGGCGATGGAAAACTTCCGTCTTAATTTTTAAAGCTAATTCCCGATTGGTCATTACAATTGCTTATTTTCTAGTAGTCGGCGATAAGCTATTTCAATGGTGGGCTTTTGATCAGCCTCCCAGCCATAGGTTATACCATGGCCTAATTTAGCGCTAATTTGCATAGCTTTTAAATGGGCGCCGCTATTGCGGAAACGTAGCATATCGGCCTTTGTTTCCCAAGTGGTAAGGGTACAGAACACGCGTTTTTCTTGTTGCCAGTTTTCCTTCGTGATAATTCCTAAGGATTTATTTGCTTGCATAAAAGAAAGGGCAGCGCGCCACTGAAATAAAGGTAGGCTCCACCATTTGCTTACTTTAAAAGCGGTTACACTAATGTACATTTTTAGAAAGTTATTCGGTAAAGGAACATTGGGAAAAGTCCGAGCTGATTAGTGGTTTCAATGGTGTTGGTTTCGGAATTATATTGTTGTCCGAAAGGATTGTCTTGATTTGTTAGGTTCTGAATATCAAAGGCCCATTCTTGAGTGACCTTAGCGCCGGCAATTTTATAACCGATGCGTAAATCTGCTCTAAAATAAGGGTCGTATTGACCTCCGAAAGCATCCGCTTCATTGTAAACCGCGCGTCCCGCTGCTGCCGAAGCAATAGTGTCTATCGGTGTGAAACGCTGTCCGCCCGCTAAGGTAAATTTAGCATCGGTAGTAAGGGTATGACGCGCGCTACTGTTACTCTTACTTAAAAGGAATTCTTTACCAGATACCACATTCCACACATAATTGCCATTAAAGGCAGTATTCCTTTCAATATTATCGCTGGCCGTATATTTCGATTCGAAAAGCGAAAGGGTACTGAGAAGGTAGAAGCCTTGGTCCATAAATTTTTCTAAAGTTAAATCGAGTCCATAATTATAGCCGGTTCCCTTATTACTGGCACTATCGGGTAATTCGAAATTGAAGGATCCTGAGTTTAAGCTGGAATAGGAGTTTGCTACTTGATCGACAATGGCATTGTAAATATCTTGATAATAAACTTCACCTTTAAAATTCCAGCCCTTGCCAAAGCTTTGCTGGTAACCCGCTACGTAGTGATTGCTTTTAACATAGTCTAGCCCTAAATTGGGTTGGTCGAAAGTTCCGGTGGCTTGTCGAATTTGACGATACTGTAAAAGCTGATAAGGTAATTGGCTATGCAGGCCATATCCAAAATTGATACTGCTTTTAGGGCTAAGACTATAACTAAGGCCCCAACGTGGTTCAATGGAGTATTGATTATTATCGGGCGTAATCATACTATGTAAGCCAGTGTTCATTTCAAGCTTATCATTAATACGCCATTGCCAGTTCGCGTAGGGTTGGTAGAGCATATTATTGCCATTGGCATCACGAATATTTCTAAAGCCGCCATCGCCATAGCTGAAAGCTGAGTCGAGTAAATCGTAGGAACGTCGTGTAATAAATGCACCCACCCGAATAACATTACGCACATTTATTTTATGATTCACTAAGGCATTTACCTGAAAATTACTTTCAATAAAGTTTTGGCCGTACTGCGGGGAAATGATGCTTCCATCCACGTTGAAAGTGTCGATACGGGTTTTGTTTTGGATGCCATTAAGCGAAAAAACTACTTTCGAATAGGTGTTATTGGAGAAGAAGTATTGATGCGAAACCCCAATTACGCCAGAATTCACACGATTCCTTAAATCTTCATTATCGCTGTAAAAGCCACCCGCTTCTTCCTCTTCGCTTTCGCTATCTAAAAAGTCAATAGCGCTAATCCCACCTAAAGCGAAAACTTGAATATTACCGATTTTTTTACTGGGGAAATTTAACTTCAAGTTTAAGTCTTGGTACTCTGGTACTGCGGTACCAGTGCCGAAATTAATGCCCATTGCTGCCATTACTCCTAAGGTAGAATAGCGATAATTAATTAAGTAAGATGATTTTTTGGATCGGTTAATGGGACCTTCGGCGCCTAGTTCCAATCCATTAAAACCAATTTGTCCTAAAAATTCATGCTTATCGTAATTGCCATTGCGCATTCTTAAATCGAAAACTCCAGAAATCCCTTCCCCGTAATCGGAAGGAAAAGCGCCCGTTAAGAAATCGCTATTGGCTAAGACATTATTGTTTAACATGCTAACGGGGCCACCAGTGGCGCCTAATCCGCCAAAGTGATTGGGGTTAGGAATATCTATGCCTTCTAATCGCCAGATCAATCCGAAGGGCGAGTTGCCACGAATCACAATATCATTGGCGGCATCATTAGAGCGTTGAACGCCAGCAAAATTGGAAGCCATGCGACTTACATCGTTATTGGCGCCGGCAAAACGCTGGGTTTCTTCAATACTAAAACTGCGCCCCGAAACATTAACACGCTCGTTTTTAGTACGATCTTTTTCTTCTTTAGCTGTGACTATGACCTCGGCCAGTTTTTCGGTGCTTTCTAGCATGCTTACATTAAGAACCAGTTCTTTGCTGCCCAGTAATTCGATATTGGAGAGTATCACTGGCTCGTAGCCGATAAAGGTGAAGTGGATGTTAATCCGGCCAGTTTGGATATTCTCTAAAAGGTAATAGCCATCAAAATCGGTGGTGGTGCCGGTCTTTTTACCATTTTGCTCAACATAAATGTTAACACCAGGCAAAGGCGTTTGACTTTGTTTGTCGATTACCTGTCCTCTAATATTTTGACTAATGCTTTTGGGGACTTCTCCTGCGAAAGCATAAAGCGTAAAAACAAAGAAAAGGAGGCTAAGTTGGAATGGCTTTTTCATTTTTATGTTTTGTTTACCAAGCAAAAATGTCCCAGCTAAAGGGACTATAAAAAAGAAAAGGAGTGAACGGGGGATTTTAGGGTATGAATGGGGGTTTAAATAAGGTGATAAATGTTAGTCTTTATCTTCATAAATTTCGTTTCATTTGCCATCTCTCAAATAAACACAATATGGATAAAACTAAGATGCACCCCGAAAGCCTAATGATGTCTTTCGGTTATAAACCTCATCTCTCTGAAGGAGCCGTAAAATGCCCGATTTTTCAAACTTCTACCTTCGCTTTTAAAACGGCGGAAGAGGGTAAAGCCTTTTTTGAAGTGGCTTATGGAAAGCGTGAAAAAGGAGCAGATGAAGAATTAGGTTTAATCTATAGCCGTCTTAATAATCCGGATTTAGAAATTTTAGAAAACCGTCTTTGCCTGTGGGATAAATCCGATGATGCTGCGGTTTTTGAAAGTGGCATGTCGGCCATTTCCACGATTCTTTTAGAATTCTTGAAGCCAGGCGACTTATTGCTTTTTAGTAATCCAATTTACGGCGGCACGGATCATTTTATCAAGCATTTCTTGACCAAAATTGGCATTCACGTTTTAGGTTTTACACCGAGTGATACGGGCGCGGATATCGAAGCGATGATTGAGGCGCATCCTGCCAAAGATAATTTGGCTATGATTTATATAGAAACGCCGGCGAATCCAACCCTCGATTTATTTGATATTGAAGAGTGTGTTGCCATCGCTAAAAAGTATTCTCGCTCGGAAGAAGAGCGCGTGTTAGTAGCGGTAGATAATACCTATATGGGACCCATTTGGCAGCATCCATTACAACACGGTGCTGATTTAGTAGTTTATTCGGCTACTAAATATATTGGTGGCCACAGTGATGTTATTGCGGGAGCAGTATTAGGCTCCTTCCCGCTAATGGCGCGCGTAAAAGGCTTGCGTACTTTCTTGGGTAATATGGCTAGTCCGCATACGGGTTGGTTGTTAATGCGTAGCTTGGAGACTCTGAAAATTAGAATGGAACGCCAGGCGCTTACGGCAGAAAAGGTAGCGGAATATTTAATCGCTCACCCTAAAGTAGAACGTGTTTATTATTTAGGTCATTTAGAGGGTAAAGATGAACGTCATATCGATATTTACAAACGTCAATACACCTCTGCGGGCGCGATGCTTTCATTTGACATTGCCGGTGGTGAGAAGGATGCTTTTAAGGTCTTAAATGCCATGCAATTGGTGAAGTTAGCGGTAAGTTTGGGTAGTACCGAATCACTGGCCGAACACCCAGCAACCATGACTCATGCTGGGGTTGATGAAGAATTACGTGACCAATTTAATATTAGTGGCAAGCTTATTCGCTTATCCGTTGGGGTAGAACACCCCGATGATCTGATTGCCGATTTAGGTCAGGCCTTAGATAAAATTTAAGATTCGCCGTAGAGCGTATGATTTTTAAGTTTTTCAGCCATTTCAAGAGCCCGCTTTATGCGGGCTTCTTCGCTTTTAGCAGAATCGATATAATGTAATACTCCGCGTTGCTTACCCGGTTTGCGTGCTTCGAATTCAGCTGCTGCTTCAGGGTCTTGTTCTAAAACTATCGCGAACTCTTCGGGGAAAGCCATGCCGTATTTGCTAGTATCGGCTTTAATTTCTACTTCTATTAAATCGCCAATTTCGCAGCGCCAAGATTTTAAAACCTCTCTACTCAATAAAATTACAGCGTAGCCATCTTTACGAATTTGCAAAGCACGGTGTAAGCTTTTGCCATCGGGGCCAACTATTATAATGCGCGAAGAGTGCTCCTCAATAAAAGCTTTCGCTTGATCGTAATCGCAAATTAAATGCGGGCCATAACCATTGGGCGCGGCTTCGACATAGGATTTTAGTTGCATGGCTGCTTTATGATTTCACCTTGAATAAAGAGCAAAAATAGGTCTCTTATTCGAAATCATTGGATCAAATAATTACAATCCTACTCCTTCAAAAATTGAGCACTCCCCATTCCTTCCAAACTTAAATAATACTGCCCGGGTGTCAACTGACGAGTATCAACAGTATTTTGCTCCTGATTAATTTGGCCTTTAGCCACCTTATCGCCTTTCGCATTGAAAACGGAATAAGCCAGCGGCCATTTCTGATCTTTAGCTAGAGTGGCCTGCAGGTAATCACTACAGGGGTTGGGGAATAGGCCGATGGGATTAGTGGGAGCTTTGAACTCTCTCTGTGAAATGATACTGCCATTGTCATCTAAAATCCAAATATGTACAGCGAGGTTTTCACTGGAATAATCATCCCAATTGTATTCATTAAAAGCAATAGCGCAGCGATTACCGGGCAAAGCGGCTATACTATGATTGCCATTGGTGTAAGAGCGTGTTACTTTCCTTACCCAATTAACGGATTTTGTATTTAGGTTTAGGTTGTAGATGTAGAATGGGGTGGTGTCTTGCGAGTCGAAATTGTAAGTAAACACTGCCTTTTCTCCCTGAATAATAAGCACTGAATCAAGCACATTATAATCAATGGCATCAAACCCAAATTGATGCTGACCAGTAATGTCTTTACTAGTTTGAAAATCATATCCGCTTAGCGGTAAAGTGTCAACAGTAGTAATGTTTCCTAAGCTATCTATTTCGGTAAAAGCGAGATTCCAGTAACCAAAAAGAGTACTTGGCAAGAATAGACTATCTGGATATGATCTGGATAAACCTATTTGAACTATCTTATTGTTAGTCTTTATAAACTTGCCATGTCGATGAAGCGTTTTTAAATCTTGACTAAAAGGTTCTAGAATACTGCCTTGGTGAAGTACATTGAGATCTCTGTCTAAAATAATATTATCAGAAAAATTAGGTGAAGCTGGAGGCCAAACCCGACAATATATTTTGTTATCTATAATGCTATGTCTTGTAACTTCTTGAGCAAAAGTGTTACTTATAGATTCTCCTAAGTTTTTCACTTTAAAGGTGCTATCGGTTCTATTGAAATAGGCGATAGTTGGAGAATAGTCGTTGCTATCACAGTTGTAAGTCGTTCCAGAAAAGACAAAACTAACTGAATCGTAATCAAAGAAAGGTAAAATATATTGATTAGGACCTGGGTTAAAATAAATTTGATCTACTAAATTCAAGGCGTCATCAAAGAATAATAGACCAATTTTAACAGGACTACAATTGTTGATAATTGTATCTATATAATATATGGAAACCGCAAGTGTTGAGTCAATAACCTTTATATCTCCGGTCCATACGGTTGCTAATTGCGAAGGGTTAACCAAGGCGTTTAAATTGACACTATCTAAAGTGTTTAAGGCGCGATCTAATTTAAAGATATAGCTTGTCTCACGGTATTTGTCAAAATAGAGGCTTTTAGAGATGTCAACATATATATAATCTTCAAGATAGGCTATGCTTTTGCCTGAGGTGTATTGGGAGATTTTAATTTCTGTAGTGTAGCTCTGTGAAAAGCATAGCAAGCTTAAAAGTGAAAGGAAGATACTGAGCCTTATTTTTTTATCCATAACGTTTAGTGGAGAGGAAAGCGGAGAAGAATGAATCTTCTCCGCTAATAGATTACAATTAACAATCAATTCCGATAGAACAAGGAGCAAAAGTCTGGCTTAAAGTAATGTTTTTAGATAAAACTGCATCGAAAGTCCAAAAGACAGAATTGCCGCCATAAAGTCTAACGACTAAATTAGATACGCCATCCCAATAACTTCTTTTCGTTACAATATTGTAAAGTTCGTCAGAAATTTTCTGACTGTAGCTGTCCTGTTCGTTTATGAGGATACACCGTTATTCGTTCTGCGGTCCTACGTGGGTAGCAAAAAGAGCATTTGGCAAACCAAGCATTTGATTAACATTAACCTATAATCCTACTCCTTCAAAAATTTAACACTGCCCATTCCTTCTAAACTTAAATAATATTGCCCGGGTGTCAACTGACGAGTATCAACAGTATTTTGCTCCTCTTTAATTTGGCCATTAGCCACCCTATCGCCTTTTGCATTAAAAACTGAATAAGCCAGCGGCCATTTCTGCTGCTGGGCTAAAGAGACTTGCAGGTAATCGCTACAAGGATTGGGGAATAGGCTGATGGGATTAGTGGGAGTTTTGATCTCTCTCTGCGAAATAATACTACCATTAGGGTCTAAAATCCAAACTTGGGTCTGTAAATTTGGATCGGGATTATCTACCCAATTATATTCATTGAAAGATATGGCATATTGGTTATTGGGTAGACAGGTAATGGATTGATGACTATTAATTAAGTTGCGGGTAATTTTTTTTGACCAATTGATCTTATTGGTATTTAAATTAAGGTTATAAATAAAAAATGAGACCGTATCTCTTGAAGGGTAATTTAAATAGGAGATAATTTTTTCATTAGCAACAATAAGTACCGAATCTAAGGTTTCAAAGTCAAGACCATCAAAGTTGAAAGTGACATTAGCATAAGGGGGGCCTGAAGAGGTGCTAATATCATAGCCGCTTAAGGGTAGGGTATCAAAGATACTCGCATTACCCATGGAATCGAGATAAGTATAAGCCAAGTTCCAATAGCCATCTAAGGTTTGTGGCAATAAAAAACTATCCCAATAAGATCTAGCTATACCGATCTGAACAATTCCGGCACTAGTTTTAATAAATCTGCCGTGACTGTTAAGGGTATTATCTAAGGGCCCAGAATTTGGCTCAAGAATAGAGCCCTCGTGTTGAACAATTAGACTTGTATCTAAAACAAGGTTGCTTTTAAATCCTGGTGCTTTGTGAGGAAAGGTGTTCGCATAAATCGTATTACCAAAAACCGCGGGTTGAGATACCTCCACAGGGATGTCTGGATTAGAAATTTGCTGACTTAGATCAACCCAATTTTTAGCTTTGGTGTGCCTGTTTATTAAACCTACAGCAGGATTTAGAAAAGCGGAACTATCGCAAATCTCGGTCGTTCCGCCGAGTACAATCCAATCTTGATTAAAGTCAAAGGAAAAAAAAAGAAGTGGGTAACTATTATCTTCGAAGAGATGCTCTTCTACGATATTAAGATTGGAATCAAATAAAATTAAACCTGCGTGAAATAAGTAACAATTTGAACTGTCGACAGTGTCAAGGTAGGAAACAGCTACGGCCAGAAGAGAATCAATAGGCTTTATGTCGCCTAATATTACGCGTAAGTTGGATTTACCATTGGCAACAAGTCCGTTTAATAGAATACTGTCTTTGGTCTCTAAAGTTTTTTCATCCAACTTATAGATGTAGGTCAATTCTGGCCCTGCCTCAAAATTAATGGTTTTAGCTAGACCAAGGTAGATACTGCCATCATGTGCCTCAATACACTTAGTAAAACTAAAATTAAAGGGATTAATTTCACGTTGGACTATCTGTCCGTTGGTGGAAACAGCAGCAATGAGTAAAACGCAAGGTGTTAGAAATTTTAGCATGATAGATGAGTTAAAAAGGAGGGGAATTTCCCCTCCTTTAATTTAATTATTCATTAGCAATCAACTCCTAAGGTGCAGGGGCTGAAATTAGCGTTTACAGTTACATTTTTTGAAAGTACGCAATCAAAAAACCACGCGGTTGAACTGACGTTAGGTGCTAAAATTATTTTCATTCTCAAGTTGGACACACCATCCCAGTAATTGCGCTTGCTCACAATGCTGTATAGCTCATCGGAAAGCTTTTGGCTATAGCCATCTTGCTGGATAGAGCTTACGCAGGTTAGCACTGGTGCAAGACCTACGTGGTTAGGGTACAGGGCGTTGGATTGTCCTAACATCCAGCTGCCATCAATATGTCTCACATTGGATGCTCCTAGGTCTGAGTTTAAAAAAACTACATTAAAGCGTGGGCTTCTAAAATTGTAATTCACCGGGAAGAATAAAGAAGGGAGTGTTTGCCTAGCTTGCCATTGCACATGCTCCCAAGCTCCGTCACCGCTGATGCTGCCGCATTCAGCCGATGCCCCGGCATACCGCCCCACCGTGGCTGGTGGTACATTAGGCCAGGCAAAAGAAGAAGCACTGCTGGCATTTGCTAATAAATGGGTTCTAAATACGAGACTTACTTCACTGCTGCCAAGGTCGGCTACTTGAATGTCAGTTATGTTAAAAGTATAATCGTCATTATTATTCAAAAGAGCCTTAATTTGTTGATAGGCACTAGTGAAATTAGCAACGATATCACCATTCAGTAATCCATCCTGATTACGCTCAAAAATAAAGGTGCTTTCATGGATAATTATTGAATCCTCGTTTAAATAGGCAGAGTCGCCAAAGAAGGAGTTCATGCTTCCCTCCATAATCCAGATGGATTTGTTAATAGCGGTGTAGTTTCCGGCACTATCTGAGTTGAAAACGGCTAAAGCTCCTTCGTAAAAGGCCTGGGCCTCATTACTTACATTAGGCTCGTAAACCTCATAAGGGAATTCAGCGTTGGTTTTTTTGATAGGCTCAGGATTTTGCGATAGTGCTTCATCGTTGGTAGACTTTTCGCAGCTTGCAAAGCCCAGCACGAAACAAAAGGGCAGAATAAGATGTTTGAAATTCATTTTACATTAATTTAATTAGTGAAACAGTGAAATGAAATCAGGCCGGAACTTCATTAATGTAAATGTATTTTTTTTTTTTTTGACTCTAACAAATAGATTGTGTTAAATTTAATGTTGAGTTATAAAAAAAAATAAGTATCCATTATTTATATTGCTTTTTATGAGGGTTTATAGTTGGTATATATTAATTAAAATATTAGGTTATCATTTGTATGCTACCCTATTTTATTCCATTTAACTTATTTAGTTTCTAAAATTGGCTTCAGCGCCGAAAACGCATCATGCACACTATTCACGCCTTCAAAGCTGAGGTAGAGTTTATTATTGCGCTCTTTCATTTGCACTTGTTTTTGGACCCCTAAAAAGGCCAAGACTTTGTTGAACTTCTCACTTTGGAAATAAGGTGAATCTTGGTCGGAGGTGAAGTAGCAGAGCAAACGACTTTGCTTCAGCACAATTTTTTCGAAACCAATTCTCTGACCTAATCTGCGCAAGCGCACCGAATCTAATAGCTCATCTACTTCGGCAGGGTATGGTCCAAAGCGATCTTTCAAGTCTTTGGCAAAAGCAATTAGATCGGCCTCTGCCTCTAGGTTATCCAACTCTTGGTAGAGTTTAAGTCGCTCATCAACCTTATTTACATATTGGTCGGGAATTAGGATTTCCAAATCGGTATCTAAAATGGTATCCGAAATCAAATCTTTATTTTTTAAGTCTTCCGCATAGAGCTCCTTAAACTCAGTTTCTTTCAATTCTTCAATAGATTCGGCTAAAATTTTCTGGAAGGTTTCAAAACCGATATCATTAATAAAGCCGCTTTGTTCTGCACCCAGTAAATCGCCCGCGCCTCTAATTTCTAAATCGCGCATGGCAATATGAAAGCCACTACCCAATTCGCTATATTGTTCAATCGCGGTCATGCGTTTACGCGCTTCTTCCGTAAGGGCCGAAAGGGGAGGGCTAATAAGTTTACAAAAGGCTTTTTTATTAGATCGTCCTACGCGCCCGCGCATCTGATGTAAATCGCTGAGGCCAATATTTTGGGCATTATTGATAATAATGGTATTCGCGTTAGGCACATCTAATCCGTTTTCAATAATAGAAGTCGCTACCAAAATGTCGAATTCACCGTTGATGAAATTCAGCATGAGTTCCTCTAATTTCTTGCCTTCCATCTGGCCGTGACCGATACCGATTTTAGCGTCGGGCACAAGGCGCTGTAACATACCCGCTACTTCCTTAATATTTTCTACCCGGTTGTGAATAAAGAAAACCTGTCCGCCTCGGCTCATCTCATACATCACCGAATCGCGAATAATTTCTTCGCTAAAAGGAATTAACTGCGTTTCAATGGGATGGCGATTGGGTGGTGGCGTAGTCATTACACTCAGGTCGCGCGCTTGCATTAAGGAAAATTGCAGGGTACGCGGAATGGGCGTTGCCGTAAGGGTGAGCGTATCAACATTTACTTTAAAGTTTTTCAGCTTATCCTTTACAGAGACGCCAAATTTCTGTTCTTCATCGATAATAAGAAGGCCAAGATTTTTAAAGGCAACATCCTTTCCCACTAATCGATGCGTGCCAATAATTATATCGAGTTCCCCGCTGGCTAGTTTGGCTAGGGTTTCATCTTGTTGTTTCTTGGTTTTGAAGCGGTTGATATAATCAATATTGCAAGGGAAGTCTTTAAGACGGCCAAAAAAGGTTTTATAATGTTGAAAGGCTAAAATGGTGGTGGGCACTAAAATGGCCACTTGTTTATTATCGGCTACTGCTTTAAAGGCGGCGCGCACGGCCAGTTCTGTTTTACCAAAACCTACGTCACCGCAAATTAGACGGTCCATGGGCATTTCCATTTCCATATCTTTTTTAATGGCGGCGGTTGCGGTAACCTGATCGGGCGTGTCTTCGTAAATAAAAGAAGCCTCTAATTCGTGTTGTAAATAGCTATCAGGACTAAAGCTGAAGCCTTTGGTGGCTCTGCGTTTAGCGTAGAGTTTAATAAGGTCGAAAGCCACTTTTTTAACGCGGGTTTTCGCTTTCGCCTTGGTTTTTTGCCAAGTACCTGTTCCTAATTTATGTAAGGAAGGGAGGGTGCCTTCTTTACCATTATAGCGACTAATTTTATGCAGCGAGTGAATGCTGAGATAAAGCACGTCGCCACCGTTGTAAATTAGCTTAATGGCTTCTTGAACCTTGCCATTATTATCTATTTTCTGCAGACCGCCGAATTCACCAATACCATGGTCGATGTGGGTAATGTAGTCGCCCACCTGTAAAGCGGTAAGTTCCTTTAGACTAACTGCCTGTTTCTTTTCAAAACCATTTTTCAGGCGGAATTTCTGGTAGCGCTCAAATATTTCGTGATCGGTATAAACGACCCAACCGGCTTCTTTATCTATAAACCCGGCATGCAAACTATGAATAATCGGCTGGTACTTCATTTCCTGACCAATATCTTCGAAGATAGCCTCGAAGCGCTCCACTTGTTTCGCATTCACGCAAAGGAGGAAGTTTTGCCTTCCTAATTCATTATTCTTTTTAAAGTCTGCTACTAAGAGGTCAAATTTCTTATTGAAACTGGGTTGCGCCGAGGCATCAAAGTTTAAGCTAAAGCCCGGCTTGAAGAAGTTTTGCGGTCCAAATTCTACTACCGGGAAAGCTTCAATTTTATTTTTCAGGCCTTCGCCATTGATAAAGAGTTCACTAGGCTCGGCTCTTTTGAAATCGCCGATGAGATCTTTAAAGGCTGCGAGTGATTTTCCGTAAAGCTCATCTAATCGCTTGGCGCTCAGGTCTAAGTTTTTAGTCCAAATAATGCTCTCCGGCGAGATGTAGTCGAAAAAGCTTTCGCGGCTTTCCATCAATGACTTGTTTTCGACATTGGGGACGAGCTGAATTTTTTTAAGACTTTCAATACTTAGTTGACTTTCGATATCAAAAAGGCGAATACTTTCTATTTCGTCTCCAAAAAATTCAATGCGATAAGGTTGATCGTGCGAAAAGGAGAAGACATCTACAATGCCACCGCGCACGGAAAACTGCCCCGGCTCTACTACAAAATCTACTCTTTCAAATTCGTATTCGAAAAGGGTTTCATTAATAAAGTCGATGCTTAATTCATCGCCAACTTTTACACTGAAAGTGTGCGAGCTGAGCTGTTTGCGCGTTACCACTTTTTCGAAAAGGGCATCGGCGTAGCTCACTAATAAGGCGGGCTTTTTACGGCTGTTTAGTCGATTTAAAACTTCCGCGCGTAAAAGGACATTGGCATTGTCGGTTTCTTCTATCACATAAGGTCTGCGGTAAGAACCGGGGTAAAAGAGGACATCTTTATCGCCAATAATACTCTCTAAATCATTGAGGAAATAGGCCGCTTCTTCCTTGTCACTTAAGATGAAAAGGTGCGGTCTCCCTGAGTTTTTAAAGGAGGCTGCTCCCGCAATAGCGGATAAAGATCCCGCCAAACCTTTCGCGTGGGCCTTGGGAGCGGGTCCAGTATTGCTAAAATTAGATATGGATTTAAAGCGATCGTCCTTTAAATAAGGAGTAAGTAAAAGCTCAGAAGAATTTGTCATGCCTGTAAAACGCTAAACCACCCGCTCGGTTTTGAGGGGTGGTAAAATTTGTGGGCTAAGGTAAAACCATTCCTAAAAAAGGCCTCAAAATCTCCGTTTTTTTCAATCCTACTTGGTTAACTTTGGGAGCCTTAAAAAACCGCATGAGACCAAGCATTCATAATCTAGCCCATAAAATTTCGGATAGTTTAAAACTCGATCATATTGTAAGCGGTGACTCCCGCTTTTTAAGTTTAATCCATTACAGTAAAAAGAAAATTAGTGCCAGCGGCAAACTTTTTTGGTTTGTTTTAGTCTTGGCGCTAGCCGGCCTGTCCACTTATTTTATGGCGGCTGAGGGTTTAACGCCCAGTCAGCAGTATATTTTCTTTCTACTGGTTACAGCCATCGGTTTATGGTTAAGCGAGGCCATTCCACCTTTCGCAGTAGGGATTTTAATAATCGGATTTTTAGTTTTCACCCAGGGTTCCGATCAATTGGTCGATAATCCGGTAAATGTGCAGAAATATGTAAATACCTGGAGTAGTCCGGTTATTTGGCTCATGCTTGGGGGCTTCTTTCTTGCGGAAGCAATGAAAAAAACCGGTTTAGACTTAGCCTTATTTCGCATTACCGTGCGGGCTTCGGGTAAAAGTGCGCGTCAAATATTATTGGCCTTAATGCTTACCACTACGCTCGCTTCTATGTTAATGTCTAATACGGCGACAGCGGCCATGATGCTCGCTTCAATAATGCCTTTAATTAATCGCAATGGCGCCAAGCATCCTCTAAGTAAGGCACTGCTTTTAGGAATTCCCGCTGCCGCTTCGGTAGGAGGGATGGGGACTATTATCGGCAGCCCGCCCAATGCTATTGCCGTAGGAGCCTTGCAAGGTATGGGCTTGGAAATCGACTTTTTGACCTGGATGTATTTTGGGGTTCCGGTGGCAATTATTCTCTGTATTGCCTTTTGGTTTTTGTTGCAAAAAAGCTTGCCCGAAAAGGAAGCCAAGTTAGATTTGGATTTCGTAAACGAAGGATTGACTTTTAGCAAGGAAGAGAAACAAAACAGGCTGGTTGTTTTAAGCGTATTAGTTCTAACAGTTGGCTTGTGGATGACGAATCCCCTGCATGGAATCCCTGTGGCTTTGATAAGCGGGGTTCCTATTGTATTACTAACGATGTTTTCGGTAATATGGGCCAAGGATGTACGTTCCTTGCCTTGGGACACCTTGATGTTGGTAGCGGGTGGTTTGGCTCTAGGCTTGGCTTTGGTTGATTCGGGCTTGGCAGCTTTTATAGTAAGTAAGCTTCAGTTTGGAAATGAACTTTGGTTGCTTTTACCCTTGTTTGCTTTAGCTTCGGTGGTGCTGTCCAATATAATGTCTAATACAGCCACTACCACTATTTTGGTTCCTATTGCTTTACTCTTAGTGCAGGGAAATACTCAGCACATGGTGCTTATGGCTTTAACATTGGCCTTTTCAGCGTCTTGTGCGCTTTTTCTTCCTGTGTCCACTCCGCCCAATGCGATCGCTTTTAGCACAGGTTTATTGGAGCAGAAAGACTTCAGGAAGGGGGGTGTATTCTTTGGTTTAGCGGGCCCAATTATTGCCATTTTATGGGCTTTGTTTTTAGCGAATTTTGGATTGGCGGATTAATGACTGCGGACTGAGGATAAAATTCTTTAGAACCTGACTTCGATATAAAATTAGGTCTCAAACCTCTTAAGAATAGTGGGTTTTAAGCCAAAGCGCTGCCTGAAAAATAGCGGGTATAACTATAGCTTCTTTTTTTTATTTGAAATTACTTCTTTTTTTGTTTCACTCCTGTAGATGCGTTCTGATATAGAGCAATTCTGAGAATTGACATTTAAAGCACTGGTAGTGAGGTGTCCTAAGTATAAACTTTTAAATTAGGTTTTTGTCCTTTTTCATTTAAAGGTAATTTAAACTCTATTAAATCGGTCTAAAACTCTTGTTTCCGTTGCCTTAGCCTTTTTTAATTCTTAGCTTCGCTACTGCTTTTTTTTAAAAAAAGAGCAGGTTTTAATTAGCATAAAAAGCAACATGCAGGGTAATTTTAATTGGGGGCGACTTTCGAGTGTTCTAGGCTTGAAGGTTTGGGTATTTATTGGGCTAATAATGCTTAGCTTTTCGCTCAAGGCAGATGATAATTCTAAGGATGAGCAGCGTAAGCGGTTAATAGAGATGTCCTTACAGAATTCCCGTAATCCCCAATATTTAGATTCTCTCGCTTCTGCGCTTTTGCAGTACGAAGATAAAGAGTGCCAAGCGCGAGGCTTTTTTTTACAAGGTCTTGCTGCCACCTTCAAAGGGGAAATCGATAAAGCTTTACCCGCTTATAAAAAATCTTTAAATCTAATTCCTGTAGGCGGCCAGTATGACGAGCGCTTCACCTACTATATGGTGATGAAGAACGTGGGTATCGCCTTTTATCGCCAAAATATGTATGCGCAGGGCGATTCTCTTTTTCAGGAAATGATGAAACAGTCATTGGCCATTGGCGATAGTTTTCATTACGCATCTGCCTTGAGCAATTTGGGGAATGCTTTAAACATGCGCCAAGATTTTGACGGGGCCATAAAGAAGTTTAAGGAAGTTATATTGATCGAAGAAGCTTTGGGTTCTGAAGGGGTGGCCGCTAGTTACCTAAAGGTGGGGACTATTTTTGGTAGGATGAGTCAGCCTCAAGAAGCGCTAATTTGGTTTCAAAAGGCTTTGGTAAGAATCGCCGATGGTGATATTGCCTTGGAAGGTCGAACGTATAATAATATTGCTGTGGCCTGGCGCAGTGCCGAAAATCTTGATTCTGCGCAGTTTTATCTTTTAAAAGCCTTGGCCATTCACAAACGCACAGGCTCTAAGATTGATGAAGCAGTGGCCTTAGAGAATTTAGCAAAAAATGCCATTGTACTCCAAGAATTAGGACTAGCAGATAGTCTTTTAACAGAGGCTTACAAGGTTTTGCCTTCAGGAGATGTTAGGCAAAATAGCTCCTTTGTTCGACTGTGGTTACTTTCTTTATCGCTTGCTCTAGAACAAGGTAATATTGAGGATGCGAGTAATTATTTTGCGCGACTAGATCAATCTCCTGCGCAGGTGAGGGAAGACTTAAGCTTTTTGAAACTTAAAGCGGGGTATTTCGAGTTAAAGGGAAACCAAGACTCCGCCATTTATTATTTAAAGGTAGTGCAAGCGCGCGAAGCAGAGCTTAATAAGGCAAATGATGCGGCGAAAATTAAGCGCGAAGCTAATGCAGTAGAGCTGGCGGAAATTGATTTATTGCGCGAAACGGAAAGAAAAGAAGAAATATACCGCTACTCGCGCTTGGCTTTATCGCTCTTAATTATTGGTTTACTAGTTGTTTTCTGGCAAAGAAGAAAGGCTAAAAAGCAAGAGCAGTTGAATTTTGCCACAACAAGCGGCCAAGCAGAAGATCTTTTGGTGAAAGATCAGTACCAAGAAGCGATGTTGCAACAGGAAAAAGCGCTAAAAGCAAAGGCTGAGGCAACCCTTAAATTAAAATCTAAGGCGGTTATTAAGGTTTCGGATATTTTATATGTGCAATCGGAAGGCCATTATGTAAATATCTACTTAGTAGATCGCGAGAATCCCGAGGTTGAAAGAATAAGTTTGGCTGCTCTTTTGGAAGACTTAGGAGAAGATTATTTTCAGCGAATTCATCGCAGCTATGCCGTAAACATCAGCCAGCTTAAAGCCGCTTATTCCAATCGGGTATTATTAAGCAACGGTACTGAGTTACCTGTAACCCGCACTTATAACTCGGCTTTACAAGAACGATTTAATAAAAAGGAGAGTTAATCTTATTTTATTTTGTATTTCGTGCTAGAAATTATGCTTTCGGTGCCAAATACTTGCAAATACTGAGTTCTAGGGGCACATTTGTTTAGCCTATTTGCATAGGTTTTAATATCCCCCCTCAAAAAAAGCGACCGAAAGGATTTCTCCTCAGGTCGCTTTTTAGTTTTAAATACTCATCTTTTAGCCAAACTTCGCAATAAAGTCTTCCGCCATTTCAACCATTTCGGTAGAGCCACAGAAAAAAGGAACGCGTTCGTGCAGTTCACTTGGGTCTATGTCTAAAATGCGATTTTTACCATCACTGGCTTTTCCGCCTGCTTGCTCAATTAGCATAGCCATCGGATTACATTCGTATAATAGTCTTAGTTTACCTTTAGGAGCTGTGGTTCCTTGTGGGTAGATGTAAATACCACCCTTTAAAAGGTTTCTGTGGAAGTCGGCCACCAAAGAACCGATATAACGAGAAGTAAGCGGGCGGTTAGTTGCAGGATCAAGTTCTTGACACCATTTTAAATAACGTTTAACACCCTCGGGCATATGCACGTAATTACCTTCATTAATGCTGTATATTTTGCCGCCTTCCTTAACTCGCATGTGAGGATGCGATAAAAAGAAGCTGCCGATACCAGGGTCGAAGGTGAAGCCATTTACACCATTGCCAGTAGAGAAAACTAACATGGTTGAGGTGCCATAGATTAAATAACCTGCCGCAACTTGCTTGTTACCGGGTTGTAAAAAATCTTCTAAGGTAGCGGGCGTTCCAATTGGACTTACGCGGCGGTAGATGCTGAAAATAGTACCTACAGAAACATTAACATCAATATTGCTACTTCCATCTAAGGGGTCGATAAGTACCACATACTTAGCGTCGCTGTGAATAGATTCGTTGAAGGAAATGTAATCTTCCATTTCTTCGGAAGCAATTCCACAAATTTCACCACGATTTTTTAGAGTACTAATAAACATGTCGTTAGCAAGAACATCAAGTTTTTGCTGATCTTCACCTTGTACGTTTTCGAGGCCTACGGCTCCAATAATATTGGCTAGGCCAGCCTTATTAATTTCTTGATTGACCATTTTCCCGGCCAAGCGAATCGAGCTTAATAAGGCACTAAGCTCACCCTTGGCATAAGGAAAGTCTTTTTGGTTTTCGATGATGAATTCACCGAGGGTAATATGTCTTTTCATGTTTTGAGAGGTGTATGCCACAAAGTTAAAAGCTTCAAAGCGAATATCACTAAAATTGCAAGAGCTTATTTTTTTAAAACCTTCATCACTCTCTGAAGCTCTTGTCCATTTTGAATGTCAATAAGCCATCTTTCTCCATTTTTAAGCTCTAGGGCTAAGCCTTGTTTTCCACCGATACTTAGTACCGTGCCGTATTTTGGGTTCTTGCGCTTCCCAAACCCAGCAAAGGGGAATTTGATAATACTAGCCTTGGCTATTTCTTGCCATGGCCAATTTTCATTAGCTAGAATACCGAAACTTACTTTTACCCCATCTTGGTTTACCTGCGTATCTAGCCTTAAGCTGGCAAAGCTTGCGATTAGGCCTAGAAGTAAAAAAATACCTAAACCTAATACCCAGTTTGGGATATCTTTATTGGCAAAAGTGGCGTCTGTAAAAATTTGTAAAACCAAGGCATATACGCTAAAGCCAAGTAAAAGCACTAAAAAAAGCTGTACTACCCAAAGTTTTAACTTCTTACTTTCAATAAACTCATTTTTCATTTGTGACTATATTATATGGAGGGCTTAACTTTGGCGAAAGTTTAAAAAAATAATGTTAATACCTACAGAGAACGGCTATTTAATCGGGGGCTTATCAGCCTCAGCCTTAGCAGAAGAATTTGGTGCACCGCTTTATGTTTATGATGCGGCCAAAATAGAGTCACAATACAATCGCTTAAAAGGTGCTTTTAAGGATGTGAAGCTGAAGATTAATTACGCATGTAAGGCTCTGAATAACATTAATATCCTACGCTATTTGCACAGTCTAGGCTCGGGTTTAGATACGGTTTCGATTCAAGAAGTTGAGGTCGGTTTAAAGGCTGGTTTTGATCCCGCTAATATCATTTTTACTCCTAATGGTGTTTCGCTTGAGGAAATTAAGCAAGCAGTAAAATATGGAGTGAAAGTTAATATCGATAACCTTAGTCAATTAGAGCAATTCGGTGCGCTTTACGGAAATAGCTACCCAGTTTGTATTCGTATTAATCCGCATATTATGGCGGGTGGGCATGCGAAAATATCGGTTGGACATATCGACTCCAAGTTTGGGATTTCCATCCACCAAGGTCGCCACTTAGAGCGCATTGTAAAAAGTTTGAATATTCGCGTGGAAGGCGTTCACATGCATACAGGTAGTGATATTTTAGATGTAGATACCTTTTTAAAAGGAGCAGAATTATTGTTTGATGCGGCGCATGCTTTTCCCGATTTAAAATATCTCGATTTTGGCTCCGGTTTTAAAGTGCCTTATAAAGAGGGAGATAATGCCACTAATGTAGAAGAGTTAGGGGAGAAGATGACGGCGATGTTTAAAGAATTCTGCGCAAACTACGGTCGTGACTTGGAGATCGAATTTGAACCTGGTAAGTTTTTGGTGAGTGAATCGGGGACTTTTATTGCCCGTGTAAATGCCTTGAAACAAACTACGGCTACCGTTTTTGCCCAAATGGATAGTGGCATGAATCACCTTATTCGTCCTATGTTTTATGATGCCTACCATCATATTGAAAACTTGAGTAATCCTAATGGCAAAACTAGAGTTTATTCGGTAGTGGGTTATATCTGCGAAACCGACACGTTTGCTTTGGATCGTCAGATTAGCGAAATATCAGAAGGCGACTACTTAGCTTTTCGCAATGCTGGCGCCTATTGCTTTACGATGGCCAATAATTACAACAGCCGTTTAAAACCCGCGGAAGTGCTTGTTTTAAATGGTAAAGCACATTTAATCCGCAAGGCAGAAACCTTAGCAGATATTCTTGCTAATCAAGTTGAACTAAAAGAATTACGTTGAAAGCGATTATTAGATTAGGACAAGAAAACGACATGCCGGCCTTGCTGGCTTTAATTAAGGAGTTAGCAGAATACGAGCGTGCCGCTGAACAGGTAGAAAATACTGAAGCGCAGCTTTTAGCCGATTGGCAGGCGGGCTGGTTTGAGTTTTTAGTAGCCGAGCTGCAGGGAGAAGTGGTAGGGATTTCGCTTTATTACAAACGCTATTCTACTTGGAAAGGAACTTGCTTTTACCTGGAAGATCTTTATGTTAAACCCGAATTGCGCGGCCAAGGTATTGGTTTAGCTCTTTTAAAAGAAACCGCTAAAACCACTAAGAAAGCAGGAGCCAATCGTTTAGATTGGCAGGTAATTGATTGGAATACTCCCGCTGTTGATTTTTATAAAAAGTTGGGAGCAGATATAGAAACGGAATGGTGGAATTGCAAACTAAGTTTGCAGGAGGAGTATTAAATGAGTTCGATGTGAAATCAAAGCTTTACCAATTAATATTGGCCTAGGCAAATTTGACTTTTAAAAGTGAAAGTAGAAAAAGTGGAAATTGCCGTAATCGGAGCGGGGGCAGCGGGCTATTTTGCCGCAATAGCCGCAGCCGAAAAGGGAGCAAAAGTGCATATCTTCGAAAAGACCAGCAAAACCCTCACCAAGGTAATGGTAAGTGGTGGCGGTCGCTGCAATGTTACCCACGACTGTGAATCGCCGGCGCAATTGATAAAATATTATCCCCGAGGCGGTCGCAGCCTGAAGAAGCCATTTTCACTTTTTGGTCCTAAAGAAACCCGTGCTTGGTTTGAGCAAAGAGGAGTTCCTTTGAAAACGGAAGATGACGGACGGGTTTTCCCAAAAAGTGATTCATCGCAAAGTATAATTGATTGTTTAGAGGGGGAGGCGAATAGGCTAGGCATTATTTTGCATAAGTCTATGGAGCTCTTGTCTATTGAGCCGCTCAATGAAACGGAAGTGGTTCTGAACTTTAAAAATAATCAAGCTTTTAGTTGTCGCTCGCTTATAATCGCATCGGGCGGAAGCCCCCAATTACGTGGCTATCAATTTTTAGAAAAACTAGGATTACAGCTGCATGATCCCATTGCTTCCCTCTTTACTTTTAATGTGCCAAGCTCAGATTTGAAAGACTTAAAAGGTCTGTCCGTTCCGCTGGGCTCGGTGCAAGTGCCAGGGACTAAATGGCGACAAGAGGGGCCTGTTTTAATCACACATTGGGGTTTTAGTGCCCCCGCCATTATTAAACTTTCTGCTTGGCATGCCCTCGATTTCTTTAAACGCAGTTATCAGTTTCCCATTTTAATAAATTGGACTAACCTTAAGGAGGAAGAGCTTCGTCAATTCTTGTTAAGCTTACGCGAAGAAGGGGTACGAAAGCGGGTTTTCGGTAATGCCCAGTTTGGTTTACCCGCCCGTTTGTGGCAGGCTTTAATGCTCAAGGCAGAAGTAGGAGAAGCGAAGGTTTATGCTGAACTATCTAATAAAGAGCTAAATCGGATGGTACGCTTTATTGGCGCCTGTCCCTTTGCAGTAAATGGTAAAACTACTTTTAAAGAGGAGTTTGTAACGGCGGGAGGAGTAGACTTATTAGAAGTCGATCTGAAAACCTTCGCTCTTAAAAAATATCCCAACATCCATCTTGCGGGTGAAGTATTAAACGTTGACGGCGTAACGGGCGGCTTTAATTTTCAACATGCTTGGACTAGTGGCTTTTTGGCCGGTTCTGCGGCCAGCTAGATGCCCTAAATTTTATTTTTCGAAAATTTTCAATAAAAGGCTTTACTATTTGATATTTGGGTTTTACTTTCGCGGAATATAGTATTACTATAATTGATGAAAGCATGACTACTTCCAAGTATTCTTTTACCTTAAATAGTGATCTTTATATTAAAGATCCAACAAGTTCTGTAACAGGAAGGAAGGTCATTGCTTCTGGGGCAAAATTGATTTTAGAAAACGGTATCGAGGCTTTTACCGCCAAAAAACTAGCTACAGAAGCAGGGATTACTGAAGCAACGGTTTACAAGTATTTTGCAAATAAGCAGCGACTGTTGCAGTATTACTTTCAGCTGTATTGGACTTGGTTAGAGCAGCAGGTAAAGGTTTTTACCGCCATTGAAACAGATCCTTTACAAAGCTTAGTTAAGGCAGTGCGGGTAATTAGTAATATTCCGTCCGTAGCCGCCGATCCTGGGGTTATTACCAAATATGATTTGCGTGAGCTGGTTATTAATGAAGGCTCTAAAGCCTACTATCACGCGCAAGTGGATGAAGATAATGCCAAGCGCTTTTTTGCTCCTTATAAAAGTATCACCGCTCTTTTAGCGAATATGATCTTGGCGGTTAAGCCCGATGAGAAATATCCATTAGCTTTGGCTACCACCATTATTGAAATGTCACATTCGTTAAAATACTACGCCAAACATTTACCCGCCTTAACCGATTTTCCGCACGAGACGGATCAGGTTAAGCTAGACGATTTTTTACTACAACTACTCTATAATTCACTAAAAATTAAACCCTAAAAATTTACAAATGAGTAAAGCACGTATTACGGTTGCTAAAGGCGACGGCATTGGTCCAGAAATTATGGACGCCACTCTGCGCATTATGGAAGCTGCGGGAGCTGACTTAGATTATGATTTTATTGATATCGGTGAGAAAGTATATTTGTCTGGCAATACGGCAGGTATTACCACCGAATCATGGGATATCCTTCGTCGCAATAAAGTATTTTTAAAGGCCCCCATTACTACACCTCAAGGAGGCGGTTACAAAAGTTTAAATGTGACCATCCGCAAGTCACTAGGTCTTTTTGCAAATATTCGTCCTTGCAAAAGTTTATCGCCATTTATCGAAAGTAAGCACCCAGAGATGGATGTGGTTATAGTACGTGAAAATGAAGAAGATCTTTATGCTGGTATCGAGCACCGTCAGACTACCGATGTATTTCAGTGCTTAAAGCTGATTACCATTCCTGGTACCCAAAAAATTATCCGCTATGCTTTTGAATACGCCCGCAATAACGGTCGTAAAAAAGTAACCTGTATGGTGAAGGATAATATTATGAAATTGACAGACGGTCTTTTCAGTTCTGTTTTCAAAGAGATGGCTTTAGAGTATCCCGAAATTGAAAGCGAACTAAAAATTATTGACATTGGTGCCGCTCTTTTAGCGGATCAGCCCGAGCAGTTTGACGTAATCGTTACTCTTAACTTATACGGTGATATAATCAGCGACATTGCGGCCCAAATCACTGGCTCTGTTGGTTTAGGAGGCTCTTCTAATATTGGTAAGGGCTTTGCCATGTTTGAAGCGGTGCATGGTTCGGCTCCTGATATTTCGGGAAAAAATATGGCAAATCCCAGTGGTTTAATTTCCGCAGCGGTTTTAATGTTGCAGCATTTAGGTCAGCTTGATGCCGCCATGAATATTGCCAACGCTTGGTATAAAACTATCGAAGATGGCATTCATACTGGCGATATTTACCGTTCCCATTCTAAACAAAAAGTGGGTACCCGCGAGTTTGCTGATGCTGTAATTGCGCGCTTAGGGCAGATGCCAGCTGAAATCAGTCCTCTGAAATTAAATAAAGACGATTTCCGCCCCATTGTAATTCCCGAATACGATCGTCCTAAGCACGATAAAGTATTAGTGGGTGCCGATTTGTTTATCGATAATAGTCATCTTACACCAGTGCAATTAGGCGCTTTATTGGAAACCCACGCGGGGGATCATTTGAAATTGAAGATGATTACCAATCGCGGCGTGAAGGTTTATCCCGACGGATTACCCGAAACTTTTTGCACGGATCATTGGCGTTGTCGCTTTGTAAATAAACACAATCCTAAAGATGTAAATAGTATGAAAGCCGTGGAAAAGGAAACCATTCCACAGCTAATGATGGCACTATTAAAAGAAGGAATTGATGTGGTTAAAACAGAAAACCTCTATTATTTCAACGATAAGTTGGCCTTCTCATTGGGCCAAGGTGAATAAAGCATAGCTATGAACACCTCTCTAATTTTAGAAAACCTGCTCAGTCCGCCTATATTATTTTTTATAGGTGGACTGCTCGCAGTCTTGGTCCGGTCCGATTTAGAAATTCCACGCGAAGTGGCTAAATTTCTATCACTTTTTCTGCTTTTTTCCATCGGTTTAAAAGGAGGGATAGAATTGGCTCATGGCGAAGACTGGGCCTTGATGCTAAAGCCTCTCGGTTTTGCAGTTTTTCTAGCGGTCATTGTTCCTATTTATACTTTTTACATTTTAAAGCGCAAAATAGATATCTATAATGCTGGAGCAATTGCCGCCACTTATGGTTCGGTTAGTGCGGTAACTTTTGTAACAGCCGTGGCCTTTTTAGAGCAGTCGGGTGTAGCTTTCGGTGGACATATGATTGCTGCCTTAGCGATTATGGAATCGCCAGCAATAATAGTCGGGGTAATATTAATTGGTCGGAGCACCCAAGGAAAAGGGAAGAATAATTTTAAATCGGTGCTGCATGAAGCGCTAACCAACGGCTCTGTTTTTATCATTCTTCTAAGCTTGGTCATTGGCTTGTTAATTTCTGATGAGCAGTATAAAGGAGTAGCGCCTTTTAGTGAAAATCTCTTTAAAGGAATATTGAGTCTTTTTATGTTAGATATGGGTTTACTAGCCGGTAAACGTATTTCTGGCCTCAAAGCGAAAGGTGGCTTTTTGCTAGCTTTTGGTATTATCATACCACTACTCAATGCTGGGGTTACCATGCTCCTTTGCCCGCTTTTAGGTATTAGTTTAGGCAATGCCTTTTTACTGACTATTTTGGCTGCTAGTGCCAGTTATATTGCGGTCCCTGCCGCGATGCGTATGGCGGTACCTCAGGCTAATCCTGGAATTTACGTACCTCTTTCACTGGGCATTACCTTCCCCTTAAACATCATAGTCGGAATTCCAGTTTATTATTCACTTCTCGAACTCATTTACGCCTAAAATGGAAAATATAAAAAGAGTGGAAATCATTGTTCCACATGCGGAAAAAGACACCTTTTTAAAACTTTTTGCCAAAGAAAAGGTCGAAGGTTTTACGCTAATCGAAAAGGTGAGCGGTATGGGTAATAGGGGTATGCAAGACGGTTTAGGTCTATCGGATGCCTTTACCAATACCTTAATTATTTGGTATTGCTCTATCGATAAGTTTGAAAGTATGAAAGAGTTAATCCGCTCGATGCTAGAAGAATCGGGTGGTATTTGCGCTGTTGCAGATGCGCAGTGGGTGAAGCATTAAGTTATTTATTTACACCTACAGCCTGTTTACATTTAGGTAAAGGCGATATAGAAAGAGGCTACTTGTATTTATTACAGGCAGCCTCTTTTTTGATCAATAGCGGATTACTTTAAGAGCAATGGCCTTTAATCCCTTTGTCAGCCTTATTTCTTTTTACTTTTGGCAAAATTTAAAGTATGAAGGTTTTTAAATTTGGGGGAGCAAGTGTAAAAGATGCGGCGGGTGTAAGAAGGGTAGCTTCGGTTTTAGAATTCTTTACCGAAGATGATATTCTCGTGGTTATTTCGGCCATGGGTAAAAGCACCAATGCCTTAGAAAAAATTGTGGCTTTCCATTTGGCGGGCGATAAACCGGCCTGTGAAAAAGCGCTATTGGCATTAGAGAAATATCATTTAGATATTATTGCTGATTTAGACTTTCCTCAAGCTCATTCTGTTTATGAGGAGGTTTCGCAGTTATTTACGCAGCTTCGCATGAAGTTAAGTGGTTTAATAAACGGAGGCTTCAATAAAGTTTACGATCAAATTGTATCCTTTGGCGAGCTGCTTTCTACTAAAATCGTTTCTGCCTACTTAAATCAAAACTCCTATCAAAATATTTGGCTCGATGCGCGTCGTTTAATAAAAACGGATCAGAGTTATCGTTTTGCTCGTATTGACTGGGCTTATACCAAACGTATGCTGCAAGATTCGGTACGAGAAGGTGCGCGGTATTTAACCCAAGGTTTTATTGGTTCCGATGATATGGGGAATACTACCACTTTAGGTAGGGAAGGTTCTGACTACTCGGCCTCGGTAATCGCCTATTGTTTGGCGGCTTCTGAGGTAGTAATATGGAAAGATGTGCCTGGTGTTTTAAATGGTGATCCCAAGGTTTTTGAAGATACCGTTTTACTGAATCGAATCAATTATCGCGAAGCAATTGAGCTGGCTTTTTACGGAGCATCAGTAATACACCCTAAAACCATTCAGCCTTTGCAGGAGAAGGGAATTCCTTTAAAAGTAAAGTCTTTTGAGAATCCTGCCGCGGAAGGCACTACCATTAGTGAAGGAGTAAGTTTAGATCCGATGGCTTCCTGTTTTATTAAAAAAGAGAATCAGTTATTAATAAAGCTTAGTACCCGCGATTTGGCCTTTATTGCCGAAGATCACTTGTCGAAAATTTACCAACTTTTTCATCAATTTGGTGCAAGAGTAAACCTTTCACAACATTCAGCGGTAAGTTCCTCCTTCTGCATTAATTACGATCCAATCAATGCCTTTCCTCTTTGTGAAGAATTGGCTAAAAGCTTTGATTTAGAACAACGTGAAGACATCAGTCTTTATACCATTCGTCATCATAACGCATCTGCCCGCGAGCAAATAAAAAAGCGCGGTAAAGTACTATTGGAGCAAATTACCGTTGGCACCTATCAGGTGGCGCTATCCGAATAAGTTGAAGATATCCAAGCTCTTTTAAAATGAAGAAAGCTAAACTATCCTTAGCCTTTACCGAGCTTAAAAAGGAACTGCTCAAGAAAAAAGGAAACCATGATTTTTGGCGAAATTCTTTGGGCCTCTCCACTGCGGAAGATTCTGAGGTAGTTCAAATTTTAAATCAGCTACAAATCCCGCTGCAATATTATAAAGCAGAGCTAAAGCGCATTCCTGAAAAGGGACCATTTTTAGTGGTAGTTAATAGTACAAATACACATTGGGATGCACTAATGCTATTATGTTTGGTGCGTATTAAACGACCAGACTTTGCTATACTAAATCCAGAGGATGATTCCCTAGATCCCGATTTCTTTCAGGCTTTGGAATCTATAATTCCTTTTGCGGAAAATAAATGCACTGCAAGTGCAGTTGACCTCGCATCTGCCTTTGAGCGGGGGGAAGGCAGAGGCTATTTAATGCCGGCTACGCTTAAAAAGAAGCAAGTGGCTCTTAAAGTGAAGCGCCCACTTGAAAAAAATATTTTAGCCTTTTTAGCGGATTTTCGTGCTTATGAGGTTCCTATCTTACCGGTGTATTTGAAAAATGGCAAGCCCCTCGTTGAGCCCCACTTAATGGGAGAGAAGCAAACTAGGCAAGGATGGATTTTTCGGCGCAAAGCAACCATTAGAGTAGCGCGCTTACTTTATCCGAAAGAAGTGAAATCCTACCAGGAAGATGGCCACCTACTGGCTTTGTTATTGCAACGGATGGGTATTTTGTCTTTAAGTCTGCCGCATGCTAAAAAGAGTCTGTTTCTAAGTAGGCGACCTTTAAAAGCCGAGGAAGTAGCCGAGGAGCCTAGGGTAGAAGTTCTAAAAAGTGAAATCGCATTATTGGCTAACAAGGAGAAGTTAGTTATAAGCAAAAAGCAATTCGCGGTATTTCTTGCGGAAGCCGAAGATATCCCACATTTGCTAAAGCAGATTGGGCGCTTACGCGAGATTAGTTTCAGAGAAATAGGCGAAGGAAGCAATAAGGCCCTGGATTTAGATACTTACGATTACCATTACCACCACTTGCTTTTATGGGATGAGGAGGCGGAATGTTTAGTAGGTGCTTATCGATTGGCATACGGTCCGCAGGTTTTTAAGCGCTTTGGTATAAATGGCTTTTACACCCATTCCTTATTCAAAATCGATTCGGCGGCGTATCCCCTATTTGAAAATTCTTTGGAATTAGGACGGGCATTTATTGTAAAAGAATACCAACAAAAGCCATTGCCACTATTTATTCTATGGAATGCGATAAAGGTATTGATGGCGAGAGATGAAAACTTGCAATATATATTGGGTTGCGCCAGTATAAGCAATCGGTTTTCTCCTTTTAGTAAATCCCTAATGGTTAGCTACTTGCTTAAAAATCATGGTGATGCGAGTTTGGCTAGCCTTATTAGACCGCGCAAAACTTTTAAGTTGGATTTAAACTTACTCAATAAGAAGGGACTATGGGATGATATTCCCAGCGATATGGTCGCCTTTGATCGGAAGTTGGAAGAAATTGAGCCGGGCTCTTTACGGATTCCTCCTTTAATTAAAAAGTATATCCAAAGTCAGGCTTTAGTGGTTTGCTTTAATATTGATCCTTTGTTTAATAATTCGCTCGATGGCTTTATGTATATAAAGCGTAAGGACTTGGATTTACAAGGCCCAGGATAAGGATGAAGAGTGGCTTATTCACAAAAAAAGCCGTCTTTAAACGGCTTTGAGTTTCTACTCCTGATCGGTAGATTTAGGTTTTTCTTTTAGAATTTGTGATCTGCGCCAGCGCGTACCGTCAAAAACCTCTTTAATCCACACGCTGCGGAAAAACAGCCTGCTACGGCCAAGATTTTTATACAAGACAAACTTTTTACGGATGCGCTCTTTCCCTGAATTTTTGATAGACATCAATAAGTAAAATCTGTTTTGGTTTTTAAGAAAATCAAGCAGGGGACTAAGCTTTTATCTGTTCCTTCTAACCCACTAGTTAACAAATGAAAATCGCCCCTGGCTTGATTTACATTCAAATGTAACTAATGTTATCCTTTAGAAGGCAGCAAAATATTAAAGTAAAGATAGGTGTCTTTTTTTTACTAGAGTGTATTTATGTGTTAAACAACATATTAGATTTTTTTAACTCTTAAATTGTACTATGAAAAAAAAGCAAAATGCAGAAATGTAAGGCAGCTTGCTCTAACCCCAGATGCTTTGTGCCACTCGAAAAGTATTGGCATGCGCCTCAATAATATCACTAATTTTCGTGCTATATCCTCCTCCCATTGAAATAGCCACGGGTATTTGGCGCTGTTTAGCGCTTTCTAAAACAAATCGATCGCGACTTTTGCAGCCTTCTTTACTCAAAGCCAAACGTCCTAGCTTATCACTCGCTAAAACATCAACACCACTTTGGTAAAAAATAAAATCTGCAGGAAAGTCTTCTAAAATTTTGGGTAGATGATACGCGAGCTTTGCCAAATAAGTAGCATCATCGCACTGGTCGGCTAAAGCAATGTCTAAATCGGATTTTTCTTTATGCAAGGGGTAGTTTTTTTCGCCATGCATGGAGAAGGTGAAAACCCGCTCTTCCTTCGCCATAATTTCGGCGGTGCCATTGCCTTGATGCACATCTAGATCCACCACTAAGATGCGCTGGGCGAGATTATGGTCTAATAAATAATGCGAGGCAATAGCAATATCATTGAGTAGGCAAAAGCCCTCTCCGCGATCGGTATAGGCATGGTGGGTGCCCCCCGCAATATTCAGCGAAACCCCATATTGCAAAGCATAAAGGGCAGTTTCGATCGTACCTTGATTAATACGCCTTTCTCGTTCTACTAATTGGGCGGAAAGCGGAAAGCCGGTACGGCGCTCTTCCGCGTGGTTAAGTTTTAGGTTTTTTAACTTCAGCCAATACTCTTCTTTATGGGTGCGTAAAATTTGCTCTTCACTTAATAAGCCAGGACTGAAAAAATTCGCCTCGCTGCAAGTGCCTTCATACTTCAGTTGCTGTGGCAGCAAAGAATATTTCTCCATTGGGAAACGATGTCCCTTGGGTAATGGGTGATGATAAATAGGGTCGTAGGCAATTTTTAGCATAATAGAATTAGGGTCAAAATTAGTATGTCCCTTTTATTATGTGCGAGAAAAGGAGATTAATTTAAAGGGAAAAATTTCGTTCAATAGCCTGAAAAACAGTTTTTTGTTTTTTTATTCGATTAAATATCTTTAGTTGTTGCAAAGCGAATTTTCTTGAATTAGCGGGGGTACGGGTCTTTTAATTTCTTTTGTTGCAAGAAAAAATTAAAACGTCCTCTCTTGAAATATTGTTTTGCAATTTTAATCCTTCTTTTTTCACTTGGCCTAAAAGCACAAGGAAAACCGCAAATTAATAACTTTTACCCACCTAGTGATTCCACTAGTTTTGCATTTATATTAAGTACCGGCTCTACAGGTTTGGGTGTACATTATGCATTAAAAGTAGCTTCGCAGTTTAATTTGCGGGCGGGATTTAGTCTTTTGACTTTAAGTGGTATAGATTGGCGTCCAACAGGTATGAATCTTTCAAGAGATAGACGAACCCAATTTACTTGCTTTCAATTAGTTGCTCAACTAGAGTATTATCCCCGAGAGAGAAGAAGGTTCAAATGGATTGTTGGAATGAGTCATTTTGATAATTTAAGCTTAACTGGCTTTTATAACTATAATCCCTTTATCCAAGAATTTCAGTCAGGACTCAGGGTTTCGAATAATGGAGCTGCTCTTTTTTTAGGTTTAGGATGGGGGGATTTAATTCCCACGAAAACCATGGGGCTCTCGGTTAACTTGGGTGTCCAGTACCTTGGTAAACCAAAAGTTGAGATTGAAGACTCAAGTCAATTGCTTTTCGGCTCTTTAGAAGAGGCAAATCAGTTTAAACAAAATATGAGTAAATTTCTATTTCTGCCGCAAATTGAAATCTGTCTAAGCTTGAAACCTTAGAGTATTAATCTTATAATTATTAGCGCAAACTCGCCTGAAACTGCTTTTCTAAGCTACCTAAGATTTTCTTAATCGATTGATCTACCGCCGCATCATTAAGCGTTTTTTCATCGTGTCTGAAAACAAAGCTTAAAGCATAAGATTTCTTGCCTTCAGGCAGATTCTTGCCTTGGTAAACATCAAATAAGTTTATATCTCTTAATAGGGCTCCACCTGCTTTTTGGCTGGCTTGGCGCAAAGATGCGTAGGTCGTGGCGCTATCCACTAAAAGGGCTAAGTCGCGACGAACCGCCGGGTATTTTGGTAAATCGGCCATCACAATTTTCTTGCGTTTAGCAATCTTAACCAGAGCAGACCAATCGAAATGGGCATAAAAAACAGGCGCTTTAATTTCTAAAGATTTTGTCAACTTGGTGCTAAGCAGTCCGATACTGGCAATTTCCTTATCACCTTGTTTTAAGCTTATCCCTTCTAAGTAAATTGGATTATCAAGCGCATCTTCTTTGAGTTTGTCAATGCCTAAGCGTTCTAAAATCTTTACGCAGCTTTGTTTTAAAGTATAAAAGTCACTTTCCTCATTAGGCTTCTGCCAGTTTTCGGGTTTGTCTTTTCCGCTAATCCACAAGCCGAGGCTTTCACGTTCCTGAAATTTCTCCCCATCAAGTTTATACTCGCGGCCAAATTCAAATAGGGAAATATCGCTGCGCTGTCTCTTGCTATTATGTGCTACCGCTTCTAAGCCTCCGAAAACAAGGCTTTGGCGCATAACCGCTAAATCTTGACTTAAAGGGTTTAACATTTGGATGCTTTCTTCGATCTTAAAGCCAAAGTCATTATAATAACTTGCTTTGGTTAAAGAGTTGTTCATCATCTCGTTAAAACCAAGGCTAGCTAGCAAATTGCTGATTATTTCCCGCTCGCGGCTGTCATCTTTGGGGTCAATTTTAGCAACGGAAATACGCATGGGGCCATCGTAAGGCACGGCGTTGAAACCGTAAATACGCAGTACTTCCTCAATTACGTCGGCCTCCCTTTGCACATCAATGCGGTAAGTTGGGACTTCTAAATTTAATTTTTGATGCGATTCGGAAAGGATACGAATATCTAAACTATGCAGAATGCTGCGTACTAAATCAGGCTCAATGCTATGCCCGATCAGGGTATTCATGCGATTAAGATCAAGTACTACCTGCGTAGCCTCGATGGTATGCGGATGCTCGTCTTTAATATTCATGGCTAATTCAGCTCCAGCTAACTCGATCATTAAACTAGCCGCGCGCTTTAAGGCGAAAAGGGTCATTTCTGGGTCTACGCCTCTTTCGTAGCGGAAAGATGAATCGGTATTTAAGCCATGGCGCTTGGCACTTTTTCGCACGCTCACCGAATTAAAATAAGCGGCTTCTAAAAATACGCTCGTGGTTTCTTGGCTTACGCCTGAATTCAATCCACCATAAACGCCGGCAAGAACTAAAGGCTTTTCGGCATCACAAATCATTAAATCTTTGTTGCTCAACTTTAACTCGCTACCATCCAAGGTGGTGAAAACCTGCCCTTCTTCGGCGTTTTGAACATTAATTTCTGCGCCACTAATTTTGGCGGCATCAAAGGCATGTAGAGGATGTCCCGTTTCGTGTAATACGTAATTGGTAATATCTACAATATTATTTAGTGGCTTTAAGCCAATGGCTCTCAGTCTGTTTTGTAGCCAGTCGGGTGAAGTTTTAACCTGAACATTTTTCAGAGCTAATCCGCTGTAGCGATAACAAGCTTCGCTGTTTTTAATGCTAATCTTTATCGGCAGGTCTTCGCTGCTATTGCTTAAAGGAGTAAGGGTTGGAAGGGTGAGGGCTAGGTTTCCGCCTTCGTATCTTAAAATGGCCGCTCTTAAATCGCGGGCTACACCATAATGCGACATTGCATCTGTACGGTTGGGGGTAAGGCCAATTTCGAAAACAAAATCACTTTCGATATTAAAGTATTCGGCCGCGGCTTGTCCTACTTGCGCATCTGCCGGAAGGACCATAATGCCATCATGACTTTCACCCAGACCTAATTCGTCTTCGGCGCAAATCATACCCTGCGAAACTTCGCCTCTAATTTTACTTTTCTTAATGGTAAAGGAATCGTCTTCTGTGTAAATCTCCGTGCCAACGGTGGCTACTAAAACTTTTTGACCTGCCGCCACATTGGGCGCTCCGCATACGATGGGGAGAATTTCATCGCCGCCAATATTTACCGTGGTGCAGTTGAGTTTGTCGGCATTAGGATGTTTCTCACATGTTAAAACTTCGCCAATCACTACGCCGCGCAAACCACCTTTAATGGTATCAATTTGCTCTAGTCCTTCTACTTCTAAACCGGTATCGGTTAATAGTTCGGAAACCCTTTCGGCGGGTAATTTTATATCGAGGTACTGTTTAAGCCAGTTGTAGGAGATTTTCATGCCTTTATCTTATGAGGCGGCAAAGGTAATTTTAAAGAATTTTCCTCGGCCTATTCTGCCGCTATTCTTTCCCCGATTTATGAATATTTCCGGTGTAATTCGTCTTATATTGCTCAAACTCCTGCTCTTTGTGGTGGTCTTCGCCCAGATAAGTAATCACTTGCTCAAAGGCCTTCGCATCCATATAGCCTGGTACGGGTTGAATAAGGTTGAGTTCTTCGTCTAAATAAACAATAGTTGGATAGGAAAGTCGGCCCTTGGCTAAAACGGCTGCCAGCTCATTATAGCCCTTGCGTCCCTGTGCTACAAAACCAAACTTTTGTCCTTTAAAAAGTATCGTGTCTTTCTGCTCTGCATTAAAGCGCACGGCGTAAAAGTTTTCATTTACATAAGATGCGATACCAGGATTTTGAAAGGTATTCTCATCCATTTTGTGGCACCAATGACACCAATTGGTATACAGGTCGATTAGCACTTTGCGCGGTTCTTTGGCTTGAGCCGCTTCTAAATCTTCAATTTTAATCCAGTTAATGCTTTCTTGGCTAAAGCCGATATGTGAAAGAAGGAGAATGAGAGTTAAAATGGATAAGCGCATATTTTAGTGGGTGTTTTCAACTTGACTTTTAGGGACTTCTGCGTAGAGCGCCATGCCTAATTTTTCGATTTCTAAAATTACTTTGCTTTTGGTTTGACGCACTACCGTTCCTACTGCGTTTTCTAAATTTCCGTGTTTCACGCGTAATTGATCGCCTTTTTTGAAATCGCGCAATTCGATGGCCATGCCACTGCTTAGTTTTAAAAACTCTTTAATGGCCGCAATTTCCTCATCGCGAATTACTGCAGGTTTGCCTAACCAACGAACAATGGCCACGGCGCCAGGTGTTTGCAAAATTTCTAAGTAATCCTTGTAGTCGATTTGCACAAAAACATAGGAGCGGAAAAGGGGCTCTTCCACCATTTTTTTCCGGTCGCTCCATTGTTTTAAAATGGTTTGGGTAGGCGCGTAAACTTCAAAACCTTTTGCGCGTAAGCGCTCCGCTAATTTCTTTTCAGTGCGTGGTTTGGTGTAGAAAGCATGCCAATCCAGATTTTCAGCGTTTTTTTGCATATTACAAAGGTGCATTATAGGTCGCTTATTAGCAAAATTATGGATGTAAATAGCTTTTTAGCTTTTCTGGTGGCAGCCATTTCTCTCACATTTCTGCCAGGACCAGATAACATGTATGTGATCACCGAAAGTTTAAGTCGTGGCTTTAAGCGTGGCTTCAGTCTTTCGCTTGGTTTAGCCTCGGGAGTTTTGGTGCATACGCTTCTTACCGCAAGTGGTTTTGCGCTTTTAATAAAGGAGTGGCCGGCTTTGTCTTGGTTTATTCGCTTGGCGGGAGCAGCTTATTTACTGCATCTGGCCTACGGAGCTTGGCGTGAAAAGCCCGAATCTTTTCAATGGCAAAAGCCTGAAAATACGGGACCTAAGGGATTTTGGACTTCTTATCGTAAAGGCTTTTTAATGAATGTGTTGAACCCTAAGGTTACGCTTTTCTTTCTGGCTTTGTTACCGCAGTTTGTGTCCGAAACCGCTTCTTGGTCGAATTTTGGACAAATGCTATTTTTAGGGGCGACTTTCATGCTGCAGGCCGCCTTAATTTTCAGTTTAATGGCCGCGATGGCCAGTTATTTTGGAAGCTTTTTACAAAGCCCCACTTTTTGGAAATGGTCGCGCATTTTACAAATCACTATTCTCAGTTTAATAGCAGTGGGGATGCTTTTCTTAAGCTAATTGGGCAATTACGCGGCAAACCTTGTCAATGTCTTCAAAGCTTACATCGTGATGGGTAACGAAACGTTGTTTGCCTTGTCCCATGTCAATATGTTATATCCCTTCTGCTTTTAAAGCGGCATTAAACGCAATGATATTTTTATCGGCTTTAAGAGTAAAGATGAGGATATTGGTTTCAACGGTTTCTACCTTTTCAATCCAAGGGCTTAATTTTAGCGTATCAGCAAGGGTTTTTGCTTTCGCGTGATCTTCGCTAAGGCGCTCAATATGATGGTCGAGGGCGTAAATACCTGCCGCGGCTAAATATCCAGCTTGTCGCATGGCACCGCCGAACTTTTTACGTACAAAGCGGGCTTCTCGAATAAATTCGCTTGAACCTAATAGCAATGATCCAACGGGGCAGCCGAGGCCTTTGCTAAGGCAGATGGAAATGGAATCGAAGCGACTGCCAAAATCGCTAGGCTTTTGGTTTTTAGCAATTAAAGCATTCCATAAACGTGCGCCGTCGAGGTGTAGTCCTAGTCCTTTTTCTTCGCAAATACTTTTAATCGCATCAATTTCACTCAGCTCATAGCAAGCGCCACCGCCCTTATTGGTGGTGTTTTCTAATACAACCAAACGACTGGTGGCCGCGTGCATATCCAAAGGATTTTGTAGTGCTGCCGCCACACTGTTGGCTTCTAATTTCCCGCGCGGACCCGCTAAGGGTCTCACTTGGCAACCACTATTAAAGGCAATACCGCCGCCTTCGTAATTATACACGTGGGAGTATTCGTGGCAAATTATTTCTTGTCCCGGACGGGTATGCACATTTATGGCAATTTGATTGGTCATCGTGCCCGAAGGACAAAAAACGGCGGCTTCCATATCAAATAGTTCTGCCGCCTTCTTTTCCAAGGCATTAATGGTGGGGTCTTCGCCAAAAACATCATCGCCTACTTCCGCCGCCCACATGGCTTTGAGCATATCGGGCAGGGGCTTGGTAAAAGTGTCGCTACGTAAATCTATCATCGCGTTTGCTGTTTCTTAAAATATATTTTACAATGAAAAAGAGGAGTAGGAAAAAGGCTAGGAAATAAGCCATGCGCTGCAAGAACAGGTCGGCGGGCAGGAGCTTTAAATCGTAGCTCGGGTATTCTGAAATGGCATCTATGGTACTTTGCGGACTGAGGGCGAGCGGAATAACAATACCTAGAAGAATTAAGAGTCCAAAGCCTTTTAGCAAGGCGGGCCAATTTAATTTGCTACGATCTTGTTTGCTTCCCAAATAGGCAGCAAAATAATTGAGTAATAATAGCCAGAAGCTAGCTCCTAAAAAGCCCGTTATACTGAGCCAATTTTTGGCATACTGTAAATCGAAAAGGGCCTGACTATAAGGGTGTGACCAGTTTTCGAAAAAGGTAAAACTATAGGCTAACCCTTCTGCACTCAGCCAAAAGAAGAGTAAAGCCAAGGAAGAGCGTTGTGGCCCGAGACGCTCTTTGCTAATTAAGTAGAGAACTAAAGCTAATCCATTTAGTACCGGGTAGCTAGAGCTCACTTCATCGCCTAGAAAAAGGGCAAGAGACCAAGCGCTCATGGTTAACAAAATGCCGATTAAGTTGCGATTGAAATTTCCGCTTTGCCGCAGCTCCAAGATAAGGGGAGCTAAAGCCAAGAACTTAAGCAGGTATAATGCTGGTATAACTTCACTGAGATAAAGTAGGCCAGCACTTTGGTAAAATGGACGGTATTTTTTTAACATTAAGACTTTTTAAAGTCCTCAAAGTTAAATTTTAAAGAGAAGATATTTGAATAAAGAGTGCCGGATGCGCTGCCAATGTCGGTTAAAGCGTAATCTATGGAAATGCCACGGTACAAAAAACCTATCCCTAAATTGGGTTGCAGGCTAAAGCTAGTCTCGTTGCTGAAACTAGTAAGGCGTTTTACATTGCCAAAACCAGTGCGTAGGAAAACAAAATTTAAATAGCCTAATTCAAGTCCTAAGTTAGGATTGATATTGGTTATTTCACTCGATATTAAGGTGTTCTCCCTGCCTCCAAAAGTAAAGTCGGCGCTCATTTCGCTGTGTAAACTGTACTTGTCGTTCAACTGAAAGCTTCGGCCAAAACCGAAGAGTATCCGGGGAATGGTAAGTTCTAAGTTTTCGGTGGGTAAATCGCTATTGGTTATTTCTAAACTTTCGCCGAAAGCTTCTTCGTTAATGGTCCATGCGTTAAAAGTGGTGGTAATATCTTTAAAGCTAGCACCGATTTGCCATTTGCCAATTTGATATTGCAGTCCAGCGTCAAAACCAAAACCTATAGAGCTTGCGAAATCACCGATTTGGCGGTAAACGATTTTAAAATTCGCACCATAGCTAAGGTTTTCTATCTGGGTAGATCGGCGCGCATAAGATCCAATTAAGGCGTAATCTGCTGCGGAGAAGCGTGTGATACGATCGTAATCCACATTGCCATTTTGGTCTATGAGATCGGTGGTATTAAGAATGTCATCTACGCCAAAGCGAATAAAAGATATGGCAGCCGTACTATTCTTATCTATATTTTGAGCATAAGCCGCATAATCGTACTGAGCGATACTCGCAAAGTATTCGGCGTGCATGGCGGCTGCTTGCCAGCTGTTTTCGATACCTACTAATCCGGCGGGGTTCCAATAAGCAGCGCTAATATCGTTGGTAGAGGCAATTACTGCATTCGACATGGCCATGGCGCGCGCATCAATACCAATCTCTAAAAAGGCATTGGAATATTTTCGAGCCTGACTCCAACTGAGCAGAGGTGAAAGTAGTAGAAGTAGTACTAGTTTTTTCAAGGGAATATTTGAGGCAAATAAATTAATTTCCGTCCTTTTAAACACTACAATTGTACTAATATTGCTTCATAAGGCCCATTAAATATGAAAAGTGTTATTCCAAATTTATTAACTCTCGCAAACCTCGCTGCGGGATTGTTTGCTATTATCGCTCTTTTTGATGGTAATGTAGTGCTGGCCGCATATTTACTGGCCGCTTCCTTGGTCTTCGATTTTTTAGACGGAATGGTCGCTCGGGCTCTAGGTGTGCATTCAGAATTAGGATTACAATTAGATAGTTTAGCTGATATGGTAAGTTTTGGCGTGGCGCCAGGATTTATGCTGTATTACCTTTTTTTAGAAGTATCAGGTAGTGGTGAACCCTTACCTGCATTTTTACCCTATTTAGCTTTTTTAGTGCCTATTTTTTCGGCCTTACGCTTAGCGAAATTTAATATCGACACCCGCCAAACCGATAATTTTATAGGCTTACCAACACCCGCCAACACCATTCTCATTTACTCTTTAGCGATTTGGGCTCTTAAAACGGAGAACCCAACTACCGAAGCCATTTTGTTACATCCATTCTTTTTAAGTTTCTTAACAATCGCCTCCTCTTTGCTCTTAGTCGCAGAAATTCCCTTACTCTCTTTAAAAGTAAAGGAGCTTAGTTGGAAGGCAAATAAGTCTCGCATATTATTAATTGTGGCAATAGTTCTACTTTTTGCTCTTCTACGCTTTCGGGCTTTCGCCTTTGTTATACCTTTGTACCTGCTTATTTCTATATTTTTTAAACCCAAAAGCAGGGAAATTGAATAATTTATACAGCCATGAAATTTAAAGCTGAAATTAACGTAATGCCACATCAAGCCTTATTAGACCCACAAGGGAAGGCGGTTTCTAGTAGTATGATAAATATCGGTTTATCCGAAATTTCAGGTGTACGCATCGGTAAACACATCCACTTGGAAGTGGAAGCTGCTGATGAGGCAAGCGCTCAAGCGAAGGTAGATGAAGCCTGCAAAAAACTTCTAATTAATCCTATTACTGAAAGTTACGAGTTTAGCCTCGCCGCACTTTAGTTTAAAAATAAAGGTTTACGAGTAGAGCAGCGGTTATTATTATGATCGCTGCTTTCTATTTGTAATACATACTCTTTCCGCCCAGTGTCGCTGGGGAAAACATAAAATGTGTCGATTTTAGCGTTGACTCCGTGCTCGTGTAGCGACCAATGAATGCGTTTCAAACCTATCGTCATATCGTTTAAACCGATGTAAACGTCGTGGAGCCCGTCGTTATCGCTAAATAACACTTCAATTATAAGAGTATCATTACTGTGAAAGCTTTCTGCTTGAGGCTGAAAAATGGTGATACTTGGTCCTTCCGTGTCTTCACGGCCTTCCACTCCTTTAATTTTTTCGCAGCTAGAGAGACTTATCAATGTGATAATGCTGATCCAAATTTTTCGCATTAGAAAGAATAATTGATTTTAAGTTTTAATTGATTTCCTGCTTTATAATTGCTGTCTTTTCTTTGGGCAATTTTGTTTTGGTAGCTTAGGCTGATGCGCCACCGCTCCACAAAGTAGTAAGCACCGATATCAGCGAAAGCGGCAGAGCCACCTGTACCAGCTTGATAGTATGATCGTTCATTGATGTCGCGTGCGAAATGTTCGCCGCTTAGGCCTGTGAAAATGAGCCATGAACTTTCGGCGGCTTTGAATTTTACTTTCCGACCTATTCTCAAATTGAGAAATGCCTGATTTCCAAAAGCGTATTGATAGCGATTACGCGTATTTAAAAGATAAGCAGTTTGGGCAAAGCCCATGTAATTTTTAGTATTTATTTGGTAGGCTAAAGTGGCTAGATAATCTAGACTAGCGGTGCCTAATTGAAAGTTTGGACTTAATTCATCTTCCGCAAGGGCATTTTGATAAGCAGCCGTGGGGAGGTTTATTCCCGCCGACAAGTAAAGACTTTGTAGGGAAGAAGGATTTAGGATGGAAAATAATTCATATCCCAAACTAACACTAACATCACCTAAGCCTTGCAGCTGCTCATTCGCCCGTAAGGCGTTCGAAAAACTGCGTTCGGCCCAAATAAAGGGTAGACGTGTTTCGAGGTGAAATTTGCTATTCAAGCGATAAGTGAAAACTAGTTCAGCAAGATGGAAATTATCATTAAAGCCTAAGTTGTTAAACTGGCGAAATCCATAATTGCTTGCTATGCTATATTTAGCATTAGGAGACCATTCTCCCATGCTAAAGCCCATGGAGGCGCAGCCGCAAACATCGCAAGCTGAGATATTGCTATAGAGTGATTGAACCCAAATAATTAGGATCAACGAATAAAGACGCATATTGAAAAATTAAAAATTGAAATTAGATAAGACGGGCTTCTATTTCAATTTTAGGAGGGGGAAGATAATTTTTCGAAACCCCTGATTTGAGATTAAAGGTTTGGCAGGAGAAATAGCTTTTGCTATTGTCCACCATAGGAAGCTGGATTTCTACCCTTGGACTTAAATATACCTGAGTTTGGAAAAGTAAAACCGTCCCCAATTCGGGAGCTGTTTTAACGGGGCTAGCCAAAAGCTTTGCTAACTGACAAGTTCCATTGCATTTTAACTCAGGGCGATCTTTGTTCTCGCACTTTTCGTATTTATAACTTTGGTAATCAATCACATAATCACCAATAACGATAAGGCTTTGCAGTTGAGAATAACTGTAAATGCTTAGGAATAAGATACTAATAAGCCGTGCGAACCTCATTATGCTTGCAAATTTACACATATTTGCAGCATGAATTACCTAGCGCACCTTAGTCTTTCCTTTAAAAATGATGATCTAATGCTGGGTAATTTAGTGGCCGATTTTACCCGAAGGGCTAAGTTCAGCGACTTTAGCTCTGCGGTTCAGCGCGGTATACAATTGCATCATTTTATTGATGATTACACAGACCGTCACTCGCTGGTGGAAGAGGCCAAAGCTCTTATTCGGCCACAGCAAGGAAAATTTAGTGGAGTGGTGATGGACATCTATTTCGATCATCTTTTAGCACGCGACTATCATTTTTGGCATCAAGAGTCTCTGGCAGATTTTGCAAAGAATGCGTATAGATTATTTAATAGCCGAATAGATGAATTACCAGAGGCCACTGTGCACATGTTGCATTATATGGAAAGGGGGAACTGGTTATTAAATTATGCAAGTTTAGAGGGTTTGCAAAGAAGTTTAAAGGGAATGAGTAATAGAACTAAATACCCTAATAACATGGCTCAAGCTGCAGATCAATTGCAAATTTTAGAAGGGCAAATTAGGCCCTTATTTAGTGCTTTTTATAAGGAGCTGCTGGCTGCTGTTAAAGCGTGGATAGCAAAAAATTGAAAGCGTATTAAGTTGAAAACTATATTAATTTGGAAAATTGCTAAAAGCATATTGTAAAATTAGAAGAACCTAGTTTTTTACTTTCACATTGTTTCTAGTTTAGCTTAATTATTTGAAATTTTATAGGTATTTATTGCTTGCATAGTTTTGATATTGTTAGTTTATTTGCTCTAAATAAATTTATTATGAGAAAAACTACTGTATTATTTGCTTTGCTAGCAATTTTTTTTACCAGTTTTAATGCCTTTGCGGAGGGTGAGGACGAGGATCGCCGTAGACGGCGTAAAGGCGGAAATTTTGGCGTTCATTTAAATGTTTCACCAATGTTTTCTGGTACTTTTTCTGCTAATCTTGAGTATGGACTCAATAAGAACATGAGTACCGTTTTAACTTTAGGATTTGTAAGTATTCCTATTGGTCAGACTTTATCGGTACCCGGTGAAGCGCCTAAGATTTCTACTATTCCATTAAATGGTTTTATGGCCGCTCCTGAATTTCGATATTATTTTAATCCCAATAGACGCCCAGGTCTTGATCGTTGGTTTATTGGAGGCTATTTAAAAGTTCGCAGTCTTTCCACTAGCGGGGAGCAGCTTGCGAATCTAAAGTCTGTGATACAGCCGGGTAACTTCTTTCCAGATGTAGAAGTAGAGTATTATGATTTAAGTTATTTCGGTCTTTCGGCCGGACTAACTTCGGGCTATATGCTTGCTATGAAATCGGGCCTAACTTTTGGAGTTTGGCTAGGTATGGGTTACACATTTGTTAATGAATCAACCTATACAAATAATGTGGAACCAGCGATAAATCCTTTTGACTTTATCCGTATTGACCCTCGTTTAGGGGTTACCATCGGATATCGTTTTTAGAAAAAATATTTCCTAGCACAAAAAAGGCTTCTTTACCTAACCGTGAAGAAGCCTTTTCTTTTTTTAAGGAGGATTAGTAAATTATTCCCCGATATATTTTATGTAGTCTATCATACTTTGGCTAATAATTTTCTTGGCGGTTGCCGCATCTTGAAACTCTTCAATACTAACCGTTTTGTTTTCCAGTTTTTTATAATCTTCAAAGAAGTTTTTAAGCTCTTTAATAAAATGTGCGGGTAACTCCGATATATCATTAATATGACTTACGCTCATGTCGTTCTGGGCCACAGCAATAATTTTATCATCTAGCTCACCATTGTCAATCATGCGCATAACGCCAATAACTTTAGAAGAAACAATGCACATAGGTACAATGTCTATCTGCGAAAGCACTAAAATATCTAAGGGGTCTTTATCATCGCAATAGGTTTGCGGAATAAATCCATAGTTTGCAGGATAATACATGGAAGAGTAAATTACTCGATCCATTAGAAGTAAACCTGAATCTTTGTCTAATTCGTATTTAGCGCGCGTATTTTTAGGAATTTCGATGATTCCGTTTACTATATCGGGTTGATTTTCACCAACCTTTACTTTGTGCCAAGGATTAGTTTTATCGATTTTCATGGTTTTTTTTTGAAATTCTCTGCAAAGGTACCTACTGTAATGCTATTTGCAGGTGAAAAGTCTAGACCTTTTGATATAATTTTATGGATTCTGTGAGAGTTTGCCAAATAGCGAGGGTTAAATTTCTTTCATAAAAAAGGCCCTTAGAATAACTAAGGGCCTTGGTGATGGGATTATCAAATTTAGTGGCTCTTTCTATTTCAAATCGAAACGATCGAGGCTCATCACTTTGCTCCAAGCAGCTACAAAGTCATTTACAAATTTCTCTTTCGCATCGTTACTGGCGTAAACTTCCGCAATTGCTCGCAACTCTGAATTAGAACCGAATATAAGATCGGCGCGAGTCGCAGTCCAGCTTACTTCGCCCGTTTTGCGATCTTTTGCTTCAAATACTTCCTTAGTGTCATCGGTAGCCGACCACTCATTGCTCATGCTCATCAAGTTTACAAAGAAATCGTTGCTAAGAGTGCCAGGTTTAGTAGTGAAAATACCGTGCTTAGACTGATCGTAATTCAAATCCATACTGCGCATTCCGCCCACTAAAACGGCCATCTCGGGAGTACTGAGGGTTAGTAATTGGGCTTTATCTACTAAAAGTGCCTCGGTGGGAATAGAGTATTGGGTTTTTAAATAGTTTCTAAAACCATCGGCCATGGGTTCTAACACCGCCATAGATTCTATATCAGTATGCTCTTGGCTAGCATCCGTTCTACCGGGAGTGAAAGGGACACTAATGTTGAAGCCACCATTTTTGGCTGCTTGCTCAACCGCAGTATTACCGCCTAAAACAATGAGGTCGGCCATAGAAACCTTTTTAGATCCAGACTTAGCATTGAAGTCTGACTGTATTTTTTCTAGTGCATTTAGGACTTTATTGAGCTGAGTCGGGTTATTTACTTCCCAACTTCTTTGGGGCTCAAGACGGATGCGTGCTCCATTGGCACCACCTTTTTTATCCGATCCACGGAAAGTGGAGGCCGATGCCCAAGCGGTAGAAGCTAATTCTCGAATGCTTAGTCCAGAATTAAGGATAGAAGTTTTTAAAGCGGCGATATCTTTCTGATTAATTTGATCGTAATCAGCAGCAGGAATTGGGTCTTGCCAAATGAAATCTTCAGCGGGAACTTCTGGTCCTAAATAAAGAGCTTTCGGGCCCATGTCGCGGTGGGTTAATTTAAACCAAGCACGAGCGAAGGCGGCATTAAACTCTTCTGGATTTTCTAAAAAGCGACGTGAAATTTTCTCGTAAACGGGATCAAAACGTAAAGAAAGGTCAGTAGTAAGCATGGTCGGTTTATGCTTCTTGTTTTCATCGAAGGCATCGGGGAAAATTTCTCCTGCATCCTTAGCTACCCATTGGTGAGCACCCGCTGGGCTTTTGGTTAACTCCCATTCAAAAGCAAATAAATTTGCGAAATAAGTTTGACTCCATTGGGTTGGAGTAGCGGTCCAAATCACCTCTAAACCTGAAGTAATAGCATCTTGCCCTTTGCCAGACTTGTAGTCGCTTTTCCAGCCAAAGCCTTGTTCCTCAATGCTTGCCGCTTCTGGCTCTGCGCCCACTAAAGAGGCATCGCCTGCACCGTGGGTTTTACCTAAAGTGTGACCACCAGCGATTAGAGCAACAGTTTCTTCATCGTTCATTCCCATACGACCAAAGGTCTCGCGAATGTCATGAGCGGCTAATTTTGGGTCGGGGTTACCATTAGGGCCCTCGGGGTTAACATAAATTAAACCCATTTGCACGGCCGCTAAAGGATCTTCTAATTCGCCTTCTTCATTATAGCGCTTTTTATTTTCAAGCATTTTTGCTTCTGCACCCCAATACACATTACTAGCTGGTTCCCAAACATCGGCACGGCCACCACCGAAACCAATAGTTTCAAAGCCCATAGACTCCAGAGCTACATTTCCCGTAAGGATCATTAAGTCGGCCCAAGAAAGCTTGCTGCCATATTTTTGTTTGATAGGCCATATTAGACGGCGTGCTTTATCAAGGTTTCCGTTGTCGGGCCAACTGTTTAGCGGGGCAAAACGTTGTTGGCCTTCACCAGATCCGCCTCTACCATCACCGGTGCGGTAAGTACCGGCACTATGCCAAGCCATGCGAATAAATAGGGGGCCATAATTTCCATAATCTGCCGGCCACCAATCTTGCGAATCGGTCATAACCGCGCGGATATCTGCTTTTACGGCTTCATAATCAAGGCTATTAAAAGCTTCGGCATAATCAAAATCTTCACCCATGGGGTTCGATAATTCAGAATGCTGACGTAATACGCTTAAATCTAATTGGTTGGGCCACCAGTCTTTGTTGGTTGGACCTTCGCCTTGAAGGGTGGTGCCAGCTGATTTGCCAGAGCTGAAACCCATGGGGCATTTTCCGGCTTCTTCCGTATTGTTTTCAGCTGTTTTAGACTCTTCGGGCTTACAAGCAGTGAAGGCCAATACAAGCCCTGTCAATAATAGTGTTTTTTTCATAAGATAGAAATTAGTGACTTTCCATTGGATGGTTCCTTCAAAGCTAGAAGCTTTTAACTAAGTTTTAAAAGCTCATTAAATTTACTGATATCTATATAATTGAAAGCTACTTATCTCAAAATACTGATTCCAAATTGGAACCAAGTGCTTAGAAATAAAATTGAGCAATTTTAAGTTTATGATGCTCTCAATTAGAGTTGAAGTTCACTTAGCCTAAAACCAGCATCACTACTGCTACAATTACTGCAATGGAAATAAGATTAAGCCAAAAGCCAGCGCGCATCATTTGTTTTACAGAGACATAGCCACTGGAGTAAACCACCGCATTGGGCGGGGTGCTAATGGGCATCATAAAGGCACAGCTTGCTGCAAGTGTAGCGGGAATAGCGAGTAAAAGCGGATCTACGCCAGTGCTTTCGCCGATGCCAATAACAACGGGAAGTAAAACGGTAACCAAGGCTACATTCGACATTAATTCGGTGGCAAAGAGCGCGAAGGCCGTGAGAATAATTACTAAAAGAATAGGACTAAGACTCACGTTTGTGGCAATATAATCGCCGATGTTCTGAATGATGCCTGCCGTTTCCAAGCCTTTTGCTAAAGTTAAACCCCCACCAAAAAGTAGGAGTATGCCCCAAGGGAGTTTAACGGTGCTTTTCCATTCTAGAATGAACTCACTTTTCTGCCAGTTTACGGGCGTAATAAACATGAGAATGCCGCCTAGCATAGCGATGTTGGTATTATTGAAAACCCGCTGTCCGATTAAATCGTTAATGGGTTGGGCAAAAACCCAGAGGCCTACCGTTAGGGAGAAAACAGTTAAAACGGAGATTTCGGGACGAGTCATTTTGCCCATTTCACGCCATTTTTTTTGGATTAGTTCTTTAACACCATCTATCTCCTCTCCCTTAATCGGGTAAATTATTTTGGTAAGTAATTGATAGCTAAAGAAAAGTAATAGGCTGCCAGTGGGTAAGCCAAAAATAAACCATCGGCTAAAGGGAAAGTCAGTGCCGAAAGTTTCAAAATAATAACCCGCGAAAACCAAATTGGGAGGGGTGCCTATCAATGTCATGGTGCCGCCGATATTGGCTGCGTAGGCGATACCAAGCATTAGTAGTAAGCGAAAGCGACCAAGCAAAATTTGATCGTTGGTTTGTTCAGCTAAAAGTCGGCTTACGGAAAGTGCTATCGGCAGCAACATTACCGTCGTGGCGGTGTTTCATTTTTTATACATATCTTGAAAGGGTTATAATCAAATGTATGAAATTAGCTATTTACATCAGGGTATCTACTCAGAAACAGGCAACTAAGGGTGAATCACCACATCTTCAAAAAAAAGAAGGTATAGAACGAGCGAAGCAAGAAAATCTAAAGTTTGAAGTCTATGATGATTCTGGAGTATCTGGTACTGCCAATGACATCGAAAAGAGAGTGCAAATGAAACGATTGCTGAGTGATATGGAGGCGGGTCAAATATCACATATCTGGGCGCAAAGTGAAGAGAGAATCAGCCGTGGTAATAATCTAGTATCAGCTTACATACTGGACAAAATACAAGAATATAAGGTGTTGGTATTGACTAAGGGTATGACATATGACCTTACTACGGCACAACACAGATTCTTATTCGCTAGTATAATTGGTGCAGGTGGTTTATCGGCAGGAATAGGTTTTGAAAAAGCACGTGATAATAAAAGAGAGCGAATTAGCCGTGGTTATAGTGCAGGTGGTAATAATATGGCGTATGGTTATAAGTCCGAAAGTAAAATGCTGTTATTAGATGAATATGAATCTGAGATAATAAGAAGGATATTTAAGGATGTAGTCAATGGTCACAGTGCTAATAGTGTGTCTAGGGCACTAAATGCTGAAGGAGTGAAGACAAAGCGGGGTGGGCAATGGAGTAATACGCATATAATCCAAATTCTGAGAAACGAAATATATATAGGTAAGCGAAAATGGAACAATGAGATTTTCAAAATATCGCCCATAATTACAGAAAAACTCTTTTTCAAAGCCAATGAACAACTCAAACACAATCGCCGTGGTGATAAGATATTTATTAGAGATGCATATCCATATAATACATTGCTTAGTTGTCATAAGTGCAATGATAGAATGCGCGGCTGGGCAAGAAGTCGAGCTAAAGGGCAAATGGGAGTATATAGATGTGGATGCAGTAGTATAAGTGTGGTGGCCTTACACAAGGCTATGGAGCTGATAGTTTCTAAATTATATTTAGTAGAAGATGAATATACAAGATTGCTAAATAAAGGTGCTTCTATCATAATGAGTAATTTAGGTGCTGATGTCCTTTTAGGTCAAAATAGAATTGATGATTCTCAGGTTAATTTATTTAAATCAGAAATCGCAAAACTGGTAACTAAGAAGAAGAGGTTGGGACAAATATATTACGATGATTTATTGACTGAGGAAGATTATAATTCGAAAATTTTTGAGCTAGATAAGCAAAAAAGGGAATACGAACGGAAGATTGAGCTTCTCACTATCACCGTCAAGCCACTGAAATATAGTTTAGGTCAAATCAGTACTCTAACTGATTCGGAGCGTGTAGAAGTCGCTGTTAACGAGATAAGTAAGATGGTGTGGCAACAGAATTGCAGTGTTAATAGCCGCTATAGAACTGGCATATTAAAAGTAGAATTAAAGCACAATAAGTGGATTTTGAGTCAGGCGGTGGTTCACATAAAGATAAATTATCGAGACGCAACAAAACCAACTATTGAATATGTAGGTGCATTTAAATAATATTAAAAGGAGCCTTACTTACCTTCATGGCCGTTTGTAGGACTTAATACTCTAAAAATGATATCCCCGCCATAAATTCACTAGTATTTGCTTATTAGCTTCTCTAATGCCCTTTAGTGAGACTCATCCAAATTCAAAAAACAACCAATGCCAATTCCTTTTTTATGTCTAGTCTGGAATTATTAGGTCTTAATTCCTCAATGTTTGCTAAAATTTTTTCAGCAAGGTGCAAGCTTCCCAGTGGAGTAGTAACAACTGGTGTTTTATCGAATCTTTCCAGGAAAATGAGCTTGTTCCCAGCTTGAGTGATGCTTATTTTTAATTTTGGGTCTGAAAAGAAATTATTGTGGTCAGGTGGGTTGGGTGTGTTTGAAAAACCAATAATCTTCATTAAAAATTCAAAGGGGATTTCACGAAGATAGTTGATAATTGGTTCTTCCTCTTCCTTTGGGAACACATGTCTAAATTCTAACCTTACCTTGTGTGTAATGTTCATAATCCATTAGTCGTGCTAGTTTATGTAACTTCTATTATCAAAGGGCAATTCTATATGTCCTGAAATAAACTCTAGTGCAAAATAGTTAGATATTTAAAAAAAAATACTAATTTTAATTCTTTGAGATGGAGTTTTGTGTGAGAGACCTAATTTCAAATGGTATTATAATGGTACTGCACACCGACGTATTCAGGTTTATTAAATATTTCCAATTTGGGGTATTGCTTTTTATTGAGATTGCCTATCAAGCTAACTTCAAAATAGTCTCTTCAGTAAATATTTCCCCAAAAAAAGGTCAGCTCAAACGCCGACCTTTTGCTTTCAATTTAACATTTCGATAGAAGGAAAAGGGGTTATCAATATCGTATCAAAACCGTGTCCCCATGTTTAATATGCTTGAGATGCCAGTAAACAAGGTGGTCAAAGTTATTCAGAAAATTGCTGGTTTCAATATTTTGCTCCGCAAGCAGATTTTTCATAAAGCACTCCTCAAACTCCTTTGCTTCTTTGAAGTCTTCGGCAGATAAATTGAGGTCCCAAAGGAAAGTAATCTCTTTGTTGCCTTTGTAAGCTATCTCCTCACGTAGAGTATAGGCTAATCTTGTAACGGCATGTTTTTCGTTATTCATAATTTATATATTTTTTATATTATATACATTATAGTATGAAAAATGATAAAAGTTTAAATTTTCATCGATAAAATTTAATATTTTTTTATTGACCGATGATTTAATTAAATTCAAAGCAACATCATGTGGCTGTAAATGACAATTATGGCTGTAAATGGCCATTCTATTTAGCTCATAATTAACAGTCCATTGAAGGGATTGATTTCTGTAAAATAAAAAAAAACCATTGGAAATCAGTTGATTAAAATGGTTTTGAAATACAAATCTAAACTAGAAATTTGGCTGCTAGAGATTCTTAGTTATCAAATAGTCCTGATACAATTTGAAGTGCAGTGCGAGTCAGATGACTTGCTGCTTAACTGCTGGAGGAATGTTGCAGTATTTTTATAGTAGATAAAATGCATTTTAAACGGATAAATTAATGTATTAAAAGGCAGAGCCAAATAAACAGTTGGTTGCAGGAAATAACTTTTTTGAAAATCGTATACAATCAACTCTTGTGATTGCAACTGCTTGAGCGTTAGGATTGATTTCAATTGGTCGATTTACGTTGCGTGATATGTACCAGAATCGGTTAAGATTCTTGCATTTATAGTCAAAGTTGAATGGAGTAGGTATTCCATTTTCCAGCAGAGTTTCGGCTTGAAGTGCTCTACTGATTTTGTCAAAGGCCACATGTAAATATGTTTTATATAACCCGGGTAAATAATGATTAATAGATTGATTATCAATGTCTATGAACTGCCACTTAGTTAGTTGAAGCATCATCTCATTGGATGTATCTATTCTAATCACGGGGCGTAATCCTCCACTAGGGGAGGTAAGGCAGCAAAACACATCGACATATTTTCCTAGCTTGCTTAACATCTCTTCTTCATTGTCATACTTTATGTCAATGTCAAGTGCCATATAGGGCGCAAGGTTGGTGACATAGGCCGCTGTTTTACCTTCTCCAGGCTTAAATTGAGCAAAGCAGAAGACCGGGTAAAGGGATTTAATTAGTTCATAACGAGTTAGTTCCAATTTTTCAATGAAATCATTAGGTAATCCTTCAATTGGGGCAAAATCATGTTTAGTTAGTAATTGGTTTTCGTCATTTTGGGGGCTTAATATAAAGTCTCGATGATAATCTTTAAGGTAAAATACTAGTCCTACAGGCCGCTGAGATATCCATTCCCAGTTTCTGTTTTTGACATCATTTTCTGCGTTTTTTTGTAGGGCATATGATGATTTGTAATAGCCCTGTTTAATTAGGGATTGTTTAAAGTGATAGTCATCTTTTTGGTTATATATGTTTAATAAACTTTCAAAAGGCAACCTTTTGAAGTCTTGTGATTCTTTGTGGAATACGTGATTTAGGAGCGATAATTTTTGATTTTGCATCTTTAATTGTTTAAGGTGTTTGGCCTCTTCATTGTGAAGAGTATCTACAACTTGTATTACAGATGTAAAAAAAAGTTTACGTTCTAACCGATTTTTTTTCTAAATAATTTTTGATTTTGTCGTCAACCGATGAACACTTAAAGTCCATGCGGGATAAAAAAGCTAATTGTGTCTTTTATAAGGGTGCTTTTTGCCAAGTTCGCGAACCTCTATGAATAACTACTAAGCTATTTTAACCTTAAAAATGGAATTCATCATCACTAATTGATGATTCATCTGGGGTTATGTTATCAATGAAATGGGGGTCTAGTTCTCGGAGAAATCGGGATGGGTTCTTTTTGCTACTCGAAAAAAGATATAGATTATTGGTTGCGCAATTAATACTATCGTAGAAGAATTGACGCATTAAGGATATCTGATGTTCAATCTCAGCCATGCTAGAGCCTTTAGGTCCCGGCATGATATCATCATTTAGGTCTAGGATGAATACATTATCGAATGCTAAGCCTTTAATGGTCGACATGGTGCCAATCTTAATACTCTTGTCATTATACTCTAAAATGGTAGTAGAAGATGATTTAGCAATAGAGATGAATGGTTGTTTGGTTTTTATTCAGATTACCACTTCGAAAAGTGTAAACCATGTTCCTTTAACTTTGTAAACGATGTCTTTTTACTAAAAAAAACCAACGGATGAAGCTGTGAGAATGATTAGCCGTCTTGTACTTATGTGATACAATGTTGCCTACTTGCTTTTGCGTCACTTGAATGATTTAAAAAGTTGGGCAGAAACTTTGTCAAAAACTTCTTTGTCGCTTTCTGAATATTCTAGAAATGCAGAAGCGAAAGCGTTTTCCTTTAAAATCGTTTTTTGATAAAATATTTTTCCTTTTTTGTATCCTGATAGAACAAAAAATGTCTTGCCTAATTTTTGATAAGTTATTACACGGTCTTGATTTCCGTTTTCTCCAAAAGCCCTGTGTAGGTCGACATAATATTGTTCTCCTAAAGAGAGTTCTCCACCACCGTCTGGGTCAATTTTCATATGTCCATAAACTACGAGAACTTTCTCGCCGTGTTTGTTTTTGAAAACTAGTCCGTCACCATTTAGGCTTTCTGGCTGTGGATATATAATTCCATCGGGATAATCAATACAATAGTCATAACGTGTATTACAGTATGTGGCAAAGTTGATTGAATTTTCAACACTTTGTGTTTGGGTTGCAATACTGTCTGTTTGTGAGTTAATAGTTTCCGTTGTTTTATTAATTGGTGTCATGTCGCAAGAAACAAGCGTTACCAAAGTGATAGCTAAAAATATTTTCGTCATAGTTAGTAAAGTGTAGTGTAAAGCTTGCAGGCAACGTTGATGTAGAGGCGGCTTAATGATTAGAGGTGCAGGTATTTAGTGTAAATATAAGAATATTGCTCTGCTCGTCCCTCCAGAATGGTCGATACTTGACCTTCAAATTCAACCAGACATTCGCATGACGACTGATTAGCAATTTGGATTAAGCATTTGCTCAGGATTTGGGCTCACAAGACCTGATTTAAGGATTTGTAGTCTTCTACCAGGGCTTGCAATTTATATTGGGCATGTTGATTAAAGAGCTCTAAGTGGTATTACTTACAATAATTTCAACGTATACCAATAAACGGCAGCATAATTAGTTAGATAATGAATCTAAGTGTGTTAATCTACGGTATACTGCAAATTAGGACACCTAAACCATTTATCTACTAATAGATGGTATCGCTAATTAGTACAGGTTAAATTATCGCAATCACCACTACTTTGATTATATGGATATAGTAGCTTGGCAGAATGCTATTGGGATAGATAGGTCTCTGCGGAAAACTTAACGTAATTATTTGTGATATGGATTTAAATTAATACCCATACGAGACCCTCCGGATATTAGTGGGTTACATAAACTTATTAAGTCATTTAAAGTGACCACAAGAAAGTGGTGAAATGTAACTCTGAGATTGAAATTTGTAATCACTATTTTTATCATTATAATAAATATTAGGGACATGAGCTTAACTTCAATCTTAACTGACAAACGCCGACAAGATGTTAAACGATGGTTTAAAATACATTTCCCTAATCCCGGGTTACCTCTAAAGCCCAATATTATAGTGCCAGATTCGAGTGACCAACCATATAATTCGGGCGAAATAGGTGCAGCCTTGGATTATTTGGTCAGATTCACCCTTGAAAGAATTAATGGGAATTTATTTGAAGGTAGCGACTGGGTTGCCAAAGGCGGACTAGAATTGATTTTAACATCAGCCAGAGAGTCAAATAACCCAAAGTTGCTGATAGGTAGTAAAAGGCGAAAGTGGGTAAATCGTTTTGAATTTATTGAATATTTACAATCTCAGTTCCAGCTTGCTGAAAATAATTATAGCAAATTTATTAGCGATGGAATTTTAACACAAGAACTTATTCTTTCCACCATTCTTCTTGCCAAGTTGGACATTAAATTTAGAAGCGGGATAACAGACGTAGATATTGATGAACTTGACAAGGATAAGTTTAAAATATCTGAGCTGCAGCAGCTTTTTCTAATAGTCCCTTGGGAAAAATTTATAGCAAATAAGCATTGCATCGCAAATCCAACCTTTGGCGAAGGTTCGGCTCTAGTTGGTGGAGCTGATGCAGATTTTATTGTAGACAATACTTTGATTGATATCAAGTCTTCAAAACATTTAAAGCTAGCACGTAAAGACCTCAGTCAACTTATAGGTTATCACCTGTTAGCTCTGATAGGTGGTGTTAATGGTAACAAATATCCCAAAATTGAAAAAGTAGGTATTTACTTCGCTCGATATGGTTATTTATGGCAGATATCTCTCACAGATTATTATAGCCTAGGAGATTATAAGCTACTTGCCAATCGCTTTATCAATCTAGTCTGGGGAGATTCATTAAAGACTGATGATGAAAAAGTGATTTTAAAGCCATTAAATTTCAAATCTGAGAGGAGCAAAAAAACACTGTTAGAAAAATCATATTATCAAATAACTAAGGAAGACTTCAAATGTCCTTATTGCGAAAGTAAAAGCTTTAGCCGACACGGTAAATCTTCCAGTGGAAAATACAAATACCGGTGTACATCTTGTAAAAAAAATTATAGCACCCATATAAAAACAACTGAGGAAAAGGGTTATAAAAGACAAATAGAGAAAGATAGTTATCAAATAACTGAGGAAAACTTCAAATGCCCTTATTGCGAAAGTAAAAGCTTTAGCCGACATGGTAAATCTTCCAGTGGAAAGTACAAATACCGGTGCAAATCTTGTAAAAAAAATTATAGTACTCATATTAAAGCAACTGCTCCAATAAAGTCCAATAAGAATAAAGTAAACAAATCTATAGATAGATTCCGGCACTTTTGATATAGATTTTTACCCTATTAAGGCTAGGCCCAAAAATCAGCACCTGCCAATGAATCTTACGCTTTTCTTCTCAATGTAGGGCCTCAAATAAAAAAAAATCAAAACAACGAGACTTCAGTAACCAAAGGTCATGTTTTCAAATAGGAATTAATCATCAAAAAAACAGATTTACTAAATTGAGCCTAAGTTTTTACGGCTTAGATGAGTATGCTAAGCAAAGCCAATTTATTAAGCATAGGATGTAATTAGTCAGTCTCTAATCTTCAGGAATTCATAGGAAACATTAGTTAAGCGACCAATAGATTGTATATTTGGTGATAAGCGTCATTATATGCTTTGCAAAATATTTAGCTGATTTTGTTACTTTGTTTAGCATCATTATTGTTTAAAGCTAATAAAATGGATTATCTCTTCGCCTTTTCAGCCTTCGCAGTGGTAGCATTTTTAACTTCCATTTTATGTGGTTTTTTTAGATGGATTACTCCAGTTTCCTACTTTATAATTTCATTTTACTTGGCTGGTGAAAATGCTTTCATAGGTGTTGGTGCAATTATAGGAGCAATGTTAAACATTAGAACGGTGAATCAATATATCCGCAAAGAAGGAGCGCTATCCTCAGTTCCTCGTATTTCTAAATTAGCATCCCTCTCATTGATAGTTGGCTCTTTTTTAAGTTTTGTCTATTTTCAACTTCTAGCTTTCAGTGTTGAAGATGTTAACTGGATGGTTATCACCTTAGTCACCATCTTCTTAGCCGCTGGAATGTTGTTATTGCAAAAATGGACAAGAAATACTAGGCTTACAGCATTTGCAAATAGTGTAACTCATTTTAAGGTTGTTGAGAAATATAGTGACGAACCAAAATGGGCAACCTATCTATATTTTAACGATGGGGAAGAACAATGGAATCGAACTATTGAAGGTAGTGCCTTTGCAAGAGACAGTGAAAATGATTTAACCTTGGTGCACTCATCAAGGGAAAGGGCATTAGACTACGCACAAATGATGTTCCCTAAGGCAAGTGAAATAGATAGGGCAGACCCTTTTTAGCACCGTATTTAACCATGTTAACATCAAAAAAGAGGGGTCATTGCTAATTGGTAAAATAAAATACCAAAATAAATATTTCGAAAACTATTCTGTATAATTAATTGAACCCTTATTTTAGGGAAATAATTAGAAATACCCTAATCAACCCTAAAGCCAGCCTAGGTAACATTAAAAATGACAACTTTTAATCACTTAATAAGCCACAGTAAAGTTTATAGCGACTTAAGCAAAGAGAAATTAGATGAAATTGAGGCATTTTGTGCTGTTCATCTTGTTTATTTTGAACCAGTTAGGTTGGAATTTGTAAGTCTTTTAACCGGCAGTAGATACAAAGACTTAAACTATCACAGCAGAACAGAAATAGCAAAGGAGGTTTTAAATTACAGGCAGCAGAATCCAGAGCTAGACAAGGATATCATATTGGATTCTAACTTTAAGAAGATTGAAAAATGGCTACTTGTTTCCAGAACGCTAAATTTATTATGGGTTATTAGTATTCCCTTATTATTTCTCTATTTTCAATCGAGGGATTTACAATTTGTTTGGCTTTCATTGATATTTATTTACCTACCAATTAGCATTAAGTACAACAGACGGCTAGCTTCTTTAAATGGTGGGAATTACATTGATGTTTTTAATGATGAATTTGATGCCAGAGCATCAAGTAAGATAGTGTTACAATTTTCCTCTTTTGCGCTAATAACGATAATTCTGACAATCATTTATTTAGATTATCAAATATGGTGGGCTTTACCATTGGCTTGGTTAGTGTTGGTTAGAGGGCTTGTCAGGTACTTCGCATTAAACTTAGGTTCTACAGATGTAAAAGTAAATTATTTAACCAGTTTCGTAAAAGTATCGATTGAGCGAGCTAAAGCTAAGGTGTGGTCTATTCAAGAGGTTTCAATTGAAATTGTCGGTCTTGATATTGAGTTCTCAAAAAAATATTTTGAGGTAAATACACCTATCGAATGCATGCTTTTAGTTGAAAATGCTAGCGAACCAATCGCTGACCTTAGTTTATATATTTATGTGAATGACCTAGCTTATTTGGATAATGTTAATGAAGAATGGATAAAAAAGGAACTTGATAAAAACAAAATAATTCGACTTATTGAGAATCCAGAAGTTGAATTTGCTTTTTTCCCTATCAATGAAAGCACCTACATAGTTTTAGCTAAAGAAGATTATTGGGGTATATACTCTTTTTCCGGAACTCATGAGGTCACCTTAGTGAAACCCATAGACTCAGGTGTTAGAGCAGATGTAGAAAAATACAAAGAAGGTATTTTAGTTGAAACATGAGGTAAAATGATAAGTAAATCATTATCTCGTCAAGGCAACATACTTCTTGTTTAATAATTCATAACGGTTATACCCTCCTAATAAAGCTAGTTGTCGAGGTCGACAATCCTGCACCTATCCTGAGCAAGCCCCGCTGGATTAATGATATTGATGCTATAATCACGGAAAGCTGTAGTGACATCCAAATCAATATATTTTTGGGACCTAGCTAGATTTGTGGTGATTAATATTTACGCAGCATGAAACTAGACCTAGTTTTTTAAATTATCTCTAAAACCTTAAGATACATTATAACTGCTGCTGAATGCAACCCTGCAATACACTTTTGTGTTATTTGCAAGCTATTATCTCCGAGAGCTTTCAAAAAGGATTTGGGTGGTAATGCCATGTTTTTTGATTAGAATGCTGTAAGATTCATTCTTAGCGACATTTTAACCTGAATTAATAAAAGATATCATTCATTAGTAGATAATGGATTTAAGTCTGGTAATCTGAGGTATACTTGTAATAAAGTGGTAGGTGCTTAACCACCTTATATTGTGATGTTGAATTTACTATCTTTATAAGGCTGAATATGTCACATGAAAGAATACCAATACTTTAGTTTACGTTACAAAAAAAGATTAACGGATTATTCAAGAATCGATGAATTTGAAGGGCTCAACATAGGTGAAGCCTCGAAGAAATATAAATCTATTGATGCTTACTACGCATCAAAACTTAGATTGTCGATACATGACTTCAAAGAGTTGCAGGCATCATTTGGTGAATTCCACAGTCTCTACAGCAGATACTATAATTCTTTAAGGGCTTCACTTTTTGAAGACTTTTTAAAGTTCTTAAAATGGTATAAGGACCAAAATAATTGCTGTGGCTACTGTAAGATATCACAATCAGACTTAGACCAATTGGTGCGACTTAGAAACGGCAACCTAACACTAAACCGGAAAATAAAAAGGTCAAAAGGCACACTTGAAATTGAAAAACGAGACCCCTCAAAGGATTACACCTATGAAAACTCGATTTTGTGCTGTCCCTTATGTAATAACGCTAAGAGTAATCTAATATCGGAGGATGACTGGCGGGACTATTTCGTTCCAACTATGAAGTCATACTACAAATCCTTACTTGGCCATGATATTGGGAAATGAAACCAATATGATATACTTCAGTAGTTTAATAGAGTCCGACACACGCTTTAATTCTTCAGTGGATGAGCTAAAGATTCTGCTGGACAAGTGTCATTTAAGTTACAAGACTCTTCAAGGGACTAAAGATATATGGTGTCGTGACTATATGCCGATTCAAGTTTCAGAAAATCGATATGTACAGTTCAGATATGAGCCAAGCTACCTAGATATTTATGACGAATTACGCACTATCCAAAAGGAAGTGCTTGAAGCTAATAATATTACTGCTGAATTTTCAGATATCAATCTTGATGGTGGTAATTTGGTTCAGCATAAAGAGAAAGTAATTCTAACCGACCGTGTTTTTGATGAAAATCCTGAATACACCCAAACCAAGCTAATCGATGAGCTGGAAAAGCTATTTGATGCACAAATCATAATTATCCCGCAAATCAATAATGATACTACCGGTCATGCTGATGGCATGGTTAGATGGGCGAACGAAAACACCCTAATAGGTAACGACCGGTCGATGGAATATAAGTATTGGTCCAAGGGCATGGATAAGGTGTTAAAGCACCATGATTTAGATTATATCGATGTGCCATTCTTTGATTACCGGGACCCAAAGTACCCTGAGCATGCTATTGGGTGTTATATGAACTTCCTAGAAGTTGGGAATTTAGTAGTTTTACCCTTATTCGAGATTGATATAGATTTTGATGAACGTGTTTTGGGCATCTTTAAAGAAGCATTCTACGATAGGGTAATTCGAACAATTAACTATAATGAGGTGGGTAAATATGGAGGGTTGCTCAATTGTACGACATGGACCATTAAGACCAAATCTTAGAAAGTGAAAAGCATAACTATTAAGAGAAACGAACTTTAGAAACACAAACCAATGGTTAGCTTACACAAAGAGGAGATTTTAAAGGCAATTACCCAAGAAAGAGAATTGGACTACCAGTTTGATGGCCTAGTCAAAGGGTTTGATGAAAAGCTCAAGTACTTAACTAATGAAGAATACAATTTTGACTTAAAGGATTATTTCGGGAAAGGCTCCGGAGTTGCCACAGCTCGGACAAAGCTAGTAGAAGATAAAAAGATAAGAGTTGAATGGCTAATGAATAAAACCGAGGGTGATGAATCCGCACTTGACTTCAAGGGTCTTTATGTATTTAAGACACAAGAAAACAATCCATTTTATGTAGGTATTTCAAGAGGTGTAATTAATCGAGTAAACCAACATATAAAAGGAAATAGTCACCGCACTGCTAGCTTGGCGTACAAGATTGGTTTAAAATATCATGAGGTGGTTAAACCCGGTCGGGTGCATTTAGGCGAAAGAGGAGCTTTGGATTTTGAAACTTATGTAAAGCCTGTGCAAGAGTTACTTTTAAACCAAAAGGTTGCTTGGGTAAAGGTTGAAAATGATGAAGAGTTATACCTATTTGAAGTTTACTGCTCCCTAAAGTTCAAGACTAATCTTAATAGTTTTAAAACCCATTAACGGCAGGTACCCTAACCTTAAGCGTCCACAACCTTTAGATTAATGGTCACAATTTAAATCTGCCGAAATGTCGAATAAAAATCAACATGGTCTCTCTAGACATATTCCAGACGATGTCAAAAGTAAAATACGTGTAAATAGTAAGTTCGGCTGCGTGGTGCCAAACTGTCGAAATCCTTTCTATGAATACGAACACATAATTCCAGAGTTCAAAGATGCTCAGGAGCACGACCCCGATAAAATGTGTCTTGTCTGCCCGCAGCATAACCCAAGGAAACAAGGTAAAGATGGTCAGGAGATGTTCTCAAAAGAGCAGCTACAGAAATACTATGACAACCTGCGAAAAAGCAATCCAGAGGATGCTCCAACACCAGAGGATAAGAGTTTTTTCTCAGGGTTTGAGAAACCCCCAGTCATTCAAATTGGCGCAAGCTCATTTGAGAATGTGTATTCAATAATCAACATTGACAGTGAAGACCTGCTTTCATTTACATACAATAGTGATGCAGGACCGTTTGAGCCGACAATATTATTTACTGGAGCTTTCAAAAATTCCGAAGGAAACTTAGTGTTTTCCATTGAGAAAAATCACTGGAAAATATCAAATTCAAATCATGATGTCACTGTAAAGAATGGTGAAATTCAAATATCCGAAGATGAAGATAAGGTAGTCTTCGGGATGAAAAAGATACCGCAGGATAACAGCATTGAAATAACTCATTTAGACCTTTGGTATCCACCTTTTAGAGTTTTTATTAAGGATGGCTCCTTGTGGGTCGGACGAGCTAATTCAAGTGGTGAAAAGGCTCTATACGTATCGATTTCTGGCGAATTCAATCACTCTAAGTGTGCTATTTATTTAGACTCCGCTAGGTTAAAAGAGGAAGTTGCTTTCTACGGTTTTGAGATATCCGGAGGAGTTGGATGTACACTCATTGGAAATGGAGTTCACATCGGTAAAGCTGGTGGGCAGATTAGATTGCAAGGTGGTGCTTTATCTTGGAGAGGTGGAATATCAGACTATAGTCAACCAAAGACACCCCAACCTCCGCTCGGAACACAATACTTTGTTAAAGGAGTTCATGAGGAACGAATAGTTGAATATCCAATGTGGAAAGAATTAGAATACTATTTAGAAGGAATTAAACTAGATTCTCCCCCAATTTCTTGGGGTAAGTTGGAGAACGGAGAAGAGCTTTACCACTTCGCACCTCAAAAGGGTGTTGACTTTAGCAGCATGAAGGGGTTTGTAGGACATTGGGCTGATGACCTCCTGAATACTGAATTTCACGATTATGTATTTAATGCACTTGTTATAGATGAAGATGATAAAGGCAATGAATATCATCGAACTGTAAAAAGATATGAGATGGATAATTATTCAGTAGTTTCTGAGACAAATGAGGAAACTGGCAGGCTGATTCACCCTCATGAATATTCGGGTATGTCCCCTTGGAAAGGTGATTACCATTAAACCTAACCAAACAGCTCCGCTTGCTTCTTCTCCTGCTCAATGGCGGGAATCTCAAGGTATCGGGCGGTTGTTGCTGAATCACTATGTTGAAGCCCTTGTCGTGCCGCATTGACCCCATAGGCTTCATATAATCTCAAGCCAAAGGCTTTGCGTAAGCTGTGGGCACCTATTGTTTTTCCATTTTTTAAAGCTCGTGCATACTCAGCAGGAAATACTCGTTGGACACTTCTATTTAACCACATATGACTGTAGGTGGTGCTATAAACGTTCCCCAAGTACTGATTTTTATGGATTTCATCTATTAACCAATCGGGTATGGGGTGACCAAAGTCTTTACCTGTTTTACTCGCTTTACCAGTAACCTTTCCTTCTTTGATATTTTCTATTCGAAGAGAGAGAAGGTCGCTTTTTCGTAATCCAGTTCGAATGGCAATTGCAAGAGCAAGTCCCAAATCTTTTTCTCTTTTTTTGGAAGATAATAAAAGCTCTTTGGACACCTTATCAGCTTTTTGCCAAGAAATGGATTCGGTGGTCTTACTTGCAGCCATAAAAGTTACTTTTTAGTTATATAATATGCAAAAGTAACACTTTAATTTGAATAACTCCCACTAAACCGTTATAAACATTAGCAATGTTACTTTCTCAGTTATAAGTAACAGTTAAAGGAGCTGATTTTTAAATTGATGTCAGAACTATTTTTTGAATGCCTTCATGATGCGTTTTAAGGGTTAATTACCAATTACCCTAAAACAGTATTATCATTCGACATATACAAGCGGTATGCGTTGTAATATAGAGAACCGCATTGACTATAGCCTTAAATGGTAGCGGTTATGCTGTAGTGATGGTGATGGAAGGTTGTTCGATATCAATCACGATTACGAAATCATTGTAGACGAGTGAGAGGGACGGAATAGCGACTTTAGCGAAATTAAGCCCAACGGTTTGAATAAACGCCTGGGCGGTATCTATTACTTGTTGTTAAACGTCGGTCTAGTTATTTGCAATAAAAAGCATCCTTTGAAAACGTAAGTAACCGCCTTGCGTTTATTTGTTGTTGGCAAACGTTTTATTCATTTATAAAAGCATGCAACCACTCTCTTCTGTACTTTTCTTCACCACCAAATGGGTAACCTTTTTCTCTCCTAAGAATTTTACCATCACCATTTACCAAAAGAAATGTGGGAGAGCTAAACGTCCATACTCTCCAAGCTAATTTGCGGCAGTGACGACCAATGACAGGTGTCCCTTCTTTGGTCTGTGTGATTTTTTCACATTTGCACTCTGCAATTATTGGATATGTTAAAGTGTCTATTTCGAAACGATTTCCAAACCACCCCCATATACTTGCAGTGTCCTGATAAAGTTTATCTAAATGCTCTTCTGTGTTTTCGAGAAAAGCAAGAATTTGAACTCCAGCTGAGTCAAAATCGCCTTGGTAAGTCTCAAGGTCTTTAAGTGCAAGAATCATAGGCGGGCATTCAATGTGACCCATTATGACAATTGTCTTTTCGTTAGTGAATAATTCATTATTCAGTACCTGACCTGAGTATGCTTTTGAGTCAAATTTGGGAAACTTTTTATTCAAAGTGCAATTGACAAGTAGAAAGCTACTTAAGATAATAATGAGCTTTTTCATAGGAAGTTAGATTTCAGAAAGGTTTACTTAATTACTAATGTTTGCTAACTTATTTATAAAAGAGATGAATCTAATGATTGACCCTCAATTATTGTGGGATAGTATTAATTTTAGTGAGATTTTAGCCTTTATAAATTTTACCAAAGTTTAATTTTTCTGAACCCAATAATTATCTTCAATTTTAGCAATAATTGTGACCTGATGCATGTTGAATTGGTTAATTTATTTGATGTATAAACTAGTGGTAAAGTTCTCAAGGTTTTAGTGCTATTTGATGGGCTACACACTCTTAGATAGGAGGTAAGACCTTTTCATATAGCTTCTAAGCGGTTGTAGCCATTATTGTGTCCTTTACTTTTTAATCATACTGCCAGAAAGGTAAGAACAGCCTAGTGGTGTTTACTTTTTACATTAACAATAATTAGCCTTTTTCTTTAAATACCTTAATGTTTAATTGAGTTATGTATGAAGGAAACTAAATTGGGCTTGCTGATATTAAGGCGGGCAAGTTCCCCATATGGGTGTGTTTTGATTAGTAAGTGGTGAATTAGATTTAAAGTCATTAGGTAAGCTTGAAACATTTGAAACACACCAACCTGATAAATCTTGATTAAAACTTAAAGCATTATTAAACATGGTTGTCATATTCAGAACTTGACTCACATCCCAGCTTCCAATATCTTGATTAAAGCTTGAAGCACTGCTGAACATATTCTCCATTGTTTTTACCTTACTTACGTCCCAATTACCGATATTTTGATTAAAATTGGTCGCATCAGCAAACATCCCGAACATATCAAGCACCTGACTCACATCCCAGTTTCCAATATCCTGATTAAAGCTAGAAGCCCCGAAAAACATTAGACCTGTTGAAGATAGTTGACTCACATCCCAGTTTCCAATATCCTGATTAAAACTGGAAGCCCTCGAAAACATAAAAGACATATAACTAACTTGACTAACATCCCAATTACTTATATTTTGGTTGAATTGGGAAGCATTAAAAAACATATAAGACATTTCCTTTACCTGACTAACATTCCAGCCGCTTATATTTTCGTTAAAACTGGTTGCTAGCCTAAACATGGCAGTCATATTAGTAACCTGACCAACATCCCAGTTTCCAATATCTTGATTAAAGCTCTGAGCATCATTAAACAGGTAAACCATATTAGTGACATTACTGACATCCCAATTGCCAATGCTTTGATTGAAGTTTGAAGCCCCCGAAAACATAGCTCTCATACTATTAACCTGACCAACATTCCAGTTGCCTATATCTTTATTGAAACTCGAAGCCCCAGCAAACATAGCCTCCATATTAGTAACCTGACCAACATTCCAGTTACCTATATCTTGATTGAAACTTGAAGCCCCAGCAAACATGTAAGTCATATCATTAACATTACCAACATTCCATCTACCTATATCTTGATTAAAACTTGGAGTTTGCCCAAACATATATGCCATACTAGTAACATGAGATACATCCCAGTTACCTATATCTTGATTGAAACTTGAATCCCCGATAAACATACCATACATGTCAATTACTTGACCTACATCCCAATTACCTATATCTTGATTGAAACTTGAAGCCCCAGTAAACATGGAATTCATATCGATAACTTGACTTACATCCCAGTTTCCAATGTCTCGATTGAAGTTTTGAGCTTTGTAAAACATTTGTGTCATATTAACCACTTGACCAACGTCCCAAGAGGAAATATCATCATTAAAGCTTCGTCTTTCTTTTAGCAGGTGAGACATATTTGTAATTAACGAGGTGCAAACGTTTGCTGCATCCTTTCCTTGCTCTAAATAATCTAATAGTCCGGTTTTATCAAGGACGTAATATTCTACACCATCTAAAATAAAAACATCGCCAATAGAATAGTCTGAACAGACAAGGCAGTCACTAGAGTCCAGATAGGCACCGAGTGGATTCGCTTCTGATAAGCTGACCACAACTTCATTTCCGTACGTTTTACCCGCTTTATTTTCTGCAAACGCACGGAAGTAGTAGGTGGTTTGCGGTAGTAGATTAGACACCTCTATTTGAAAGGTGCCAGCACCTTTTAAAGTATCTAGAGCAGAGTTAATTGTTTCTGTGGGAGAGGGGCTGGTTCCCCACGTTATTCCTCTTTTAGTGTCTAAGTCGCCATCAGTAAAAGTAACCTCGCCCCCACAAACGACTGTAAAACCATTAACTGATATAATTGCAGTACTAACCTGCGGTAACTCGTCTATTACGTTTGGAGCAGTTGGAGGGTCATCAGGCTTGCAGCTGAATAAATTTATTGAAGCGAGGAAAGTGATTAACACCGGGGTGCTGGTTTTCATAAGGTTTAATTTTATCAAGGCTACCAAAGGTAAAGAAAAGCACCATATGGTCTATGTTTAACTAAAACGTTAGTAAGTCATGTTCGAGTAAGATGTTCGGTCCGGGTGATTTTTCTTGCATAACTCTCATCGGTTTATAAGCGGGAATAAGAAACCTTGAACAAATAGAATAAAGGGTGTCGATTTTAGTTTTAGGTTGAATATAAATCTTAATCGATTCTACTTCATCATGACCTCTGAGGCTCGCAATAATCTCTATATTTCTAATTTTAGATACTATTTTTTCTATTTCTATACTTACGACCAAAACATGCTACCAAAGTTATCTGCAACATTATACTGAATTTTGGCACTAAACTCAGCTATAGATTAATCACTAACTAAACCCCTGACTGTGCATATAAAGGTCTAATGATGTTCCCAGCACCCTAATTGACGCTTGTTGTGAATCACCATATTTAGTGGCTTCTATGTTACCAGATGCAATAAGTCGGTCAATAGATAAATGAATAATTGATGCTTTAGGGGGTAGGTGTTGAGTTGTTCAGAGTTACTTCCAAAACATCGACCCGAAATCATCGGAATTATTCACTCCCTGAGCATCGACCAAAAATGTCGGTCTGTGCAGTATGGCGTGCTGTATTAAACCCTTAAAGGAATGATGGTTATTGCTCTAACTTGTAACCAGTGCTGGATTTCCAGATTCCGGTATCACCACTATTTCGACACCATGTTTTTCTGCCAAAGCTGCCATAACCTTATCATTTCTTCTATAGATTGCCACGGACTAAACACCTTGTGTTAAAATGCTTCAACAAGGTACTTACTGAAGTATGCCTGTCTTAGCAAATATATACTTACTCTACCCGCTTTAGTTTGAATCACAATGACATCTCAACCGCAAATATCAAAGATACTAGAGTCGTGTATTGCAGTTACTTCATTTAGTACAATCACACCATCTAAAGGTCGTCTATATTGTTTAAGCAGTCAGTAACTTCATCTTGAATTTTGGTGTTAAACCCTGCTATAGGGCTTACTCATACACACTTATAATTTCTCAGCGAATTCAAAAAGTTCTTCTATGATATTGTCATATTCATTTGAGTGAAATTCTGATTCGGTAACGAAGGCATCAAATGATTTGTCCTTCATCCATTTTGGTTTTTTTAAAGGATATCCTTTATATAACCCTAGAGACATATCAAACCTCATTTGACTACCATGGGATGACATCTCTTCGAATGAAGAGTTAGTTATCCATTCATCAAGTCGTCTTTTAGCTTCACTTTTGATTTCTTCGATTCTGGCTTTTTTCATGTTAATTATTTAAAATCCTTGCTTTTTCTTAATTCGTTCAATTCTACCTCTAAACCCGGACTTTGTTCCGTCATCTAACCCAATCCTTAACGCCATTTCGCATACTTCAACAGCATCGCTAAATTCAAGGTCCTCTGCGAGCACCGTTGAGTACTTTTGGAATGTTGGTACTCGTGGTAGCTTATTATTAAATTCTTTTTTTAATTGGCTAGATAGGGCAGAAAATTCGCTGATATGCTGCTGAGCGAATTCCTTAAATATTTCTCGATATTTTATATCCTTACGCTTCTTATAGGTTTCTTCAACAATCTGTAGAAGTAAAAAGTGCCTATCGATGGGGTTCGACTTTGATTTTGTTGCTCGAATCATTTCCCCTAGGTCTCCAGAGGTCCAAGCGTCAAAAACAATAGATGACTGTTCTTTTGTATTGCTTGTATTTTCCGCTGAGAGTCTTTTTACAGATTTTTTATTACCGAATATTTTTTTTAACCAATTCATGGCTGATTTTATCATTAGAATTGTGAAGTTACGAATATCTTTAATTAGCATTTTTTAAGTACAGCATCGTCTTCAATTCCTTTTATACTGAAACAAGTCATGTCATAGGCTGTCTTACAAACATTAGTGTTCTTCTGTGAATGAAAGCATGTAGTCCATAAGCTCGACACAGCCGCCCAAAACGGACTTTAATTTTATCCGGTGTTTTTAGGTTAAACCCAGCTTCCCCATTTATTATGCATCAACATTCAAAATGAAAGTGTAACGCCTTTTACTGCAGTTCACTCAAGTATTTAGCTAGAAAAATCCATTTTCAAAAGCGTTGAAAGTTAATGTGGGTTCCAAAAAGTCAAAACAAGCCGCTCTGGATGCTAACAAAAGAGAAAAAGGACAATATGTTTTGCGCCAATTCGCTTTCATCCTGAATTTGAATTTCCGATGAGCGATTATGCAGTTTACTCTCCCTTATACCCTTGTCAATAATATCTACTAGACTGCAGTGTATATCATCTACATCAGAAGCATCATTAAAGACAACTTGATTATAACCGTTAGTATCATCAAACTCAAGTGCCAAAGTTACATGGCAGAACTCGGCAGGAAAGAAAGTCACATACAATGCTTGATTTGCATTTAATTCGAATTTAAGCCGATGTGTATTTGGACATTCTCTAATGCAAGAAAAAATAAAATCTGCAAGAAATCGTAAAGTTTGTTTTGTTATCATTATTTATATATTAATAAATATCCACTCCCCCAATTTTAATAATCAATAATTTGCAATTTAATATTTAGGTTGATAAAAAATGGTGTTACATATAATAAGTTAAATAAGTAGATAATAGGTTTTATTATAGGTTATCTGGTAGTGCTTAAATAATGGTGTTACATATAATAAGTAGTATTAATAATTAAGTATTCTAGTTTATGGTGGCATATTAGGGGTGTTTATATAATTAGGTATTATAATTAAAACTTTATATCTAGATTATAGTATATAGTGAAAAAAAAACATATGATTACTAATTATGTACACTCAAAGCTCGATGATATTATATCTTCTAAATTTTCATCTCAAAGTAATACTACTCAAAACAATCTTCGCTGCAAGCTAAATTCAATCTACTTACTAATATACGATAGATACCTGATATCCAAAGCCAGCAATGGCTTGAGCCACCCATTTATAAATATATCAACTAAAGAGATGCATAAGATGTATCGGGTGCAGGTAACAATGACATCAGGAAAAAAAAAGCGATTGACCTTTAGTGCTATGACTAGCATTCTCAAGAGAGCTAGTGTGATAGATATCAACGGTAAATATGAGAAAAACAAGTTTTGTAAAAGTTATCGACCTAGTCTAAAATCACTTAATAGTGAATACTACGAAGAGGCGTTTAGTGAAATTATTTTCATACCTAGTGACCCTAAATCATTAATAAGTATGTACCCTTCTGTTAAAAAAAATATTTTAGATGGATTCAAAACAAGCATAGATATTGAGGCTTATAAATGTTGGCTAATTAATAATAAAGGAATAGAATTAAAGCCAAAAATGAAAAAAATTAAAAATATTGAACATGGCGGTTACTATAGGATAGTGGAAGAGAGAACTTTAACGACAGCAAGAATCAACAATTATTTATACCAAGCTGCTAAAATAAATGCACACGCCCTTTGGTTTAGCGTAGCCCGAAGTGGAAGGCTATATAGCTCATTCACTAATCTCAGTTATACAGCCACGCCGTTTTTCATAATTGAAGGTCAAAAGACCGCCCCTTTTGACTTACCTAATGCCCAACCACTGCTGTTAGCCCTAAAGCTAGAAGCACGATTCAGTGAATATCGTCACGCCGTTGCCAATGCGCAATTTTATCAGCTTTTGGCTGACGAAATGAACATAGATAAAATGAGTGCTAAAATTGCTAGCTATCGGCACGTTTTTTTCTCTAAAAAAACTATTATTCGCTCAAATGGCAAAATATATGAAGCAATGGTTAATTTATTTGGTAACGAATGCATCACCCAAATTGAAGATATTAAAAAGAACAATGACCTTAGCTTTGAGCTTCAAAAGAGTGAAAGTGAACTATTCGTATACTATTTAGCCCAACTTGACATAACATCAATCACCAAACATGATGAGATAATATGTAAAGAGGAAGATTTAAGCTTGATTAAAGGTCGAATTTATGACTATTTTAAGGTGCGCGGTATTGTAATCTCGTCTTCCTAATTTTAGGATAATAGCATAAAGCTCAAGCAGTAAAGCGGCTATCACCTATGATTCTTACGCAATTATGAGTGTCGTTAATCATGACTAAAATAATTTTGCCCGAAACCATAACGTACTCATTTACGTAATATCCATAATTCTTCAATTTTACAAACTGGTTTCTCATTTTAATCTGCTGACTATCAGAGGCTACGTCAATTATAGCTGATGCAATTATGTCATTTAAATCTATCATTATACAATTTATTTTAAACTATATATTTTTCCTGGACATCTCCCCTGAGAAATAAATATCAGTGAAATGGTGTTGTAGATGGTTTGAGTTGGTAGTATGGAATAATCAGATAAAAAAACGAAACTTAGAAATATGAATAAAAAAGAATGAACTTTTTAAGCTTTAAACAAAAAAGTCAAAAAACTGGAAGAAGAGAACGCGAAGCTTAAACGGATGCATGCAGACTTGGCTCTAGAGCTGGATATGACAAAATACATCATTGAAAAAAAGCTTTCAAGCCTTGCCAGAAACGTGCGATAGTAGTCGATTAAAAGAGAACTACCCCAAAGGCATAAGCAAGGCGTGCCGCATTTTAAAGACCAGTAGAAGTAGCTTAAACTATCGCTCGATAAAAGACGATTCAATCTGAATTGAAGCTTTGAGTCAGCTCAGTGTAATGCACCCAAAAGAAGGTTTTTGGAAGTGCTATCACCGCTTACGCAACAAATCGGTAGAGGTCAACCAGAGTGCACTTTTTACACTTCAAGCTGCTGTAAATTGAACAATTCTGCGTTTTCAATAACCTCTATATCATTGAATTTCATAGCTTTTACTATACTGCCGCGCAACTTACAAGAAGCTGAATCAATTCGGGACACTGTCTATTCAGCAAGAATTAGTAATTACCTAAACAGTAGTGCGATAATTAAAACAATTACAATGACAGCGGCGAAATTCAGCCAAATTCCTGCTTTTACCATTTCTTTAACTTTAATAAAGCCACTGCTAAAAACAACCGCGTTAGGTGGTGTGCTTACGGGAAGCATGAAGGCACAGCTTGCGGCAATCGTTACTGGAATTGTTAAGTAGAGTAGGTCAATGTTCTTTGAAGCTGCAATTCCAAAGACTACGGGTAATAACACGCTAACTAGGGCAACATTACTCATTATCTCGGTTGCGAATAATGCGAATGCGGTCAAAATAAGAAGAAGAATAGTGGGGTTTAGATTTACAGACTCTATGATGTAAGTACCTATTAGGTCAATAACACCAGCTGACTCTAGACCTTTTGCTAGCGACAAACCGCCGCCAAAAAGAAGTAAAATACCCCATGGTAGGTCTTTAGTATCACGCCAACTGAGCAAGAATTCATTTTGCTTCAGATTAACAGGAGTGATAAACAACAAAATTGCGCCCCCAACTGCAATATTCGTATTGTTGAATATTCGAGTGCCCATTAAATCATTAAGAAGCGAGGCGAATACCCATAAGCCAACGGTGCCAGAGAAGATAAGAATGACTAGTATTTGGGCTTTGGTAATAACCCCGAGCTTCGACTGCTCTTTGTGGATAAGCTGTTTGAAGCCTTTAATTTCGTCCCCTTTGATGCGAAAAAGAATACGGGTCATGATGAAGTAGGTAATTAAAAGTAGTGTGATTCCAATCGGAACACCAAATTTCAGCCAACTTATGAAAGAAAATTCTTCACCTGTTTCAATCAAGTAGAACCCGCTAAAGACAATATTGGGAGGGGTGCCAATAAGAGTGAAAATACCGCCAATGTTAGCGGAGTAGGCTACTGAAAGGAGTAATACTGTTTTGAATTTTAACTTATCAGAATTTGAGCCTTTAAACTGGTCTTCGAAGAGTTGAAGCACTGAAATGGCAATCGGCAGAATCATTATTGCTGTTGCAGTGTTACTAACCCACATGGCTAAAAACGCAGTCACAAGCATAAAGCCAAGTATTACCTGGTTCGGGCGCGAGCCTGTGAAGTTTAAAATTACAAAAGCAAGACGCTTATGTAGGTCTTTTTTTTCTAAAGCTAAGGCAAGAATAAAACCCCCGAAAAAAAGGAAGACAATCGGAGAGCCATAAGGAGCAAAAGTTTCAGCCGAGGGTAAAATCCCCAAAGCTGGAAAAAAAACCATAGGTAGCAGGGCAGTGATGTAAATGGGAAACACTTCGAGTATCCACCAAATAATCATCCATGAAGCTACGGCAATTACTCGATTCATATTTGGCTCTGCAATAGGTTCGAAAAACAAAATGCTCAAAAAAAGCAATGGCGCACTTGTAAAACCAATTTTTCTACTTAAATCCATGATAAATAGTCGATTAAATATGTAATTTTATTAGAATACAGCAGTGGCGGTATTCGAAATCCACATAGCAACCATGGCCGTGGCAATCATAAAACCCAAAATAATTTGCCGTGGTTTGGTGCCGGTTAAGCGGATTAAGCCATAAGAAATGCGCTCATGTAAGCGTCGTTCTTCCATGGCGAGGGTAATAATAAAACCACCTAAGAATAGAAAAACAATAGGACTAGCGTAAGGCATAAAGGTTTCTTGTACCGAGAGAATGCCCAAAGCAGGGAAGAAGACCATCGGTAACAGGGCGGTAATGAAAATGGGAAAAACTTCCAGTATCCACCAAATAAGCATCCAAGCGGCAACAGCAAGTACGTTGTTAACTAGACTGGCCTCAAAGGGTTGGATAAGTAACAAGGCTAAAAAGCTTAGTGGTCCGGCGAAAAAGCCAATTTTGCGTGTGCGATTGATAGGGCGTGTATTTATTTCTTACGATGCTAAAATAGTTTAAAACCTGAGTTTACTTAAGAACCAATTTAATTAGAGTATCTACTATCGATGGTTTTTGGCTGTTAAGAAGAAGCTGATTGTAATTCGGTTGCGATTCGATGGGAAAGACGAGGGTTGAAGAGAGGGAAATTCAGTTGGAATTCAAAAGGGTAAATTTAAGGAGCAGCAGCTGCTGTGAATTATCGATAATATCGCTGAAAATCAACCTTTCTATTTCAAAATCAATCATCTCACTACTCACTACTCACTACTCACTACTCTTTACCCCTGTCCGCTATTGCAGCGGAAAGCCCGTAGGCAGCCAAAAAAAAAGCTAACCCTCAGGCTAGCTTTGTGAAATATTTATGTGCGGAGGTTTAGGCCTCATCTTCTTTATGGCCGATTAGCTTATAGGCTAATTTGGGACTTAGTGCTTCCACGCCTAAAAGGGTTAACCAATATCCTACGAATAAACCGAGGAATAATAGCATGCTGAAGCCCATTAAGAAAATGAACAAAAAGATGAAAAAGCCGAGTACCTTCGTAAACATTAGATTTATTTTTGTGGCTGCTAAAGTACAGCATTTTCCTTTTTGGCAAAAGGCATTTTAAAAAAGCTTATGAATTTTCGAAAATTTTTGACTTTCAGCGCCCTGATTTGTGCGGGTGCCTTTTTATTACTGGCTTTGCGCTTTGATAGCTGGCCAATTTTACAAAGTTTTATAATCTACAGCGAAAGCGTGGTGGGCCTAAATGGTGAAAGCGCTTTAGATTGGCCACGTGCCTTCACTTTGCTTTCGGCTTTCATTGGCTTGGGTGCAATCGCCTTATATTTTTTCGCTAAAAATTTGAGCGCCACGAGATATGGGGGTATTTTTGCCGCCTATTTGGTGCTGGTAATTGTAGCAATTACCGCCCTTATCCTCTAATAACAAATACAAATAATATGAGTTTCAGAATTGAAAAGGACACCATGGGCGAGGTGCAAGTGCCTGCCGATAAGTACTGGGGTGCGCAAACCGAGCGCAGTCGCAACAACTTTAAAATTGGTCCGGCGGCGAGTATGCCTTTAGATATTGTTTATGGTTTTGCCTATTTGAAAAAAGCGGCGGCCCATGCCAATGCAGATTTGGGCGTTTTAAGTACCGAGAAGCGCGATCTTATTTCGCAGGTTTGTGAGGAGATTTTAGCAGGACAGCACGATGACCAATTTCCTTTGGTGGTTTGGCAAACGGGTTCGGGTACACAGAGTAATATGAATGTGAACGAAGTGGTTTCAAACCGCGCTCACGTTCTTAAAGGCAATACTTTAGGAGAAGGCGAACGCTTCATCCACCCCAATGATGACGTGAATAAATCGCAGTCATCTAACGATACTTTCCCAACGGGAATGCATATTGCTATCTACAAGAAAATTGTGGAGGTAACTATTCCAGGCGTGGAGCAGTTGCGCGACACCTTAGCGGCAAAGTCGAAGAAATTTGATAATGTGGTGAAAATTGGTCGCACGCATTTAATGGATGCAACACCTTTAACTTTAGGTCAGGAGTTTAGCGGATATGTTTCGCAACTAAACCACGGTTTAAAAGCACTTAATAATACTTTAGATCACTTGTCGGAAATCGCTTTAGGCGGAACGGCGGTAGGAACGGGTATTAACACGCCGAAAGGTTATGCGGAATTAGTAGCGACGAAAATTGCTGACTTTACCGGTTTACCTTTCCGTACGGCTGAAAATAAATTTGAAGCTTTAGCGGCGCATGATGCTTTAGTAGAAAGCCACGGCGCTTTAAAGCAATTGTCGGTAAGCTTGATGAAAATCGCTAATGATATTCGTCTTTTAGCTAGCGGTCCGCGCGCAGGTATTGGAGAGATTTTAATTCCGGCTAATGAGCCCGGTTCTTCTATTATGCCCGGTAAAGTGAACCCTACTCAAGCGGAAGCAATGACCATGGTTTGCGCCCAGGTTATGGGTAATGATACCACGGTTACCATGGGTGGTGCAACGGGTCATTATGAGCTGAATGTGTTTAAACCCGTTATGGCGAGAGCCGTATTAGAGTCTGCGCAATTAATCGGTGATGCTTGTGTGAGTTTTGATGAGCATTGTGCTATTGGCATAGAGCCCAACCACGAGGTGATTAAAAAGCACGTAGATAATTCTTTAATGCTGGTAACGGCTTTGAATACCAAAATTGGTTACGAAAAAGCGGCTAAGATTGCCAAAACCGCTTATGAAAACGGCACGACCTTAAAAGAGGAGTCCATTAATTTAGGTTATACCACGGGCGAGGAATTCGACGCTTGGGTTAGACCTGAGGATATGATTGGTCGTTAAGAAACGATTAGGATAAAAATGGAATCCCCTTAGTTTTAGCTAAGGGGATTTTTTTATGGATTGGGATCAATATATTTTTTGATCCCGGCCACATATTCCTCAAAAGCTTTGATGCCTTTTGGACTGAGGGCGCATTCCGTTTTTGGATAGTTATTCACGAAGCTCTTGTTTACGGTAATGTATTCTGCCTCCTTCAGCTTGTTGATTTGCACGCTGAGGTTGCCTTTGCTGGCTCCCGTTTCCTTGAGCAGGAAAGTGAAATCTGCTTTTTCAAGACCAATTAAAAGGGAGACAATGCTTAAGCGTAGTTGATTATGTAAAAGTGGGTTTAAGTTAGGCAGCATCGCGGCGCGCTTGGGCTTGCAGCATGTATCCGGGCACTAAATAGGAGAAAAGCATGGAGCAAGCGATTAATAATAATTGGATATCAAAGGCGACAAAGAAGGCAAAAATAGCTAAGATCCAATTTAAAACAGCAGCATATATTAAAGGTTTGAACCGAATTAAAGCCCCTGAACTGAAAAGGCCTACAGCCCAAATACATAATAGTATCGGGTATACATTAGTCCAGCCAATTTTATTGCCTAGAACTAGTAGAATAAACATGCTAATGCTACTGCCTCCCCATAAATAGGGTAACACTTTATCACTGTATAGCGTGCGTTCAGCTTGTTTTCTGCTTTTGCTTCCCATAATCCAGGCGGCAATCCCTCCGCCGCCCATTAAAATGGGCCAAACAATCCACGGCATATTAAAGTCCGAGAAGTTTAATAAGGCGTAATGCATTAAGCTGGCGGCTAGTGCTATCCAACCCCATAATAAGTAAAATTGTCCGTTGTCGCTAATTTTCTGCTGCGACTGCTTAATCATGCGGTCGATTAACTGTAGTTGTTCTTGGGCGGTATTCATGGTAATTTAAATTTTATTGAGCTTCATTTCGAAAAAAGGATACATCGCATTGCTATCTTTAGGCTGGAAATAGCCCTTTTCTTTCCAGATGCCGTCTTGCGCATCTATTTTATAAATTAAAGTTCCGTTGGGAACGGTAAAAGACCATTCAGCTTTTTTATCGCCAGTCATTTTAAAGTCAGCAATAATTGTTTTCTTGTCCTTTGTGAAGCTATGTAACTTATAGCTATTGCTTTCTTCATCAAGGTAGAGCAGGCCGGTTGCGTTGAAAATAGGCTCCTCTTTGGATGCGATTCGCCCAATGCCATCGATTACCAGAACAGTTTTGCCTGCGCCCCATCGCACGAATTCTTTTTGGCTAAATTCTATTTGTTCTTGATTGGCTTGACTGGTACTAGCGGTGCCTTCCCATTCTCCAAGCATCCAGCCTAATTCTTCGGCTATATTGTTTTGGGCGCTCAGTTGAAGGCTAATGGCTAAAAGTAAGATTAGTGTTTTCATAGTTTTAATTTTTAACAAACATAAACTAGTTTACATTATAAACCAAATTTATTTTAATGCTGATATGTGTCCTGAAGAAGATCTAATCATTCTCAGTAGGTTTGTAAAAAAATACGAACTATGCGCATAATCATCCGCTACCAGCTTCTTTTGACAATATTTTTTGGACTTTTCTCTTGTACGGAAAGCAAAGAAAATGTTGACCTTATTATTACCGACGCGAAAATTTTTAGCGTAAATGCTAATTTTTCTGTGCTCGAAGCGATGGCTATTAAAGATGGTAAGATTGTCGCCACCGGTAGTAGTGCGGAGATTTTGCAGAGCTACACTGCTACAAATACCCAATCCTTAAAAGGCGCTTATGTTTATCCTGGTTTTAACGATGCCCACGCTCACTTCGTAGGCTATGCCCGTGGTTTACGCAAGGTAAATTTAATGGGTACCCGCTCTTGGGCAGATGCGCTGGCACGCGTAGTCGATTTTCAAAATAAATACCCCAGCGATTATATTATTGGCCGCGGCTGGGACCAGAACGATTGGGCGGATAAATCCTATCCTCATCGCAGTAGTCTCGATAGTCTTTTCCCCGAAACTCCCGTTTACCTTAGTCGCATCGATGGCCACGCCGCCATTATTAATACGGCTGCTTTGCGCCAAGCAGGTTTAAGCGGCAATGAAACTTTAGTAGGCGGTACGCTTTTGCAAGATGCGCAGGGATTTACCGGCATTTTAATCGATAACGCCACCGATCTTATTGAACTTCCTGCCATGGATCTAGCCCTTCAAAAAGAGGCTTTAATGGAAGCGCAGGCCAATTTATTTGCCAAAGGAGTCACTTCGCTAACAGATGCGGGTTTACTAGCCGCAGATATTGAATTATTACAATCGCTTTACGCAGATACATCTTTACAAATTCGTGTCAATGCCATGGTTTCCGATGAGCCTGCTTCTTTAGCTAAGTATTTGAAAGCCCCCATTGAAAGCCCCACCTTACGGGTAAAAAGCGCTAAATTTTATTTGGATGGCGCCCTTGGTTCTCGCGGAGCTCTGTTATTAGCACCTTATAGCGATGACTCCACCAATTATGGTTTACAATTAAAGGAGGCAAGCTATTTTAAAATGATGGCCGATTCTCTCGCTCAGCTGGGCTGGCAGATGTGTATTCACGGCATTGGCGATTCAGCCAACCGCTTGGCGATAGATATTTATTCTCAGGCTTTAGCGGGTTTAGATGATCGTCGCTGGCGTATTGAACACGCGCAAATTGTACATCCCGCGGATCAAAAACGCATGGTGGCAGCGGGCATTATTCCTTCCATTCAACCCACCCACGCTACTAGCGATATGTATTGGGCCGATCAGCGTTTAGGCGCTGAACGAATGAAATATGCTTATTCGGCCCAAAGCTTTTTGAAGCTGGGTGCGAAACTGCCTTTAGGAACCGACTTTCCCGTAGAAGCAATAAATCCGCTATTTACTTTACGCTCGGCTTATTTACGCCAAGATGCCGATGGTTATCCGCCCAAGGGTTTCCGCGCGGAAGAGGCTTTATCTTTTGAAGATGCTATTCGTGGTATGACAGAGTGGGGCGCTTATGCCTCTTTCGAGGAGAAGAAAAAAGGTACTTTGGAAGCAGGGAAATATGCCGATTTCATAATCTTCGATCAGGACTTATCTACCTTGAGTGCCCAAGAAATGAGTAGCTTAGAAGTGCAGGCTACCTATTTAAATGGTCAAGAAGTTTACCGTAAATAATTTTGCAAAAGCTCCTCTATCATTGGTCTTATTTCTGGCAGAAAATCTTCGCAATATTCCGTCAGCTATTCGCTAAGAAACCGCGCAATGGTAAATTGGCCCTGCATGCCATGTTTAAAAATGAAGCTAGTTTTTTAAAGGAGTGGCTCGACTTTCATTTTGCGCATGGGGTAGATTTTATTCGTCTCACAAATGACGATAGTGAAGATAATTTTGCAGCGGTTTTAGAGCCTTATCGGCAGATGGGCATTTTGGAATGGGAGGACAGTATTGATCACTCTGATTTCTATGTTCGAGAAGAGTTTCATAAAAATAAAGCCCTGCGCGATTTAGGGAAAGACTATCAATGGATCGCTTTTATAGACAGCGACGAATATATTTTTCCCTTACCAGGAGATGATCTTAAAACGCATCTACCGAAGAGTGAAAAAAGTGGTGGCCTAGTGCTGAATTGGCTGATGTATGGCACGGCGCACGTAGAGAAAATAGAGGAGGGTGAGTTTTTGATAGAGAAATTAAACCGCCGCTTTCCCGATTTATACGCTGAAAATTATACGATGAAAACCATCGTGCAAAGTGGTTATGGCGCGCGTTTTTTTAATAAAAATCCCCACTATCCATTATACAGTCCTTTCGCTCGGCTGCGCTGGCAAGATGGGCAAGAATATCGTCCCAGGGAAAAGCGATTGCTTTTGTCGCCCTTGCATATTAAGCATTATTGGTATCGGACCGAGAAATTTTTTAGAGAAGTAAAACGCGCTCGCCGTGTCTTTTTTGAGGGGACCGAACGGCGGGAAATTTTAGAGCGCTGGCATTATGAACGCAGCAATGCGGTTTACGATCCTTTAAACGTAATTTACCAAGAAAGAATAATAGCTTGGCGCGGAGGCCAAAAATCTTAAAATTTCCCTTTATATTTAGCCAATAAACAAGACTCAAATATAAATGAAGGGAAAGGAGCCAAAGCGTTTATTTGATTTTCCGCGCTATCAACTTGCAAATTGTCCATTAAAGGATTCATTAGCCAATAAAATAAATGGGGTTTGGACCCCAGTATCCACTAAGGAATACGTCGATTTAAGTGAAAAAGCCAGTCGTGCTTTTATTGAGATGGGTATTCAGCCTGGCGATAAAATTGCTATCGCTTCTACCACCAATCGTTGGGAGTGGAATATTATCGACATTGGGACTCTGCAAACTGGTGCAGTAGATGTACCAGTGTATCCTACAATATCGGAAGACGATTACGAGTATATATTTAATGATGCGGCGGTAAAGATGCTTTTCGTTTCAGATGAAGCACTTTATGAAAAGGTGAGTCATATTAAAAATAAGGTGGACTCATTAATAGAAATTTACACTTTCGACGAAGTAAAAGGGGCTCCAAATTGGCTAGAGTTTTTAGCCAAAGGTGAAGACAATAAGCATCAGGTTGAACTGGAGAAACGTATGGATGCGGTGCAGGAAACTGATTTAGCGACGCTAATTTATACCTCAGGAACCACAGGTAGACCCAAAGGGGTAATGCTTTCTCACCGCAATATTGCGTCCAATAGCTTAGCTTCAGTGGCCCGCATTCCAACAGAAGGTAGCGACGAAAGGGCTTTAAGTTTTTTACCGCTTTGTCACGTTTACGAGCGCATGCTTATTTATCTCTACTGCTATCAAGGCGTTGCCATTTATTATGCCGAAAGCATGGAAATGATTGGTGACAATATTCGCGAGTTAAAGCCTACTATTTTTACGGCTGTACCTCGTTTACTGGAAAAGATCTACGATAAAATTGTTGCTAAAGGTTCTGATTTAACGGGTATTAAAAAGAAATTATTCTTCTGGGCTCTAGAATTAGGAGAAGAATACGAATTGGAAGGAAAAGGTCCCATTTACGGACTGAAACTAGCAATAGCACGTAAGTTAATCTTCAGTAAATGGCAAGAGGCGCTTGGGGGAAGAACCAAGGCCATTGCTAGTGGCTCTGCGGCATTAAACCCACGTTTAATACGTATATTTTCTGCAGCGGGAATTAATATTCAAGAAGGTTATGGTTTAACCGAAACCTCTCCTGTAATTTCTGTGAACGGTCCTGATAAAGGAAGAAAGCGAATTGGTTCGGTAGGTCGCTTAATTGCAGACGTAGAGGTGAAGATTGCAGAAGACGGCGAGATCTTATGCAAGGGGCCAAATGTAATGATGGGGTATTATAATAAACCCGAAGCCACCGCAGAAGTATTGACTGAAGATGGTTGGTTCCATACGGGCGATATCGGCCAGTTTGTTGATGGCGATTTCCTGAAAATCACCGATCGTAAAAAAGAGATTTTCAAGACCTCGGGAGGGAAATATATTGCTCCTCAGTTAATGGAAACCCGTTTTAAGGAATCGCATTTCATTGAGCAAATTATGGTGATTGGCGAGGGTGAGAAACACCCGGCGGCCATTGTTCAGCCTGATTTTGTGTTCTTAAAATCTTACTGTGAACGCAAGGGGATTAATTTCGGTTCCGAAAAAGAAATCATTGAAAATGAGCAAATAAAGTCTCGTATCATGCAAGATGTTAATCGCTTAAATGAGAATTTCGGTAAATGGGAGCAAGTGAAAAAAATTGAGTTAAGCGACCATACTTGGAGTATTGATGGTGGCGAGTTAACACCAACGTTGAAATTAAAGCGTCGGGTGGTTTTAGCCTTGCATCAAGATCATTATGAAAGAATTTATGGGCATAAAAAAGGCGAGTAGTCTTTTCTAGCTTAGATAAAATTAAGGTCGCCCATTTGGGTGGCCTTTTTTTTGGGGAAGAGTAAGACCGCAGCGCGTTGAGCTCGATGCGGATTGGGGAATTTATGGGTACTCGGTTCTTTGAAGGGCGAGATTCATGGCTAATTCAATTGTTTCTGTGCCGGGTATTTTATTGCAGATATTTATTCGAGGCAATTCCCCAGAATTTCAATGGATTTTAATTTTAGCTCATAAAACCTTAAATTTCTCCATTAATGCAATAGTGCGAGGATTAGGAATAAAAACAAAAATAAACGACAAGATGACGATAGAAACACCAAAGGCATTTAAGTGGAATCAATACTTAGTAAATGGCCAATTAAAAACCTGGACTGGCGATTTTGAAATAGTTTATTCACCAATGGGAGAGGTGGGAGCAGACGGAAAGGTTGCTAAAACAGTTCTAGGGGAAGCGCCATTGATGAGCACAGAAGCAGGGATGGAAGCATTAGAAGCGGCTAAACTTGCTTATAACCATGGGCGTGGTGCTTGGCCTACCGCTAGCAGCGATGAAAGAGTGGCTGCTTTAGAGCACTTCTTAGAGTTAATGGCGGAAAAACGCGAAGAGGTTAGCCAATTGTTAATGTGGGAAATTGCCAAAAATGAACAAGCTGCCTATCAAGAATTTGATCGCACAGTAGAATATATCCGCGATACTATCAACGAATACAAACAAATGCAAAGGGATGGCTCCCGCATTGGCGCCAAAGACGGCATGCTTTCGCAAATTCGACGCGGTCCTTTGGGAGTGGTTTTATGTTTAGGCCCCTACAATTACCCACTTAATGAAACCTTTTGTTTATTAATTCCGGCAGTTTTAATGGGGAATACGATCATCTTTAAGCCGGCGAAATATGGTGTTCTCTTATTAACACCTTTGGTGGAAGCCTTTCAAAAAGCCTTTCCTCCTGGCGTGGTGAATATAGTTTTTGGTCGGGGTAGAACTTTGGCCGGACCGATGATGGCTACCGGCGATATCGACGTTTTGGCTTTAATTGGTAATTCAAAAAGTTCCAATGCTTTAGTAGCGCAGCATCCGAAGCCCAATCGCTTGCGTCAAATTTTAGGTTTGGAGGCTAAAAATCCCGCCATTGTTTTTGCCGATGCCGAACTCGACACAGCGGTAAAAGAGTCGGTAAAAGGTGCACTCAGTTATAATGGTCAGCGCTGTACCGCTTTAAAAATTATTTTCGTGCACCGCGCGGTAGCTGATAGTTTTGTGGCGAAATTAAGCACTGCTGTAGATGCGCTAGCCTTGGATCATCCGCTGCGAAATCCGGTTTTGACGCCTCTGCCCGAGCTTAAAAAGGTTCCCGAAATGGAAGCTTATGTGAAGGACGCTTTGGATCATGGCGCGAAACAGATTAATAAAAGGGGTGGCCGGGTAAACGACACCTCTTTTTTCCCAGCGGTATTATATCCTGTGACTAAGGATATGCGAATTTTTTCTGAAGAACAATTCGGTCCGGTGGTGCCAGTGGTAGTATTCGACGATTTAGAAGAAGTGATGGAGAGCGTCGCTGCTTCCGATTATGGTCAGCAATGCAGTCTCTTTAGTGAAAGCCAAAGTACTATTGCCTATGCGGTAGACCACATGGTAAACCAAGTATGCCGAGTAAATATTAATGCCAGCTGCCAGCGTGGCCCTGATTATCTGCCCTTTACGGGGAGAAAGGATAGCGCGGTGGGAACATTAAGTGTGCATGACGCTTTACGTTCCTTCTCCATTCGGACTCTGGTTGCCGCTAGTGTTGATCAGAAAGATTTAGTTCGCGATGTATTGAGGAATGGCGAAAGCAATTTCATGACCACGGATTATCTGTTGTAGTTTTTTGTTATGGAGCTATTAGATAAAGGCATTGCAGATTATCTATATTGAAATTGAACAAAGACATTTATAATTAGACCTAATTCTTGCATGAAGAATTTATATGTCGGCAATTTCCTATGCATGCATAATTTTTTTACCTTAGCTCCCCATTCAAAATAAAGGTATTGAAACCCGAAGAAACAGTAGATTTTCAGATTAAACGTACATGGCAAAGTATTGCTAAAATGTACAATGAAGTGGCGGCAGGTTATGGCGCCACCATGGCCACGGGATTCGTTCTCCTTAATATCGATAGTGAAAAGGGCACACCTTCTACCGCACTAGGTCCGAAAATGGGCATGGAAGCAACCAGCATGAGTCGCATCTTAAAGTCCATGGAGGAGAAGGAGCTAATTGAAAGAAGGCCCAATCCCGCCGATGGTCGTTCGGTATTAATTCACCTTACACCTTTTGGTTTAGAAAAGCGCAAAGACGCTAAACAAGCGGTCATTAACTTTAATAACTCAGTTTTTCAGCGCTTTAATGAAATTGAAATGTCTACCTTTTTCAAAGTTATTGAAGGCATAAATACCATGATAATTGATCATAAACTAGAATCCGAAAAAGTATAGTATGAAAAAAGTCATTCAACACGCCACGGTTTTAGGCTCGGGCATTATGGGCAGCCAAATCGCCTGCCATCTCGCCAATGTGGGCGTAAAAGTTTTACTCTTAGATATCCCACCGAGGGAGCTTTTACCTGCCGAGGAAAAGGTAGGTCTCAGTCTAGAGCATCCCAAAGTGCGCAATCGCATAGTTAACGATAGCCTTAGCAAGGCAGTGAAAATGAATCCCGCACCCTTATTCGATAAGACTTATGTCAGCAGAATAAGCACGGGTAATTTTGACGATGATTTAGACAAAATCGCCAAAACCGATTGGATTATTGAAGTTATTGTGGAGCGTCTTGATATTAAGCAAAGTCTTTTCGAGCGCGTAGAAAAATACCGCAAGCCGGGCACTTTCATTTCTTCCAATACTAGTGGAATCCCCATTCACTTAATGACCCAAGGTCGCAGTGATGATTTCAATCAGCACTTTTTAGGAACCCACTTTTTCAATCCGCCCCGTTACTTAGAACTTTTAGAAATAATCCCTACCGCCCATACGAAACCTGAGGTAGTGGATTTTTTCATGCACTACGGCGACCGATTCTTAGGGAAAACCACCGTGCTTTGTAAAGATACACCCGCCTTTATCGCTAATCGCGTAGGAGTATTCGGAATTATGGATCTCTTTCATAAGGTTTCCGAAATGGGTCTTTCGGTAGAAGATATTGATAAACTGACCGGACCATTAATTGGTCGTCCGAAATCGGCTACTTTCCGAACTGCGGATGTGGTAGGTTTAGATACTTTAATCCACGTGGCTAATGGTTTAGCCCAAGCGGTGCCGAAGGATGAGCAAAAAGAAAAGTTCGTCCTGCCCGCTTTCTTGCAGAAAATGCAAGACAATAATTGGCTCGGTTCGAAAAGCGGCCAAGGCTTTTATAAAAAGGTTAAAACCGAGGACGGGAAATCAGAAATTCTATCTCTCGATTTAGATACCCTCAAATATACTTCTCAGAAGAAATCAAAATTCGCCACCCTCGAGCTCACCAAGAATATTGATGACGTACGCGAACGCTTTAAAGTTCTTATTAAAGGAAAAGACAAGGCCGGTGAGTTTTACCGTCGCAGTTTAGCGGGAATTATGGCTTATGCCGCCAATCGGATTCCTGAAATTTGCGATGAACTCTATCGCATTGATCAAGGTATGCGGGCTGGTTTCGGCTGGAAGCATGGTCCCTTTGAAATTTGGGATGCCATCGGTTTAGATAAAGGTATTGAGCTAATTGAAGCCGAAGGGTTGTCCTTAGCTTCTTGGGTTAGCGAGCTTAAAGCATCTGGGGCTTCCGGTTTTTATAAAATTGAAAAGGCCCAAGCTCATTACTATTCCATCCCCGATAAGGACTACAAGCTTATGCCAGGAGGGAAGAGCTTTATTGTACTAGACCATATTCGTCCCACAAAAACAGTTTGGCAAAATAGCGACTGTGCGGTAGAGGATTTAGGTGACGGCATCTTAAATATTGAATTCCGTTCTAAAATGAACTCTTTAGGGGGTGGTGTTTTAGCTGGCATTAATAAAGGTATTGAACTAGCCGAGAAAGATTTTAGAGGCGTCGTTATCTCCAACCAAGGCGATAACTTCTCTGTCGGTGCCAATCTTGGTATGATTTTCATGATGGCGGTGGAGCAGGAGTACGATGAGCTAAATTTTGCCATTAAGCACTTCCAAGATACCATGATGCGCGTGCGTTATTCCAGCATTCCGGTAGTGGTAGCGCCGCATCAAATGTCGCTCGGTGGCGGTTGTGAAATGTCGCTTCATGCAGATGCGGTACAAGCGGCAGCGGAGACTTATACTGGACTAGTTGAGTTTGGTGTAGGTGTGATTCCTGGCGGTGGTGGAACCAAAGAATTAACCCGTCGTGCTTCGCAACGTTATTTGAAAGATGATATCGAAACCAATGCTTACCGTGAGTACCTCTTTATGATTGGTCAGGCGCAAGTAGCGAAATCAGCCAAAGAAGCCTTTAACATGGGCATCTTTGTAGAAGGTCGCGATGGTATCTCCTTAAATCGTCATCGCTTAATTGCTGATGCGAAAGAAAGAGCGCTAGCATTAGCCGCAAATGGCTATGTTATGCCAGTCCGCGAACGCGATATTAAAGTACTAGGAAAACAAGCACTCGGTATGTTTACCGTGGGCGCCCACACCATGCTCGAAGGTGGATTTATCACGCCTCATGAGAAGAAAATGGTAGAGAAACTCGGCTACGTAATGTCTGGTGGCGACCTTAGTTCGCCCACTATGGTGTCCGAGCAATACCTGCTGGACCTCGAACGCGAAGCTTTCTTAAGCCTTTGTACCGAAAAGAAAACCATGGAGAGAATACAGCATATGTTGAAGACGGGGAAGGTGTTGAGGAATTAGTACTAAGTACTTAGTATTAAGTAGTTAGTAGGGCTGGACGGTAGAGTTAGTTTTATCGTCTGCCGAAAAGAAGGAGTTTAAGCACTTACTAAGTAATTCTTAATTTACAGGACCACTTGTTAAATTGACCTTTGTCCCTCTAACTACTATGTACTAACTACTAGATACTAAAAAAATGCACCAATATAAAGAGCTTAAATTATGGCAAAAAGCAATGGAATTAGTAACCGAAATTTATAGGGAAATGAAAACCTTCCCAAGTTCTGAACGATTTGGCTTAACAATGCAAATGCAACGATCAGCTGTTTCAATTCCCTCTAATATTGCTGAGGGTGCAGGTCGCAGAACCAAAGCTGATTTCGCTAAGTTCCTAGATATTACGCAGGGCTCTTTAAATGAGTTGGAAACACAAATAATACTGGCAGAGCGCCTTGGTTATTTCGAAATTGATAAAGTTGGAAGAATACAAGGTGAGATAAACGAATTACAAAAAATGAATTATAGCCTCATTTATTCTTTAAGAAAATGAGTGCTGTTGGGTATAAGGCCTATACTAATTACTAACTACTTAATACTAAGTACTAAGACATGAACGCATACATCGTAGCCGCAAAAAGAACCGCCGTTGGCAAGGCACCAAAAGGGAAGTTTAGATTTACCCGTCCTGATAATTTAGCGGGCACACTTATTCAGGAAATAATGAAGACTATGCCGCAATTAGACAAAAATCGCATTGACGATGTGATTGTGGGGAATGCCATGCCCGAGGCGGAACAGGGTATGAACATTGGTCGCTTAATTTCTTTAATGGGTTTAGATACCGTTAAAGTTCCTGGTGTAACCGTAAATCGTTGGTGTGCCAGTGGCTTGGAAACTATCGCTATGGCTTCCGCCAAGATAAATGCCGGTATGGCCGATTGTATTATAGCCGGTGGAGTAGAGAGCATGAGTTATGTTCCCATGGGCGGATACAAAGTAGTGCCAAGTTATGAGTTAGCCAAGGCGCATGCCGACTATTACAATAATATGGGTTTAACGGCTGAAGCGGTAGCTCATGAATATAATATCAGTCGTGCCGACCAAGATCAATTTGGTTTTGAGTCGCATATGAAAGCTTTAAAAGCCATTGAGACCGGTCGTTTTAAAGATGATATTCAGCCTATTGAGGTGGAAGAAATATACCTCGATGAAAACGAAAAACGCCAGGTACGCACCTATACCGTTGATACGGATGAAGGTCCCCGTTTAGGCACTTCTGTAGAAAGCATGGCAAAATTGCGCCCCGTCTTCGCCGCCAAAGGTTCCGTTACCGCGGGTAACTCGAGCCAAATGAGCGACGGCGCAGCCTTCGTAATGGTGATGAGTGAAAAGATGATGAACGAACTGGGCTTAAAACCTATTGCTCGCTTAGTAAACTACCAAGTGGTTGGAGTAGAGCCGCGCTTAATGGGAATTGGTCCAGTAGATGCTATTCCAAAAGTGTTGAAGGCTTCGGGCTTAAGTAAAAACGATATCGATTTGATCGAATTGAACGAGGCTTTCGCTTCGCAATCTTTGGCGGTGATTAGGACTTTGGATTTAGATCCCGCCAAGGTGAATGTAAACGGTGGCGCCATTGCAATGGGACATCCATTGGGATGTACTGGAGCAAAACTATCGGTGCAGTTATTCAATGAACTTAAAAAACGCGACCAGAAATACGGCATGGTAACCATGTGTGTAGGAGAAGGTCAAGGGGCCGCGGGTATTTACGAGATGTTATAAATTATTTCCTTTCAAAAAGTCAATAATTAAGAACCCTAGTCTTAAAAGACTGGGGTTTTTTGTTGAGGTCGACTTAGTTTGTAGGTAGTTTAAACTGCTGAAGAATAGTGTTTTGAGGTTTGTTTTTTAAGAGCTTGTCACTTTTCTCTGCTTATTTACGTAGACCCTCATACAAGAAATAATAAAACACCAAATCATGAAAAAACTAGTACTCTTGGCCTTAATGCCTTTTGGTTTTGGCTCTCAAGCGCAGGGCACTTTATCAGTAACACTTAGCAATAGCGGCAATACGGTGCCAGGCACAGCAGTGATGTATTACAATTCTGTTAGCGCTTTTTTTGGCAACGGTTACACTAACGCACCTACTTACGACCGCTTTAATAATGTGGCCTACACTAACGCCAATGGGGTTGTAAACTTTAGCTTGACCAATGTAACGCCTAGTGACACGGTTTTTTGGGCGACCAAAGATTGTTCTGGTACCCACGTTTGGAGTGCGGGTTCTATTAGTTCCAGTAATCCTAATATCACTGCTACCTTGCCATTATCCTGTGCACCTAGTGATTGTGACGCTGTTTTTAAGGTAGATTCATTTCCAAATGCAACGGGGACTCAACATTTCATTCAAGCCTTTGCGATGCGTCAATTTTCCTACACTTCTTTACCAGCCAATATTCCCAGTAATTTTTTCTATTACGGTAATACTGGATCAGGTGCTAGCCTTGGCTTTAGTAGTAGTAATTACGATAGCCTTTTTGTACCAAATACCTTTAGTGGATCTTTTACCTTTTGCTATAGCAGAGTAGATTCAATTTGTACCTACAGCTGTGATACTATTAATTTAGGCGGAAGTTCTAGCCCTAGCTTGGTAACTTGTAATCCTTCTTACTCGGTGGATACCGCAAACTCTGGTTTAGCGCAAGGACAGTTAATTCTTTTGGAAAACTCAAGCTCTAATGGTAACATTATAAGCTACGATTGGGATTTCGGTGACGGAACTACCATTAGTGCTCAATACCCTAGTCATACTTATAACAGCATCGGAGTTTACGGCGTTTGTTTAACCATCACCGCGGTAGATAGCACTGGCATTGATACTTGTGTAAGCACTTACTGTGATTCAATCGGTTTCGATGCGAACGGAAACTTGGTTTATAAAGGCATGACTGGTTTTACCATCAATGTAATCGATCCTGCTACTATTGGTCTAGAAGATAAAGTATTAGAGTCCTCACTAAGTCTGTTTCCTAATCCGGCAAACGATAAAGCTCAACTTACTTGGGAGGCCAGTTTAGACGTGCAAAACGTAGCAGTTTATAGCATTAGCGGGCAGAAGTTAATCGACTACCAGCCTAACACGAATCAAGTAGAGATTTCGGACTTAGAGTCAGGTGCGTATTTAGTTAGAGTAAGCAGTAAAACGGCTACAAAAACTCTACGTTTAATAATCGAGTAATTAAATTCAAAAAAATCCTTTAAACGGAAGTATAAAGTCTACTTAAGGTAAGTTAAATCCAGTCATTATGACTGGATTTTTTTTGTTTTTTATACTTTTTAAATTACTAATTAACAGGTGTTTAAACTGCTAAATTGAAATATATTTTTAGATTCATTTATCTGAAGGATGGTGTATTACTTAGTTCTCAATAGTTAGCTTTAACAACCGTAAGTGTCTCGCTTAGGATGTTAATATGAGTGTAATTAAAAAATTAGGAGTAGTTCTGAAAATAAAGACATATCGTAGTTCGATTTATGTTAGATTAAGGCCGAATATTAAATCTATCGCTAAATAAAAAATCAGCTTCGAATACTAAAGTACCGCAGATTATACTATTTATTTCACCTTATTTTGAATCAATTACAATTAAAATGAAAAAAATGAAAAAACTATTAATGTTTGCCTTAATGGCGTTTAGCTTTAGTTCTATAGCACAGCATACCCTAACTCTTACTAGTAATGGTAATCCCGTGGCAGATCAGGCAATATTTTATTATTATGGTTCCCATCTCTTTTACAGCAACGGAGTGCAGAATCCACCCACTTTCGAAAAGGCTAATGTTATAGGCTATACTGACGCCAATGGTGTTTTTAATGACGCATGGATTGTATCTGATACGGCTTATTTCGCAACTCGAGACTGTGCGGGTAACTTTGCAGTGGTTTCAGCAGCAGCTGGAGCCAATTTTCTGAATTTAAATATGTCAATCTCTTGTTTGCCTAGTGATTGCGATACTTATTTTCTACCTGATTCCGGCGCATCTACCTTACTAGTGAAGGCTGTTAATCTGCGGAAGTTCAGCAGTACCTCCCTTCCTACTAATGTTCCTAGTACCTTTAATTATTCTAACAGCTCTGGCTCAGGCACTTTCACAGGCCTAAGTAGTAGTGATATTGAGTCCTTTATTGTGCCTTCAAGTTTTTACAATGCTGGGCATCTAAACTTTTGTTACCAAAGAGTCGATTCTATTTGTACCAGTCTTTGTGACTCTCTTACGATAGGCAATCCCTTTCTTTTCAGTCCCGTGGCATGCAGCCCTTCATATTTAGTGGATACCGCAAACTCTGGATTAGCGCAAGGACAGTTAATTCTTTTGGAAAACTGTAGCTCTAATGGTAACATTATAAGCTACGATTGGGATTTCGGTGACGGAACTACCATTAATGCTCAATACCCCAGTCATAACTATACTACAGTAGGTGTTTACAATGTTTGTCTTACAATCACTGCCGTAGATAGCACAGGAATCGACACTTGCGTTAGCACTTACTGCGATACCATCGGATTCGATGCCAACGGAAACTTGGTTTACAAAGGCATGACAGGTTTTACCATCAATGTAATTGATCCCGCTACCGTTGGTTTAGAAGATAAAGTTCTAGAATCTTCTTTAAGTCTTTACCCTAACCCTGCTACCGAAAAAGCTCAGCTTACTTGGGAGGCCAGTTTAGATGTGCAAAACGTAGCAGTTTATAGCATTAGCGGGCAGAAGTTAATCGACTTCCAGCCTACTAGTAATACGGCCGAAATATCTGGTCTAGAATCGGGAGCCTACTTAGTACGAGTAAGCAGCAAAACGGCTTCTAAAACCTTGCGCCTGATTATTGAGTAAATAAGCATTTCCAACCCCATCTTATGGAAATGCAAAGCGATACTTAACCAAAAACCCAGTCATTACGGCTGGGTTTTTTTCTTTCGCAAATTTTAGAGAGCATTTAATTGTGATTTTTTTTGCTTAGTCTGTCCCTTTTTCTTCGGCACTTACGTATACCCTAATGTAGAAACAATTAAAACTCAGTAAAATGAAAAAATTAGTACTCATGGCCTTGATGGCCTTCGGTTTTGGAGCCTTTGCTCAAAACAACCTTACCATAAATGTGGTAGATAGCAGTATGGCTTTTCAGCCAGGTGTAGCCGTATTTTATTATTCCTCACCATCAGCTTTTTTTGGGAATGGTTATCAAAATCCTCCCACCTTTGAAAGCTTTGATACTTATACTTACACCAATAATAATGGTGCAGCATCATTTTGGATTGGCAATTTAAGCCCGATGGATACCATTTTTTGGGCAACCAAAGATTGCGGTGGCAATGTAGTGTGGGGTACTGCTGTTTACAGCCCTGCCACTCCTTCCATTACAGCTGCTTTATCTCTATCATGCCCTCCCAGTGATTGCGAAGTGCTTATCAAGTCTTATTCTTTTCCATCTGGGAGTAGCACAACCTATATGGTTGAAGCGATTTCATTGTTAGAATTCTCTCGCACCAGTTTACTTGCCGGTATTCCTTCAACTATGACCATTAATGGTGTAACAACTACAGGATTTACATCTTCGAGCTACGATAGTATTTCTTTCAGCAGTTCGAATTACCCTAATGGTATATCTTTTTGCTACTCTCGTGTAGACAGCCTTTGTGCTGCCACTTGCGATTCTATTGGTAATACTGGTGGATCTGGATCTGGTGGAAACCCAACTCCTATTACTTGTGGTGCTAATTATATTGTTGACACCGTAAACTCTGGTTTATTCCAAGGACAATTAGTTTTATGGGAGAATTCTAGTTCTACCGGAAATATTGTTAGCTACGATTGGGATTTTGGTGATGGTACTACCATTAGCGCGCAATACCCAAGTCATACTTATACTACAGTAGGCGTATACGGTGTTTGTTTAACTATCACTGCGGTAGATAGCGCCGGTATCGACACTTGCGTAAGCACTTATTGCGATTCTATTGGCTTCGATGCCAACGGAAACTTAGTTTACAAAGGCATGACTGGTTTTACCATTAATGTAGTTGATCCCGCTACCGTTGGTTTAGAAGATAAAGTACTAGAGTCTTCTTTAAGTCTTTATCCTAACCCTGCTGCCGAAAAAGCAAACCTTAGCTGGGATGCTAGTTTAAACGTGCAAAACGTTGAGGTATATAGTATTAGTGGTCAGAAGTTAATCGACTTCCAGCCTACTAGTAATACGGCTGAGATCAATGGTCTTGCCTCAGGTGCCTACTTGGTAAGAGTGAGTAGTAAAACCGCTTCGAAAACCTTGCGTTTAATAGTTGAATAATTGCTCTTTATAGAAAGCGGCGGATTTACCTCCGCTGCTTTCTTACCTTTATGGCGCATGAACAGCATTCCAATAAAGACTATTTCTAAGTGTAGAAAGAATGATCGCAAGGCACAGTCTGAACTCTATCAGCATTGCTTTGCTTATTTATTGGCAATCTGTTTTCGTTATAAACGCAATCGTGAAGATGCCGTTGCTCTTTTGAATGAAGGTTTTTTGAAAATACTTCTCAACCTAAAGGACTACGATGAAAAACGTGATTTTTTTAGCTGGATTGCCACCATTATGGTAAACAGTGCCATCGACGATTTTCGTAAAAACAAAAACTACCAACAACAAACAGATTTTAAAGAAGCCGACGAAGACTTCGAAGAAATCGAAATAGGAAAGGGCCTTGCTTCAGTAATGGATGAACTAAGCCTTAATGATGTAAAGGAGCTGATCTTTAAATTACCAGAAAACGAGAGATTGGTTTTTAGTCTCTATGAATTTGAAGGCTACAAACATCACGAAATAGCGGAGAAATTAAATTGCTCCGAACGCAGTTCGAAACGCTATCTCGCTTCAGCAAAAGAAATTTTAAAAGGAAAGCTCATCTCAATGAGCAATTTAAAACGAGTGGTATAATGGCTAAAGATTGGAAAAAATTAAGCGATAAATTGGGCTCTTCCGTAGAGGGACCCAGTGCTGCTGATTGGGCTGCCATGGAGCAAATGATTGCCAATACCCCGGGGCTTCAAGCTAAGCCCTTCTTTACCGCCTCTGTTAAAATTGCGATAATTTCCTTCGCACTAGTTATTAGCAGTGCAGCGCTTTGGTGGATTACAAATCCTTCGCCCGAAACGACTAATCAAAATCACGATACTCAAGAAGAAATATCTTCTTCCATCCAAATAACAGCTCCCATTCCCGCAGCGGAAGAAAATGATGCCCAGTCTAATCCGCAGGTTCATCCTGCTGAAAATATGGCCGAGCAAGAAATAGAACCTGCTAGCACTACTAACGCGAAAAAAAATCCCCGTGAAAATTCGGCGGCTACTTTTAGCTCTTCCGAAAGGGAAGGGACTAATCAAAATACTACTGCGCCGCTTGCCGTTCAATCTGCCGTAAATGTTACTTCGAGCGCATCTGCCGTAGAGCAAAAACAAGCCACCGCAAGGGCGAATGATTTAGCTGTAAACGAAAAGCAGGCTGAGAAAATGGCGCTGAACTCCAATAATGGCAGGGCCAGCGAAGCCGAGTTAGGTATAGCAAAGGAATTTGAAAATGATGGAGTGGAAGAGCCTAGTAATAGTGTGGTCCTTAGCGATCCATCTCCAGCCAATACGCTAGATCAAGCAAGTCCGTCCTTCAGTGACTCACTGTCAAGCAATCAGAAACCATTGACTGCAAACGATAGTATTCATTCAGAAAGTGCTGCGCCGAGCGATGAGGCGTTTGCAAAAGATGATAGCCTAAACGCTGTCCCAGAAAGCATCGCGGCTAGCGATGACGATTTCATTGATCCCGCCACTGGCTTCAAATTGCAAGCGGTTAACTTCGCTTTAGGGGGAGCAACCAATTTTGCTAACCCAACGGGTTTCGGTTTCCAAGCCGCCGCCGATTTTCAGTGGAATAGAAATAATTGGTTCTTCCAAGGTGGTTTTAGTTTTAGCCAAGATTACCGTCACTATGAATACAATGTACTGGAAGACAAGACTTTAATTGACAGTACTTGGTTCTTGACTACTAATAGTCGCCAAGTGGCTAATGTTAGAGCGATTTGGGTGATTGATTCCATCAATGCTGGACATTATGAGTACGACACCACTTTTCAAACCGTAATAGATACCAGCATTGTGCTAAATATCGATAGCAATGATTACCAAATAAACTATCCAAAATCAGAACAAATCCGCTTTCAATATGCCGAGCTGCCGCTGCTTTATGGCTATCAAAGTGAGTTCGGCTCGTGGACACTTTCGCTGGCCGCTGGAGTAAGCGTTCAACAAGCTCTTGCCATAAACGATGAGAATTACGCTCGCGCTGAGGCCTTTAGCTTGGCCTTATTAGTGCAGCCGGCAATTTCTTATAAAATTAACCAACAGTGGTCCGTTTTTACACGTATACGCTTGCAAGAACAGCTGCTAGATAATCGGCTTTTCCAAACCAATCAAAGTCCATACTCTTGTCAGTTGGGCGTATCCTACCACTGGTAAGATCTGTAGATTAGGATACTCTGCAATGAAAGGTGCTTCGTAAGGAGCACCTTTTTTTTATGGGCGCCTACGGGCTTTCCTTCCAAATCCCCCAGCTAAAAACTAATCTCGCAACGCGCTGGCGGGGCTTCCTGTGGTCGCCGCGCCTTTACTGCTCGCTAAGCTTTTTATCTGGCGGGTTTTCCATGCAATCCCTGGCGCGGGTCTTCCGTCTGTCGAATGTTTTGGATGAGCGCGCCAAAAAAATATTCAATTAACTATGCATGCATAATAAATTTTAGTACTTTTGAGGCAATCCAAAAAAATTAAACCATGGCAGATACTCTAGCAAAAGATTTCCTTAAAGGTGGCGAGTTTTTAATTCGTCCCGTAGAAATGGATGAAGTTTTCACCCCTGAAGATTTTTCTGAAGAGCAAAGAATGATGGCGCAAGCCACAACAGACTTTATCGAAAAAGAAGTTTTACCACATCGTGAACGCTTCGAGAATAAAGATTATGCCTTCACCGAGGAAATAATGAAAAAAGCTGGAGAGCTTGGTTTATTAGGGATTTCAGTACCGGAAGCCTACGGCGGTTTAGGAATGGATTTTAATACTTCTATGTTGGTATGCGATCGCATATCAGGAGTTTCCGGTTCCCTATCTACCGCCTTTGGCGCGCATACCGGAATTGGTACTTTGCCTATCTTATTATATGGTAATGAAGACCAGCGTCAGAAATATTTACCTGGCCTAGCCACGGGCGAATTAATGGGTGCTTATTGCCTTACCGAGCCAGGGGCTGGTTCGGACGCTAACTCTGGCAAGACTAAAGCTGAGTTAAGTGCAGATGGTAAAACTTATAAAATCAACGGACAAAAAATTTGGATTTCAAATGCGGGCTTTGCAGATGTATTTACGGTTTTTGCACGCATAGAAAGTGATCAATACCTCACTGCCTTTATTGTAGAAAAAGGCAATCCTGGAATGAGTTTCGGAGAGGAAGAAAATAAATTGGGTATTCGCGCAAGCTCTACCCGTCAGGTATTCTTTAACGATTGCGAAGTAGAGGCTTCAGCACTTTTGGGTGAGCGCAATGGTGGATTTAAAATCGCCATGAACTCTTTAAATTACGGCCGTATAAAATTAGCAGTAGCCTGTATGGATGCTGCCCGTCGTGTAATTACGCACTCGGTTTCCTACGCAAATGAGCGTAAGCAATTTGGTGTGGCTATTTCTTCTTTCGGTGCCTTGCAGTTTAAAATGGCCGAAATGCTTACTCGCACTTGGGTTGCTGAAGGCGCCGTTTACCGTGCCGGACAAGATATTGAAAACCATATCATTCGCTTACAAGAGCAAGGTATGGAGCCCAAAATAGCCAAGCTAAAAGGGGTGGAGGAATACGCTATCGAATGTGCGATTCTTAAAGTATTGGGCTCTGAAGTGGGCAGCTACGTTTCAGACGAAGGCTTACAGATGTATGGTGGTATGGGCTACAGTGCCGATGCCCCTCTGGAATCAGCTTACCGCGATGTTCGTATTGCGCGCATCTACGAAGGTACCAACGAAATTAACCGCTTGCATAGCGTAGCCATGCTGCTGAAGAAGGCTTTGAAAGGCGAAATGGATTTAATGACTCCAGCTATGGCCGTTGCAGGCGAGCTTATGGAAATTCCTTCTTTCGATACTCCAGACTACAGCGTTTTATTTACCGAGGAGAAAGAGATTATCGTTAAACTTAAAAAGTCAGTACTAATGGTCGCTGGTAAAGCGGTAGAAACCTTTGGTATGAACCTCGAAGACGAACAAGAAATTATTATGAACGCCGCTGATATGCTTATTGAGATTTACGCCGCCGAAAGTGGTATTCTTAGAGCTGAAAAAGTAGCGAAGAATAAAGGTGAGGAGAATGCCTCGGTAGAAATCGACATGGCGCGTTTATACTTACACAATGCTATGGAAAATGTAGGTAGAGCAGGACGTGAGGCGATTTATAGCTTCGCCGATGGTGATGAACAACGCATGATGTTAATGGGCTTAAAGCGCTTTACCAAAGCGGCTAATCCTTTAAATGTAAAAGAACTGCGTCGTCGTATTGCGGCTAAACTTATTGAAGAGAATAAATATCCTTTCTAGTTATAGAAGTTAACTTCTTTGAAGCCTCCACATTGTGGGGGCTTTTTTTGTGCCTAAATCGGATGATTATCCGTCTCGTTCAGCTTGGAACCGATTCTCGTATCAAAATAAATGTAGTCTTAACACTTATTTGCTAAATTGGTATATCTTTGCTAAAAAGGTATATTTATTTTAATATGGAACGTATTTGTCCTAGCTGTGGAGGCGATCAATCGGTTAAGAGTGGGGTGGTTAAAGAGCGACAACGCTATCGTTGCAAGCAATGTAATTATCATTTTACCGTCGAAAGAAAAGGGAAGCGCATCGATGATTACTACGTAACTAAAGCTTTGCAACTTTACCTAGAAGGATTGTCGTACCGAGAAATTGAACGCATTTTGGGAGTATCTCACGTAAGTGTTATAAACTGGGTGAAACAGCATATGGTAAAACGGCCTGAAAACCTTGCCTATCATCCAACCTACAAGATTTTAACTCACTCAGAGCTGATTAAATATTACAGTGATCCTCTCAATTTAAAAGGAGCAGGAATGGTGCTAACCGAGTTGGGCGATAAGTATATGCTTATACGTTGGGAGCGCTTCAAAGATTGATAAATACTAGGAAGTATACATTAATTAGCACTTAGCTATATTCATTTTTTGGATTTGCATTTTAATCCGAACCTTCGAGAAACGAAAAGGGAGGTTTCTTTTCGGATGCAACCAAATCCAAACCAATGAAAAAAACACTACTACTAATTTTCATTTCACTATTTACTAGTGGTTTAGCCTTCTCGCAAGGCTATAGTGAGTACAATGGCGGCCTTAAAGTAAAGCTCGATGACAAGGGCGATAAGTATTTTCGCTTTATCACTTGGCATCAAGTGTGGCTTCGTTACAATCAAAACAATTCTGGTAGTACCAGAGTAGGGCAAGCTCAAGACGCAACTACCGATGTGGGTTTACGCCGTTCACGTTTTTTAATGTACGCCCAGCTTGATAAGCGTTTCTTAATCTTAACCCACTTTGGTATTAATAATCAAAATGCAGTTAGTGGCGGTATTAATGCGGCCGATGGGAAAAAGCCACAAATTTATATGCACGACGCCTGGGTGGAGTATACTGTTTTACCCAAGTATTTACAAATTGGTGGCGGTTTGCATTATTGGAATGGGCTTAGTCGTTTAACTAATGCTTCTACCTTAAATTTAATGACCATGGATGCGCCTATCTTAAACTGGGCCACCATTGAGGCAACAGATCAGTTTGCACGAAAATTAGGCATCTATGCCAAAGGTAAATTAGGCAAATTAGCTTATCAAGTGGCCGTTAATGACCCTTTTGAAACGAATACTGGAAATACGATTGCCTTAGAGCGCTCAAACTACAATCCTGGTAATGTATCTAAAGTATTGGAGGGTTATTTTCAGTATGAGTTTTGGGGTGCGGAAAGTAATTTACTACCCTATCGGGTAGGTTCCTATCTAGGCACCAAAAAGGTTTTTAATATCGGCGCGGGCTTCATCAATAATAATGAAGCAATGTGGGCTACCAATGCTTCAGGAGACACCGTATTACACGATATGAATCTATTTTCAGTAGATGCTTTTCTAGATATGCCCCTTAAAAAAGGTGGTGCAATTACTGCTTATGCCGCTGCTTATTTTAACGACTTCGGTCCTAATAATGTGCGCAATATCGGAATTCTTAATCCTGCCGATGGCTCTACCGTATCAGGTAGCTTGCGTGGGAATTCTTTTCCAACCCTCGGCACCGGTACAAGCATCTACACGCAAGTGGGCTATATGCTTCCTAAGAAAAATGAGCAATTGGTTTGGCAGCCTTATGCCGCGTTTATTTACAGCGATTTCGAAGGCTTGAAGGATAGTAATGGCAATCAAGTTCCCGTTACGGTTTTCGATCTAGGCCTGAATATGTTCTTAGCGGGTCATCATTCTAAACTCACTTTAAATTACCGCCATCGTCCCGACTTCACCAATCTCGACGCGATCGAGTATAAGCCAGAAGTGACTCTTCAGGCGATGATCTACCTTTAAATAGAATCGCTCATTTACCTCTGTCTCAATTCAATTTCAATCAATTTTAATAATACTTCTATGAAAGATCACACCAAAGCGCATAAATACTGGCGCGCCAATCTTAAACTTCTAGCCATTTTACTCAGTATTTGGTTTTTAGTTTCCTACGGAGCAGGAATCATTTTTGTCGACTTCCTTAACCAGTTTAAACTGGGCGGTTTCCCCCTCGGCTTTTGGTTTGCACAGCAAGGATCCATTGTCACTTTTGTGATTATCATATTCGTTTACGTGCGTAAAATGAATCAGTTAGACGCCAAATTCGGTTACACAGAAAAATAATATTTAAAGCAAAAAAAATTATGGATATTCAAGTTATGACCTACATAATTGTAGGGATCACCTTTGCTATTTATATCGGTATTGCCATTTGGAGTAGAGCCGGTTCTACCAAAGAATTTTACGTTGCCGGTGGTGGGGTTTCACCTTTGGCCAATGGTTTGGCAACTGCAGCCGATTGGATGAGTGCCGCCTCTTTTATCTCCATGGCGGGATTGATTTCTACCCAAGGTTACGATGGCTCGGTTTACCTAATGGGCTGGACTGGCGGCTATGTTTTGCTCGCCCTTCTCTTAGCACCCTATCTACGTAAGTTTGGGAAATTTACCGTGCCCGATTTTATTGGCGACCGTTATTATAGCAATGTTGCGCGTACCGTAGCCATTATCTGCGCCTTATTTGTATCCTTCACCTATGTGGCAGGGCAAATGCGTGGAGTAGGAGTGGTATTTTCACGTTTCCTAGAAGTAGATGTAAATACCGGTGTAATCATCGGGATGATTATCGTTTTAATTTACGCGGTACTCGGCGGGATGAAGGGGATTACCTACACCCAAGTAGCCCAATATGTAGTTTTAATTTTCGCCTTTATGGTGCCTGCTTTCTTTATCTCTATGATGTTGACGGGTAATATTATACCGCAAATTGGCATGGGAGGTAAAGTGGCCGACGGAACTTTTCTGCTAGATAAGCTGAACCAACTCAATACGGAATTAGGCTTTGCGGCCTATACCGATGGCTCGAAAGATAAGATTGATGTATTCTTTATCACCGCTGCCTTAATGTTGGGAACTGCCGGTTTACCGCATGTTATTGTACGTTTCTTTACTGTGCCCAAGGTGCGCGATGCCCGGAAGTCTGCTGGTTATGCCTTGGCTTTTATCGCAATTCTATATACCACCGCCCCTGCTATTTCAGTTTTTGCTCGCACTAACTTGATTCAAACTGTTGAAGGAAAAGCGTATAGCGATTTACCTTCTTGGGTAGGAAACTGGGAAAAAACGCATCTTTTAGCTTGGACTGATAAAAACAACGACGGCCTAGTGCAATATCGCCCCGGTAGCGCAGTAGATGGTAAAGCCCCTTTGTTTGCGGGTACAGTTGGTGCGCAAGGAAACCAAATTGTGACCAATCCGGATATGACCAACGAAAACGAATTATTTGTAGATCGTGATATCATCGTTCTTGCCAATCCAGAAATTGCCAACCTTCCGGTTTGGGTAATTGCTTTAGTAGCGGCGGGTGGTTTGGCTGCGGCTCTATCTACTGCTGCTGGTCTACTATTGGTGATTTCAACCTCTATTTCACACGATTTACTAAAGAAACAATTAAGACCCAATATCTCTGATCGTGGCGAATTATTAGCCGCGCGATTATCAGCTTTCGTAGCGGTTACTGTGGCGGGATATTTCGGTATTCATCCTCCCGATTATGTCGCAGCCGTGGTAGCTTTGGCCTTTGGCTTAGCTGCAGCTTCATTTTTCCCTGCCATTATTTTGGGAATCTTCTATAAGAAAATGAATAAGGAAGGCGCCGTAGCAGGTATGGTTAGCGGTTTGCTGATCACCATTTTCTACATCCTCAAATTTAAGTTCGACCTTTTTGGAGGCGGAGGCAAAGAAGACTGGTGGTTTGGTATTTCACCCGAAGGTTTCGGAACGGTGGGTATGCTGGTTAACTTCTTTGTAAGTATCGTGGTAATGAAATTTACTCCTGAAACTCCCGAAGAGGTACAAGAGCTAGTAGAGGAAATTCGTATTCCTTCTGGCGCTGGTGATGCGGTAGCGCATTAGATAAACAATATTTAGGGCTGTCCGCGGGCAGCCCTTTTTTCTGATTTTTATCAGTGTGGTTTTAAATGGAAAAAGGTTAATTTGAAGAATGGAAAAGGTTTACGCTCTCAATGCACTGTTAGTTTTTTGCCTGCTACTGCTCTTGTCACCACTTTTTTTGGGCTTTTTCTCTTCCCTATGGGCCTATAGCCTGTATCTCTTTTTCTTGTGGGTAATTATGATTGCCTATCTATATAAGTGGTCTAAAAAAATGGAGAAGAAATAGATGTTTTACACCTTAGTAATCATAGGGATTTTATACCTCCTGCTTATATTTTTAGCGGGCTGGTTTTTTGAGCGCAAACTGAGTGCTAGCGCTTTTAAACCTTGGATGCCTTATGTTTATGCCTTAGCCCTTGCTGTATATTGCACCGCCTGGACTTTTTACGGTAGTATCGGCAGAGCCGCCAATTCAGGACTAAGTTTTATTTTAATTTATCTCGGCCCCACCTTAGCTTTATTCCTCTGGTACCCCGTTTCTAAAAAATTATTTCGCCTTAAAAATAGTCAGGGTATAAGCTCCTTGGCCGATTTCCTTGCCGCACGCTACGGTAAAAGTCAGTCTCTTGGTGCCTTAGTTGCCATGCTATCGCTTTTAGGGATTTTACCCTATATCTCTCTGCAAATTAAGGCGATAAGTGAAAGTTTTAGCTTCTTGGCGCAAGCCGAAATAAAATCCAGCTTAAGCACGGCCGACCCCGCCCTTTACGTGAGCCTTTTAATGATCGTTTTTACCATTGCTTTCGGAACGCGCTATGTGCAAGGAAATCGCCCCAAAGCAGGATTAATTGGCACGATCGCTTTCGAAAGTCTTTTTAAACTCATCGCCTTTGTGGTGGTGGGAATTATTGCCATTAAAAGTTTTGTAAAACACCCTCAGTTCGATCAGGCTTGGTTAAACTTTCAGTCGCTTTCGCTAGATGCGCAGGGATCCGAGTGGATGAGTACCTTATTAATTTCGGCCTTCGCGTTTATGCTTCTTCCGCGGCAATTTCAAATGGGAATTGTAGAGAATAACAGCGAAAAGAATATTGCTAAATCTTTGTGGCTCTTTCCTTTATACTTGCTGATAATCAATCTTTTCGTTTTGCCTTTTGCCTTCATGGGGCAAGTTTTAAGTCCAGAGGTGAACAGCGATTTCTACCTATTGAGTGTAAGTAAAATCCTTTCGGGAGATGCGCTCGCGACCTTAGCTTTTCTCGGTGGATTATCAGCTTCTACCTCCATGATTATCGTGTCAACTTTGGCTTTGGGTAATATGATCAGCACCTATCTTTTGGTGCCTTATTTTGCGGTGAAAAATAAGCCTGCCACCCAGCGTATCATTAATTTAAGACGCTTGGCGATAGCCCTAATTATTATACTCGCTTATCTCTATTATCACTTTATGGCGCTCAGCAACTCCTTGGTGAGTATAGGTTTAATTTCCTTTGTAGCGATGAGTCAGTTTGCTCCCGCTTTTTTAGGGGGGCTCTATTGGCGAGACGCGAAAAGACCAGCCGCCTATTGGAGTATTACTTTAGGATTTATTGTTTGGTTTTACTTTTTAGTGATGCCTAATCTCGCCCAGATTTTAGATCTAAATTATTGGTTAAACTCTTCTTTGTCGGCATCGAATATTGCCGCTAGAATGGGGCTTTCAACTTTTTCGGCTGCGAGCTTTTTAAGTTTAGGCTTTAATGCTATTCTTTTTGTTTTTCTTTCCCTGCGTTTAAATTCCAGCATTGAAGAGCAAAACCAAGCCTTGCTTTTTGTGGAAGCCGACAAGTTTGGCATTAAAGAGAACAGCCCCAGTCTTTACCGCGGCACTGCACCTTTCCCTAATATGAAGGCTCTCTTGGTTAATTTTTTAGGTAGTCATCGTACAGAAGAGGTTTTAGAGCGTTATGCCCGGCTCAACAATATAAATTGGCTCTCGTCTCCTTTGGCTGATGGTCGTATGATTACTTACGCCGAACGTCTTTTGTCTGAAACTATTGGTCCTGCTAGCGCCAAAATTATGATCGCTTCGGTAGTGCAAAAAGAAGAGCTAAGTCAAAGGGAAGTGCTTGATATTTTAGAAGAAAGTAAAAAGGTATTACTCCTCAATAAAGAACTGAGTAAGCGCAGCGATCAGCTTAAAAAAGCCACTGAAAAATTACAAGAGGCGAACGATAAGCTTCTCGAGTTTGCTGATTTGAAAGATGAGTTTTTATATACCGTTACCCACGAGCTGCGCACCCCATTAACTGCGATTCGCTCGCAGGCAGAATTGTTACAAGATGATCCCGAAATGCCTGAAGCCGATCGGCAAATGTTTTTGGATAATATAGTGGCCGATTGCGATAGGCTTACCCGTTTAATTAGCAATGTTCTCGATTTAGAAAAATTTGAAAGTGGTAACCAAAAACTATCGCTTACCAAGGTACAAGTAGGCGATTTAATTCGCAATGCTGTGGCGAATTACCAGGCCATGGCGCTTAAACAGGGCATCGATCTCGCTTGTGAAATTGACGATTCCCTTAAAGCGACTTATGCCGATGCCGATCGAATTGCGCAGGTAATCACTAACCTTTTAGGCAATGCCTTAAAGTTCGCTGCCGCAGATGGCGGTTTAGTAAGAGCTTCCGCTATTCAATTAGAAGATAGCGTTAAAGTATCTATCCTCGATAATGGCAATGGTATTCCCGCGGCAGATCACGAAATTATTTTCGATAAGTTCTATCAAGTGCGCGATCAAACCCGTCGCAAGCCTTTGGGCAGCGGATTAGGTTTGGCCATTTGTAAAAACATTGTGCAAATGCACCGCGGTAAAATTTGGGTCGAATCTACCGCAAAGGGAGAAACCTGCTTGTGTTTTACCTTACCTCAGTATACTAAAAATCCCCTCAAGAGCTAAAATATGTCTAGTAAAATTCTAATTGTAGATGACGAAATAAACATACTGATGTCCCTCGAATATCTTTTCAAACGCAAAGGTTATGAGGTGTTTATTGCCCGCAATGGCACAGAGGCCAAGGCTTTGGTAGATAGTTCTTCTCCCGACGTGGTTCTCTTGGATATCATGATGCCCGATGTAGATGGCTATGAAGTTTGCGAATACATCAAAGCCAAGGAAAATGCGCCGAAAGTTATTTTCCTATCTGCTAAAAGCAAAAAAAGCGATGAAGAAAAAGGTTACGAAGTAGGTGCTGACCTATACCTACACAAACCTTTTTCAAATAAGGACTTAGTGCAAAAGATCAAAGAATTAACCACCTCACCATGAATTATCAAGAAGAATATCACAATAGCCTCTCAGATCCTGAGGGCTTTTGGGCTGCTCAAGCGCAAGCCCTCGACTGGTATAAACCCGCCGATCAGGTTTTAAGTATCGACGAAAATGGTTTGTATCGCTGGTTTAAAGGCGCCTATACTAATACGGCTTATTTGGCCCTCGATTACCACGTAGAAAATGGGCGGGCCGATCAAATTGCCTTGCAATACGATTCGCCCGTAACCCAAACCAAGCGGGCCTATACTTTTCGCGATATGCGCGATAGGGTAGCAAAAATTGCAGGCGGCCTAAAAAATTTAGGGGTACAAAAGGGTAATACGGTAGTCATCTATATGCCTATGATTCCTGAGGCCGTAATGACCATGTTAGCCTGCGCGCGTTTAGGTGCTGTTCACTCGGTAGTGTTCGGTGGTTTTGCTCCTCACGAATTGGCTATTCGCATTGATGATGCCAAGCCGAAGCTAATTGTAACCGCTTCTTCCGGTATTGAAGTAGATCGAATTATTCCCTATAAGCCAATGGTGGATAAGGCCGTAGCTTTAGCAGAACACAAAGTTCAGAATGTAGTGATCTTTCAGCGTAAGCTAGGTGCTTTAGTGCCGAGTAAAGACTATGATATCGACTTTGAAACTATGGTCGCATCTGCTGAAAGCGTGGGCTGCACGCCATTAGAAGCCACCGATCCACTTTATATTTTATATACCAGCGGAACTACTGGTAAGCCGAAAGGCGTAGTACGCGATAATGGTGGTCATGCTGTAGCCTTGCGTTATAGTATGGAAAAAGTATACGGTTTGAAGCCCGGCGATGTGTTTTGGGCGGCTTCCGATATCGGCTGGGTGGTTGGGCATTCCTATATTGTGTATGCCCCGCTTATTAGTGGAATTACGACTATTCTTTTCGAAGGAAAGCCTATTCGAACTCCCGATGCTTCAACTTTTTGGCGAGTAATCTCTGAGTATAAGGTAAATGTAATGTTTATTACACCCACTGCCATTCGCGCCATTCGTCAGGAAGATCCAGATGGCGAGTTTATTAAGGCTTACGATTTAAGTTCCTTGCGTTTGCAATTTTTAGCGGGCGAACGTTGCGATGTGGCAACTTTAAGTTGGACCCGTAAACAGCTAGGTATTCCTGTTATTGATCATTGGTGGCAAACGGAAAGTGGTTGGCCTATGTTAGCTAATTTAGCTGGTTTAGAGCTCTTACCTATAAAAGAAGGCTCAGTGGCAAAAGCAGTGCCCGGTTATGATTTACGAATTTTAGATGAGGAAGGCGAGGAAAAACCAGCGGGTGCCGAGGGTTATGTGGCAGTTAAATTACCGCTGCCGCCTGGTTGCTTACCCACTCTTTGGCAGCAAGATCAAGGTTTTAAGGATAGTTATTTGAGTCGCTTTCCGGGCTATTATTTTAGTGGAGATGGTGGTTTTAAAGATGAAGACAACTACCTATTTATCACCGGCAGGGTAGACGATATAATTAACGTGGCGGGTCATCGCCTTTCTACCGTAGAAATGGAAGAGGTGGTAGCGGCGCACCCATTGGTGGCTGAATGTGCCGTGGTGGGAGTTAACGACGAATTAAAAGGACAGATTCCCTTGGCTTTAGTGGTAGTGCAGCAGAGTCAGCAAAACTTTTTGGAGATCGGTAATGAAATCATATCTTCGATAAGGTCGGAAATTGGTCCAGTAGCGGCCTTAAAAACGGTGGTTCAAGTGAAGCGTTTACCGAAAACACGTTCGGGTAAAATCTTACGCAAGTTAATCCGAGCCATTGCCAACGAAGATGAATTTGCCATTCCTTCAACTATCGATGATCCTACTATTGTAGAAGAAATTAAAGAAGCAATTCATCCAAATTATAAACAGACAAATTAGAATATATGAAAGCAAAATACCGCATTAACTCCATAGAGGAGTATCACGAGCAATATGCGCTTAGCATCGAAAAACCGGAAGAGTTTTGGGCCGAAATAGCTAGTAATTATCAGTGGCAAGCGCCTTGGGATAAGACTTTAGAGTGGGATTTTAAGGGTCCTGATGTAAAGTGGTTTAAAGGCGCCAAGCTCAATATTATTGAAAACTGCTTGGATCGACATTTAGAGTCTCGCGGCAATAAACTCGCCTTAATTTGGGAACCGAATGATCCCAAAGAAAGATTTGTTCGCATGACCTACCGTGAATTACACGAAGAAGTTTGCAAGACCGCGAATGTTCTTAAAAAACATGGCATTACCAAGGGAGATCGTGTGGCCATTTACATGCCGATGATTCCTCAATTAACCGTAACTGTTTTGGCTTGTGCGCGCATTGGCGCCGTGCATTCGGTAGTTTTTGCAGGTTTCTCTGCTCATGCTTTGGCAGATCGCATAAATGATTCATCATGTAAAATGGTCGTTACGGCCGATGGTATGTATCGCGGTGCCAAGGAAATTCCCTGTAAAGCAGTGGTAGATGAGGCTCTTAAAGATTGTACTTCTGTAGAAACAGTTTTAGTTACCGAGCGTACTCAATGGAATGTGAAAATGCAGGCAGGTCGCGATTTTTGGATGCATGAAGAATTAGCTACAGCCGATAGACTTTGTCCAGCCGAACCTATGGATAGCGAGGATATGCTCTTCATTTTATACACTTCGGGTAGTACTGGAAAACCTAAAGGGGTAGTGCACACGTGTGGCGGTTATATGGTTTATGCCGGTTACAGCTTTATGAATGTGTTTCAATACGATGAGAGTGACGTGTATTGGTGTACGGCAGATATCGGTTGGATTACCGGTCATAGCTATATCGTTTACGGACCGTTATTAAATGGTGCTACTACGGTAATGTTCGAAGGGGTGCCTACTTATCCTGATCCAGGTCGTTTTTGGCAGGTGTGCGATAAGCATGGTGTAAATCAATTTTATACAGCGCCAACTGCAATTCGAGCCTTAATGGCGAAAGGCGAAGATCATGTTTTAAGTTATGGCCTCTACTCCTTAAAAACATTAGGAACGGTAGGCGAGCCTATTAATGAAGAAGCCTGGGAATGGTATCATATCCACGTAGGTAAGGAAAGATGCCCAATTGTAGATACTTGGTGGCAAACCGAAACGGGTGGAATTATGATTTCTGGATTAGGAGCGCATAGTCCTATGAAGCCGTCTTTTGCGGGTTATCCATTACCGGGTATTCAGCCTATATTATTAGATCAGGAAGGAAAAGAAATTGAAGGCAACGGGGAAGAGGGCTATTTAGCTATGCGCTTCCCTTGGCCCAGTATGTTGCGCACTACTTATGGCGATCATGAGCGTTGTAAAAACACCTACTTCTCTCACTATGAAGGTTATTACTTTACTGGAGATGGGGCACGCCGCGACGAGAATGGCATGTACCGAATTATCGGTAGAGTAGATGATGTAATTAATGTAAGTGGCCACCGCTTTGGTACCGCGGAAATTGAGAACGCTATCAATTCTAACGATCATATTGTTTCCGAAAGTGCGGTAGTGGGGTATCCTCATGATATTAAAGGCCAAGGAATATATGCTTATGTTATCACCAAGGAGCCTCCTACTAATCCCGATAAGTTACGTGCAGAAATTGTAGAAACGGTAGTTCAAGAGATTGGGAAAATAGCGAAACCTGATAAAATTCAATTTGTGAGTGGTTTGCCCAAGACGCGTTCGGGTAAAATTATGCGCAGAATTTTAAGGAAAATCGCGGAGGGAGACACCAGTAATTTAGGAGATACCTCTACATTATTAGATCCAGATGTAGTAGATGAGATTAAAGACGGGGCAATTTAGTTTCTAAATTTACACTATAATATATTGATAATTAGAGCGATGACTTAAAATCATCGCTTTTTTTTATTAACTATAGATCTTAATTGAAATATTGTCATTTAATTTGCTGACTCAGAGGGAAATAAATGTTATCAATGTTGATTTTAGTCAAAGACTTTGACAATGAGGGGGATGCCAGTCTTTTAAAGACAAAGCTCCAAGAGAAAGGTATTAAGGCTTATGCTAATAATGTGGGTTCCACTTACGAAAACCACAAGTTTCCAGCCGGTCAAGCAATTGCCGTTCCTAACGAATCATTCGAAGAGGCCATTCAAGTTTTACGAGTTCTGGAAGGAGAACAGAGAATTACTAATGCCCAAAAAGCAAACTGTCCTAACTGTGGTTCTGATTCGCTCAGAGCGAAAGATATGATGAAGGGGCAGTTTTTTAAAACGGTAGGCTTTTATTGGTCAACTTTAGGCAGTCGCCTTCGCTACAACAAAGCAAGTTACCAAGTATGCCGTTCTTGCGGTTTAGAGTTCTCTTAAGAAGGCTGCACTTTTCCAACGTCTTGTCTGATTTTAACGTATGCTAATTAGAAAGGCTTTGGTGCTAATTCTCACCTATTAGAGAGTTTGTTTAGCCTAATTTTGACCTATGCGTAACTTATTAACTATATGGTTCACTTTTATCATGCTGATCGCAAATTTGCATCAGTCTGTGAGCTACGCATTTTTTAAAATAAATCAGCCTAATATCTCGAGCGAAAAGTGCGAAATGCGCCTAGTTGAGGATAATAATTGCCAAGGGTCTTGTGTTTTGCGTTAAATGTTGCAACCTAGTCAGGAGCGGGAGAACCCAGTTTCTTGGCTTGACTTAAGGTTGGACGAATATTTAAACAACGACATAGAGAAATTTAGTGCAAACGTGTTTAAACTCTTCGATGCAAAGCCGGGTTTCAACGTCCAAGTTTGGTTAGATAAGTCATTGGTTTTTAAGATTTGGCGGCCACCACAAGTGATTGCTTAATTATTTCAATCCCTATTTCAATCTTAAAAATTCAACAAAATGAAAACAAAAATTTTAGGCCTTCTGGCCCTTGCAATAATTTCTACCTCTGCCTGTAAAGACGATGAACCAGTTTCAAATACTCCAATTGCAAACACTACAGTACAGGTTAATTTAAATTATGATTTCAACTTCGGTACGGAAGACTTTTCCTTAAATACCGAGTATACCTTGGATAATGGTTATAAAGTGCGCTATAGTTTAGCAACCTTCTATCTTTCCAAACCTGTGATTATGGATGATGCTGGTGGTATGACTGCCCTCAGTCCTGAGTATTTAATTGTTCGTCCCGATGTGACAATGTCTGATCTTGGTTTTATACAAGAAGGACATGCCCACATGTTTAATTTTAGCGTTGGAGTGGATTCCGCTTCTAACACTGAAAACGGCTCTACAGGCGTGCAACCCACCGATTTTTCAGATCCTAATCATCCTCTTGGTCCACAACCGGAAGGAATGTACTGGTCTTGGGCTAGTGGCTATATTTTCGTGAAAATTGAAGGTGAAGTAGACTACGAAGGCAATGGTACTTACGACCAAGTGTTTAAATATCACTTAGGTACAAATGAGTTTAGAAAAGATCGCAGCACTATGCTGCATAGCGATGTTTCAGGTGGAGAAACCATAAATATGCTTCTTGCAATCGACTATAAAGCGTTTTTTAATGGGGTAGATTTAACTACCGAAATTTTAAGCATGTCGATGGGTGACGGAAGAGCGCTGGGAATTAAAATGATGGATCAATTTGATCAAGCTATGACCATTAGTAAGATGGAAAATGGCAACAAAAACAACTAGTAGAAATTGGAAGGGGAGATTGGCTTTAATTAGCCTCTCCCTTTTTTTGTTCCCTTTTTGTAATAAGGAAGAAAAAGTAGTTGTTGATGACTCTAATGCCGTAATTAATTTAAACATTCCGCATTTCCCTAGTATGGAGATGGATTCGGATAGGTTTATTAGCAAGGCAAGGGCAGAATTAGGTGAAGATTTATTTTTCGATCCTATCTTAAGTCGCAATTTCGACATTTCATGTTCCTCCTGTCACCTCACTAATTTAGCTTTTAGCGATGGATTGAAAGTGAGTGTGGGAACGGAAGGACGCATGCACAATCGCAATTCACCCACCTTGTTTAATGTGGGCTGGCATCCCTACTTTTTTATGGATGGCGGTAATCCTAGTTTAGAAAGTCAGGTTATTGGGCCTATCGAAGAGCATCGTGAAATGGATCTTGCTTTTACTGAGGCTATCGCTCGCGTTGCGGCAGATGGCAATTACCGTGAAAAATTTCAACAAGTCTTTGATTTACCCGTTAGTGCCTATACTTTAAGTTTAGCTCTTGCTAGCTATGAAAGAACCTTGGTCTCTTATCGTAGTGCTTTTGATGAGTACTATTATTATGGCGATTCAATGGCTTTGACCAATCAAGAGAAGAGAGGTTTAGCGCTTTTTAAAAGTGAGGCTTTAAGTTGTGCTAGCTGTCATCAATTTCCTTTAACCACAGACTTTAGTTTTCAAAATAATGGTTTGTACGAAGACTATACCGCTGATCCTGGTCGGGCACGCGTAACTAATAATTTAGCTGAACACGAAGGGCAGTTCAAAGTAGCCATGCTAAGAAATATTGCTCTTACAGGACCTTATATGCACGATGGTTCCCTATCTACTTTAAGTGAGGTGATTGATCATTACGCATCTGGCGGAAGCCAACACCCACTAAAAAGCGACCTTATCAAGGGCTTTACAATATCTGCCGATGACAAGGCCGCTCTCATTGCTTTCTTAGAAAGTCTTACCGATACGGTTTCGTATAAAAAGGTGTATTAATCGTTTAGGCGATCTTTTACATAGCTAATTTCGGTTTTGCCATGCGGTAAAGGATTACCTTCTTTATCGAGATTAACAAATACAAGCTTTTCTATTTTTAAAACCGTTTCGCGTGTAAGCTTATTACGAACAATACAGTTCATAGTAATGGAGGTCTTACCAAAACTGGTCGCTTCAATACCTAATTCTATAATATCACCTTGCCGCGGGGCAGAGATGAAATTAATCTCAGAAATGTACTTGGTTACTACGTGCTCGTTTTCCAATTGCACAATGGCGTAAATTACTGCCTCTTCGTCAATCCAACTCAAAAGACGTCCTCCGAAAAGGGTTTCATTAGGATTGAGATCTTGGGGCTTGACCCATTTGCGGGTGTGAAAATTCATAACTCTTATTTTAAGAAGGCTGAATACATCCAAACACTTTTCTCATGCTCACGAATGTAATCGCTCATTAAAGCGTTGGTACCTTCATCTTCCGCATCTGCCGAAAGGCTTAAAATTTCCCGCTCTAATTTTAAGAGTTCGGTAAAACCATTTAAAACTGTTTGCACTGCTTCGCGTGCTTCGCTTACATGGGTAGTTTCTTTAATGCTGCTATTTTCTAAGTAAGCGGTATAGCTGTGTAAGGGTGTTTCACCTAAAGTTACAATGCGCTCCGCGATTTCATCAATTTTGAGAAAGGAATCGTTGTACAATTCTTCGAATTTCACATGTAATTCGAAGAACTTTTCGCCTTTGATATTCCAGTGTAATCCACGTATGTTGATGTAGAATAACTGGTAAGCAGCAAGTAGATTATTTAATTTGTTGGCGAGATTTTTTGATTGCTCTGTGTCGAGCCCGATATGATTCATAGTTTTTATATATTGATTTTAAAATATGTTCAAATATAACTATATTTAGCGAGGCTCACAAGTTTTAGAGCGGTTAATCCTAAAGAGAAAGCCACCCGGAGGTGGCTTTACTGCTATAAATTATGGAATTTAATAAGGCCTAACGCACGCCGTGCATCAACTTGTTAAGAGGTTTGCTGCCAATCATAATTAAGATGGAAATTCCAATTAGAACATATCCTAAATTAGAGAAAACGCCAATGTATTTTTCAAAAGCTGCAGCGAGATCTAGGCTAGCCCCTGCTTCTGCGCCATGTCCTTCACTACTAGTAAGGGTTGCGATTTTTCCACCAAGATAATTAGCGATTGCAAAACTTAAAAACCAGGCGCCCATGGCTGTACCAGCAATTTGTTTCGGTGCTAATTTGGTAACCATACTTAAGCCAATAGGTGAAAGGAATAATTCACCCGTAGTATGCAGTAAGTAAAGTAAGACAAGCGTAATTAGTGGAACAGTATAGCCATCGGTTAGCTCTGCAGCCACAAGAGTTACTAAGAAACCTAAGCCTAACTGTAGAATACCATAAGCAAACTTCATAGGAATGCTTGGGTTACGTCCCATTTCGGAAAGTTTAACCCACATTACTGAGAAGATAGAGCCGAAGATGATAATAAAGGCGGGATTGAAGAACTGCGTCATCGCGGCAGGCATTTCCCATCCAAAAATCATACGATCCACATTTCTATCGGCAAATAGGGTTAAGGAAGTTCCTGCTTGCTCGAAACAGGCCCAGAAGGTGATGTTAATCAAAATGAATATCACCAAGGCAATCATTCGGTCACGATAAATTGGGCCATTATCAATTCCGGCCTTAATTAAGCTATAGGCTACCCAAACAAAAACTCCCAATAAAAGGTAGTCCATAATTTCATTCTTGGAGATAAGTATGAAACAGGCTGGAATAGTGGCTAAAGATCCTAAAATGATAAGGTGAACCATGTTTAAGCCAAGAAAAACAGGCTTTTTAGCTTCTTCTCTAATATCTAGTCCATCCGCCGCTTGATAGCGATGACGGCCAAACCAGAAAATTAATAAAGCGCTCAGCATACCCACTCCCGCCATAGCAAAACCATAGTGGTAGCCATAAGTTTGCCCTACATAGGCAACTAGGGTAGTGGCTAACAAGGAGCCAATATTAATACCGATATAAAAAATCGTAAAACCTGAATCGCGACGCGGGTCGTTTTCTTCGTAGAGTTTTCCTACAATGGTAGAGATATTGGCTTTAAAGTAACCGTTCCCGACAATAATGGCTCCCATGCCAATTAAAAGCCAGGTATCATCACCGCCTAAAATCATAAACTCGCCAATGGCCATTAATATGGCTCCGAGAATAATGGCTAATCGGTAACCTAAATACTTATCAGCTAATTTTCCTCCTAAAACGGCTGCGGCATAAACCAAACCAGTATAGGCTCCGTAAATTAAGGTGGCCTCTGAATCGCCCTTCATTAATTGGTTTACCAAATAAAGGGTTAATAAGGCGCGCATTCCATAGTAACAGAAACGTTCCCACATTTCTGAAAAGAATAAAACGAATAAGCCATTGGGATGCCCCAATTTAGGCGCAGTAGCTGTTTTTGACATGGTATAATTGTTTAAAGGCCCGAATAAACGAAATTTTAAATCAAATTGGAAATGCTTTTTTTAAGCAGATTCAACTACCTCTCCATGTGGATCAGGTTCTTCGGTATCATCTTCGGTTCCGTGCGTCATTTTACTCAAGCGTTTAGAGAATAGAATTAATAAAACTCCAAGACTCACGGTAAAAATTACAAGTCCTCCAAAAACGGCTGTTTCTCCTAAGTCTTCCGCCTGACGGCCAATATAGGAGGCTAAAAAGTTAGCAAGGCCAGTGGCAGCAAAATATACTCCCATCATGGAAGCCACAATTTTCTTAGGGGCTACTTTGGTAATAAAAGATAGAGCTACTGGTGACAGTGCTAATTCGCCCAAGGTGTGAAAAAGGTAAGCAAACAATAACCATTGAATTCCAGATTTCTTGGCTACAATAATGGCTTCACCTACACGCTCGTACTCGGCTTCCTGGCTGGCTAGTACCATAAAAAGATAACCTAATCCCATTACTATGGTACCGATTGCCATTTTAGTAATTGCCGATAATTTAATGCCCTTGCGGGAAAGGTATAACCATAAAGAAGCGACTACACCTCCAAAAATCATAATATAACCAGCATTCAAACTTTGGAATACTGCGGCAGGAACTTCAAATGAACCAACATTTCTATCCGTGATTAGATCCGTATAAATATTCATTAATCCACCTGCTTGCTCGAAAGCAGTCCAAAAAACGATTACAATTAAAAAGGAAATGCACAATACAATAATGCGATCCCATTCTTCTTTAGTGAACTTTTTATTGCCATTATCCGCAATTCGCTGTTTGCGCTCATCTTGAGTTTCAATATTACCAACATGGGTGAGGTACTTCTGTCCCCAAATAAAAACGGCTTGCCCTAATAGCATTCCAAATCCTGCCAGTGTGAAACCCCAATGCCAGCCATATTCGGCCGCCACTAAGGAAACGATAATACCCGCGAGAAAAGCGCCGAGATTAATACCCATATAAAAAATAGTAAAGCCCGCATCGCGACGTACATCGCCATCTCTGTAAAGGCCACCCACCATGGTAGAAATATTAGGTTTTAATAAACCTACCCCTAAAATGATTAAACCTAAGCCACTAAAGAAGAGTACTTGAGAATGAAAAGCCAACATAAACTGACCAATTACGAGTAGCCCTCCGCCAAGCATTACCGACTTCTTTTGTCCTAATAAGCGGTCGGCAATAATGCCCCCTGGAATTGACATGATATACACCAGGGCGGTGTAAATACCGTAAAGTAATAAAGCTTCATCTCTGGTCCAGCCGTAGCCTGCGTCAATGCCGCCCTCAACCTGTGCAATAAGGAATAATACCAAAAGCCCGCGCATGCCATAATAGCTAAAGCGCTCCCACATTTCAGTAAAGAATAATATGGCTAGGCCAATTGGATGTCCGAAAAAGGTAGGTTGATTTTTGCCTACTTCACTTTGTATGCTCATTTGCTGTTTGGTACTAATTATAAGTTTTTAAGTAAAAAATCTGTCATCTTGGTGTAAAGGTGATAACGTGTGTTACCGCCAAAAATACCATGGTTTTTATCGGGATAGATAAAAAGATCGAATTGTTTATTGCTTTGCACCAAACTTTCTACCATGCGCATGGTATTTTGCACGTGCACATTGTCATCGGCCGTTCCGTGCAATAAAAAGTAAGAGCCTTTCAACTTGTCGACATGATTTATAGGAGAGTTTTCATCGTAGCCACTGGCATTTTCTTGCGGGGTACGCATATAGCGCTCGGTATAAATATTATCGTAAAAGCGCCAGTTAGTTACGGGAGCAACGGCAATGGCAGCTTTAAAAACATCCGCCCCTTTGGTAATCCCTAGGCTACTCATATAACCACCATAACTCCAACCCCAGATGCCAATGCGACTGGCGTCGATATAATCCATTTTACCTAGCGTTTTAGCAGCACTAATCTGATCTTCAATTTCGTACTTGCCTAATTCTTGGTAAGTTACCGTCCGGAAATCACGTCCTTTTGCACCGGTTCCGCGATTGTCAACGCTAACCACGATATAGCCTTGCGCCGCCAAACTTTGGTACCAAAAACTATTGAAGCTGTCGTATTTATCTTGTACTGTTTGTGATCCAGGTCCACCGTAAACAAACATAAGTAGCGGGTACTTTTTAGTGGCATCAAAATCCTGTGGTTTAATCATCCAAGCATTTAAACTTTGGCCGTTTTCCGTATCCAATACCATAAATTCTTTGCTACTTAAATCGTAGTTTTCTAAACGATCTACTAAGCTAGCGTTGTCGGTAATTACACGCAGTTCTTTACCGTCTGCTTGGTGTAGGGTTTCGTAAGTGGGCCTTGCGGCAGATGAGTAGGTATTTACAAAATACTTCATACCCTTACTGAAGTTAGCATCGTTCCAGCCTTTTTGCGAACTAAGCTTTTGCTTATTCTTGCCGTTTAGCTTGATACGGTAAATGTCGCGTTGAACAGAATTTTCTTCCGCTGCTTGATAGTATAAGTAACCGCTTTCGGCGCTGTAGCCATAAAACTCGGTTACTTCCCAAGGGCCTTTAGTGATTTGTTTTTTCACTTTACCATCATCATCCATTAGATAGATGTGATTGAAGCCGTCTTTTTCGCTGGTCCAAATAAAATCGCCATTGTCCAAAAAGCGAAGATTATCGTTAATTTCTAAATAGGCTTCTGCTGTTTCGCGGTAAAGCTCTTCTACCTCTAATTCTTCGTCTTCTACTTCTACTTCCCAAAGTACCAATTCGTTTTGGTGACGGTTTAAAGTAAATACTACTAACTCATCTTCTTCCTTAGTCCATTTAATGCGAGGAATGTATTCGTAAGCCTGCGGTATCACAACGCGATAGTCTTTGTTCGTTTTACTGTCGTAGATGTGTATACTAACCTTGGAGTTTACCTCGCCTGCTTTGGGGTATTTAAATACATCCTGACTAGGATAAAGACCTTGTCCGTAAACATCCATAGAGAAGGTTGGTACGGCACTTTCATCAAATTGATAATAGGCAATGTATCGGCCCTTAGGCGACCATTCGAAACCTTTATGAAAGCTAAACTCTTCTTCGTAAACCCAGTCAACGGCACCGGCAATTAAAGCGTCTTCTTGGCCCTGACCAAAACTTATAATCTCGTTTTTATTATCTAAATCCTGAATATGCATGCGGTTTCCCGCTACAAAGGCCACTTTATTTTCGGTGGGTGAAAGATCGGCTAGCTGTTGCTTGCCTTCTGCTTTGATGCTATCTAGTTCTTGTGTTTTTAAATCGTACACATAATAATAGCTGCGTGAGGAGTGACGGTAAATAGATTCGGTTTCCGTGGCTAGTAAAATTTTATCTTCACTAGCGTTGAACTGATAATCGTCAAAATCGATACTTTTCCCGCTAGCTTCTTTAATTTTGGCGGCCGATACTAGCGTTTCCACTTGCTTGCCTGTGGCATAGCTAAACTTTTCTATGCTGGGACCCGTTTTACTAGCTTGAAGAATGGTGAAGTGTTCGCCATCGTTCATGCTATTTAGGCCCGCGGTTGAGCGTGCGTAAAAGGCATAGCGTTGCCAAATATCTTCTACCGTTACGGTCTTTTTTTGAGCATTGGCTCCTAAAAAGCCAAAAACAACTAGGAGAAGGGAAATGCGGTATTTATAGAACATTGCTTAATTTTTAAGAGCGCCTAAAATAGAATATTTTGAAGACACCTAAGGCCTTTCAGGCGATAGAAACTCGCGACCTAGCATATTTTAGAGACTTAGTTCCCCAGTCGGCGATTTTTATTGATGCCGAGAACCTCGAAAAATACGGTCACGATGAAACTGAAGATTTGCAATTTAATCCGCAGGTGGTTTTAAAACCCACTTCCGTAGATGAGGTTTCTAAAATCTTAAACTACTGCAATAAGCGCAATATCTCCGTAACCGCAAGTGGCGCAAGAACGGGCTTAAGTGGTGGTGCCTTACCTCTTTATGGGGGAGTGGCCTTATCCACCGAGAACTTAAATCGCATCCTCGAAATCGACGAGCGCAATTTACAAGCGACGGTAGAGCCAGGGGTTATTAATCAGGTTTTCCATGAAGCTTGTAAAGAGAAGGGTTTATTCTATCCCCCCGATCCCAGTAGTTGGGGTAGCAGTTTTATTGGCGGGAACTTAGCCTTAAACGCAGGCGGTCCCAAGGCAGTGAAATACGGCGTAACCAATGCTTATGTTCTAGATTTAGAAGTGGTTTTAGCCGACGGCTCAATAATTAATACAGGCGCTCGCGTGTTAAAAAATAGTACGGGTTATAATCTCACTCAGTTAATGGTGGGCAGTGAAGGAACTTTGGGAATCATCACCAAAGCCACTTTTCGTTTACTGCCTTATCCTAAACACAATATGCTTTTGCTCGTGCCTTTTGCTTCGGCTCTTAAAGCCTGCGAGGCGGTATCGGCTATTTTTCAAGCGGGAATTACACCGAGCGGCATGGAGTTTATGGAACGCGACGCAATTGACTATACCTTAAACTTTGTGGATAATGTAGAATTACCCATTGCCCCAGAAGTACAAGCACATTTACTAATTGAGGTAGATGGTAATTATCCCGAAACCCTCATGCAGGACTGCGAAGCCATCGCTGAGATTGTGATGAACTTCGGGGCTTTCGAACCTTTGTTTGCCGATAATGAAAAAGACAAAGCGGCACTGTGGACTTTGCGCAGAAGAGTAGGGGAAGCGGTGAAATCGCACTCTATCTATAAGGAGGAAGATACCGTTGTACCTCGAGCCGAATTAGCTAATTTGCTTGCTGTGGTGAAGGAATTAGGCGTGCAATATGGTTTTAAATCGGTGTGTTACGGACATGCCGGCGACGGGAACCTCCATGTAAATATCCTTAAAGAAGATATACGCGATGCCGCTTGGGAACAAGATTTGCCTAAAACCATTCGCGCTTTATTTACCGCGGTTAAGAGAATGGGTGGCACCATTAGTGGCGAACACGGCATCGGTTATGTGCAAAAAGATTATTTAGATATCGCCTTTAATTCAGTAGAGTTAAATCTGCAAAAGCAAATTAAAAAAGCCTTCGACCCCAAGGGGATTTTAAATCCGGGGAAGGTTTTTCCAGATTAATGTTCTTAGGCTAGTCTTTTTTTCTCTTTCGAAGAAGGGCTAAGTCATATTTTGCATCTACCGAAAGGTATATACGACCTTAAGTTAGCCAATGGCTTTCGCGAGAAAATTGTAAAGTCTTAATCGAGAAGATCCATTGCCTCGCGAATAATTTCACAGGCTTTGCGAATGTCTTCCTCGCTAATATTTAGGGGAGGAGCAATGCGAAATGCTTCGGGGCAAGAAAGGAACCAAAAACAGATAACCCCTTTTTTCATGCAGTATTCTACAATAGTTTGTACCTCATCTGCATTGGCGAATTCGAAAGCGAAGTAAAGGCCTTTGCGGCGGATTTCTATTATGCGTGGGTGTTGCAATAATTCCTCAAAGAGGGCGCCTTTGGCTTCTACCTGGGCGAGAATATTTTCTTGCTCCAATAATTCGAGGCAGGCAAGGGAAGCCGCGCAGGATAAAGGATTTCCCCCAAAAGTGGTGATGTGCCCCAGCATGGGTTTATCCGTTAAACACTGCATAATTTCGTAGCTCGAAATAAAGGCTCCTAAGGGTAAGCCACCGCCTAATGCTTTGGCGCTGCATAAAATATCAGGTACTACGCCGTAGTGTTCGAAGGCAAAAAGTTTACCCGTGCGGCCCATGCCCGCTTGAATTTCATCGAAAATTAATAAAGCACCCATTTCAGTGCAGCGTGTACGCAAGGCCTCTAAATAGCTTTGATCTGGAATACGAATGCCAGCATCGCCTTGAATAGTTTCTACAATTACGCAAGCGGTTTTTTCGCTTATTGCGGAAAGCTCCTTAACTTTATTAAAGTTTAAGAAACGCACTTCTGGTAAGAGTGGACGAAAGGCACGTTTTTTTGTTTCGTTGCCTGAAACGCTTAATGCCCCATGAGTACTGCCATGGTAAGCACCTCGGAATGAAATTATCTCCCTTCGACCCGTATAGCGTTTGGCGAGTTTTAAGGCGCCTTCAATACTTTCGGCACCACTGTTTACAAAGTAGCTACAATTGAGCTGAGGCGGTAAAAGGCTGGCTAATTTTTCGGCCAATTTATTGGGGCTATCTTGAATGTATTCACCATAAACCATGGTGTGCAAATGCTTATCAAGCTGCTTTTTAATGGCCTCAACCACATGTGGATGCCCGTGCCCGAAATTACTTACGCCCACACCGCTTATCAAATCAAGGTATTCCTCGCCATTAGGTCCAAAAAGGTAAGAACCCTTAGCCGACGCAATTTCTAAGGAAAGTGGGAAGGGTGTGGTCTGCGCAATGTTTTTTAAAAATATTTCGTGAGGCTTTTGCATAGGACAAAAATACAGTTCGCGCTAAAACGGAGCGTTAGAGTAGGAATGAAATTTTTCTCTGATTTGAAGTGCCAAAACGCTCCGAATACTACCTCATCATTTCATTTACTCTCTTTTGACTTCTTTCTAATCTGGAAGTTTGTTCCAGATTCGTGCGACTACTTAAATAGTCGATAATTAGGTTCAATTTATTTTTGCACTCAGGGTCGAAAGAAGAACTAGTCGTTGCATGATGCAGTCCATCGTATCTAGCCTCGAGGAAGTCACCAAGAGGATAGTGTTGTTGAGACCAATTTTTTAAATTCCAGAAACCCATTTCCTCTAACACTGAAAGCATTTCATGCCAATAATCGATTGAAAGCTCGGTAGATTCTTCGTCTGTGATGGTTTCTAAATTCCCTGGAAAGGCCCACTTTATTTCCTGCCAATATAGTATGACCTTGCCATCGTGGTTTTCTACACGTAATAAATAAGGCTCTTGAAAACTTCTGCTTACTAAAAATCGCAGAGCATTAATTCCTAAGCTATCATAATAAAAACTTTCTTCTGAGTATCTGCGTAAAAGACCAGAAATGTGATCGAGGTAAAAATAATCAAGACTAATACGATAATTCGTTAAGCTAGTATCAACATCTCTAAAAAGGCTATCGTTGAAGTAATAGTAGCGTTGGTCAATTTGCTTCTCACTTTTTAGCGTGACATCCAAGTTGAAGGAGCCACAAGCACTATAAAGTAGTATTGAAAGCACTGGTGCAATTAAAATGAACTTTCCCAATTTTATTGCAACATTTTGCATAAAGCTCTAGGCCAGTTTTAAAAGCAAAAAGCCATATAAAAAGAAGCGTAAAATTCTGGAAAGCGCCATTTTCCAATAGCTTTTAAAAGGATATTCCACCGCTCCCGCAATTACGCTAATGGGCGAAAAGGGCAAGGGAGTTAAAGCGGCAATGAAAATTAGTAATCCGCCAAATTTGTGAAAGATTAAAACTTGCTGACGAAATTTGAAATGCACCCAATTGCTTATCGTAGGGAAACGCTGTAAGTTTTTACCTAAGAAAAAAGACACATTACCGCCGGCATAGCTAAGCAGGGCAAGCACGCAAATTAGTAGCCAGGGCTGATTAAAAGTGGCCGTCCAGAATATGAAAAGCTCGGGCGGGATCAAACCCAAAAGGCTTTCACTGGCAAAGAAAATCGCTAAAATGGTCCAGTCTGAATAGCGACTGAAAAGGCCTTCCATTAAAACATCAATGTCTATCAAAAAGTGATTTACCAATCCAACTATTACCCCTAAAACGATTAAACTCAAGGCCAGTTTCCAAAGATTTTGCCCAATAAAACGGTAGCGCCCACTACGCTTCAAAAACTCGTGCGTTAGCCAAGTTTTCTGCGAGAAGGTGCGCACTTTGGTGTTTCTATTTACGGGACTCGAGGTAGACAAAATCTATTATTTAATAGGATCACAAAGATAAGGGTCAAGCTTCAAAAACGAGTATAAACTTTAATTGTTCTCTAAGCGCGGTTATTTTACATTAGCGCAAAATGTAATTATGGCGCAGAAGCAGGCTAAGATTTCGCCCTCCACCCTTATTTTTTGGTCCCTTATGGCCTTATTGCCAGTCTTTAGAGTAGAAGCTCTTTTAGATCCGGCCCTATTATCACGCTATCTAGTATTAGGGGTTTTCGGCCTCAGTCTTTTGGTAATTGGCTTTAAGTTTTGGGCACAACAAAAATTTCCGCTCGGTATTAGTTTCGCCATTGCAGTTTTTGCTATTATGCAGATTGTCAGTCTTTCTGCCGCGCAAAACCTCGGTGAAGCCTATGGTGCTTTAGCACGCTATCTTTCTTTTTTACCTTTTTTCTTTCTGTTATATAGTGAGTTAAAAGATGAGCGAATCAGTAAAGATCAATTACTAAGCGGCGGTTTAATTTTCGCTTCTGCTAGCGCCATTCCCGCCTTTTTTCAAATTTTGGCGGCCTTTGTCAGCGGTGAATTTTTTCAAGATGTTTATACTATTACTGGTACTTACGGTCATAAAAACCTGCTCGCTTCGGCACTCATGTTGGCCTTCCCCCTAAGTGTTGCTGCATGGTCCATTTTAAAGTCGTGGCAGAAAAGCGTTGCGATGCTGGTGAGTATCATCATCCTCTTCGAAATTTTTGTACTTCGTACCCGTGGGGTGTGGTTATCCTTTACGGCTGCCGCAATTTTTACCCTTGTGCTGATCAGTTTCTATTCGAAAGGGAAGGTGAAAATTGCCAAGAAGTGGCTTTATATTAATGCCGGTATGGCTCTGCTTATTCTTGCCGCTCTCTTTTTCAATCCCACGGTAAAAGAATCTTTTTTAAACAGTAGTAACCTCCAAAAGCGTTTGAGTTTTTGGGAGAACAGCATGGCCATGATTGCCGATAATCCGGTTACGGGCGTGGGGGCAGGCAACTGGAAGTTAATTTTCCCGAAGTATGGCTTAGCCAAGGTCGACCGCAGCGTAATGCAGGGTGTTACTCATATACAAAGGCCGCATAACGACTATTTATGGATTTGGGCAGAAGCCGGTCCTATTGCCTTATTAGCCTATTTAGCGATGTTTTTCTTTGCCTTTCGGCAGATAAGTAAAAATTTAAAAACGCTTTCAGACGAAAGAGATTTGAAACTGCAATATTTGGCTTTCTTCGGCCTGCTAGCTTTTGCCTTTTTCTCGCTTAGTGATTTTCCGATTGAAAGAGCCAGCCACACTTTTTTACTAATGCTATTTATGGCCATTTCTTTTGCCTACGCTAAAGAACAGCAATTAAAAACTATCAAACCCTTGGTTTATGTTTTAGCCTTTTTGTTTATGGCTGGCATCTATGTAAATACCCAAAGATACACGGCTGAAAAAGCAACCGTAGCGGTTTTGGAAGCGAATAGTTCCCGCAATGCCCAAGCGATTGTGCCCGCTGTTGAGGCGGCCATTAGCGATTGGTACACGGTAGATGCTTTTGCCAACCCGCTCCGATATTATTCGGCCAAGGGTTATGCGATTACGCAAAGACCACAGCAAGCCTTAAACGATTTGCAATTGGCCCGCCAAGCGGCTCCTCATAATATTTTGGTCTATGAATTTTTAGCTCAAGTTCATTCACAAATGGGAGAGCGTGAAAAGGCTATTACTTTCGTAGATAGCGCTTTAGCCCTATCGCCGCAGTTTGAGCAAGCCCTACTATTAAAAGCACAATTGCATTTACAAGGCCAAGAGTTTGCGGATGCTTTGGGGGCTTTAAATTTATATCCACCGCGCAGTAACGATCAACGTTATTTGAGTAGCCTTGCAAATGCTCTTAGAGGAAGCCTGCAAACCTATCCACAGCACGGCCGTTACAAGGCGATGATGGAATTTTTACAGACCAAAAATAATTTGCGGGAACCAATGGATTATGTGCGCGCTTATCGCGTTAAACGCGGGGTTTAACTAAAATATCTTTTACTGGTCAAAAGAAAAGACTGACGCTTGAGCCGCCTCGAATTTCACAGCGAAATCCGTTTAATAGCTCAGGCCTAAACGATTCATTATTTTCAAAGTGAAAATTTTTAATGACTTGCCATCGGCCATAGAATAATAGCGTTCGGCAGCATGGTGCTGTCCGCGCTTTTGATAAAAACGGGCGGCTTCATACCATTTGCGTTGCAAAGCCTGCTCAAAAGCTAAACGTTTGTATAGGTCAAGTTGATAGAAGTGTTCGTATACATTTTCTACTTTTTTAAGATGTTCATCGATACGGCTGCTCATGCCGCCAGTTTCGCGGTAATAAGCGATGGCTTCGGGCCAATAGTAAAAGCACTTTTTAGCCGCGAATAACTCTAGCCAAAGGTAAAGGTCTTCTGCGCCGTGGAATTTTGATTGCGTGCTAAAGCCAAATGCTTGGGCAGTAGTAGTTTTTAATATCGCAGCGGATGGCACAATGGGACAGCCCTTTTCCAGTATTTCGCTCGCGGCAGACAGGGCAAAAACCCGCCTTTTCTTCTCTCCATTAAGTCCGATATTGATAACATTATGATAGAGGACATCGCATTCGGGACTATGCTTTAAAAAGCTGTGGCAAGATTTTAACTTCTCAGGATGCCAATAATCATCGGCATCTAATAAGGCACAATACTCCCCTTTAGCCAATTGTAGGGCGGCATTGCGAGCTGCTCCTAATCCACTATTCTCTTGGTTGATAATTTGCAGTTTAATATCCGAATGATTTTCCTGCCAGCTTTGGAGCAAGCTTAAAGTATTGTCTTTGCTGCCATCATTAACAACGATAATTTCGTAAGAATGAAAATCTTGCGAAAGCACCGAATGCAGACACTTTTCCAGTGTTTTTGCTGCATTAAAAGCAGGGATGATTATGGAGTAGAAAAAGTGGCTCATTTATCCCAGTATTTTCCAGGAAACAATTGTGAACGTAATTTCTTAAGCGGTTTTAAAAGTCCAATAGCATTCAGAAAATCACGTAAATAGCTTATTAAATGCGTTAAAAATATTCGATAAGTAAGATTGTTTTTATAAGCACTAAAGAAGCGAAATAGTTCTTGGTTTAACTGCCAATTTTCTTTAGTCCACGAATGGTAGGGTAGGTTACCTATCCACCAGTTAGCAAATTCATCTAAAGCTTTGTTGGCTTCTGCGGAAGCTTCGGGAATGGCTTCGCGAATTAAGGTGTTAATTTCTATAAGTTCTCGGTAAACCGAGGCATTGCGTATCGATTTAGAACGCTGCGTAGCTTGATGAACTCGGAAGTAATTTAAGTCTTCTGCTATAAAACCTAAATCGTATTGCAATAATATTTTCGCGTACAAATGCCAATCACCATTAAGGCGCATTTTAGGATCGGCCTGCCCAACTTTTAAATAGGCTTCTTTTCTAAAAAGAATCCCACTAGCATTAGGAATGGGATTGTGATGTAAAAGCCATTCGCGGCAAGCGAGCTTTCCATTTTTAGTAAAGTCGTTATCCCATACTTTACTTTTATAGATGAATTCTAAGTTTTCTTTGTAGCTGTAGAGCAATTTGTCTTGCTCATCTACTAGGAGTGATTGCCCGTATACGATGCCCATTTGCGCATTCTTTTGTAATACGGGAACCAATTTTTCAAGGAAAATACTTTCACAATAATCATCGCTTTCAGCAATCCAAATAAAAGGTGCTGAGGCAAGGGCTATACCTTTATTCCATTGTTTAAAGGGACTGCCGCTATTTGTTTCGTTAAATTGATACTGCCAATTTTCATGCTGTTTGCACCATTCTTTTAAAATTTCTCGACTGTTATCGCTGCTAGCATCATCGAGGAGAATTACTTCAATATCGCGAAAGCTTTGGTTCGCAATGCTGGATAGGCGTTTTTCTAAAAAACGAGCATGGTTGTAATTGGGTACAATAACCGAAACAAGCGCCATTAATGCAGATAATATTGAAGTGCTTCGCGCACGGGTTTAGCACAAAATTCGCTCAATTGCACGAGGCTTTTCTCATCCTGAGTTATTAAATCTTGGTAATTTATTTCGAGGTAATTATCGCCTAATTCGGCGGCATAACTACGTGCCTGATCCTGATATTTTAGGCAGAGGTCTCGGCAGAAGTCACGATCATCTAGTGCCTCAAAATAGACTTCACCCTTGCGTTTGTTGCGGGTTTGTAAACTGGCGATTACTTCGTCGCTATTGCGGTATAAGTGAATCACTTTAGCTTTAGGATAAAGGCTTAGCCACATTTTCAGGGTAAAGGTAGTGCGCGGGTCTTTAAAGCCCCAGGCCGGGTTTTTAAGTAAATTAAGCCAATAGGCAGCACGGCCAACAAGCTTAAAATGCTCACGGTATAAAACCTGCGCGGGAATAGTTTTCCAATATTCCTTAGTGGGAACGCCCGGATGATGCCATTCATAACCTGCGGCCCACATACTTTGCTGGTTTAAACTTAAAAAATGCATGGCTTCAAAGTTATGGTCTTTCACCACGCCCATAAAAATACCTGATCTTTCCAGTACTTTTGCAAGTAAGGAGGTACCGCTGCGGTGCATGCCAATTATTATAAAGGGGGCTGAGGCCATAGGAGCATTAATGAGTGATCAAAGAAAAATAATTTTTCTCCATCTGCCTAAAACAGGAGGCACCACTTTGGTAAATATGTTGCACCAAAAGTACGGATTGCAACAAAGCCAAATTATTTCGGGTGATAAGGATTCACAATTAAGAGAGGCATTGGATAAGTCTATCCCCTTTTTACATGGGCATTTTAGCTATCAGCTAATAGAGCTTTTACATGAGCATAATTATTTCAGCGCGACTCTTTTACGTGATCCTGTTGCGCGAGTAATTTCACGCTATGTGCATCTACAGCACTCTGATGAACCACGATTAATAGAAGAGCGCGAGTCCTACGCTAACTTTAAAGATTACCTTCAATCTAACTATGCGCAAAATTGGCAATGTCAAATGCTAAGTGGGCGTCCCCATAGTAAAGCCGATTCAAAAACCGCTTATCAAGGTGCTTTGCAAAACTTACATAGTTTCGATTGGGTGGGAGTAGCGGAAAACTTAAATGAAGGCCTTTTAGATTTGTCTTTAAAATTGGGCTTTAAAAATGTATATTATCCGTATCTAAATCGCCGAAAATCTGAAAAGCTTTGGCAAACAATTTATAAGGAGCATGCCGCGGAGATAGCAGATTTAAACACAGTTGACCAGCAATTGTATGAAGCGGCTAAAAAGATTTACCTGAAAAATAAAAATATTCCTTCCAGTGCCTTGTTAAAAATGAAGATCAAAAAAATATTTGGACCTTCTCAACCTAAGCTTAAGGTGTAAGCGTTGTCCACGAGTTAAGCAAGTAGATGCCTGGATTTTGCCGACTAATGGCGATTTCATTGGCCTCGGACTTTTCGTCGATTACTTTAAAATAAAAAGCTCTTCCTACAAAATCAGCTCTTTGTCCGTCGAGGTAAAGATGCGCATTGAAAAAGAAATCACCGGGCATTAGGGTTAAATCCTTCACCTCGCAAAGCCAAGATTCTTGCTTTAGTCCGCTTAAATTCGCGCTATGGCTGAAAGTGCTGAGGTAATTTCCCCGGCTGTTAAAAAGGTGTAATTCGAGTTTGAAGTTTTTTGCCTTTGCGTTTAAAAGGTCAAATTTCACTGCTAAATTTAGTGCCGTGCTCGAGGTAAAGAATTCACCTATCTTATTTTTTGCAATACTGATATCCACAATTTTTGCTCGGCCATCTCCTTCTCGGTCATCGCGCAATTGCACAGGAATATCGCGGTTTAATTCGGCGGTCTTTGCCAGATACTGATCAATAATTTCTTGCGGTGCTCCTCGAGCGATAATTTGTCCCTTTTCAAGCCAAGCCACTTCATCGCACAGTTTAACAATTGCACTCATATTATGACTAACGAAAACAATGCTACGCTCTTTTTCCTTGCTAAGACTGTCCATTCTTTGCAAACAGCGTTTTTGAAACTCGGCATCGCCTACAGCTAGAACTTCATCAATTAACAAAACTTCGGCATCAAGATGGGCCGCAACAGCAAAGGCTAAACGCACGTACATGCCGCTGCTATAGCGCTTTACGGGTAGGTCTAAAAACTCTTCTACCCCCGCGAAAGAAACAATTTCAGTAAACCGTTCTTTAATCTCGCTTTTGGTCATGCCTAAAATGCTGCCGTTTAAGAATATGTTCTCACGGCCACTAAGTTCGGGGTGAAAACCAGTGCCTACTTCCAATAAGGAAGAGAGCTTTCCGTAAACGTCAATCTCACCACTACTAGGATAAGTGATGCGCGAAAGTATTTTAAGTAGGGTAGATTTCCCGGCGCCATTATGGCCAATTAAGCCCAATACCTTCCCCTTTTCTAAGTTAAGGTTAATCTCCTTTAGAGCGAAAAAACTACTGTCTTTGCCCAGCTTATACTCTTTGCTGAGACCTTTAATCTCGATTGCATTAGTCATATCAAGTCGGCAATTTTGCGTTCTACGCGATGAAAATACCACCACCCACTTGTAAAAAGTAAAAAGGCAACAAGAATAGAAAGCCAAGCCTGCGGGTGATACTCTAAATTAAATAGGGCCGCGCGAAAAAGTTCGAGGATTCCACTGATAGGGTTTAGGTAATAAAGTGCTTGCACACTTTCGGGTAAACGGTCTTGCACTAGGGCCGGCGAGTAGGCAATAGGGCTAATAAAAAATAGCATTTGCAGTAAAAAGGGCAAGGCCTGTTGTAAATCGCGGTAACGTATGCTCAAGGCAGAAAGCCATAATCCTAAACCCCAGGCTGCCGCCAAAACACTTATAATTAAGGGTATGAAGCTTAGTAATCCTAGGGGTTTTACCTGCGCATCTGCGAAAGCGATACAAAGGAACAGAACTAAGGTAATTGAAAGCTCCACTAAGCCCAATAAGCCTTTAGATAAGGGCAGAATAATGCGGGGAAAGTAAATTTTTTGCAGCATGCTTTGAGCACTAATCAGCGAGGCAGCACTCTGACTTAAAACAAAGGCGAAGTAATTCCAAAAAAGCAATCCTGAAAAGGTGAAACTCAAAAATGCGACCCCTTGCGTTTCTACTTTTAGTAAATTACGGAAGAGGAAAAACAATACGGCCGCAGCCATAATGGGCTGAATAATAGCCCAACCATAACCCAATAAAGTTTGGGCATAACGCGCGCGATAATCACGGTAAGCAAAATTGTAAAGCAAACCGCGGTAGTGCCAAAGTTCCTCACCACGACTGATAAGGCTCGGGGAGTCGGCTTTAATTTTTATGTGGACCTTTTCTTTGATGGATCAAAGGTAATTTATTTACCGTGGGTACAAAGGTGTAATTGGGCATCAAGGCATAGGTGTATAGTGGGTTTCATTGAAAACCTGATTGAATAGTCTAAGTTGTTATGGAACTCTGCTTTAAAGAAGGCTGAGATAAATTTTGAGGAAGGACCGGATATAGCTTTTGAGAAGATCTTCGTGGCTATTGTTTAATTCTTTTAAGCTGAAAATGGCCGCATTAAAATCGCCACTAGAAATCCATTTGCCAGTGAGAAGTGAGCTTTGCGAGGGATTTACCTTAATACTTTCTCCCGCACTGTTGAATGCGCTAGCGTAAAAATAAGGATCAGGATAATGTTTGTCTTGCATCGCTAAACCAAAGCTGAGATTGACATTGTTTTTTAGCATGAAATAAATAGTCGTATCGAAATGATGCGGCCAAATGCGAACCTCCCGTGTTCTTTGTAAACTTCCTAAAACTTCATAGCAAGCATTATTCGCCAAACTCCGGTAAGTCATCCATTCCTCCAAATGAAAGGGATGCACGGTTTTTAAGCAATCATCATTGTGATTATAATTTGGGATTTGATAATGCATTTTTCGGGAATAACCTTTGGCATTTAGTCTCAGCTTTTCTAGGCCATAAATAATAAACTGTTCAAGTTCCGAAAGCTTGGTGGTTTGTAAATCAATTCGGTCAAGAAGCGTGAAATTACTATCTACAAAATCGAAAGACCAATCCAGTAGGTTTAATCGAAATACTATAGTCCCAAGGTCGGTCTCTAACCAATGACTAATTATGGCGCCTTGTAGCGGGTCGAAGTATAGATTTGTATGGCTGTCGTCTTCTTTCTCGGATAGGAATTGCCTATTCATTTTAGCTATAAACTGGCTGAGAAAGTGGAGTAATTGATCCGTTTTGATATAATCGAGCATTGGCAGAATCTTTTTGAGGATGAATAATTAAGCAGAGTTTATAAAGTGGAACACATTGCAATTCTATCGCTAAGCAAGCAAAAGGCTTTAGCTTGTTTGTAAGGCTAAATTTTGCTACTGAAGGGCTAAGCGCAACGCAGTAGATTGCCATAAATGGGCGAGGGTCCTGATTTTTATTTTGGCCATAGTAGGGAGTAATCATTTGCAAACAGCCGTTCGACCTAAAATTATAAACTCATATTTCCACCCTTATTTACAAAGAGATAAATGGTGTGAGGCCTGATTTTAAATCGAACTTAGATTACAAGCTAGCATTTTTTTTGTGCTTTGCGGTTGATTTTTAGGAAAGATGTTTTTTCGCACAAAGCAATAATGAAAAATATAAGGCATATTCTTCCTCTTTCCCCGCTGTGGTTCTATCTTAGCCTTATGTCTTTGCTAAGCACCGCCATAGAGTATTTGAAAGGAGTTGGTCCCGCTAAAGCAGATTTGTTAAAAGCCGAATTAGGAATTTTTCGCTTTTCAGATCTGTTAAAGTTGTATCCATATCGCTATGTTGATCGCAGCCAATTTTACAGAATTTCCGACCTTAATTCTTCCCTTTCGGAGATACAAATAGTAGGAAAAATCACAGCTATGCAAGAGGTGGCAGGGAAGGGGAAGTCGCAGCGTTTAACCGCCACCTTCCAAGATGGAACGGGTTCGGTAGAGCTGATTTGGTTTACGGGTGCAGCTTGGATTAAAAAGTCGTTGAAATTAAATACGGCTTACGTTTTATATGGTAAGCCAAACTTTTTTAATGGCACTTTTAGTTTCCCACATCCCGAACTAGAATTGGTAGAAGACTTTAAAAAAAGTCCCACCAAAGGTTTACAGCCCCTGTACCCTAGTTCGGAGAAACTCAATAAAAAGGGACTCAATAATAAAACTTTAGCGCGCTTAACACGCAGCTTAATTCCGCAACTGCAAGGACAGTTACCTGATTTCTTTCCGCCGCATTTTACTAAGCGATATGGTTTAATGCCGCGTGAAAATGCATTGCTGGCCATACACTACCCTAATAGTTTAGAGGAGGCTGAAGCAGCCCGCAACCGCCTCAAGTTTGAAGAATTATTTTTCTTTCAGATGGAAGTTGCCGCTCAAAAGAGACAGCACCACCACGAAACACAATCTTTTGCATTTACATCAATTGGCAAGCATTTCAACCACTTTTACAAAGAGGTTTTACCTTTCGAATTAACCGGTGCGCAGAAAAGAGTTTTAAAGGAAATCCGCAACGACATGCGCTTTGGTCAGCATATGAATCGCCTTTTACAGGGCGATGTGGGCAGCGGAAAAACCATGGTGGCTCTTTTAGCGATGTTAATGGCTATTGATAATGGCTATCAGGCTTGCTTAATGGCGCCTACTGAGATTTTAGCCCAGCAACACTTCACCGGGATTATGGAATTGTTGACAGATATGGATATTAAAGTGGCGATTTTAACGGGTTCGGTTAAAACCGCTGGTCGCCGCGAAATCCATGCTGCCTTGGAAGATGGTTCTTTAGATATACTAATCGGGACTCATGCCCTTTTGGAAGATAAAGTGAAATATAAAAACCTCGGTTTGGCCGTGGTAGATGAGCAGCATCGTTTTGGTGTGGCCCAACGCGCGAAATTGTGGAAGAAGAATAAATTGCCGCCGCATATTTTAGTAATGACTGCCACCCCAATTCCGCGCACTTTAGCAATGAGTATTTATGGCAATTTAGAATTGTCGGTAATCGATGAGTTACCTCCTGGCAGAAAACCCATTAAAACCACCCATGCTTACGATAAAGATCGCAATGCGCTCTTTGGCTTTTTAGAAAAAGAGATCGATTTAGGGCGACAAGTTTATATCGTTTACCCTCTGATTGAAGAGTCGGAAACTTTAGATTACAAAGATTTGATGGACGGTTACGAGAGTATTTGCCGCGCCTTTCCGCGTCCGAAATACCAGGTAAGCGTGGTTCATGGTAAAATGAAACCTGAGGATAAAGATTTTGAAATGCAGCGTTTTGCCTCGGGGAAAACCCAAATAATGGTGGCTACTACCGTTATTGAAGTAGGGGTTAATGTGCCCAATGCTAGTGTAATGGTTATTGAATCGGCCGAGCGTTTTGGTCTTAGTCAGCTTCATCAATTACGGGGTAGGGTGGGCCGTGGGGCCGAGAAGAGTTATTGTATTTTAATGACCAGCTTTAAATTAAGTCAGGATGCGAAGACCCGGATTAAGACGATGGTGCGCACCCAAGATGGTTTTGAAATTGCGGATGTCGATTTAAAATTACGTGGGCCAGGCGATATTTTAGGAACTCGGCAAAGTGGTAATTTAGATTTACACCTGGCCGATCTGCGCCACGACGGCCCCTTGATGGATTTGTCGCGCCGCGCTTTGACAGATTTATTTGCGGCCGACCCAAATCTCAAACAAGAGCTCCATCGCAGTATCTTGCACGAGTTCGAAAGGCGCAAGCACGGTAAAGTCGACTGGGGAAGAATTAGCTGATAATTTAGCCTTAAAACCTTCCTTTTTATTTTGTGGCACGATTCTTTAAATACTTAATACAACGAAATACCAATACCATGAAAAAGTTAATTTACTCCTTCTTAGCCCTATTTGCACTTGCTTCTTGTTCTTATGAAAGTAATGTTCCTGGTCCACAAGGGCCAGTGGGACCTCCCGGGCCAGGCCTTTCTTATCGTATTATCGATGCCACCGCTTTTGAACAGGATTGGTTGCCCTTTAACCAACCAGGCGATGCCGATTTCCAATATTATGTAGAGTTTAATGCGCCCGAACTAGATCAGTTTACTTACAATAATGGTGTGGTAATTGGCTATCAGTTAGTAGATAACATTACCTATACGCTTCCCAATACCGTAAACTTCAACGGCTATACTCGCGAGTACAGTATGTATTACGGACTTGGTTTTGTTGGCTTTGTAATTAAAGAAACGGACCTACAAACCGAAGCGCCTTTTGGCACCAACTTCTTTAAGGTCTATATTATTAATGCCAATGCTAAAAAAGGCATAGCTGAGGATATGTCGCAATCTGATCTTGAATTGTATCTTCGTGAACTCGAAGCCATTGGCCAAGCACGCGAAATAACTCTAAGCAAGAAATGATTCAAAATCCTCTAAATATTTTAAGACCGATGTTTTTCATCGGTCTTTTTTTTGTTTCTAATTTACAAGCACAAGATTTTATTAGCCTCCACCTTCAAGCTAGCTTTGATACAATAAATGAAAATATCAATGCTGAGGTAATCCATCGTATTAGTGATTTAAAAGATGGTCAAGAGTTCTACCTTAATGGCCCGAAAATAAAGGTGGAAAGCTTAATTTGGAATGGGGAAGAACATGATTTCGCGCAAAATGATACGGCCATTTTTATTAAAGCCTTTCAGGTGTTAGATACTAATGTCCTGCAAATTAAATATCAAGCGCATCCTATTAAAGGCCTCCATTTTATTGGTTGGCAAGATGAAACGCGACGTGCTCGCAGGCAGATTTGGACCCAAGGTCAGGGTATTGATCACCGCCATTGGATACCGCATTATGATAAGCAAACCGATAAAATTATTTTTTCCTGCGATATAGAATTCGCAAGTGGCTATGAAGTAATGGCGAACGGAAAACTCGATTCGGTTAAAGATCTTGGCGCGACCAAACGCTGGTTTTACCGCATGGAAAAACCCATTAGTTCTTATCTCATAGCCCTGGTTATTGGTAAATATAATCAGAAAGAAACGGCGAGTAATACTAACATTGCCTTGTCTCAGTTTTATTATCCCGAAAGAGCAAGCGATTACCCAGTTTACTATTATAAGAACGAGGAGATTTTCAATTTTCTTGAAGCGGAAATCGGCATTCCTTTTCCATGGCAAAATTACAAACAAGCGCCGGTGCAAGATTTCCGCCATGGCGCTATGGAAAACACCACTGCCACCATTTTTGGCGATTTCTTTTTAGTAGATTCCCTCGCCTTTCCCGATCGAAATTACACCTATGTTAATGCCCACGAGCTAGCTCATCAATGGTTTGGCAATCTCGTAACTGCGACTGGAAGCAAGCATCATTGGTTGCATGAGGGCTATGCTACTTATTATCAATGGTTAAGTGAAAGGGAAATTTACGGTCAAGATTATTTCGACTGGGAACGCTATAAAGCCAAAGAATTAATTATTGCCGCAACTTCTGGAGGCCCTTTGCCCTTAGCTCACCCTAAGGCAGGTTCAGAACGCTTCTACCAAAAGGGAGCTTGGCTGCTTTATATGCTTTCGCAGAAAATGGGAGGGGAGCAGTTTCGCCAAGCCAATCAGCTTTTTTTAAAGAAGCATGCCTATGGATTGGTTGATAGCGATAGCCTGCAATTGGTAATGGAAGAAGTTTGTGCCTGTTCGTTAAATGAGTTTTTTGCCACTTGGCTTTATGCCGATGCCGAACCGAATATTAGGGCCTTTATTAGTTTCGCTGGTCTGCAGATAGATTTAGATAAGCATCTTGCGCAAGCAGTAAAAATTGCCTTTTACCAAGGGAATAAGGTTTTAATGGAATTAGAATTAAACCTTTCGGTGGGCGAAAATATTATAGACTTACCCGCAGGCACCGACAATTTCGCGATCACTAATGCCAGTGAAATCCTCGCCAATTTTAAGGTAGAAAAAACAAATGCGCAATGGCGGGCCTATTATAAAGATAGCTTAGCGTTGCTTGAAAAGCTACGCGTAGTGCAGGCTTTGCGCGACGATAGTGAAGAAAACTTGCGCTTCTTGGAAGAGATTTTAAAGAAAAAAGCAAATTTTGCAGGCCTAAGAGCTGAAGCTTTAAAGCAAATTTTCAGCTTAAACGGAAAACCTAAAAAAGCTGACGACTACCTAGAATTTGCTTTGCAAAGTGAAAGTCCTCCTCTCATTTTAGCCGCTTTAGGTATTTGTGAACTAAACCAGTTCCCCGAAATATTTTCAAAATTGCGTTTATCCGGCCCAAGCTACGAAGTAAGGGTAGCCGCCATTCACAAGAGTCTTAATTTAAAAAATCGCGCTGATAATGAGTGGTTGCTTAATCCGCAGTTCAGGGACGAGCCTGGATTTCCCGCCTATAAAGTGTATTTAAGTACCTTATTTTATCGAGTTATTTTCTTTAGCGATAAAGAGGCTTATGCCAGTATTCAAGATTTTTCTTCAGAATCATTCGACTTTCTTACCCGCATGGAGGCCATCGGATATCTCGCTTATTTTGGTTTCAGCGATGAACAAACCTTGGATCCATTATTTACCGCTCTTTTTAATCGTAATTGGAAATTAAGCAAAGCAGCACGTGAAGCTTTAATAGCCATCTATAAAAAAGATTCAGTTAGCTTAGAGGCCTATAAAAAAGAAAGGGAAAGTAGGTGGGATGACTTTCAAAAGAAGAGAGCAGCCCTTATTTTTACCGCAGAATAAAAAAAATGCCCAGTTATCACTCGCGCTTTTCACAAGTTTTAATCCTCTTAGGTGACTTGGCTATATTAAATGCTAGTTTCCTGCTGGCGCTCTTTTTACGTTTTTCGGAAGTAGACTTGGTGGCCACCGAGTATTACAACTACTATTTGCAACTGTGGGTAATCATTAATCTACTTTGGTATCTGCTAAGTTTTGCCTTTAAAACTTACAACAGCGCCTTCAATAACGAGCCGAGGAAAGCCTTAAGTAAAACCATAAAAGTATGGTCGGGTCATCTCTTCTTACTGCTCCTACTTTTGGTGATTCTCCAAAAAAGTGAGGCTTACAGCCGCCTCTTTATCCTGTATTTTTATTCCGCTTTAAGCGCCGGTATATTTCCTTGGCATTTCTTTTTTCGCCGTTTTTTGCAAAGCTTACGCAGTCGTAATAAAACCCTAAGGCGAGTAGTGTTGGCGGGTAATTTACCTTCGCTTTCCGCATTCGCAGATGCGGTCCAAAAACGCCCTGATCTCGGCATAGAAATTTTAGCCATCTATAATAATGACCTACAAGCCAAAGGTTTGGCAAAGCCCGAAGATGAATTACTATCCGACTTAGAAGCCTTGCAGGCAGATGAGCTTTTTGTGGCCTACGATTTAAGAGATGAACGCTTTCGTCAGCTATACTATTTGGCCGAGCAAAAACTCTTGCGCTTTCGTGCTTTACCCGATTTAGGTTTACCACCCGCCAAGGCTTTGGAAATTAGTTTTTACGATGATTCACCTGTTCTAAGCTTTCAAAAAGAACCCCTCGAATATTGGCATAACCGTTTAATTAAGCGGGCCGAAGATATCTTGATTAGCTTAGTTGTAATCTTAATTTTCTATCCTCTTCTTTGGCCAATTTTAGCCCTGGGCGTGCGTTTGTCGGGTAGCGGGCCTATTATTTTTTCGCAGTGGCGCTCGGGCTATCGAGGGGCAGATTTTAAAATTTTCAAGTTTCGATCCATGGTGCCTAACGCTTCTGCAGATGTGCAGCAAGCAAGCTTGAACGATAGTCGTATCACCCCTTTCGGAAGATTCATTCGCCGCTGGCATCTCGATGAAATCCCACAATTTTGGCAGGTTTTAAAAGGGGAAATGTCTTTGGTGGGGCCGCGTCCGCACATGCTTTCTCATACCGATGAATACCGTCATTTGGTAGATCGTTATATGCTCCGGCATTTTGTTAAACCTGGCCTAAGCGGTTTAGCTCAGGTGCAAGGATTGAAAGGCGATCATGATTTAGAAGCCATGAAAGAAAGGGTGAAAGCTGATGTTTACTATCTGGAAAACTGGAGTTTGCTTTTGGATGTAAGCATCTTACTAAGAACCATTTGGCAAGTTCTCAGGTCTCCGTTTTAAATTAAACAAGAGGTATGGATTAATCTCAGGTTTTAAGAACGCCGACCAATTAAGGCTTGTTGAAACACAATTTCGTATTCTTCGGCAATCAATTGCCAATTGTAGTGATCTTTAATACTCAGCAAATTCTTCTTGATTTGCTCCTTTTGAGTAGCGCCTCTTTCTAAGTGATCTAGGGCATTGGCAATGTCAACTTCATCATTAAAGTAGGTAGCATTTGCACCTAATACCTCGCGGTTAAACTTATTGTCATGCGCCACAATTAGGCAAGAGCTGGCCATGGCTTCCAATAGTCCTGGATTGGTTCCGCCCACCGAATGACCGTGAAAATAGATATGCGAAAAGAAACGCAGATTATTAATTTTTTCTTTCTTATAGGTTCCACGCACAAAGCGTATGCGATTGTCTTTAAACGTGCTTTTTAGGTACTCGCCATATTCGGTTTCATGGTTGCCAACCACCAAGGTTACCCGTTGCGACTCACTTTTTAATACCCCTTTTAAAATCGTTTCTATATTATTTTCAGGTTCGAGCCGCGCAATTAAAATATTATAAGCCCCTTTTTCTACATTGTAGGATTCCAGAATACTGTCATCCCCATTTTTAAAAACCTTGGCCCCGTAAGAAACATAGACCGACTCCGTGCTATATTTATTGTCGAGGTACTTTTTAATTTCTTGCGAATCTGCGATAAGCAAATTACTGCGCTTGGCCGCCCAGCGTTCAGCTTGCACTAAAAAGCGCTTTACACTTGGCGAGTACTTCGATCTTTTCCATTCTAAGCCATCCATATTTGTTATTACAATGGGTTTTTTAGGAAGAAATCTCTGCCAAATACTACTGGAAGTGTAGCCTAATAAAAGGATAATATCAAAATTGCGTTGATGCGAATCGATGATACAGTTTAAATCATAAAAAAATTGTCCCGCCGTTCCCAAACGATGCTCAGGATCGTATTTGTGAATGATTTCAATGCCTTCGAAAGTCTTGTTTACATAAGGATGACGGTGGGAGCTGTAGACCCAAACGGAATGTCCCATCTTAACCAAGCGACTGCCCAGCTGCTGCGCGCATTCTTCAAAACCACCGTAGAGGTTGGGAATGCCTCTTGTTCCAAGAATTCCGATTTTCATTCTGCTAAGCTCTTAAAACTTTGCTATAGATAGCCTTAATTTCGACAGCCTTTTTCTTCCAGCTAAACTTTTCGATTAGCCATTCACGGTGATCTCTTTGGTCATTCAGTGCTGCTTGAATCGCCTCAGCAATGCTGTCGCTAGAAAGGGAATCACAATAATGAGCGTGCTCTCCAAATATTTCACGTTGAATAGGATGATCGTTAACCACAATTTGGCAGCCATAATAAAGGGCTTCCAAACTAGCTAATCCTGTTGTTTCGTAATGCGAGGCTAGAACATGAACCTTAGACTGCGCCATGAAAAGGGCCGCTTCTTCATGACTCTTTTGTCCGAAGAATTTAACCTTATTACCGGCAATATTTTTACAAGCTTGATAATAACTATGGTGGGCCCGAGAATGTGAACCGATTAAGCGCAAGGTAGGCTCAAGCTGCTTGCAGGCTTTAATTAAGCGCAATTGATTTTTTAAAGGTTCAAAACGTGCAACACAGATTATCCCACTTTTATCGCTTTGATGCTTTAAGGGTGGCATGTGTTCTACCCCAAGCGAGATTACCGAAGAGGAGGGAAGATGCTCTAACTTAAAATCTTGTTTAATAATGTCAATTTCAGCTTGAGAACTGGCAATAAGATGTTGGCAGTTTTTTAGTACTTCTTGTACCGAGGCAAGTTGCCCTTGGCAGAGATATTTTATGGAAAGCTTTTCGGTTTTAAATTTAAAGCTTCTGCCGATAGTTTTTAGGTATTCGGTAGCATGTAGACCTAAGCCTAGCTGAAGAAAACCTCTTAATTTATTTATATCAGCGTCAGCTTTACTGTAATCTATGTAAATGCTAGAGCAAATAATAGGAGGATGCTCACCTTTTAAAAAAGGTAATAGGGCCGTAGGTCTACTTAAGTTGAAGAAATGGATAAGATCGTACTCTTGTATATCTATTTTTTCTCCTCTCCAAATGTGGCATTCTACCTTTAGCTTTTGCAGATGACGCACAGTATATTCAAGGTGAAGACTATCTCCACCAGGCTGAGTAAAATTATCTGGACGAGAAACGAATAAAACCTTCACGTGATTTCTTTATTAGCCAAATAAAGTGAATACAAATCATTCTTCTGCATGAAAGTAGCTTCTTGTTTTCGAAATTACTATTCCAGCAATAATGCTCTTTATAATTAGTCCTGGAATTAGTCTCGTAAAGGTGGCCCAAAGATCAACTCCTTTTAAGCTAAAATAAAGAACCAAGAATCCTGGGACCAACAAGAGAAAGTGTGCTTTAAGTGCTAAAACCATGGCATTAAAAAGGTGCATTTCTTTATGCTCTGCCTCGAAATTAACAAATAACCCAACAAGGAGGAAGCCCCATAAAAAACCTGCAGTAGGGCCAAAGAGCTTTTCCCAGCCATGGGTAAAGCCACCATAAACGGGTAAACCTAATGCGCCTGCAATAAGATAGACCAAGATCGCAAGTAGAATAATATCGCGCTTAAGCAAAGCTGCCAGGCTTATAATCACAAAACTTTGTAGGGTAATGGGCAGAGGACCAAGGTCGAAAGAAAGGGGTGCGATTAAGAATAAAGCCAATAGGGCGATGATTAATGGCTGGAAAAAGGATTTATCCATTTAGTTCTTTCTTTAAAAGTTGTTTTACCAGGTATTCAAAGCGCCAAAATAGCAACGACGAAGCCACAATTAAGCCCGTGGCTAGCCCAATCCAAATACCTAATGGCCCTAATTTAAAGGTAAATCCAAGGGTGTAACAAGCGGCGAAACCGATAATCCAATAGCTTACAAAAACGATTAAGGTAGGAATACGGGTTTCCGAAAGTCCGCGCAAAGCACTAAGGGTGGTAACTTGCATGCCATCGAAAATTTGAAAAGCCACCGCTACAATTAACAATTGTCCGCTTAAAGCAATTACCTTGGGATCATCACTATAAAAACTAGGGAAATAGTGACGGCCAAAAAGATAGACAAGACCGAAGAGTGTCATTAAGCCTAGCACGAGAACAAAATTACTGTGTGCCGCTCGTCTTAAAGATGGAATATTTCCTGCTCCAAGTTGATTGCTCACTCTAACATTGGCCGCAGCACCAAAACCACTTGCCGCCATATAGCTTACCGAGGCCAAGGAGATAGCAATTTGATGGGCAGCTAAAGATTCGGGATTAATCCAACCCGCCATAACGGCCGCCATCGCAAAGGTGGAAACTTCAAAAATGTACTGTAAACCACTCGGGAAACCAATATTGAATAAAGTCTTGAAGCGTTCTTTTTCAATAACCAGCCACTCAATTCCTGCGGTATAAACTTTAAAGGCCGGTTTGCGGAAAACGTAGATAGCCATACTCATCACCATCAGAATGCGCGCAATTAAGGTGGCTAAGCCCGCGCCATCCAATCCCAATTGAGGAAAGCCAAAATGACCATGAATAAGCAGGTAGTTTAAGCCAATATTTATCAAATTGGCCGCTATCGAAATCACCATGGCTACGCGCGTATCACTGAGGCCTTCGGCAAATTGTTTAAAGGTAAGAAAGCCTAAGAGGGGAATAAGGCTTAAGCAAATAATAGTAAAGTAAGAGCGAGACTCCGCCAAAACTGCGGGATCTTGTCCCATAAAAGGGAGTAGATTTTGAAACCCCAACAAGACTAAAAACATCAAAACAGCCACAAAGCCATTGAGGTAAATACCATGCTTTAAAAAACTACGAGCTTTAAGGGGAGCGCCTTCGCCATCGGCATTGGCAATAGGGGTAGTTAAGCCATAGGCCATCCCGATTCCAAAAACCATGGGTACCACAAAAACAGAGTTGGCAAAAGCTCCCGCTGCCAAAGAAACGGTTCCCAATCCACCAATCATAATGCTGTCGGCCAAGCCAACGCTTACGTGGCCGATCTGGCCGATCATAACTGGCCAGGCTATAGCCCAGTTTTTCTTATAGTGTTCTTTGCGTGTCAGAGTTGAAAATATTGACGGCAAAGGTAGCTAAAGCGATAGAGGAATCTGTTAACCTAATTAAAAAAGCCTTAGAGTGCCCTTTAAAAGAGAAGGTTTGGGAAATGCTCAAAAAATAAAATTAAATGCAAAAAAAAAGCGCTCAATACTTAAATAAGATTGAGCGCCTTTAACAAAATCAGAGAGAATAAATTTTAGTCTTCTTCCATTTCGGCTTCATGCCTCTGCATTTCCCTTTCGTAAAAAGCTTCCGCCGTTTCCATTAACTCGGCTACCTCGTTTATTAATTCCTCTTCTTCTCCTTCTAACTCGTCAAACCACTCCACGGTATCATGATTTACATCCCAAGCAAAATGCGGAAACTGGGTATGAATAATGAAAATGGAATCAGGTTGATCGGTGTTATCGGCTACGAGGAATTTAGGAATACTCATTGTTTTTGGTGATGATTGAAGTCTCAATTTACTATATTTTTCAATTCAGACACCGCGACTTTATAATTTATTTCCTAGCAAATTTCACTACATCTTCCTCTTCTACTTTTTCGCCACTTAAAATTATAAGTCGCTCAACTACATTGCGTAATTCGCGAATATTTCCTGTCCAATCAATTTCTTGCAAAGCTTTTAAGGCTTTTTCAGAAAATATTTTTGGCGCATTGCCATAATCTTGGGCTATTTCTTTAGCGAAGTGCGAGGTTAAAAGAGGAATATCTTCCTTTCTTTCATTTAAAGAGGGCACCTTTATTAAAATCACCGAAAGTCGATGATACAGGTCTTCACGAAAGTTGCCTGCGGCGATTTCCGCTTTAAGGTTTTTGTTGGTTGCCGCCAATACGCGCACATTAACTTTTACTTCTTTATCGCCTCCAACTGGGCTAAGCTTTGATTCTTGTAAAACCCGCAAAACTTTCGCTTGCGCAGAAAGGCTCATATCACCTATTTCATCGAGGAATAGCGTACCGTTATTAGCTAGTTCAAACTTGCCCGCCTTATCTTTTATAGCGGAGGTAAAGGCGCCTTTTTTATGACCAAAAAGTTCGCTCTCGATTAGCTCGGAGGGAATGGCCGCACAGTTTACCTCAATCATGGGGCCTTTGGCGCGTTCACTTTTTTCGTGCAACCAATGCGCCACCAGTTCTTTTCCCGTGCCGTTTGGGCCTGTAATTAAAACACGTGCTTCTGTTGGTGCTACCTTTTCAATAATTTCTTGCACATCTTTAATGGCAGTAGATTCACCAATCATTTGGTATTTCTTGCTAATCTTCTTTTTTAAAGATTTGTTTTCCTTTACTAAATTATTGCGATCCAAGGCATTACGCACCGTGTTAAGTAAACGGTTTAAATCGGGTGGTTTCGAAATATAATCGTAAGCGCCCATGCGCATGCTTTCTACGGCAGTTTCTAAATCGCCGTGGCCGGAGATCATTACCACAGCCGTTTCGGGACTATTTTTGCGGGCGTAGTCTAAAACTTCCATGCCATCGATCCCCGCCATTTTTATATCACAAAGAATAAGATCTTGCTCCTCTTTGGAAATAATATCAATGGCGATTTTACCATTCTCGGCCTCGCTAATTACAAAGCTTTTATTTTCGTCTTGTAAAATGTTACGCAATACATTACGAATTGCTTTTTCATCTTCTACAATGAGGATTTTTGCCATGCTCCTTCATTTTTTTGCAGTTCAATAAAAAGACCTTCTTTTAGGGCATAATTGCACTGTTGTATCAGTCTAATTCCGAACCTTTTAATAATGTGGTTTATTTCAATGCAGGCGGTTACAATCATATCGGCACGCATAGGAATCATGCCGGGTGTCTCTAAACGTTCTTCAAAGGTAGCTTTTAGCATGCGCTGAGATATTTGCATATACTCGTGCATGGTAAAAGTATAGCTACTTTCATCTGCTTCAAAGCGAGAGGTTTGAAAGTTTTCGGCGCACATGGCCGCTAGGGTGTCGAAACTTCCGCTACTACCAATTAATACTCTGGGGAAATCGCCTTGACAAACTTGGGTAAGTTCAACTAAAGTCTCTTCCAAAAAATTATCGATCTCTTCTATTTCTTCATTTAAGATGGGATCGGCAGGGCGAAACTTATTTAGCATGAAGCTCGTACCAATAGGATAAGACTTTTGCCAGACGGGTTTTTTATCGCGCACCAGAATAAATTCGGTGCTACCACCGCCAATATCCATGATTAAGGTGGTGGCATCTTTAAATTCGACGCCAGCAGCAACACCTTTAAAAATCAGTCCTGCTTCGGTGTCGCCATCGATAACATTAAGAAGTATACCCAGTTCATTTTCAGCTTGTTCAATTAACAACTGAGCATTAGCTGCAGTGCGCACAGCCGCGGTTGCAACGGCTACAATTTCTTTTGCTCCATGCTCTTGGGCACTTTGCTTATGTTGGGCTAAAGCCTGCATTGCACGCTTTATAGCACTATCCGCTAATAATTGATCTTCGCTTTTACCTTCGCCAAGGCGAACCGATATTTTCGAATTATGAATAATCTCGTCGCTACTTAAATCTTTAACTAAAAGGTTAAAGGTATTTGTGCCACAATCTATTATTGCTATTTTCATAATGGGGATTCGGGGGCTTGATTTTTAAACCAAATATCTCTCTGGGGAAAGGGGATCGTAACTTTATTTTCGCGAAATAGTCGGTCTATTTCAAAGCGGATATTACTTTTAGTGCGCTCGATACGAAATAGATTTTTTGAAAAGAATAATACCGAGAAGCTTAATGAGCTATCTCCAAAATCGTTGAAAACAACGAAAGGCTCGGGCTTCTTTAACACCTCCTCATTATTGATTGCGGCCTTAATTAAAAGATCTTTCACTAATTCGGTGTCACTGCCGTAGGCTACACCAACGTCAATCTTAAAACGTGTGGTTTTTTTATTCTGACTCCAGTTTACCACGTTTTCGGCGGTAAGTTTCGAGTTGGGAACTATCAAAATGATCTCTTCTCGCGTAAGCAAGCTGGTGGTGCGCAAACCTACTTCTTTAACTTCACCTACAATACCCGTAATTTCAACCACATCACCCGCCGTAACCGTGCGTTCGAAAAGGATTATAAATCCCGCTACCATATCCTTAAACAAATCTTGTAAACCTAAACCTAAGCCTACCAGTAGAGCAGTGGAAGAGGCTAGTAAAACGGTAATTTGAAAGCCCAAGCTATCAACTGCAGAAATAATGGCGATGATGTAAACGATATAGCCCACCACCTGACGAACGGCATAAGATTTACCGGGATCGAGGCGATTATTACGCTCTTGCCTCTCGAGGTATTTTTTAAAGAGCCACATTAAAATATTGGTAATGAGGAAAATCATTATAACCCATACTAGGTTGATAATGCGTAGTTCCCAATCGCCAATCATTAATAGCTCGAAGCTAAAAAAGTCCTTAATGTTTTTCATTAATTTTTATAACGTGCCCAACGTAGTAACTCTGTGAAAGTAGGTTTTTTACCATACATTAAGATACCGATACGGTAAATTTTAGAGGCAAACCACGTTAAGAGTACAAAGCTAATAAGAAGAATTAGCATAGAAAGGATAAGTTCCCAGGGAGCAACACCAAAAGGTAAACGCGCCATCATTACCAAGGGTGAAGTTAGTGGAATCATTGAAAACCAAAAGGCAATATCACCATCGGGGTTGTCTAGCGCTCTGATAATTACCAGTAGACCTAATATTAAAGGCAGTGAAATCGGCAACATAAATTGTTGGGAATCACTTTCCTTATCTACGGCACTGCCTACGGCGGCAAATAGGGCAGCATACAATAGGTAGCCAAAGATGAAATAAAAGATAAAGCTAGCGATAATACCAAAGAAGTCAATGCTTTGCAAAGAAGAGTAGATGCTCAAAAGCCCATCATTGGGCAGGGAAATATTGGCAGCGGCATTCGGTAAATTGTTTGCGGCTAATTGTGGGTCAATAAATAAGGAAACAGCAATGACATAGAAGAGACTTCCCAAACCAATCCAAATGGTAAACTGCAACATGGCCACCAGACCAATGCCAATAATTTTTCCGCTCATCATTTCGAAAGGGCGCACAGAGGATACCATTATTTCAATCACTCGGCTTGTCTTTTCTTCAATTACACCGCGCATTACCTGCGAGCCATAAAGAAAAATAAAGATATAGATGGCAAAAGCGGCAACATAGCCAATGCCCATTTTTATTAAAGTAGCATTTTCAGTTTCTAAACCTTCATCGGTATTAATTACCCGCAGGTTTACCTTGGTTTTGGTGCGCGCAATTATTTCAGGGTCGACGCCAGTGGCCTTAAGTTTTTCTTTTTGTAAATATTTTTCCAGTGTATTTTCTAGGTAGCTTTCTACGCTTACGCTGATGTCGCCCGCCCGGAAAAGGCGCACATTACGAGCTACAAAATCGGGGTCGCCGCCTTCACTTAAAGGAATGTGCATAAAAGCATAATCGCCTTGGGCTTCGGAAAACGCTTGCGCAGATGCAAAATCAAATTTGTCAGGGGGTAGGTAGCGTAAGCGGATTTCATCTTTACCTTTCTCAAAATCTAGTAATAGCGATTCATCTAAAACTGTAATTACCCGATCATCGGTGGGCAGGCTTGCCAAATAGGCAGGGAGAAACATTACCGCGGCCATCAGAATTGGGCCTAAGAGGGTAAGAATAATAAATGATTTTTTTCGAACGCGGGTACTAAACTCACGTTTAATAATAAGGCCTATTTTCTTCATTCTTCAGCGGTAGTTTGAATGAATATATCGTGCAGCTTTGCCTCTTCCTCTTGAAAGAGATGCAGATTTTTAGTACTTAAAAATTGCAGTAAAGACTGTTTATTTTCGGGCTCAAGTTTTAGTTTGAGATGCAGTTTGCCTTGCAGCGATGCCTGGCTAAGGATTTCAATGCCAGCGGGCCAAGTACTTATTTGGCTTTCCTCTAAAATTAGGTCGTAATTGCCACTGCGGAATTGCTGCTTAATATCGCGCAAAGATCCTTCGAGAACTTTCTTTCCTTTATTTATTAAGACGATAGAGTCACAAATTTCTTCAACCGATTCCATTCGGTGCGTAGAGAAAATGATGGTGGTTCCCCTCTCGCCTAAGCGCTGAATTTCCTTTTTTATGATTTCGGTATTACGCGGATCGAAGCCCGTGAAAGGTTCATCGAGAATAAGGAGCTCGGGTTGATGGAGTAGGGTGGCGATAAACTGAACTTTTTGGGCCATGCCCTTACTTAGTTCTTCCACGTTTTTATCCTTCCAGTCCATCAGCTGAAAGTCTTTCAGCCACTTAAGAATTCTTTCTTTGGCCTGGCTTTTCTCTACTTCTTTTAATTGGGCGAGATAAAGCAATTGCTCTCCCACCTTCATTTTGGGGTAGAGGCCCCGTTCTTCGGGGAGGTAGCCAATTTTTTTAATATGAGAAGCGGACAGTTTTTCTCCATTGAAGAAAAGCTGCCCGCTATCGGGTGCTGTAATTTGATTGATAATGCGAATGAAGGAGGTTTTTCCTGCACCGTTAGGTCCGAGTAATCCGAAAATGCTTCCTGCTTTAACTTCAAGGTCTAAATGGTGTAAGGCAACGTGGTCGCCGTACGATTTATGCAGTCCTTCCGCTTTTATCATATAATTAGCTAAACATTTCTTTTACGCGATCGAAAAAGGATTTATCGCCTTTTTCGGGCTTAGGATTAAACTCAGACTCACTTTGCATCTCCTCAAACATTTTACGGTATTTAGACGAAATATCTTTGGGAGTCCACACATTAACGTGTACCATTAAATCGCCTGTTCCGTAACTATCAACGCTGGGTAAACCTTTGCTGCGCAAACGAAGAATTTTACCACTTTGGGTTCCTTCATCTAGTTTTATCCGGGCCTTACCACTAACGGTAGGCACATCTACCTTAGTGCCTAAAACGGCATCTGGCAAACTAATGTATAAGTCGTAATGTAGATTTTGACCATCACGTTGTAAGAACTCATGAGCAAGCTCTTCGATTACTACAATAAGGTCGCCATTTACGCCGTCCATGGGACCGGAATTACCCTTTCCGGCTACTTTTAATTGCATGCCTTCACCAACACCAGCGGGGATTTTAACTTCCACCACTTCTTCTTTACGTGTCATGCCATGCTCATCGGTACCTGCAGGGCGGTTTTCTAGAGTTTTACCCAAGCCGCCACAGGTAGGACAGGTGCTAGCGGTTTGCATTTGACCAAGAATCGTATTCGTAACACGATTTACTTGTCCGCGACCACCACAAGTATTACAGGTGGAAAAACGTAGATCGTCGGCGGGCACTAGTCTTTTGATTTTTAACTTTTTGGTGACGCCCGTGGCGATTTCCTCTAAAGTTAATTTAACGCGCACGCGCAGGTTTGAACCTTTAAACACCCGTTGACCAGAGCCACCGCGACCGCGGCCACCGAAGCCACCGCCTCCGCCAAAGGCGCCACCGAAGATATCACCGAATTGACTAAAGATATCGTCCATGTTCATGCCACCGCCGCCGAAGCCGCCGCCAGCTGCACCGCCCATTCCAGCGTGACCATACTGATCATAACGTGCTTTCTTTTGGGGATCGCTTAATACTTCGTAAGCCTCTGCCGCTTCTTTAAATTTCGCTTCCGCAGATGCGTCATTCGGGTTTTTATCAGGATGGTATTGAATGGCGAGTTTGCGATAAGCCTTTTTAATTTCACTTTCGCTCGCTCCCTTGCTAATTCCAAGAACCTCGTAATAATCTCGTTTTGCCATAATATTATTCTCCTACCACTACGCGGGCGTAGCGTATAATTTTATTTCCAAGGAAAAACCCTTGCTCGATTTCGTCAACTACCTTTCCTTTCAGATCTTCACTAGGCGCAGGAATACGGGTAATAGCTTCCATGGTATCTACGTCAAAGTCTTTACCGGTGCAGTTTTCCATAGGTTTTAAACCTTTTTGCTGCAAAGTGTTTTCAAACTTATTGTAGATAAGTTTGATGCCCTCTTCCGCTTCACTATTGGCCACATTTTTTAAAGCGCGATTAAAATCGTCTACAATTGGCAGTAAAGCTGACATTAATTCTTGGTTGGCGCTGCCAAAGAGTTCTATTCTTTCTTTGGCAGTACGTTTCCTATGGTTTTCGAAATCGGCATAAAGCCTTAATTTCTGATCTTTTTCTTGTGCCAGAGCTTCTTCCAAAGCAGCTATTTTCGCTATGTAGTCTTCTTCTTCTGATGTTTCGGTAGCGTTTGATTCTTGGCTTTCCGCGCTTTCTGCGCTGATTGTCTCGTCCTGAACTTGCTCTTCGTTAAGCTTTAGTTCTTCTTGGGTATTGCTTTCTTCAACAGTGTTTTTGGCACTCATTGTATTCTAATTTTCGATATGGTTTTCAAAAAATCTGCCAGCGAATTTTTGTGCCAAGGTGACATTGGGAGAGTAGTGAGTATGGAGTAGTTAGTAGTGAGATTTATTGAAGAATTGATGGATGTTTTTTCTCTAAAAAGCAATTCGGTGGGAATTGTACGCAATTAAAAAGAGCTACGGCAGCTGCGATTTCAAGGTTTATAGAGTATTGAGACCGCTACGCTAATAGTATTAGGTATTGAGATTGGATCGCGGTAACGATGGGTGGGTTTTCCTTCGAAAAGCAATTCGGTGGGAATTGTACGCAATTAAAAAGAGCTGCGGCAGCTGCGATTTCAAGGTAGACATGATAAGCAGAACAAACCCAAGCTGCGGCAGCTGCGGATTCACGGTTTATAGAGTATTGAGACCGCTATGCTATTAGTATTAAGTATTGAGATTGGATCGCGGTAATGATGGGTGGGTTTTCCTTCGAAAGAGAATTCGTTTGTAACCGTTTTTAAATAAAACAGATTCCGAAATAAATTCGGAATGACGGTCGGGGTGGGTTATTCCGACCTTAAAATCTACAGGGAACACGGTCATCCTGAACTCGTTTCAGGATCTTTATTGTTCATAACCAAATGCTTAGTCTCTTACTACTGCCCCCTAATTCCACCATACAGATTACCGTTTCCAAAGTAAAATTCCGTGGCGAAATTTTTCCCCTGCTGAGCTGAAGGGGAACTACTTAGGGTTGATTTTCAGGGTTTTGAATACTAATATGAATAGGTGCTTGTTTGATAGCCTTGCGATTTATCGCCTGGGTAAGGGAGAGGTGAACTTTACTGTTGAAGCCCATGGCACCGCGATTGGAGTGGAAAGCCCACAGCGAAAGCCTTAATAAGCCAGCGAGGAGGATGCGACTGAAAGAAGCACCCGCACCGCCTGGCGAATTTAGGATTGCAGCGAGGACTTGCAGCGGAAAGCGGGTTAGTGCCCCAAAAAAAAAGCCCCCTAAAAAGGAGGCTTTGAAAATGTGAATGATTAATATTATTTCTGCATTTTTTGCAGGGCATTCTCGAGGGCTTTGCCGCGTAAGTTACGGGCGAGAATAGTTCCGTCGGGGCCTACAAGAAAGGTGGCAGGAATTGCGTTAACGCCATAAACTTGGGCGGCGGCATTTTTCCAAAACATTAGGTCGCTTACATGCGTGTCCCAAACAAGTCCGTCTTGTTGAATTGCTTTTTCCCAGTCGGCCTTGTTGCGATCGAGGGAAACGCTAAAAACGGTAAAGCCTTTACCATCTTTAAATTCAGCGTCTTTGTATTTGTTGTAAGTGGCTACCACGTTGGGGTTTTCCATACGACAGGGGCGGCACCAAGCGGCCCAGAAATCCACCAATACCATTTGACCTTTAAGGTCCGATAGTTTCATCATTTCGCCTTGTGGGTTGGCCATTTCAATTTCTGGGGCTTTATCACCAATGGATACACCGCCATTTTGCTCGGGGCTGCTAATAAAGTCGCTACTAACAAAGCTTACACCAATAAAAGATAAGGCGGCTAATAGGATTATGAAAAGGGGTTTTTTAAATAATTTCATCTTTAATTTTTTAGTTAACTCTTACAATTTTGGCTCCAAGAGCTTTTAAACGTTCGTCGATATTCTCGTAGCCTCTATCAATTTGTTCGATATTATGGATAGTACTGACACCATCGGCGCTTAATGCGGCAATTAACAATGAAATTCCAGCTCGAATGTCGGGGCTAGTCATAGTAGTTGCCTTAAGCGGAGTAGCTTTATCCATGCCAATTACTGTGGCGCGATGTGGGTCGCAAAGTATAATTTGGGCACCCATATCAATCAACTTATCGACAAAGAACAAGCGGCTTTCGAACATCTTTTGGTGAATTAAAACACTACCGCGCGCTTGAGTAGAAATTACTAAGGCGATGCTTAATAAATCGGGGGTAAACCCAGGCCAAGGCGCATCGGAAATGGTTAAAATAGATCCATCAATAAAAGTTTCGATTTCGTAATGGTCTTGTTTTGGAACAATTATATCGTCGTTATCGCGCTGTAGCTTGATGCCCATTTTACGGAACACATCGGGTATAATACCGAGCCTATCGTAATTAACGTCTTTTATAGTTATTTCAGAACCTGTCATGGCCGCCATGCCAATCCAAGAACCAATTTCAATCATATCGGGAAGAACGCGGTGATCACAACCACCTAGTTCTGTTACGCCTTCAATTTGCAAAAGGTTGGAACCGATGCCACTTATCTTTCCTCCCATGCGATTAATCATATCGCAAAGTTGTTGTAAGTAAGGCTCGCAAGCGGCATTGTATATGGTGGTGGTTCCTTCAGCAAGAGCCGCGGCCATTACAATATTGGCCGTTCCAGTTACGGAGGCTTCTTCTAAAAGCATGTAGCAGCCTTTCAGTTTTTTGGCTTCTACCCCATAGAAAGACTCATCTGCTTTATAGCGGAATTTAGCCCCTAATTTTTGGAAGCCGATAAAGTGCGTATCGAGACGACGACGACCAATTTTATCACCGCCAGGTTTAGGAATGTAACCTTTGCCGAAGCGCGCGAGTAATGGTCCAACGATCATTATACTACCACGTAAGGAAGATCCTTTTTGTTTAAACTCATCGCTTTCCAAATAGGCGAGGTTTAAATCGTCGGCTTTAAAACTATACACGCCATGACCTTTCCGTTGCACCTTTACGCCTAAATCGGCTAAGATGTCAATCAGTTTGTTTACATCGTGAATATCAGGGATATTGCTAATGGTAACGCGTTCGGGAGTAAGTAAAGTGGCACAAATAATTTGAAGCGCTTCGTTTTTGGCGCCTTGCGGAGTGATCGAACCTTTGAGTTCTTGTCCGCCCGTAATTTGAAAAGTCCCCATTTAGTTTTTATGCTTATGGTTTTTGCGCTTGTAGTTGTTGTTATTATTACTTGGGCGCTTTCTATTTTTCTTTTGATTGTAGCTATTACTGCTAGGTGCTTGCTGCACTAGTTCACGCTTATCGGCAAAGTTAATGTCGCTTAAGTCAAGCTGCCCTTCAGAAAGAGTTTTAAGATTGTCGAGAATTACCGCATCATCCACATTATCCTTATTCCAAATAATGTAATTCTTCTTCATGAGGTTGGCTACCGCCTCGGTTAAGGCTTTTTTCTCTTCTCCTTCGGGAAGATTAATAGCGTGCTCAATCATTTGACGGGTAATTTGGCCGTAATGACGGAAGCGACGCGAAACTTCAGGATAATCTACCTGCTCGGGTTTTTCCAAAAGACTTTCGGGAGCCGGAGGAGGGTATGGAGCATCTACATCTAGTTTAAAGTCAGACATAATATGCAAGTGATCCCAAAGTTTGTGATCGGGGTCTTCGTCGGTTTCGTAAACCTGAGGATTTAAGTTGGCGATAATCGCAATAAGGTTTTGCGCTTGTTTATTGCGCTCTTCTCTATTTTCGATGGTCAAAAGGTAATCGACCATACGCTGCACATTGCGGCCGTATTCTGGAATAATCATGCGCTCGCGGCTCGTGTTATATTCCATATCGATTAGATCGTTGTGCCCAATGGTTTTTATATCCATATAATTTTTATTTGCTCTGCTCAAGGCAGATGGCCAAGATAAAAGGAATCGCGCTAAGCACCAATTCTTTCTAGTTTGGCAAATTTGAGTAATAATTTCTTTTCTCCCACATTATCAAAGGCAATGATGGCTTTTTTATTGTCACCTTCACCCTCGAGGGCTTTTACAATGCCATGGCCAAAACGGGGATGCTTCACACGTTCGTTGCTTTTCAGGTCGGATAAAGCGGTAAAGTTACCACTCAAATCTTGCTGAGCATTCGGGTTAATACGTTTTAAATTAGAGGGTACTGCTCGTGGAGCACTGCGCTGTGGGCTGCGCCCCGCAGATGGGCTAGCACCGCTATTACTGCCTGCCAGCGGACTACGCGGTGAACGCTGACTCGTATTGCTGTATCCGGAGCCACTAGTATTGCTGCTACCCGAATCTTGGCGGAAGCCACGCATTTCGTCGCTACTTAAAAAGGGACTAAAATCGGGGATATTAATATCTAGGTATTTCTCGTCAATTTCTTCAATAAAACGACTCGGTTCGCAGTCGATTAATTTTCCCCAACGGTAGCGCATCTGCGCATAGCTTAAATAGGCCTGATTTTCGGCGCGGGTTAGCGCTACGTAAAATAGGCGTCTTTCCTCTTCCAAGTCGGCCCGACTGTTTACGGTCATCATGCTCGGGAAAAGGTTTTCTTCCATCCCTACAATAAATACTATGGGAAACTCTAGTCCTTTCGCCAAGTGAATGGTCATTAAAGAAACCTTATTGTTATCCTTGGGGTCGTCTTTATCTTGATCGGTAAGTAGGGCCACATCTTTCATGAAGTTCTCTAAAAGGGGACTGCCATCTTCCACTTCTTTTTGTCCCTCGCAAAAGTCTTTCACCGAGTTTAAAAGCTCTTCGATGTTTTCTACACGGCTTACACCTTCCGGACTTTTATCTTCTTGCAAGCCACGCATTAAACCTGAGGTTTTGGCTATATGACTAACTAAATCAAAAGCCTCGCTTTTTTCGGCCATGATGCGGTAGCTGTCTATTTTAGTAACAAACTCCTTTAGTTTATTTACCGCCCCTCGGTTTAAACCTAGATCTGGGAAAAAGTCGATGTTTTCTAAAATCTCCCATAAACTACGGCTTTCTTGGTTTGCCTTTACCGTAATTTTTTCTACCGTGCTATCGCCGATTCCACGCTTGGGGTAATTGATCGCCCGACGCAGGGCTTCTTCATCTTTGGGGTTAATCGATAAGCGGCAATAGGCCAAAAGATCCTTAACTTCCTTTCGTTGGTAAAAGGACAGTCCTCCGTAAATACGATAGGGAATATTTTTGCGGCGCAAGTTGTCCTCCATGGCTCGCGACTGGGCATTGGTGCGATAAAGTATGGCAAAGTCGGAGTAGGGTCTTTGCTCGTTCATCTGTTTATCAAAAATGCTGCGTGCGATATAGGCACCTTCATCGGAATCGGAAACCGTTTTGTGAACGGTAATTTTTTGTCCCCCTTCGTTATCGGTGAAAACGTTTTTAGGTAATTGGTTCTGATTTTTAGCAATCAGACTATTGGCCGCCCCTACAATGTTTTTGGTACTGCGATAGTTTTGTTCCAGTTTATAAACCTGCACTTCATCGTAGTCCTTTTGGTAGTTGAGGATGTTTTGGATGTTCGCACCACGGAAGGCATAAATAGACTGGGCATCATCGCCCACCACACAAATATTTTGGAAACGATTGGCCAAGGCCTTTACAATCAAATACTGGGCACGGTTGGTATCTTGATACTCATCTACTAATATATAGCGGAAGCGATCTTGGTATTTGGCCAGCACTTCGGGGAAGTTCCTTAAAAGGAGATAAGTATTTAAAAGAATATCGTCGAAGTCCATCGCTCCGGCGCGGAAGTTCTTTTCGTTGTAGGCATTAAACACTTCGCCTAGCTGCGGCATGCGTGCGGCGGCGTCTTGCTCCATAATTTCAGGACTATTAAAATACTCACGCGGGGTAATGAGTCCGTTTTTAAAAGAGGAAATGCGACGGGCAACGGCATTGGTTTTATAGATGTCTTTATCGAGGTTTAGTTCTTTTATAACATTATTAACCGCTTTTTTACTGTCTTCCGAATCGTAAATGGTAAAGTTAGAAGGGTAGCCGAGACGTTCCCCTTCACTACGTAAGATACGGGCAAACACGGAGTGGAAAGTTCCCATCCAAATGTTTTTTGCTTCAGAAGGTCCTACAATTTTACCAATACGCTCTTTCATTTCGCGCGCGGCTTTATTGGTAAAAGTGAGGGATAGTATATTAAAAGGATCTACTTTTTTCTCCGCCATAAGGTAGGCGATGCGATAAGTAAGAACTCTAGTTTTACCTGAACCGGCACCAGCGATAACCATTACGGCACCTTCGGTAGCTTCTACTGCGGCCCTTTGGGAAGGATTTAATCCTGAAAGAAAATCTGTCACACTATTATTTATAAGGAAGAATGCAAAGGTGCTACATTTTGAGGAGGATGCAAGGAGTTGATTGTTTCTAATGCCATGATGCCTCCATAAAAGGGATGCCCACGTGTGAAACTTCAGTAAAGCGCAGGGATTTTGTAGGCGGTAAATTAAGTTTAAAATAGAAATGAGCTGTTTAGGGTTTGAATTTAGAGGGTCATTAAATGGCTTGCTTCACTTTATGGTCGGGCCAAGATTGGTAAGGTTGTTTTCTTAATTAAGCCACATCAGTTGGGTTTGAGAAAGACCAAGGCCGCTATGACCATTGGCTCTGCGCCTGTCGGCATTAATTTTCTTTTAGATGAATCACTCTTTATTCCATCGCTTTAGGGAGGAGTTTGGGTCAAAGCGAGGAGGTCTTGGCGCTTGAAAAAGCAAGCTCTTTTTAACGAATTGAAAGCCAAACATTTCGAGATAGTAAAAAACCCTAAAACATTTTTTATCAAGGCCTTGTGGCATTCTTGAATTATATTACATTTGCAGTCCCCAAAAATGAGGGGTTCAATCAGTTTGTAAAAACTTATATAAAAAGGTGTATGCCAACGATTCAGCAATTAGTACGCAAAGGACGTATTAAGATCACAAAGAAGAGTAAGTCTGCAGCATTGCAGTCTTCACCACAGCGTCGTGGAGTATGTACGCGTGTGTATACCACCACTCCAAAGAAGCCTAACTCAGCCATGCGTAAGGTAGCGAGGGTGCGTTTAACCAATGGAAACGAGGTGAATGCCTATATTCCAGGAGAAGGTCACAACCTACAAGAGCACAGTATTGTATTAGTACGTGGTGGTAGAGTAAAAGATTTACCTGGTGTGCGTTATCACATCGTACGAGGTGCCCTAGATACGGCGGGTGTTAATGGTCGTATGCAGCGCCGTTCGAAATACGGTACTAAACGTCCAAAAACCAAGAAATAATCTTATTCAAAGAGTCTCATGAGAAAGGCAAGAGCTAAAAAAAGACCCCTGTTACCCGATCCACGTTTTGGTGATCCATTGGTAACTCGTTTTGTAAATATGATGATGCTAGATGGTAAGAAGAGTGTTTCTTACCGTATTTTCTACGATGCAATCGATATCATTTCTGAGAAAACTGGAGAAGGTAATGGATTAGAGTTGTGGAAAGAAGCTTTAAATAATGTAATGCCACACGTAGAAGTTCGTTCTAAGCGTGTTGGTGGTGCAACCTTCCAAATTCCTATTCAAATTCGTCCTGACCGTAAGGTTTCTGTAGCGATGAAGTGGTTAATTTCTTACTCACGTAAGCGTAACGAGAAAGCCATGGCTAATCGTTTAGCAGCAGAGGTGATGGCAGCAGCCAAGGAAGAAGGTGCAGCCGTTAAGAAGAGATTAGATACTCACAAGATGGCGGATGCGAATAAAGCATTTGCGCACTTCGGTAGATTTTAATTGGTCACAATAGAGAAATAAAATCATGGCTAAAAGAAATTTAAAATACACCCGTAACATTGGTATTGCAGCGCATATCGATGCAGGTAAAACAACTACTACCGAACGTATCCTTTATTACGGCGGAGTAAGTCACAAGATTGGTGAAGTACATGATGGTGCAGCCACCATGGACTGGATGGAGCAAGAGCAAGAGCGTGGTATTACTATTACCTCTGCCGCTACTACCTTAACTTGGCCTTACCGCGGTGATGATTACCACATCAACATTATTGATACTCCAGGACACGTTGATTTTACCGTAGAGGTAAATCGTTCTTTGCGTGTATTGGATGGTTTAGTTTTCTTATTTAGTGCAGTTGATGGTGTTGAGCCACAGTCGGAAACTAACTGGAGACTAGCTAATAACTATAACGTTCCTCGTATTGGCTTTGTAAACAAAATGGACCGTCAGGGATCTGACTTCCTAAATGTTTGTAAGCAAGTAAAGGAAATGTTAGGAAGTACTGCTCTTCCCTTGCAATTACCAATTGGTGCTGAAGCCGACTTTAAAGGGGTGGTTGATTTGATCAACTTCCGCGGTATTGTTTGGAATGAAGACGATATGGGGATGACTTTCAGTGAAGTTGAAATTCCAGCAGATTTGATGGAAGAAGCAACCGAGTACAGAGAGAAATTATTAGAAGCGGTAGCTGAATTCGATGATACTTTAATGGAAAAGTATTTTGAAGATCCAGAATCGTTAACAGAGCGTGAAATCTTAGACGCTTTACGCGAAGCCACTGTTGCGAACAAAGTTGTTCCAATGATGTGCGGATCTGCGTTTAAAAACAAAGGTGTACAAGCGATGCTTGACATGGTGATGGAATTAATGCCTTCGCCTATCGATGTTGAAGCTATTATAGGTACCAACCCTGAAACTGGTGAAGAAGAGAAGCGTAGACCCTCTTTTGATGAGCCATTTGCAGCATTAGCATTTAAAATTGCTACTGACCCATTCGTAGGTCGTTTGTGTTTTACACGCGCTTATTCCGGTGTACTTCCTTCAGGTTCTTATGTTCAAAACACTAGAACGGGTAAAAAGGAACGTATCTCTCGTATTTTCCAAATGCACGCCAATAAGCAAAATCAAATTGATGAGCTAGGTGCTGGAGATATTGGAGCATTAGTAGGTTTTAAGGATATTAAAACTGGAGATACCTTATGTGCAGAGAGTGCGCCTATCGTATTGGAGTCAATGGACTTCCCTGAACCAGTAATTGGTTTAGCGGTAGAGCCTAAAACTAAGGCTGACGTGGATAAACTAGGTATGGCTTTATCTAAGCTTGCTGAAGAAGATCCAACCTTCCGTGTTCACACTGACGAGGAAACTGGTCAAACCGTAATTAGCGGTATGGGTGAGCTTCACTTAGATATTATCATCGACCGTTTACGTCGTGAGTTTAAAGTAGAAGTTAATCAAGGTGCACCGCAAGTTTCTTACAAAGAAGCTATTAATGGTACAGTAGATCACCGTGAAGTTTACAAGAAACAAACGGGTGGTCGTGGTAAATTTGCCGATATCGTAGTTACCATTGGACCAAGTGACTCTGAGGAGCCAGGATTGGTTTTTGTTAACGAGGTTAAAGGTGGTAACGTTCCTAAAGAATTTGTTCCTTCAATCGAAAAAGGATTTAAGGATGCAATGGCAACGGGTGTTTTAGCTGGTTACACGGTAGATAGCATGAAGGTAGTATTGAAGGACGGATCTTTCCACCCTGTGGATTCGGATCAATTGTCTTTCGAAGTTGCTGCAAAAATGGCTTTCCGTACAGCAGTTCCAAAAGCTAATCCAGTATTATTAGAGCCTATTATGCAGATGGAGGTATTAACTCCAGAAGAGTATATGGGTGAGATCGTAGGTGACTTAAACCGTCGTCGTGGAGTAGTAGAAGGTATGGGTGATCGTAATAATTCAAAAACGATAAAGGCTAAAGTTCCTTTGTCTGAAATGTTTGGTTATGTAACCGATTTACGTACTAACTCATCTGGTAGAGCAACATCAACAATGGAATTCTCGCATTTTGCAGAAGCTCCAAAAGGTATTGCCGAAGAGGTTATTGCAAAAGTTAAAGGAAACAAAGGTTAAGGTTTTATTTAGATAAAATGAGTCAGAAAATCCGCATTAAGTTAAAGTCTTACGATCACAATTTAGTAGACAAGTCTGCTGAGAAAATTGTGAAGACTGTAAAAAGTACAGGTGCTATCGTAAACGGTCCGATTCCGCTTCCAACAAATAAGCGAATCTATACTGTGTTACGTTCGCCACACGTAAACAAGAAGTCTCGTGAGCAGTTTCAGCTTTCTTCTTTCAAGCGTTTATTAGATATCTATAGCTCTTCTTCAAAGACTATTGATGCCCTAATGAAACTTGAACTTCCAAGTGGAGTAGAAGTAGAGATTAAAGTTTGATAGATAGAATTTTTTATAACAAATAAATAGATTGTCGAATGCCTGGAATGATCGGTAAAAAGATCGGGATGACAAGCCTCTTTGACGAAAACGGTAAAAATTTACCGTGTACCGTCATCGAAGTGGAAGCCAATGTGGTAACCCAGATCAAGACTGTTGAAAAAGACGGTTACGAAGCTATCCAATTAGGATTTGGAGAAGCAAAAGAGAAAAGAACTCCCTCAGCTCTTAAAGGTCACTTTAAGAAAGCCGGAGTTACTCCTCGCAAAATGTTAAAGGAATTTGCCCCAACGGGTTACTCTAAAGATTTGACTTTAGGTTCTGAACTTAAGTTAGAAGAGTTTTTAGCCGAGGGACAGTTTGTAGATGTACAAGGTATTTCTAAAGGTAAAGGTTTCCAAGGTGTAGTAAAACGTCACGGTTTTGGTGGTGTTGGTCAAGCTACACACGGACAGCATAACAGACTACGTGCGCCAGGTTCTATTGGTGCAGGTTCTGATCCTTCAAGAGTATTTAAAGGTATGCGCATGGGCGGCCGTATGGGCGGTGAAATGACCATGGTAGAGAACCTACGTGTTATTAAGGTAGATACCGACAAGAATATACTCGTGTTAAAAGGGTCCATTCCTGGTCCTAAGAATTCACTCGTAATAATCACGAAGTAATGGAATTAGCAGTAATAAATAAAGAAGGTAAGGATACTGGTCGCAAGGTGACCCTGTCCGATGAGTTGTTTGCCATCGAGCCTAACAATCATGCTTTGTATTTAGATGTAAAGCAATATTTAGCTAACCAACGTCAAGGTACTCACAAAGCCAAAGAACGTGCAGAGGTTTCAAGAACCACTAAAAAGTTCTTCCGTCAAAAAGGAACCGGTAACGCTCGTGTTGGATCTTTAAAGTCTCCAGTACAAAAGGGTGGGGGTACCGTTTTCGGTCCTCGTCCACGCGATTACAGTTTCAAGTTGAACAAGAAGCTAAAAACTTTAGCCCGTCGTTCAGCCATGAGCCAAAAGGCTTCTGAAGACAAAATTATGGTGGTGGAGAACTTCAGTTTTGATGCACCAAGTACCAAATCTTACTTACAGATTTTGAACGCTTTAGGAATAAAAGATAAAAAATCTTTATTAGTGCTTGGAGAGTCAGATAAATCTGTATATTTGTCGTCCCGAAATTTTAAGGGCTCTAAGGTAGTAAATGCCTCAGATATAAACACTTACATAGTTATGAACAGTCAGGCTATCGTTTTAACTGAGGATTCGTTAGAGAAGCTTGAAAACGTTTTAAGAAAGTAGACCATGGGCATTTTGATTAAACCAATCATTACGGAGAAGGCAACCGCCGATAGCGAAGACAAAAATCGTTTCGCTTTTCAGGTGGCTATAAGTGCCAATAAGGTTGAGATTCGCAAGGCGATCGAAGAGCTTTATGGTGTAAATGTAGACAATGTGAAAACCATGGTTATGCCAGGTAAAAGTAAATTCCGTCATACCAAACAAGGTATCGCAAGAGGAAACACTGGAAAATACAAAAAGGCGATAGTACAAGTTCGCAGTGGTGAAACTATTGACCTTTATAGCGAAATTTAATTATGGCAGTACGTAAATTAAATCCAACGACTCCAGGTCAACGTTTTAAAGTAGCAGGTCAGTTTGAAACTGTTTCAGCTGCTAAACCTGAAAAGTCACTTGTAAAAGGAATATCTAAATCAGGAGGTCGTAATAATACTGGTAAAATGACGGTACGCCAATTAGGTGGAGGTCATAAGAAAAAGTATCGTACAATCGACTTCAAAAGAGATAAGGATGGTATAGAAGCTACTGTAAAAAGTATCGAGTATGATCCAAATCGTTCGGCTCGTGTGGCTTTACTGTTTTACGCTGATGGTGAGAAACGTTATGTTATTGCACCAAACGGCTTACAGGTAGAACAAAAAGTGTACAGCGGCGCGGGTGTAGCTCCAGAAATTGGAAACACTTTATTCCTTTCAGAGATTCCATTAGGTACGGTAATTAGCTGTATTGAATTGCGTCCTGGTCAAGGTGCTATCATAGCTAGAAGCGCTGGTACATTTGCCCAATTAGCTGCTCGTGATGGTAAATATGCCATCGTGAAAATGCCAAGTGGTGAAACTCGTATGATTTTAGTTACCTGTAAAGCCACAATCGGTGCTATCGGTAATAGTGATCATCAGTTAGAGCGCAGTGGTAAAGCTGGTAGAAGCAGATGGTTAGGTCGTAGACCTCGTGTTAGAGGTGTAGCGATGAACCCAGTAGATCACCCCATGGGTGGTGGTGAAGGTCGTGCTAGTGGTGGTCATCCACGTTCTAGAAATGGCATTCCTGCTAAAGGTTATAAAACTCGTACTCCTAAAAAAGAGTCGAACAAGTATATCATTGAAAGACGTAAAAAGTAATTAGCTATGGCGAGATCATTAAAAAAAGGTCCTTTCATTCACCATAAGCTGGAAAAGCGGGTAATGGATAATGTTGAGAGCGGAAAAAAATCTGTGATCAAAACTTATTCACGCGCTTCGATGATTTTTCCAGAGGCGGTTGGACAGACCATAGCCGTTCATAATGGAAGAACTTTCGTACCAGTTTTTGTAACAGAAAACATGGTGGGGCATAAGTTCGGTGAGTTCTCCTTGACACGTACTTTCCGTGGTCATGGTGGCAATAAGAAAGATAAAGGTAAGCGCTAAGAATTAAGATATGGGTTCTAGAAAAAGACTTAGAGCTGAGGCAACTAAAGAGGCGCGCAAGAGTGTGGCCATCGCTCAGTTAAGAAATTATCCTACCAGTCCTCGCAAGATGCGTTTGGTGGCTGATATGGTTCGCGGTTTAGACGTACAAAAGGCTTTGTTTTTATTAAAGCATAGTCCAAAGCACGCCACTCTACCATTAGAAAAATTAGTGCTCTCTGCAATCAATAACTGGGAGCAGAAAAATGAAGATGCTAGCGTTGATGAGGCGGCTCTTTATATCTCAGAAATTCAAGTGGACAGTGCGAGAATGCTGAAACGCATTCAACCAGCCCCACAGGGCCGTGCACATCGTGTTCGCAAGAGAAGTAATCATGTAACAGTAGTGGTTAGTCCTCGTATTGCGGAGCCATTAACTGAGGTAACTAACGAAATTAACGAATAGCCGAATGGGACAAAAAACTAACCCAATAGGAAACCGATTAGGATTTATTCGCGGCTGGGACAGTAACTGGTTCGGCGGTCGTAATTACGGAGATAAAATCGCGGAAGATGCCAAAATTCGCGATTATCTATATGCTCGTCTAGCGAAGGCTAGTGTAAGTAGAATCATAATTGAGCGTACTCTAAAATTGATCACAATTACGATTACTACCAGTCGTCCTGGTATAATCATCGGTAAGGGTGGTCAAGAAGTAGACAAGCTTAAAGAGGAGTTGAAAAAACTTACTCGTAAAGAGGTTCAAATCAATATTTTTGAAATCAAACGTCCTGAACTAGATGCAAAATTGGTGGCCGATTCAATCGCCCGTCAAATTGAAGGACGTATCTCTTACCGTCGCGCTGTGAAAATGGCTATTGCAGCTTCCATGCGTATGGGTTCAGAGGGTATCAAAGTAATGATTTCTGGACGTCTTAATGGTGCGGAAATGGCTCGTTCTGAAATGTACAAAGATGGCAGAACACCACTACACACGTTTCGTGCTGACATCGATTATGCTTTAAGTGAAGCTCATACTACTTATGGTAGATTGGGTATTAAAGTATGGATCATGAAAGGCGAGGTATACGGTAAGCGTGACCTTAGTAACCCTTTTGGCTCAGTGAAGAAAGCTGGTCCGGTTCAAGGGAACAATGCAGGTCCTGCTGCTCGTAACAGAAGAAAAAGAAAATAATAGGCGTAGGCTTAATTTATTGAAAAATGTTACAACCTAAAAAAACAAAACATAGAAAGACCTTTAAAGGCCGCATGAAAGGTAATGCTCAGCGCGGTGCAGAAATGGCTTTCGGTAGTTTCGGTTTAAAAGCGATAGATCCAGTATTTATTACTTCTCGTCAAATTGAGGCAGCTCGTATTGCAGCTACTCGTTACATGAAAAGAGAGGGTCAGCTTTGGATCAGAATTTTCCCAGACAAACCTATCACCAAGAAACCAGCCGAAGTAAGGATGGGTAAAGGTAAAGGTGCTTTGGATCACTGGGTCGCAGTGGTTCGTCCAGGCAGAATTTTATTCGAATTGGATGGTGTAAGCCAGGAAATTGCCAAGGAAGCATTGCGTTTAGCGGCGCAAAAACTTCCAGTTAAATGTAAGATAATCACTCGCCGGGATTATACCGGTGCCTAATTAGAGTTAAAATGAAGGCATCTGTTATTAGAGAAATGACGACACAAGAAATTAGTGATCGTTTGTCTGAGGAGAAAATTTCATATGATAAGCTTAAAATGGCTCACCATATATCTCCTTTGGAAAATCCACAAGAGTTGAATCAAAAAAGAAAGTTGATCGCAAGACTAGGTACGGAACTTCGTTCTCGTACATTAGAAAGCGCATCTTAATAAGTTTGTTCAAGATGGAACACAAAAGGAATTTGCGTAAAGAACGCATCGGCTTGGTAACTAGCAATAAAATGGATAAGTCTATTGTTGTTGCAGTTGAGAAAAAGCAAAAGCACCCCATGTACGGTAAGTTTATTAAGCTTACTAAAAAGTTTCACGCTCATGATGAGAAGAATGATTGCAATATCGGTGATACCGTTCGCATCATGGAGACTCGTCCTTTGAGTAAAACTAAGAACTGGAGACTGGTAGAAATCATTGAAAGAGCTAAGTAAGCGATGGTACAACAAGAATCACGACTAAAAGTAGCGGATAATACTGGTGCAAAAGAAGTATTAGTTATTCGCGTATTAGGTGGAACTGGACGTAGATATGCCTCTGTAGGGGATCGTATCGTAGTTACTATTAAGGAATCGACTCCTTCTGGCAATGCCAAGAAAGGTCAGGTTTCCAAAGCAGTAGTAGTTCGCACCCGCAAAGAAGTTCGTCGTGCAGATGGTTCATACATCCGCTTCGATGATAATGCATGTGTATTGTTAAATCCACAAAACGAAATGAGAGGTACGCGTGTATTCGGTCCTGTTGCTCGTGAGTTGAGAGATAAGCAGTACATGAAAATTGTTTCACTAGCCCCTGAGGTTCTTTAATTTATGGCAATGAAAAAATTTCATATTAAAAAAGGCGATAAGGTTAAGGTTCTTTCTGGAGAAGATAAGGGCAAAGAAGGTACAGTACTAGAAATGGTTACTAGAACTGGAAAAGCTATCGTTGAAGGCATTAATGTAGTTAAGAAACATAAAAAGCCAGATGCCAATAATCCGCAAGGAGGTATCGTGGAGACTGAAGCTCCTATCTACGTTTCAAAGCTTATGCTAATTGATCCTAGTACTAATGAGCCAACCCGAGTAGGGCGTAAGTTAGACGAAAATGGAAAGTTAGTTAGGTATTCTAAGAAAACTCAAGAGATCATTAAGTAATGGATTTTTCTCTAAAATTAAAAGATAAGTACCCTACTGAGATTGTACCGGCTCTAATTGAGGAGTTTGGCTACAAGAACGTTATGGAGGTACCTGCTCTGAAGAAAATCGTACTTTCCCAAGGTGTTGGTGAAGCTACTGGCGATAAAAAGTTAGTAGATCAAGCGATAGAGCAAATGACAATGATTGCTGGTCAAAAAGCGATTATCACTTATTCGAAAAAGGATATCTCAAACTTTAAGCTTAGAAAGGGCATGCCCATCGGAGCAAAAGTTACTCTTAGAGGAAATCAGATGTACGAATTTCTAGAGAGATTACTATGGTCTTCTCTTCCTCGTATCAGAGATTTTAATGGTATCAAAAACACTGGTTTTGATGGTCGTGGTAACTATACATTAGGAATCACTGAACAAATCATATTTCCTGAAATTGATATTGATAAGGTAAGTCGAATTACGGGTATGGATATCACATTCGTAACTTCTGCTGACACTGATAAGGAAGCACTTTCTCTGTTAACTAAATTTGGTATACCCTTTAAAAAATAAGATATGGCTAAAGAATCAATGAAAGCCCGCGAACGTAAAAGGGAGAGAATTGTAGAGAAGTATGCGGAGAAGAGAGCTGCCTTAAAAGCGGCCGGTGATTATGAAGGTCTTCAAAAGTTACCTAAAAATGCTTCTCCAGTGCGCATGCACAATCGTTGCAAATTAACTGGCCGTCCTCGTGGATATATGCGTCAGTTTGGTCTTTCGCGTGTTACTTTTAGAGAAATGGCGAATCAAGGACTAATCCCAGGAGTTAAAAAAGCCAGTTGGTAAAAATATTATAGCGATGACTACAGATCCAATAGCAGATTTTTTAAATAGAGTTCGTAATGCTCTTTTAGCAGGACATAAGGTTGTGGAAATTCCAGCTTCAAATTTGAAGTTAGAAATTACGCGCATCCTACAAGATCAAGGTTATATCCTTAATCATAAAGTGGAGGAAAATGGTCCTCAGGGTACCATTAAAATTGCTTTGAAGTATGATAAGATAACTAACGAAGCGGCTATACGTTCATTAAAACGTATTAGCAAGCCAGGGTTAAGATCTTACCATGGAGCGAATGATCTTCCACGTGTAATTAATGGTTTAGGTGTTGCTATCGTTTCTACTTCTAAAGGAGTAATGACCGACAAGCAAGCACGCAAACAAAATATAGGTGGCGAAGTACTTTGCCAGATATACTAAAATTTAAGCAATGTCACGAGTAGGAAAATCCCCTATAAATATCCCAGCTGGTGTTGACGTAAAAGTTGACAATGGTTTGGTTACGGTAAAAGGAAAACTTGGTGAGTTAACTCAACAAGTATCTGAGCAAATCGAAGTGGTTATTGATGGTAACGTAATTACTTTGAATCGTCTAGACGAGGAAAAGCAGACAATTGCGAGTCATGGTTTATATCGCTCTCTAATTAACAATATGGTAATTGGAGTATCTGCTGGTTTTGAGAAAAAATTAGAATTAGTAGGTGTAGGTTACCGCGCTTCAAATCAAGGACAACTTTTAGATTTAGCACTTGGCTATTCTCATAATATTGTGATTGAAGTACCAAAAGAAATTGGTTTAACAACGGTTTCGGATAAAGGTAAGAATCCAGTAGTTATTCTTAATAGCTTCGATAAGCAGCTTGTAGGAATGGTAGCCGCAAAAATTCGTTCCTTACGTAAACCAGAACCTTACAAAGGAAAAGGTGTACGTTATGCAGGAGAGTATGTTCGCAGAAAAGCCGGTAAAACAGCTAAATAAGTAAGAAATGGCACTAACTAAGACGCAAAGAAGAACTAGAATTCGTAGTAGAATTCGTAAGAAAGTTAGCGGTACGGCAGAAACTCCACGTTTAGCAGTATTTCGTTCAAATAAAGAAATTTACGCTCAGATCATTGATGATTTAAGCGGTAAGACTTTGGCGGCGGCCTCTTCATTAGAGAAGGGTTTAAGCAAAGAAGGTACTAAAACCGATGTAGCCAAAGCTGTGGGTTCTGCCCTAGCAAAAAAGGCAGTTGCAGCAGGAATAGAAATATGTTCTTTCGATAGAGGAGGATATTTATATCACGGGCGTGTTAAAGCTTTGGCGGATGGCGCTAGAGAAGGTGGATTAAAATTTTAAGGTATACCTCATGATTAAAGGACACAAAAATATTCAAAGAGTTAAGCCCAGTGGATTGGAGCTTACCGATAGAGTAGTAGGTATTCAAAGGGTTACCAAAGTAACCAAAGGCGGTAGAACATTCGGATTCTCGGCTATTGTTGTAGTGGGAGACGAAAAAGGTGTTGCCGGTTATGGTTTAGGAAAAAGTAAAGAAGTTTCTGAGGCTATCCAGAAAGGAATCGAAGATGCTAAGAAGAACTTAGTTCGTATTCCTCTTGTAAAGAACACTATTCCCCATGAGCAAATCGGAAAATTTGGAGGCGCACGTATTTTCTTACGTCCTGCTTCAAATGGTACGGGAGTAATTGCGGGTGGTGCAATGCGTGCAGTATTAGAGAGTTTAGGCGTTCATGATGTGTTAGCAAAATCTAAAGGTTCATCTAACCCTCATAACGTTGTAAAGGCTACCTTTGACGCCCTTTTGTCTCTTAGAGATGCAGGAGCTATTGCTAAAACGCGAGGCATAAGTGTTGAAAAAGTTTTTAACGGTTAATTTTATTAGGATGGCTAAGATTATAGTAAAACAAGTTCGTAGTAAAATAAATCGTCCACAAGATCAAAAGCGCACGCTAGAGGCCCTAGGTTTGAAAAAAATGAACCAAGTAGTAGAGCACGAGGCTACACCGCAGATTTTGGGAATGGTAAGAAAGGTTTCGCACTTAATTAGTGTTGAGGAAGTAAACTAAGGTATTAAGCTTAGAAAAAATTAATATGAATTTACATAATTTAAAACCAGCAGAGGGTTCTGTAAAGAATACGAAGCGCATAGCTCGCGGTGAAGGTAGTGGCCATGGTGGCACAGCTACTCGCGGACATAAAGGTGCTAAATCCCGTAGTGGTTATAAATCAAAGATTGGTTTTGAAGGTGGACAAATGCCTTTACAAAGGCGTGTTCCAAAATTTGGATTCACTAACCCTAATCGTGTAGAGTTTAATGGTATCAATTTAGACACTCTTCAATTATTAATGGAGAATGGTAAAATTACAGATACTGTTTCTTTAAGTGATCTTGTAGAGAATGGTCTTGTTTCGAAAAAGGATAAAGTAAAAATTCTTGGACGTGGCGAGTTGAAATCTAAATTAGTTATTGAAGCACACGCCTTTTCTGCAACTGCTAAAGCAGCAATCGAGGCTTTAGGTGGTGAAGCGAAAACAGTATAATTGATCTAGGCATGAAGCGATTTATAGAAACCATAAAGAACATTTGGGCGATACAAGAGCTAAAGGAGAAAATCCTTTTAACCTTAGGGTTGCTTTTGATTTATCGTTTAGGTTCGAATGTGGTATTGCCTGGTATCGATACCGACAGTTTAACTGGTTTACAAAATCAGGCTGATGGTGGTCTAATTGGTATTTTGGATGCCTTCACAGGTGGTGCATTTTCAAATGCGTCTATACTTGCTCTGGGTATCATGCCCTATATTTCTGCTAGTATTGTAATTCAGTTATTAGGTATGGCTGTTCCCACAATACAGAAAATGCAAAAAGAGGGTGAAAGTGGTCGCCGGAAATTAAACCAAATTACAAGAATTCTAACTATCGCCATTACGATGGCTCAGGCCCCGGGTTACATTGCTAACCTTACGTCTCAAGGTGTTATTATAAATCCTGCAGTTGGACCTGAATTATTTTGGCCTTTGTCGATTATTGTGCTAACAGCTGGAACTGTGTTCGCAATGTGGTTAGGTGAACGCATTACAGATAAAGGTATTGGTAATGGTATTTCTTTACTCATTATGGTAGGGATTATCGCTAGTTTACCTCAAGCTTTCATGCAGGAATTAGTATCTAAATTGGAGCGCTCAGGTGGTGGTTTGGTACTTTTTGTGATTGAAATAGCAGCCTTAATAATTGTGATTTTATTATCTGTTGCTTTAGTGCAAGCGGTACGAAGAGTACCTGTTCAATATGCGAAGAGAACTACTGGTGGAAGAACTTTCACAGGTAATATGGCAAGACAGTATATTCCATTAAAAGTTAATGCTTCTGGTGTAATGCCAATCATTTTCGCTCAGGCGATCATGTTCATCCCAGTAACAGTATTATCTTATAGTGGATTAGAAAGCGGAAATGCTGCTTGGTTAGTTTCGATGTTTAGTGATATTCAAGGATTTGGATACAATGCGGTGTTTGCAGTATTGATTATCTTATTCACATATTTTTATACTGCAATTCAAGTCAATACAAATCAGATGGCTGAAGATTTGAAGCGCAATGGTGGTTTTGTTCCTGGGATTAAACCAGGAAAGTCAACCGCAGAGTTTCTGGACACGGTATTGTCACGTATCACCTTACCGGGTTCTATATTTTTAGCAACACTAGCTATATTACCTGCTTTTGCAATGGTAGCCGGTGTGAATACACAGTTCGCCTATTTTTATGGTGGAACAAGCTTACTAATTATGGTAGGTGTGGTATTGGATACTTTACAACAAGTAGAAAGTTATTTATTAAATCGTCATTATGATGGTTTGATGAAGGATGGTAAACTAAAAGGTAGAGCGGTTAGCGCTTTTTAAAAAAATTATGGCCAAACAGTCAGCAATCGAACAAGACGGGACTATCGTTGAAGCATTAAGTAATGCGATGTTTCGTGTAGAATTAGAGAACGGACATGTTATTACTGCCCATATTTCTGGCAAAATGCGCATGAACTACATAAAACTATTACCCGGTGACAAGGTAAAACTAGAGATGTCACCATATGATTTAACTAAAGGACGTATTACTTACCGATATTAAAAGAAATGAAAGTAAGAGCATCATTAAAAAAGAGAAGCGCTGATTGCAAAATTGTTCGTCGTAATGGCAAACTATATGTAATCAACAAAAAGAATCCAAAATTCAAACAAAGACAAGGTTAATAATTTGCTGATATGGCGAGAATTGCAGGTATTGATTTACCAAAAAATAAAAGAGGCGTTATTGGCCTAACCTACATCTTTGGAATCGGTAATAGCCGTGCTGAGATGATCTTAGATAAAGCTGGTATCGATCCAAACATTAAGGTTAGTGAATGGGATGATGACCAGTTAACGGCTATCCGTAACGTGATTTCTGAAACTTTTAAAGTGGAAGGGGAATTACGTTCTGAGATTCAGATCAACATAAAACGTTTAATGGACATTGGTTGTAATCGTGGAATTCGTCACCGTGCGGGTCTTCCATTACGTGGTCAGCGTACAAAGAACAATGCTCGTACTCGTAAGGGTAGAAGAAAAACTGTTGCCAACAAGAAAAAGGCTACTAAATAATACTTAGAATATTATGGCTAAGAAGCAAGGAAAAGCAGCTAAGAAACGTAATGTTGTTGTTGAGGCAGCAGGCGAAGCACACATTAATGCAAGTTTCAATAATATTATAATCTCTCTAACCAATAATCGTGGTCAAGTAATTTCTTGGTCAAGTGCTGGTAAGATGGGTTTCCGTGGAAGTAAGAAAAACACGCCTTATGCAGCTCAAATGGCAGCAGAGGATTGTGCTACTAAAGCGTCAGAATATGGCCTTAAAAAAGTTAAGGTTTATGTTAAAGGACCAGGTAATGGACGTGAGTCTGCAATCCGTAGCATCCACAACAGTGGTGTAGAGGTTACAGAAATAGTTGACGTTACTCCCATTCCGCACAATGGCTGTCGTCCTCCGAAAAGAAGAAGAGTTTAATAATCTATTTAGATTAAGAAGTAATGGCTAGATATAGAGGCCCCGTTTCAAAGATTGCGCGCAAGTTTGGTGATCCAATCTTTGGTCCAGATCGAGTTTTAGAAAAGAAAAATTACCCTCCGGGACAGCATGGTTCTTCTCGTAGAAGAGGTAAGAAGTCAGAGTACGCTATTCAGTTAGCAGAAAAACAAAAAGCTAAATACACTTACGGTATTTTAGAGCGTCAGTTTGCGAACATGTTCGACAAGGCTTCACGCTCAAAAGGTATCACCGGTGAGGTATTATTACAACTTTGTGAATGTCGCTTAGACAACATCGTTTACCGTTTAGGAATTGCTCCTACTCGTCGTGGTGCACGTCAGTTAGTTGGTCACCGTCACATTACGGTTAATGGTGATGTATTAAACATTCCTAGCTACCAAGTAAAAGCAACTGATATCATTGCAGTACGTGAGAAATCAAAGTCAATGTCTGTTATTTCTAATTCTCTTTCAACTCGTAAAGAAACTTTAGAGTGGTTAGAGTGGAACGAATCTTCACACTCTGGAAAGATATTAAGTGTTCCTATGAGAGCGCAAATCCCTGAGAACATCAAGGAGCAGCTTATCGTAGAATTGTACTCTAAATAATATATAAAATTAATCCTATCCCTATGGCGATCCTAAATTTTCAGAAGCCTGATCAGGTTATAATGAACCATGCTACTGACACGGAAGGTCAGTTCGAGTTCAGACCTTTAGAGCCCGGATATGGTCTTACTGTGGGTAATGCCCTACGTCGTGTACTTTTATCTTCTTTAGAAGGTTTTGCTATTGTTTCTGTTAAGATTGATGGTGTTGACCATGAGTTTTCTACAATAAAAGGCGTAGTTGAAGATGTTACAGAAATCGTACTTAATTTAAAACAGGTTCGATTCAAACGTCAAATTGAAGATCAAGAATCTGAATCAATCAACGTTAGCATCAGTGGCCAAGATCGTATTCTTGCTGGTGACTTGGGTAAATTCGCAAGTGCTTTCCAAGTACTTAATCCTGATTTAGTAATTTGTAATCTAGATCCTTCTGTAAAGGTGGAAATGGAAATCGTTATTGAAAAAGGTCGCGGTTACGTTCCAGCTGAAGAGAACAAAAAGAGTAATGCTTCCATAGGGACGATTGCAGTTGATGCTATCTATACTCCTATCAAAAACGTGAAGTATAGTATAGAAAACTATCGCGTTGAGCAAAAAACTGACTTCGAGAAGTTAATTTTAGATATTACTACTGATGGTAGTGTTCATCCAAAGAAAGCTTTAACCGAGGCAGCTAAAATTCTTATTCAACACTTCATGTTAGTGAGTGATGAAAAGATATCTCTAGAAGAAAGCTCTACTGCTGAAGCCGATAAGTATGACGAGGAAATTCTTCATATGCGTCAGCTACTAAAAACAAAATTAGTAGACATGGATCTTTCTGTTCGTGCTTTAAATTGTTTGAAGGCGGCAGAAGTGGATACCCTAGGCGATCTAGTTACCTTCACGAAAAGCGATTTAATGAAGTTTAGAAATTTCGGTAAGAAATCTCTAACTGAATTAGACGAATTGGTTGAAACCAAGGGTCTTACCTTTGGTATGGATATTACAAAATACAAATTAGACAAGGACTAATAACCGATGAGACACGGAAAGAAAATAAATCATCTAGGTAGAACGGCTCCTCACCGTAAAGCTATGTTGGCCAATATGGCTAACTCGTTAATCGAGCACAAGAGGATTAATACTACTGTAGCTAAAGCAAAAGCTTTAAAAGTTTACGTAGAACCGTTAATAACAAAGGCAAAAACAGATACTACACATAATCGTAGAACAGTTTTTTCTTACTTGAAAAATAAGTATGCAGTTACTGAACTATTCCGTGAGGTGATTGCTAAAGTTGGAGATCGCCCAGGAGGTTACACCCGTATCATCAAAACTGGTACTCGTTTAGGTGATAATGCTGAAATGTGCATGATCGAACTTGTAGATTTTAACGAGATTTACACCAATAGTAAAGAGAAAGCTACTGCAAAACGTAGTCGTAGAGGTGGTGCCAAAAAAGCACAAACTGCTACTGTTGAAGCAAAAGCTGAAGTAGCTAAAGAAGCTCCAGCAGCAGCTGAAACTGATACTAAAGAAAAAGAAGGCGAATAATTGCATTCTAAAAACAAATATTAAGGGATAAGGGCTAATAGTTCTTATCCCTTTTTTTTGTGCTTGAAGGTTTACAACTTAACTTTGAACAGTTTTTATAATATGACCGATCATACAAGAAAAAAGGCCGTAGTGATTCTAGAAGATGGAACACTTTTTTGGGGCCGATCCGTGGGGATTGAAGGAAGCTCAACGGGAGAGATTTGTTTTAATACCGGTATGACTGGTTACCAGGAAATCTTTACAGATCCTAGTTATTATGGGCAACTTATGGTTACTACCAATGCTCATATAGGTAACTATGGTGTTAAGGATGAAGAAGTGGAGTCTGATTCTATTAAGATTGCTGGCTTAGTTTGCAAAAACTTTAGCCTAAAGCATAGTAGAGTGGGAGCCAACGGATCCTTATTGGATTACTTCCGTAAGAATAATAAACTGGTAATAGCCGATGTTGATACGCGTGCCTTAGTTCGCCATATTCGCAGCAAAGGTGCCATGAATGCTATAATAAGCACGCATACCGACGACTTTCCCGCTTTACGTGAACAGTTAAAAGCGGTGCCTTCTATGGAAGGTCTAGAATTATCATCTAAGGTGGCAACTAAAGAAGCTTACTTTTTTGGCAGTGAGACTGCTAGTCATAAGTTAGCGGTACTTGACCTCGGCGTAAAACGTAATATACTTCGACATTTCGCCAACCGTGATTGCTATATGAAGGTATTTCCAATGGACACAAGTTTAGAGGAAATGAAAGCTTGGAATCCGGATGGTTTATTTATCTCCAATGGCCCAGGCGATCCAGCCGCAATGCATAACACGATACATATCGTTAATGAAATCGTACATTCTGGTTTGCCCGTTTTCGGGATTTGTCTCGGACATCAGCTAATTGCAATTTCTCAGGGTTTAACCACTTTCAAAATGCACCAAGGTCACCGTGGTATAAATCACCCCGTGTTGAATGTTTTAACTGGCAAAGGTGAAATCACCACCCAAAACCATGGCTTTATGGTAAGCATGGAAGCAGTGGAAGCAAACGATAATGTAGAGCTAACGCATCAACACCTTAATGACGATGGTGTGCAAGGTATTCGTCTAAAAAATCAACAGGTAAGCAGTGTGCAATATCACCCTGAAGCTTTCCCTGGACCACATGATTCTGAATACCTTTTTGATCAATTTGTAAATCAACTTAAATAAAAAAAACAATTATGCCAACGATTTCAGCGATTCACGCAAGACAAATTTTAGATAGTCGCGGTAACCCAACCGTAGAGGTTGATGTATTTACCGAAGATGGAGCAATGGGAAGAGCAGCAGTTCCTTCTGGCGCATCTACAGGAGTGCATGAAGCAGTAGAATTGCGCGATGGTGGTTCTGAATATATGGGTAAAGGAGTATTGCAGGCTGTTGCCAACATTAACGAAATTATTGCCCCCGAAATTCTAGGAATGTTTGTGGCAGATCAGGCCGCAATAGACCAAGTAATGATTATGCTCGATGGAACACCCAATAAAGCAAAATTAGGGGCTAATGCAATTTTGGCGGTTTCTTTGGCGGTAGCTAAAGCAGCGGCTCAGCAAAGTGGTCAAACTCTCTATAATTATATTGGTGGCGTAAATGCTCGTCAGTTACCTGTGCCAATGATGAATATCTTGAACGGTGGTGAGCATGCAGACAATGCTATCGACTTTCAAGAATTTATGGTAATGCCATTCGGAGCTTCTAGTTTCTCTGAAGGATTACGTTGGGGTACGGAAATTTTCCATCATCTCAAAAAGGTTTTAAAAGATAAAGGCTACAGCACCAATGTAGGTGATGAAGGTGGTTTTGCCCCAAATATTCAGTCAAATGAAGAAGCCATTGAAACAGTTTTAATCGCTATTGAAAAAGCAGGCTTTAAAGCTGGTAAAGATGTTTACATTGCCATGGATGCGGCCGCAAGCGAATTCTACCATAGCGACGATAAAATGTATCATTTTAGTGATGGTGCAAAACGTAGCAGCGACGAAATGGTAAGCTATTGGTCCGAATGGGTTGAAAAATATCCAATTATTTCCATCGAAGACGGTTTACATGAAGATGATTGGGCGGGATGGACAAAATTAAATGCCGCAATCGGCGATAAGGTGCAGTTAGTGGGCGACGATTTATTCGTTACAAATGTGGAAAGAGTTCAGCAAGGTATTGAACAAGCCGCCGCTAATTCTGTTCTCATAAAAGTAAATCAAATAGGAACCTTGACGGAAACAATAGAAACTGTAACTTTAGCTCAAAACCACGGTATGACTTGCGTAATGAGTCACCGAAGCGGAGAAACTGAGGATACAACTATTGCTGATTTAGCAGTAGCTCTAAATACAGGACAAATTAAAACTGGTTCCGCTTCTCGTAGTGATCGTATGGCAAAATATAATCAGCTTTTACGTATCGAGGAAATGTTAGGTGAAACTGCAAAATACCAAGGTAAGAACTTCAAATACATCAAATAAAATAACCCTCTCTCATACAATGGAAAACTTAAAAGAGCATTTTGCTAGTAAAATTGGACCTGCGGCCCAAGAAATAAAAGACTTCTTAGCTTCACACGGCGACCAAGTGGTTGGTGAAGTTAATATCAGTCAGTTATATGGAGGCATGCGCGGTATCCTAGCTTTAATCACCGAAACTTCTAAGCTCGACCCTGCCGAAGGGATTCGTTTCCGTGGTTATACCATTCCAGAATTACAAGAAAAGCTACCAACTGCTCCAGGCGGTGAGGAGCCTTTGCCGGAAGGAGTATTTTACTTAATGCTTTTTAACGAGTTACCATCAAATGAGGCGGTAAATGCGCTTTCGCGTGAATGGGCGAAACGTTCTGAAATTCCTGCTCACGTAACAAAAGTTATTGATGCCCTTCCGAAAGATGCGCATCCAATGACCCAATTCGTAACGGGTATTATGGCTCTTCGCACAGAAAGCGAGTTTCAAACTGCTTACCACGACGGAATCAATAAAAAAGACTATTGGAAGCCTACTTACGAAGACGTAATGAATCTTATTGCGCGTCTACCGAGAGTGGCGGCCTACATTTACCGCAGAACTTACCATAACGATGTGCACATTGCACCCGACCCAAGCTTAGATTGGGGTGGAAATTTCGCCCACATGCTAGGTTTTAATAATGAGGAGTTCCGCGAACTAATGCGTATCTACCTTACCATTCACTCGGATCACGAAGGTGGTAATGTATCTGGTCACACCATCCATTTAGTAGGTTCTGCTTTAAGTGATGCCTACCAATCTTTTGCCGCTGGCATGAACGGTTTAGCAGGTCCATTACACGGCTTAGCCAATCAGGAAGTTATCCGTTGGACACTTGCCATGCGCGATGAATTAGGTGGAGGCTTGCCTTCTAAAGAGGCAATCGAAGCTTATGTTCGTAAAACTTTAGATGAAGGAAAAGTGATTCCTGGCTTTGGTCACGCTGTATTGCGTAAAACAGACCCACGCTACACGGCTCAGCGCGAGTTTGCTTTAAAACACATGCCTGATAGTGAATTGTTTGGTTTGGTTTCTCGCATTTATGAAGTTGTGCCAGCCGTTTTAGAGGAATTAGGTAAAGTGAAAAATCCTTGGCCTAATGTGGATGCGCATTCTGGTCAGCTTTTAATGCACTATGGCTTAACTGAATACGATTTCTACACCGTTTTATTTGGCGTAAGTCGCTCTTTAGGAACGCTTGCTAGTTTAATTTGGGATAGAGCTTTAGGAATGCCAATTGAGCGTCCCGGAAGTACGACCACCCAACTTTTGAAAGAGAAATACGGCGCTTAACTGCAGATCGATTCTAATATTTTAAATTGTCCCGACCTCCCAGAGTGTTGGGACTTTTTTATTTATATAGATGCGTTTAATAATCTGAGGCTACTATTTTCCAGAACACTTTGGTGACAAGGAATTTTAATCTGAAAGTAAAGGATTTTCTCTGCTTTTTGGAGGTGGCGAGAAGAGCTAATAACGCTTGCCACTGGGCTTTTCGATCGAAGACCTCAGATCACTGACAATCAGCTTAAAAATATTAATGATTGCTTCTAAATCTATCTGAAAAAATACTAAATTTGCACTCCTTTTTTCGGGGAGTGTTTTGACTAGGAAAAAGGTTGAAATTCAATTTATTGTAAAATAACTTTCGCAGCGCTCTCCATTAAGTCATTAGCAAAGCGAAATACAAAGCGATTCTCTGCATGTCAGACGAAAACAAAAATCCAGCCGAGGAGGAAATTCAAAACACTCCAGAGGCAACTCAAGAAGCTACTCCTGCAGCCGCAGAAGAAGCAAAAACTGAAGAAGTAAAAGAAGAAGCTGTAGCCGAGGCTCCTGCTCAAGAAGAACCAGCTGAGTTCGATTGGGAAGAGTTCGAATATGGTATTGCTACAAAAGGTAAGGCTCAACGTGAAGAGTTAACCAAATTGTACGAAGAAACTTTAACTTCAATCAACGAGCACACCATCACTGAAGGTACTGTTATTAACATGACAGACCGTGAAGCAATCGTTGATATAGGTTATAAAAGTGAGGGTGTTATCTCCCTTAACGAATTCCGCTACAACCCAGATTTAAAAACTGGTGATAAAGTAGAGGTATTAGTAGACAAGCAAGAAGACAAAGAAGGACAATTAGTTCTTTCTCACCGTAAGGCTCGTTCTATTAAAGCTTGGGATCGTGTTAATGAAGCTCACGATAGTGAAGAAGTGGTTAAAGGTTACATTAAGTGTCGTACCAAAGGTGGTATGATCGTAGATGTATTCGGTATCGAAGCCTTCTTACCAGGTTCTCAGATTGATGTGAAGCCAATTCGCGATTACGATGCGTACGTAGACAAGAATATGGAATTCAAGATTGTTAAAATCAATCACGAATTTAAAAACGTTGTTGTTTCTCACAAAGCCCTTATTGAAGCGGATCTTGAAGAACAAAAACGTGAAATTATTGGCAAGCTAGAAAAAGGTCAGGTACTTGAAGGTGTTGTTAAAAACATCACTTCTTACGGAGTATTTATCGATCTTGGTGGTGTTGACGGTTTAGTTCACATTACTGATCTTAGCTGGAGCCGTATCAATCACCCATCTGAAGTGGTTGAATTAGATCAAGCTCTTAACGTAGTAATCCTTGACTTTGATGAGGATAAAACTCGTATTCAATTAGGTCTTAAGCAATTAGAAGCTCATCCATGGGATAACCTTCCTGAGGAATTAGCAGAAGGCGATAAGATTAAAGGTAAAGTAGTTGTTTTAGCTGACTACGGTGCTTTCATCGAAATCATTCCTGGTGTGGAAGGTCTTATTCACGTAAGTGAAATGAGCTGGAGCACGCATTTACGTTCTGCGCAAGACTTTATGAAAGTTGGCGACGAAGTAGAAGCTGTAGTTCTTACTCTCGATCGTGACGAACGCAAAATGTCTCTTGGCATTAAGCAATTGTCTACTGATCCTTGGACTGACATCACCACTAAATACCCAATCGGTTCTAAGCACGAAGGTGCAGTGCGTAACTTCACCAACTTTGGTGTATTCGTAGAATTAGAAGAAGGTATTGATGGTTTAATTCACATTAGCGATCTAAGCTGGACTAAGAAAATTAGGCACCCATCTGAGTTTACTTCAGTAGGTAATAAATTACAAGTTGTTGTTTTAGATATCGATGTTGAAAACCGTCGTTTAAGCCTTGGTCACAAACAAGCGGAAGACAATCCATTCGAAACTTACGCCACTCTTCTTGAAGAAGGCAGCGTAATTGAAGGAAAAGTTCTTCGTAAAGTTGACAAAGGAGCAGAGATTGTATTCGAAAACTTAGGAGTTGAGGCATTTGTTCCTTCTCGCCATATGGTTAAAGAAGACGGATCTGAAATCGAAGCGGACGAGCGTATCGACTTTAAAATCATTGAATTCAATGCAGATGGTCGTCGTGTAGTTGCTTCTCACACCGAATTGCACAAAAAACTTAAAGCTGAAAAAGCTAAAGTTGAGAAAACTAAAGCTACCAAAGCGGTTAACGTAATCAACTCTAACGTAGAGCGTTCTACTTTAGGTGATCTTGACGCTTTAAGCAAGTTGAAAGAGCAAATGGAAGGAGACGAAAAAGAAGAAAACTAAGAATTATCTTCTTTCTTAATATTAACCCCGGTTCCTTTGGAATCGGGTTTTTTTTTGTCTTTTTTTTGGGGTGGGGGTTTCTATAAGCGGAGGGAGATAGCTAAGTGCAAATTCTGAAATTCATTTGGTTCCAATAGATTCATTCCTGTACTTCCCTTATTTTTGTGCATGCTTTTACAAGAAATTATTTGCGAACTAAACCAGTTTGCACCGCCCATTTATCAAGAGTCATACGACAATAGCCGTTTATTATACAATAGCACGAACCAAGAAATTGAGGCCGTTTTGGTTTGCCTTGATGTAACAGAAAAAATTGTAGACGAAGCCATTGCCAGAAAAGCGGGGCTAATTATTAGTCATCATCCCTTAATTTTCTCGGGCATCAAATCGCTAACGGGGAAAAACGAGGTAGAACGCACTTTCGTGAAAGCCATCAAAAATGACATTGCCATTTTCGCTCTACATACTAATCTTGATAATATGAGCCATGGTGTTAATGCGAAGATTGCCGAAAAGTTGGGCATTGCTAATCCCAAGATATTGGAGCCTATGAAAGGTATCCTAAGGAAGTTGGTGGTATTCGTTCCAAAGGCCGAGGTGAAGAGTCTCAGTGAGGCTTTATGGTCGGCAGGTGCAGGTAGTATTGGTGAATATGATTTATGCAGTTATCGCAGCGAAGGAATAGGTACTTTTCGCCCATCTGCGCAAGCAAACCCAACTTTAGGGGAAAGAGAAAAATTACAAAACGAGGCAGAGTTTCGCTTAGAAGTCTTGGTAGAGCAACATCGCTTAAGCGCCGTCTTAAAAGCCATGCATGCTAATCATCCTTATGAGGAAGTGGCATATGAAGTATATGCTATTGAGAATGAACATCAATATATTGGCTCGGGAATGTATGGTGATTTAGCAGCGCCCATTGATGCCATGAAGTTGCTTAAACAAATTAAAAATACCTTCGGCGGAATGTTACGCTATACGCATCTGCCTACGAGCAAAATACAACGCATTGCTTGGTGTGGTGGTAGTGGAAGCTTCTTGCTGAATAAGGCGAAAGGAGTTGGAGCGGATTTATTTTTAAGCTCTGATTTTAAATATCATCAATTTTTCGAGGCTGATAATGAAATACTTATTGCAGATATTGGGCATTATGAAAATGAACAATTTACGATTAGCCTGATTGTCGAGTATTTGCGAAAAAAATTCCCTACTTTTGCCGTTCTTTTAACGGAAAACAGTACAAACCCGATCAATTATATATAGCTCTATGGCTAAAGAAGTTACTGTTGAAGAGAAGCTACGTGCTCTCTACGATCTTCAACTTATTGACTCACGCATCGACCGAATTCGTAACATCCGCGGGGAATTACCCTTGGAAGTAGAAGATTTGGAAGACGAAATTGGCGGCCTTGAAACCCGCATGGAAAAGCTTAATACCGATCTTAAGGAATTTGACCTTGAGGTAAAAGCTAAGAAAAACCTTATTAAAGAGTCGGAAGAAAAAATCTCTAAATACGAAACACAGCAAAAAAACGTGCGTAATAACCGCGAGTTTGATGCCCTTTCTAAAGAGATTGAGTTTCAAGAATTAGAAATTCAGTTAGCTGAAAAACGCATTCGCGAATTCAAAGCTAAAATGGATACTAAGAAAGAAGCTGTCGCTCAGGCCACTGAGAAACTTACTGAACGTAAATCTCACTTAGAATTTAAGAAAAGCGAGCTCGACAATATCCTTAAGGAAACTCAGGATGAAGAGGAATTGCTAATTTCTGAATCAAAGAAACAACAGGGCTTAATTGAAGAGCGTTTGCTTTTTGCTTATACTCGCCTTCGTAACAGTGCTCGCAACGGATTGGCAGTGGTGCCAGTGGAGCGCGGTGCTTCTGGTGGTTCATTCTTTACTATTCCTCCTCAAAGGCAATTAGAAATAGCTGCTCGTAAGAAAATTATTTCTGATGAGCATTCTGGTAGAATCTTAGTAGATCCTGAATTGGCTAGAGAAGAGGAAGAGAAGATGCAAAAGCTATTTTCTTCAGCTAAAAAGAAATAAGTATTATTACAATACGAAAGGGATCCATAGTAGGTCCCTTTTTTTATGCATAAAATTCTCTCCACCATATTAGCACTTTGTGCATTTACTGCTTCCGCTCAAAAAGTGGAGTTTAGCAGTAATATGAAAGATGGTATTAACGCTATTGCAGAACTACGTTATACCGACCTGAACAGTATTCTTGTACAAGAAAGAAAGCTTAACCCTGAAAATCGCGTGAGTGACTACCTCGAGGCGGCCGCTTTGTGCATTCAGGTGTTTTTTGTGGAAGATGAAAAGTTTTACAACTCTAAATCTGAACGTCTTGATTTTTTAATTGAGCGTTTAGAAGGTTTGCCAGAGAGTGATCCTTATCGAGCAGTTTTTCTCGCCGAAGTTAGTCTCGCGCGCGCGGGCGTTTATGGTAAGTTTAAGTCTAATATCAAAGCGGCTTGGCTCTTTTATCGGGCTTATAATTTGTTGCAAGACAATTATAAGAAATTCCCGCAATTTGCGCCAACACTCATCCCTCTTGGCGTTTTGCAAACGGCCGTTGGAAGTTTGCCAGAAGATTATAAGTCTATTGCCAGTTTATTCGGTTTTGATGGCAATATTGAGCTAGGGCTTAAAATGATCCGTCAAGCCTATTACTATAGTATCGCTGATCCTAAACTTAAATTCCATCAAAGTTATTTTGGTTTTGTTTATGCTTATGTAAACTTCGAGTTAGCTACCGAAGAGCAGGTTTCACTTTACACGCTCGATATGAATGTTAAGGGCTCTAGTTTCTTTTCGTATTTAGAAGCACAACAATTATTAGCTAATGGTCAAACTACCATGGCTTTGCAGCTGATGGAAAATAGACCCCAAGGACCAGGTTATCTTAAAGTGCCATTTTTTGATTATTATACGGGCAAAATTGCTCTGATGATTCGTCCGGAAAAGGCGGAAAAATATTTACTTAATTTCCTACAAACCACGCGTGATAATGAAAATCGTAAATCGACATATCGTTATTTGGCTTGGTACCATTTATTAAAAGGAGAAAGTGCCGCCGCTAAAGATTACCGTCAGAAAATACTTTTAGAACCTAGTACTCTAACGGGCTCAGACAAACAAGCGCTAGAAGAAGCTAAAAGAGGTTTTAATATTTTCTTAATTAAAGCACGTTTGGACTTTGATGCAGGTCGTTACACGAAAATCATTAAAGATTTAGATCCTAAAAAAGTAAGTTCGATAGGAGATGAAGATTGGGTTTATCAAGAGTTTTATTACCGCCGAGCCCGTGCTTTTCAAGAATTAGGTTTTAAAGACAAAGCCTTGGAAAATTTTTTAAAGGCTAGTTCTTGGCCAGAGCCAGAAACTTACTCCTTAGGAAACAGTCTTTTACAAATTGCGATGCTTTACGAAGAGAATGGTAACCCTAAAGAAAGCCGCCGTTACTTTCTAAAGGCATTGAGCTTAAAGTCTTATGCCTTTCACGAAGGTGTGCATCAAAAAGCAAGAGCGGGCTTGGAACGCCTTCCTTAAGCCTGCAATTTTCGTAAATTCCCCCACTCAAAAACCACTATGAACACATTTTTAACGCTAACATGGGATTTAGGGAGAGGACTCGATTTGGGTTTCTTTACCCTACGTTACTATTCCTTACTTTTTGCTCTCGGCTTTGTTTTGGGATACCTCATTATGAAGCGCATCTTTAAAACGGAAGGAATTGCAATAGAAAAGTTAGATACGCTCTTAACCTACGTGGTAATTGCCACAATTGTTGGCGCTCGTTTAGGACATGTTTTCTTTTACCAGTGGGATTATTATTCGCAGCATCCTTTTGAAATTCTTAAAGTTTGGGAAGGGGGCTTAGCGAGCCATGGAGCCGCTATTTCTATTGTTATTGCGGTTATTATTTTTAGTCGTAAAATTTTGAAGCGCTCCCCTTTGTGGATGCTCGACCGAGTGGTTATTACTGTGGCTCTTGCGGCCTGCCTCATTAGGGTAGGGAATTTTGCGAATAGTGAAATCTACGGTGACGTGAGTAACTCATCTTGGGAAACCGTATTTACGAACCCCGTGCGAGAGACTATTCTGCGCAACTACGGAGAATATATTGAGGAAGTAGAATTTATTGAGTTAGGCGAAGAGGAAATTAGCGATACTATTGTTTATCCACTTTATAATTTAAGTCTGCGGTTTTCACCCAAAGTTTCCAATTTAGACGTTGCAGAGGACTTTGTTCTTAATCGCGTTAAACCAACTTTAGCAAACCGTACTAAGGAAGATTTAAATATGGTAATTACAGGAACTAAGTTACAGTGGGATACGCAAGAAAAGGGCCTTGCTTTTATCGAAGCGCGCGGCTATCCGCGTCGTCCTACTCAAATCATTGAGGCTTTAGCCTACCTGTTTATCTTCTTTATTTTAGCGCGCATCTTCCAGACTAAAATGGGCAAGCATAAGGAAGGCTTACTCTTTGGACTCTTCTTGGTATTACTTTTCGGCTTCCGCTTTGGTATCGAATTCTTAAAAGAAAATCAGGTTGTAGCCGAGCAAGGTCGCAGTCTAAATATAGGGCAAAGTCTTAGTATTCCTGCGGTCTTGATAGGATTGTATTTTGTAATTGCAGCTTTAGTGAAAAAAAATGAAAAAGAATAACAAGCAAATTATCGCCATTGCTTTATTGGTGGCCTTTGGTTTATGGTTGGTTTTTACGGTGCTGCCTTCTGGCTCAGGCAGTGGGAATAATGGGCCGAAGAAAGTGGGCCCGGTTGAACCCAAATTTTATAAAGAGGCTGTTTTGGCGGTACTCGATTCTAGTGCAAGCGATACGATAAAAGTATTTGATATTGAGCTTTGTGAGTCTATGAACGAGATTCAATACGGTATGATGTACCGTAAAAGTATGGATCCCAATACAGGCATGCTTTTTATAATGGGCGAGGAGCGTCGTCAAAGCTTTTACATGAAAAACACTTATGTTCCCTTAGATATTATTTACATTAATGATGCGATGGAAATCGTAAGTATTCAGAAAAATGCTATTCCCTTAGATGAATCAAGTTTACCAAGTACCGGTCCAGCTTCTTATGTGCTAGAAATTTTGGGGGGTGAATCGGATAAATTGGGCATTGCTGCGGGTGACAAAATTAAATGGCAGCGTTGGAATAAATAATTGGCGATGCGTAATTTCATTATTAGTCTAATATTTTTGGCTTTATACCTTTCGGTAGATGCGCAAGTAGAAACCGATAGTCTTGGGTTTGAACGCTTTCTTTATACCGAAGGCGATACGACCTATACGATGAAAAAATATTTCATGGTATTTTTAAAATCGGGGGAAGTTCGCAGTCAAAACCCTGAGGAAGCTCAGGAAATTCAGGCCGCACATTTAGCACATTTAGATAGCCTACAAAGTATTGGTGTTTTGGACGTGGCTGGGCCATTTGGGGATAATGGAGAAATTAGAGGTATTGTTATATTAAGAGTTCCTAGCCTCGAGCAAGCAGAAGCATTATGTAATGAGGATCCCGCGGTAAAAGCAAAACGGCTTAAAGTAGAGGTTCATCCTTGGTGGGCGGCCGAAGGGACTTGCTTACGCTAAGATTTGTAGCGACCAGCTTTAAAGTATCGTTTAGACCAATAGGGATTATCTAAAGCACTAATCATAACTCCTTTGCTGGAGCTAGTATGGGCAAAATTACCGTCTCCCATGTAAATGCCTACATGATCAATCCGTCGCCCTTTGACCTTGAAAAAAACTAAGTCGCCTTTTTCAAGATCTTCCCATTTCACTATTTCTATTTCCGCGAAAATATCTTCCGCTCTGCGCCCTTTAAAGTCTTTTTCAAAAACCTCGCGGTAAGCTACAATTACAAAGCCGCTGCAGTCTACGCCATTTTTGGTAGTGCCTCCCATACGATGCGGGGTGCCGTACCAATCTTCAACAAATTTTTGTAAATCTTTTTCTTCGCGTTTTGTGGGCTTACTTTCATTCGCCTTTCGTTCTTCCTTGTCGGTCTCTTTCACCTTCTTAGCGCGCGTTTTATTATGACGCTTTAAGAGCTCGTGTTCCACCTCTGGGCCAGCGGACTGATTATGACGGGGGCTACTTCTTTCTAAAGACTTACAAGAGCCTAAACTGAGAACGAGTAATAGTATGAAACTAGGGAAAGCGTTTTTCATCGTCACAAAAATGCATTTTAATTCGCTTAGGCTAGATGGGCTGGCAGAGGAATTTTCAACACCTGCATAATAAGCTGAATCGAGGCGAAATTAGGATTCAGACCACTTTTATTTGGTTAGAATACTAAGATTTGCTTTTTAAGGTCAAAAAAAAAGGCCATCAAGTAAAACTTGGTGGCCTTTTTATCTAAAGGAGGGGGAACGACACTTAAAGCATGCGCTTATTGTCAAAACAAATATTGCGCTTTAAATGCTACCATACCATACGGCATTTGCCCTATTTTTTTGCTCTTTGCATTTCGTTATCGCGTGAATAATCTCTGCTTTTATAAAGGTCGAAACGATTCTGCACCACTTTCGGAGGCCAATAATTGTTTTCTAAATCAGTATCGGCCGTCTCCAAGAAAGGATCTAATTCAATTTGTTTAACTTCTTTTTCAAAGACAAACACCTTTGAGAAGGCTTCTTCATTTTTAAGCCAAATTTCTGCAGGGTGCCGGCTAACTACTTGGCTGCCATCTACAAAAGTGAAGCGTAAAATAATGGGCATCACTAAACCACCCTTATTTTCGAAGTTGAGCTCGTAAAAATTATAGCCTGCGTCTAAAACTTCTTTTTCATCGTCGTTTAATGATTTACGGTATCTCTCGTATTCTTTCTTATCGATTGGGAATACGGTCCATTCATCATTTTCATTGTAGAAATCAGCCATTTCTGGATGAGCATCGCTGTAATGCTTCCCTTTTAAATCGGCTTTATTTCGCGTATCCCCAATAAATTCATTTTGGGCTTCTTTACGCTTTATGGGGTTTTCAATTTCGGGGTTTTTAGAATTTAATCGGTACCATTTCACCTCACTCAGGGCGATGTCTACATTATCGGTAGTGTAAAACCAACCTCTGAAAAACCAATCTAAATCCACAGCCGAGGCATCTTCCATCGTGCGAAAAAAGTCGGAAGGAGTAGGGTGCTTAAACATCCATCTTTGGCTGTAGCGCTTGAAGGAATAATCGAAAAGCTCGCGTCCCATTACTGTTTCTCGCAGGATATTTAAGGCGGTAGCAGGTTTGCCATAAGCATTATTGCCAAATTGTAAGATACTTTCCGAATTGGTCATAATCGGCACCATGTCACTTTTCTCAGAGCGCATATACGGAGCGATTAAGTAAGCTGGTCCGCGACGACTAGGATAATCTTCTTCCCATTCTTGTTCTGTTAAATATTGCAGAAAGGTATTCAAACCTTCATCCATCCAAGTCCACTGACGCTCGTCGCTGTTAACGATCATGGGGAAGTAATTATGTCCTACTTCATGGATGATTACGCCAATCATGCCGTATTTGGTGCGCTTACTGTAGGTGCCATCCGAATCTGGGCGACCGCCATTGAAGCAAATCATGGGGTATTCCATCCCAATTCTATCAGTGTGTACCGAAATCGCAACAGGATAAGGATAGTCGAAAGTGTATTTTGAATAAACTTTTAAAGTATGCGCTACTACGCGGGTTGAATAACGTTCCCAGAGCGGGTTGCCTTCTTTAGGGTAATAACTCATCGCCAGGACGGTGCGCTCGCCAAATTTAACCGCCATGGCATCCCAAATAAATTTACGCGAAGAACAAAAAGCAAAGTCGCGCACATTCTCGGCTTGAAAATGCCAGGTCTTTTCACCCTTAGCCTTTTTCTTTTCGGCACTTTTTGCTTCCGATTCGGTTACAATAAAAACGGGATCTTCGGTATTCTCTTTAGCAGCGGCTAAGCGCTCTAGTTGCTCATTACTTAGTACTTCTTCGGCATTTTGTAAAGTACCCGTGGCGCCTACAATATGGTCAGAGGGCACGGTTATTTTCACATCGTAATTCCCAAATGGTAAAGCATACTCACCTCTTCCTAGGAATTGTTTATTTTGCCAGCCTTCTACATCGTTATACACGGCCATGCGTGGAAAAAACTGCGCAATGGTGTAGAGGTAATTGTCTTCATCGGCAAAATACTCAAGGCCTGAACGCCCGCCAAGTTTCGCACGATCATTAATATTATACCACCACTTTACGCTAAAGCTAACACTATCGCCATGCTTTAATGGAGCATCTAGGTTGATACGCATCATGGTGTAGTTGATAGTATGGCCTTGGTTTGTTCCTTCTTCGTTGCTAACCTGGTCTATTTTAAAGCCTCCATCAAAATTATAGAAGAGGTCCTTTATTTGACTAGCGCTCATGCCATTGCCAACTGATGAAGTTTTCATTTGCTGGGTAAGGCTATTTTGTGCCCGCATGTTTTGGTCTAACTGCACCCATAAATACTCCAGCGATTCTGGTGCATTGTTGATATAGGTAATCGTCTGCTCGCCGTAAATTCTTTGGTTTTCATCATCTAGACGAATATCCATTTTATAGTTAGCTTGCTGCTGATAGTAAAATGCGCCCGGTGCACCACCGCCTGTGCGATACATGTTTGGGGTGGCTAATTGATCAGATAATTGTCGGAATTTACTTTGATTGATATTCTGGCCCTGAGCCAAAAAGGATAGACTGAACGCACTAAGAACTACTAGTAATCGCTTCATATAAATGCTTGGTTCTTTTTAATGAGGGTCAAAAATAGAAATCTATTTGTCATACAGGTCATTCAAAGCTTGCTCCAATAGAGGGAATTTATATTGGAAACCACTAGAATGGATTTTTTCATTGGAACAGCGGTTACTGGCTAGTACCGTTTCCGACATCTCGCCTAGGATTAATTTTAAAGCAAAGGCTGGAACTGCTGGCAGAATCAGCGGACTCTTTAAGCTTTTCGCAATAGCCTGGGTTAGCACTTTATTAGTCACCGATTTGGGTCCTACCGCATTGTAAACACCGCCTTCTAAGTGGTCGTTTTCGATGCAATGCACAAATTGTTGGGCTAAGTCTTCCAGGTGAATCCAAGGCATCCATTGCTTGCCAGTACCTAGTGCTGCGCCGAAGCCATATTTAATCGGAAGCGCCATCTGCGGAAGCGCTCCACCTTTGGTAGAGAGCACAATACCGATGCGTAGGCGGAAGGTTTTGATGCCTATTTGTTCAAAGTTTACCGCTTCTTGTTCCCACTTTTGGCAAACTAAAGAAAGGAAATCATTGCCTGGCGCGTCATCTTCACTAAAGGTTTCGCTCAGGCTATTAGGGTAATAACCTACCGCGGAGGCGGATAGAAAAGCCTTTAAAGGGATGCCTAATTTTTCTACGGTATTAAAAAGTAAGCGCGTACCGTCTACTCGACTACGTAGGACTTCACTTTTATATTGGGGTGTCCAACGTTTAGCAATGGAAGCACCAGCGAGATTTATGATATAATCAAGGTCTTTAAAAGCGGCTTCGTCGATAGTGCCCTTATCTGGATTCCAGGCAAAAACATCTACTCCATCGGGTCGGCGACTGGCGTTGCGGCTTAAATGACGCACAGAAAAGTTTTTCGAGAGGAGTATCTGGGTGATAGCTTCTCCTACTAAGCCGCTACCTCCACTTATTAAAACAGTCATATTGCTTGGTTTACTTAATGATAAACACTTGCAAAGCCTTTTGGTTTAAACCTGCGTTCGATTTGAAATTAGGCCTGTTTTAACGGATAATTACCTTTTGCTGAACTTTCTTGCCTTTTTCATTCTGTAAAAGCACATAATATTGTCCTGCCGCCAATTCGCTAACCGCCAATTCCTCGTTCCTTAAACCTGATTTAGCGCTAGCTGCAATTTCTTCATTAAGAATTAATCTACCTTGAGTATCACGTAAACTTAGGGTGTAAGTAGTTGATTCTTCGCTGTAAAATTGTAAACGTAAATAGTTGGAACTTGGGTTAGGGCTCACTTGAAGTTGCCAGTTTTCAATGCTTTGCGGGTTTAACTCACTCTGGCCGATACTCGTGTTTTTTAAAAGATATACTTTAAACAGTTTGCCGCTGGCCGAACTTTGTGTGCCGGTATTGCTATTGAAAATATTTGGGGCTGAACTTTCAATTCCTCCTAAAATGTAGCCAATTAAGATAGTGTCGCCGCTCAGTTGGTCGAATTTAATAATGTCGCTGGCGGTTTTTGGAGTGTTCTCTGCAATAAAAAACTCTGAGCCAGCTCCTAATAAACTGGGCATTTCTGCGGTCAATTTATGTTCACTGTAATTTCCTTGCGCATCGCGACTTACGCGGGCAATGGTCTTTACAAAAGGTACATTATTATCTTGCGTAAGCACCCCGTTTAAATCGTAATACTGCGCTATACCTCCAAAAAATACATTGTGCATTGCTTGCGCAGATGAGTCATACATTGCAATACTTGCACAGTGGTAATGATTATAATATTGAGAGAAATTGGGGATTTCGTTGTAGCTGTTGCTATCCACATAAACTGCATTTAAATAAGGAAGATCTACGTTTTGCTGGAAAACGCCCGAGAACGCAATCAGCGCTTCTTCGCCATTTAAACCAACCTGCGGAAGTACGTTGTAATCGCGACGATGGAAAAGTGCCGTGTCGTTATAGGGATTTTGCCAATTAATTGTAAAGGCCCCATTGTTATTTACTAATTCAAAACGGCGTACGGCACTTGTGTAGTTTTGTGTAAAAGAGGGGCCATTATGCGGGTTATAACGCCCATCAAATCGTTGGCCGCCTACGATATAATAGCTGTTGTATAATTTTTCTAAATAACCACCGGTAACAGCCATGTCTTGGTCTAAAATCTGGCTAAAGTGAGTCGTAATACTGGCGCCAGTGCTAAGTGCATTAAGCAGTCCTTTTAAATTTACTATAGTTACATAAGGGTGGGTAATGTGGTCCGCTTGCGCAGATGCGTAACCATAACCCCCTACTAAAATAAGCAGACTATCTTGCTGATACGATTGCATATTGGTAGAACGTAATTGATCGTATAAAGGTCCAGGAAGGCTAGCGCTGGGGTACGATTGACTGGTTTCGGCGTTGATGTCCACCACAATAATTTGATCGTTGTGGCCTACATTGCTAAAAGCCGCAAAAGGTTGTCTTTGGTGCAGTCCGTCTAATCGGCCACCAAAAATTATCCATTTACCTTGATACTCCCCGTGAGAAAAAGATTGAATACCACCCAGATTGCTAATGTTTACTGGTTCTAAGTAAAAATTGAAGTCGTTTTGGGCATTAAGCTGAAAGGCTAGAATTAGGCTTAGGAGGGTTTTGGCTAGTTTCATTAAAATTGTTTTTCCAAAAATAGTATGAAAGCCTTTCCCAACAGGTGACAAGTATTACTCAGAGCGAATCATTTTAAGGCCTTTGTAGCAGTCTTTCAATTACGATTTTATCAATGCTAAGATCTACGTCCTTAGTACTTAGCTCTGAAAGCTTTTTCCAAAACAGTTTTTGGTCGCCATGCTTTTTAAAGTCGCTCGGCGGCAGATGCGATAGCGGAGATAGATCCGCACAACTAATGGTATAGTAGATGCTCATTACCTGCATTTGCGGATTAAATGCGGAAGCTACAAATTCTTCGGTAGTGTAAAAATGATCCCCAACGCGAATAGCCAAATTAGCTTCTTCTAAAAACTCTCTCTGCAAGCATTCAAGGGTGCCTTCGCCAAACTCTAAACCGCCACCTGGTAATTTGGTGTAGATACTGCCGTAGATGTTTTCTTGCGAAAGCAAAAGGCTACCTTCGGAAATTAGTAATCCGTAAACACGAATGGTAAAGGCGTTTATTTTGCTCATCGAATTAGGTTTACCATCCCCTTAATGGTTTTGGATTCGGTAGCTGGACCAATTTGGTACTTCAGGATGTAAATGTAAGTGCCACCAGAATATTGAGCACCATCCCACGATTTATTTGTCAGGCTTGCCAAAGGGGCGCCATAACGATCGAAAATATCTAAACTATAAAAATAAACCGTACCCGCTTCTAAACCAAAAACATCATTCAAACCATCGCCATTGGGGCTGAAAGCGTTGGGCATAAAGATTTCCACATCTAAAATTTCGGGATAAAGAGTATCGTAGCTCGCGCAATTATTGGTATCGATAAATTCGCAAATGACCCCATCTGCGAAAGCACTACTAGCCTCGAAATTAACTGATTGACCTACTTTAATTTGGTCGAGAAAATACCAGTTGAAAGTTCCTTCACCGGTAGCGATAAAATTTACTTGTTCGCCGGGCTTAGCGCGCACGGGACTAAAACTAGTGCTGAAAGTATTGGCCGGAAAGTAGTTAACCGAGATACTATCTCTATAAAATAAACTACCACATTCATCGCTAATTTCTAGCCAATACAAGCCTTCATCTTGTACCGTGATTTCTGCAGTGGTTTCGCCTGTATTCCATAGATAAATAAAGCCTTCGGCGCTAGTATCCGCTTTAAGAATAAGATTACTATTTAGGCAAACCGTGGTGTCTGGTCCAAGATCAAAGCGGAAGTTATTATGATTGTTTAGGCAAAAGTTATTTTCGTTTATAAAGATGGATTGCTCTGTGAAACTGCGGTTGCCAATCTGGAAAAAGTTGTAACGAACAGGGCTGAAAGTCCCTACGTTGGAATTGGGAGTAATTTGACTGGCCTCGATAGATAAGCCTAAAAGGGTCGCGGTGCAGGTTTCAAGGTCGGCAAGATTAAGGGGTAGGTAGCGCAAAGCAATGGCACTATAGTTAGCGAAGTTGAAGTTAATGATACCGCCCAAAACCATTGAATTGGGATCTGATAACTTCAGATCTTTACAAAAAACACCGTCCCCGGTGCTGTAGGGAAGGATCCAAGAACCGATATTGGCTCCCGAAGACGAAATTTTTTGAATTCCCCATTCGGCGCCAGCATTCCCGAAACGAGTAAAGCTAATTAAGATATTGCCTGAAGGATCAAGTGTGGCGCTGTTGTAATTAATGTCTAAAAACTTGCTACTGGTCCAAACTAAGTTGCCTTGCAAGTCAATTTTAAAAACGACGTTTCGGTCGATAGCGCCAATGAAATTTCCGAAAATCAAGTAGCCGTCGTTTAAGGCGATCGGAGGAATAGTGCTTTGGTAAATACCATCATATCGTTTGGCCCATTCTAGGCCACCGCTAGCGTCTACTTTAAAAAGAGTAGTGCCGGTAATATTGAGTAATCCTCCATTTTTCGCGGGAATAGACATGCCCCAAATAAAACTGGAGCCGTACTGAAAAGCGTGAATTTCTTGCCCTTGTGGATTGAGCTTTAGGATAGTGCTGGCCAAGTTATTGGCAGTACTGGTTGAGTTGCCTGTAAAGTAAAGGTTCTTGTCTTTATCGATATGAAACTGATACCATCGGTAGGAATCGGGCGAACTAATCCCTTTGCTGAATAGCACCTGACCACTTTTATCTAACTTAATCAATCCGATAGCGGTATCTTGACCTTGTCCTAAAGCCGCCGCGAGATACAGAAACTCATTATCGTTTTGAGCTCGAATTAAGCGATTGAAATTATCTCCTTTATAAAATTCTTGAGACCAAAGCGTATCTGCGCAAGCATTAAAAAAAAGGACTACGACCGAGGCGTTGGAGCTGGCCACCACGGCGTATTCTCCTGATTCGAAAGTGGTAATTTCCAACTGAGAGGCCTCGTCGTAACCAAAGTATTGCTTTTCTCCACTTCTTTGCGCCAGCAGGCCATAAGAGAGGAAAGAAAATAGCAAGTAAAAGATGTAAGTTTCTTTTCGACAGAACATTAGCATACTTATAATACGCTAAAGGTGAGCAAAAGGTTGTAAGTAGAAGGGTGATTTTTTGTGTAATGAGTATAGCCTAGTTCTCACTTAGTTTTAGCGCGCGCGCCATTTCTCTTTTGCCGGGAGGGCCAGGGATCTTTTCCACCGTAAAACCAGCCTCTTGCATGGTGCGACGCACCGAACCCTTTACGCAGTAGGTTACCAGTCGGCCACCAACTTTTAGACTTTTGTACATTTCTGCAAATACGGCTAAGCTCCATAAATCCGCTTGCGCAGATGGTGCAAAAGCGTCGAAATAAATTAAGTCGAAGGTATTTTCTTCGGCCCGAAATTCGCGAAAGTCGACTTGGCTTTTTAAAAGCTGGAACTGAGAATTTAATCGGGTTTTTTCCGACCAAGGAGCAGCATGCAGATTAGCCATCATCTGTTCTACTCCGGGCTGATTGATGATCGAGGGATAGTTTAACGCGCGCCATTCTTCTTCTAAAACGGGATATTTTTCCAATCCTTGATAAAAAATGTTCAATCCCTGCGCATCTGCGTAAAGCGCGGTTAGGCAAGCATTGAGTCCGCTGCCAAAACCAATTTCGAGGATGGAAATTTCTTTCCGATCCTCGATAGGTTTTAGTCCCGCATCTATAAAAATATGTTCCGCTTCTGCCAAAGCACCGTGAATAGAGTGGTAGTGCTCATCCAGTTCGGGCACAAAAAGCGTAAAAGAATTATCCTTAGTTTGAACGAGTTTTCGCTGCATTTATGAGGCTTCTCCCGGGTTGCTAATGCGCATTCTTTTAATTTTCGCTAAAGGCCCTTGGCAATAAATGGTGTGGCAGCTCGCACAAGTGTTAATCATGGCATTATAAGCCACAATGCCCTCTTCAGGATTTTTCGCTTGAGTAATCGCTTCCATATTAGCAATGTACTGCACGGCAAGGCTTTTAAAAGTTTCGTTTAACTCTTCGGTGGCCTCGGCCGTGTGGATGGTTTTAAAATCTTCAGGGAAACTTTCAGGGATATTTCCGTCGATAATTTGCTGACGTAAATCCAAATTCTTCTCGTACATCCCACGCATCAGTAAAGCTAATTCACTGGCTTCGTACATGTCCAAGTTCTTGTCCTCGCTTTCGCTAGATGCGTTCTCCGTGGCAGTTTCATCTACTTCCGTTGATGCGTTTTCATTAGCTGTGTTTTGACAACCAACAAAAAAGGATGCCCCTATAAGGCATCCTCCCATTATTAATTTCTTAATAGTCATAATTAGCTTTTGATTATTACGCCATTAGCGGTAAAATTCACGCTAATTTCGGGTTCGGTGATAGCGGCAATTTCCTCTTCGCTTTTACCTGCGTCTTCGGCTAGGTGCTTTAAAAAAGGAACGTCGATCGTGTCTACAAAAGCAACACCTTCTACAATAGCTTGCTCGCCGTTTAAGTTTTTAGGCACGAAAAAGCCGTAATCTTTAAAGCTTACGCGAATTTCTTTTCCATCTCCCATATCCATTTTCATCCAGCAGCCTTTCTTTTGACAAGATGAGGTGGCGATGCCTGTAAGTTTAAGATTCACAGAATCTTTACCTTGCATTAAGGCTAATAATTCTGTTGTGCTAACGGCATTATCCTCAGTAATTGAATCTCCATAGTAGTGATTTTCAGTGGCTTGAACTTCTTCTTGAACAGCTACTGTATCTGTTCCACTTTCGGTTGTGGTGTCCCCTTCCTTTGTATTACTTTTGCATGCGCTAAGCAATGCTAAAGCTGAAACAAATAGTGCGATTTTTTTCATCGTTAATTTTGATTTAGAATAGCAAAGATAGCAATCTCTCAAAAGCGCAAAATAAAGATGCCTAGGTATCTTTCTTAAAAGATTTAAAAGATGAAAATTACTAAAACAAGCAAGTCGAGAATTAATGAGGTAGATTTTTCCAATTTAGTTTTTGGCACGCAATTCAGCGACCACATGCTGGTGGCAGAGTACAGCAACGGCAAGTGGTCTGAGCCGGAAATTAAACCCTTCGGCCCCATGTCTTTCACCCCTGCCATGCACACTTTGCATTATGGGCAGGCCATATTTGAAGGTCAGAAAGCCTATTATATGGAAGATGGTAGTATCGGTATTTTTCGTCCTGATGCCAATGCCAAGCGTTTAAATCACTCGGCTAAGCGTATGTTTATGCCAGAATTCCCCGAAGATCTTTTTATGGAAGGGATTAAGGCTTTAGTAGATATTGATAGAGAATGGGTTCCCAAAGAGAAAGACCACTCTTTATATCTCCGTCCTTTCATGTTCGGTAGCTCCGAATTTGTTGCGGCTCGTCCTTCTGAAAAGTACATTTTCTGCATTTTAACTTCGCCTGTAGGTCCATATTATGCGGGCAACGTAAAAGTTAAAGTAGAAGAGACTTACACGCGTTCAGCAACGGGCGGCGTTGGTTCTACTAAATGTGCCGGTAATTATGGGGGGGCTTTTTACGCAACTCACCAAGCTAAGGAAGAGGGTTATATGCAGGTTATTTGGACGGATCACAAAAACCACGAGTTAATTGAGGAGTCGGGTACCATGAACGTGGCTTTTATTATTAACGATACCTTTATTACTCCGCCACTAAGCGACCGTATTTTAGGGGGTATTACACGCGACTCTATCTTAACTTTATTGCGCGATCGTAATATTGTAAAAGTAGAAGAGCGTCCCATTAAAGTAGAAGAGTTAGTGGCTGCTGCCGAAGCTCGAACTTTACAAGAAGCTTTTGGAATGGGCACAGCGGCGGTAATTAGCCAAATCTCTACCATCGGTTTCCGCGGTACCGATTTCGAGGTGGGTACACCAAGCGACGGTTATGCCATGAAAATTAAAAAAGAACTTACTGATTTACGCAGCGGTAAAACTGAAGATACCTATAATTGGATGGTTAAATTTTAGTCCTGACTAAAATTTGATAGAAAATAAGGAACCGCCTTTTGCTTATTGCAGGGGGCGGTTTTTGTTTGATGGCGTTTTAATTTTTAAGTCTAGGATTATCTAGCCCGAATATAGCGAAAGGCCTGTAGAGATTAGCTGGGTTAGGATGGCTTTTAAGCTGAGTTCGACCTAAAATCATAGCCTCAGATTAAAAAAAAAATGCCCAGTTTTTTAGCTGGGCATTGATCTAATAGGGTGAAGAATATCTTAAATCCCGAAGGCCTTTTTAATATCATCTACGCGGTTTAAGTTTTCCCAAGTAAAGAGGTCAACTGTAACCGTTTTCTCGCTACCATCCGCTTCTACGAAAGTGCGCTGAACACCTGCTTGATATTCACGGCCCATATGTCCGTAAGCCGCGGCTTCGGAATAAATAGGATTACGAAGTTTTAGGTCTCTTTCAATAATACCAGGGCGTAAGTCGAAGATTTCCATAATCTTAGTTGCGATTTCACCGTCGCTCATATTTACCTTGGAACTGCCGTAGGTATCTACAAATAAGCCGGTGGGTTTAACCACTCCAATGGCGTAACTAACCTGTACTAACATTTGATCGGCAATACCTGCGGCTACCATGTTTTTGGCAATATGGCGCGTGGCATAGGCGCCAGAGCGGTCAACTTTACTAGGATCTTTTCCGCTGAAAGCGCCACCACCATGAGCACCTTTACCGCCGTAAGTGTCCACAATAATTTTACGACCGGTCAGTCCCGCGTCGCCGTGTGGACCACCAATAACAAATTTACCGGTAGGGTTAATGTGATATTCAATTTCCCCTTCGAAAAGTTTTTGCAATTCGGGTTTCAAACGCGCTTTAACGCGGGGCATTAAAATATTGATCAGGTCTTCGCGAATTTTCGCTCCCATTTCCGCTTCCGTACCAAAATCGTCGTGTTGGGTGCTAACTACAATGGTGGTGATATTTTGCGGCACATGATCGTCGCTGTACTCAATAGTTACCTGCGATTTAGCGTCGGGACGCAAATAAGGAATGGCTTGCCCTTCTCGGCGTAAAGCCGCTAACTCTTGTAAAATGGTATGACTTAAAGCTAAGGCCAATGGCATGTAGTTATCCGTTTCATTGGTGGCGTAACCGAACATCATTCCTTGATCGCCAGCACCTTGTTCTTCTAAAGAACCACGGTCCACGCCCTGGTTAATATCAGCCGACTGCTCGTGCAAGGCGGATAAAATCCCGCAGCTATCGGCATCAAACATATACTCGCTTTTGGTATAACCAATTTTACGAATGGTTTCGCGCGCAACCTTTTGCACATCAACATAGGCTTTCGACTTAATTTCACCCGCCAAAACTACTTGGCCGGTGGTTACTAAAGTTTCACAAGCTACTTTAGAGTTGGGATCGAAAGCGAGGAAATGATCGATGATGGCATCGGAAATTTGATCGGCTATTTTATCGGGATGTCCTTCAGATACGGACTCAGAGGTAAATAAATATGACATACTGCTTTTTTGTTTTAGGCTTAAAAATGCGGCTGAAATGCAGTATGCTAATCTGGTTTAGCATTTTTTTATGTGGTTGCAATCAGCCAAATTTTTCCACTTGAGCGGCCAAAAGTAGTAAAAAATTGAGCGGAGCAACATTCCAATGAATAGAAATTTAATGGTATCAATTTTGGATTGCCTCAAGAAAAATTAAGATGCAAAAAAATATCCTCGCTCTCTTTGGCCTATTTTTTCTTTTGATCCATTCCGCCTGTAAAGTCTATCATCCTGAATCGCTCGCTGCTTATCGCTTTAGCAGTCCAACATTTAACGGAACGCCACAAATTTTTTATCCCAGTCAGAACCTTCCCCAAGAAGATTATATGCAATTAGATGAAGAATACCTGAATACTTCGGAACCGGGTCCACAAGCACTATTTAGTGAACTAAGCGCGCGGAATTTAGACGGAGCCATAGTTTACCATCAAGATTATTCTAGCCATGAGGCGACGGAGGAAATACAACCGGGTTTACTAAGCTATGTTATCGCAGCGGCTGCATCGAGTGATGCTCCCGAGCCCAGCTATCATACTTATACGGCTCATAATTACTACATTCAATATCGCCCCTTCATCTATCTGCATCGTATCGAAGAACGGGAATTTTTAGATCAGGTAGAAATTACCATTACCAGCCCATTAGGCGAAAGCCAAAGCGAAATACTCACATTTGATTGGTGGGGACAAATAGAATTTTTTCCGCCTGATTTTGATTCAAGTGCTTTTAGTCAAGCTTTATTTATTCAGCCTTGGTTTTTTCTTGAGCAACATAATAGTTCTTGGTCGTGGGCTAATAGTGAGAACCCTTTTTTGCCGCATCGTCGCTGTATCAGTGGCAATTGGTATTTGCATTACCGAGCCCCTTTCGAAGGGCTTTTGTATCGCTTAAGAGTAGCGGGGCCGAATTACAATATTTTGCTAAAAGCGACTGAATCGGGCCGATTTCGTTTAAGCGCTTTAGAAATAAAAGGGCAAATTATTCCCGTTAAAGAGATTGAGTTTTTATCGACTTTAAAAAAGCAAGAGCTTCAATTACCTGATGAGACCAAAATTGAATATCGTTATTTTTATAAAAAGAGGTCCATGGTTCCCCAAGAATGGATTGTACGCACAAAATATTTGCAGCATTGAAACTTGGCGCTTACATTTGTAGCTACTTATCCAGAAAGACGGAGGGAATGGGCCCGTTGATGTCTTAGCAACCCGAGAAAAGTCGGGTGCTACATCCCACCTTAACAATTTTGTTAGGGGCAGATAAGATTGGTAATAATTACCTTTCCCTCTCCACTTTCTGGCTAAAACTTATACAAGTTATTCTATGCCAGAGAATTCATTAGCCGAAATAGCGAGAAAACGCATCCTTATTTTAGATGGTGCCATGGGGACCATGATTCAAAATCACAAGCTCCAAGAAGCCGATTATCGCGGCGAGCGTTTTGCCGATTTTCCCCACGATTTAAAAGGGAATAACGATTTACTTAGTATTACTCAGCCCGAAATTATAGCTGATATCCACCGCCAGTATTTTGCCGCAGGGGCAGATATCGTTGAGACCAATACCTTCAACGGAACGCGTATTTCCATGGCCGATTATCACTTGGAAGATTTGGTGCCCGAATTAAATTTTGAGTCGGCGCGTATAGCCCGCTCGGTGGCAGATGAGTTTACCGCCAAAGAACCGCACAAACCACGTTTTGTAGCGGGGTCCATTGGTCCCACTAACAAAACCGCTAGCCTTTCGCCTGATGTTAACAATCCCGGATTTCGAGCGATTGACTTCGATACTTTGGCGGCTAATTATAAAGAACAAGCCCGTGCATTGATTGAAGGTGGCGTGCATGCACTCTTAGTAGAAACGGTTTTTGATACCCTCAATGCCAAAGCGGCTTTATTCGCTATTCAAGAGTTGTATGATGAACTCGGTCAGGAATATCCTATTATGGTTTCGGGAACCATTACCGATGCCAGTGGCCGCACTTTATCGGGACAAACCGCTGAATCATTCTTGATTAGCTTAAGTCATGTTCCATTGCTATCAATCGGTTTAAACTGCGCTTTGGGAGCAGATCAGCTAAGACCTTATGTGCAAACATTAAGACAAAAATCAGATTTATTAATCAGCGCGCATCCTAATGCTGGCTTACCTAATGCTTTTGGTGAATACGATCAAGGGCCTGAAGAAATGGCGAGTTTAATTAAAGAATACCTCGATCAGGGTTTGGTAAATATAATCGGTGGTTGTTGTGGTACCACGCCTGAGCATATTAGGGCGATTGCGAGGGTAGTGAATGAATGAAAATCAATTGTAATTAGTTGTAATTCAATAGGAAGTAAATGCGTTGAGGAGAGGAAATTCGGTTGTGATTAGAAATACCAAACTCGTTAAATAAGGTTCTCTAAGACTCAGGGAGTTAATTAAATAATAAATGAATTTTAATCATTTTTATATCAATTTGGTGAGAGTTCAATTGTGAATTTTGGTTTTTCAGCAAAAAAAATCAACTGTTTATGAAGTTAGAGGATTTAGAAATATATCAAAAATCATTAGAGATTGGAGAACGAGTTTGGAAACTAATTTTGACTTGGGATTATTACGCGAAAGACACGATTGGTAGACAATTGGTCCGTTCGATAGATTCTGTTGCAGCGAATATTAGCGAAGGTTTCGGTCGCTATCATTTTAAAGATCGTCAGCGTTTCAATTACTTTTCGCGCGGTTCTTTATATGAGTCTAAAACTTGGTTAGCAAAAGCAACCGCTCGCGGGCTCTTGGGTAAAAAGGACTATGAAGAAATGGTAAGCTTTATAAATGATTTAGGAGTAAAGCTTAATGACTATATAACAGCTACTTCCAAGCAGATTAATTGAGTGAAATAAAAATTTTGAAAGTGATGAATTTTAGTGATTTAAGGATAAATAGAGATGATACTATCAATATACATAGTAGGGATGCTAGCAATAATAGGCCAAGGTTTAAATCAAAAACCTTTTTTATTAAAGGGAGTACTATTGAATTTCCCTCTCCGCACAGTTTGGCTTTCCACCGAATTTCCACTGAGTTACCCTTTTCACTCAGTTTGTTTTCCGAGCGAATTACAATTGAATAACAAATTGTTGAAATGAAATTATCAGGACTCGAGCCATTAAATATTACCAAAGCTTCCAATTTTGTAAATGTCGGCGAGCGTACTAATGTTACAGGCTCACGGCAGTTTTTGCGCTTAATAAAGGAAGATCGCTACGATGAAGCGGTTGAGGTCGCTCGTGACCAAGTAGAAGGGGGAGCTCAAATTTTAGATGTGAATATGGATGAGGGAATGCTCGATGGTAAAGAGGCCATGGTGCGCTACCTCAATCTTATTGCTGCCGAACCCGATATCGCCCGTATTCCTGTAATGGTCGATTCGTCTAAATGGGAGATTATTGAGGCGGGTTTAAAGTGTTTGCAGGGAAAGTCAGTGGTAAACTCCATCTCACTAAAAGCAGGCGAAGAGGAATTTTTACGCCAGGCTAAATTGTGTTTACGATATGGCGCAGCGGTAATTGTAATGGCTTTTGACGAAAAAGGTCAGGCCGATTCCTATGAGCGCCGCATAGAAATTTGTGAACGTTCTTATAATCTGCTGCGCGAGAGATTAAATTTTCCGCAAGAGGATATCATTTTCGACCCCAATATTTTCCCTGTAGCGACCGGAATTGATGAGCACCGTAGAAATGCCATTGACTTTTTTGAAGCGACCAAATGGATAAAAACCCATCTGCCAGGAGCGAAAGTAAGCGGCGGGGTGAGTAATGTGTCTTTTAGTTTCCGCGGTAACCAGCGCGTTCGTGAAGCCATGCACTCGGCTTTTCTTTATCATGCTATTCAGCACGGAATGGATATGGGGATTGTAAACCCTACAATGTTAGAGGTTTATGAGGAAATCCCTAAAGAGCTATTAGAAAGGGTAGAAGACGTGCTCCTCGATCGGCGCGAGGATGCGACCGAGCGATTACTTGATTTTGCCGAAAGCGTAAAAGGTGAAGCTAAATCGAAAGAACGCGATCTTACTTGGCGTGAAGCGGCGGTAGAAAAACGCATCGAGCACGCTTTGGTAAAGGGAATTGTCGATTTCATTGAAGAAGATGTAGAAGAAGCACGTCCTAATTCCCCACGTGTTCTAGGCCTAATTGAAGGGCCTTTAATGGACGGAATGAACGTGGTAGGCGACCTCTTTGGGTCAGGCAAAATGTTTTTACCACAAGTAGTGAAATCGGCCAGAGTCATGAAAAAGGCGGTGGCTTACCTCCAACCTTATTTAGAAGCTGAAAAATTGGCCAACAGTGAAAAGGCCCAGAAAAAAGGTAAAATTTTAATGGCCACGGTTAAGGGCGATGTGCACGATATCGGAAAGAATATTGTGAGCGTAGTTTTGGCCTGTAATAACTTCGATATTGTAGATTTAGGTGTAATGGTTCCTTTACAGGAGATCATTAAAAGGGCCAAAGAGGAAGAGGTAGATGTAATCGGTCTCAGTGGTTTAATTACCCCTTCTTTAGACGAGATGATTTACGTGGCGCAAGAAATGGAGCGCCAAAAAATGGACATTCCTTTAATGATTGGAGGAGCGACTACTTCACGCGTACATACCGCGGTAAAAATCTTCCCCGAGTATTCTAATATTGTAGTACATGTTAATGATGCAAGTCGCAGTGTGCCAATTGCACAAAGCCTAGCGAATCCAGCTTCTCGGAAGGCTTTCAAGAAAAAGGTGGATCTTGAATATACGAACTTACGCGAGAGTTATCTCACGAAAAGTCAAGCTAAAAAGTTGATTAGCATAGAGGAAGCGCGCGCTAATAAACTGCAATTAGATTTTAGTACAAAGCAAATTGTAAAGCCTAAAGCATTGGGTGTTTTTAAGTGGGAAAATATTTCCTTGGGCGAATTACGAGACTTTATCGATTGGACACCCTTTTTCCAAACTTGGCAGTTGCATGGCAAATTTCCACGCATTCTTGAAGATGAGGTAGTGGGCACCGAGGCCAGTGCGCTTTTCGCAGATGCGCAAGCCATGCTCGACACAATTACCAAGGAAAATTGGCTGCAAGCCAAAGCAGTGTATGGTATTTGGGAAGCTAATAGTATCAATCACGACGATATTGAACTTAAAAACGCATCTAGCGAAAGCGCGATATTTAGAACCCTAAGACAGCAAACCCATAAAGCAAAAGGACAGCCCAATTTGGCTTTAGCTGATTTTATTGCGCCCAAAGAAAGTGGTGTGCAAGACTATGTGGGGGCTTTTGCGGTAACGGCAGGTCTAGGAATTGAAAAGCATATCGAGCGTTTTGCGGCAGAACATGACGATTATAAGAGTATCATGCTCAAAGCATTAGCCGATCGATTGGCAGAGGCTCTGGCTGAAGCTTTACATGTGAAAGTTCGCAAAGAGGTATGGGCTTACGCTAGCGATGAAAATTTGAGCACCGAAGATTTAATTAAAGAAAATTATCGCGGCATTAGACCTGCACCGGGTTATCCTGCTTGTCCGGATCACCTTGAGAAGCTCACCATTTTTGAATTGTTAAAACCGGAAGAAATAGGAATGGCTTTAACCGAAAGCCTAGCAATGACACCCACGGCAGCGGTGAGTGGCTATTATTTTGCGCATCCGGAAAGTAAATACTTTGGACTAGGGAAAATTGATCGCAGTCAGGTGGAGGACTTTGCGGCGCGGAAAAATATGAGTGTAGAGGCGGCAGAAAAATGGTTGCGCCCCAATTTAAATTATTAGTGAAATGAAGATTACGGAACACATAGAAAGAGCAGAAGATACCTTATTCTCTTTTGAAATATTACCTCCTTTAAAAGGACAGAAGATTGAGGATATTTACTCCGTTATTGATCCTTTAATGGAGTTTAAGCCTCCCTTTATTAATGTTACTTATCATCGGGAGGAGGTGGTTTACAAACGTCTTCCTAGCGGACTGCTAGAGCAGAAGGTGGTAAAGAAAAGACCGGGTACGGTTGGGATTTGTGCTGCCCTGCATAATCATTATGGGGTAGATGCTGTGCCGCATATTTTATGCGGAGGTTTTAGCAAAGAAGACACGGAGAATGCCCTTATTGATCTTGACTTTTTAGGCATTAAAAATGTTTTAGCCTTACGCGGCGATAGCATGAAAAATGAAACCCTTTTCGCTCCAGAGGCAGATGGACATACTTACGCCTCAGATTTAGTAAAACAGATAAAAAACATGAACCAAGGCCGTTATTTAGATGACGAGTTACAGAATAGCAGTCCGAGTAACTTCTGCATCGGCGTAGCGGGTTACCCTGAGAAGCATTACGAAGCTCCTAGTTTAAATAATGATATCGAAAACCTGAAAGCTAAGGTTGATGCGGGGGCAGATTACATCATTACCCAAATGTTTTTCGATAATCAGAAGTATTTCGATTTTGTGGATCGCTGTCGCCTAGCTGGAATTAATGTGCCTATTATTCCCGGTATAAAACCGGTTGCCACCAAGAAGCATCTTAGCTTTTTACCACATTTCTTTAAAGTTGATATGCCAGATGATCTGGTAAAAGCGATTATCAATTGCAAAAGTAATTTAGAAGTTCGGCAAGTAGGGATAGAATGGGGTATTGCGCAGGCAAAAGAGCTAAAAGCGGCAGGAGCACCTGCGATACATTTTTACTCTATGGGTAAGCCTGATAATATTGAAGCGATAGCGAAAGCGGTGTTTTAAGCACTTGTTGTAGTGAATATTTGTATGGAGTCAATCGGGGAATTTAGCTTCCTAATATTGCCTCTTAGTTAAAGGTAGATTAAGCTTTTATTCTGTTTATCAACATTTTAATTTTCAAAATGTGAATAGATCGCTTCTTGCAGAAGTAGAACTTGCGTAGCAATGCTTAAATTTAAGGGAATATTTAAGCTTAAAATATCCTTATGCCTGCAAAAGCAAAAACATCTATCAGTTCCAAAGCTGACGCTAGTAAGAAGAAATCAGCAGCCAAAAAGATCAGCAAAATTTTTGTCTTAGATACTTCGGTCATTCTGTTTGATCATAATTCAATTATGAACTTCGACGAGCATGATGTGGCTATTCCCATAACGGTTTTAGAGGAGTTGGATGAGTTTAAAAAAGGCAGTGATACGAAGAATTTTGAAGCGCGCCAGTTTATTCGCTTACTCGATAAGAAGGCGGGAGAAAAAAATATCAACGACTGGATTTCTTTAAACGGTGGCAGCAAAGGGAAGTTTAAAGTAATAATGGACACCCGAGCCTCAGACACAGATGCACAACAAATTTTTGGGGCGAATAAGAATGATCATAAAATTCTCAATGCAGCCATCAATCTCGCCTTAAAGGAGAAAAATCGCAAAGTAATTTTAGTTACCAAAGACATTAATTTACGTCTCAAGGCCAAGGCTTTAAATGTGATTGCTGAAGATTATGAAACTGGTAAAATTAAGGATGTGGCCGAACTCTATACCGGTAAATCATCGCTAGATTCTTTTGATCAAAAAACAATCGACAACTTATACAAGGCGCATAGCATTGGCATAGATGAGGTATTAAAAGAACAAAGCGATTTCAAGGCCGAGAACAATCATTTTTATATTTTGAAAGGCGAGAAAAGCAGCACCTTGGCCTTTTATGATGCGCACAAAATGTCGCTTGATCAAGTTGAGAAAAGGAGCTTTTACGGTATTAAACCGCGTAATGCCGAGCAGACTTTCGCTTTGCACGCCATTGCTAATCCGGAAGTAAAATTAGTTACCTTAAGTGGAGTAGCGGGAACGGGTAAAACCCTCTTAGCTTTAGCGGGCGCTTTAGAGCAGAGACGTGATTATAAGCAAATCTATCTGGCCCGACCGATAGTACCTTTAAGCAATAAAGACATTGGCTTTTTACCGGGTGACATGAAGGCTAAGATTAATCCTTATATGCAGCCATTATGGGATAATCTCAAGTTTATCAAAAATCAGTTTAATGAGTCTGATAAAGAGTTTAAACAGATTGACGAAATGGTGAATTCGGAAAAGTTATTGGTTACGCCTTTGGCTTATATCCGCGGTAGAAGTTTGTCGAATGTAATTTTTATTGTTGATGAGGCGCAAAACCTTACACCCCATGAAGTGAAAACGATAATTACGCGGGCCGGTGAAAACTCTAAATTCATCTTTACCGGTGATGTTCGACAGATTGATACTCCCTATTTAGATGAGCAGTCCAATGGTTTGAGCTATCTTATTGATAAGGTAAAAGGCAATCACTTATTTGCACATGTTTTATTGGAAAAAGGGGAGCGTTCTGAATTAGCCAATTTGGCCAACGAATTATTGTAACTGCTTCAGCTAGATCGCTAATCTACTGCTGGGTGCTTGAAGCCGATAAATTAGGCCGCCCTAGAAGTGGCTTTTAAGAATTATCTTGCTTAAAAGCGAGGAAGGAATAAATACCCAGTACTAGTTCCGTGGTAGAATAAAGCATTAGTCCAGGGTTGGCAAAGTCCGAAATTAGCATAGTAATGAAAAACGCTGGCTGCAATAAGCGGTAATTGATAATCCAACGATAAAGTCCATCTACTTCGTAAAAGGAGCTTTTATAGCTTACCAATCCTTCGATGAAAATAAAATAGCCTAGGGTTCGGAGCCAATAATTTGCAACGAGATCTTTCCAAAAAAATATCATAACCTGTTCTGGTATGATAATCAAGGTTAGTCCGAAGATCATTAAAAGCCAACCAGAATGGTTTATGGTTTTTGCGGTGCGCGTCATTAATCCTAAAAAGCCAAAGATAGTTTTTTGGTAAAGGAAATAAAAAAAGCCCCGTGATTAATAACCACAGGGCTTTTATTCTGAAAAATCTATTAACCCACTTTTCCAGTAACTTTCGGAGCGCCTGCTAAAATTTCATCGCTGGCGTTATCTGCAAATTTTTCAAAGTTTTTAACGAATTTCTCTGCTAAAGTATTTGCAGTATCATCGTAAGCATCTTTGTCAGCCCAAGTATTGCGTGGAAACAATATTTCTTGTGGAACATTAGGACATTCCGTTGGCATTGCTAAACCAAAAACTTCGTGATTTTTAAATTCTACGTTGTCAAGCTCGCCGTTTAAGGCGGCAGTGATCATTGCTCTTGTATATTTCAACTTCATACGGCTTCCAACACCGTAGCGGCCTCCGGACCAGCCGGTATTTACTAACCAAACATTTACATGAGAATGCTGCATTTTAGCGCTTAGCATATCAGCATATTTGGTGGGGTGTAAAGGCATGAAAGGGGCGCCAAAACAAGCGGAGAAAGCAACCACTGGCTCGGTAATACCTTCTTCTGTACCGGCCACTTTAGCAGTATAACCACTAATAAAATGGAAAGCAGCTTGGCCAGGAGTTAATTTAGAAATAGGAGGTAAAACTCCATAGGCATCGCAAGTAAGGAAGAATACGTTTTTAGGGTTTTCTCCAATAGAGTTAGGTTGAATATTTTCTATGTGATCAATAGGGTAGCTTACGCGAGTATTCTCCGTTTTACTACTATCTTCAAAGTCAACATTTTTAGTCCCTGGCTTAAAGATGATGTTCTCTAAGAGAGCACCTGGCTTAATAGCATGAAAAATATCGGGTTCTTTTTCTTCGCTAAGGTCTATAACTTTAGCATAACAGCCACCCTCAAAGTTGAAGATTACATCATCAGAGGTCCAACCGTGCTCATCGTCACCAATTAATCTACGATTTGGATCGGCGCTTAAAGTAGTTTTACCAGTACCGGAAAGCCCAAAGAAAAGAGCAGTATCACCATCCTCACCAACGTTGGCCGAGCAGTGCATACTTAGTACATTCTTTTGATGCGGTAAGATGAAGTTTAAAGCAGAGAAGATTCCCTTTTTAATTTCACCGGTATACCCAGTGCCACCAACTAGTGCTACCTTATCACTAAAGTTAAGAATGGCAAAGTTATGCTGACGAGTATGATCTTTTTCAGCTTCCGCCTGAAAACGAGGAGCATTGAAAACAATCCATTCGGGTTCAAAGTTCTCACGCTCGGCGTCGCTTGGCTCAATAAACATGTTACTAGCGAAGAGATTAGACCATGGTAACTCCGTGATTACGCGGATTTTCATGCGGTATCTTTCATCTGTGCAAGCATACACATCTCTTACATAAAGCTCCTGACCGCTTAAATGGTCCATCACTTTCGTTTTTAGGGCATCGTAATGATTAGGCTCAAAGGGGATATTGATATTGCCCCACCACACAGAGTCGGCGGTAATACTATCTTTTACAATAAATCTATCAAGAGGAGAGCGACCTTTAAACTCACCGGTGTCAATGGATAAAGCACCGCTATCGGCAATTTCACCGAGATTGTTCTCAACAGTAATTTTGGTTAAATCTTCTGGGGATAGGTTCCAAAGGGCTTTGGCATTTTTAATCCCATATTGCTCTAGAGAGGAGTGGCTTGGTTTCACTTCTTTGAACATAATAGTGTTGCGTTTTAATTAGCAATAATTCTACGCTGCAAAATTAATACTTATTGCCGCTTATCGCTCTCTTTAATCGATAAAAATAAGCACTTTTCCTTAGCGTAAAAAGTACACTAAGGATTATTGGAAGCTCTTAACGATTTGAAAAACAGCACTATCCATCCCGAAATAAGAGCAATTCCGCCAAGGGGGGTGATTGGGCCTAAAAACCTGAAATTAAAATCAAAAATAGGAGCAATACTTAATAAATAAATACTGCCAGAAAAAAGAATTATTCCGGAAATCCATAGGATTTTAACCCACTTCACTCTAAACTCTTTTGAGGGTAATAGGGCCAGGAAAGCAAGCGCTAAGGCATGCCACATTTGGTAGCGCACTCCGGTTTTAAAACTTTCTAAACTATCAGCAGATAGTTGACCTTTAAGGGCATGCGCTCCTAAGGCACCTAAAATAACGGCTATTGCAGCAAAGGCGGCTGCCCATGCGAGAGTAGAACGATGTATTGTCATTGAAAGAATGTTTCTGCTTTTTGACGACTAAGTTCGTAATCTAGTGTTGCTACAAAAAGAGCTTTATCGCTTTTAAGTTCGGCTTGTTTACTTAAGGCAGTTTTTAAAACTTGTAAACGGCTTTGGTCGTATTTAAGTGCTTTAAGAACAGTTTCCAATTGCAGGGGTTTTATTTTTTCCGCCGCCAGAAATTCCTCTATCATCTGAATTTTGTCGAATTCAAAGTTATTAAGTTGAATGCTATTTTGTAAAGCACTAAAGGCGCTTTCGCTTTGGTCCCTTTCGGTAGATGCCTCTTTAACTGGCATTTTTTGGGTAATAGTATCCCCAAGAGCCAAGGTACTAAGAGGGTTTTCCTTTTCTTTAAACTCCGAGTTTGGGTCGGCAATTACCAAGCTTGTAACTGTGTTTTGAGAGCTGTCTTTGATAGGACTTACTTCAGCTTGTTTAAGAACAACAGCGGGATCTGGTTTTGTTTTGAAATGAGGTAAACTGTCTATCACTGCAATGGTCTTAGTGATATCTTGGTACACAGTTTTACGGTTGAAATCTAATACCAAAGCGTTTTGACTTAATTTAGAGTACGATCCACGAAAACGCAATTTCCGCTCACCTTTATAATTTTGGTGCAGTACATATTGATAATTGGCCGGCTCTTGCAGATTTATTTTTCTGTGTAAATCTTGCCCATCATTCATTAGGAAAATTAGTTCATGTTTACCTGCCTCAAGTTTTTGCAAATTCACTTTTTTAAGGGATTGCTCATTTTGTAAGTAGCCATCAATCACGAGCTTAAAACCGGTTTTGGTTTCATCTTCTAGCATAAGGCTTATTTGTGCGCTTAGGCAGATGGGCATTAAAAAGAGCAGGAGTAAAAGCCTATTATTTTGCGTCATTCCAAAATTAAATTCCTTCAAAGGTAAAACACCTTTCTATAATTCTAAATTTGTCGCCATTGACTTATAAACTATGCAAAGTATACTTTTAATAGGAGCAGGCCGCTCCACCTATTCTTTAGTTGAGTACCTTAAAAAGCACGCATCCAGCGAGGATTGGCGGGTAACCATCGCTGATCAATCTTACGAATTGGCGCAAGAAAAAGCCGGCGATCACCCTCGAATGGAAGCCATAGAGTTTGATGTAAACGACGAGATAAGCCGCGTCGCTGCTATCTCTAAGGCCGATTTGGTGATTTCTATGTTGCCAGCTCACATGCACATATCGGTAGCAAGTGATTGTATTGCTTTAGGTAAACATATGGTTACAGCATCTTACATTAGTGCAGAAATGAAAGCCCTCGATCAGCGTGCTAAAGATGCAGGGGTAGTGTTAATAAATGAGATTGGAGTAGATCCAGGTATTGATCACTTGAGCGCCATGAAAATTCTTGACGAGATTAAAGCCAAAGGCGGAGAAATGAAACTTTTCGAAAGCTTTACCGGTGGTCTAATCGCTCCCGAAAGTGATAACAACCCTTGGCACTATAAATTTACTTGGAACCCACGTAATGTGGTTCTAGCAGGTTCAGGCGGAGCGGTGAAATTTAAACAGGAAGGCAATTACAAATACATTCCTTATCACAATTTATTCCGTCGCACCGAGATCATAGAAGTGGATGGCTTTGGTAGATTTGAAGGCTATGCCAACCGCGATTCTCTTAACTATCGTGAAGTATATGGCCTCAATGAAATTCCTACAATCTATCGTGGCACCTTACGCCGGCCAGGTTTTTGCCGCGCTTGGGATGTTTTTGTAAAATTAGGCATGACTGATGATTCCTATCGTTTAGAAGATTGTGAGAATAAAACTTACCGCGATTTCACCAATCTCTTTCTAGCCTACAACCCCCACGATTCGGTGGAGCTGAAACTAATGCATTATTTGAACATTCCACAAGATAGCGAGGTAATGGATAAGCTTAAATGGCTTGGGATTTTTAGTGATGCTAAAATTGGCTTGCACAAACCTACTCCAGCTGAGGTTCTGCAAAAAATATTGCAAGACAAGTGGCAATTGGCTAAAGAGGATAAAGATATGATTGTGATGTATCACAAATTTGGCTACGAGCTGGCGGGTGAATTACACATGATAGAATCGAGTATGGTAACTATTGGTAGAAATTCGAAGGATACGGCTATGGCACGCACCGTTGGTTTACCAGTAGCTATTGCAAGCCGACATATCTTAAATGGAAATATTAAAACTCCAGGTGTGCAAATCCCCATTACTAAAGAGATTTATGAGCCTATGCTAGAAGAGCTTGCGGCGAATGAAATTGTTTTTAATGAAAAAGAAATAGCTTATCAAGGCTACTAGTAAAAGCATTATTCCTTAAAAGAAAAAGGTCGAACTCTCTATTAGAGCTCGACCTTTTTCTTTTAAATTTCTTTATTGTTATTTGGAGCAGACATAAAGAATCTCTCCCGGCATTAGTGCATATTTTTTATACTCTTCCGCTTTTAGTTCCTGAGAGAAATCGATCGGATCCACTTTGAAACCTGCATTAATCAATCGCTCGGAATAATCTTTACCATAAACGCGTACATGATCATACTGCCCAAAACGACGAATACGTTCTTCGGGATCAGTAATGCTTGGGTCTTCATCTGTAAGCATGCGGCCCTTTTCAAATGGGACTTGCATAATGGCTAGACCTCCAGGTTTTAACACGCGACACAATTCGCGCATACATTGTTGGTCGTCATCTACGTGCTCTAAAACGTGATTACAAAATACTACATCAAAAGTATTATCGTCGTACTGAATATTGTGGATATCCATCTTTACATCAGCGATAGGAGAATCTAGATCGGCTGTGAGATATTTTAAATTACTCATCTTGCGAAAGCGACCATAAAAGCATTGTTCGGGTGCGATATGCAATAAATACTGCGGCTTTTTAAAGAAATCGGTGCGCGTTTTAAGATAAAGCCAAAGTAGCCGATGCCTTTCTAGTGAAAGTGAGGCGGGCGCTAAAGCATTTTCGCGTTGACGGCCTTTATAGCCATAAGGCAATAGCTTGCGGTATTTACGGCCATCGATGGGATCTTCAAATTTATCGCCACGATAAAAAAGAGCTAATAATGGTGCAGCGGCGTAGCTTAAACGAATAAGTAGAGGGCGCGGAATGGTGTTTAGCGCAAATTTAAATGCTGATTTTATCATCTTCTGGATTTATGCCCAAGGCTTCATATACATAATCGAAAGTGGATAATATTTCGGGCTTCCCGTCAACCATGGCCACGTCGTGCTCGAAGTGTGCTGCCATTTTTCCATCAACCGTATTAATAGTCCAGCCATCGCTTAGTTGCTTAACGCGAAAGGTTCCCATGGTAATCATGGGCTCAATAGCGAGTGTCATACCATTTTTAAGCAATTTACCTTTGCCTTGTTTCCCATAATTAGGCACTTGCGGATCTTCATGTAATTTAGTTCCAATACCATGACCAACTAATTCACGGACAACACCATAGCCATGCTTTTCGGCATGATGCTGAATAGCGTGGCCAATATCCCCTAAACGGTTGCCTGCTTTAAAAGCAGCAATACCAAGGTAAAGGGATTCCTTAGTTACTTCTAGTAATTTTTTCACTGCGGGGTCTACTGCTCCCACTTCGAAAGTGTAGGCGTGATCGCCATAATAACCATCCAAGATAGAGCCGCAATCAACGCTTACAATATCGCCTTCCACCAAGGGAATGTCAGTGGGTAATCCATGAACAACGGTTTCATTTTTAGAAATAAGTAAGGTGCTCGGACAACCATATAAGCCTTTAAAACCCGGTTTAGCGCCTTGAGAAAGAATATATTCTTCAGCTTTACGGTCGAGATCAACGGGTTTCACTCCCGGTTTTATTTCTTTAGCAATCATGCCTAAAGTTCTGCTTACGACGAGGGCTGCAGCGCGGAGTTTTTCAATTTCCGCAGGACTTTTATACTTTATCATTTAAATTTAAAGAAGCCTTTCTTTTTAGGTTTAGTGTTGTTGACGGTTTCCTGTTCTTTGTTACCAATTTTTTGGTACACCTCACCCCAACCAGGGAAGCCCTGTAAATTTCTATCGTCGATAAATATATCGGCATTAATTTTTCGGCTGGCTTCTCTCTCATTAAGTATTTCTTCAGGGAAGCTCTTATTTACTGCGTAAAATTCAATGCCATTTTCGCGACAAAATTTCACCGCTTCATCAAGCTTACGACCGAAGCGATAGGTCCAAAGAATTAATCTATGCCCATCTTTTTGAAGCATTTTTAGAGTTTGGAAAGCAAATACTTTTGGCTTACCAATCTCGGGAAACATATCATCTACAATGGTGCCGTCAAAATCTACGGCGATAATTTTAGAATCTTCTGAAATCATATAATTAACGATTTTCCGGTCATAGCATCCGGTTTGTTAACTGATAATAAATCTAATAAGGTGGGAGCAACATCGCCCAAAACACCCTCGTGTAATTGGATAGAGCCAACTGCATTGCCCACTAAAAAGCATGGTACCGGTTGGGTGGTATGAGCAGTATTAGGACTACCATCATCATTACGCATGCAATCGGCGTTGCCATGGTCGGCTAAAATAATGAAAGTATAGTCTTTTGCTAATCCGGCTTTTACCACCGCTTCTGCGCAAGCATCTACCGTTTCGCAAGCAATAACAGCCGCGTTCATATCGCCTGTGTGTCCTACCATATCTGGGTTAGCGAAATTCAAGCAAATGAAATCGGGCGTGTTGGTATTTATATCCTCGATAATTGTATCGCGTACTTCGTAGGCACTCATTTCCGGTTGTAAGTCGTAAGTGGCGACTTTGGGAGAGGAAACCATTAAGCGTCTTTCGCCTTTAAATTCGTTTTCGCGACCGCCCGAAAAGAAGAAAGTAACGTGCGGATATTTTTCTGTTTCCGCAATGCGCACTTGGGTTTTTCCAGCTGCTTCTAAAACTTCACCAAGCGTTTCGCTTAGGTTGTCTTTTTCGTAAATAACATTTACCTCTTTAAAAGTATCATCGTAACGCGTCATGGTTACGTAATGGAGCTTTAAAGGACTCATACCCTGTTCTGGGAAAGCTTCTTGCGTAAGCGCGGTGGTTATTTGGCGTCCGCGGTCGGTGCGGAAGTTAAAGCACAGCACTACATCACCTTCGGCAATAGTTCCCGCTTGGTTTAGAATGGCTGGTTCAATGAATTCGTCGCTTATTCCTGCGGCATAACTCGCCTCTAAAACCGCTTTCGCAGATGCGCTCTCTAAGCCTTTACCGTGAACCATCACATCGTAGGCTTTCTTAACTCTTTCCCAGCGCTTATCGCGATCCATAGCAAAATAACGTCCAACAATCGAGGCAATACTGCCCGTGGTTTTGGATAAATGCTCTTCTAAATCAGCAATATAGCCCAATCCATCCTGAGGGTCGGTATCACGACCATCTGTAAATGCATGAACAAAAACATTATTTAATTTGGCTTCTGCGGCAGCGCTAAGCAAACCTTTTAAATGCTTAATATGTGAGTGAACTCCACCATCGGAAAGCAAGCCCATAAAATGTACTTTTTTTCCTTCCTTCTTTGCATAAGCAAAGGCTTCTACTAAAACTGGCTCTTTGGCAAGGCTACCGTTTTCTACCGCCAAATTGATGCGTACTAAATCTTGGTAAACAACACGACCAGCGCCTAAATTCATGTGGCCAACTTCACTATTCCCCATCTGACCATCGGGTAAACCAACGGCTAAGCCCGATGCCTGTAATTTGGTGTTGGGATAGTTATGATAGAGTGAATCTACAAAAGGGGTTTTGGCCTGATCTATTGCAGAAACATTTTTATTGCGGGCAATGCCCCAGCCATCTAAAATTAGTAGTGCCGTGCGCTTATTTTCACTCATGATGAATAGTTAAGCGACAAATTTACTTAATGCATTTGAGCAGAAGGTAAGGATTAGCGAAAAGCCGCCATATTTTTATTGGAATGAAAATGGAAAAAAAATGGCCCAGGGGTTATGCATCTTCCTGCTTACGCAGAAGGAATAGTAGGCTAGGAGAGGATATTATTCACTTTTTTTGAGCTTTAGCTCTAAGTCGAATGAGGTATTTTTCTTGACTTATCTCGCGATAAGCATCACCAGCGGCCCAAAACTTAAAATTTCCTTCACTATCCATCCATTCCTCTTTAATGAGATTTTGAATTTCAGTGTTCAAAAACAAGCTACGCTTCCCAATGGTACGCAAGGCCCAAGAAATGGCTTTGCGCACAAAATTTCGTTCATCAAAGATGTATTCCTTCAGTAAAGGGTAAAATTTGGCTATTTCCTCATCAGGCATTTTTTTATGATGCAAGGCAATGGCTACAATCATTACAATTCCCGCCCGTCTTTGAAATTCTTCTTGGGCAGGAGTCCAGAGAAAAGGTAAGTCGTGGGCAAAACTACAATGCACTAAAAGCCCACTACAAAACTGATCAACCAAATCCCAACTATAAAAGCCTCGCCAATAGATTTCGGCATCAGCCAAACTAAGTTCATTAGGGTCATCAATCATGCCTGCGGCTAATTTCGCTTCATGAATAGGCATTTCGTAAAGCTCTTGGGCTAAGGCTTTATTTTTTTTAAAGGGCTTAATCGCTTCACGCAGTTCCGGCATACGTAAACCCAAAGCCTGATTGTTGGGAATGCCGAAGCGCTTGAGTCCTTCCGCGAAATCAGGATCAGCCAAGGGCATCAGTAACTCTATAAACTGATCGGCCTTCATTGCTTAAATTAAAGCTGCGCTGATGTCAGATGGTACAAGTTCGCGTGCTGCTTTACCAGCCTCAAAAAGGCGGGCAGAATGCTGACCTTTTAAAACAATTTGTTGACCTTCAACTCGCAGCCAACTTCCTTCGCGTAGGCCAATAACCTTTTGGGAATTTTGACCATGAAACTCGTTAATTCGAGTTTCTCGAGTTTCACCTTGATGCTTCGAATCTGGATCAGGATCTAAATAGTGGGGATTTATATTAAAGGGTAAAAATTGCAAGGCTTCAAAAGAAGGAGGATAAACAATAGGCATATCATTCGTTGTGCCAATGCTTAAACCGGTGATATTACTACCAGCACTGCTACCCATATAAGGCGTTCCTTTAGAGATCGCATCCCGCAAAGGACCAATGAGGCCTTGCTCGTAAAGGGTTTTTAGCAGTAAAAAAGTATTGCCGCCTCCAATGAAAATGGCTTGCGCTTGAGCTACCGCCTCTGGGGCAGATGGGAATTCATGTATACCTTTTACGCTAATTCCAAAGTTTTTTAAAGCTTCTTTGGGAAAGCGGGTATACTCGTCATAAGAAATTCCACTTGGCTGAGCGTAGGGAATAAAGAGCAGCTCCCTTTTATTACCTAAGAAATCTTGCACTTCCTCAGCAATGTATTCCATATACTCTGAGCCGTGAATTTTGCTAGTTGAAATTATAAGTAAACGACTGTGCTTATTGGGGAGGGTAGGTGAAGAGTTCATAATAGGATTGGCGACTGTGGCCAATTAAAAATTTATTTTTGGCTTGCCGCGAAGTTAAGGATTCGCAAGCACTTAGGATGGCAACTCTATTAAGCGAAATTCCAGCTCTTCTTTTTTTCTCCTATTAAAAAAAGAAGAGGCTGCTTAAAGGCTTAAGAGATAGATACTCTATTCTTTGTTAAACTGAAGGAGGCTGGTGTAAATCCCCATTCTTCCGCCATAAATAGCGGTCCAAATTGGCCTAACCATGCCATTGTGGGCACTAATATGATTGTAATCACCAAAGAAAACCGCCGGTATGGTTCTAAATGTTTCTTCATTTATTTTTTCGTTTTTCCAGGTTTTTCCGCCGTCTTGGCTTGAAGCCAGATAAACATCTGTTTCGAATATACCTTCTAAACCGCGACGGTCGTAAAATACTGCATACAGATCGCCATTGCTTTGGTCTACGCACAGCCAGCTAAAAAATTGGTCGGCAGAGTCCAAGTCATCGTTTATTTTCAGGGCCTCAGTCCAAGTATCACCGCCATCGTCGCTGCTAATTACCCAAACATCGTAATTGCCATTTCTATCATCAACCCAATTTATGTAAAGCCTTCCAGCATATTTGCTATCGCTTAGGTCGCAAACAGTTACAGGCATGCCATTGGCGCGTGAAATTCCATAAACATCAATATCCCAACCGCCAGGTTGTTCAGCTACTACTTTATCTTCCGCGAGCCAAGTTTCTCCGCCGTCGCTAGATCGGTCAAAATAAAGTTTCTCGTTAAAGGCCCAAGAAACGTAAATGGTACCATCGGGACCTACTGCGGGTACGGCACCTTCCGTGGTGCTGTCATCATCGCGGCAAGTACCAGGGATTTGGTTTATTTGCAATGCCTCAGACCACGTTTCACCTGCATCTGTTGATCGGGAAAACAGAATATTGCTTTGGGCAGTTGAGTCTTCACTGCCGTAATCATCAAATTGGGTCCACGTAGCGTAAATATTGTTATTATTGGGATCTAAGGTAACCCAATGCTTATCCTGATCTTTCGGATGATTCAATCCCATATAAGATCCCTCGCTCCAGGTTTTACCTCCATCGATACTTTTTTGGGCGACAATTCTATCCAAGATTTCCTCGCTACTCCAGTTTTCTCCTGTAGGATCAGAGAGGTGAAAATAATAGTGATTACCCGCGGTGTCGCTTAGTAAAACGGGATCGCCCCAAACACCATAAGGCGACTCCAACTCATCTTCTTGCCAAGTTTTTCCACTGTCGTTAGAATAGAAAACCTTATCCAAAATACAGGCAGCAACTAGGTTTGCGGGATTTTTAGGATTTATGGTTATACTCGGTTCACAATAGCCTCTTCCCCGTAGAAGACTAGATTCTCCAATCAAAACATTTTGGGCTTGCATACTAAAAGTGCAAACGAGTAAGGCGATTATTTTTTTCATTTTTTGCTTTTCGCAGATGCGTTTAATTATTTTTTACGAATACACATTAGGCCATCGCGTAAGGGTAAGAGTAAGTTTTCAACTCGGTCATCATCCTGTACAAAACGATTAAATTCTACAAGGGCCAAAGTGCTTTCGTCTCTCGGGTCGGGTTCTTTTAAAACTTTGCCACTCCATAAAACATTGTCGGCTAAAATTACGGCACCACTTTTTAACTGGGGAATTAACTTTTCGTAATAATTGAGGTAGCGCGGTTTATCGGCATCTATGAAAATTAAGTCCCAAGGTTCTTTTAGCTCATCGATAATTTCTAGCGCATCCCCAATATGTAATTTTAACTTATCTGCATAAGCGGAACGACTAAAAAAGGATTGGGTGAAACTTTCTAGCTCATCGTTTATTTCAATGGTATGCAATCTGCCCGAAGGAGCGAGACCTTCTGCCAGGCAAAGGGCGGAATAACCCGTATAGGTGCCAATTTCTAATATTCGCTCGGGCCTTAATAGTTTACTTAAAAAAGAAAGGTAGCGCCCTTGTAAAGGTCCGCTTAGCATACGTGGCTGCAGAATTTTCAGATGCGTTTGTCGATTTAATTCGGCCAAAAGATCTTCCTCAGGGTCGTGGTGTTGGCTGAGGTAATATTCTAAATCGTCGGAGAGGAAATTCATGCGCTATTTATGTGGGGCTAAAATTAAGAATTAAGTGCTGAATGTCTAATTTCGTAGCATGATAACTATCCGTCCCTTTCGGGCCAGTAGGCCACCCCGCGATAAAGCATATTTAGTTGCAACTCGATCGTATCATAGCTATACAGACGAGGAGTTGGATGATAAACTCAGCAATAATCCTTTCACTTTTATGCACGTCATAAATCCTTCGACTGTGCGTAAAATGGTTTCTTCGAAAGAGAAGTTCGATTTAGTGAAATCGGCCTATTTGGATTGGTGCGAGGAAGGGATTTTTCAGAAAGACAAAGAGGCAGCTTATTATCTCTACAGTCAAGTAAAGGATGGCAATGAGTACATTGGAGTAATTGCCGCGGTAAGCGTGAACGACTATGTTGAAGGACGCATTAAAAAGCATGAAAACACTTTAAGTGTGCGCGAAGAAATGTTTACCGATTATTTGGAGCACACCGCCTTTAATGCGGAGCCCGTTCTTTTAGTTTATCAGGATAGTTTTAAATTAAATCAGCTTTTTGCCCGTTACGAAGAACTACGCGCCGAATACGAATTTACCAGTACCGATAAGGTTTATCATCGTTTATGGCCTATTACAGAAGCGAGCGATTGTGCAATAATTACCGCGGCTTTTAAGGATCAAGAAGCTTTATACATTGCAGATGGTCATCATCGCTCGGCTAGTTCGGCTTTGTTGGCTAATCGTTTAGAAGAAAAAGGAGTAGAAGGTGATTTACACCAGTATTTTATGGCTTTTTTGATTGGAGAGGAGCAAATGAAGATTTACGATTTTAATCGTTTGGTGATTAATGATAGCGGTAAATCGAAAGAGCAAATCCTAAGGGAGTTAAATCGTGTTTTTCATATTGAACCCAAAGGGAATGAAACTTTTCATCCTCAGAAGTTGCATGAAATGGGTATGTATATTCAAGGAGAGTGGTTTAAACTGAGTCCTAAAATGGGCAGTTTTGACCCCAGTGATGCGGTAGGACATTTAGATGCGGAAATTTTGAGTCGCAATATTTTAGCACCAATTTTTAATATCGCCGATCTCAAATCAGATGATAGGGTGGATTTTGTGCCAGGAGTACACGGCTTAGAAAAATTAGAGCAGGCAGTAGATTCAGGTGCTTATCATCTTGCTTTTAGCCTCTTCCCCGTAAGTATGGAACAAATTAAAGAGGTGAGCGATAAAGGTAAAATTATGCCGCCTAAAAGTACCTATATCGAACCAAAGCTGCGCAGCGGCTTGGTGATTTACGAATTGATGGAATAAACTCGGCCTTCTTTTTCTGCTTTTTGATCCATAGAACGGCCAATTATAATTCCAATTAGCATACCGATAGGCATTCCTAAACCAATATAGGCCATAGATCCTAATGCAGAGCCCAAAGCGGCGCCAAGACCAACACCAATGCCGCCTACACCTAAGGCAATCCAAACATCACGGTTATAATTCTTGCGGAAAAGCTTGTCATTCTTTACTAAAGACTGCTGCAAGGCTAAGTTGGCTTTTTGTAGGTTTTTCAAGGCAATTTTCACATCGGTAGACTCTACGTGCAATTTATTGTAAGTAGCAATGGTGCTTAAGCTTATTTCACTTAAATCGAATGGTTCGATTGCTTTTAAAACTGCCTGCCAAGCTTGGGCTGCTTTGCTGTACTTTGCATCATTTTCGAATGCGCTATTTATCTGAAACTCCATACTCACTTAATTTAGAAAGGCCAATTTTCAATGCACATAATAAGGGCTAGACCAAAGGCACTACCCGATATAAATAGGTTCCAATCCCTAATTTTCTTATTCAGCATAAAGCCGTAAATGCCCATAATAATTAGCATCACAAAAACGACTAACAACTGGGCGAGTTCAATGCCTAAGTTAAATGGTAAAAGGGCTTGCCAATAATTACTTTCACCCATCACCAGCATATCGTAATAGTTAGAGAAACCTAAACCGTGAATTAAACCGAAGCTTAAGGCAATCCAATATTTGAAATTACTTTTTTGGTTCTGCCCAAATTTAGTGAGATTGAGAAGTGCAGTAAAAACAATGGTTAAGGGTATTAAGAATTCGATAAAACCTTGGTCAATATTTACCACATTCAGGGCCCCAAGACTCAGCGTAATCGAATGACCAATGGTGAAAAAAGAAACCGAAATGACCACTTTAAGCCAATTTTTGGTTTGGTAAACAGCCATTAAGGCAATAAGAAATAGAATATGGTCGAGTGCAGCTAAGCTGATAATATGCTCGTAACCTAAACGCAGATAATTAGTAAATGGATGCATTCTTAAAATTCTAGTATCTGTGTGTTTTTTTGAGGCGAAAGAAATGCCGAGCGAAGCACCGAGCCGCACTGAACATTTACAATATTACTTTGGTCTTCAAAGCTATCGAAAAAAAGAAGGTTGTAAACCTCCAATGAAGAGGGTGCTTTTTCCAAGGGAAATTGTAAATAAAGAAAGCTCAAGTCATTCTCTATTTCCATGCCCACAAACTCGCCTTTTAGTATTTGGCCATCTTGGCGAAAGCCAAAATACTTTAACACAAACTGGCCCAAACGGTCGTCATTTATGGCTGTTTCAAGACGATAGTCTCTGCCATAATCCTTTTGTAAGCTCATTTCTAAGTCATCGCTAAATACACGAATCGTGCATTTAAGCAAACCGTCTTCCCACTCCGCCTGGCTAATACTGACATGAAAATCATGTGCAGGTTTAAAAAGGCTGACTAAGATTATCCAAAAGATCCCCATCTCTTCATTTTTTACGAAAATACTTGCAATTCTTTGATTTGAAACGGACTCAGACTATAAATTTGTAAAAAAGGTTTGTATGTCTACTAACGATTTAGTTATTCCAGAACGCAGTCGTGATATTGGTGATTTTATAGTTGGGCGTTTACTGCCCTTTCGGAAGAAGCGTATGGTGGGGCCTTTCATTTTCATAGATCATATGGGGCCAACTCAAATGGGTAAGGGTAAATTTATGGATGTGGATCAACATCCGCATATTGGCTTAGCGACCCTAACCTATCTTTTAAGTGGCGAAGTTGAACATGCCGATAGCATTGGAACGAAACAACTTATTCGTCCAGGTTCGGTTAATTGGATGGTGGCCGGATCAGGCGTAAGCCATACCGAAAGAACACCTTTGGCATTGAGAGAGGCTGATTCGTATTTAATGCATGGCTATCAAATTTGGGTGGCTTTGCCGAAAGAGTTTGAAAAAGTAGCTCCTTCCTTTCATCATTTTTCCGCTGATGAATTACCAAATTGGCAAGAAGAAGATCTAGATTTTCGTCTTATTGCTGGCGAAGCTTTTGGTAAAAAGTCGCCGCTGCCGGTGCATTCCCCTTTGTTTATGCTAGAGTTGAAATCGGTCAGTGCCGGTGAAATTGATCTAAGCGGCAAGCTTAAAGGCGAGATTGGCATTTGTGTCGTGAAAGGAGCCATTCAAGCCTGCAAGAATAGAGTAGAAGCGGGAAACCTATTGGTTTCCAAAGAGGAAGATGTTTGCAAACTTTCGTTAGAAGCGGATAGTCATATTATCTTTTTTGGCGGAGAAGCCTTGCCAGAGAAGCGTCACATTTACTGGAACTTTGTAGCGTCCGAAGCCGAAAATATTGAAGAGGCAAAAGAGAAATGGGAAGCTTGGGATTGGCCTAAAGTTCCCAATGATGAAACTTACGTGCCTTTGCCGGGAAAATAGGATTTAAAGATAAAAATCTTGGGTAAGCTTAGCGTGCTGGGGATGACGGCTACCATCCTCTAGATAAAGAATTAGTTCTTCGTTTTGGGTTTGCCTAGCTTGTCGGCTTAAACTAAATAAACAGCGTTTGGTAGGCGTATCCGCTTTAGATTTCACTTCGCAAAAACGGGAAAGGTAAAGTCCCTCCAATTTAGCTAAGTCTATAAAGTTGGATGCTTCAATGGGGGGTAGTACCAAATAGATGCTACCTGCTCCTGTTAATAGCTGGTTCATCTTCTTAAGTAGATCGGTATGGCTTAAACTCTTCTGCCTACGGGCATTATCACGTTCAGGTCGATTGGTGTTTTGGCCGCTCTCAAAATAGGGAGGGTTAGAAACTATAAGGTCGAAATGCCTATTGCTGCTCCATTGTGTGAAATCAGATTGTATAAAGTTTACTCTTTCCTTAAAAGGACTGCTAGTGCAATTTTCAAGACTTTCCTCGAAAGAAGCTAGGTCCTGCTCGATGCCTAAAACTTGCGCTTGCGGAAATTTCTGGGCCATCATAAAGGCCAATAATCCGCAGCCGCTACCAACATCTAAAATCGTATCGGCTTTTTCGGCTTTAAGCCAAGATCCCAATATAACCGAATCAGTGCCAATTTTTTGAGCACTGCGAGAGTGGGCTAAACTGAATTGCTTAAACTGAAATGGTTTTTGATGAGCCATTTTACTGGTAGTAAAAGATGGGCTTCCCTATTAAGAGTAGACTTCTAAAAGTCCTTCGGGGAGGATAAGATGAATTTCCTTCTTTTCCCGCTCGATGCTTTCGATAAAATCGTCAATAGCAGGAACTAAAATTTCTTTTTGTTCGGCATTAATAATCTTAAAAAGTGGTTGAGCACCGCTGTCGAGCATGGCTTCCAAGGTGCCGATTAGGCCTTCGTTTTTATCGTGAACGGAAAAGTTTAGTACTTCGTGAAAGTAAAACTTCTTCCCGCTAAGGGGGGGTAAAAGATTGAGAGGCAGATAGAGTTCTGCTCCAATATAGGATTCCGCTTGATCTGGTTCAAGGTCTTCAAATTTCAAAATGAAATGACCTTTAGAGTTGCGGCTTAGTTCCTCAATAAAAAAAGGAATCAGCTCTCCATCGTTTTCGATAAGAACTGATTCCAATGTTGTGTAGGCTTCGGGGCGATCGGTATCGAAAAACGCTACTACTGCGCCCTTATAGCCATGTAAGCGACTGATGTGTCCGAGTTGAAAACACTCTTCTAAAAGCATCAGTCAAATTTTAATATTAAGCTTCGGTGCTTTCCTCAGCTGCTTCTTCGCTAGCTTCTTCAGCTGGAGCGGCTTCTGCACTTTCTGCGGCAAGAGCTGCGGCTTCTGCTGCTTTACGAGCTTCGTTAGATGCTTTCTCTGCGTTTAAAGTTTTGGTCTTAGCTTCTTGTTGCGCTTGAGTTAAACCGTCTCTTTTAGCTGCGATTTTGTTTTCTTTTTCGCCCATCCAAGCTTCGAAGCGTTTTTCAGCTTCAGCTTCGTCAAAGGCACCTTTTTTAACGCCTTCTAAAAGGTGTTTTTTGTGAAGTACACCTTTGTAGCTTAAAATTGCACGAGCAGTATCACTTGGTTGTGCACCTGTCATAAGCCAGTTTAAAGCTGAATCGAAGTTTAAATCGATTGTGGCTGGGTTGGTGTTAGGATTGTATTGTCCTAAGTTTTCGATGATTTTACCATCACGTTTTACACGGCTATCCGCTACTACGATGGTGAAAATTGGACGACTTTTACGTCCATGGCGCTGTAATCTGATTCTAGTTGCCATTGATTAATTGTTAAAGGGTTCCCGACCCGGTTAATTAATTGTAAATTTTGGGGCTGCAAATCTAGTTAAAAAGGATTAATTATCTAGATCTTAGTCTTGAGATTTTTTCTGCCTGACTTTTATGGTAGTTTACTAGAAAGATTTGCCTCATACCTAAGTTTCTTTTTCTGATTCAAGAAACGGATTTCCTGTACATGGTAAAGAAGTAGAATGGAAGAAAGCCAAAGGCAAAAACAAAAGCCCCGAGTAAAAGTAAAACGTCGGCGCCTTGTAAGTGCATTATTTTGAAGAGGCCGGATAAACCAGTTATTATGGCCGCTATAACTCCCATAATTATTTTCGTTTTTACCGAAACGGCCTTAGAAAGAGAAACTTTATAACGATCAATGGCAAGTAGTGGAATGAATATTAATAGCAGGAACAAAAATCCAATGATGAATAAAACATTGGCCCAAGGCCAGTGCATTAATTTAAAGGTTACTCCTGCGGTTAAGGCTAAGGAGCCAAGAAATCCCGATAAATACAATACTTTTTTCATAGTTATTATTCGTTTAGAGTTAAGTAAAAAAATGGTTTGATGCTGAATTTCCGCTAAGCCCTTTGGAGCCAAATCTTTGACGGCTTCATCTAACAACTGTTCAAATGATTTCCCTTTACCAAATTCACTTTCCACCACACAGCATAAATGATCGATAAGATCATCACGTAGTGTTGGGATTTTGATTCCTTGTGCGAGAACAAAATTCTCGATAATGCTTTCCTGTTCGGGACTTAGTTTCATGCTAGACTCAGCTGGGGGAATACTAATTTGTTGAGAGTGGCCAAAAAGTCTTTCAGTTCTGCGAGGTAGAGCACCTTTTGTTCTTCTCCTTTAGTGGTTAGTAAATAATATTTTCGGACTCTTTTGCCAATAAACTCTTCTTCATAAGTAAGAAGACCATCTTTAGTCATTGTTTGTAGGGCAGGATATAAAGAGCCATCTTTAAGTAAAATTTTTCCGTCGGAAAGTTCTTTCACACGTTGAGAAATCTCATAACCATACATCCTCCCATTTTCTGCGAGTAAGTTGAGAATAATGGCAGAGAGAGTTCCTTTAAGTAGTTCTTTTGAATACATAGCTCAAATATACATAGAAAAACAATACCTCGTAATTCTATGTATTAATTTTTTGAATTTATTCGAAGCTTGAACTATAAAGCTTTTTGAGGTCAGTCTATGATATGGACGCAGATTTAGTATAGACTTCGCTAGCGATTTTAGGTAGATCTTCGAAGGGGTTATTCTGTTGTGACTATCGAAGAGCGGTAAAGCATTGCGTATTTACAGTAATTTGGTAGTTTGATGGCCCAGCGATTTATTATGGGGGTACAAAAAAAACTCCCAGTGAGTTTTAATTCACTGGGAGTTAAGCAGAAATCAGGAATACGAGTTAGTTAATGTCTTAATGCTTTTAAAGCCTAATAAAGGCGGCCCGAAGGCCACCTTTGGTGATAGTGAACTCTATTTTTTTAGAATTCGGAGGGTTTGATTAAAGTTAGAAGATTGAACTTTAAGGATGTAAACACCTGGCTTAAGGTTGGAGAGATCAAGGTTTACTTTGTTGCCTGAAATACTCGTTCCTTTAAGTTCAAGGGCGGCACCGCTCAAGCTATATACTTTGAAAGTAGTTTCTAGGTCAAACTCTAAATCTTTTTCTAAGTAGAGGTTGCTAGAGACAGGCTGTGGATAGGCAATTAAATTATCCTCAAGCGTTTCTTCGATAAGAGTAGGGTTAATCGCTCTTTTGTAAGTGTAGCCAGCGTAAGTACTCTGACATTGAGCAATACCATATTCAAATTCCTCGGCAGGAATTTCATCATTAAAATAGGCTTTTTCCTGCTGACAAACGCAATTCCAGTAAGAGGCACGCTGGGTTTGTGTGAAGTTGAAGTTCCAATTTGCTCTGTTGGTCAAAACTGCAAGCGCTTCATCGTAATTACCTGCTACGCGGTATGCGTGGACTTTATCCAGATTCAATTGGAAAATTGAGGCATGGTCCATAGAATCCGCTGGGTTTAGCGACAATAGCCAATCATCTGCAATTCCGCAAACGTCTGCGATTTCGCTAATCGGTGGATTAGGTTCCCCTTCATTATTTATCAATTGGTTTTGCTGATACGCTTGATTTAAGGCTTGGTGCATGGCACGGTAGGCAAGATTTAGATAGGCCTGAGTATGTGCATCGGAATTAGTTATAGTGCCTTGAAGAATAAGAATTAAATCATTTAAGGCATCTTGGTCATCTCTGATGTACTCGTCGAAGCTCAGCTTATTTAAAGCTTGATCGAGCGCTTGGTATAGTGGAGTTTCTGCGAAAGCGGAACCATTGCTAACCTTTCCGAAAGTGGGAGGAAGTTCAGTTAAGGTAGCTAGAGCAGGGTGGAAGTCGATGACAACGCTATTGCCACAGGTAGGGGCGCTGTTATTATTTTGCGACAAATCTGCATTAAAAGCAAAATAGGTGGAGGGGTTATTACAACTTATTACAGAGAGAGAGAATAGCGATGCAACCGTTGAATTTGCAGGAATATCAAACTGATTGTAATTGAAATCCATATACATAGTAGGCGTATAATCAGAAAGTGGTTGGTTACAATTCCAAAGGCCTAATACATGATTATAGGTAGATAGATTTGTTGAAGGGAATTGAAATTTGTTGTTTCCTTCTAATAGATAAATACCGCTACCTCCTGATTCATCGCCTAAGAGATTGATACCAGCTGATTGGTTTTGTTTAATCGTATTGCTGGCCTCATTATTTAAATAGACGATGGCGTTGTCTGACTTAATTCCGATATAGTTATTTTGAATGGTATTACACTCAGCGCGTAGGTCCATATCGTCGAGGTTAATTCCGTGCGCAAAGCCATTGATGGTATTGCCACTGGCTTGTAGTAAACTTCCTTCTTGACCTTGTAAGTCTATAGCAGAACCACTTGGAGATATACCGGATAGTGGGAGGAAGTTGAAATTGGAATTAAATATTTCACTGGTGCCAGTCAGGTTTTGACCATAGATGGCATGGCGAAGGTTACTATTAAAAGAGCAGTTGAGTACTTTATGGAAACCACCATTCCATTTTAGTCCATCCCAGTTTAATTCAATGGTACAGTCTCTAAACTCGGTATGACCTCGAGAGCCTAAACCGGAAACCAATACACCAGGATGTCCATTCTTAATGTTTACTCTTCTGAGGTAATTAATAGTATTTCCATTCCAGATACGTAAACCATCGTGAAAGTTTTGAGGATCGGTGCTACGGATTTCGGCATCAATAATGCTTAAGGGGCTAGCCACAAAGAGGAAGGCTTGTGGAGCTATTTCGAGGGCACCATTTTGAATAAGCACTTCATCGAAGATATCTTGATTGGCATCTTTAAAAATAGTCTCTTTACGAATTTCAAGGAGGGTTTGATTTTTAAAGCTTGGATTAGCACCAACCAATCTAAGTTTCGCACCAGCCTCAATATCAAGGTAGCTGGCAATATCACGCATGGGGTTTCCAGTGTTAGGATTGGTAATCCAGGGGATATCTTGGTCGAAGATGAGTTTGCCGTTGGAATTAACGGAAATTATTGCACCCGACTTTACCGTCAACTTACCTTGAATAAGTAAAGAAGAACCATATTGATTGAAACTAAGGTTCGCAGCCGATTCGTAGATAAGTTCTCCGCCCTCTTCAACTATGATTTCGGCATTGTTAAGAACTACATTATTCGCTAATTTGAGGGTTCCGCCATTTTGGATATAAATTTTAGAGCCAGGATGGATGATTAGGTTGCCACCAGAGTTGATGTTTACGTTGGCTCCCTCTTGGATATATAAGTAAGCCTTATTGAAACTACCGTCATTATCGCCTAATTGTAAGGTACCACCATTATTAATGTTGATAGTTTTTGTAGGGTTGCAGGAGCTGCCCAGTAAAACTCGACTTAAGCTACCTTGAGGTGGAGTATTATTCGAAGGGTTGCCATCGTAGATTTTCCTGTTAGCGTTGAGGTATAATGTACCCCCTTGGTTAATCTCAATCCCGGATAAATTGGCGTTTTCAAAAGGGTTATTCCAAGCTTTGGTTAGGGTACTGCCGTTGCTTTGGCCTAAGGTATTTTCGCCGTTGCGGATTTCTTTAAGAAGCCAGGTCATGTTTTTATTAGAGGTTAAAACATGCGCTTCACTTAAACTGTCAGGTGAAGTGTAGGAGTCAAAATGAGTTTTCCCCATTAAACTTGGTGCAGATATATCAAGATTTACGCACTGAAAATGCCAATTTGGATCATCAACATTTAAAGCTGAAACAGAGGGAATGAAAACAGATTGACTTTGAGTTAAACTAACATTGGTGTTGCAGCCAGAATGACCTAGTTGAAATACAAGACTACCTCTAATGTCTGTCATATCATTTCTTAATGAGGATGGCGCATTATAGATGTTTTGCATGTTTTTGACCTTAAAATAGTATTGATCTGCTCCTTTGGTGTTGAGTATGGCTACGTTTTCATGAGCTGCACCCTCGGCATATAGTTCAAACCGGTTGTTAAACGAAAGGCAATTATCATTATAATGAATGAAATTGCTGCCGGTCGAGTATTCAGGGCTACCGGTGTTGTTGCCATTTAAAATTGCAATATTTCGGCAATTTTTAGGATAGGAGCCCAGAGATTGTAGTTCCTGCATTAGTTGAGTCCTTTCCGGGTTAGGCGCCAATTGGTTTTGGAAGTTGTAGGTTCTGTAAACTGAAGAATTTGTAGTAGTGCTTCGGAAGTCTTGATTAGCTCGCCAGATATGGTAGTTCAACAGTTGCTTAGGAGCAGGTTTGTGTAAACTGAGGTATTGACTTAATGCAGTGGAGTTACCTGCTTGATAGCCCATGTACTCAAGGAAGCATTGAACTGCCATGGGAATATGCGCACCTTTCCAAGGGCTGTCTAGTGACACATTTAGTCGTACGCAATGGGGCATATTGTTTTGTTCCATATACGATAATGCGTAGCGAACTACTTGTCCACCCATACTGGCGCCGATGATAACATTGGGTTCATTGCCGATTTTGTTTTGATTGATGCGGTTAATAAGCTCAACTAAGAGGAATGCATTGCGTTGAATATAGTCGGCACCATCTTTAAAATCTAACATGATAATGTCGTATCCTTCTTGAGACAAACTATCTAAATATGGTGTCGCAGCAGAAAACAAGCCTTCATCGTTACATCCCCACAACTGAGGCCAGCCTGTTTGTCCCAATTGAGGGTAATTAGAATAAGTATTAAATGCAGTCGGACTACTATTTTGCACCAACTTTTTCAGGTCTAAACCTTCTACAAAAATCAATGGTTTCATAAAAGTTGTTGGGTTAGCTCCAGCACCTGCTCGGTATTTTACATAAGCTTTGCCTTTGGCTTTCTTTCCATAAAAGGGTATGCTTGCCTCGAAGAGATGTTTTATGGTGCTAGTAATAGTTTGAGAGCTCAATCTAGTTCTAACCAAAACACTTTCATTTATACTAGGCCAAGGTGGTAGTTGTGCCTGGGGAAAGGTGCAAGCAGAAGAGGTCTTCCAACTAATGTTCGAGTATAACGTTTTGCCCGTAATATTCCATTTAAGTTGAATATGTTTTTCGACGCCACCTTCACCTGTGTAATAAACCGGTAAGGGATTATCCAAGCTGAGGCTTCGAAAACCAAGATTGTCATCTAAGTCTATTTCAATACTTAAAACTGAATCGGCAGCTAAGTGCGAGTTTGTAAATAGGAGCAATTCTGGCAGTACAACAAAGAAGGTGTCATTAATAGGAACCTCATCCGCCTGAACTCCTGCCAACCATAACTCTCCGTCTTCAAAGGGGTTTTGCGTCGAGTCGCTTAAAAGGAACTGTCCATTTTGTAAAACAAGATCTCCATTAGCGAAGGCTCCGCTTTTAACCTTCTGATATTTGTAGTTGAAGGCCATAATAGGCAAAGCATCGTAGCCAAGTTCGTAATTTTTATATAGGGCTAACATGCTATCAAGAGGTATAAAGGAGCTAGTGTCGATAGCGGAATGTTTAATATCCCAATAGGCCTGCAGGGCATTGCCAGATGTAGATTCCGCCGCATCGATTGCCCCTTGGTATAAACTGAAATTTAGATTGGGATTAGAACGATCCCAGAGTACTTTTGAGTAGAGATCGGGATGATTTTCTAATTGCTGAAAAGGGTTAGGCCCTAGGAGACTATCAGAAACTTGATAAAGTAAGTGATCATATTGAGCAAAGCTCGATTGAGTGCCTCCGAAATATATAAGAAGCATTAAAAAGAAGGTTTGTATGGTTTTCATTGAGAAAAAAATTAAGGTTTAAAATAAGGTGTGTATTCCCTTTGAACTGCTACAGATAAGTTCATTAAAAAGGAAAAAACGAATGTGAGAATTAGAATTCGATAGTCACATTTATAGTGTCTTGTCCAACGGTGTTAACAAAATACTTTGCAGGCCTATAGAAATCTGGGTTTTCATAACGGAAGCAATTAATCTCTATCCTTCTGTTGCCATAAGCCCTACAGAAGAAACTTGTATCTCGTGAAGTAAAAAAACTTGCTATTCCACCACCCGGGAGGGGGTTAATTCGAATAAAGTCATTTCCTTGCTTCCTCTGGACATTCATTTTTACCCAGCTAAACGGGGTTATTTGAACATCAAGGTTTTGTTTTCGGCCTAGTTTAACATTAGGCCTCATAGTTAATTCACCACCAGGAAAATGTCTGTAAGCAGAAGCAAAAACATAGAGGTTTTCGCTTGGGGCATCAGCACTTAATTTGAATCTTCCATTTTCATCCGTGCGAACTGAGTCTAAGAAGAAAGCTTCTGCACCATAGGTACTAGGTATGCGCCATTGAAGTTCAACTAAAGCATTAGCAACTGTCTTGGTGTTGTTGGTGCCTTGTTCATAAACAACACCGCTCACCTCTGTGTAGGATGACTCTTCCTTTTCACAGGAATAAAATAATACGAAAAGTGCAAAAAGAGCGAATAGATTTAGTTTCATGATGGTTTGATTAAAAGGTTATTAAAGTGTATTAGATTAAAGGATTAAATTCCTTCGTTAAAAGTGCGAAATACACTTCAGCTAGCGTTGTCAGATTCTGTCGTGAAAGGCACTGATTATGACAGATTACGCAAGGTGGGTTTAGCGATTATTATAGGGCTTGGTAAGACAAGGTTTTGGTTTAGAGCGTTTTAAGATTTCGGGAAATCTTAAAAAACGCAGCTTAAAATTGGATGTCAAGGTAAAGCACCGTTAATAGATTAAACCCTTTTTTTTTTTAGGGTGGATAGAGGTGTCTGAAGTTTGGTTTCATGGTGTTTTGTTTAATTGGTGGATCTAAAGTAGAAAAGTGATTTTCATCTAACCGTTTTTAAACGCTTAAGACTAAAGTGGTTATGATTTTTTTTGGATCTAGTATGTTGATTTATCGATTGTGGCGCGGCGGAAAGGCGGGAACGGACTGGCTGGCTAAGAGAATTGGCTTAGTGAGCGAAATAGAGATAAGTAAGCCTGGCTTGCTTGGGAAGTAATTCAATTGGAATTCAATGGTAATTCGGTGGGAAGAAGAGGGCTGTGCAGGAGGGAAATTCGGTTGTAGTTGAATTTGTTCCATACAAGACTATGAAGGGTGTGCTAGATGGGTAGAGTGCAAATTTTCGTTTGAATAGCGGTGGTAACAAATCGGTTAGTTCACAAATTTTAAATGAAGAGGGCATTATCGAGATGCCGCAGCTACGGTGCTTGAATAGGAGGTAATTCAGTCGGAATTCCCAGGGAAGAATAGGGTTTTGAGATGCATTTAGTATCCAATAGTTTGTTTCAAGGCATTGCCAGAAGTAGATTCCGCCGCATCGATTGCCCCTTGGTATAAACTGAGATTTAGATTGGGGTTAGAACGATCCCAAAGTACTTTTGAGTGGAGATCAGGATGGTTTTCTAATTTTTGAAAAGGGTCAGGCCCTAAAAGGCTATCTGAAACTTTATAGAGTAAATGGTCATATTGAGCAAAGCTCAATTGAGTGCCTCCGAAATACAAAAGAAGCATTAAAAAGAAGGTTTGTATGGTTTTCATAGTAAAATAATAGGATTAAATATTAGGTGGTATTTTCATTGAGTTTTAATTAATATCTTGTCATCAGGAAAAACTAGTCGCTCAATGATGTCGTTAAAATTCAATTGTCACTTCTACGGTATCCTGCCCAATTGTGTTCACGTAATATTGGGCAGTTGATTGAATACCATCTTTTATTCGAAAGCAACTAATTTCAATAGTTCTATTTCCTAAGGCAGTTGAATAATAAACATCGTTACTAGATGAGAAGTATCCATAATTACCGCCGGGTATAGAATTGATTCTTATGTAATCATTTCCTAATGATTTATGGATATTTAACTTGATCCAGCTGTAAGGTGTCAACTCGATATCAACTTTTTGGTTTTGACCGCGCTTGACATTAGGCATCATAGTTAATTTTCCACCAGGAAAATGTCTGTAAGCAGAAGCAAAAACATAGAGGTTTTCGCTTGGGGTATCAGCACTTAATTTGAATCTTCCATTTTCATCCGTACGAACTGAGTCTAAGAAGAAAGTTTCTGCACCATAGGTGCTAGGTATGCGCCATTGAAGTTCAACTAAAGCATTAGCAACTGTTTTTGTGTTGTTGGTGCCTTGTTCATATACAACACCGCTCACCTCTGTGTAAGATGATTCTTCCTTTTCACAGGAAATTACTAGGATTAAAAGTGCTAAGATGACGAATTGATTAATTTTCATAACAGTAAGATTGGGTTAATCTTAATAATTGATAATCTTTAGAGCCGTATCATTATTGCCGCAATAAACCGTATCAATAATAGTAATAAACGAATCTTGGGTGTCGATAAAAAAGCTCAATACATTGTTGGCGTTGCCTTTGGTTTTCACCACAAACTCTTGCTGTCGGGGATTATTGATGATCACACCTTCAAACTCCCCAAAAGTTCGGTTCATACTGAAGGCATATGCATTAGAGGATATATTCAATTTCACCTTTAGCCAAGCAAACGGATGGAGTTGTGGGTTATAGGTCTGTTTACCGCCCAGTTCGAAATGCTTTCCGTCAGTAGGGAAGGGCCCCGTTATGTCGCGGGTGGAGTAGTAATTGGGGTAGGAGGATACGAGCTGGTAAGTTCCATAGCGCTTATCAAAATCAATATTAAAATCGAATGAGTAATTGCCGAGGGAATCGGTGCGGGTGGAGTCTAAAATGCGGTCAACTGCATTGTAAAGATTATAGTCGACCTTAACTAAAGCTATTTTCGCATTGGGGAGAAATTCGTTGGTATTGGCGGCTAAGAGTTTGCCTGAAAGTTGAGTGCGAATATCGTCGGGTTCTCGTTCGCAGGAGCTTAGGGCTATTGTTAGCAGTAAACATAGAGTGTAAATGGGAATCGTTTTAAATATTTTAGTATTCATGTTTCTGAATTATAATGCTTGTTCCGCTTAAAACTCGATTGTTATCTCTACGGTATCCATGGCTAAAGTATTGATGAAGTATTCTAAATGTTCACGGTGATTAGTGTTCTTGTATCGAAAGCAATCTATTTTAACTTGTTGATTGCCTAAGATTCTTGAGTAAATAGTATCGTCACTTGAAGTGAAAAAACTATTTATACTTCCACCGGGAATTCGATTTATTCTTAAATAGTCATTACCAATTGTTTTTCGAATATTCATTTTTACCCAACCATAAGGGATTAAGGACAAGGATAGATTCTGTTTTTTTCCTCGCGAGATATTGGGTTTTAGTCCTTGGGAAAATTCAGTCTCAAAATGCTTATCTGCATGGGCGATAACATAATACTCTTGGTATTGAGGTAAATCCCCAGCTACTTTGAATTCCCCGGCTGAATTGGTTCTGGTAGAATCTACATAATAACGGGTTTCCCCAAAGACAGCGGGGTCCCACCATTCAAGACTAACTAGCGCATTGGCAATCGGGTCTGAAGTACCTTTGGTATATACAACACCGCTCACCTCTGTGTAGGATGATTCTTCCTTTTCACAGGAATAAAATAATACGGAAAGTGCAAAAAGAGCGAATAGATTTAGGTTCATGATGGTTTGATTAAAAGGTTATTAAAGTGTATTTGATTAAAGGATTAAATCCCTTCGTTAAAAGTGCGAAATACACTTCAGCTGGCGCTGTCAGATTCTGTCGTGAAAGGCATTGATTATGACAGATTACGCAGGGTGGGTTTAGCGATTATTAAAGGGCTTGGTAAGACAAGGTTTTGGTTTAGAGCGTTTAAGGATTTCGGGAATTCTTAAAAAACGCAGCTTAAAATTGGATGTCAGGGTAAAGCACCGTTAATAGATTAAACCCTTTTTTTTTAGGGTGGATGGAGGTGTCTGAAATTTGGTTTCATGGTGTTTTGTTTGATTGGTGGATCTAAAGTAGAAAAGTGATTTTTATCTAACCGTTTTTAAACACTTAAGGCTAAATGGGTTATGATTTTTTTTAGTCTACGGCGGTAGATGGTAGATTGTGGCGCGGCGGAAAGGCGGGAAAGGACTGGCTGGCTAAGGGAATTGGCTTAGTGAGCGAAATTGAGGCACCTAAGCGAGGGTTGGGAGGTAATTCAATTGGAGTTCAATGGTAATTCGGTGGGAAGAAGAGGACTGTGCAGGAGGGGAATTCGGTTGTAGTTGAATTGTTCCATGCAAGACTATGAAGGGTGTGCTAGATGGGTAGAGTGCAAATTTTCGTAGGAATAGCGGTGGTAACAAATCGGTTAGTTCACAAATTTTAAATGAAGAGGGCATTATCGAGATGCCGCACCTACGGTGCTTGAATAGGAGGTAATTCAGATGGAATTCGCTGAGAAGAATAGTATTTTGAGATCCATTTAGTATGCAATAGTTTGTTGCATGGCATTGCCAGAAGTAGATTCCGCCGCATCGATTGCCCCTTAGTATAAACTGAAATTTAGACTGGGATTAGAACGATCCCAGAGTAATTTGAATGGAGATAGGGATGGTTTTTAATTGCTGAAAAGGGCTAGGCCTTATAAGACGATTAAAAACTTGATATTGTTAGTTATCATATTGATCATGAGTTAATTAGATGCTTCAGAAATACAGCAGAAGCGCCATAAGTATGGTTTTACTGGTTTAAATCATGATAATACTGAGGTTAAAGACAGGGAGGTTGATCAATAGCTTTCAAATGGCTGCGGTATTGAAATGAATCGATAAGATAAAAGTCTTTAAAATTCGATTGCTACATCAACTGTATCGTGGCCAATGGTTTGTACGATAATTTGTTCTCTTTCCTGAAGGCCATTTTTGTATTTAAATAAGGTCAATTCTACCTCAGTATTCCCTAAAACAGGACTTGAAATAATAGTCGTATCAGTGGTAATAGAATAGGCCTGGGTTGAACCTATAGGTGCTCCTATACCTAAATTATGGTATTGCCCTGTTTTCGTTATATGCATGCGCAGCCAGGCATAAGGGATAAGGTCGAGGTTAAGGGCTTGAGATCTACCTCTATTAACATTAGCAACCATAGTAAGCTCGCCGCCTGGATAATAATGGTGTCCAGAAGCAAATACATGGAGGTTGGCATCGGGGGCGTCAGCACTAATTGTATAATGGCCATTTGCATCAGTCCTTACGGAGTCCAAGTGGTAAACCTCGGCGCCATAGGTTTTTGGTATGCGCCATTGAAATTCAACTAATGCATTGGCGACTGTTTTGGTGTTGATAGTGCCTTGTTCATATACAACGCCACTCACCTCTGTGTAAGAGGGTTCTTCTTTTTTACATGAAAAGAATATGATAAAAAGTGCTAAGATGACGAATTGATTATTTTTCATAACATTCAGACCTGGTTAATATTAATAATTGATAATCTTTAGAACTGTATCGTTATTGCCGCAATAAATAGTGTCAATAATAGTAATGAATGAATCTGGGGTGTCGATAAAAAAGCTCAATACATTGTTGGCGTTGCCTTTGGTTTTTACCACAAACTCTTGTTGTCGGGGATTATTGATGATCACCCCTTCAAACTCCCCAAAAGTGCGGTTCATACTGAAGGCATAGGCATTAGAGGATATATTCAATTTCACCTTTAGCCAAGCAAAAGGGTGGAGTTCTGGATTATAGGTCTGTTTACCGCCCAGTTCGAAATGCTTTCCGTCAGTAGGGAAGGGACCTGTTATGTCGCGGGTGGAGTAGTAATTGGGGTAGGAGGATACGAGCTGGTAAGTTCCATAGCGCTTATCAAAATCAATATTAAAATCGAATGAGTAATTGCCGAGGGAATCGGTGCGGGTGGAGTCTAAAATGCGGTCAACTGCATTGTAAAGATTATAGTCGACCTTAACTAAAGCTATTTTCGCATTGGGGAGAAATTCGTTGGTATTGGCGGCTAAGAGTTTGCCTGAAAGTTGAGTGCGAATATCGTCGGGTGCTCGTTCGCAGGAGCTTAGGGCTATTGTTAGTAGTAAACAAAGAGAGCAGATGGGAATCGTTTTAAATATTTTGGTATTCATATTTTTGAATTTTTATCGGGTTTTTTCAGCGTCAATAAGCCATGAAAAATTTGACTTTAATGGAGCTGTCTGTTTAGAATTCAATATTGACTTCTACGGCGTCTTGTCCCTTTGTATTGCAAGGATCGACTTTGGTTAAGGCTTGCGAAGTTATTATGATTAAAATGAATTTTCGTGCTTTAAACGTTTAACAATTAATTCATTGTAATTTAATGGTGATTCAATTGTAATTCGGTGGGATGAAGAGGATTGTGCGGGAGGGAAATTGGTTTGTTTCATGCAAGACTAAGAATGGTTTGCGGGAGGGTTTGCGTGCAGATTTTCGCGAATTGAGCGGATGGTAACAGATTGGGTTTTGGATAGGGTAGTAATCACAAATTTTAAATGAAGGGGGTATTATCGAGATGCCGCACCTATGGCGCTGGGTTAAGAGGTAATTCAATTGTAATTCGATGGGAAGAAGAGGATTGTGCGGGATGGGAAATTCGGTTGGTAAGGAGGGAAATAATTGTTTGTCAAATGTTTAGACGATGGGTTGCTGGTGGCTCGTAATTTACTTTTGTGCGAAATAAGCCTGTATGTATCGCCTGTTCTCGATTTTCCTTGTGGGTATTATAAGTGCGAAGCTATCTTTCGAGTATATGGCTATGCCGCAGTTTCCAGTGCAGTATTTAGCGTTCGGAGCTTTGGGGATTCTGCTTATTGAGCTAGTGGTAGGGTCAATGAAAATTAAAAGTCGAATACAAAGTCTTAGCTTTTACCTCTGTTTCTTTGCTTTGGGTTTTTATAGTTTTCAGCGTAGTGTACCCGAAGCTTTAGCGGTAGAGAAAGAGGAATCACCGCGGCTTTTTAAAGTAGAGGAAATCCTCAAACAAAAAGAAGATGCTGTGCAGTTGGCCCTGCGTTTTAGCGATGGAAATGACTCCCTTGACAGATTAGCGGATAAATTGTTTTGGACGCATTTGAGAATCGATTCATGCAGTATCGCTCCCCAAGAAGGTCAGTTAATTTGGTTGAGGTCTAAAATTTCTAAACTGCCTGAAAATTCAAATCCGGGTGCTTTTGACTTTGGTGCCTATCTCCTGCAAAAGGGCTATGCGGGACAAATATTTTTAAAAGAAGGCGCTTGGGGCATATTTGAGGCCGAAGCACCAAAAGCCAAACTCATTACAAGATGGCGCAAATATTTATTAGCGCAAATTGAAAGTTGGCATTGGAAGGAGGAGCATGAGGCAGTTTTCAAAGCCTTAACTCTAGGCTATAAGAATGAACTTAGTCAAGAATTAAAAGCAGATTTTGCGGCAGCGGGAGCAATGCACCTGTTAGCAGTTAGTGGTTTACATGTTGGCATCGTTTATTTATTGCTCTCTTATCTCTTGGTGGCCTTAGGCTATTTTAAAGAATTACAAATGCTGCGCAGTTTGCTTTTGATTGGTGGAATATGGTTGTTCGCCTTAATTAGTGGGGCATCTCCATCGGTTTTACGATCGGCCACTATGTTTAGCATAATGGCAGCGGTACAGAATTTAGAGCGACCAGGGACATCTTTTCGGGCCTTATTTCTATCCGCTTTTGTACTATTAATTTTTAATGCCGCTTGGCTTTTTGATTTAGGTTTTCAACTCAGTTATTCGGCGCTACTAGGGATATTAATTTGGCAAGCTAAGATTGAAGCCTTGTTTGAATCGCGCTTTAAGCCGCTCATTTGGCTCAATAAATTGCTTAGTGTTTCCATAGCGGCACAAATTGGCACGCTTCCTTTATCCTTATATTATTTTCATCAGTTTCCTACTTATTTTTGGTTGAGTAATATTGTGATGATTCCCTTAGTAACAGTATTAATGTATGCGGGCTTCGTGTTACTCATTTTAGGGCAGGCGGAAAATTTACCGATACTCTACGAGCTTTTAGAAAAGCTACTTTCTTTACTTATCTATTTTAATGAAAAGATCGCCGATTTACCGCTGGCCTTACTAAGTGACATTCCCTTTAATGGAAAACAGGCAGTAATGCTTGGAGCCATAATTGTCGCGCTGAGTATTTTCCTTCTGCATAAGCGAAAAATAGCATTATATGGCGCTTTGCTGATGCTTCCTTTTTTTGGTGCTTACCAATTGGGCAGGCGCTATTTAAGGATTGAAAGCGCGCATATTCAAGTTTATGATGAGGCTTCCTTTGTGGCTTCTTTGCGATTAGGAGAACGGTTTTACGTATACGCAAGTGATAGCAGCAAATACGACTATTATAAGCAGTATTTGTGGCGTGATCATATGTTGGTAGAAGGATTAGATCCAGTGGATATGCAGTTTTTCGATGAGTCTAACGAAAAAGACTGCCTAATTAATCCTTTGGATTAGGGTAAAAAAAAAGCCCTTAATTGGGCTTTTAAATTGTAATCGTGTAATTATTGGCTTTCCTACTCTGATTCGAATATTTCGCTCAAGGCTTCGATGATAATTTTCTTTTCTAAGGGACGGCCAAGTACATGACTAAAGCCGTGGTAAATACCACGTCCGGCTAGTTCGGTACTAGAAATACCAATTACCGGAGAATTTAAAATTCCTTCAGAGCGTAATTTTTTCAGAATGGTCATTGCATTATCGGAACCCAAGCGTGAGTTCATGAAAATTAAATCATAACGACTTTTATGCAAGGCCTTCTCTAAGGCTTCCGTTGTAGTTGCAATGTTTAGTGTGCCACCACCATCAACAACCATATAGCGCAATAGCATTTCATCTACCTCATTGGCCCCAGCCAATAAAACTCTTTTACCTCTTAAATAATCACTCATTTTCTTCGCTGGTATTAATACCAAATTATCTTCCGCAATAACGTATTTCTTCGCTGCAATCATATTAATTCTTTGTTAATTCCCCCTTTGTCCTCCGTTGGTGTAAGATTTACACTTTCTGAAATGATGCTGCGAAGATAACAAAATTTATCACCATTAGTTCAATTTAGGTCTGATGAAATTCTTTCAAAACCGCCTTTAAGGCAATGCTGCTTAGCTTGTGTTGGAAGCTCTCGCCTTGCACTGTGCTTATGTCCCCTGTTTCTTCGGAAACAATAATTGTGAGGGCATTTGTTTTTTCGGAAATCCCCATGGCCGCTCGGTGGCGGAGGCCAAAACGCGAAGGGAGGCTAGTCTTTTCTGTTAAGGGTAAAATACATCCTGCGGCAATGATGGTATTGCGGCTAATAATTACGGCGCCATCGTGCAGGGGGGAGTGCTTATTAAAAATACTCTCCAGAAGATTGGTACTTATTTCTGCTTTAAGCATGGTGCCGGTTGAACTGTAAAAGCCAAGTTTGCTATCGCCTTCTACTACAATAAGGGCCCCCGTGCGGGTTTTGGCGAAGAACTCACAAGCCTTAACGATGTCATCATGCCGGTAATCTACTTCATCGTCTTCTCGCATCAGCTTAAGCTGCCTTAAAAATAATCGCCGCCTTTTGAAATTTGTTGAGCCAATAACAAGAAGGAATTTGCGAATTTCCTGCTGAAAAACGATGACCAAAGCAATAACCCCCACGCCGATAAACTTGCCCAAAATTTCACTTAAAAGTTCCATCTGCAGCAGGCCTACCAGTTTCCAAATTACATAGATAGCCGCCACCCCAATTAGCACATTGATCGCGACAGTATCTTTTATAAGACGATACAATTGGTAAAGCAGAAAAGCTACCAAGAGAATATCAATTAGATCTAAAAAGCGGAAGTCGAGAAACGACATTTAGGCTAAATTTTGGGTGAATGTAAGAATTTTGACCGCTTCCCGCGCTTCTTTAACATCATGAACCCGCAATAGGTCGGCTCCTTTGCTTAAAGCCAGAGTGTTTAAAATCGAAGTAGCATTCAGGCTTTCGGTTTTGTCGATGTTTAGAAATTTGCTAATCATCGATTTACGGCTAATCCCCACCAAAAGCGGATTTTTGAATGAAGCTTTAAAGTACTGCAGATTCGCCATTAGCTGATAATTTTGTTCCATTGTTTTTGCGAAACCGAAGCCAGGATCGAGAATAACATCATTGAGGCCGAGGGCATAAAGTTGTTCTAACTTTTCTGAAAAATAATTCGAAAGCTCGCTGAGAATATTTTTGTACTGCGTTTGATGAACCATGTTTTTAGGTTGGCCTTTGATATGCATTAAAACATAAGGAACCTGGTAGCGAGCAACGGTTTTAAACATGGCGGAGTCAAAGCTTCCTCCCGAAATATCATTAATCATCGCCACGCCATGGTTAAGGGCTCGATCAGCGGTTTCTGCATTATAAGTATCGAGCGAAAGCTTGATATGCGGCGCTTCGGCTTGCATTAATTTCAAGACGCCTTTTAAACGTTGCCATTCTTCCTGAGGATCTATTAAGTCTTCACCTGGTTTGGAGCTGGCCGGACCAAGGTCGATTATATCGGCTCCTTCCTCGGTCATTTTTAGGGCTTGGTTTAAGGCCGCTTGCGCAGATGTGTATTTACCACCATCGTAGAAGGAGTCGGCATTTATATTTAAAATACCCATGACCAAAGCAGGCCGTAAAGGGAGAAGATCTCCGCCTAAATTGAGGCTAATATTGCTATGAAATCCCGTATCTTTCGCCAAATTTTGTAATTATTTAGAGGCGAAATTATCAAATGACAAATACTTCTGAGCAATATCAGGCAATAATCAATAATTGCCGCAGCTTATATGCCAAGAAATTAGAAGATTACGGTACCGCCTGGCGCATTTTACGCTTACCCTCGCTTACCGATCAAATATTTATTAAAGCTCAACGCTTGCGTAGCATACAGCAAAAGGGGCAGCAGATGGTGGCCGATGAACCGGCAGGCGAATTTATTGGCATTATCAATTATTCCATTATGGCCTTAATCCAGTTGGAATTAGGGGTGGCCAATCAGCCCGACCTGGATGCAGAATCAGCCGCTGCACATTTCGATAAGCAGGCCAAAATTGCCAAAGAATTGATGGATCGTAAAAACCACGATTATGGGGAGGCTTGGCGCGAGATGCGCATTTCATCGTTAACGGATCTTATTTTACAAAAACTTTTAAGAGTCAAACAAATTGAAGATAATGCCGGTTTAACCCAAGTGTCGGAAGGCTTAGAAGCCAACTATCTCGATATGCTAAACTATGCTGTTTTCGCCTTAATTTTAATGTCAGAAAAGTCTTAATCACATGAAGTTAATCACCCAAATTTCGCGCCTTTTAGTAGGTCTATTATTTATTTTTTCGGGACTAATAAAGTTGAATGACCCCATGGGCTTCTCTTTTAAATTGGGCGATTATTTTGCCGCCGATGTTTTAAATCTACCTTTTCTACTAAATTATACCCTGCCAATAGCGCTTTTTGTGGTGGTCTTAGAGGTGTTATTAGGAGTAGCATTATTACTGGGTTTATGGAGAAATCTTACGGCCTGGCTGCTGCTTTTAATGATCGTATTTTTCACCTTCCTAACCTTCTATTCGGCTTACTTCAATAAAGTAACTGACTGTGGTTGTTTTGGTGATGCAATTCCTTTAACACCTTGGGAATCTTTTGGGAAGGATGTTGTTCTGACCGTGCTTATCGCTATTATATTCTTTCAGCGACAGCTTATACAGCCCTTATTAAAACCAATGGGCAGTTATATCACTTTGGCCCTTTCCTTTTTCTTATGTTTTTGGTTAGGTCATCAGGTTCTCAATCATTTACCGCTTAAAGATTTTCGTGCTTATGCAGAAGGGAAGAGTATAATTGAAGGCATGAAATCAGCCGAAGAGCTAGGCTTAGCGCCAACCCAATATGCTACCATATACACTTTAGAAAATGCGGCTAGCGGCGAGTCTATGAAAATTGACTCTAGGCGTTATATTGATGAAGGTTGGTGGGAGAAGAAAGAGTGGCAGATTAACAGTGAGCTTACAGAAACGGCCTTAGAAACAGAAGGTTATGAGCCGCCTATTCACGATTTTGTAATTGATTTAGGGGGCAATGAAATAACGGATCAGGTTTTAGAAGCGGATTTAATATTCTTATCCATAGCCTACCGCATGGAGAAAACCGAGGAAGAGGCCTATGCTAAACTGAATGAATTCGCCCTAGCGGCGGCCGATAAAGGCATTCCCTTTTTAGGCTTAAGTGCTTCCTTACCTAGTGTGGTTGCAGAAAAAACGGAAAAACTAGGACTGCGCTTCTCCATTGCAAGTATGGATGAAACTGCTTTAAAAACTATTGTGCGCGCAAATCCCGGTATTGTACTATTAAAGAAAGGCGTGATTGTAAAGAAATGGCATTATCAAGATTTGCCAGCCTTTGCAGAACTAGATGGCGAGCTTTTTTAATTGCTTTCTTTTTTCCTCAATAAAATCGCTTATGGCTGCCTAGTTATGCTAGGGGTAATAAGTGCCGTTTTCTTTTTATTCAACGTATTGCCAGGTGACCCTTCGCGTATGATGTTGGATCAACGCGAGGACAGTGAGCAATTAGCTAATATAAAGAGGAAGTATGGCTTTGATAAAAGTGTTGGTGCTCAATATGTGCATTATCTCAACGATTTAAGTCCTATTTCTTGGCATAGCAAAGTTGCGGAAGATTTTAGCCATCTCAAGCGTTTTCCAGACGGTTACCAAAAGCTATTTTCAATTGGAGCTGGGCATTTGGTTTTGAAGAAACCTTATTTAAGGGAATCATTTCGATATCAGGGTAAATCGGTTAGCGCCTTAATTGGTGAAACCTTTCCTAATACAGCAATTTTAGCCATTGCCGCCATGTCCATTGCTTTGATTTTAGGCATTAGTCTGGGGATTATAGCAGCTTTAAATAAAGGCGGTATTTTCGATCGCTTATCTACGGTTTTTGGAACCTTAGGTATGTCGCTGCCGTCCTTTTTCTCCGCTATCTTGATGGCCTGGCTTTTTGGCTATATTTTAAGTGATTATACTGGTTTAAATATGACGGGTAGCCTCTATGAAGTAGATGATTTTGGAGAAGGGGTTTATATTAAATGGTCCAATTTAATTCTGCCAGCTTTGACCTTAGGAATTCGTCCCTTAGCGGTGATTATTCAGTTAACGCGCAGCTCTCTGCTAGAGGAAATGGGGCAGGATTATATTCGAACGGCACGCGCCAAAGGTTTAAAGGGGAGGGCAGTAATCGCCAAGCACGCTTTACGCAATGCCATGAACCCCGTAATTACTGCAGCTTCAGGCTGGTTTGCATCTATGCTGGCGGGAGCAGTGTTTGTAGAATACATTTTCGGATGGAATGGACTAGGAAAGCAAATCGTAGAATCTTTAAATCAGCTTGATTTACCGGTAGTGATGGGGGCAGTACTGCTCATAGCACTTACCTTTGTGCTCGTAACAATTATTGTGGATCTGCTTTATGCATGGATAGATCCACGCATTAGAAATTAACCAAAACAAAATATCATGGCCAGAAAAGTTATCGCAGGAAATTGGAAGATGAACCTCAGTCAAAAAGAGGGCGAAGAATTAGTAAAAGCAAGTAATGCCTTTGTAGAGGCCAATCCGCTTGCCCACGTTGAGGTGGTAATTGCTCCTCCTTTTTTACAATTGCAGCAAGCGGTAAAAAACGCGCCCAATGGCAGAGTTTCAATTGCCGCACAAAACATGAACGAGAACGATAATGGCGCCTTCACCGGTGAAATTAGCGCCAGTATGCTAAAGGAAATAGGAGTAGAGTTGGTGATTATTGGTCATTCTGAGCGCCGTGAGATTTTAGGCGAAAGTGATGCCCAGATTCATGCGAAGTTGAAAAAAGCCCTGCGTTCTAATTTGTATCCTATTCTTTGTGTTGGAGAAAAACTGGAAGATCGTAAATCGGGTAATCACTTTAAGTTCGTGCAAGCGCAACTGGAGTCGGCTTTAGAAGGATTTTCGGGCGATGAACTATCGAGCTTAGTGATAGCCTACGAACCCATTTGGGCTATTGGCACCGGAGAAACGGCTAGCCCTGCGCAGGCTCAAGAAATGCATGCTTTTATTCGCAAGCATATTGCCAGTGTTTATACTGCCACTTTAGCTGATGAAATTTCAGTGCTGTACGGTGGGTCGGTGAAACCAGAAAATGCTAAGGAAATTTTCGCCCAACCTGATGTGGATGGCGGTTTAATTGGCGGAGCAGCCACCAAGCCTGAATCTTTTATTGAATTAATTAAAATTGGTGAATCGGTATTAAGATGAAAGATTATTTAGTGGTAAACCTGCAGGTAAAGCCGGTAGATGATGGGCGCGACATATTAATTGCCTTATTAGATTCAATTGGTTACGACTCTTTCGAGGAGACTCCGCAAGGGTTAAAGGCTTATATTTTGTCGGAAGATTTCGATGAAAGCGCCCTCAAAGCCTTGCCGCTTTTTAGTAATCCGGATTATTCGATTTCCTATGATACTGAAAAGTTGGCTACTATCAATTGGAACGAAGAATGGGAGCGTCATTACGAGCCGGTAAGTCTAAATAAAGATTTGTACATCCGCGCTCCTTTTCATGAAGCCCAAGGCGATTATCGCTTTGAAATTGTAATTGAACCGAAAATGTCTTTCGGTACGGGTCATCATTTTACCACGCGTTTAATGTCGGCAGCGATGTTCAATTTAAATTTCCAAGGGAAAGATGTATTGGATATGGGCACAGGCACGGGCATTTTAGCCATCTTGGCCGAGAAACTAGAGGCCAAAAGTATTTTAGCGATAGATAATTTTGATTGGGCAGTGGAGAATACTGCAGAAAATGCAGAACGTAATGGCTGCACCAAAGTTGAAGCTTTACATGGTGATGCATCTGCCTTAAGCGGAAGAGACTTTAACATTATACTGGCCAATATTAACCGCAATGTTTTGTTAGAAGATATGAAGGTTTATGTTGCGTCGATGCGCTCGGGGGCAGATCTACTTTTAAGTGGATTTTTCGATTACGATTTTAACTTGATCGACGATGCAGCCAAGGCCCAAGGTCTAAGTTTCGTCGGTAAAATTGAAGAAAACCGCTGGCAATGTTGTCACTACAAAAAATCATAAAAGCTCTGTAAGCTATGCGATTAACTCTTTCCCTCTTTTTCTTGGTACTTGGCATTGGATTAAGTGCCCAGAGTTTAAAGAAATTTAGCCCCGATAAGGAGGCGTACTTAAAGGAAGTACAAGATTTTTTAAAAGAGGGGAATGATATTGATGCAGAAACCGAATTGCTTCCACTTATCAATTCTTTTGGCTCGCTATGGCGCTCGGATACTATTAGCAAGGAAGAGGAAAAGCTAATTTATACGATTAGCAATAATTTCTTGCGTCGTCGGGTTAAGAACTTTGAAGATTGGAATTGTTTTCTGCGCATTATTATCGCCTTTGAAGAGAAATTCGCGGAAGAGGATCTGCTGGTTTATTTGAAAGATTTTGAGGAAATAAGTAATAAGCCATCGGCGCGCATTAGCGATTACTTAGCAACGGTTTATAATGTTTTATACCGCAATGTTCTTTTTGACGATGGTCGATTAAAATGGGAAATCGTTGGCGCAGAGCCTACTTATCGCTTTGATGGCGAACCGGTTTTCTCCTTTGAAACGATGGATTTAGTGGGCTTTTACAAGAAGGATAGCACTTTATTGGAAGCCACACAAGGCGAATATCGTCCGAAAACTTTCACCTTTAAGGGGCAGGGCGGTACAAGCTATTTTACCCGCGCCGGAATGACGGAAGATTCGGCCTATGTGGATCTTAAAAATTATGCTTTTGATGTGCGTAAACCCGATTTTAAAGCAGATTCGGTGGTTTTGCATACCAAGTTTTACCTCGATCAGCCTGTGGAAGGTAGTTTTGAAGAACGCCTCACTAGTCAAGGGGGCAAGGAGGCTTCCAGTGCCACTTTTCCGCGTTTTCAGTCTTATCGTAAAGACCTATACGTTCCTTATATATTACCACACGCCCAGTATACTGGTGGCTTTTCGGTAATTGGTTCTAAATTTTATGGCGGTGGAGATGATTCGAGTCGTGCAACAATTATCCTATCCTACAAAGACACCGTTTTAATTAAGGTAAGCTCTAAGCGCTTTTGGTTGCGCATGGATAAGGTTTACTCGGAAGATGTGGAAGCGGTGATTTACCTTGGTAAGGATAGTATCTACCATCCTAAAGTAACCATGCGTTATCTGCCCGAACTAGGACGTTTTAGCATTATCCGCAACGACCAGGGAATGGGAGGTGCAGTGTTCAGTGATAGCTATCACAACCTCGATTTGCTTTTTGATATTATCACTTGGGAGGTTGGCCGGCCGAGTATGGTTATCTCGAGTTTAAACATGGGCTCTACTTCGCCAGTAGTTTTTGAGAGTAATAATTACTACCGCGAAAGGCGTTTTCGGGAAATTGAAGGGATGAGTCGCACCAACCCGCTAATGACTTTGCAGCGTTTATCGCAGTCGCAGGGAGGACAAAGAACTTTCAGTGATGAAGACATTGCCTATCACTTAAAAATGGATAAAAGTGATGCCCACCGTTTTATGATGCAAATGTCGGTTTTGGGCTTTGTGGAGTACAGTGTGCAAAAACGCGAGGGTTATATTAAGGATAAGGTTTTTGAATACATTCTTAACGCCAAGGGGAAGCGCGATTACGATGTAATTCAATTCGTATCTCGCCTCGAGCAAGGATCCAATGCCACCCTTAGTTTAGAAGATTATGCCATGGAAGTAGAAGGGATCAAATCCATCGCTCTCTCTGATTCACAAAGAGTTGGGCTCTTTCCTTATGGCCAAAAAATTATTATCCATAAAGACCTTAATTTCGATTTTAGCGGACAAATTACTGCGGGGCGTTTTAATTTCTGGGGTAACGATTTTAAATTCAATTATGAGCAATTTCGTATTGCCATGACCGATATTGACTCCATGCGCTTTAAGGTGGTTAGTTTCGAGCCGAATAGCTTGGGCCAGCGTTATTTGGTAGATGTGAAAACAGTATTGCAAGACCTTACGGGAGATTTGCAGATCGACAAACCCAACAATAAATCGGGGAAAAACTACTATTCGGAGTATCCCATTTTCAATAGTGCCAAAAACTCCTACATCTATTACGATAAGCCCTCTATTTTTAACGGCGTTTACAATCGTGAAGAGTTTTTTGTAACCCTCGAACCCTTTGAAATAGATAGTCTCGATAATACCAGTACCACTGGATTAAGCTTCGATGGCGTATTTACTAGTGCCGGTATTTTTGCCGATATGGCCGAACGAATCAAGGTGCAGGAAGATTATTCGCTTGGTTTCAAACGACAAACTCCTAGTGAAGGCTTGGCGGCCTACGGCGGAAAAGGCACTTTTACCAGTCAGCTTAGCCTTAGTAATCAGGGTTTAAGAGGCGATGGTAAAATTGATTATTTAAATTCCTTTGCCCGTTCGCAGGAATTTTTCTTTTTCCCCGATTCCACCGACGGACGAACCTATGAATACGAAATATTCGAGAAAGAAGGCACGGTGGGCAGCAATCCGCACGTACTAGCTTTAGCAGTAGATCTGCACTGGGAGCCGAAAAACGACGTGTTATTTACCACTACGGTAGATGCGCCCTTTGATGTATACGATGCTATTGGCATGCGCACAACGGGAACTTTTGCCCACGCTCCCACAGGACTCACGGGTAAAGGTTTAAACGAGTTTTTAAATGCAGAAACTAATTCGAAAGACTATACTTTTCAAAGTCGCAAACTCTTGGCGGGTACAACCGATTTTAGGGTACGTGCCAATGAAAAAGCCAATTGGGGATTTGGTTTAGAAAATGCCAAGGCCGATATCGATTTTGATGCACAGGAAGGAATTTTCAATCTTAACGATGAGGCCGATTATGTAAGCTTTACCGCCAACCGCTATATCGCTTTAATGGATTATGCACGTTGGGATATTCCGCAAAAAGCCATTGATGTTAAAAAGACCAGAGGAACAGGTTTAGCGGAAATGATATCCGTTCATCCCCATCAAGATTCGCTGCGGTTTGAAACAGAGCGCAGTAAATTTTACCTCGAGAATACTCTTTTGGAGTCTTTCCAGGTTCCGGAGATTATGGTGGCCGATGCTTATATTTACCCCGATACCGGTTATGTGGCTATAGATACCAATGCCCAAATGCGTACTTTAAACAACTCATCAATCTTAGCCAGTATTTACAATCAGTTCCACAGTTTTTACGGCGGAACGATTGATATTCAGTCGGCAAAGAGTTATACGGGTACGGCCGATTATGAATTTTTAGATCAGGATGGAACGCCTTGGCCGATTCGTTTTAAAGACATTAAAGTGGATACCGGAACCACAGTGGGTTTTGCCCAAATAAGCCAGGATGAAGCATTTTATATGAGTCCTTACTTTGCGTATTATGGTAATGTGCGTCTGCGCGCAGATGAGCAACAGTTGAGTTTCCGTGGATACACACATATCGAGTCTAGCTGTAATGCCGTAAGCACCAACTGGTTTAACTTCCAAAGTAAGATTGATCCATCTAATATAATTATTGAATTACCCGAAATTGATCCCGATGATAAGACCAAAACATTGGCCAACGGAATTTACTTAGCTTCCGATACCATCAGCGGTTACGCGGCTTTCTTATCGCAAGAAGTGCGTCCGGTAGACAAGCAAATGTTCTTTGCTAATGGCGTTTTATACTACGATGAAAGTATTACTAGCTACGTAATCACCGAAAGGGAGAAAATTAGCAATAGTAGTTTGCCCATAAATGTATTACGCTTCAATAATGTGGATTGTACCATGGAAGGCGAAGGCGAAATGAGTTTGGGTGACAATGCTACGCAGTTGGCCACGAGCAGTTATGGACTTATTTACTACGACCTCACCACCGATGAAATGAATTTAGATTTAAGTCTAGGAATGGAGTTCCCATTTAGTAAAGACTTATTAAAGAATTTAGCAGAAATCATTGCCGCTTCCGCAGATGGCGAAGGGGTAGACATTGGTCGTCCCGCCTTTAAAGTAGCCGCTAATCATCGCTTAGAAGACAAAGATTTAGTGAAGTTTAACGAGGAAATTGCCGCTTTTGGTGCACCTGAAAAAGTGCCCGACGATTTACAACAGACTTTATGGTTTGGCGATTTAGCGATGGATTGGACCCCCGAATCGATTTCATTCTTGAGTTCTGGTCAAGTAGGATTAGCGGGCTTAGGAGAAGCTTTTGTAAATGCTAAAGTCGATGGTTTTGTGGAAATCCAGCGTAAGCGAAAAGGCGATGAAGTTTATATTTATTTAGATTTAGGAAAAGGCGAAGAGCTATATATTGATTATAAGCGGAATATGATGGGTATTTTCAGCACGAACGAGGAGTTTATGAATATCCTTAAAGAAATGGATATCAAAGACCGTCGTAATGAAGATCGTGGTAAAGCGCCTTTCACTTATACGATTAGCACCCAAGCTAAAATGAATCGTTTTATCCGCCGCTTTGAAAGTATAGAATAGTTTAAGACATTTTAAAATTGCAGCAAGGAGTTTTGAATGAAGCTTACCTTTTAATTAAATACCCAAGTGCCCAGCGATTATGAAACAGCGTCCACCCACGCCTTTAGCGAGTCCGAAAGAAGAGATTTGGAATGCAATTACTCACGGTATCGGTATCCCCTTTGCCTTGGCAGCTTTGGTTTTATTAATGGGCAAAGCCAGCGACAGAGGTGATGTTTCCTACTGGATTGCCGCGCTGCTTTATGGCTTTAGCATGTTGTGGACTTATGTAAGCTCAACGGTTTACCACAGTATGTATCGCGCAAAGGAAAGCCGACGATATTACTTACATCTAATCGATCATACGGCGATTTACCTCTTTATTGCTGGTACTTATACGCCTATTGCGCTTTTCGTTTTACCAGGTATATGGAGCACGATCATTTTAAGCTCGGTATGGGCTTTAGCAATAATTGGAGTGGTGTATAAACTTTTCTTTTTAGGGAAATATAAAAAGCTATCCCTTGCCATTTACCTTTTAATGGGCTGGTTAATTGTTTTTGCTTTAAAACCATTATTCGCATCTGCCCCGAGCGAATTATTAGTGTGGATTTTTGCCGGTGGTGCCTGCTATACCTTGGGTACAGTATTTTTCAGCTTGCGCAAGATGCGGTTCAGTCACTCGGTGTGGCATCTATTGGTATTGGGGGGTAGCATTTGCCATTTCGTGGGTATTTACCTTTATATTTAAAACCAAGGCTAAAGCTAAAGCTAGTCTAATTTGCGCATGGCTAATCAAGCGACTGATCCTTTTTTTGTTCCCCTTGCGGGAGAAGAGTTAGCTAGTCTAATACCGTCACAACTTAATGATCCCTTTGGCTTGGATCCGCCTGAAATATGCAAAATTGCAGTGGCGGATTTATGCAATTATATAGAAGCTCAGCAGGGAAATTGGGAGCAAAACTTTGGTTTTGGTACCGCAAAAGAGGGTCGAGTGAAAGGTAAGATGTTTGGGGTTTTGGTTGTAGAAAACAAGGATGGACGATTAGGATATTTAGCTACTTTTTCAGGGAAATTCACAGGCCCATCTCAACCCCGTATTTTCGTACCCTCTTTATTTGATGTAAGTACCAATAATCATTTTGTTACCAAAGGCATGCTTGAGTTAGGGGCTTTAGGCAAGCAAATTATAAGCCTGGAAGCAAAAGCTGAGGCCGAGTCTCAAGAGTTGGCTCTCGCTCTTCGGCAGATGCGTAAAGAGAAGTCGCAGGCTTTGCAAGAAGAGCTTTTTCGTAATTATAACTTTCTTAATGGCGCGGGAGAGGAAAAGAATTTGCTAGATATTTTTGCCGACTACAATGGCATGAAACCACCTTCGGGAGCAGGGGAATGTGCGGCTCCCAAACTTTTTCACTATGCCTTTAAGCATGATATGAAGGCCTTAGCCATTGCTGAATTTTGGTGGGGAAAAAATGCTCGTCCGCTCGAGCGGATTCATCGCCACTATTATCCTGCCTGTGAGAATAAATGCCGCCCGATTTTAGGGTATATGGTGGGGGAGTGTGTGAAAAAGTATTGAGTACAGAGTACTTAGTACTGAGATTGGTGTGCGGTTAGTAGTTATGGGTATTTCTTCGAGGGGAGATAGGGTTGTAATTATTGAAGAGATGCACTGCCTTGCATTTGTCCTTTGGGTTTTCCTTAGCCATTATTATCTCAAGTAGATCGCGGGTTATAGCAGATTAAGCAGATGGTCACCAGTTAGATTGGGCAATACAATAGTGCATTCGTTTTTAAGAGATTAAAGCTTTCAAAGCTTGCATTTTCTTGAAAATCTGAGACTATAATTTTACGCCTAAAGCTAGCTTTAACCTTTGTCGTGCCCTTGAGCTATGCCATTTAATAGCATCACAATGGAAACTAATTCTAGAACAAATATTTTCTCTAAATTGCTCCTTGGTGTACTGCTTAGAGATTTAATGGCGGGTAGGCCTAAATTTAATTTAACCAATTTCATGCAAAAGTTAGTTTTCACGCTTAGTCTAGCGCTGGTTTTCAGTCTTAGTGTTTTGGCTCAGGTACCATCTATCGTACCCACGCAAGGTTTGGAAGCATGGTGGAGTTTTAGTGGTAATGCCAATGATCTAAGTGGTAATGGCAATAACTTCACGAATACAGGCGGAGCTAGCCTTACGGCAGATCGCGACGGAAATGCTAATTCGGCTTATAATTTTAATGGGGTAGATCAATACCTGCTGGTAAATAGTCCTAGTTTTTCGTTTGCGCAAACCGATTCTTTTACGGTTTCATTTTGGACACAGAAAACCAGCAATCAATATGGAATTGCGGTCATGCAATCATCGAGTGCAAGTGGATACTTTATTTGGCTTTTTCAATCTTCTGCCTCAGGAAGTATAAATTATGGAACCAACAAACAAGGTTCGGCCTGGTCTTGGGCCAATAGTACTTATAACGTTAATCAATGGGAACACTTTTTAGGCACTTATGAAAATGGTACCATGAAGGTTTATAAAAACGGCCAGTTTGTAACGAGCGCTACTTTTGGTAATACCGGTAGTGTTCAGTCGGCCTTGCCTTTAAGAGTTGGGCGCAGTCATGGAGGTAATTACTATGCGGGAAAGATTGATGATTTAGGTATTTGGAGTCGTGCATTAAGCCAAGCAGAAATTACAGATTTGTATTTAGGTTGTAATGTGGCGGTAGTTTCACAACCTCAAAATGATTCGGTTAGCGTGGGTGCCACGGCTCAGTTCGGAGTAGATGTAAGTACTACAGGATTAAATTATCAGTGGCAAATAGATAGTAATGGTACTTTTCAAAACCTTACAAACAATGCTATTTTTCAAGGGGTAACTAGCGACACCCTTACCATTAGTAATGCAAGTTTTGCTATGGACGGTTACACCTTTCGCTGCGCTATTGGTGACGGTGGCTCATGTAGCGATACCAGTGATGTGGTGAGTTTATTTGTTTGTGGCGCTATTAATGCACAGCCATTATCGGTTAATACCGTAATAAATTCTACGGCCAAATTTAGTGTGGCCTCCAATGATCCTAATGCTACTTTTCAATGGCAGGTAAGTACTGCGACGAGTTTTATCGATATTGCCAACAATTCCTTTTACGCTGGAGCACAAGATGATACCTTGATTTTACAAAGTGCGGCCATGATTTTTAATGCCAAGAATTACCGTTGTGTGGTGAGTTCGGGTGTGTGTCGCGACACATCACAGCCGGCTAGTTTAACAATAACCAATAATGTCGGTGTAAGCGAATTGAAGGATACGAAATTACAGGTGTATCCTAATCCCACTAAAGGTTTAGTGCAAGTTGAGGTAATCGACGATTTAATAAATGAGAATTATTTTATCGCCAATTCTCAGGGACAAATTATTAAGGAAGGCGTTTTTAACAGTAAAAACACTACGCTTGATTTATCTCATCTACCGCAAGGGAATTACTTCTTTTACACAGTAGGCTTGACGAATTATGAATTAATTCAAGTACGCTAAAGCTTTAGAAAGCGCTAATTACTTTACCAAAATATCAATTTGTAAAGGCAGGTGATCGCTAATCACGCGCATTTCTTGCGGGCTAAAGAAAGGAGCTACTCGACAAGAATTGGGAATGATATCAGGCGCCAGATTTTTATTATAAAGGATGTAATCGAGGCGACGGCTAGGTGCATCGGCGGGATGAGTAAATACATCGCTAGGCAATGGATCGAAGAGACGAACTTTCTTGGATCCGAAATTAAGTAGAGTTGATATTTCTTCGCTATCGCTAAAGCTGTTGAGGTCGCCCAGGACCAAAAGTTTCGCCTTTTTATTGGCGCGAACTTGTTTTTCGAGGGCACTTTTCAGGAAACGTATCTGCCCCAAACGCATAGCTTTATCGCGGTCTTTTGGCCCAGCCTTTAAGTGAAGACCGGTAATATTTAAGTAGTAGGCTTCATTCACCAAAACTTCGCAAGACCACATGCGGGTATTGATATAATCTTGGCTTTGCAGTTTTTCCTGCCCATCTTCTGTAAAGGCCACGGGCGTGTGAACATTGCCATAACTTGTGATTTCGCCAAGGGGTAACTTGCTCATAATTACCACATTTTGATACCAGTTACGGCTGCGTGCATCCGCAATGTATTGATAACCCAAAGTAGGGAAGTAGGCATCGCGCAAAGCTTGCACCGCATTGGCACTTTCGGCTTCTTCGAAAACCACCACATCGGCATTCATGGAGGCTAGTCCGAGAGCGAGAAGTTGCATTTTTTCTGCTTTTACTTCGGCGGCATTTTCCATGCGATTGTTTACATAAGGATCATCGATGCTATCAACTAAATGTTCTACATTCCAAGTTACTACGCGTAATGTGTCGCCGGTATTAAAACTGTGTTTTACGGGGAAAACCGCATAGGGGTTAGCAGGGCTTTTTAAGCCTTGAGAATAATCTTGGGCCTGGACTTGCAAAGTGGCTAGGGCGAAAAATAGAAGATAAATTTTTGGATGCATCATTATTCCTTTGGCAGCGAAATTAAAAGAATCACCTTTGCGGAGATGGATAATTACTATTAATTTATCTGTCCAATAAAGGTTTCCTCTTCTATGCAGAAGTTTTGGTATCAGCTTGTACTCATTTTAGCTTTCGCATCTGCTTTAAGCGCACAAAAAACACCCAAGTTGGGATTGGTTTTGAGCGGCGGTGGCGCAAAGGGTATGGCGCATATTGGAGTGATTAAAGCGATGGAGGAAGCAGGTTTGCGGCCCGATTATATTGCAGGTACCAGTATGGGAGCCATAGTGGGCGGTTTGTACGCCTTGGGCTATTCGGCCCATGAAATTGATAGCATTATTCGCAGGGTAGATTGGGATCAGGTTTTGTCGAACTCCGTGCCCTTGAATTATATCGCTTTTGAAGAAAAAGAATATTACGATCGCTATTTGCTTGGTTTCCCCATTAAAGGCTATACTATTCAGATTGGCTCAGGGCTAATTCGTGGGCAAATGTTGAGTGAAATTATGCATTATAATCTTTGGCCCGCAGTGAAATATGAGAGTTTTGATGATTTCCCCATTCCTTTTCGTTGTTTGGCGACCAATGTTGGAGCAGGGGAGAGTGTGATTTTTAGCGAGGGATCTTTGCCGGCGGCTTTAAGAGCAAGTATGGCTATTCCTACAGCATTTACGGCAATAGATAGAGATAGTACCTTGCTGGTAGACGGAGGTGTTTTGAATAATTTTCCTGCTGAAGTAGTAAAAGCCATGGGTGCGGATTATATTATTGGCGTAAATGTGGGGACCAACTTGCAGAAGGATTTACCTCGTTCCATGCCTGATATTTTGATGAGCTTATCGATGATTCCTTCTACCCAAAAGTTGGATGGACAAATGCAGCTTTGTAATATTTACATAGAACCACCTTTAGATAGTTATAATGCTGCCAGCTTTTTAGATGCGGAGGAAATTTTAAGGATTGGCGATAGCACAGGACAGCATTATAAAGGGGCCTTTGAGCAATTAGCCAAGCAGATTGGCATGCAGCGGCAGCCTTTTTCTATGGGAGAAATTAATACAGTATTAAAAATTGATAGCATCGATATTAGGGGAAATACCATTTTTTCGGATGACCTAATCTTGCGCAAGCTTAATATTAGTATCGAGCAATTTATTACGCGGGACGACTTAGAATTAGGTATTAGACGGGTATATGGGATTAATGGCTTTTTGAATATAGATTATGAAATAATTAATCATAATGGCAAGAATACCCTGCGTCTAAAAATGAAGGAGAAATCGCAGTCCAATATTTTCGCGTCTTTGCATGCCGATAATATTTTTTCGGCAGGAATAACCCTAAATTATACCACGCGTGAATTATTAGGGAGTGAGTCGCGCAGTATTTTTGCCCTCGATATTTCGCGTAATCCGCGTTTTCGTTTCGACTATTACAAGTACCTGCGTCAGAATAAGCGTTTAGCTTTTAACTTTCGTTACGACTATGGTGCCCTTCAATTACCGACCTATGAGGAAGGCGTTTTAAGCGATATTTCTATTTCTTATACCCACCGTTTAAGTGCTAATTTTTTAACCACCCAATCTTTAAAAGAGAGCTACGGCGTAGGGATTTTCTTTGAGAGTAGTTTATCGCGTTTACGCGTAGGGAACAATGTAAATGAAGGTTTACGCGGTTCTACTCAACGCAATTACGGCCTACGATTTACACATACCTCTAATGATTTAAACGATAGAAATTTCCCAACAAAAGGAGGGGAGTCGCTTGTTATTTTAAACAGTTATTTAGGAACAAATTTGTCGGTGCGCTTGAATGAAGGGGTGGATTCTGTTGCCCTTGAGATTTTAGGCTCTTCGGGAGTGGTAACTTTAAGCGAAGCGCAGTTAAATGAGCTTGCAGACTTTTATAATCCAGGGTTTTACAGCGATATTATGTGGACGATACGTAAGTATAAATCACTACGAACCAACTGGCAATTAAACCCCTACGCGGCCTTTGGTTTAAGTTTAGGATTGGGTGAAGAAAATGCTATCGTACAGAATTTTAGGCTAGGTGGGATGCAAAGAGTTGACATTCGGGATATCCGCGTTTTAGGCCTACAGTTTGGTGAAATTACCACTTCCAATTTTGGTTTAGTAGGTATGCAAAGTCAGCATTTAATAGGCAAAAATCTCTTTGTACGGGCGGGGATAAATGGCCTGGCCTATAACAATTACTTGCCATTAGATGAATGGGCTTTAATGCTAGGAGGCGAACGGAGCAATAACTTCAATCTCCTTTTAGGGATGGGCTTGGAAACGACATTACGCACCTTTTTTGGGCCTATATCCGTGGGCTTAAGCACGAATAATATAGATTGGCAGCTACGTTATTATGTAGGATTAGGGTTCTCTTTTAATTATTCCGATTAGGAATTTTAATCTTCTTGTTATCGATTACCCTTAGGCCTTTGCGAAATCTTCATCATCTTCAAAGTCCTCATCGAAGTCTTCGTTAAAATCCTCCTCATCATCTACCGTCTTCACTTTTGGCGGGGCAATTATAAATAGCAATTCATTGCTCGCGCGCGCTAATAAGCCAAGGGTAAGGGTACTTACAATGGCAATAAGGGTGCTTAAAGAAATCGTGCGCAATTCCAAAACTTGATTAAACATCTTTAAAAGCGGTTGGTAGTTTGGATTTAAGAAGAAAGCTAAAACCATAGCTAGGGCTGCTATAAAAGTATAATAGCCAAAACGATATTTGAAGCGGGGCACTAAACCTGAAGCAATAGCAAAGGCGAAAAAGATCAAGCCATTTTCCAATATTAAAGCACCAACGAATAAGCTGAAATGCAAGAAACTATAGCGGTATTGACTTTTCATTTTACTTGAATTTATATTGGAAGGCCCATTTTTTATCACTTTCACTCTTAACCCATTCGATTGGGAAGTACTCTACCTTATACCAAGGTTCTATTTGATCGGTATAGTGTTTATGACTAGGGAGACCGCTTTGTCCGCCTGCAATTACCGTTTCTCCGATAGGTGCTTCATTAGGACGTAGCTCAATAAGCGAACGCATGGAAGGGCCATGTGTACCGGGTAAGTTGGTGGAAACATTAATACTATGCGGACTGCCTTGAGCGGGGAAGGCCTGATAGTTAAAAGGACGCAGGCGCGTTAGGTGGCGGAAGTAAATTTGATGGTACTTACCATATTCCCATAATTTGGGATTGAAGCCATAATAATCGCCTAGGTAGTTAATAGTTCCCGCCCAAACACTTTGTACGAGCTCGGTATAATCTATTTGTCTGCCATTGGGCAAGGGGAGTGGCAATTTGTGATTTACCAAATAAAGCAATTGCTCTTGCTGGGGCAAGAAGTCGAATTTATCTAATAGTCGCTTGGAAATAGTATCGTTCAAAGCACTTTTGAAAACATTATAAATGGTGGCCGCTTCACTATTTACAGTGCAGGAACCGTCCCAATTTTTTAAATAAGGAAGAAAAGATTCGGGAGCAGATTCCAAAATCATGGTTTTTAAAAGTGGCCATTCACCATCGACCACATCACCGTGCATTTTCTTTAAATATTCACGGTCAATCTTGTCCTCGCTCATCAGCATGGTGCTAATTCTGCGTCCTCTAGCAGTAGGAGCGAAAAGGCTATTTAAATAAGGGGCGAAATCACTTTTAACCTGTTGCTGGTTGGCGGAATGGTTCCAGCCCTTGCCTGGTTCTAAAACCACTAGGCGATTTCCTAAATGGGTGAATTTTGCTAAATTGCTTTTACGGTTTCCTAGGCTAATACCACGTTGAGGGCGAGAATGTAAAAGGGCATAGCCAGCGGTTACCATGCCAATATTTCCTTGATTATCTGCCAAAACAAAGTTTTGAGCGGGATGACCAAAGCCTAATAAAGCCTTATGTGCCTCTTGCACGCTACTCGCATTACGCACTTCTAAAAAAGCTTTCATTTCGTTGAGCTCGAATTTTTCGCCTACCCACTGGGTAGCCAAAAGTTCACCTTCCATATAATCGGCGGGACCGAAATAGGAATTGAAATAAGTGTAATCAAAATCTTCTTGGCCTTTAACGGGGATTTTAACCGTAGAAGCTTCCAGTTCTTCCCACTGCCCGTCGAGTTTATATTGATTTTTATCGTTGGTTTCGAGCTTATAAAATTCTGTCAAGTCCCAAGTGGCATTGGTCATTCCCCAAGCCACTTTATCGGTATAACCCGAGATAACCATGGGTGATCCTGGAATACTGAAACCATGACAGACTTGGCCATTAACCACTTGATGTACTTCGTACCAAGTGCCAGGTAAATCGAGGGGAAGGTGAGTGTCGTTGCAAAGAAAAGCGTTACCGGTGGCACTTTTCTCGGCCGCCACGGCCCAGTTATTAGAGCCAACTTCATTGTTGCCGCCGGTGCGGGTTTCGGCCTTTGGAAAGTCGCTTGGCGAGGTGTAAGGAATTATACTTGCCTGTGGATCGAGGCTATCAATATTGCTTAATTCGGGATAGATCGGGAAAGCTAAATCGCTTTGCAGTGGGTAGTAATAATCAATTAGACTTTGCGAAAGATGCTTTTTTAAGGCACTAAATTTAAGGTCATTCTCACTGTAGTTTAAAACCTTGTCCATATAGCGAACCAACATAATGGGCGTATACGGTTCCATCGGGCTGGGGTCGAAACCTAAAAGGTGAAATTCGGGCGCTTTTTGCGCTTCATTTTGTTGCTTTAATAAATAATTATAGCCATCTGCGTAAGCTTTAAAAACTCCTGCTATTTGTGGATCTGTTTCTTGTAATTCCTGGAAGGCAAGCTTTGATTTATTCTCAAAATCGAACTTAATCCACCAACGATCACTTTCTATACCTTCTACACCAACTACTTCGCTAAGACGACCTTTTACGGTGCGCATTAGCATTTCGAGTTGAAACTGGCGATCTTTAGCATGGCTGATTCCCATGCCAAAAGCCAATTCTTCTTCTGTTTCCGCGAAAATATGAGGCACTCCTCTTTCGTCGAAACTGATATTTAGTCCAGGGAAACGACTGTTGCTGAGGGTTTTAGTTTGGTCTTCCATTTCTACCTGCAAGACTGAGTTGGGGTAGAGTAAGAATTTATGCAAAGGTGGAACACCTTGCCAAGGAATAAATAGCAGAAGCAGCCAAAGGGCAGTAATTATAATCCAGATCCACTTGCGCATAGTAAGCTTTTAGATAAACGGCAATTTACATAAAAACCTGAGCTTGCCGTAAAATTTGGTATCAGAACCATTGTAAATGTTAAGGTTTGCAAAAAGAAGTAAAATAAAAGTAGGGCTTAGCAAAAAAGGTTGGAAGCGGCGAGTCTTAATGTTTGGTAAGGTTTTGATTGGTTTCCAATAAACCGAAAAATACTTCGCCTTCTCCCTTTGCTGTAGCCCGCTACAGCTTCAGTTCACAGCCTTGTCTTTTTGATTTATTGAAAATCTGAAACTCAAATTTATAAGTCAATCACAGGTTTAAAACCTGAGCTTGCCGTAAAATTTGGTATCAGAACCATTGTAAATGTTAAGGTTTGCAAAAAGAAGTAAAATAAAAGTAGGGCTTAGCAAAAAAGGTTGGAAGCGGCGAGTCTTAATGTTTGGTAAGGTTTTGATTGGTTTCCAATAAACCGAAAAATACTTCGCCTTCTCCCTTTGCTGTAGCCCGCTACAGCTTCAGTTCACAGCCTTGTCTTTTTGATTTATTGAAAATCTGAAACTCAAATTTATAAGTCAATCACAGGTTTAAAACCTGAGCATGCCATAAAACTTGGTGTCAGAACCATTGTAAATGTTAAGGTTTGCAAAAAGAAGGAAAATAAAAGTAGGGCCTAGTAAAAAGATTGTAAGCAGAGGTTCTTAATATGTGATAAGGTTTTGATTGGTTTCCAATAAACCGAAAAATACTTCGCCTTCTCCCTTTGCTGTAGCCCGCTACAGCTTCAGTTCACAGCCTTGTCTTTTTGATTTATTGAAAATCTGAAACTCAAATTTATAAGTCAATCACAGGTTTAAAACCTGAGCATGCCGTAAAACTTGGTGTCAGAACCATTGTAAATGTTAAGGTTCGGTTTCTTGCTCTAAGCTTTCATGGTAAAAAAAAAGGATGAGCGAATTTTAACATTCACTCATCCTTTGCAATGTGTAACTATTTATTTCTATTTCACAATACCAGGTAAAGCCTCTGGTTTCGCGCTTTGCCAATTAGGATTTGGCGCGGGTTTTTGTTGGGGTGCCACTTCACTAAGATCTTCAGCCAAGTAAACTCTACCGTTTTTAATTACATGGCTAATGCTATTAGTATGGCGAATATCTTCGAGTGGATTTTCATCAAAAAGCACTAAATCAGCCAATTTACCGGCTTCAATACTACCTAAATCGCCATCTAGCCCCAGCGATTCGGCGCCAAGGATAGTGGCTACTTTTAGGGCATTTAGATTTGATAAGCCGCCGCTACTCATCGCCCAAAGTTCCCAATGATAACCCAAACCTTGCAATTGCCCGTGGCTGCCTACCCCTGCTAATCCCCCAGCCAACACTAAGTTATTAATAAACTCAGCATGCTTGTGAAACACATGTTCTTCGGGCATAAACCAGCCGCTTACACGACGCGATTTGGAAGCCAACTCTTCGTAAGGTGTGAAGTATTGCAATTTGGGATTATGGTATACATCTTCGGTGGCGTAGAAGTAATTCTCTGCAAAGGGTCCGCCGTAAGCCACCAGCATAGTAGGTGTTACCGTAGTATGCGATTCGGCAATCATGGAAACGACTTCATTGTAGATGGGGTAAATGGGCAAGGCATGCTCGTGACCCGGATAACCATCTAAAATTTGGGTCATATTTAATTTGTAATCCAAGCCGCCTTCGGTGGTAGGTTTTAAACCTAATTCTTTGCAGGCCATAATAATCCATTGGCGCTGTTGACGGTTACCCGTGAGATACATTTTAATGGTTTTAGTGTCGTAGTATTCGCTGTATTGCTTTAATACTTCGCGGGCATGCTCGAGGGATTTGATTTTATAGGACCAATATCCAACACCAGGACCAGTACTGTAAATTCTTGGTCCGGCCATCATACCGGCTTCAACCATATCACCGTAGGTTAATACGTCGGTGGTAGCAGTTTGCGGATCGCGCGTGGTGGTTACGCCATAAGCTAAATTAGCGGCATAAATCCACGACTGATTTTTATGCAATCCCCAGTTTGGCCACATGTGTGCATGCGTATCGACAAAGCCAGGCGAAACCGTTTTACCACTGGCATCAATGATCTGCGCATTTTTAGGAATGGGTAAAGAACCGCTTTCCCCCACGGCTGTGATGCGATTGTTGATAATGAGTATATCTCCTTTTTCAATCACGCCTTTTTCGCCCATCGTAATAATGCGTGCCCCAGTAATAAGCACCGCCCCTTTAGGAATGTCTTTGGTATAGGGAACTTTAATCTTTAGCTCCTGCGCTTCAAATTTGGGTTCCTCCTTTTTCTTTTCCTTCTTTTTGTCTTTGGCATCTTCGCTTACTTTTTCCTTGGTGCTATCGGCGGTGCTTTCTTTTTTAGCTGCCTCTTTCGCTTCTTTTTCCGCTTTTTTAACCGCAGCTATACTGTCGTCAAAGACCTGGGCTTTTTCTAAATCAAAAATGAAATGTGCAGCCCCTAATGACCAATGGATAAATTTACTATCGCCACTCCAAGCGGGGAATTCGCCGCCCATGATAGTTAGTTTCCGAGCGGGGAAACTTGCAGCAGAAGCATCAGCAAGAGAAATTTCCGCTTTTTGGCCGTACTGAGGCAAAAATACTTGGTAAATGTCATTGTTTATTTGAGCGAGTACTTCTTTACCATTGGGCGAAATTAAAATAATGCTAGCGGTGGAAGGTTTCGTTTTTTCGCGCCAAGCATCCTCAGCAGCAGGTAAAAGACTGTGCTCGTGGTCGCCATTACTATGGTCGTGAAACTCTTCTAAAGAGGAGCCAAAAGTAGTAATGCCACTAAGTTTCAAATGCTCTTTTTTATCGAGGCCATCATAACGCAGGGAAATTAATGTGCCCTCACCTTGGTTCAGGTAAATGCGATCGTCTACAGCGGTAAAATGGGGATTGCTATAGGCATTGCCCTCGTCAATAAAATTGATGGCGCCACCTTGGGCACTCATCCAAACTAATTGCTTAGGTGATGAAACGAAAGGTGAATAGGCATCGCGGTAAGACTGCGCAGTCCCTTTAATAAACACCAAACGGTTTAAAGTGCCGTCCCAAGCGAGGTCGGTATAGTATCCGCCTTCTTGCGTAAGCTTTTTAGGCTTGCCACCCTTGGCGGAGATGGAGTAGATATGACCTTCCTCTCCCTCCCAGCTAACATAGGCAATCGATTTTCCATCGGGCGACCAAACCGGCATAGCCTGGGTAAACTGAGCTTCAGTCAGGCTTTTGAGGCTACCACTTTTAATAGTATAAGTGTAAAGGCGATTGAGAGCAGTAAATACTAAATACTCACCATTGGGTGACGGCTTGGCATCGCGAATTTGGTTGGCAAAAACCTCTTCATCATCTTTTATGGGAAATTTAAAATCGAGTTGTGGCCCAAGCTCTAAGTTTAATTCCGCTTCAAAAGGAATTTCACTCGCTTTACCACTGGCCAAATTGATACGGTAAATTTTCCCACCGTAGCTGGCATAAAGATTTTCACTACTTGGATCGAAACTCATGCCGGGCAAAACACCCAAAGGTGCAATGGACTCTTGCTCATCACGTTGTACTGGATAAGCCAACCATTTTTCATCGCCATTTTTTAAATTGTGAAGAATCAGTCCAGTTTCATCTTCAAAGCGGCTTCCGTAAACCAGCCACTTACCATCGGGCGATGGTGTAGGGGTAAAGGCAGAGCCATAGCGCGAAGTGAAAGACTTCACCTCACCTTTTTCCATATCATAAATGCCCACTTGATACTGCGGTAACTGCGCATTATAGTCCCAGGCACCTTTGCGTTTCGAAAAGTAAATCGCTTTTCCATCGGCACTAAAAACGGGGTCGATGCATTTTAAAGCCGCGGGTTTATCGATTAATTGTGCACCGCTGCCTCTTTTTTGGTGGTAGAGGTGGAGTTTAATACTTCTGCGACCTTTGGCGGCCACAATATATTCGCCGTCGGTTGACCAATCGGCCGAAAAATAATTCTGATTTTTATCCTCAGTAATTTGTCTTCTTTCTTTGCTGGCTAAATCCATAATCCAAACATTATCAGAGCCACTTTGGTCAGATATAAAAACCAGTGATTTTCCATCGGGACTGTAGCGGGGGTGCACATCATAGGGCATTCCTTGGCTGATGGCTTCGGATTTACCACCACTAATGGGCATGCGGTATAAATCGCCAAGAATATCAAAAACCAGCTCCTTTCCGTCGGGGCTCACATCTAGCGAAAGCCAAGTAGCCTCCTTGGTAATTTGTTTAAACGCGCGCGCTGGCTCTAGCGGTAGTTCCTTAGTGGCTTTTTTGGTTTTACTGCTGTCCGCTTCTGCAGATGCGTCCTGAGCGGAAATAGGGCCTATACTTAGGCTGAGGGCTAATATACTTAGCCAAGAGAGATGCTTGGTATTCATTTGAATTTGTGTTGGTCTATATGGATGGGGAATTATAAAATTTAGGGAATTAGAACCGCTAATTCGTCTACTTTACTAAGGTAATATTCTTGTAACTGACTGCAAATCGGACCTTTCTTGGCTTGACCAATAAGGCGCCCGTCTACCGATTTTACCCAACTTAGTGCACCCATAGTACCGGTGGTAAACATCTCATCGGCAGTGTACATTTCAGCTATACTTAGGTCTTTTTCTTTACAGGAGATGCCTAATTCTGCGGCAATTTCGATAACCCTGGCACGTGTGAGGCCGGGTAAACAGCTGTTTGCGAAGGGAGTATAAAGCACACCCTTTTTAACTAAAAATAGATTAGTAGCATTGGTCTCAGAGAGGAAGCCACTTTGGTCGAGCATTACGGCATCGTCCGCTTGCGCGTGATTGGCTTCAATTTTAGCGAGAATATTATTCAGGAGATTATTGTGATGAATTTTCGAATCGAGGCTATAGGGCGGGTTTCTCCTTACGGAAGATGTGATAAGATTGAGTCCATCTTCACCGTACACAAAACCTTTGTATTCGGCCAGTACAATGAGGGTACAGCCAAAAGTATTTAAATCGGGGTTCATACCCGAAGTGCTTTTTAGTCCGCGCGTAAGGGTGAGACGTATGTGCACGCCATCGCTCATGCCGTTGGCTCTTAAAGTGCCGAAAATGGCATTGCGTACTTCTTCACGACTAGGAATATTTTTAAAGGCGAGAATATGCGCCGAATTTAATAGGCGGTCGAGATGCTCTTCTAGTTGGTAGATTTTGCCTTGATAAACGCGCAAGCCTTCCCAAACAGCATCGCCGCCTTGTACGGCACTATCAAGCACAGACACTTTAGCTTCGGATCGGGGAACAAGGCCATTTACATAAACCAGGGTATCTTCATTGCGAGGATCGGGTAAGTTTAATTTGCTCATAGGTAGGAAAGTATTTTTTGATAATGCATCGTGGCTTCATCAGCTAAAGCCTGGAATTGAGGAGAGAGTTTATATTTTTTTTCGGTGTAAGGCGCAAAACCAGTACTTTGATGCACATTATGATACCAGTATTTCGCCCAGGGACCATCTTCACTTCTAGCCTGAGCGGGCCACGAAAGCATGGCGGGTTTAAAGGGGATATTTAAAAAATCACAAAGTTTAGCGAGTTCTGCTTCAGGGTTTTTAAGAATCGCTTCCGACTGCAAGAGGTAGAAGGGGATTTCCGCTTGTTCTAGTTCCATTATGGCATTTAATTGTTCGGCATAACCGAGGTCAAAAAGTTGCGGTTCTTCAACTTGTTTGCTAAAACTCTCAATTACGGCCTGCGGATCTCTGAAAAGGAAAACATGCTGCCATTCTTTCTTTTTCTCCCAATTTACCAAGGGCCAATGGTTAACCATATTTTTAAGGAAAAGCTGTGCTGCGGGCTGCTCTTTTTGCTGTAATTGTGCTAAAACCTCGGTTTCTTGAAGAGGCATACTATTCATTACTTCAGCGCGCGAAGGTCGGTATAAATGGGGATATCGATTTAAGAATACTCCGAAAAAAGGTTCGTCAACCACCTGGATATCCGACCTTTGGGCAAAAGAATACATAAGGGCGGTAGACACATTACGCGGGCCGCTCCAAAGGGAGATATATTTATTCAAAAATGCATTTTTAAGAGGCTACCGAAGGTAAACAGAAAAGCGAAATGTACAAGATGCTTTTTTTAGGGTGGTAATGGTCTGTTAATCATGCAAAGAATAATCTAGAGTGGAGCATACATAATTAGTCTAATTGGCACGGTGGAGCGCGGAATTGAGCTTTACATCGAACTTAGGTTGAGATGTGGCCGAGAACAGATTCTTTTTTTGCTTCTGTTTTATAGCCCTGTATCGCCTATTTCTTACTCTTCTATTAAAATAAGAAACGACTTAGTTGCTCTTGCCTTTTTGCGTATTCCTCTTTTTTATAATATCCCAAAGGCAAGATTTTAATTTACCGCTTAAGGGCCTATCTTGCAGCGAAATTTTTTCGCTATGCTTCGTATTCTGTTAATTTCTCTGTCCATACTATTGTTTTGTGGCCCTTTAAAAGCGCAAACAAATTATCAATCTGCTCGTCCGAATTGGACTATTAAGCAAGCCTTTCCAGCGGAGAATAGTGAGTGGCAGATTGATGGTTTTCAGTGGTTATTGTACGATAGGCAGATTAATTTCTCCACCGAGGAAGACTACTTTCATTATGCATTTAAACTAGAAACACCAGAGGCGGTAAGTACTTTAAGTAATATTGAGGTTAGTTACGACCCCTCCTATGAGCAATTGTTTTTTCATAAAATAGTAGTGCATCGAGGTAAGGAGCTGATTTCGGTTTTAGATCAACAAATTCCCAAAGAGATACGCAAAGAATCTAGCAGAGATCGTCTTTTATACGATAGTACCTTAGCTGTTATTTTTAACCTTAATGATGTTAGACCGGGAGATATTTTAGAATATTCCTTCACCCGTAAGGGTATAAACCCGCTTTTTAAAGGTCATTATTTTGCGACCGAGTATTTCGAAAAGCCTAGTCTTATTGGTCTCAGTCTCTTTCGCATCTTGGCCCCGACCCAAAAAATGCCACAGTATTATTTGGCTAATGATGCGCCTTCTCCAAAAATAATTGGAACTGGTAATGTTACGGAAATGCGTTGGGTAATTGAGGAAAGTAAGCCCTACGAATATTATCAAAATGAGCCTACTTGGTACGATGGTCGCCTAAGCGTAGTAATTAGTAATTACCGCAGCTGGGAAAAATTAAATCAAAAACTTTTGCCATGGTATACCATCCCTCGGGATGACGAAGAATATTTGCGCAGTGTGGCTTTGGAGCTAACTTCGGGCGACGAAAGTATAGCCGCGAAAATAACACGTTTGAGTCGTTTCGTGCAAGATGATGTGCGCTACCTCGGTTTCGAAAACGGTATAAATGCTTTTAAACCACATTCGAGTGTAGAGGTATATGAAAGTCGCTACGGCGACTGTAAAGATAAAAGTCTATTATTGGTCGGGCTTTTAAAAGGAATCGGGGTGGATGCCGCGCCGATGTTGGTGAACACAAATTTAAGGGCTAGCTTAAAAGAGGAAGAAGTTTCACCCTTTTTCTTTAATCATTGCGTGGTGGTGCTAGCTTATGAAGGAGATACCGCCTTTGTAGATCCTACGATTAGCAATATGGGGAATCAGTTTTTAGAGATGAGTTTCCCTACTTATGGGAAAGGACTGATTATCGCCAAGGGCACCAAAAATCTTTATACCATTAAGCAGTTAAATGAAGGCAAGGTAGAAATAAGCGAAGAGTTTACGGTAAGTGAAACGGGTGCTTCAGAACCCACTAAATTAGAAGTAACTACTAGTTTTGAAGGAATCGAAGCCGATAATATGCGCTCCTACTTTGCAGGAAATAGTATTGATGTAATTACCAAAGATTATGAAAAGTACTACGCCTTTACCTATCCCCATATTAAAAGTACTGGCCTCTTAGAGATTGAAGACGATCGCGAAGCCAATATTATTAAGGTAAGGGAAGGCTACGAAATTGACAGTTTATGGGTTTTAGATGAGGATACTTGGCGGGCTAGTTTTGTAAATACCCAATTAAGAGGAATATTGAGTTACAGCGATGATAAAAATCGCAATGCGCCTCTTTACCTAGCCTATCCGCAACGTTTTATTTATAATCGAATTTTAATCTTACCCTCATCTTGGGGTTTAAACCCTAATACCGATTTAATTGAGGCCAATGAGTATCGTTTTAGTTATAACGAAAAAGCCTTTGACAATAATCGCAAGGTGGTGGTGCGTATGGTTTATGAAACTAAAACTAATGAAATTGCGGCCGAAGATTACGATCGTTTTGTTCGCGACCATGATAAAATGCTGGCTCAAGTTTCTTACGAACTCAGTAAGCCTAAGGGATTAAGTTTTTCATCTTTCAGCGCAAAAGAAGATGATGGAGTAAATGAAAATACTACTGTAGAGATAAAGCATGGACTTTTTCAAGTGATCTATATTTTGATCATGATTGCGATAGCATTTATCTTTAACCTTTTACTTTCTAAGCGACTGGCAAAATTTGATCCCGCGCCAGATTCTTGGGTTCAAAAACCACGCAAGGCCCTCGGTGGATGGTTACTTCTCTTTACCATTTTACAGGTACTTGGGGTGCTGTCCATTTTTGCACAAATTTTTACTTTCAACCAAGAAGCGGTTAGTTTTATTGACTTGTTCAGTGAAAAAACCAGTGGGGCCTTGGCTTTAAGTGTATTTGGTAAGAAACTGTATCAATTGTTACTATTTATTTACTCTCTTCATGCCCTGATCTTATTGTTTAAACGCAGAAGTAGCGCCATTCAAGTGCTTAAAATTCAGCTTTTGATAACCGTAATCATGACTGGCTTATTTCACCTGATTTTGCAATTTATCACCTCATCTTGGGAAACCAGTATTTGGTTTATCTACACAATTCAAGCGTTGCTATTAGGCATGTGGTATTTTTACCTCAGCAACTCGGAGCGGGTGGCAGAAACTTTGGTGATGCGTCGTGATGGAGGCGTAATTTTCACACGAGAGGAGCAGGTGTTGATCGATCAAGCGGCCGCAAGTGATGAACCGAAAACAGAAGATAGTACCAATAACGAAAACTAAAAACTGGATAGCTTTTTTTACCATCAAATTATGGTTTCAAAGCGTTTTCGCCTTTCAAACCTTTAGCATTTCTTAAGAATCATTTGGTCTTTATGCACCGAATAGATTCTAACTTGCACCTTATAAAATCACCCATGATGTCAAAACGTAAAACTCCCTTATCTCTGAAATTTCGCACCGTACACCGTTATCTCGGATTCTTTTTGTCTGGCATTATGGCGGTTTATGCCCTCAGTGGAATTTTGATGGTTTTTAGAAACACCGATTTTTTGAAAAATGAAATCATCATTGAAAAGCAATTAGAGCCCAATTTAGAAGCGGAACAATTAGGGCCGCTGTTGCAGTCGAAAATTAAGGATGCTAAAGTAGAAGGAGATCTAATTATTTTTAAAGGTGGTACTTATAATAAACTAAGTGGTCAAGCCGAGATGCGAAAAATGGAGCTGCCCTTTTTATTGGATAAAATGGAGCACATGCACAAAGCCACTACGGATAGTCCACTGTATATACTTAACATTTTTTTCGGGGTTTCTTTACTGTTTTTCGTGTTTTCGGCTTTTTGGATGTACAGTCCCGCTATGCCTATTTTTAAGAAGGGTATGTATTTCGCCTTGGCGGGAATCGTGCTTACGCTGGTGATGGTGTTTGTTTGATTGTAAAGGAATTCAGTTGTAATTCAGTTGGAAAGGAAGCGGATTGTGGAGAGGAAATTCTGTAGGAATTCGTTCATCTAGTAGAGGCGCGATTCATCGCGAGTAACAAGGTTCAATCTTAAAATGGCCATCTGGATTTGTAGAGAGGGTAGAGCCTTTGTTTTTAATAAAGCTGCGGTAGCTGTTGGTTTTAATCTAATTTCGGCGTAAAATTAGGCCTCAGACTTTTTGTAATTAGTGGGTTTTAAGGAAACGCGAATTAAAGCGTTGACAGTGATCTCGAATCCCACATCTCAGATCAGTCCAGTATCTAAAAAAAAAGCAGCTCCGTTTTAGAGCTGCTTTTAATAGGTTTGTTTTAGATAAATCTAGTTTTGACTCACTGCAATTTTTTCAACCGCAATAAGTTCGGAGCCTTGATAAATCATAAAGCGATAAATACCTGCCGCCAGTTTAGAGGTACTAAACTCTTGTTGGGCATTTTTATTTCCGTTTTGGTCTAAGACCAATCTTCCTTGCGCATCTACCAAAGTGAAACGGAAGTTAGACCAATCCATATTGGGACTTTGCAGTTTAAAGCTTTCGCGAGAAGGGTTGGGGTAGAGCTGGTAATTTTTAAGCCAATCTATCTCCTGCAAAGAAATTTTATTTTCTACGCGAACCTGTTTGGTAGTGCTACGGCTGCAGCTTCTTCCATCAATAACGGTAAGGCGTACGGTGAAAATTCCTTGCGCGGTATAAACGTGCGTAGGATTTTGCTGCGTAGAGCTATTGCCGTCGCCGAAATCCCAAATCCAGGTAACCGAACCTAATGTACTATCGCTAAAGTAAGCGGTATCATTAAGTTGTAAAGTGTCTTGACTTATTCCAAATTTCGCAATTAATGGGTTTACAGTAACTTGTTTAGAGATTGTATCAAAACCAATAGAATTGCTGGCTCTAAGGGTAACCGTATAAGTCCCTGGTAAAGCATAGGCGTGGGTTGGCGTGGTTTGATTGCTTGAAATACCATCACCGAAATCCCATAATAGCGTATTGAAATAAGTGGAGTTATTAGTAAATCGTACCTCACCTAAACAGATATTCTCATCACTAAAACTAAAGTCGGCCAAGGGTTGTGCACCACTTTGACCTACCAAGCAAATGGTCCGGTTCGTATCATTGCTTATTATAAATATCGAAGCATTAAAGTTACCCACTGAAGTAGGAATGAAATCGATATCTAAAACCAAGCTATCACCTACAGGGATACTCGTAGCCGATTGATAAATTTTAAACTGATTCGAGGTGCTGGTCATACTTGAGATTACCAAGGGTTGACAACCATCATTATAAATGGTAATACTGCGGGTAGTGGTATCACCCAGTGGAGTGAGGGTAAAGTATGCACAAGTATCAGAAAGTAGCATTTCGGGTTCCGAAATCACATTAAATATAATAGGCACCGTGGTTGGGTTTGCTCCCGGAGCATTATTATTAATTATTAATGTACTGGTATGAATACCAACAGGCAAAGTAGCCGCATTAAAAATGAAGTTGCGGTTAACGCTATCTAAAGGCTGCACGGTTCCTGTGTTAGCACCTAAAACCGATACCCAGTTTATATTTTGAACCACTTCTAATTCTACGCGATGGAAAGAACCAGCAAGGCCATCTACACTAGAGGTGTTATATAAGCCAACATCTAAAATACCATCGCTTAGTAAGGTTGCCACTTGCGCACCAACAATAAATATATCAATGGTATCGAGTTGGTAATAGCGGTTATTATCATAAATAATTTGGCTATAAGCACCATCGAGGTATAATGTCATACGTTCACTAAAGGCGTCATAATCGCCAATAATAATAATGCGAAGTTTGATACTATCCGCACTATTGGGTAATCCAGTGAAATTATGGAAAGTGGTGGCGCCGGTGGTGTTGTAACTCACTTGACTTGAGTCGCTATAACGACCAATTTGCATGTCGAAGTTTAAAGACCCTTGTCCTGGATTACGAATTTTAAAATTCTTGGTACCAATTACTTTACACTTATTAAGGGTAAACGAAAGGGTGTCTTTGGGTAAATCTAAAATTGGTGCTCCAATCGAAGTTCCGCTTAGGCAGATGCTAAAACTTGTGTCGTTCGTGCTTACAGCTATTGTATCGTTATAGCTGCTTACTGTTAAGGGAGCAAAGCTTACTATTAAATCGGCGGTGTCGCCCGGAGCAACAGACTGCGGTAAATTACTTAGGCTGAAAATGCTGTTGGTACTCGTAAAACTGGTGATATTTAGTGTGTCGCAGCCATCATTAGCAACTCTAAACGTGTCGGTAGCAGTAGATCCTTGGCGAATGCCACTAAAATTGATACATGAGCTATCGACCAGCGCTAGTTTTGCGGACCCATTAATCACTAAATGAATGGGTAGTTCTAGGATGGGATTTAAAGGATCGTTGGTGCTCCAGTTGAGGATGTAATCATAGGTGCCATTGGGAATACCAGTAGTATTGATGCCAATATTAATTAGAACCGAATCATTTACCGCAACTGCTCCTGAATCGGGAGTCGCACTAATAAAGTCGGGTGGACCTTGTAGGGCTTCGGACCAATCGATCGCATTGTTCATTAGTTGAATGATATCGGCATTGGTTTGGAAATAATCGTAACCAATAAAAATAGCTTGTCCATCGCCATAAGGCTGAGCAGCTACTACTGCCTGATCGTTACCACTCTTCCCTGCAATAAGAGTTAAATTGGTAGTATTGGTAAACTGTGCAACTAGGGTGGCGCTTAAGTTTGCAAGCCCTGTACTGGGCAAGCCTGCCATAAGCGGATGATTGGGCTCATCGATACTAATAGTAGAAGCAGCGCCAAACGTGTTTAATAAAGGCATGATGTTAAAGGCATTCATACGCGCCGTACCATTGTAGGTCATGATGATAGTTCCACCATTATTGGCGAAAATTTGTAGTTCAGGACTGAAGATACTTGCGTAGAAAGTGCTCGACATTTCTTGAAGAACGATAACATCTGATGTGTCTAAATATGCTTTTATATCGGCAGCGGTGGTAGGGAAGATTAATTGATAATCTACATCAGAGCGTGAACTTAGGATATTCCCGATATTTATTCTTTCACTGGTATAAGCGCTAGTGCCGAGGTGTAGCACTTTGATTTTACTATTAGATCCGTTATTAGTATTACCTGCTTGCGGTAGGAGGTAATTTAAACTACTAAGACCTGTATTTCGCAAATAAACGGGAATACTAATGGAATCGCCACAGTTGGTGATGTTGATAGATAAGGAATCTGGATTAAAACTTCCTGAAGGCGCTCCAATAGCAAAACCACTCAGGCAGATATTGCGCAGGCTATCATTACTGATGATGGAAAGGGTATCATTTTGTGCACCTAAATTTCCAGCACTAGGATTAAAGCTGATAGGAATCCAAAGTGAGTCTTCTAAACCTAAGCTAAAGGAGCTTAAAGTGGTAGAAAATTGAGTCCCAATAAAGTTTAAAGCGGTTGCATGAAGCGAATCACAGCCATCATTCCATACCAAAACTGAATCTAGTTGGCTAGCGCCGGTATAAAGTGTGTCGAAAGCTAAACAAGCGGCAGACTGCATTAACAAAGGATCACCAAATACATTTAAGGTAACATTGATAATCGTGTCTGGGTAAAAAGGATCATTCGAATTGATAAGAATGTTACGAGAATAAGAACCACTAACTAAACCGGCGGTAGAAAGGTAACCAGTAGTTTGGATAGAATCGCCGGAAGTTAAGCTACCCGAAGTAGGGATGAAGCTACCAGCACTATTCGAAATTATTTCAAAGTCGTCAACACGATAATGGTCGAAAGTACTGCCCGTGTAATTGGATTGATAAAGTCGTACTTGCATAGTGCCGCTTTGCGGAATTGCAAAGCTAAAACGCTGAGATCCGGTGAAATAATTGTAAATAGTACCTATGGTGGTCCAAGAGCTGGCGCCATTAAGGCGATATTGTACAAATAAATCTTCACCGCCATCAGGATTCTCACAACCACTACCGCCACCGTTGCCAGGGAAGACCCACATGGCAACGGAGTCGCCTGCGTTTATATTTAATGAAACTGTTTCCGCAATACGATTGGTTCCCATCATTGATAAGGCATATATACCTGATCTTTCGTAGCAGCCATTAAATATTTGGTTAGAACCGATAGTCGACCAAATAGCTGGGTTAGGAGCAGATCCTCCTTCAAAATCATCGAAAAGAGAAGAAGAAGCGCCGATAGACCAATTTAAAGGAATGCTACCCGTACCATTATTGTATAAGGTTAAGTTGATAGGAATCGAATCATTACAACCATAGCTGTTTACCGTATAACTGGCGCTATCAACGGCGATACTTGGCGCGGTTGAGGCTGCTGCAGATAGGCATATAATAGTATCGAGGTTTCCAACTAAATGGAGGGTGTCGTTAAAAGTACCCGCGCTGGAAGCGTTATAACTAACAAAGAGCAGGGCACTATCGCCAGGAGCAATAATTAGGCTTGATTGAGTTAAGCTGTACATCGCACTGCTAGCGCTAATACTGCTAAAATCGAGGCTATCGCAACCGGTATTCGCAATCCAAATAGAATCGGTGGCACTTTGGTTTACAAATAGCGTATCGAAATTAATACAAGATTGAGTTGCGCTAAAAGCGGGTGCTCCGGTAACATTAAGGTTAACGGGCACAGTTATTAATGAGTCACTGCCGATAGCATTGGTGCGAATATTAACCAAATACTGTTTTAAGCCCGCGGTTGAATTGCTTAAATTCACTGAGAATGGTATGGCAAGCATACTGGTAGTAATGGCCGAGGTATTCGCTAGCACAAAGTTTGAATTGTCTCCCAGTGTTTTTAACTCAATTTGATCGTAATTAGTAGAGGGTGCGTTGCCAATGTTGTATACGCGTATATGGTTAAAATTACTTGCGAAATTATTGTTAAATGCGGCCCCAGTAGTTAAGGCTACACCATCAATATAAATATCGAAACTTTTATTTATGAAGTCAATGTTTTTAAACTCAATATGATGCCAAGTGCCGATGGTTAAGGAATAAGGATACATAACTCCACCCGTAAAGAAGCGGAAAGTTCCAAAAAAAACCTCCATAGGTATGGCCTCATAAAAACTGAAACCAATTTCTTCACCTAAACTAATGTAAGAACGCGAATTAGAGGCGCTAGCATTTACATAGAAACTGAAGTAATTAGCGTTATTGTTGCTAAAATTTGCTTCCATGTTATTACTAAAACTACCATTGCCAGAAAGGCTTAAAGAGCCATTGCCCACAGCAGCGTTTCCTAGCACCGCATTCCCAGTGTGTAGAGTACTGGTGGTACTTGGCCCAAAAGGACTAAGTCCGGTCTCGAAACCGGCGCTAAAATGAGTTTGATCGCTTAAACTAGAAACGGACAGATCTGCATAAGCTGCTCCACCTCCTGTGTTCTGAAAGTAAATAGTATCGGTAAAGTTTTGGCCACAAGGAATGGTGCCGTTAATGGTATCTGGAGTTATACTAAGCAAGGCCGCATTTTGCACGGTAATGTTAGTCGTAGTGGAATCGCTGTTACTGCAGCTACTTGCTACAAGTTTAGCCGTGTAGCTGCCTGCAGTTTGGTAGGCATGTGTAACCGTGTCGCCCGCCCCAAAATTACCATCGCCAAAATCCCAGATATTTTGTCCCGAGTTTAGAGAGGTGGAGATAAAAGTAACGGGCTGTTTTAAAGCAGGGTTTGCTGTACTAGTAGTAAAGGATGCGGTTGGCGTTAGATTGCTTCCGGCAGACCAAGTAAGGCTAAAACCAGAACTAGTTACGGAACCATCGGATGAAAATCTAACAATCGCAGAACCGGAACTTAGGGTAATTGGTAGCCCACCGTTGGGCAAGGCAGAACCGCGGTAGAAATTTACTAGGTTACTAAAGTCTTGACCGTCATAAATCCAAACTCTGTCGCAGCAATTCTCAGTACTAAAACTGGTAAAAGTGATAGTTAGAGTGCCACTTCCTGGAGGGTTGATATAAAAGTAGTCGTTGGAGCTATTGAAGTAACTTCCGGTAGGACCGCCATGATCGTACAGAGTACCATTACAAAGAGTACTGGTATCACTGCTGTTGCGGGTCATGTTAAAGACTTGAGCCTCACTAGCGAAAAAGCTTAATAAAAAGGCTAAAAAGTAAAAATGTTTCATCTCCAGAGTTTTGTGGCGCGAAGGTACGATTCGGCCCTTTAAAAAATCCTTCGAAATTATTAACCGAATGTTAAAGTGTAGCCAAGGTAGTTTAGTTCCTCGGCAATGTGTTGACCGATGGCGAGGGCTTCGGCGTCCAAAAGCACCTTTTGTTTGTTAATTTCATCTTGACGATAATCGCTGTGAATACGATTACTAGCGGTACCAGTAAGCATTTGGGGGTGATAATCTAGGTCGAGAAACTGGCAAACTTTCGTCAACTCTATTTCAGGTTGCAGCAGTAAATCTTCGAACTTTAGGGTGATTAATTGCGCATCTGCTCGCGAGCGTAAAAACGCCAAATAGTTAACGCTGTGTTTCCAATAGTTAACGGCGGTATTTAAATCGCAGTGGGTGCGGCGCATTTTAGACTGTATGCAAGTGCGACCATCACGAGTAATGAAGATAATTTTTTTGCCCCCTAAGAGTTTGGCATAAACCTGCTCACGTGCTTTGAGTGGCGGAGCGAGCGCTTCGAGAAAGCCCAATTGCTCGGTGGTGATTTTGTTGCCCCAGCTGGGAAAATGCGATTGTTTCGCGTCTTTTTCACAGGCCTTAATAAAGCTTTTTAGTCGACTATTTAATTCCTGCTCATCTGGCCCCTGAGCCGAAAAAACCAAATGCTTTTGGGCATGAGCTTCGAGCGCAATTTCCAATTGGGGATGCGCATCTAGCAGCGAAGCGATAAGCGATGTACCGCCTCGCCCCGAGCCAAGCACGAGGATGTTAAATTTTTTCTTCGACCAAATCACAGCGCGAAGTAAGTAAAAAGCACGATTCTCTAGTGCAATTAGTAGCTCCTTTCTTTATTATTCGCCTTATCTTTGCGCTTCATTTTTGAAAATCCTCATGGACCAAAGTTTGCAACCCACCACGGTAGAAACCGCCAAAGAATTGGGCTTACTGCCCGAAGAGTTTGAAAAAATCAACGAAATTTTAGGACGTGTGCCTAACTTCAACGAGCTGAGTATTTACTCCGTAATGTGGAGTGAGCACTGCTCGTATAAAAATTCCATTGTTTGGTTAAAAACCTTACCCAAAGATGGTCCCCACATGCTTGTGAAAGCAGGGGAAGAAAATGCGGGATTGGTAGATATTGGCGATGGTTTGGCTTGCGCTTTTAAGATTGAAAGTCATAATCACCCATCGGCCTTGGAGCCTTATCAAGGAGCGGCTACCGGAGTAGGGGGTATTAACCGTGATATATTCACCATGGGCGCGCGTCCCATTGCACAATTGAATTCCTTGCGTTTCGGTTCGGCCGATAGCGAAAGAACCAAATGGCTTTTAAAAGGAGTAACCAAAGGAATTGGCGATTATGGTAATTCCTTTGGCGTGCCTACCGTAGGCGGCGAAGTGTATTTCGATCCTTGCTACGAGCAAAACCCTTTAGTAAATGCTTTTTCGGCCGGTATCTTAAATACCGAAAAGGATAAAATGATTAGCGCTAAAAGTGGCGGCCCAGGTAATCCCGTTTTTATTATTGGTTCTTATACCGGTAAAGATGGTATTGCGGGAGCAGCTTTTGCTTCGAAAGATTTAACCGACGCTTCCGCAGATGACATTCCATCGGTGCAAGTGGGTGATCCTTTCCAAGAAAAGAAATTATTAGAAGCTACCATGGAATTAGCACAGACGGGTGCTATTGTAGGTATGCAAGATATGGGCGCAGCAGGAATTACCTGTTCTACTTCCGAAATGAGTGCCGGTGGTGGTTTAGGGATGATTATCCATTTGGATAAAGTTCCAACTCGTCAAGATGATATGAAACCTTGGGAAATTTTACTTTCCGAAAGCCAAGAACGCATGCTGGCGGTAATTGATAAAGGTCGCGAAGCGGAGGTTTTAGCGATTTTTGATAAGTGGGATTTACCTTGTGCGCAGATTGGTGAAGTAATTGCCGAAGACCGTTTATCGTATTATTGGCACGGTGAATTAATTGCTGAAACTCCCGCCCATCCTTTAGTTTTAGGTGGTGGTGCTCCCGTTTATTATCGCGAGCACAAAGAGCCAGCTTATTTTAAGGAGTATCAAGAATTTGATATTAATAGTATTACCGTTCCCGAAGATCTTCAGGCTACGGCCAAAGAAATGATGGCTCACCCCAATATCGCCTCCAAACGCTTTGTGTACGAGCAGTACGATAGCATGGTAGGAACGGTAAATATGAGTACCAATAATCCTTCAGATGCGGCTATTGTTAACTTAAAGGGAACTAATCGCGCTTTAGCGATGACGGTAGATTGTAATGCTCGTTATGTGCATGCCGACCCTGAAAAAGGAACTATGATAGCAGTGGCAGAAGCCGCCCGAAATATTGTTGTAAGTGGGGGCGTTCCCTCTGCTATTACCAATTGCTTAAACTTCGGAAACCCTTATCAGCCCGAAGTATATTGGCAGTTTGTTAATGCCATTAAAGGGATGGGCAAAGCTTGCGAAAAATTTCAAACGCCGGTAACAGGTGGAAACGTTAGTTTTTACAACCAAACCGTTTCTAAAGGTAAAACAGAGCCGGTATTCCCTACGCCTACTATTGGTATGATTGGGATTATTGAAGATAAGAGGCACATTACCTCATTAGGCTTTAAGCAGAAGGGTGATTTAATTTACATGATCGGTGAAAACCGCAATGATATTTCTTCATCCCAATATTTAGTAAATATTCACGGCGTACAGGCAAGTTCAGCGCCTTTCTTTAGTTTAGAAGAAGAGTATGCTAATCAAGAGCAGATTAAAATGTTAATCCGCAAAGGACTTTTAGCTTCTGCTCACGATGTATCAGAAGGTGGCTTATTCGTAGCTTTAATGGAAAGTTCGATGGTGAACGATTTAGGGTTTGATATTACCACCGATTCGGCTATCCGCAGCGATGCCTATTTATTTGGTGAAAGTCAAAGTAGAGTGGTTGTTTCGGTAAATCCCGAAAACGAAGATGCTTTTATTGACCTAATGATGCTAAATGGCGTAGAGTTCGATTTAGTAGGGCACGTAACCAAAGGTTCTATTCGCATTGATGATGTAGAGTGGGGAATGGTGAGCGACTATGCCGAAATTTACGATAATGCCTTAGGTGATAAAATGAAATAAGCGGTAATTTTTAATCGTAAAAAGGGGTGAGCCAGTGGTTTACCCCTTTTTTTATTTTATCTTTAAAGGATTTGTATTTTTGCCCTATGATTTTAGCTCTATACATCCTTTCTGCCTATCTCCTCGGTTCCATGTGTTGGAGCGTTTGGATTGGTAAATGGTTTTATAAGACAGACGTGCGCGATTTTGGAAGCGGCAATGCCGGAGCAACCAATACCTATCGCGTTTTAGGGGCTCAGGCTGGAACCCTAGTATTAATCCTAGACGCCCTGAAAGGTTTTGTCGCGGTAAAATTAGTTAGCCTTAGTCCGCTTTATGCAGATAAGGTTAGTATCCTTCTCTTGGTAGGTTTTATTGCCGTACTAGGGCATTTGTTCCCTTTGTTTGCCGACTTTAGAGGCGGGAAGGGGATTGCCACATTATTAGGAGTGGTAATAGCCTTACACAGTGGAGCGGCCTTGATGGCAATGGGAGTTTTTATAGCTAGCTTATTGATTACACGTATCGTTTCGGTGTCGAGTATGACGGCGGCGATGTCCTTACCCTTTTGGTTAATTTACCGTTTTCAGGAGCCATCGCAGGTATTAATAATATTTAGTTTCGCCATTGCGCTTTTAGTAGTAATTACCCATCGCAAAAACTTACGTAGACTATTGCGAGGCGAAGAAGCCAAAGTTAATTTTCAAAGAAAAAACCGACATGAGCATTAATTATGACCTAAACCCGGCCACCGAGCAGGATACGGCCGTGTTGGAACAACAGGAAGACCTTTTAAAGATTGTTCTCTTTAATGATGAGGTAAATAGTTTTGATTGGGTAATAGCTAGTTTAATGGAAGTATGCGAGCACAGTGCCGAGCAGGCCGAGCAGTGCGCCGTATTAACCCATTATAAAGGCAAGTGTGTGGTTAAGTCGGGCGCTTATTCCGACCTAGAACCACGCTGTTCTACCTTATTGCAAAGGGGCTTGAGTGTAGAAATTATGTAATTTTTAATTTTTCCTTGGCAGAGTAAATATTCTGTTTATCTTTGCAGCCCCTTAGAAAGGGATTAGTTCTTAATACGAAAATGGCCTCGTAGCTCAACTGGATAGAGTACTTGACTACGAATCAAGCGGTTGAAGGTTCGACTCCTTCCGAGGTCACAAAATACCATTGTCTAGCGACTCAGGTATAATCAGGGTAACTGTAATTGGTTTAATTACAAACAGTTATGCAAGTTACCCAAATTCTCTTAAGGCAGGTAAACTGCCCACAAAACTGCCCACCAAATAAAGTGGGCAGCGATCTAACACACAAGGTTAAAATCAAAGATGATCACGTCAGAAAAGACGGGACATCTTCGATTTACCTACAATGCTTTCTAGACGGAGTCCAAATCAGAATTCCTACTGGTTTATCGGTTAAGCCCTCTCATTTTAATAAAGCCAAGCAAATAGTTAATGGTAAGTGCGATCTCGCCGACGATTATAATTTGCTTATAAATGGAATGATAGCCCGAATTCATGAGTTACGGGTAAAGTCGAGATTAGGGAAGCTGAAGCTGAATCCTCAAGTATTAAAGGACTTTGTAACCGAAAGCAGTTTAAGTATCGATTTCTTAGCCTATATGAAGTGGAAGATCGAACAACGGAAATCAGACATTGCCTATAATACTTATCGGCAGCACCGCAGTACCTATAAGATCCTATCGGAGTGGCGCAGCCCAATTCCTTTTAGTCTCATTAGTGATAATTTCTTTAACAGTTTTAAAGCGACCTTAAAGGCAAGAGGTAATAGTACTAATACCATCGGCAATAAAGTCAAGATTATCAAAGTATATCTGAATTTTGCTAAAGATGACGGATTAGAGTTTGAATTTCCCCATAAGTCTTTAAAGGGTATGAGTGCCCAGGGGAAGAAGGAAGCACTTTCGCACGATGAGCTAAAACGAGCCATTCATTTATATAAGGAAGGCTATTTGCCGCCCAATTTACAAAAGACCTTACGCTGTTTTCTTTTTTCCTGTTTTACAGGATTGCGCTATGGCGATATCAAGAATTTAAGGCCCGATCAAATTATCGGGCAGTACCTATTGGTTTTACCAGAGAAAACAAAGCGGAACGGAAAGTATATCAAGATTCCTATAAATTCTGTTGCCGAGCAGCTATTAAGCCGTGATCGATTAAATCCATTGGGCGAAATTATTAGTAATCAAAAGATGAATGCCAATTTAAAGAAGATTGCTGCCTACATAGGAACCCGTAAAAACTTAAGTTACCATGTTAGTCGCCATACTTTTGCTACTATATTTCTAGAGCTGGGTGGGTCAGTAGAAGTTCTTCAAAACTTGATGGGGCATAGTAAAATTGAACTTACTATGATTTATACTCACATCGGAGATAAGCGAAAGAATGAGCAGATATCCAATTTTGATAAATTAATTGAGTAATTCACTAATACTAGCAGAATTATATTTTAGTTTTTTCACTATAAACTAAAACAACTTCGCTTATGTATGATGAATTTAATGATTTAAGCCCTGATCAATTAAGCAATCTTACTTTAATCTTGCTTGATTTACTACAAAAGGATAATGGAAGTTTATTAGTAGGAGAAGATCTGCGACAATTCACAGCGCTTATTTCGCATTTGGTAATTAGAAATAATGGATTACTTAAAAAGGTATCCTAAAAGAAAAAGCCCCCAGCCATTTTGGTTGGGGGCTTTGCCCTGGTTTAAGTCGCTAAACTTAACCTATAAGATCTTCCTCGGGGGTTTCGGGTGCGGTTTTAGCCAGTTCTAACAATAGGTTTACCATGTGAATTTTATGTTCATCCACATCTAAGCCTGCGTTTTGAAAAGCGCTTAACCAGTCTTGCGCTTCATTTATAATGCGCGCGCGGCCTTTTTCTTTTAAATCGCCTAAGAGGACAATATCCCAATAATCGAGTTTGTAATAATCCAAGGCATCTAAAATGTTTTCATTTTCGCTGCGCTTGGGAGCGGTGGGGGCTGCTTTTTGAGCCTGAGCCTTGGCTTTTGTTTTTTTTTCTTCGGTGTTGAACATAACCTTAAAGAATTAAAAAATTAATAAAACCCGGGTGTGTTCAACACCGAGATCGTCGAAACGATACTAAATGCGGTCGGTATTGGATATTTCCAACCCACCCGGGAGTATTGTAAGCATTATATATCAAGAGGATACTAACCTCGGTATTGAACGTTGCTAAAATACCAGCTAATTACTTGATACACAAGGTAAATTTTGTTCGCCCAACAAAGGTAAAGCGAAATATTAGTTCGCAAATAGGGTATTTATACTATATTTGTTCGCGTAAGACCGCCACACACGAAATACAACATTCTTAAAAACCCCTTCTTCACCAATCCTTGGCGGGCTTACGAAGAGGGGGTTTTTGTATTTAATACCTATTTATTATGGAAAATGAAATTCAATTAAGCAAACTACTAATCTGCGATGCGGAAAATGAGTTTGTGGCGATTAAACCAATCTGTCAAGGATTAGGAATTGACCACTCGGTTCAAATTAGAGACCTAAAAAAGGATGAAATTTTAGGTTCAGTTGTGGTCTCTAAGACCACAACTGGAAGTGATGGAAAAAACTACTCAATGCAATGTTTACCCATTAAATATGTCTTTGGCTGGCTGTTTACCATTAGCCCCAAAAAAGTAAAGCCTGAGGCGGCCGAAGTTTTAATTCAATATCGCAGAAAGGTCTACGATGTTTTATGGGAGCACTTTGCCGAGAGCAAAATTTTTCTAAAACAGAAAGAACGTATGCTTGAAGCAGAACTAGAACATGTAGAAAATGCTAAAAGGGATTTTTCTAGTGCTAGGTCTAAACTCAAAAACGCGGAGGGTAGCCTTAAGAAAATACGCTCCTTAACTTTTGAGGAGTGGAAGTCAAGGCAGATGTCCATGTTAGACAATGAAGATTTCAATAATCACTAGAGAAAAAGCCCCCAGCCATTTCGACTGGGGGCTTTTTTATCGGTTCGAATCTGAGCCGATAAAATGTGTTTTACCAATCTTCTTTCTCAACTTCTAATTCAAGTACGAATTTATTAAGCTCATCAACTACACTTTTCAATTCCTGTTCAAATAGGTACTTAAACTTTTCATGCTTTACCTTACCGCTTTTATAGAAAATTCCCCATGTAGCCCAACCTTTATAAAAAGGATCAAAAGGATTATCTTCCATCCATGCTTTTTGATCTAAAACGGTAAATTTTATTTTGCCATCTTTAAAAAGCAATTCAATTTCAAAAATGACTCTGCACTTTAAGGATATAAAACCATTTGGCACCATAAACTCATGTCCAGAATTAAACCTTATCATTTCATTCGAAACATTAGCTTTAATTACATCTTCCCCATGCTTATAGTTGTAAGCAATAAATCGATTTGCTTTCTCATACAATCCTTGGCTCGTTAAATCAGGATTAGAAAAAACGATATATGGTTTTTCATCGTAAGAATTCCTCCATCCTTCAGGTGTAGCCACTAAATAACCGGTAAATGAAGATAACTGTTGCAGAAATACTGCTAATAAAGTAAAGTAGATCATAATAGTTTTTCCGCCAAAGTACTAAAACTTCAAAACTTGTCCCTTTACTTTTAATTGCTCATTTTTAATTGTCGCTTTCATTTCCTCGAAAATCACCACATCTTCCATTAAACTATGCCTTTTTAAATACTGGAAAGTTAATAGGTCTTTAGCATTCAACACTAACTCTACCTCTAGCACACGCCCTAATCGAAGGACACTTAAAAATTCTGCCCACCATGTTTCGTGCAAACCATTAGTTCCCTTCCATGTGAGGGCATACTTATCTAAAGTATAACCTGGGGCAGGGGTGTAGTTTAAATCGCAACTAACATAGGGTACCTCAGGTATATTAGGAGCTGAGAATATTTCAGGAGCTAGTTTAAACCCTCTAAAAAACAAAAACTGATAAGGATTTTCCGCGTTTATCTCTAAGCTAGAAACAGGAACGGTGTCATAAGGGTAGCCATAATCTAAGGTGGGAATAGTACTAAATTTAACGTTTAATTCGGTGGCAGCAGCTCCACCGTTTATACCCGTTAAATCGCTTAATGTGCCAAAGTACTTAGCAACATCTAAATCCTCTTGCAGATATTCATACTTTAAACTAAAATCCCTTTTTTCTTTATATAATCGGCGGCTAGAAGATATCTTGTACCTAAAATCATTAACTAAAGTCGATGAAAAAACAGTTTTCCTCGAAATAAAGGTTATTGTACCTACCGTATCATCGTACTCAATTAATTGATTAAAAAACTGGCAAATATTAATTAATAGATCTGTTACCTTTACTTTAGGCACATGATTATTCACGTCAATACTATCTACAGGTGCTCCTTCTGGTACATCATCTACTAAGGTATTTAGACATTGTGTATTAAAAAACACCAATCGTTCAAACTCCGTATCATTCCATAATTCTCCCGCAAAATGAACCCCTAGTTCATTACCAATAACCTCCAGAACTTGTTTAACATAAGGGAAAGGACAAAGAGGCGCAAATCCACCACCTACATTACTTATAAAGCCTTCCCAAATACCTGTAGAAAAATTATACTTATTTGGATTTAAATAACTGGGTATTAGTCCATCATTTTGCGCGTTAGGAATATATACTTCAGCAAAAGTATAAGGGTGCTCGCTAGGTCCTTCTTCGGCGGCTAATTTGGCATGAGCATAAGTATCTGCAATACTGGTTATTTTAGGAAATGAAAAGTCTACCAGCTCTTTATCATCAAAAAGTTGTTTCAACAAACCAGCTTCGCCTGCAAAATGAACAGACCAATAGGTTGGATAATCTTCTAAAAAGTATAAAAGCCCGATTTTCCACAAGTCGCCAAATAAGTAAACATTAACCCTGTAGCTATTCTTAAAATCAGTCCGAAGGTTACTTACATTAATCCAGCCACAATTTTTAACATTATTAGCCGTCTTTGGTAATTTAAAACTCCACGATTTAGTGCCTTCAATATGCTCAAAATCGTAAAGATTAAAACTTTGCTCGAATGGAATTCCTTCTTTAGGAAACAAATCCAATCTTCCGCTGCCATCAGCCAATTCTATCTCCAACATCACTGTAATTATTATCGGTTAAAAAGAGTAGGCTTAATCGAAAACTATTAAAACTGCCGCGCTGGGTTTGTTTAACTTCAAAACTATCGGCTTCTAGAAACACAGGCAAATACTTATTATTAAGCACAAGGTAATGGCGGTCGCTGCTCAGTAAGTCTCCCAGTAACTCGGCTCTATCCACGCTAAAAAACCCGCTATTTATTTCTAGTCCGTAGGTCTGGCGGTTATTATAGCTTATTTGTCTAGCTTCTTGGTAATTAGCGTCAAAGCGCTTCCATAACTCGGCTTTATCGGCCTCGGTTTCAAAGGTCTTTAACACTTCTCCGGTAAAACACTCAGTTTCTATAACTCCAAAGCCATTACGGTAAGCAATATAGGTTTCGGCCTTAACTGGTTTGCGGTCTACATTTAAGGTAACTCCTGTATTAAGGCCATCAATATAAATTCGCGCTCGGGATACCGTCTTTCCAGCATCAGCCACAGAAGATAATAGAGTATGGGACACTGGCATACAAAACAACTGATAAGCCGTCATGGCTTGGGTGTATAAGTTTTTGGTGGCGGTACTCCCATCGGTATAGGTTAGTGCTGCCTTAATAGTAGCAGGACTGCGATTGGTACTATCATTCCAAAAGCTCACAAAATAAGGTTGTCCCTCTCGGATTACCGTACTATTTCGGTGGCTTAAAAATTCGGGAAGAATAGCAGATTCGAAACTAAAGCCAAGGCGGTCTTTTAAACTTAAACCGCCAAATACCCCATAAATCGTCGCCTGTTGCGCCATGCGCTGAATGGCTAAAGTGGTACCAAAAGCTTCTCCAAAGCGTGCTTTAAATTCTACCACTTGCGCACTACAATTTAGGGGGGTGCTACTGCTAAGCAAAGGCAGAATAAGTTTATCAAAAGACTTCAAGACACTCGAAAAATCGAAAAGTACCTTTTCCTCAATCGGCAAAAGTTCTAACTCTACCTTTTCCCATTCAGCATCGCCTAAATAGCGCGCTTCTAGCTCGCTAATTACTCTAAAGTTGGGACGGGAAACGGAATCTACCCCGCTTTGAAAAACATCTAAGGTAGGATTATAAACACCTGTTTTGCTTAAAGTAAATGCATACGCAGTTCCTGGTTCGCGGGCAATAAATAGAATCTTATTTACATCGTTGTAGCTTAGCTCAAAGTCTTTATTTATGAGGTAATTACTCTCTAATTCACTTATAAGTAAATTATTAATGTAGGCCGCTACATTAGCATGTGCGCCGCTTCTATCAAGTTGTAAACCACTATCATCGGGGCTATTGGTAAAGGTGAAAGTAATATCTCTTGCCCCATTAAGCCATTGTAAACGAAGGGTGTCGCCATTAGATGGAATAGCATTTAACTCAATAGTCTGGTTTACGGCTGTTCCAACTGTAGAAAGCGTATTATTAGAGCTTAGCTCATAAACTACCGGATTTTTCAATAAATTTTGATTTCCTGGGCTTTTTAGTAGGGTCAAACTCATATTCTGCTATTATTTATAATCAGTTCATCGCGTTCCCGCTTTTCCTTCATAGCTCGCTCAAAATCATCGTCGGCCACCGCTAAAACACCTCTTTCCACAAGTTTATCCACGGTTTCACTCAGCATTAATACAGCTTTGTTAAAATTGCCCGTATCTAAAGTTGCCTGCACTGGTCCACTCGGGGTAGATGAGATGGCCACTGGCGTAGATGTGTTACCATAACGCCCTACATTATTGGCGCGAGCATATTCTAATGCATTAATGGTAGAAGCGTAGCGAGGCGACTTGCGCATCCAGCGCGGTGCCACCCACTCCTCTTCGTGAACAATACCCGCTTGGCGAAAGCCTGTTTCATCCACAGGTCCAGTAGCGTTATCGGTGAAACCACCAGTGGCGTATCCTTGAATTTTATTAGCATTTTGTAAGGCGATACCCGCCTGCAGTACACCAGTAGTTCCAATTATTGCGGCTGCAATCGGCCCCGCAATGGGACCTAAGTCAGCCAGTGCTTTCACAATTGCTAAAGCAGTCTCACTGCCTATCTGTGCCACATTCGCCATAGCCTGTAAAAAGGCGTACTTTTTAGAAATGGCATGGCGTTCACGTTCCTCTTCTTTTTTAGCCGCAGTATATTTTTTTTCAGCTTCTGCCTTTCTTTTCTGAAAAGCCTCATCGCTTTCCCCTCTTCTTTGGTTTACCTCATAATCTTCTTGTTCAACGGTTCTAATGCCCTGCATTTCCGTTTCCACCATGGTATTAACCAAGTTAGAAAAGGCATTAGTAAAGGCTTGCTGCTTTTCAAGTTTTGCCTCTAATTCCTCAACCCACTTTTTAAAGGCCTCCTGCTGTTTTTCCGTTTGTCCATTAGCATGTTCATCCTCTAAAAACTTCTTCGCCTCTAAATATTCCTCTAAGGATAAAAGCTTCTTTTCATAAACAACATCTAAGGCATCTAAAGCCATTTGATGCCGCTCATTATCATCTAATAGCTCATAGCGTTCTAAAGCCTCGCGCCTTTCTCTCTGAAACTCTTCCTCTGCCTTTAGTTTTTCTTGCTGCTTTTTATTTTCGGCATCAATTTCTTTAAGAGCCTGCTCTTGAATTGCATCAATTAACTCGCTATTCATTTGTTCGGTTAAATCATCAACCAGATCAATCTTATACTTTTTAGCTAAAGCAATTAACTCTTCGTATTTCGCACGAATAATGTCCTCTTCAGAACCTGCTGCTTTAAGTAAAAGCGCTTCTATTTTCTTTTGCGCTTCTGCGCGCTCTTTAATCAGTTTAGCGTTGGACTCACTATCTACGGTTAACACCTCTTTAATCGATGATAAAATTTGGAGATAGTTTTCACGGACTTTGATTAACCGTAAGCGAGCTGCAGGCGTATAATTATCTTTTTTCAACCTTTCATCAACGCTGGTAATAGCGGTTTTCACGCGACCTTCCCAATCTTTCCAAACTTCTTTATTAGTTCCCGCTTCTTTTTTAATCCGATCTAACGAACGTTTTAAGTTTTCCTCTGCTTCTGCATTTATTTCTGCTACTTCATCCACCCCTAAAACACCTCCAGCGCGAATACTTTCCTTTAAAACTTGTAAGGAAGTTGTCATGGTCTTCATGAACCTAGTTAAAGCGGTGTCATTCTTAAAAATGGTATTTAATAAGGTATCATAAGCATCACCTAAATTACTAGTAGCTCCCGCCAGCTCATTACTAATAGCCGCCATAGACCCACTTACGCCTTCTAAATCTCCTAAACTGTAGATGTACTCAGTAATAGCATCTTTAGTCATCGCGATTTGAGTTCTTTGACCTTTAAAAGTCATGGCTACTCCATCGCCCTCTCTTCGAGCCATAATGCCAAACTCCTTCAATCGCTCAAATTCTCCTGTTTGCGCATCAAGGATAGCCTCCGCTAATTGATCAAAACTTTTTCCTGTGGCAGATGAGAAGTCTCCCATTTTTCTCATTTCCTCTCTTGTGGGGATAATACCACGATTCACGAGTTTTACAAAACTTTCGGTAAGTTGCTGAACTGAAAATGGGGTTTCCGTAGCGAAGTCTTCAATCATGGTAATTGCACCTTCTGCTAACAGATCATCGCCTAAAGCATTTTTTAATACCGCTTCAAGCTTTCCCATTTCTTTGCGAAGCTCAAAAGCATCTTTAAGGATTTTACCAAAAACATTAATAGCGGCTACCACTATAAATGTGTTTTTCAGCGCGTTGAAGTTGTCGTTTAAACCACTAATACCTTTTCTAGTGAAACCGACTTCGGTTTTAACCTTTTCAAACTGTTTCTTAGCGTTATCTAATTTCTTCGTTGCCTGCTCAAACTCCTTAGTACCACGTGTGGTGTTAGTTAGTTGTCCTGTAAGCGCTAGAACTTCCGCTTTTATACCTCGATAGGTGTTTTTAACCTCCTTTCCATTAATGGAGATGTAAACCTTTCTGTTTTCAGTAGTACCGCTCATTATAATTTATTTGGAAAACCTTTTACCATTAAATCAGTTATTGCCCCACCTCGGATATCAGCAAGGTTATCCGCCAGCTCTTCTACGATCCTATTGTCATACAGCGTTTGCATTAAATACGGGAAGGTCCTTTTTGTCATAGCTCCACCATATTTTTTAAACCGCACACCGTGTTGGTGAATTAATCCGTGGCGAGGTATATCTATGCGCAGTGCATCTAAACCCGATACATCCATTAAAACTTTCACTGTGGTTTCGCTTAAGCTTTTTTCGCCTGGACGTTTGTTTTTGGTTTCCCCAATCGCGACCATCTGATACATCAAGCGTTTATTGGTTTCCCTCAGCTTGCGTCTCGCTTTTTGTCCAGCCGCTTTCTCTTTGGCTATAATTTCAGGGTCAACATTTAGCATTATAAATCACTCCATTTGGCTGCCGTAGGCAGGCGTTGTACATCGGTATTAGTAAGAATAATAGAACAGCGGTAGCCCCAACAGGTGTCGGCGAAAATGGGTCCTACTTTGTGGAAGTTAGTTTGACTTTGATCGTAACGATTGTAAAGCCAATGGCTCGGGTTTTCGGCATCGGCTTGCAAGCGGCGCTCTATCTCCTTAGCTATTTCTAGGCAATCGGCTAAAGCCAGCTCTGTCAAATCGTATTCTTTCGGCTTCGAAGTTTTTAAAACTAAGAAGCTTACTTCAAAACTCTCGCTTTTGTTCTGCGCGCCATTATCAGCTAGGCTTAAGGCAGTGTCTTCTAATAAAAGGGCGGGGTATTCTACACCATTGCGCATTTTCCCCATAATCTCGCTCAAGTCGAAACGAAAGAAGCTCTTTAAATCTACATGCTTCTGCTGCAGGTCGTCAAAATAAGCGTTGATGGTTTGGTAATTAATCGCGGCCATGGTTCTCTTTTAAGCGTTCAATCTCGTAGGCGTTCATTTCTAAGTGACGCAACACCTCTCGAAAAGGGCTACGTTCCGTTTCTTTCAAATTGCCAAACTTCTCACCCGATACGGAAAGCGTCACAGGCTTCCAACCTTTAGGCGCATCAATTACGGATCCTTCATTGTCCTGGTTAAATACCCTTCCAAATTCAAACTCTATTTTTCTGCGCACGCCCGCATAATTCAGAACCACGGCATAATGAAAAGCATCGGGCCAATCATAAATTTGCTTTTCTAGCTTAGCGGTAATATGAGTATTGAAGGCTCTGCGTTCATCGCCTGTAAAATCAGCATGCTTAGGATCGTGAACAGATCCCAATCCCTTTTTTCGGAAGAGAGTGGCGGTTAAAGCGCGGGCATAGCTTAGGTCTTTGGTTTCGTGGTAGCGGCAAAAAAGACTATCGGCCACGGTAAACTCTAGCCAAGACACATTTTGCCAAAACAGATCAGGCCCCACTAGGCCTTTAAACTTTTGCAGCATCCAGCGTTTAGGCGGTTTGTCCTCCAATAGCCAATGCACATGAAAGCTAAGTTCTGAAGCTGGCACATTGCTCAGCCTGAACAAAATCAACCAATCTTTAGGTTTGTACCATTTGAGAAGAAGCAGCGCAAAAAAGACCTTCACAAGGTTTATGGTTTCCTCATGGAGAAGCGGCGCGATGTTAATCAGTTGCTTGGGTTTAATCTCCCCCCAGTTTTGTGGAATGCTTACGTTCATCTTCTAGTTTATTGAGTTCTAATTCATCCTCAGTTTTGCAGCAAGTATTAGCGCGGTAATGACGGCAACGGCTTTCTGCTTTATTGGTTAGGCATCGGCAATTCATTCTTAAAAACTAATTATTCCCCCCTCGCCACTTACCGCAGGTTTATCCACTTCGGTAGCTGGGTCAACATACTTATCCGAGGCTTTCCATGCTGTAAATACCGTATCACTTGCCTTGGCATTAAGGTAGTCGGTGAGCTTCTGCAGATAGGCATTTCCTGTCTTCATCGTTTCCAACTCCACTCGGTTTAACTCTTCGCGTGAAGCATCGCTTAGCTTATCGATAAAACTGTTGTTGGTGGAAGTGCTGCGCTTTTTAAAGCCATCTGCATTCACCTCGAATAGGTTGGTTCGGCAGGCACGCCCGATGGTAATATTGGCAAGGGCATGTTTCAGTAAATCATTCGCGCGCTTTTCCTCTGTAGAAGAATCTGAGTTGTAATTGAGAAACAAGTCAAGAATTTCTTGGCTCAAAGTTGGCTCCAAGTACATATTTTGCACATCACGAATAATGGGCTGTAAAGCAAGAAAAGTGCTGCGGTTGCTACCAATATTAAAATACTTCTGAAAGGCTGTGGCACTTTGAATGTGTAGCGTTTTTAGTTCCTTCCGCGCTACTGAATCCGCCCAGTTTCCAAAAGGGTCTTCCTTTTCAAGATAGATAAGCACCTCTTCTAATGCTTCCTCTCCCGCTTTTGCATACTTGCGAATCAAGTCCTTCACCTGCCACCACTCAGCAGCCTTGGAATGTTCACTTTCCTGCACATTAATTCCTTGTCCTGAAACCATCACATTGCCTTCCGGTACATAGGTTTCTAAACCAAAATAGGCTAGCGCTTCTTGCGTGAGCTGGAGGAGCTTATACTTTTTAAGATTAGCTTCCGAAGTATCAGGGTTTCCCTCATTGTAATACGTTACCAAGCTATCGGCTACTGTAGAATCAATAAGAGGAGTAATTCTCTTTCGCCCCGCTTGCTTAAGGCTAGCTTTCAAATCATTAAAATCCATATCTCCCGATAAGGAGATGTATTCCTTCAGTTCGTCGATGGTGCTAAATAGTATCATGCTCCAGTAGTGTTTTCTTGTCCGGTAGGATTCTTATCGAGAGTCGTTAAAATGGTGCTTTCAAAGCCCGCCATTAAATCTTCCTCATAGCCGTTGTATTCCTTTATGAAGTCCCAAATTTCTAAGGTGGTTTCTCTTGGGGTTTTCATAAGCGCATTAAGAATAGTGAAGGCTTCGCGCTTATCGCTACCGCCACCGCCGCCCAGTTTACCCCCTGGCACTCCGTGTCCAATTAAAGTAGGATCCACGCCAAAGGCAAAAAGAACCTCCGAGTTACCCGCACTTGCTTCGGGCAGGTAGCTACCATCTTTAATTTTATTATCAACCGCCTTAATAGTTACTCCTTCCACATAATTTCCCATTTCGTCTTTATAGCGAATGGTCATTAATGATTTATGGGTGTTCTTAACGTCGGTCAATTTCTCATTCAAGGAAGTGAGCAGTTCATCACGCTTTTCGTCCTGCTCCTTGGCGGTCATCTCGTGCCACTTATCCTTATACTTATTCTCGAAGTAATCAATCGTCACTTCAATGTGATAAAGAATGATGCTCTGATTTTTAAACATGGACTTCTTCAAGTCAGCCACCATAGAAGAGAGTCCGATCCAACCATTTTTAAATACCGAATGCCATGCGGTAGTGGGGTAGTAAGACGAACCTTTTAGTGGACGCAGCGTAGGACGAATGAACTTGCGAATTTTACGCTTCTTGCAGTAATCCCTTACATCTTCGGTGCTCAGATATGGATCGATGTACGCAGTTTTACCCATATACTTACTATTCACCCCTTCTTCATTAGATGGTAAAACACCCTCATCCCACTTGGTACTTATGTAGATGTGGCCAATAGAACCATCGTCTTCCATTTCTTGATAGCGACAATGAGCAGCTTGTTGCCTTTTTACTTTAGTTATTTTTCGATAGTCAGCAGAAAGGATATACTCGGGAAAAGCAATAGAGAATAACTCAAGATCAGTAATACATTCCTTCCAAAACTTATTGATGCGTGAGTCTTTATTGAATTTCCTTAGTTCTTCAGGAAGATCAAGTGTATCAACTAAAGAAATACTCTTTTTACCATCTTCATAATTCTGCTTAAAGAAAATTGGTCCGTTGCCATAATGCGCACCGATGCGAATTTCTAAAGCACGCTCGGCAGCTCCGTTTTTTTCTACTGCGGCAAGAACTTGTTGAGGGTAAGTGTTATTATCACCCCAAAAAACAACAGTAGAATTTTGACTTTCTTTATTAAAGCTCTTTACCAAGGTTGGCTCGTTGGGCTCAGCAAGGCTCTCAGGCTTGTAAACACCAGAAAATTCAACTGCGGCCACATAACCAGGGCCTTGCATTATGGTTATATCCCCATGCTTACTGATATCGGTCATTAGTAAACTACTTTAATATTGTTAAACCTTACGATGGCATTCACGTGAAAGGTCTTTGGGTGTTTGTCTCCTACGAAAATGTTACGAGTAGAATTTTCAGAATGATTATTCGTCCGTTTGGTCGTTTTCTCGTACGCCTTTTCGTTAGTCCCAGACGATGTAGCGAGCTCCGCATTGTCATAATGCCTTTCCGCTCCGCCAGTCTTAGAATTAGCATTCCAAGTGATATAGGAAAATGAAAAAGGAATTGGATTACCACGATCATCCTTTTCGTTCATCTTCCGAAGCATTTCTTTTCGAGTGATAACTTCCATATTTCGAAGATGGACCAATACTTATTCTTAAAAAAGGACAGGCAAACTCTAGTTTTAAAGCAATTCTTTCAGGGTCTAGTCTCAAAATAAAGTCTCCAATAAATTGTGAGCCAAATATTTGAAGCTTTAAAAACTTTTCTCAGTATCACAGCGCGCAGCGGCTCCACGCCACGCCCTACCGCCGAATGACTGATGTAACCGTTGATGTGACGGAAATATGAAAGCAGGCTCTCCTGGTTAGAAGAACCTGCAGATTCAAATAAAAGAAAGGTTTACACGTCGATGTGCCAGCTGCTATTGATCTTGTGACGAATCTTCCCTTTGAACAGGGAGTAGATAGGAATGTCGAAGGCATCCGTTAGATGCGTTGCATGTTCATCACGTACAGTTTTACGAGATTCACTTCGCTTATCCTTTTCAATTCCACGACGACCATCCTTAGCCTCGGCGTTCTCTAAGGCAATAATCAAGTCCGGGTTGTTATTCTTATTGATTAGGATATTGGGCAGATCAGACTGATCATGCAGTAATAGCTTGTTAATGACTAGATACTTATCATTGTGGTAAGGGTCCAGTCCCTGCGTCATTTGATGTACGCGCCAGCCTGCATCGCGCATCAAGGTCATGGCTTGTTCAGCATAGGTCTTGTTCGCGTTGGCTACACGGCTGTTACCGTTTCTATCGTAGTAGAACTTGATAACCTTCTTGCCATGGTTACGGTAATAGGGAAGGAACTCCTCTAGCCATAGGTGGTCGAGGATCTTGGGCGACTTCACGAAGAAGCTCTTCAGCACCTTGTAGTCACCCTTGATGTACTGGGCCACCACCATAGAGTTGATAGCAGCTCCCCAGTCTACCGAGACAATAAGCTCCTCGGTATGGTCGAGATCCATATCGGTAGTACAGTCTAAGGAAGTAGCAATCTCACCACCTTCCTCACTACTATAGTTTTTTATGCGACTGTAATCATACTTAGCTGTGTAGTAATGTCGGTCTGCATTAAGTTGAGCATAGAAACCATTAGTAATTTCCTTTGGTCTGATATTGAGTACTTCCGCATTGTAGTGCATTTCAGAAGGGCTTTCACGCTTCATCCGTCGAAACCAATCTGCCGAAAGGTTGCCTTTATTGGCAAGGGCATTGGCACGAGAGAAAAACACCTGCGAAGGCTCGCGCTTGGCGACTTTCTCCTGCTCAATAAACCAACGGCCCGATTTAGTCATAGGCGTTGTACTTGCGTAGATTTCGGCATTTAATAGAGGTGACTTTGCAAAGCGGGCCTTTTTAGCACGGTTGGTGGTTTGCACATCATTAAAGAGCTTCACTTTGTCCAGCAAGGCGGCTTCGTCACCAATACCACCGTAGGTATTTAGTCCACGGCCAGTTCCTGGTACATCTTGACTTACCAAGTGAAATCCTGCTCCATTGGCAAATAGAATAAAGTTTTTATAGTTAGTAGGGGCTTGAAAAGGGCGCTCAAAGTGTTTAGGTGGCGTTTGATTGTTGATTACATAATCAACATTTTCGTAAAGCCCCCACATTTCTAATCCCTCTTTGGTAGAGGGGAGGGTACGGTTGAGAATTTGTGTATAGGTCTCTCCAACGAGAAAGAAAGTAGCTCTTGGCATTTGGCGAACAAACTCCTTCATAAACCAGCCGAGAATTGTTGACTTCCCAGTTCCACGGCCCCATTCTAAATGCTTCTGCTTTTGCGTACTCATAATAGCAAGCATCTGCGGAAGGTTGAGTTGTACCTTCTTAGTCTTCATTTGAACGGCCTAATTCTTCAAAGTCGATGTCTTCAGCACTTTCATTCAGATCTACAAAACCTTTATTCACCATCATCACCAATTGATCACGAATTTCTTTAGGAAGCTGAATTTTATATTCGCTTGCCTCTAGTTTTTCGGGATTCACGATTTCATCTTCGGCAGAATCTAAGCGCATCAATTTACTCATGCGTTCAATCATTCGGCCAGCGGTTTCTAAATCACCTTTCTTTAAGGCTAACTGGAAAACCTTCATGCTATATTCATAAAGAACATAGCGACGGCCTTCTTTCTCCGTTTTAGTTACATTTCCAAAGAGGTTAACAGCAGACTTTAAATCGCGGTAAGATTGGGCGCGTGATAAATCGAACTCCTTCATGTGAACAGCCACCGCCTGTTCCATCGAATGGTAGTTCATTAGTAGGCTCCAAGCGGCGCTCCATCGCTGTTGTATTTCCTGCTCTTTATCGGATAGTTTGACACTACTTTGATCGATATACCAGGAGAATATTCTGTCGAAAGTGCTATCCTTCTTTAAAATACTCGTCAAGTTCGACATCTGATAGTGTTTTTCCGTTTCGTAAAATGTTGAAGCTTAATTTGTTTTCCCGCATGTAGTTGATGTAGCGACGAATAATAACGTCGACATATTCGGGGCCTAACTCTTGAGCAAAACTGTTAATGCGTAGCTTTTCGCAGGCAATGGTTGTGGTTCCTGATCCTGCAAAGCCATCGTAAACATTCTGTCCACGTTTGGCGCTATTTTTAATAAGGTACTCACACATGTCTAGGGGCTTCATGGTGGGATGATCCGCGTTTCGCAGAGGCTTATCAAAATTTAAAACCGTCGTTTGTTTTCTGTCGCTGCACCACTGGTGAGCTGCTCCTGGTTTCCAACCATAAAGTACTGGTTCATGCTTCCATTGATAGTCCTGCCTACCCATCACCATGCTATTCTTCACCCAAATAAGACACTGCGCTAGTTTTAAGCCAGCATTAATTAGAGCTCCTCTAAAATTGTGGCCTTCACTGTCGGCATGCCAAATGTAAAAGGCAGCACCTTCCTTCATAAAAATGCTCGTGGTAACGTAGAATTCATATAAGAATAGGTAGAACTTATCGCTACTCATTTTATCATTCTGAATCTTTAAAGCCTCTTTGGTACCGCCCGTGTAATCTACATTGTAGGGAGGGTCAGTGTGCACCAAGTCGAGCTTATTGCCATTGAGTAACTTCGCCACCGCATCACTATCTCTACTGTCAGCACAATGAATTCGATGGCTTATTTTTTTACTGATCGATTGAAACTCGTAAAGATCACCTAAAACAGAAATGACATTCTTGCGAGGCTCAGGATCAACCTCGCCTTCCTCTTCATTCACCAAGTCAATAAGTACTTCCTCTGTATCGGGAACTTCAATATTATCTACATCTAAACCTAAAGCGGCCAGATCAATATCGCCGAAAGCTTCATCGAGGATATCACGATCCCAAAAACCAGTGGGAAGGTTACTAGTGATATTGTACTTCTTGAACTCAACCTCAGTAAGCTGGCGGCTAGGCACCCGCACATCAATCATTTCTTCACCACGTCCCATTTCCATAAGGACTTTAATCCTTTGGTGGCCAGCAATAATTACATTGTCAAGATTAATGGCTGGTATTTCGGCTAAATCAAAATACTGGAGTGACTCCTGCAGTTTTGCTTTACGAGACTCTGTTAGTTTTCTTGGATTATACTCATAAGGAACGAGATCCTTAATCTTCCGACTTTCGGTGGTCCACTTTAAATCACTCATGTAGCAATTGTTTTATTTCCGCTAATCGAATTTCATTCTTACCCAAAGTGTCTTGGGCTTTATTCAATTTGAGGAGGAGTTTGTTTTTATGGGCTAAATCTTCTTCAGCTTCGTATTCTGCACTCAGCTGCTCTACTTTTTTTTGGTACCGGCTAACATTGCTCCGCACGGTAAGCTTGCGCTGTGCTAATTGGGAAGGGTTTAATTGCTTTAAGTCGCTGATGTCGGTAGGCGTTAGAACTTTCTTGTGCTCGAGGTAATAATCGATTTCCTGCCAAATGCTATTAATTAGATCCCAGCCAGCCATTATCTCTCGGAGCGATTCCAGACGCTTATCGTCACTGTCTAGGTTCTCTAGGTTGTAATGCAATCCCCATATTTTGTAAAAGGTGGACTTTTGGAGGATGTACTTAGGATGTAAAGAAGGGTGAAGATCAGCCAAGCCGATTCTTCCCTGAAATTTGTCAGTAGCCTGTTCGCGAAGATCCTTTTCGGGATTCTTAGCAGGGATTACTTGCGTTGCTTTTTTCTGAAGCGAGGCAGCTCTATCCTTGAGGGCTTTAGCCTTATAGACTTTAAGAAGCTCATACTCCAGTTTCGCGCGGTTACGTGAGTTTTCGCGGCTACCAATTATGCGCGCCAAGTGTCTATTGTGATATGGGTGCTGCAGGTATAGTTGCATTCCTACCTGATAGGCTCCCTGTTCAGCAATCCAAGCTTCTACATCTTCCATAGTGCTAGGATAGAAACTCACTGTTGTAACTAAAAGGACATAAAAAAAGCCTGAGAGACGAATCAATCAGGCTTTCCCACTCAAATCTAGGCATCAACTAAACCTTACTAGAAGAAGGGTAATTTCGTGTTAAGCGCGGCCTATTATTTAACAATACGGGTGGACCTTTATTCGCGATTTGCGATCGATATTGTATAATCGAAGCATAAGAACGCTTAGTAATAAGGTTTGCATAGGTTTTCGGCAGCAGAATGCAAGGCTCCAGAATAGCAGCTGAAATTTGCAAATCAAGGTCGGGCAGAGTGTTTACTACCATCAGGCTAATGCCGAAATGATCTGCTTCCATAGAAAGCACATCTGGTGCTTCGTTTTCTACTTCAATGGGAAGAGGTGCAGGCGGGGGGCTAGCCACCAAGCTGAAGCTAAAGGGCCCGAGTAACAGAAAAAGAATCCTTTTCATAATTAATTTTTAAAGTTCTTACAATTGAATTCTGAAATTGAACATTGTAAGTTTTATTAAAAAGGACAAAAAAAGCCCGACTGAAATTCAATCGGGCTTTCTCACTTAATCAACTAACACCTACGGATCCTTATCTTCAATTTTCGCCAGTAGATTAAAACCACCAGCGATTAACTTCTTTGCTTTAGTATCGCTTATCTCTCGCAGATCTACTCGTTCACCATCATGGTTCCAAACCGGATGATTAGTTAGTGGAATATGCTTTTTAAGCTTAGTATCCATGCTTAGGCAGGTTCAGGGATTGCTGCACTATAAATTGGTGCTGGATAAGCTTGGGTATCAGAAATGGTAAAGGCAGCGTGCTTTTTACCTTCATGTCCACCACCACCTAAACTGGCGGTTGCCTCCATTAAGCGCGCAGGAATTTCTTTACCCCCAATCTGACGAATTTGGCCCCCAATTTCTTTAACCAAGACCACCATATTTCGGTTAGCCGCCCAACGCAATAAACCTAATACTTTAGCCTTATTGGTTTTAACCTGAAAGGTAAAGGCATTGTTATACACCTTGCCATCATCTTCACCAGCTAAAGTGCTCTCGATGTTCCCTGTTTTAGGAATTGCCATAATTTTTCTAAAGCCTGCTCCAGTAGCGGGTACGTGAGCAGTATCAATAGTCATTAAGGCATCAAAGGAGGCAGGAGGCACGTCCGCATCCATCTTAGGCGGCTCGCTTATAGTATCGAGCAAATCACGGTCAATAAGCCAAAGTTCGGTGTGATTAATCCCACCAACATTTTCCTCATCTCCCGTAAAGGCAATTGCTTCTAAATTCATTTTAAACCTTTTTAATGGATGGAACTTTGGCGTCAACTAAGCGCTTGGCTAATTCGGTGTTTTTAACCAAGTCAGCACCGGTGTGTTTTTGACGATCGATAGTGAAAGTAGCGGTGCTTTTCACTTCGTAAGTGTCTTTGCCAACTTTAAACTGAACTTTTTCAGCTTGGGTTTTCGGAGCAGAAGCTTCCACATTATCTACTAATGCTTCCAATGCTACTTCTAGACTAGCAATGCGCTTGTCTTGCACTTCGGCATATTCAGCAGCTTCTTGTAAGGTTTTAAAAGTCAATTTTGACATCTCTTGTAACTTAAGAATTATAAAAAGGAAGTACCCTTGCGAGTACTTCCGAGAAATTTCAATTAGGCTGCGTTGGTAGTATCGTATGCCCAAACAAGGCCGTCAATTCCAAAGCCTAGGGCTTCCCACCAATCGGTTAGAATTTTAACCTGACGATCAAAAGCCTGTACATCTGGAGCTTTGAATCCAGTAGTGCGACGAATATGGAAGAAGTTGTTTGCTGGGGTAGCAAACATATAATTACTTCCTGCCATAGAAGGTAAACCAACAATCTCCACATTAGGGAAGGCATCTACGGTCATCACTTTTGTGTCGTCGTAGTTATTATTTCCACCTACCAGATTACGCTTGTCACGGAAATAATCCACTTTCTTTTGAGTGGACATGAAAAGCTTCATAGGAAGGGTACGATATACTTCATCAATTCCGTCTACAAACTCTTCTACAATGTCACGCATATTAGAAGTGGAAGGAGTAGCAGAAAGTAAGATTTGATTAATATCACCTGCACTTAAACCGTCATCAATAGTCTTTTTAAGACCATTCATTGAGGTAGAAATAGCACCAGGAGTACCAGTGGTAGGAGCAGTTGCTACACCTTTAAAGTACTCGTTTAATTCAAGGTCGCGACCTAAGCTCTCCGCAAAGAAAACTTCCATCACGTAACGAATCAAAGGCCAATCTTTACGGCTGTTACCTGTGTCCGCTAAAAAACCTGCCCAAGAGCTTACAATATCATCAGGCTCAATTAACACATCGGCCTTAATGTTATGCAATTGGATGGGCTTTGCAGTTAAAGTAAGATCGCCCAGAGGAGTAAAGCCTTTTTGGAAAGGCTGAACAATGCGGCCCATCGCAGCATTTCCTAAGCGATAAACGGTATCTGAAATAATGCGACTTTGCGCATGACCAGCGGTAACTGGCTTTTGCTCCATTCTTTTAAGAAGGCGCTGAACATTCTGTCCTTCATTTACATAGTTAGCGCCGTATGCACTAACGATATCGGAAACACTAACTCCCATTTTCGTTTTAGTTTAGGTCAATAATTCGTTTATACAAGTCCCGATTTACGGGCAATTTCTTCATTAATGAGGTCTGCACTGCTAGCTTCGCCTTGCTCTTCTGCTCCGCCTGCAGGTTTAGTTTTGGTAAACTCTGCTCCGCTAGCCTGACCAAACTCAAGCGCTAAACCACCTAAGCGAGTTAATCCTTCGGTAAGTTCAGTTGCGGGTGCTTCACCTATTGCTTGCAGCTGCTCGTTTAATGATGCCAAAGCACCCGATTGGGCAGCTTGCAAAGCAGTTAGGCTATCTGCAGCTTCTTGATGGGTGGTAGCGTCAACTACTTCGCGATCAAGCTCTGCATTAAGATTGTCCATTTGCTCAGCATTCAAGTGAATACCATCGTCATTACTTTCAAATGTTTCTACCCCTACGGCAGCTGCTACGGCGGTCCATTTACCTTTTGCCATGATATGTGAATTGGAATTTTGTATTGTAGATGTTTCAGCCATAGCCAAAACAAGATCTTCGTAATTAGAAACTCTATCGGCTAAGCCAATAGCAATCGCCTCTTCGGCGCGATACATCTTGCCAGTAAAAGGATCGCCAGCCGATAAATTCAACTTTTCGCTTCGATTTGCCTTTACTACATTTATGAAGGTTTCGGCGATAGGATTAAGATGCTCCTCAATTAAAGGCTTCGTATCTCCTGCAAAAGCTTTATTAATTAAGCCGTTTTTATCAGTACTCTGAGAGGCATAAATCTCTAGTACATTCACGCCCATTTTCTCGTAATAGCCCTTCATGTCGTGCAGGGTGGTGAAAACACCAATACTGCCCACTTGGTCATGCTTTTGACTGAGAACTATTTCATCGCAAGACGAAGCCAGCCAATAGGCCGCCGAAGCTGCCATACCTTCATCTACAAAGGCGATTATTTTCTTAGAGGTATTCTTAATAGTGTCCGCTAAAGTGGCGGTACCATTAACCAAGCCACCAGGACTATCGATGCGAAGAAGAATAGAAGATATGTTCGGGTTTTCATCAGCTTCCTTAATCCATTCTGCATAAGCAGCCGAACCAGGATCACCACATTGTCCTACTTTTAGAATAGGACCCGAAATAGAAATTTCTGCAATAGAGTTTTTAGGAGCATCATTAAAGCTCATCCAACTGCGGGTTTTGCGATAAACCGTAGCGCCAGCAACCGAGGCTAGTGCACTTGCCTTTGCGGCAGAACGGTTATCACCCTCATCATCTTTTTCAAAGGCAAGAGTGTCACCTTTAATAATAGAAGCTACTAAAGGCAGATAACTAGCAGCAGCGTTAGACTCAATGAGCCAAACGCCGTTTAAAATTGCTGATAATGTGTGGTTAACTTTCAAGCTATACTCTTTACAATTTCAAGTATAGGCTGATTTATAGGGGCTTAAAAGGACAGATTATTCGGTTCTAAACTCATCAAACACCAATTGGCCTGCGCTATTGAGGTAAAACTTATAATCGAAAGGACCAGTAACGACAAGCTCACCATTTGCATTTAAACTGAACGAGTGATTAACGATAGTTTCCAGCACTTCCAACTGTCCATCGGTATTTATTCTAAGCGCTGCCTCACTGCCAATATCATTAATAAACTTAGATGCACTAAGTTGGCGATTTCGGAAAGTTATGCGATAACCTTTACTGCCACCAAGCTGGGCAGAGTCATAACTTCGGGTAAATCGCAGTGGATCTTCTATCGTGCCCAGCAATCTTTCATTGCCTTCGTAATCGCGAATGCGTAGTAAGAACTCCCCATTTACCATTTCATCAAATAGAGTTTCGAGCTCTCTATTTTGCCCAGGGTAAAATGCAGAAATAGAATTTTCGTAGAAGTCGCCATTTTCATTCCCAGCTAAATTATCGCTAAAAGATAAACTGCGGAAGGAAGCTACACCATTATACCATACCGCATTGCTGACTAATTGCATTTCTAGAAAATTGAATTCCTTTTTATCAGGAATAGCAATTACAGACGAAACAGGAATGAAACGAAAGATCTTTAATCCTCCTATATGCTCTTTAGATGGTGTAGGGAAGTCGTTCATAGCTGTTTTTTTAAGGACAAAAAGCCGAGAATTAATTTTAAATATCTGTCGTTAAAAGGTTTACGCCCTTTTTTTTATGTCGCTGGTAACGCTTTTTCCAAGTGTCGAAGGACAATTCCACTTCGTCACTACTATATTTCTGCACAAATTTTCTTATTTCAGCCGAAATTTTCCCGTTGCGTTGTTTATTCTGTTGATTCTCTTCAATCAGATCTAGTTTATCAAAAAGCTCCTTCTTCATAATAAACTCCAACAGCTTGTTTATTTCCTGAGCGCCCTTTTCGCTTAAAAAAGGATAGCCACCAAAGCGCAAATTGTAAGTGTTAGTTTCAGTTGGGATTTCTAATTTCAAAACATTCTTCTCTACCGGTCGGCCTCTTAAAGGAAAGTCCGAAACTTCCACACGATTTAATATGAAGCAGCCAATATTACTGGTGTTTTTTATGGTCCGCTTCATTTCAGTTCCTAAATGAATTCTCAGGAAATTATAAAGGTGTGGCTCAAGCTGAAGTGAAATACTGTTAGGCATAGTGCTAAGATAAAATAGCGAACAATTAGTTCGTTGTTTTAGCGAAGAATTTGTTCACAGGCTTTCCACCATCACAAAAACCGAATTCCAATATATAAACCGCCAATAAAGCCGATGGCTACGAATACATAGTTCGGAATTAAATCGGTGAGCTTTTGCCACCAGTTGCGGGTGTCTACTTTAATTAGGGTTTCGCTTTCGCGGGATTCGTATTCGCGTACTTTTTCGCGCAGGAGCTTAATGGTTTTATCTTGACTAGTGCATTGGGCTACTAATTCGCCGTACTTGTTTTTCCATAGCTTTAATTCGCCTTTGGTTTTAGGATCGGTGATTGTAAGCGTATCGTAAATGCGGCGCTCAAAAAATTGAGGTAGCGAAATGCTGGTTTCTAAATCGAAGCCCTGTAAAGTAGTGTCGCGGGTTTCTCGCTCTACAAAACGAAAGGTTTCGTTGGTAGTAGTAGTGCTTTCAGGGGTTTTGCAACTAGCCAATAAAGCAAGTAGTAAAAGGCTATAAATGGCTTTCATTTTTCAGTTTCTTTATTGACTATTTCCTGCACATTCTGCCGCTTTATTGCGGCTCGGATGTAGTCCCAAGCATCAATTCCAAAAATATTCTTGAAGTTTTCTAAAATAGAACGCAATTCGGTTAGAGCTAAAAAGCCAGCAACAAGGCGCATAAAGGGAATAGATGGAATAATTTTGCTTTCAATTACCCAAGCCGCCAAAAGAATTAGGCAATAGACAAGCAGTTTGTTTATGGTATTAAAAATCTTAGCCCACTCAAAAGCAGCGTTTTTCTTAACACTTGCTACAATTCCGGTTATTAGATCAATAATTATTAGCAATATTAGAGCTCCTGCCACATCGTAAAGCGGCACCAGAATAGCTAAAAACCAAATGACAAACTTCATTAAGAAATCTACATTATCATCAGCGTTTAAGATGTTCAGTATTTCTTTAGGCATTAGGTTTTAATTTAAACGTTGAATAAATACACCTTAGGCAAGCGTGGATCATCTACTACATCTAAATGCACCCAAGAAATAGACACACCATTTAATTTGTGCTCTAAGCGAATTTTAAAGGGTAGTTCATCGGCATGCGTACTTAACCAGGCGCGTGCTTGGGTGGCTGTCATATCTTCTAAATCGAAATCGACGGCCATGGCAAAAACGTGGCCCGACCAATAGGCAGTTTTGCGCGCCATAACCAAGGGCGATAGATTATCGCGCACTCCGCGTTCATCAAAACGACCGCCCCATTTATAGGTATTGATGGTCATCTTACGACCTGTCGTCTCTCTAATGAAAAGAATGGTAATCAGTAAGCGTGGATCTATCCGGGAAAGAAAGAAGTAATCACCTCTTTGTTTAAACTTGGCATAAGCCCAAGGCGTAACAAGCTCCTGAACATCAAAGTAATTTAAAATACGATCGTAAAGTTCTTTACTATCAAAAAGTAAAGCCTGGTATTGTTGAGTAGTGTTTTTCATCCTATGTAAAATTTTATTGTATTCGGAGCTGTACCACCAAGGCCATCGCCGTTACTATCGGCACCACCAAAATGAAAGGAAAGTGGCAGCCAGTAGCTAAACCAGCTATTATACAAAGTGGCCCTTTCGCCTACGGCCACATTTTGAATAGCAGTCCATGTCATTAGGCCATCTATATTGGTATAGCGCGCCACTTGAAAAGTGTTTAAATTAGGAAGCCAGCGCCAAACGTGCCATTGTTCCTCACGGATAAGCTTACCACCTTTAAAACGATAGCGTAAACGGCCATACAGTTTGTTCCAATCGGCTTGATCCGTAGCATCTAAAGTGTATTTCGATTCTTCGGTAGGGCGAAACAAAACAGGCATTTCCGTATAAGTAAGTTCCACACCCTTTAGCCAGTGGAATAAGCTAGGGTAGTGCCTGCCTTTTTTTATAGTGATGGCGTGTAGCTTCATTCAAAGGGCAGTTTGAAAGTGCCCAGTATCGTAACCCGCAGGAAGCACTAATATCGAAACATAATCTCCTAAAACCGCCGCGCTTACTTCTTCGCCTGCTTGATTGAATGTTGCTGGGGTAATTACTTCTTGGCGAGGCTCAGTAACTATAAAACGATCATGGACGGTGTTGCCAATAGTTTCGTAGTCTGCTGGGTAATTAGGGTACACAGGTTCACCATTATTTTGTATAGACTTAATATCGGTTAAAACAGCAGCTAAACTGCCTTTTAAAGTGAGATTAGTGTAGTTCATTATAAGGAGTTTAAGGCCGCAATTGCTTGGGCTTCGGTTAGTGCTATTGGTGAAAATGCCAAACCTTTAAGGTTTATAGGTCTGGATGTGCCATAAGTTATTAAAGTGCTAGAAGTTGTCAAATCAAGTGAAAAAGGGTCATTTTTTACTGTAACGCCATTAACCACTACAATTAAATTTCCCGCTTTGTAACTTATTATTGACTTGCTATTATCATCAGTCAGTTGGTGAACTGAATTACCTTGAGGCGTTTCAATAATTAAATAAGGTCTTGTCACGGTTGCCCCCGCATTACTTATTATTATTCGATTTCCAACAGTGCCTCCAATGGTTAGGATTGATGCTATCGCTGTTCTAGCTAATGACTCCCCAAACATGTTTAGATAAACGGTTCCTTCCGTCGCTCCTAAAAATCCCTTTGAGACTAAATCACTCAAGGTAAAGATGTTTGAGGAGCGGGTTACTGCTGTCCCATTTGAAAGCATTAAATCAGTTGGGCTTAAATTGATAAGTCCATCAAAAACTACAAAGCCATAAACTTCAACTTGTCCCGCTGCGCTTGCTGTCCATCTTAATACTCCCGTATTTGTTCCGCCTAATACATTTGTTGCTTGTCCTTGACCAAAATAAATTCCATTTCCTAAATTTTGAACTTTATACGATGCGGGACTTGCGCCCGTCCCTCCTAAATTAAGATAACACTGATCAGTATTTCCTAAAATGGGCGGGTTTCCATCTAAGGGTTTGAAAAAGACTCCCGCCGTATAATCATTTCCTGCTACTAATAAACTAACTTCTTGTGGATACCACAAAGAGCCGCCCGTGGTGTTGTCTAAAATTATTTTACCTACAAATCCGATTCCCCAATCATTAGCCGCATAACTAGCGTTGATAATTCCAGTTGGTGGTAAACTTGTAGGTGTTGATACTAAAATTAAGTTTGACAATTGCGGCCTCATTTTAATCACCGGACATCCATCCGAGTCATCCCAATCGGGCTCATTTTCAGCGAGCTCTATTAATTGGTTATTGCGCCAAACGATAGAACCGCTAGTAGCACCTACATTAGGCCTGCTAAAATCAGCTTCGATAACTTCTTTGGTAATGTCATTCCAAAACTGAAGCTTACCGTTTTTGGTGAAAGGAATTAACTGTATGGGGAAAGGGCCTAAACTCATTGCCAATTATTTTTAACTAAGGTGTATAAACAAGATGTACTTAAGGAAGTGCCGCCTGCAGCTTCGGCAGCTGCTTTTATAGTGAAGGTTAGCGCCATTTGTCCTTCATCGCTATTTTCTTTAACCAGTTTAGCCAAGCATTGCATAGAAAGAGGAGTGCCACCAGCTGCAATAGCAGCATTAGCAATTTGGCGTGTTAGCGCATCAAAACCTTGCACGCCAATACAGGGAGATCCTATGGCAAAAAATAAGCTCATTCGGTATTGTTTAAAACAAGATTATTGAGGCAAGTCCAGCTTAATAGCTTGCCACCAGCCTTAATGCCTTCTGCCGCAATTACTCGCGTTAAAGGCTCATAAGTATTAGTGGTACCAGAAATACCAGGAGCTGCTATGTTGCCGACTAATGCCATTAATCGCTAAATCCAGTTCCCACCAATACATTGGCTAAGTCTAGCGTAGTATCGGCATGCTCTCTAATTTCAATAATGCGGTCGGGTAAGTCCCAAGTGTTAGTACCAGGAACGCTTAAAACGCGGTACACCCCTTCATTATCACCCACATAGCGCACACTTAAATTACCTGCCGCAGTAGCTTTAACCTTACAGCCATTTTTCCAAGGGCACTTATAAAGGCCCTCACTAAAGCTGGGTGCATCGGTCTGGCAGATTTCGAATATTACTTTATTTACATTCATGCTCTAAATATTTCCTTCCACTAAAAATTCGTCTTCGGCCAGCTTACGGACCATTACACTGCGCCATTGGTTTTGAATGCTTAAAGCACCGTTCACACCATTAATTAAAACCGCGCCTGCAGGCACTATGGTTACTGCACCAGTCCCCAAGCGAGAAAGGGTACAGGCAAATTCTGTTAAACCAGGATCTTCTAAGGTTACCGTTACATCGTTGGCCGAGTTGATATTTACAAAAGCGTTGTTTTCATTGGCGCTTAAAGTAAAATCTTCGGTTTTGGTTACGCTGCGCAGCTTGTTTATTTCGGCCCACGCGGAACCGTTGTAGGTTTTAATTACCGGTGGGGTAAAATTGGAATCGAGCCACACCTTATTGGTGTCGCTGGGGGCGGTGGTGCTTCTTTCGCTTACGGTTATTAAACTCCAAGCGCCACTTAGGTATTGGTAAAAACCAAGAATGGCCCAAGTGTTGGGATCGTTGGTGGTGGTTTTTGCCCAAAGCACATTTGTATTGCCTGGGGCAGTAGTGCCGTATAAAATTGCAGATGCTTGACCTAGTGATGACATAGGACTAAAATCCTATGAATAGATCGTATAAAAAAGGACAGGACTAGGGGGAAGAAGTTTAAGAAATCACCTTTTTCCGGTACTCGGTTTTAATCAGTTTATAACCTTGGTGTTCAAAAGGAAACTTCTTAGCCTTGAGGCTATGATACTTAAAGCCATGAACTTCGCAGAGCTCCACTAAGCTTCCCCAAGTCTCAAAAACATCATCTTTTTGAAGTACGATTATATGCTGCCTTTCCATGCCACTAAAATAGGAAAAGCGCTCAAATAGAAATTTTAGTGTTGGCTTACTTCTTCTAGAAAGAGTTTATGCGCTTCTTGAATAGTGCAAGGCTCGTATCCTTCTGCTTCCATATTGCTAAAAAGGTAGCGATGGCCATCGGGCGTGCCAGCCACTATTTTCTGCTCACGGATTAATTCCCAGCAATGCGTAGTATCATAATAAACCCGAAAGCCCGATCTAAACCACGGCACATTGGTATGCGAAAAGTCGTCCGACTCGAGAGGAGAAATATTCAATTTACCCAGCATAGGTTCATTGATACGGCATAGATCAAAAAGGTGTCGGGCGAGCTGCTCTTCCATACTTTAATTTTTTATAAATATAAGTCGTTTCTTTCTAAACGACAAAGAAAGCTCTATTTGCATTTTTTTTCTGTTTTCGCGCGGTATTTGTCTTGAAACTTCACTCCCCAGTTCCCAACGCTCCCCGATAGAATTTTTTCACTCCCCGATAAAATTAATACACTCCATAGAAATAGTAATATATAATCTTTTAAAATTCAATTACTTACTTACGTTTCGGGGAGTGTTGGGAATTTTGGGAGCGGTTTTTCATAAATTCTTAGTTACTTGCATAAGTAAAAGAATTAGCGCTCGGAGTTACAATTAAGGTTAGGTTAATACTATTCCTCAATTAGCACTCCATCGCTCCCTTTACTCCACTTAATATCTTAATAAACCTTCGACAATTATGGAACTACAAAACCAGCTAAAAACACTTGCAGATAAAGTGATTCAACTAAAGGATAGAATTGAAACGGAAGAATCAACAAAGCATGCGTTTACTCTTCCTTTTATTAATATTCTAGGCTATGATGCCTTTAATCCAATGGAGGTAGTTCCTGAGTTTACAGCCGATCAAGGTTTGAAAAAAGGAGAAAAGGTTGATTATGCTATTTTTCAAGATGGTGATCCCATTTTAATAGTAGAATGTAAACACTGGAAGCAAGATCTGAACGTGCATAGTTCGCAACTGTTCCGTTATTTCCACGTAACAAAAACGAGATTTGCCTTACTCACTAATGGAATAAACTATCAGTTTTTTACTGACTTAGATCAGCTTAATAAAATGGATGAGAAGCCATTCTTAGAATTTGATATTACGGCTTTAAAGGATGGTACCATCCGTGAAATTGAGAAGTTCCATAAAACGAAATTTGATGAAGGCAAGATTGTGAGTAATGCAAGCAATCTTAAATATACCCACGAAATTAAAAACCTAATTGATAAGGAAATTAAAGAACCCAGTCCAGAGTTTGTGAAGCTATTCGCAAGCCGAGCTTACGCTGGAAGATTAACCGCAGCGGTTTTAGAAGATTTTACCGATTTAGTAACAAAGGCTTTTTCACAGTTATTGAGTGATAGGGTAAACGATCGCTTAAATGCTGCCCTGGGCAAAGAAGAAATGAAACAAGCCGAAGAATCGGTTGTAGAGGAAGTTGAAGAAAGTAAAATTGAAACTACCGAAGAAGAGCTAGAATCTTATCGTATTGTGGTAGCCATTTTAAGAAGAAAACTACCGGTAAACCGAATCGTACACCGCGACACCCAGTCTTATTTTGGTATTCTGCTCGACGACAATAATCGCAAGCCCTTATGTCGTCTACATCTAAACGGCGGCAAGAAATACATTGGTTTATTCGATGAAAAGAAATCTGAAACGAAGCACCTTTTAGAGTCTATTGATGACATCTACCAATTTGAAGAGGCTTTACTGCAGACGGTTGATTACTACGAGGCGAATTAAAAAAGGCCGCGATGATACCCTCGCGGCCTAAAAACCAAACCTTATTTGTAATGAATATTCAAATCTAGGTTTTTTCATGGAGGGTAAACGTTTTTAAATACTTAAGTGTGATTTAAATGTCTGATAGAGCAGAATTAGAAAAAAAGGCTAGTGAGTTCAGAATTTTAATCACCCAATCCTTAAAACCGATACCGGACCCAAATTGTCCATTCTAACCGAGTCCATGCAGTTTTCTAAAGCCTGGTTATAATCTGAGGTTTCGCAAATCCAAGAAGCATAAAGGCGATGGCCCATAATTTTACTTGTGCTGGTTTGGTGAATGGAAAATACCAAAGCGGTTTGTAAATCTTCTGGTTTGCCTTCAAATACTGCCTTAATTGTAGTCATACTGCTGGTTCTTTAATATTCTCTAAGTACGCTAATAAGGTGCTTCAAGTCAAGTAATTAGAGAGAGATTCAATAAAAAAGCTCAATAAATTCACAAAGAAATTATTGAGCTCAGTTGCACATATATCTATGTTGGCGGCAAGTGCTTACTTATCGTTTAACACCAGTTCTTCACCAGTTAAAGCGAAGTATAGGTTTTGTAGTTGGTGGACATACTTAAGAACAACTGGTAAAAATGCAGCACCATTGTCTTTAGATTTGTAATATAAAGTTCCATATTCATGTTCACTTGTTGTGCATATTTGAAAATCACCTTTTTTCCAACTACTATCAAAGCCAAAATTATTAATCCATTCCTCGGTTAGTGGGATTGGGTCAATTTGGCTTGCGCCAGAATCGTAAACATCACCATTTAACCTTACGATAGTGCTTATAATCCTGCCAACCGATTTAATTCGGTGTGTGGTTTGCTTATAGTTTACAAGGTTACCCAGTCTTAATTCTTGTACTTCCATTATTAGTTTAAAATTTAATTATCGTTTTTAAGTTACGCACTATGCCGCCAACATTACCTATGCGCCACTTTGCGGACGCATAGCCGTTTACCGTTAGGGTGCATTAAAGTCCGAGCAATTTCAATTCTTCGGGTGTCAATTTATCTTTGATTTTTTTCATTGCTTCCTCACGATACTTTCGGTCAACATCTTTGTATTTGCCCACGCTTTTAAGTGTATAAATATTGCCTTCTTCATCCTCGTATATTTCAGCTTGTACTACATCCCCATCACTTCCAAACCATCCAGAGCCTTTTGAATCTACAGAGGCAATATTATAATCTTTGTAGTAACCTTTAATACTACTACTTCTTTCATCATCAGAGCTACTAACTGCCCACGCTACCACTTTTGTTAATTTTAGTTTTTCCATTTTTTAAATAACGCACCCTAACACCGTATAAAATTAAGTGCTTTGGTATGCTTGTTTTTTAAGTTAATAATTCAATTTTCTGTTTTCATTTATACGGTGGAAATTCTGCCGAATTTCGCACCTAATCTTATACAATTCCGTTACCTGCAATTAAAATTTATTGGCGTGGTCGCTTAAACGTTGGCTATTGTTTATCAACTCGGTTTTGCTTCGTTCTACTTCAAACAAAGTATCTTCATTACAGGTTCCACAACAAGTTCCAAAAGCCTCAACAAAGGCACGGTAATACTTCCAAGGTGTTCTATATACTTTTTCGTCTATTTCAATAGTCATAAGTATATTATCCTCAAGGCAAAACCTTAATAGTCCTGCTTGTTCAGGGGTAAGGTTTATTTTCTCACGCAAGTAATTTGTAATGTCATAAACCATTGTTTGTTGGTCTGAATAATGTGGTAATTTCATAATATCATAAATTTTAACAGTTCACTTCGTTAGGTAACAAAGTATATAAAAAAGTGGGGCTGTTGTGCCTTATCGTATGTAAGTTAATCAAACGAGTTGTACACCTCAATTTGAAAGCCGTTAGCCAAATTCCCCACCATTTCATATACAAGTACGTTATTCTTGATTACAAGAACTCACATCTTAATCCCTTAAATTCCAACTTAAAAACAAGATCGCCGTTATCAGACTTAGTCCAGTTCGATTGAAACCTTTCTTCAGGAGCTATAAACCTTACTATTGGCTTGCCCTTATAATGATAGGTAATTTGGTTACCCATCATTACTGCAACAACGTGGTGCTTTAATAAATTATCCCAATCATAAACAGGTCTTGATTCAGCCATAACAATAGCTGCCTTTAAATTATGCAGCTTGAAGTCGTTCTCCTGTTTTGCTACATTCTGTATGAACTTTGTTTCAAAGTCATCCTCATGTCCTAATAGGTTTTCAAAGGTTTCTCTAAGTGTTTTTTTAACTAATTCCATTTTGCTTTTTTATTATTAACTAAACAGCTGCAGCTGCTCTATTTTCTTTTTATCTCCTTTAAAACCTATCGTCTCAACCTTGCCTATTAGCATCTCTTTTGAACTCTTATCAAGGAGGAACATCCCAATCACAGCCTTATCAGCATAGTTATCTGCAATACAGTCTTTCGCATATTCTTTAGCCTCTTCAAAGGAGCAGAAGATCTTGCCGTCGTGCTCCTTAATCTTCGAGTCAATTAGGAATAGGATGTAGCGAAGGTTTTCAGTGCTTACGGAATCTTGGGCCATGGTATTCATAAATTCCATATTATCAATACCATTGCAACCAAAAACAAAAAGGCTAGGAAGAATCCGATTTTCTGTCCAAAATCAAGTTCTTCTGTTCTTAATTGTGGGCTACCGGTTACCATCCTCACTATTCTTGCTTCAGTAGGCTTCGTTACCGGTCTTGGCTTAATCGCTGGCGAATCATAACTATTATTCATCCATATTACATAGCGATCAATAAAAGACTGTTCTACTGAATGGTGGAAGTAAACGACTTCTAAACCTTGCGCATCAAGAATTACTCGCTTTACTTTTCGTCCCGTTCTAAAGGGGGCTTTGAATTTTTGATCTTTCATTACCTAGTACTTTAAATCAGTCCAGTGAATAATCTTGCCTTCAAAATCTTCGCAAAACCAATCGAAGAAGCTATCTGTGTTGTCAAAACCATCGTTTTTAGCAATGGCATCCACGGTAAATGAGCTGGCCTTTAATTGGTCATTGACCCATATCGCGGAGCCTTGCAATACATCATCTATGTAAACTTGGCTTTCGTTTTTCTCACCAAGCTTTGGGTGTCTAATCCTAATCTTTTGAATTGACTTCACCTCCAGTACTGGAGCAAACTGCAGGCGATCTTTCGTGCGGTTATTAATAACCATGTGAATTTTCGATCCTACTTTCCAACGGTCTTTTTCGTCTCTGCGAATCGTGTGAAGTTTCGGTTCAAAATCAAGAATCGATTTTTCAGAGCTGTAACTAGATCGAAGGTAAGTGGCTAGTTCAGAACCGACTTCTAAATGCCTCAAGCCGCTCCATATTTTCTCGGGAAAATAAGTGGGCTCGCCGTTTATGTGTTGGGAAAATGATAGAGTCATAATTTTTGAATTTTTTAATCAAGCCACGCGTCAACATGAATCTTTAGTCGGCAATAGGGGCACTTCCTGCTTTCACCATCTCCTATAAATGCCGCAGTTCTTACTAATGGCATTTGGCCTTTTCGTCTATTTAAGCATGAATCACAGGGGCAAAGGCTCATTTTTTTGCAATTAGGGCAAATCATCTATTGAATAAATTTGGTATAAGCTGATTGATTTTCTTTTATGTGGGCCTCTAAAATCTGCAAGCCTTCCTTAACCATCTTTTCCCAGTGGATTTCTGGAAAGTCCTCTATGGTTCTGACATCTAAATCAATATAACAGCCTTCTAGGTTTTGAATGCAGAAAACATAAATTAAGCTATTACCGTCTTTTAAAAATCGGGCAATATTTGTTTTGGTACCGGATATTTCCACTTGAATTTTGTCTAGCCCAGTGCTATACGATTTACCATATCCTTTAATTGGGAGATAGCAGTTTTCGGTTACTTTTACTTCTAGTTCAGGTTCACAAATCATTTCCTTGCAATTGTCATAAGCAACAAGCAATTTGCCCTTATACTTAGTTGGCATATTATCACAATCTAAAGTTTCAGCTTCTAAAAATCTTCTATATTTTTTTTGGCGAGCTGTCTTAAACATCTGGCCTCTCTTCAAATCAGTTATTTTCATGATAATTATTTAATTTCTTCATTAGCTATTAAATAGCCAATTAGTTGATTAAGCTTTCCAATTAAAGTGCTGTGATGATATCCACTGGTAGTTAATATTTCCAGCGCTTCTTCCACCGTTTCAATATGCTCGAGCTCCAAGCTTTTCTTTACATCAGCCATTGTTGGGAGGGGTGTTTATAGCCTTAATCGCACTAGCCGTTACATCTAAGCTGGCAGAAGGCTGTTGGCTATTATTTAGATAAGCACTTGCAGAAGGATCGCCCTCAATAATCACAAATACTCCCTTTTTCAGCTTTTCCAGCTTCTTGCTTAGATCCACTTTTAAATCGTAGAACCTACTCACGCGCACCCACTGTGTTCGTTCTTGCCAATTACCTGCTTGGTCGTAGTAGCCGCGATTAATCGCCACACTAAAATTTAAAATCTTGTTTCCGTTGCTTAAAGACTCTGTGGCGTTGTTGCCAAGGTGTCCAAAGAATTTCCATGTGTTCATCGTTTAAGATCAGTTATTATTTATAGAGCAATACCATTAGCATCTGCAGGAACTAAATACGACATCCCTAAATCGTTAGTCTTGTATTTTAAGACTTGTTTGACACGCTTTATATCGTATCCACCAGATAAGCCTTCGAATTTTGCTATAGCAGAATGACTTCCTACAATCCAAGCTTTACTAACTAATTTGCGTTTATGTTCTATTCCCATATCGTCAACTAAAATCAATTGGGTTCCGATAGGATATAGCTTGTTGAAGGCTTGCACGGCCTCAATAAGTTTTTTATTCATCGTTTAAAATTTATCGTTGGTATCAAATGGACTTTCGCCCAGTGGTTTATCTAATTCTAACTGTTTCGCTTTATCGATAGCTTCCTTTAGCGCTGCTTTTCCTTGCGGCGATGGGTCGCTTAAATCGTCATCGTGACGCAGTAGGTTAATGCCTAGTTGATCGTAATCGAACATATGTCCGCTAGTGGAAAAAGCCATTCTTCTTACTTCTCCGTTTTCCGATCTCTTAAAGCGGTGGAAGGTGGTGCCATCGCAGTAGCCGATATAGTAGTCGCGGTCTTTCAAATAGCTGGTTAAACTGGTTAAGTCCATCGCTGTTCCACCTACTTGTTTCTTCCATTTAGCAAACTCATCCCGAACCATGCTAAGGCGCAGATAAAGGATCTTGCGCGGTTCAGCATATTCTTTATACTTGGTTTCTTTGCCTTTGTGGTGGTATTTAACTTTTTGCTCTTCTTCAATTTTAAAGTGAGCCCCTTCTTTTAACTCGCCTCTTTCAAACAAGGCTTCCAGTGTTTTCCAAAAATCGACCAGAACATCGGTATTGGATATCATTTGACTGATGTCCACAATTTCATTCTGAATCCACTCTCGATATTCTTCCAGCTTCCAAGGCAACTCAAAACTTCTCGAAATGATGCCGTACATAGTTAGTAAAGCCACATAGTTTCGAAGTACACGCTCATTAAACTGATCGCCCATTCTGCGAATGCTGGCCGACATGCTTTTCATCGTAGAATTAAATTCTTGTGGGTACTTTTCTTGCACCTCCGAGCGAAAGACTAGCAGATCGGTAAGTATGGAGCTTAATCCCTTTTTTTCTAACTCTTTGAGACGGTTAAAAGCTATAGTCATTGCCTCGGGACGATTCATTAGCTTTTTGAAACTGCGAAGGATGGATCGTGATAATACCGAGTTGTCATCGCGAGTACTTAAATATTGCCCTGCAAGCATTATTAGTCCGTTTACTTTTTGCGTTTCCGTCCTACGTTTGCTCATGCCGCGTCCACGTTCTCTACCTTCACCGTCATAAGCTCCTTTTATAGCTTCAAACCATTCATTCTTTACCACATCATCATTAAACTCGTTGAATTCAATGGGGCAGTTTTTAAAGCGGCTCATCCTTTGAGCAAAGGCAAAGTCGGTCCCGCTGTTTAGGTTAAAGGCGGGCATTTCTTTAAAAAATAGATTGCTAACACTTTGGTGAAACTTACTCTTACCCGACTGAGAAGGACCATAGCTATACAGAAAGGGCGCATTGTTATCGACTTTAAAAACAATGTCCTTAAACAGGCATATTAAAACCCATGCGACCGCAGCTTTTGCATGTTCTCCATAGGCTTGATTCATTAAAGTAGCCCATTCGCTAAAGTCAATTTCAGCCGGCTGGTATTTTAAGTATTTGTCGTTTTCGTACTGGTCGTCATCTCCATCTTGGCGGTAGTTTTTATAAATGTCAGAACTAGCTGGACTAAAAAAGTTTTGATCTTTATGCTTTACCAATCCAGCCTCATTGTAATGCGTTAGCTTTCCGTTAAAGGCGATATTGTAAAAGGCGAAGAACCCTTCATGCTGCCATCCCAAGGTTTTAAGCTCGAAAGCCTTTGGAAATTCGAAGAGGTAGAATTTATTAAGCTTGTCGAGATGAATTTTACTGCCGTCGAAAAAGTAAGGGCCTCGCTCAAAAAGGAAGGTTTTAAAACTTTCCACACTTATAAGCGCTTTTGAGGGCAGCTCTATTACTTCCGGTTCCATTAGTCCGTTATTGATACGCACAATACGAGTGTTATCATCCTGGTCGTACTTATGGAAAAGGGGAGTCATTACAAAGTTGGTAATGGAATGAAAGTTACTCTCTCCATCGGCACCCTGCCCAGTGCGGAAGTAATACCCAGTGCGATCACCGTCTTCCTTGCTGTAAAAGCCAAACTTGCTTAAACTGTGACGCTGATGCCGAGGCAGCTTATCCATAAAGCTTTCCTTACGCATCGAGTCTTTTTCAGCCTTCTTCGCTTCTACAATACCGAGCTCCTTTTTTAGCTGTGGCTTTTTAATCCATTTAACCACCTTGCATATTTCATCAATGTAGCTCTCGCGCATAATGTCCCCATCAATGCTTGCCAGTAGCTCACTTACTTCGTTAGTGGCTATTTGCTTGGCATGTGGATCTTCAGCAGCTTCTAATTTTTGCTTACTAAAAAACAGTATCGCGTCTTCGGTATGGCCTTCGAGGTATTTTTTAATTGCTTTGGTCATAGTCTTAATCGAGGATCAGCTCTTCGCTGGTCATTTTTCTGCATAATGAATCAGGATCTTCGCCTTCAGGAAGGGTGCATACTTCCACTCTAAATCCTTTCTTCATTAAATTATTAAGATCTCTAGCAGCCGCTTTTTTACCAGCTTCATCACCATCTCGCAGCAGCACTACATGTTTTGTAAAGCGAGAAAGCAGACGAGCATGTTCCACCGTTAAGCTGGTGCCGCATGTGGCCACCGTGTTTTTAATTCCTGCCTGATGCATAGCAATTACATCGGTATAGCCTTCGGTTAAATAAACCTTTCCCTCTTCCTTAATAGCTTTAACAGCGCGGTGCAAACCATAAAGGATGGTCATTTTAGAATAGAAGTCGCTCTCCTTACTGTTTATGTATTTGGCCTTTTCAGTAGGATCCAATGTCCTGCCTCCAAAGCCTACAAGCTTACCAAGGTGATCGTGTATAGGGAAAATGATCCGGTTGCGATAAACATCATAATTGTTTCCCTTGCTATTTTTGGTCAAGCCAAGATGTTCAGCTTCGGTAAAGTATCCTTTGTCTATAAAGTTCTGAGTAAGCGATTGCCATGCATCTGGCGCAAAGCCCAACTGCCATTCGATTAAAGTTTCTTCTGATAAACCACGGTTAACTCTTAAATACTTTAGGGCAGGGCTTTGATCTTCCGCACCCATGGCTAAAAACTTCATAAAAGCATTATTGGCATACTGCAGCACCTTTTCGCAACGACTCTCAAACTCTTTCTTTTCGTCTGATTTTTCGGGGATGTTTTCAAACTCCAATTGAATATTATACCGATCGGCCAAGGTTTTTAAAGCCTCGGGGTAGGTCATGTTTTTATACTCCATTAGAAAACTTGCTGCATTATTACCCCCTTTACCGCTGCTAAAGCATTTCCATATTTGCTTAGAAGGACTTACCATAAAGCTGGGCGATTTCTCATTAACAAAAGGCGATAAAGCACTGTAATTGCTCCCCGCTTTTTTAAGATCAACGCAATCACCAATCACTTCTTCAACCAGGGCTGCTTCCAATATTTTCTCAATGCTAGCTTGCGAAATCATAGTTCGAAGAGTTTAGGCGACTTTTTTGCTTCTTCTTCAGCGAGAATCGTATGACAAAGGGTATCAAACTCTGCCTCTAGCTTTTTACTTTCGGCAAGAACCTTATCGCGCTCCTTTGTGAGGTCTGGGTGAAAGCCCATTTTTCGAGCTTCTTTAGTGAGGGCGAAAAAGCGTTTTTGTTTTTGCCGCATTTCCATTCCGAGTTTAACCATCTTAATCAGCATAGTTGGAAACCTTTTTATTAAACTCATTGATTCGCTTAATGAAATTCAAATCTTCCTCTAAATGGTCCATGAATAGGTTCCAGTTGTGCTCTGTCAGGTTAGTCAAGGTCTCCTCCTTATTCATGAATTATTGAATTTCCTTTATTTTTTCGTGGCAGATTTTACGTTGCTCGATTCGTTTATTTCTATCGCTCATTTTTAGTTCTTAAAAGGTTGTTTTGAAAATTGAAAAGGGTTTTTAGCCACTTGATCTGGTCAAGACTATAGTCAAACATGATGGTCTTAATAGCTTCCATACAGTTGAAGAGATCATTTTTAGATTTACAGCTCTTTATAATCAGCTGCAGTTCGGTGAAGTCGTAAAGGCGCGTCATGATGGATCTTTGATTTTTGCTAGGAGTGGCATTGAATTCAGTATAGCGTCAAAATGCTTCTGAGTACCATCAAAAAAATAAGGGCCACGTTCAAACATGAAGGTTTTAAAACTGGTGAGATTTTTTAATCTCTTCGATGGTATTTCAATAATCTCTGGTTTTACCAACCCATTATGTATATAAACTAACGGAGTTCCATTCTCACTTACCACTGATAGGGGGGTCATAATAAAGTTGGTAACGATGATAAAATCTCCCTTGTCTTTTTTAGAGTTTATCGTTGGAAAATAATAACCAGTTCTATCTCTATCTAATCGGGCAAAAAAGCCATGCGTGTTCAAACTTTTCAACTCGTTAGTAAGTCGTTGTTTTTCCTTTTCCATTTTAGCAATCTCTTCATCCAGCCTCAGTTGGTTAGGGTCAAAGCCTAGATCTTCCTCTTGCTTAGTCATGGCGCACCTCCTGTTTACTTAAGTCGATTTCTTCAATTTTAAAGGGCAGTGTCCAGCGTCTTTGCTTGGTGCGTGGGTTGTGAATTAAGTATTCCACACCCGCCCAGCGCTTGTGCTTATTCTCCACGTCACTCATGGTTTTGTTACTTAAGCGCACGTCTAAAACCTTAGCTATAAAGGGTTTTTCGTTAATATCACAGAATAAATGGCCTTTCCATCTAAATTCTTGGCCTACTTGATCGCGGTATTTCTGCGGCAAAATCGCTTTGCTTTTTGTGGGCAGTTTGGGGGCTAAAAATTTAGCCTCGCTGTTTAATGAGGTATTCATATTTATGAAAAAATTAGGTTTAAGCCCCTTCCTGGTAAAGGGGCTGTTGATTTGAGTGTTTAGCGACTCAGGCTATCCAGGGCCTGTAGATTTTCAATTCCCACATAGTTTTCTATAATCCAATGGAATAGGGCAATTGCACCGATGCAAATACCAATGCTTATTAAAATCACTACCCATAATTGGAAGAAGAAGATGGTTTTAGATTTTGCTTGACTATTCATGCTTATATGAGTTTAGAATCCAGCGGTGTAGCTCATGCAAAAAAGCGTGATAGCTTGCGTAGTGAGCACTTCGCACTGGCGGGGTTAATGATTTAATGAGGGGGAAAAGCTTAATGAGCGCTTCCAGTCCAGTATCTAGATCTTGCTTGCGGATGTACTCTAAGCGCCTGTTAATCTCGAAGATGCTTTTTTCGTGCTGCAGGTATCGCTGGCAAGACTTGTAAGCCGCTTCACGCTGAGCAATGCGGGCCTTCACCTTTTTTACAATAATCCGAAGCATGGCTTTTGGCACTTGTACTTCATTTCCCTTTATCTCGTATTGAGTATCCTGAAAGCGCATGGTTACTTCAACTGTGCTCATATCCAACCTTTATTATTGGCCATGGCCGTTAATTCTTGAATGCTTCGGCAGGAGGTTTTATAAAAAACACTCTGACGATGATTGTCTAGTGTTTTTGGGCTTATGTTTAGCATATCTGCGGCAGCGCAGTTTGTAGGGAAGGGGTGAGAGCAAAGTGTGCGTATCACTTCCATTTCGCGGGGACTTAAATGGCCGTTTTCCGCTTGAACCGATTTTCTAAAATGACTTTCTAAAATGCAAGATCCGTTGCACTTGCAGTTCCAAGCCTCAACGCTTAGTTGGCCATTTTCTATATCGCTGTGCATGTCGAAACCACCACACCGGCACTTATAGTAGATAAAGAGTTTATCAGCCATAAGCGAAGGCCCCTTTTCTTCTAGGATTTGCATGGCTGCAACATCCTCTTCCATTAGGCTTTCAAGCTCAGCCAGTTTATCACTGGGCAGATCTTTAAATTCCCAATTCCTCCCGAGGTAGGTTGCATAAAGCTTCCCTTTTTGAAAAAAGATCTCGATACCATTATCGAGTAATCCTGCCGGTATAGGTGTTTCGATTAGTTCCATTAGTTGAGTTTTTTCAGTTTGGTCACACGGCTTTCCGCTTTTGCATCAAACTCTAACTTAGCTTTCGCTAATTCAGCCCATGCGGCTTTTTCAATGTCCTCGTTTACAAACCTTTTTTCGCGAAACCATTTTCGTACATACTGCACACTTATCTGGCCTGTTTTCGCGATACGATCTTTATATTCCTTTGGCTGCACTTCATAGTCTAGAAATAGCTCTTCCATCTCTCTTTTAAAGTCTACACCTCTTGGGGGTAATTCCCTATTGCCTACGGGATTTGATTTTAACATTTTTGTTTCTTTTCCGTTTCGATTTCGTTTCGCTAAATACGAAAGAAAAATTCGCTCTACCAAATAATAGCGAAGGAATTTTACGTGTATTGCGTATAAAATTTACGCATGCGATTGAAAATCAGCGAACAAACAGTTCTAAATTTGTCTATTATGATTAACGTATCCGACCAAGTAAGAGAAGCACTAGAGCAAACAGGCGTAGGCACCGCTGATTTGTCTAACTGGCTGGGTTTGACGCAAAGGGCCATTCAAAAAAAGTTGAAAGACGGTAACTGGAAGGTTTCCGACTTGACCATTTTATCGGAAAAACTAGAATACACTTTTGATGTTAATGCGAATCAATCGTTCGCTATGGCTGAGGATCAAGCGAGCTACCATAAAACTTCGCGTCAACCGATTCAGTTAAATATTAGCCTCACAGGATCAAGTATTGAGTCGGGTAGGGTAGAGGAATTTTTAAAAAAATGGGATTCTCTAGTAGAAGAGTTTAACGAGGGTTTAGGGAAGTAAACTGCCCACGTTTTACCAAAAGAACATATATGTAATTGATTTTTAGCGCGATATGGATAACTTCCGAGGTCACAACACGCCAAAAATCTGGCAGACAGAACACCCCAGGGCTGAGTTTAAT
>CAXBOS010000002.1:0-387267 GCA_963977415.1 uncultured Schleiferiaceae bacterium | reverse complement strand
TTTAACAATGAAATACTAATCTAAAAACGGTCAACTCTAATCAGGGATACTCAGGCATTTCGTTAGGAGTTATGGGTGTTTCTTCGAGGGGGGATTTGGTTGGAATTCAATTGTGAAGGTAACGGTGAAGATAGCTGCGGCAGCTGCGGTTTCTCGGTAATTTCCTCTGGGAATTCGGTGGTAATTCCGATAAAAAAAAAGCCCGCTTTAGAAGCAGGCTTTTGTGGTAAGATTTTAATTTTTTAGTTTATTTCGGGCCAAATAATGGTTTCTTCGTCTAAAAACAAAGGTGCCCATTGTACTTCGCTTAATTTGTCTTCATCAAACCAAAAGTTGATGCCGAGGGAATCGGAAGCCATTAATTCGTGCACGGGAGTTTCCTCTGGTGACCAATCATCATATTCAAGATCATCTACTCCTAATGCTTCTAATTTAGCTTCTAGCTCTTTTTTACTGAGACCAATAGGAGCAAAGCCTTTGAGTAAATATTGGCTGGAGGTAATTGAAATAGTACCCAAACGCCAATCATCGCTATCATCGAAACTAAGGGATAATTCTAAGGCATCATAATGCCAGTTCTCGGTCATGTCCTCATCGTCATCTTCTGAAAAGGAAAAGGTTTCTTTTTCATCTGGTGCACCGAGAAATAATTCTACGTCTTTTCTTTCCAGACCGAATTTTAAATCTCCAAGGCCTTGGCCTGCTTCGATGGTACTTATATTGGGCATTTTCTTAATCATAATTTTTACAAGTTTAGGTTTTATTTGCTTTTAAGCACGATTGGTACGATAACGTTGAAAGACGGCAATAAAGGAGCCGATAACCATTAAAATGGAGCCAATCCACAAGAGATTGATAAGTGGGAAAACAATGGCCTTCATCACAATAAAGGGCTTTTGATCTTCGTCTAATTTACTCCAAGCTTTGAGCACAATATCATTAGTTTCCATATTCACTTCTTCGAAACGGAAACGCAAGCCAGCATCGTAAAGAGTTTCATCAGTATGACCTAAAACTTCGCCTTCTAGTTCGTAAGTGGGACGGATTTTAAACTCTTGTCCTAAAACATTAATAACTCTGGCCACGGCGGTTAAAGTGAGGCGTTCCATTTCCCCAGTTTCATCGTTAATGCCCGCGCTAACTTTAAGGCTATCCATTACAATAAAATGCTCGCGATAAAGCGCAGTGTCACCTTCTCCTAACTCTACCAAGGCTTCTTTCCCGAAACCATCGCCGGTATTAGGCTCTAAATAAGAGGAGTAGGTTACGTGGGTATAGATATCCTTATGCCAAAAATGCTCGGTGTCGGGATTGGGTGTGGGGCCCATTTGGTCGCTCATTAGTAAGAAGGGACGCAATTGGAAAGCGTAATTTTTATCGCCTGGTTTGTTGAAATAACTTACCACATAGTGTTGCTCGTTCTTCACAACCTCCATATCTTCAAATACCGCGAAGTATTTTCCTAAGGCAGCACTGTCGCTCTGTTCTAGTAAGGCATTTTCATTGGCGGGCAAATCTTCCGAAAGGAAAACCTCACTTTGGCTAATAACATCTTTTTTAGCATTGGAAATTAGAGAGCCTAACATAATTAGTGCGAAACCAATATGCGCCACTGAACTACCGGAAAAACTTAATTTTCCTTTACCGAGAATTAACCAGTAATATAAATTACTCAGCACCGCGTAAATGGATACAAAAAGGAAACTTAGGTATAAGCCTTGGCTCCAAAAATCGTAAAGTTGGGCGAGGAGTGCCGTAAACACTAAGGCTGCAGCAACAGAAATAAAACTATTTTTCCAAAAGCGTTTGCCATTAGTTTTACCGTAGGCTAAGAATTGGCCAATACCCATTAATAAAGTAATAACTAGGGCAAAAGGCACTTGAAAACTATTGTAGTGTTCAATCGCATCTAGCGGCGGAGCCATAGCTTCGCTTAAAATAGGCATGAGACCTTCTGGACCAATAAGAGTATTAATTACGGGAATTGAGGTACTGAAAATAATTTGGAAAGCAGCAATCAATAAGACCAAGCTGGCGATAAACATCCAAAATTCGCGCGAAGTGAGATCATCTTCTTTTTTGCTTTTGGGGATTTCCTTGTAGCGGAAAATCAATAATCCAAAAGCAATAAGGGTAAAGAATCCCAAGTAGATGAGCAATTGTCCGCTCAATCCAAGATCGACAAAGGCGTGTACTGATGAGTCGCCTAAAACGCCACTACGCGTTAGGAAGGTAGAGTAGAGAATGAGTATAAAGGAGAGAATGCTTAAGAAAAAAGCTGCACTTAAAGCTGTTTTCTTATTGCGATAGATCAGCATTAAATGCGCAGCACCAACCATTACTATCCAAGGAACGAGACTAGAGTTTTCTACGGGGTCCCAAGCCCAAAAGCCTCCAAAACTTAGGGCTTCATAAGCCCAAGCTCCGCCCATTAAAATTCCAAGACCGAGAATTCCCACACTAAAGAAAGTCCAAGGCAAGGCGGGTTTTATCCACGTTTTATAATCGCGATTAAATAAGGCAGCTACAGCAAATGCAAATGGCACTAGAGTAGAGGCGAAACCTAAAAATAGGGTCGGTGGATGAATGGTCATCCAATAATTTTGTAAAAGCGGATTTAGTCCTGTCCCGTCCATAAAGGAAGGAAAGCGCTCTAAGTAATCGGGCACTTTGGTCCAAGGCAAGCCGAAATTATCAGCGGTATCGCGCATTAACACAAAGGGGCTACTGCCGATACGCAGGCCAAATGGGAATACGCCTAAAACCATAGAGCTCAAGAATGCCTGCACCGCACTAAAAACAATCATGGCGGGAGCTTCCCACTTTTTAGCAGTAAACTGCAAAATTACGCCTAGTATGGCATGCCAAAATAGCCAGAGAATAAAACTACCTTCTTGTCCTTCCCAAAAAGCACTAAACACATAACGCATTTCTAAGTCTAGGGAAGAGTGTTTCCACACATAATCGTACTCGAAGTAATGGCTGAGCAAAAGGTAAAAGAGCGTGCCAACAATTCCCATAACTGCAGCGGCGTGGCTAAGAAATAAGCCTCGAGCTACCTTTTTATAGTTTTCGTTTTGCGATTTAATGTAGATAAAATAGGCGATAGCAGAGAAAAGTGCGGCGCCAAAAGATAAGCTTACAAAAAAGCGACCTAGTTGCCCAGGCAGGAGGTGTTCCCCAATGTATTCCATTCTAAAATTTTGAATAGGTTATAAAAACCTAATAAGTATCGTAACCAGCCATTTCGTTTTGCTCGTTGTACTTACTAGGACATTTCATTAAAATTTCGCTAGCAACGAAGGCACTATCGGTGGCAAAACCTTTCATAGTAATTTCCTCGCTTCTTTCGAAATCTTGGGGCTTGGGTTGATTGTAAAAAACTTTTTGCTTGTTGCCTTCTTTGTCGATGGCGGTGAAGTTAAAACGATTGGCGCGGGCATCATAATCCATAGGTGCTTCCTTATCTAAATAGCCAATTACGGTGTATTTTGTCCCTGGGTTTTCGCTGGCACGGTTAAAACCAACATAGGTAGAAGCATCATTAATAGTTACCATGATGGCGCCAATAGCTAGGGCGATAAAAACAATAATAGCGATGTGCGTTCTTTTCATCAGTCTTTCTTTTCAAGTTTACTAATCTTGCGGTCAAGATTAATGAGGTAGCCTGCTAAGCCTATAAAAACAATGGCAATAATTACTACCACCACGTAAATTTTTCCGTTCTCTCTTAGGGCGTCAGCCATTTCTACTTGTGGCATTTGTGCCGAAGCATTGCTTAATGCGCTTAGCATAAAAAACAAGGCGAGTTTATACTTGTTCATGTTTTTCTTTTAAATTTTTGTAGCGCACTCTTAAGTTGGTAAGCCACAATCCGATTAGGATCCAGCCAATAACGGCACTGTAAAAAACAGGGCGCATGTCGCTATTTAAGTCGTACTTATTAAAACCTGGGTTGCCACCGTTTCCGGGATGCAAACTATCGGTTAAGCGCGGTAAGATGCCGATAAATACGATCATCATTACAAAGGCGAAAATATTGTAGACACCCGCTAGACGAATGCGTTTAAAAGGATCTTCCACTGAATTGCGCAGCACAAAGTAGGCAAGGTAAATTAGCATAGTTACGGCAGTACCATTAAGTTTAGGGTCATTTACCCAAAAAGCACCCCAAGTAAAGCGGGCCCAAACCATTCCCGTGGCCAAACCAATGCTGGCTAAGAAGAACCCCGTTTTTGCGGCTTCAAAAGCGTAACTATCTTGAGCTAAATTATTTGTGTTTAGGGCTTTTAAACTGTAGATTAAACTGGTAAGCATTAAGGCTACCATGGCAAACCACATGGGAACGTGATAATATAAAACGCGAATCGTTTCGTTTAGAATGGGTAAACGTTGCACCGGTCCTAGCATTCCAAATACTAAAGAAAATAAGACCAAAAGGAGCCCCAAAAGCTTCCACCAAATACCCTTCATCCGCTTTTTTTTAATCTCGCCAAAGGTAGGGAAATAACAGAAAAGATAATAGTAAACTTACTAATGATAGTAAGGCTAAGACTATCAAAAGGGGGGCATTAACTTCCCAAGAAAACCCCGTTAAACTGCGCAAACTCACTCGGCTTAAACTAATTAGTTGTGGATAAAGCAAAGGAATACTTAAAATGGCGGGTAAAGCGGGATTATTAGAAGCCTTGGCCGAGATGCCCGCCACAAAAGTTAAAATTGCGCTAAAGCCTAAACTGGCGAGAAGCAAGATAAAAAGGAAAGCTCCCAAACTGTGAATTTCGTTACCCATTAAGAAGGTGAAAACTAGAGCAGTAAAAAGTCCGGTCGCGTAGAGGTATAAAAAATTGTAGATAATTTTACCTAAGACCAAGTTTTCGGGTTTCACCATACCATAGTAAAGTAAGAAACGCTGATCGGCTTCGTAATGAAAACTGCGGTAGGCCGCTTGCACAGCCGAAAAGATGAAGATCACCCAAAAGAAGGCATTCCAAGTTTCGGCACTTATTACATCACTAAAAACGAGGTAGGAGAGATAGACGCTACTTAAAATGTAAATTAAAATGGAAAAGTAGGATTGCCTCTCTTGCCATTCTAAACGAAAGTTGAGTTTTACGATTTGGTAGATCTGTTCTATCACGTCGCAAAAGTATTGATTATAATGATTGGAGGGGAGGGAAAACTAGTTGTAATTTGGTAGGAAGAATGGCGAGGTGGGGAAGGGGAATTCGGTGGTAATTCGGTAGGAAGAATGGCGCGGTGTGGAGAGGAATTCAGTTGTAATTCGATTGTAATTTGGTAGGAAGAATGGCGTGGTGCGTAGAGGAATTCAGTTGTAATTCGATTGTAATTCGGTAGGAAGGAATGGCTTGGAGGAGAGGGAAATTCGATTGTAATTTCTTGGATAGAATGGCATGGTGGGAAAAAGGAAATTCGGTGGTAATTCAGTTGTAATTCGTTGGATAGAATGGCGTGGTGGGGAGGAAATTCAGTCAAAAAAAAGGGCCTCAAGCTTAAACCAAAGCCCTAATTTTGGGTTATCCTTAAAAACAAGAACAATGAAAAAAACACTTTTAGCCTTAAGCCTCGGCTTTTTTTTAGCGGCTTGTAACCAAAACTCAGTGGCGCAAGATGCGGCCGATGAAAATGTTGACCTTAAAAAAGAAGTAAGTATGGCCCAATCTTTTTACGATTTCAAAGTAACCGATATTAACGGGGAAGAGTTTGATATGAGCAGCCTGAAAGGCAAAAGAGTGTTAATCGTAAACACCGCGTCGGAATGTGGTTATACCCCGCAATACAAGACCTTACAAGAATTATATGAGACGCACGGTGGTGACAAGTTTGTTATAATCGGTTTCCCTTGTAATCAGTTCGGTGGACAAGAACCAGGAAGCAATGAAGAGATTAAATCTTTTTGTGAGAAAAACTACGGGGTAAGCTTCCCGATGATGGATAAAGTAGCGGTTAAAGGAGATGATGTTCATCCGCTGTATAAGTGGTTAACCGAAGAAGAGCTTAATGGTGTGGATGACGCCCGTGTTAGCTGGAATTTCAATAAGTTTTTAATTGATGAAAATGGCAATTGGGTAGCACATCACGGCAGCGGAAAAAGTCCGATGTCTGATGAGATTGTAGCTTTTGCTACAGGTAAATAATCCCTATTCCTCCTACAAATACTAAAGCGTCCATTGTTTCTAACAATCGGCGCTTTTTTAATTGCTACTATCGCAAGCTGATACTTTTTGATTTGCTTAATTTTGCTCTATGGAACTGAATGGAAAAAAAGTTGCTTTTCATACCCTTGGTTGTAAGCTGAATTTCTCAGAAACATCAACCATAGCGCGCGACTTTAAGGAGAATGGCTTTAGCCAGGTGAACTTCGACGAGAAGGCGGAAGTTTACGTAATTAACACTTGTTCGGTTACGCATAATGCCGACAAGGAATGTAAATACTGGGTTAAGAAAGCCAATACTGCTAATCCCGATGGTTTAGTGGTAGTGGTAGGGTGTTATGCCCAATTGCAACCCGAAGAAATCGCAGCTTTTGAAGGAGTAGACCTCGTTTTAGGCGCGACCGAAAAGTTTAAGATTACCGATTATTTAGATTCGCTTACCAAAAGCGATAAAGGTGAAGTGCATTCTTGCGAGATCAATGAAGCCGATTTTTATGTGGGCGCCTATTCCTTTGGCGATCGTACCCGTGCCTTTTTAAAGGTACAAGACGGCTGCGATTATAAATGCACTTATTGTACTATCCCCTTAGCCCGTGGAATTTCGCGCAGCGATAAGTTAGAAAATGTACTGCAAAATGCCCGCGAAATTGTGGAAGCCGGCGCCAAAGAGATTGTGCTTACAGGCGTAAATATTGGCGATTATGGCAAAGGAGAGTTTGGTAATAAAAAGCACGAGCACACCTTTTTAGAGCTGGTAATGGCATTAGATAAGGTTGAAGGGATTGATCGTTTTCGCATTTCTTCCATCGAGCCCAATTTACTGAAAGATGAAACCATTGCTTTTGTGGCGCAGTCGGAACGATTTGTTCCACATTTCCATATTCCTTTACAGAGCGGCAGTAATAAGATCTTAAAAAAGATGAAGCGCCGTTATTTACGCGAACTGTACGCCGAAAGAGTAGGACGGATTAAAGAATTAATGCCCCATGCGGCTATTGGGGTAGACGTAATTTGTGGTTTTCCTGGTGAAAGTGAAGAAGACTTTTTAGAAACCTATAACTTTGTTAATGGTTTAGATATTAGCTATTTACATGTTTTCACTTATAGTCAGCGTCCCAATACGGAAGCCGATGAAATGGAAGAACAGGTTCCTTATAATATCCGCAAGAAGCGCTCTAAAATGCTACGCGTTCTTAGTGCTAAAAAACGCCGCGCCTTTTACGAAGCGCAGCTAAATACTAAGCAAACGGTATTATTTGAAGATAATATGAAAGAGGGCTATATCACTGGCTTTACAGAGAATTATGTAAAAGTTAAAAGTCCTTGGAATCCGCATTTGGTTAACCAAAAAGCCCAAGTAAAATTGCTCAATATCGATGAAGATGGCTTTGTGCGCTTCGAGTATTTAGAGGAACTACCCATTTTAGCCTAATTTGTTTCAATTCGTATCAGGTCAAGCCAAGATGCGATTTTAACTGGCATTTTAGCATAGCATTACAAATCGCTGCAAAGCAATAGATAAAAGGACACATGAATAAAGAGCAACTAGCAAAAATTCTCACTGCCGTAGAAGCGATAGCCTTACGAGCCGGTCGTTTTATTTTAGAGCAAAGACAAGCGGTAAGCGCGGATATGATTGAGACTAAGAGTTTGAATAGTCTCGTTTCTTATGTAGATAAAGAGGCCGAAAAAATGATTATTGAGGCTTTAAAAGACTTGGTGCCGGGCGCTGGTTTTATTGCCGAAGAAGGAACAGTAACGAAGAGAGGAGAGCAATATAATTGGATTATCGATCCTTTAGACGGTACTACCAATTTTTTGTACGATGTGCCCGTTTTTGCTGTAAGCATTGCCCTTGCTTCTGCAGATGCGATAGAAGTAGGAGTGGTTTACGAATGCGGACGCGATGAATTATTTAGTGCGTATCGAGGAGGTGGCGCTTATTTAAATGGAAAAGTAATTAGCGTGGCAAAACAGGATACGGTGAAAGAATCACTATTAGCCACGGGTTTTCCATATTATGATTTTGAGCGCATGCAAAGCTTTAATACGCTCTTAGCAAAACTCTATCCCAATAGCCGTGGCCTACGTCGCATGGGTTCGGCCGCTACCGATTTGGCCTATGTGGCTTGTGGTCGATTTAATGCCTATTTTGAATACGGTCTTAGTCCTTGGGATGTAGCAGCCGGAATACTATTAGTACAAGAAGCAGGTGGAAAGGTATCCGACTTTAAAGGAGGAGACAATTACCTTTTTAGTGCCGAGATAATTGCATCCTCCTCTAAAATTTATGATGAGTTTTTAGGTCTTTTACAAGAGCATTTACCCAGTAAAGCTTAGACTAAGCGATTGGAAGCCATTGCTTATGCCAGCTATTGGCTAGCACGGTTTCCCACTGTCTTTTTAGCTGTCCTTTGTTTTCTATAAGATTATTGAATACAATGGTGTCTTGATTAATTTCACCTGCTTCTAAGGCGGCTCTGAAATCCATCATGTGAATAATCTCAATCATTTGATTCTCATCACGGAAAGCGATTTGTGTACGGTCTAATAGAGAAATGGCTAACTCATTTTCCAGCGCTTGAATAAAGTGGGTTAGCTTATCAATACTACAGCCAGTAGCCTGATAGCTAGCTTCATCTAGGGCTACCACAATAAAACGATCATGGATAATAGTGAAGCTGGCCATTAAATCTTTGCCATGTGCTTGCCAATCGTTTAGAAAGTTCATTAAGCGGGCAGAAATGCGTTCTACCTTTTCAAATTCGAGGAAATTGGTGCTCTGGAAAATCCAAATCCGAGAATCGTCGTTAAGAGTGTCGAATGAAAAATACATACTAAAATATTATAAGTCCTTAGCTTGAGCAATCATTTCCGCGAGATCTAAAACGGGAAGGTCGCCTTCTCTTTCGCTGTTTTTCACGCCGTCGGTCATCATGGTATTACAGAAAGGGCAAGCGGCTGCGATAAAATCGGGCTTGGTTTCTAGGGCTTCTTCTGTTCTTTCAATATTAATGTCTTTTTTACCCGCTTCGGGTTCTTTAAACATCTGGGCACCACCGGCACCACAGCAGAGCGCATTGCTTTTACAGCGACGCATTTCCACTAATTCGGCATCCAGTTTTAGGATGAGTTCGCGGGGTGCTTCGTAAATACCATTGGCACGCCCCAAATAGCAAGGATCGTGGAAGGTGATTTTCTTGCCCTTAAAGCTACCCCCTTCAATACTGATACGTTCTTCTTTTAAAAGCTGATTGATAAAGGTAGTATGATGTACCACTTCGAAATTACCACCTAGTTCGGGGTATTCGTTGGCTAAAGTGTTAAAGCAGTGGGGGCAAGTTGTTACAATTTTTTTGATAGAGTAGGCATTAAGCACCTCAATGTTTTGCATGGCTTGCATCATAAATACAAACTCATTACCCGCTCTTTTGGCGGGATCACCGGTGCAACTTTCTTCCGTGCCTAAAACGGCAAAAGAAACATTAGCATGATGTAATATTTTAACAAAAGCCTTAGTTATTTTCTTTGCTCTATCATCGAAACTTCCTGCACAACCTACCCAAAAAAGAACTTCGGGTAGTTTGTTTTCCGCCGCCATTTCGGCCATGGTTGGCACTTTAATCGTTGTTTCCATTAGTTAACTATTTGAAATGTTCTATTGGTGCTGGTGGTGAAACCAATTAGCCCCAAACTATTTAGGTAAACCGCCATACCATTGTCGGCTTGACTCGCTAGTACTTCGTAAAAATATTTATCGCCAATAAAGAATGAATCGCTATAGAATGTCCTGTCTAATAGAAAGATGCTGGTATCGCCATCAAAACGCAGACTTAGATCGGGATTCATTTCTTGAAGGCTATCGTTAAAATTGAGGTAGAGAAAATCATTGCGTAGGCTAGGGGCTGTTTCTGCGTAAGCACAGCGAAATTGGTAGTTAAAGCTAAAGCCTAAACTATCGGAGCCTATGCGGTAATCTTCTTGTTCCAAAAGCAGTCGATCTACTCCATCAAAAGCACCATAATTTCCATCTAAGGCGCCATTCTCTGAAAAGGAGCTGGAACTGCTGAGTAATTGTAAATTTATGGTATCGCCATTGGAGCTAAAGCTGCGAGCACGTGAATAATTAGGTTTGAAACTTAGAATTTGAGTACTAAGTTCTAATCTAAGCTCACTTTCTTTGCTGCAGGACAAAAGAGTAGCGAAAAGGATTATATATAAAATGCTATTTTTCAAACACTTGAATCTTCACATCTCTTTCCACTAATTCGGTAAACTTGCCTTTGTAACGGGTCGCTCGCACCAGGTGATTATCAATCCAATGGTAATTTCCACCGCGCGGTTTTCCCATAAGCATGCCATGGTATTTGAAGCCTTTTTCTTTTAACCACTTTTCGGTAATGCTGCGATGCTCTTCCACTCGAGAAGTGAAGAAGTAAATAATATGTCCTTCATCATACCAGCCATTTAAGGTGCTCAGTGCATCTGGGTAGTGCTGGGCGGTAGCCATACGTTCGGGCTGCTCATTAGGAATGTCGTCGCAAATAGTACCGTCAATATCAATGAGGTAATTCTTAATCCCTTCCGGTAAGGTAGGGCTAAGTTTTTCGCCATTAACTTCTAATTCTTGGAGTTTAGGTAGGTTTTTGTTTTCCATTACTTATTCATTTATCCAGTTTGCACGATCGGCCTGAGCGTATGCCCATGGAGCGGCATTATTCTCAATATTGGTCATCATGGTATTTAAGGATGGATTTGCAGCTGACTCTTCCATAACTAGGTAGCGACGCATTTCTACAATAATAGACATTGGGTCGATGGCCACGGGACAAGCCTCTGTGCAGGCATTACAAGTGGTACAAGCCCAAAGTTCTTCACGTGTAATAAAGTCATCTAGAAGACTGCGACCGTCTTCTTTAAATTCGCCATTTTTATCGATGTTCGCGCTTACCTCTTCGAGGCGATCGCGGGTATCCATCATAATTTTTCGGGGAGAAAGCTTTTTACCGGTTTGGTTGGAAGGACAAGAATCCGTGCAGCGACCACATTCGGTGCAAGAGTAGGCATTCATTAATTGGATGCGATTGAGATCCATGACATCTTTAGCGCCAAACCGCGCAGGTTCTTCTACCGGTGCATTGGGATCGGGAGCAGCAAAAGGATCTGCGCTGGGATCCATCATCATTTCCACTTCCTTCTTTACACTTTCCATATTAGTAAACTGGCCCGCAGGCTCTAATTTACTATGCCAAACATTAGGGAAAGCCATAATAACGTGGAAGTGCTTAGAGAAGGGGAGGTAGTTAAGAAATAGTAAAATTCCCACAATATGGAACCACCAAGCTACCCGTTCGAAGATGTGTAAGCTCGACTGATCCCATCCCGCTAAAAGCGGCGCCAACTGAGAACTAACCAGCCAACCATCTACACCATTTCCTTCAATATTAGCTTCTGCAGCGCCTAAAAATAAAAGCGCGAGCATTAATCCAATTTCAATAAAAAGAATGTTGTTACCATCCTTTTTAGACCAACCCTTCAATTCTTTAAAACGATCGACGGTGTTAACGTTTCTTCTGTAAAGGAAAACTACACAAGCTAAAAGTACCAGTACCGCTAAGAACTCGAAGAAGCTAATGGCAATATCATAAAGGGAGCCTAAGATGGGCATAAATATGCGGTGGGTTCCGAATATTCCGTCGATAATAATTTCTAAAACTTCGATATTAATGAGGATAAACCCGAGGTAGATTAAAACGTGGAAGAAACCTGCCACCTTTTTACGTTTAACCATTTTGCTTTGGCCCAGAGCTACTTTTGCCATTAGGCTCCAGCGTTCCTTGGGGCGATCGCTGCGGTTAATATCCTTTCCTAAGTTGATATTACGCCAGATTTTCGAAAAATTCTTGCCGAAAAAATATCCTGCTACCGCTAAGCTTAGGATGAAAATTATGTTCGCAAGTCCAAAGTGTATTTCCATTGCTTAGGGTTTTAAATTGTTTTCCTCGCGCTTCCTTTTGGCTTCCGCCTCCTTTTTCAGGATTTCCTCTTCATCGTACTTTTTGGATCCGCCAAAAACAGAGATATTGACGTAGCGTTTGGGATTGTATTTTAAATCGAGTAGGATCAAATTAAGCTGTTCGGTGGCTTTTACTAAATTTTGATAAAGTTCAGGATCATTGATTAGCTGCGAAGCACTACCATCGCTGCTATCCACTTTAGCCATAATAGAATTAGTATTCTCTAAGGTGTGGTTAAGATTACCAATAACGCGTTTAAACTCAATGTCACTCAAAGAATCGCTAATGGATTCAAGGTTGGTGAAAATGTTATTAAGCTTATCTTTATTTCCCTCGAGGGCCGAGGTGATTTTGGCAAGATTACCAATAGATAAAACTAAATCATCTTCGCTATCTCCAAGGGCGCGATCGAGTGTGCCTACCGTTTGCTCTAAGGTTTCGAAGCTTTGTTGGATACTAATAAAAGTTTTCGTGAAGCTCTGTTTGGTTTGCTCATTTAAGAAGCCTGAAACTAAGGTAAGAACGGTATCAATGGAGCCCAGTAATTTCTCAGCCTTTTCTTTGATGGGCTTCACTTGCTCGTTCACTTCATCGGTGAGGCTTCTTTGGATCTTGCTCGCCAAGGTATCACCCATTTCGAGCATTACCGGAGAGTCGCCCATTACCAATTCTACTGCTTTACTTCCGATAAGGTCGGAGCTGTAAATGCGGGCAATGGTATTTTCCGGAATTTCAATGTCGTTAGTAATATTTAGACTTACCAATAGATGACCAGAGCCATCCGGCATGAAGCTGATATTGTCAACTTGCCCAACTTTAAAACCATTGATATTTACTGGACGAGCTTTAGTTAATTCATCAACTTGCTCATAAACAGCATATACAATTCGTTTGCTTTTTAGGAGGTCGCTTCCTTTTAAAAAGGCTATTCCCCAATACAGACCGGCTAAGGCTACAACAGCCACAGCACCTACTTTAAACTCTCGTGATATCTTCACTAGAAATTGTTTTTAAGACTCGCAAAGATTAAAAATTTATGGCAGCTTTCGGCGTGCTTCACTGGCACTTATTTTTTTACCGTTCTCTAGGCCTATCACAAAGGCACCCTTGAAACCCAAAGCCTGCATACTTTTCGCTGATTTTTGGGCTTCGTTCATGCTTTTAGTAGGAGCGGCGTAATATTTATAAAGGCCATTTTCTTCAATTTCTCCAATTTCTTTTTGGCCTTTAAAGATGGGGTCTGAAGTATTTCTTTTGCTAGAGCTAGTAAGGATTTGCACTGCGTAAAATACCCCCGTGTTGTAGGTACTACTTACCGTTTCATTCTTTTGCGCTAGGGGCTCTACTTTTAAGGGCGGGGTTGTAGACTTAGGTTTCGTCTCGCTTTTCGTCTCTTTTTTTTCCTTGGGTTTAGGAGTAGGAGGCAAGCTGGGTGTATTTTCTTTATCCCCTAGTTTTTGTTTATCGAGCGCATCAGCTAATAATAAATCTTGCTGCGCTTTAAAATCGCGAATCGCTCTAAACATAGCCGATGCCATATAGGATTGACCTTTTTCAGAGTTTAAAAAATCCTCTTCCTCAGGGTTGGTTAAAAAACCAAGTTCAACTAAAACTGCCGGCATGGCGGTTCGACTGGTAACATAAAGCGGTTGCTGCTTAATACCGCGGTCTTTGCGCATTACTCTTTCACTGAACTGACCCTGGATTAAGCTAGCAATTTCAATACTTTCGTTAAGATAGGTTTGTTGCATTAAATTAAGACCGATAGTGCTAGCAGGATTATTGGGGTCAAATCCCTTATAGCGGGTTTCGTAATCGTCTTCCAACATAATTACCGCGTTTTCTTGCAAAGCAATACGGTTTTCGTCGTTGTGATCTTTTCCTAAAACAATGGAGGTACAGCCATGCACCGAGCTTTTGTGAAAAGAATCGCAATGAATTGATATAAAAAGGTCGCCTTCTGCTTCATTAGCAATTTCCGCTCGTTTTTCTAGGGCGACCGTAGTATTATCGCGGCGGGTGTAAATCACCTTTACTTCTGGTAAATATTCCTCAATGTACTCACCTAAACGCAGGGTTACGGCTAAGGCAATATCTCCTTCTACCGTCTTGTAGCGGCGGGTTCCTAGGTTCCCAGGATCACGTCCTCCATGTCCGGCATCAAGCACTACAGTTTTAATTCCATCGAAGGAGCGCGTATCTTGTGCCTCTACCCAAGTACTAGAAAAAAGTAAAGACGTTATTAATACGAGTTGTTTTAGCTTCAATAGTTTGAATTTTGATTAGTTTTGGCCGCTATTTTGCATTGCCAATTTTATAACAAGCAAAGTTATCTCCATATTGCGTCGATCGAGCTATCAGATTATCATTTTATTAACGGCCATTGTTGGCTTCGCAAACTTGGCCTATGGTCAAGAGCAGGATAGTACAAAATTAGCCTTGGATAGCCTTTCAAGACCGCTTATAGCTCCAATTGACTCAACTAATGCGCTTGATACTTTAGGCTTTTTTAATCCCCAAGACACAAATCGCAAGGCAAAACCATCCCAATCCAAGTCCTTTATTGACACAGATATTATTTACAATGCCGAAGATAGTATTCCTAAATCTATCGATGGTGGTATTATCGAGTTATACAATAAGGCCATAATTGAATACGGCGAAATGAAAATTGAGGCTGGTTATATTCGCATTGAGTTTGAAAAAAGTGAAATTTATGCCACCGGTTTAGCCGACTCGACCGGAAAAATGGATCAAAAACCACTTTTTACGGAAAAAGGAAAGACCTATCGCTCGGATGAAATGCGTTATAATTTTAAATCGGGAAAAGCGCGCATCAATAAAATGATTACCCAAGAAGGAGAGGGGTTTTTACACGGCGAAAAGATTAAAAAAACGGGATCATCGGCCTTTTATGTGAAGGATGCCTCTTATACAACTTGTAGTCATGAACATCCTCACTTTGCCATTCACACACCGAAAGCCAAGGTTATACCTGGTGAGAAAGTTGTTACGCAATTCGCGTACCTAGAATTACTAGGTGTTCCCACCCCTTTGATGCTGCCTTTTGGCTTTTTCCCTACTACCGATAAACGAAAGTCGGGAATTATAATTCCTAGTTATGGTAGCTCTCAATTTAGAGGGTACTTTTTGCAAAACGGAGGTTTTTATTGGGCAGCAAACGACTTTTTTGACCTCACCATTACGGGAGATATCTATACCAAAGGAGGTTTTGGTTTACAAACCTCCAGCAACTACAAGAAGCGCTATAAATATTCGGGAAGCTTAAGTGGTCGCTATAACTTATTACAATTTGGGGAGCCAGAATTTGCAGCCTTTGTAGGAGGAGCATTTGATAATAGAAGTGATTTTAATATTAGTTGGAATCACCAGCAGGATGCTAAAGCCAATCCATTTTATCGCTTTAGTGCGAATGTAAACATAGCAACTACACAGTTTTATCAAGTAACCAGTATTAATCCTGATCAGGTTTTACAGAACCGTTTAAACTCTTCCATCAGTTTCTCGCGCCGTTGGGCCGACAAACCCTTTAATTTAAATATCGCTTTAAACCATAGTCAGAATAACCAAAGTAAAGATTTAACCTTAACCTTACCGCAGGTCAACTTTTCGGTAAACCGCTTAATGCCCTTTAAAAGTGAAGGTGGTATTAGTGGAAAGAAAAAGTGGTATGAAGAAATTGGAATAACTTATACCGCTAATGCGAAGAACCAAATTCAAACCCGCATGGATAAGCCCGTTTTTACCGAAACGGTTTTTAGGGATAGCAGTAGAATGGGAATTCAGCACAACATTCCTATCGCTGCCAATTATAAAGTATTTAAGTTTTTCGTTTTCAATCCAAGCATAAACTACACCGAGCGCTGGTACCCCAACAAATTGCAGTATGGATTTAATGAAGAAACCAATCGCCAAGAAATAATAGATACGGTATCGGGCTTCTTTGCTAACCGTGAGTTTAATGCCAGTGCAAACTTATCAACCAAGGTTTATGGTTTATGGCGTTACAAGGGCTTTGTAAAGGCCATTCGGCATGTAATGACGCCGAGGATTGGTTTGAGTTATCGCCCTGATTTTTCGGATCCTTTTTGGGGATACTTCGAGGAAGTGCAAAGCGATACCTTGGGTAATACCACTTTAGTAAATCCTTATTCCCGAGGTGTTTACGGTTCCGCATCTGCCGGAAGGCAAGGAAACCTGAACTTTGGCGTACAGAATACTTTTGAAGCAAAAATTCGCTCGAAAACTGATTCTACTGGGCTAAAGAAAATTAAAATTTTGGAGCGTTTAAGCATGAATGGCTCTTATAATATGGCGGCGGAAGAATTTAAGATGAGTAATATTAGCGTGGCCGCATCTTCAACCATTTTTAACAATTTGGTAAATATTAACTACAATGCAACCCTTGACCCTTATCATTTTGATGCAGAATTGAATCGTAGAGTGGATGAGTATAGCGTAAATAGAGGAGCGGGTCTTGTGCGTATTACTAGTCAGCGCTTTACTTTAGGCTCGCGATTAGATGCAAATCGTTTTAAAAAGAAAAAAGATAGTGAAGAAAGCCAACAGGCCAGTGAAGATGAGAAAGCTAAACAGCAAGCACAGGCCTCTGCATTAGGAATAACAGAGGGCGACATCGATTATTACCGCTTACCTGGTTACGTAGATTTTAGCGTGCCCTGGTCGCTTAATTTAAATTATAACTTAAGTTTTAGTAAACCTGGTGCAGCAGAAGCCAATATCAATCAAAGTGTTGATCTTTCGGCCGATATTGATCTAAGTAAAGGTTGGAAAATCGGCTTTAGAACCGGTTATGATTTAAAGGCAAATGATTTTACTTTTACTACTTTTAATTTCCACCGCGATTTACATTGTTGGGATTTAAGCTGTACATGGGTACCCTTTGGCTTTCAACAGTCGTATATGCTAACTATTCGGGTTAAGTCCTCTATATTACAAGATCTTAAATTGCAACGCAATAGAGGAGTAGGAGACTTTAACCGCTTCTAGCTGTATAGAAAAGACACCCTTGGTGCTTAATGTTTTTGAGGAAATTCCTATCAGGCATGCATGATGGAGTGTCTACTTCCTTTCCACTTTTTAGTCCATTTTTCTCGAAAGTCACTCTATTGCAATGGCTTTGCTAAATGATTTTATAACAAGCTCAGCTTATTAATTATATTTGCCCAAACAATAAATCTACCACCTTGAAAAAGTTTTTTGGTTACCTACTTATCATTATTTCGATTGTGATTTTAATAGACTTGGCTCTGCAAGCCAAAGTTATGTACAATGAGCTTCCCGTTATGTGGGAAACCTATAAGTCGGATCCTGATGAGTTTCAAATGAAAGGGGAGATGGATAAGCTTCTTATGTGGGTTTTACACCTGGTTATTCCGGCTATCCTTATTGGTTCTGGACGTTATTTTATTCGGGCCGGTCGCAGTAACTAGGCAACAAAGCATGAATTAACGATGAATCATAACCTTTTTCAGTCTTCTTTCTCGCTGCTATTTTTAAGTATTGTTCTATCGATTTTTGTTCCAGCCCTTTTTATGGATGGAATGTTTATGGACGCTACTCAGTATACGGCAGTTGGTAGAAATTTAGCTGATGGTTTAGGTAGTTTTTGGCGACCTTATTTCACCAATAAATACTATATCAATAATATAGAGTTCAACTTTAATGAGCAAACCCCATTAGGTTTTGCGCTTTTCGCCGCTTGGTTTAAGGTTTTAGGTGACAGTTTATACGTAGAGCGTTTTTTTATCCTTGCAAGCTATTTATTGAATATTTTTCTAATGCGCGCTTTGTGGCGTTTGGTATTACCTAGTAAATCTAATTTTTGGATTTTACCAGTCTTTTTGTACGGCCTGTTTCCAATCATTTTTTGGACCTATCAGCATAATATGTTGGAAAACCCAATGGCTTCGTTTATTCTTTTAGCTGCTTATTTTGGGATTTTAGCCATCCAAAAGAAAGAAAAGTCGAACTTTTTTGCTTTCATTTCTGGAGCTATGATTTTCTTGGCTTTTATGGTAAAGGGAGTTCCAGGACTATTCCCGCTAGCAGTGTTTTTCTCTTATTGGTTATGGAATAGCAAGCAGTTTAACTATAAAAGAATGCTGCTCTTAAGTAGTATTGCGACTTTCAGTTTCCTCGCTTTATTTGGTCTACTTTTTCTTTTTGAAGAATCGAAGGCAAGCATGAGCTTTTATTTGGAAGCACGCTTGTTAAATCGCATTAGTGTAGCTCCTACCGTGGGTAGTCGATTTTATATTATTTCCGATTTTCTGCAACAAATAATTGTTCCCACAATATTAGTAGTTATAGCCCAAGTTTATAATGCTAAGAAGAGGGTGAAATTGACAAACCTGAATTTAATGTACTTCTTTATCACTTTAGGCTTAGCAGGTGTTTTACCCATAATGTTGACGAAAGTACAACGGGGTTTTTACATTACTCCTGCCTATCCCTTTATTGCTATAGGCTTGGCTATCTTAATAGTACCCAGTCTTGAAAAATTGATAGTTACGATTGGGGAAAAAGCACGGAGAGTATACCGATTTTTAGGTTTTGTAAGCTTTTTAAGTCTTATTGTCGTTACCATTGCTTTTGCAGGGAAGCCCAAAAGAGATAAGCAGTTATTAGAGGATGTTTACACCATAGGGGCAGCAATTGGGCCTGGACATTTACTGGTTTGCAGTATAGACTTTATGAAAGAAGACTGGTCGCCAAAGTCATACTTTATGCGGTATTTTCAAATTGAGTTCGACGCATTAAGAAAGCCTTTTCCAGCAAATCGAGAACGGCGTTATGCCCTCTTTAAAAAAGGGGAAGTGGTAGGTTCTAATTTACGACCACTAAATTTAGATCTTAAGCTGTATACTCTTTATGAGTATGTGGAGGGAGAATAGTAGTGATAAATGGACTATTGAGTGGGGTAGTGGGGTGACCGGAAGATTCAGCCTTTTTCTACTTCAGCTTTTTAAAGAGAATTCTATCTTAAGTGAAGCCCTTGATCCCTTTTAAATTGTAAGATTAAATACGAAGCCTCTATGCCATAGTGTGCTATTGTGAAAAGTAGAGGTGAAGAGAACGCTTTTTAGAGGCAGTCAGGTTGTGGTGTTCCTCAAAATATAATCCTAATTCTAAACACTTACTGCAGCCAGCTACAGTTGAAGGAGCTAGACCTGACTTATCTCTTTATTGAAAATCGAAGACGACAATTTTACGCAGATCTCAGCTATAGGGAGTGCTACTCGCTGATGATTTAGCAGACATATATTCAACAAAAAAGGCTGCTTAATTTGGCAACCTTTTTTATTTGTAGCGAGAGCGAGAATTGAACTCGCGACCTCCGGGTTATGAATCCGACGCTCTAACCATCTGAGCTACCTCGCCGTTTACGGGCGGCAAATATAAACACTAATCTATATCCGCAAAGAGAAATTTACTAGTTTTTCACTCTTAAACTTGGTTGGCGTAGAATGTTAAATATAAAATAGCTAATAAAAGTCTGTAGCATAGGGCAGTAGCCAATGATGGTGACACGGAGCACAAGGCAAACTTTAGGTAAAATAGAGCTTTATGAGAAATTCCTCGATGCGATATCCACTACCTGAATCAACCCAGCACTAGGTCTTAGTTGCAGATCGCTTTAGATTTAGAAATTATCTCAAGCCAAGGGAAGGAGAATGATCTAAGATTGGAAGTATAGCCCATACATTTTTTGCTGCCGCGTTAAAAGGCTAAGTAGGCAATTATTAATCAAAGTCAGGTTTAATTTTTTATATATTGCGACAATCAATAGCAATGCAATACAAAGCAAATGTCGGATAGAGTAAAGATCGAGTTAGAATTTCCAGTAAAGGCCTCACCAGGCATGTTATTTCCCTATTTATCAACACCTAGTGGATTGTCAGAATGGTTTTCAGATGACGTTAATTCCCGTGGGGACAAGTTTACTTTTATTTGGGATGGTGATGAGAGAGACGCCTACCGCATCGCAAAAAAGAAAGATCAATTTATTCGATTCCGTTGGGATGAAGATGAAGAAGAAGGGAACAAATATTTTTTCGAATTTCGCATTGAGGTAGATGAACTGACCAATGACACTTCCATTATAATTACTGATCACAGTGAAGAAGATGAAGTGGAAGAAGATAAACTACTTTGGGACAGTCAAATTCATCAATTACTCCACACTATAGGATCATAAAATGAGCTTGACGGCCCATTTTCGTCAACATAGAATATATTTAGCCCTAGTAGCACTTTGTGTAATTGGGGCTGCTTATTTTTTGGGGAATTACCCCAAAGAGGAAATTCACCTCTTTATAAATGGTTTGCACGCTCCATGGGCAGATGCATTCTTTCCCATTTATACCTATTTGGGTGATGGTATTATTTTCCCCATATTATTGGTGCCTGCGCTTTTTGTAAAACGCTATTTCAGTTTTTCCTTGTTATTGGCAGCTTTACTTACACTGGTGCTTAGCGGCGTACTGAAACAGCTCAATAAAGAGGAGCCCAGGCCTATTAAGTATTTTGAAATAATTGAGAAGGATTTACGGCAAATACCAGGGGTAAAGCCTCATTATTACCGCTCTTTCCCTAGTGGACATACTACAGCGGCCTTTGCGGCTTGGGGTTTAATCGCATTAAGCGTGGCTAAATGGCCATGGAAAATAATGTGCCTTTTAATAGCAGTGGGAGTAGCCTATTCGCGCATGTATTTATCCATGCACTTTTTACGTGATGTTACCGCTGGAGCCCTTTTAGGGACCTTTATTGCTTTTTTTGCTAGCTATTGGGCGCAACGACTTAAATCCGAATTTTGGTCGAAAAAGTGGATTGATTTAAGATGAAATATTTCGATAAAAACACTTGGTTTTGGGCATTTTTAGCAGCCCTATTCTTTCTGCCCTTTTTGGGTGGAGTTCACTTATTTGACTGGGACGAAATCAATTTCGCCGAGTTAGCGCGCGAAATTGTAGTTACGGGTGATTGGTTACAATTGCAAATAAATTACGAGCGTTTCACCGAAAAGCCACCCCTGTTTTTCTGGTTTCAGGCTATAGCGATGTCGATTTTTGGTATTAGTGAATTTGCCGCTCGCTTTCCCAATGCCTTATTAGGTATTATCGTATTACCTTTTTTATACATCAGTGGTAAATTTTTAGTCGACCGTAAGTTTGGTTATTTATGGGCTCTTAGCTGGTTTGGTAGTATTTTGCCTTTCCTTTATTTTAAGAGTGGTATTATCGATCCACTTTTCAACTTTTTCATTTTCAATGGTTTATTTTTTCTGATTCACTTTTTGTGGAAGGTGAATAATATTAACCGCGTTTTTCTTTCCCATAAAGCCCACTATTACTTAATAATAGGCGGAGTTTCCGTTGGCTTAGCCATACTAACTAAAGGTCCAGTTGCCTATCTCATAATATTTCTGACAGTTTTAGTTTATGCCTTCCTTCATTCTTTCCGTTTTGGATTAAGCCTGAAGAATTTCTTTGTCTATTCATTCGTTGCCTTGCTGGTATTTTTACTGTGGTTTGGCATAGATGCTAGTTTGCATGGCCCCGATTTCTTAATTGAATTCACGATTAGACAGTGGGAGCTGTTAACCACCAACGATGCAGGACATGGCGGCTTTCCAGGTTATCATTTTGTAGTTCTACTTTTCGGTTGTTTCCCCGCTAGTGTTTTCGCTTTACGCGGATTGGGTAGAATAAAAGGTATTCACACCCAAATAGCCGATTTCCAAAAATGGATGATTATCCTTTTGGTGGTTATTTTAGTACTCTTCTCTTTGGTAGGGACGAAGATTATACATTACAGCTCGATGGCCTATTATCCCATCAGCTTTTTAGCAGCTTTAAGTCTTTGGCAAATGAGCGAATATCCGCGCAAAAATCCGCGTTGGATGCTTGCTTTGCTGCTATTTATAGGCATTTTAGTTTCGCTTATTTCTGCGCTTCTGCCTTGGGCGGGATTGCATTTAGAGGAGGTGAAGTTCTTATTTGAGAAGGACGCTTTTGCCATGGCTAATTTAGAAGCCGAAGTTCCTTGGTCTTGGCTCGACTTCATTCCGGCCATATTAATGATTAGTTTATTGATCGTTTATACTTTATATCAACAAAAGCACCCTATATTTTCATCACGCGTTTTGTTTTTCGGGACAGCCGCATGGACCTTTGTTAGCCTAATATTCTTTATTGGTAAAGTAGAGCGCATCAGCCAAAGAGCAGCAGTAGAATTTTTTGAAGCACAGCAAGGAAAAGAAGTATATGTAAGTACCTACGGCTATAAAAGCTATGTCCCTTGGTTTTATGCCCGTATAGAAGATTACGAAAATCCAGAAGCGACTAATAGAGAATGGTTATTTCACGGTGATATTGATCGTGATGTACTTATTTCTACTAAGGTCACTAAAGTAGAAGCCCTGCAAAAGGAAATTCCTGATGCAGAGCTTATGTATGCTAAAAATGGATTTTATTTCTTTCGCAGACCGGCTCAGGAAAGGTAATTTGGTTTGCTAATGCCCCATTTAGCGAAGCGGTATTGAAAGGAAACTTTAAGTACTCCCAGTCCATAAATAGCGCTGCGCTTAAAGTTAATAGAACTAGCTTCTTCAAAATATTTGGTGGGGCAAGTGATTTCGGCGATTTCAAAGCCAGCATAAAAAATTTGCGCTAGCATTTGATTATCAAATACAAAATCGTCGGAATTAACATTAAAATCGGTTCTCTCCAATACTTCTTTAGAAAAAGCACGGTAACCGGTGTGGTATTCCGAAAGCTTTTGATTCATTAGAAGGTTCTGGCTTAGGGTAAGAATACGGTTAGCCAAATACTTATACCAAGGCATGCCACCCTTAAGGGCTCCTTTACCTAAAATTCGCGAGCCTAAAACAACAGGATATACCTCATTGGCAATAAGGTAAGACATGGATTCTATTAGCTTTGGCGTATACTGATAATCGGGGTGAAGCATGATTACGATATCGCCCCCCAAGGCTAAAGCCTTATTATAACAGGACTTTTGGTTGCCACCGTAGCCTTTGTTTTTTTCGTGTGGAATGATATGTTTAATTCCTAAACGTTTTCCTTCGCCGATGGTATCGTCGGTAGAATTATCATCTACTAAAACTACCTCGTCAACGATCTCAAAAGGTATTTCATTATAAGTGCGCTCTAAAGTTTTCTCAGCATTGTAGGCTGGGAGAACCACCACAATTTTTTTTCCGTTTATCATGTCGGCAAAAATAGAAATAAGCGCTTAAATCTTAGTTCATTATTCAATAAGAATTGCTTAGTTTGGGGCTTGTTAAAAATTTTTAAGGAACTTGAAGAATACAATCATTTTATTGGCCTTGCTTCTTGTGGGGCATTATTCTGTTGCTCAAGAGATTAAGGGCAGGGTAATAGACGCAAATAGCGGGGAAGCAGTAATCATGGCCAACGTGATTTTTAAGGGCACTAGTACAGGGACTTCCACCGATTTTGATGGGAATTTCATCTTAGCTCTCGGGAAAAACACCTTACCAATTACCTTAGAACTAAGCTTTATCGGCTATCAGAAGAAGGAAGTAGTGGTAAAAAGCCTGAAAGAACCCCTTGTTATTGAGCTCACCGAAGACAGTCAAATGTTAGCTTCGGTGGATATAGTTGAACAGAGGTTAAGTGCTAAACAACGTGAATCGGCCCTTACGGTAGAAGCCTTGGATAATTTAGCCATTAAAGAAACGCCAGCCGCGAATTTTTATGAAGCCTTAGGGAATTTAAAGGGGGTTGATTTAACTTCGGCTAGTATCGGTTTCAAGATTATAAACACACGCGGTTTCAACTCTACTTCACCCGTTCGTTCATTGCAGCTTATTGATGGGGTAGATAACCAAGCACCCGGCCTCAACTTTTCACTCGGTAACTTTTTAGGAGCCAATGAATTGGATATTTTAAATGTGGATATCATCGCGGGCGCATCTACGGCTTTTTATGGTCCGGGCGCATTTAACGGTGTCATCTCGATGACTACCAAAGATCCTTTTCGTTTTCAAGGCTTATCCTTTAGTCAGAAAGTAGGGGAGCGGGCCTTATCGGAAACTTCCGTTCGATATGCAGAAGCTTTCAAGCTTTTTAATAAAGAACGCGAGGATTTTGCTTTTAAAATTAACCTTTTCTACCTACGAGCTGATGATTGGGAAGCCGATAATTACGACCCCATCGATGACTCCGACGTTGGAGCCGATAATCCTGGTCGCTATGATGCGGTTAATATATACGGGGATGAAAGTTTAGCTTCCAATAACGAAAGAGGCAGCTTCTCCGATGTGAAGTTTAATGATGTACCAGGTTTAGGAACTTTTTACCGTCCTGGTTTCAAAGAACCAGATTTAGTAAATTACGATACCCGCAACTTTAAAGGAAATATTGGTCTTTTTTACCGTACCGAGAAGGATGTACAGTTCAGCTATACTCTTAATTATGGAACAGGAACCACGGTTTACCAAGGTGAGAATCGATTTAGTTTAAATGGTATTCGCTTTATGCAGAATATCGTAGAGGTGAAGAAAAAGGATAAATTCTTTATTCGTGCCTATGCGACCAATGAAGATGCAGGTGAAAGTTACGATGCGGTACTTACTGCCTTTAAGATGAATGATATTATGCTAGGCGATGAAGGTACTTGGAATCAGAATTATGCGGCAGCTTGGAAAAGACCTTTTCGTTTTAATCAAGCCTTTCAAACAGCAGCAGGTTTTAATGTAGGAGCCGCAACTTTCGATTCGGCCTTCTTTAATAATGAGTACCAAGATATTTTAAGAGAATACAACGAATTGTTAGCAGGATTCCACGATAGCCTTTTAAATATTGTTTCCACAGGAAGATTTGCACCCGGTACCGCTCAGTACGACTCTATTTTTAATGATGTAACGGGTAAAACCTTTACAGAGGGTGGTTCTCGATTTTACGATAAGTCGGCTCTTTATCATATTATGGGAGAGTATCAGCTAACAGTAGCGGACAGAGTGAAGATGCGCATGGGTGGTAATTTCAGAATGTATACCCCTAACTCACGTGGAAATATTTTCGACGAGATTATTCCTTCCTCAATTGTTACCGATAGTGTTGGGAATATCATCAGCCAAGAATATCGCACCATTACCAATCAAGAATTTGGGGTGTATTATGGAGCAGAAACAAACTTTTTTGGTGAGGTTTTAAAAGCTAGTGCCACCGTAAGGATGGATAAGAATCAAAATTTTGATTACCTATTCTCACCCGCTTTTTCCTTGGTATACAATATTAATCCAAAGCATACTTTAAGAACAAGCTTAGGTCGTGCGATTCGTAATCCGACTTTACAAGATCAATACTTACGTTATGATGTGGGTAGGGCGGTTTTACTAGGTAATATTGATGGTTACAATAATTTGGTTTCATTAGAGTCTTTCGATTTTTACCGCTCTCAACCACAATTAGACCGCGATAATCTCACCTTTTTCGATGTAGCTCCAATAGAACCTGAAAGAGTTACCACGGCGGAAATTGGCTATCGCGGGTCTTGGTTTAAAAGGGTCTTTGTAGATGTGAATTATTTCCATTCTTGGTATACCAGTTTCATTGGTTTTCAATTTGGTTTAGACCTAACCTTCGACCAGAACGTTCCCGATTTCGTGCGCTCAGTGCGTGCCTATCGAGTAGCCGCCAACGCGCAAACTTTGGTAACTACCCAAGGATTAAATATCGGGGTTAATTATTATATCGATGATCACCTATCATTAGGAGGAAACTACTCTTATAATAGCATCAACCTAAATCCGGGTCGAAACTTTATTACCGAAACTTTTTACGCTGATCAGCTTTCAGAAGACGGCGAAGAGGATCCGATTATTCCGGCTTTTAATACACCTGAAAATAAGTTTAATTTAAGTTTTAGCGGAAGAAATTACCGCTTAAAGAAGGGCTCTAAGAATAATTTCGGCTTCGCCGTTACTTATAAATGGATTGAAGGTTTCCGATTTGAAGGTTCGCCTCAATTTACCGGCTTTATCAATAGCTATGACCTACTTGATGCTCAAATGAGCTATACGGTTGATACTTGGCACTCAACCTTTAAGTTAGGCGCATCCAATTTATTAAATAATAAAGTTTTTCAAGTGTACGGTGGCCCTAGAGTCGGCCGTCTTGCTTATTTTTCGATTGTTTATGAGTTTGATCATAAACGATGATTTTTTCCTTAAATTCGAACCATTAATAATTACAGCAGATGAAAAAAACATTATTCTTTCTTTTAGCCTTTTCAGGCGCTGCCGTGGCTCAGCGATATACCACGGAAGTGTTTAGTCAAGTTAATGTAAATGCCAACGTTTCTTACGCGCAAAACATTGACTTCCTAACCTCTAATTTCTCTAATCCAGCTAATGTAGCTGCCGATGTTACCGAGATTAAAACAGCTTTAGCAATGGGTCAGCCGATTCCGGCTAAGTTTTTCAACCCAGCAGATCCAGCTTCGGATGTGAAGGTGAGAGATCTTAAAATGGATATTTATTCTCCAGTAGGAGATAACGCTACGGATCGTCCTTTAGCTATCTATGTTCATACAGGTAACTTTCTTCCTCCTGGAATTAATGGCGGTATCAACGGTTCAAAAAATGATAGCTCAGCTATTGTGATGTGCGAAAAGTTAGCCAAGCGTGGATTTGTAGCTATTGCAGCTAATTACCGTTTAGGTTGGAATCCATTAGATCCTAACCAATTTGTGCGTCGTGCCCAATTGCTAAACGCTGTTTACCGTGCCATTCATGATATGAAAGAATTAGTGCGTGTTGCCAAGGCAGATGCTTCTAATTTAGGAATCGATCCTAACCGTATCGTTATGTTCGGTGAAGGTTCTGGTGGTTATGTAGCTTTAGCTTATGCTACCTTAGACAAATGGTCTGAAGTTGAGATCGCTAAATTCATTAACCCTGCAACTGGTGCATCTTTCGTAGATTCAAACCAAGTAGGAAATATCGAAGGTCTTAATGGTTTATTAAACCTTTACGCTGATAATGGTCAATCTACTGACATTGCTATGTGTGTTAACATGGGTGGTGCTTTAGCCGACATCTCTTGGTTAGAAGCTGGTGATCCTGCTATGATTGCTTTCCATTGCGTACGTGATCCTTTTGCTCCTTTCGGTGATGGAACGGTTGTAGTTCCTACTACTCAAGATGACGTTGTTGACGTATCAGGTGCTAATACTTTTATGGTAAAAGCCAATGCTTTAGGTAATAATAACTCTTACACTAGTCAAACCTATAACGACCCTATTACTTTAGCGGCTCGTGCACGTTACGGTGTTACTTATAACTACATTTTTAGTGCTCCTTTTGATACCATCACAGTTAATACTGCCGAAGGTTTATATCCAGTTGTACAGCCTTTATCGGCAAGTTTATTTACCAATGTTGGTGCGCCATGGCAATGGTGGGATCCAGCGGGTCCTATTGCTAGCGATACTTTTTCTGCGGGTCCTCCGGTAATTACTTACCACATGGCTGGCTTAGCAGGTAACCCTAACATGTCTCCAAGCTACGGACGTACTTACCAAGATACTATCTTAGGTTATGTAACCCCAAGAATGATAAATACAATGAATATTGTAAGCAATGAAGAATTTGCTTTAAATTCTCGTATCGATTTATATCCTAATCCTGCTACTAAAACTTTAGTATTACACATTAGCGATGCCAATCTTAATATTGAAAGCTACCAAGTAATTGATGCTACTGCAAGAGTAGTTATGAATGGTAACTTAAGCAATGGCTTTAATGAATTAAATGTAGAAGGTTTAACTCCAGGAGTCTACTTTGTGAAAGTGCAAACCAATGAGGGTGAGTCAGTACAGCGTTTCATTAAGAAATAGAAATACATTTTCATAATAAAAACCCCGTTCCGTAAGGAGCGGGGTTTTTTGCTTTATACCTTTGCGCCCTGAAAAAATGATGATGGACTATAATTTAAATGGCTATATAATTCGCAATAAGCACTTGGGTATTCAGGTAAATAACCGAGGCTTAAACTATGGCGACGGGATATTTGAGACTATCAAATTCGCCAATAACCGCATTAACTTTTGGGAAGATCATTACTTCAGGCTGATGGCTTCCATGCGTATCGTTCGCATGGAAATTCCTATGACTTTTAGTCCTGAGTATTTAGAAGAGGAAATTCGTAAAACTTTAGCAGCGAATCATCTTAGTGATAAGGCTGCCCGTATTAAACTATTGGTGGTAAGAAAAGCAGGAGGTTTGTATACTCCTGAAACGAACGATATTGACTTTTTGATAACAACCGAAGAATTGTCGGACAGTATCTACCAGCTTAATGAGGAAGGTTTAAATATTGAGCTCTACAAAGACTTTTATAAACATAGTGGCATGTTGGGGAACTTAAAGAGTACCTCGGCTCAATTATATACTATTGCGAGCATTTTCAGAAAGGAGAACAATTTTGATGAATGCTTACTAATAAATGAGCGCAAAGAAGTAGCAGAGGCTATCAGTGCGAATATCTTTATCTTAAAAGGAGATGTCTTAATTACGCCTCCTTTAGACAGTGGTTGTCTTAAGGGTATTATGCGAAAAAAGGTTATTGAATTAGCCCCTCAACTTGGTCTTACCATTAAAGAAGAAGCATTTTCTCCTTTTGCCTTACAAAAAGCCGATGAAGTTTGGCTAACCAATAGTATTAAAGGCTTGCAGTGGGTAGGGCAATTTCGTAAGAAAAGTTATGGCCATGAAAAGGCCACGGAAATGCTAAAGAAAATTAATGTTAATCTAGCGCTTAACCTCAGTTAAGCCTAATATCACCGTCACAGATTTTTAATTTAGTCGTCAAATTTTTAAGGAGGGCTGAGGCCTAATTTCGGACTAAACTCAGGTCTTTTAGTTTAAATTAGGGTCTATCGGGGCATTTTGCCATAAGGGGTAATCTCCGCCCAAACTAGCTAATACTTTAGGCCAAATCTTTTCGGGAACCTCATTAAAAATTATTTCCGAGTTTGCGGGAGCAATTTGCCAAGCTTTTTGGTCTATTTCAGCTTCTAATTGGCCGGCACTCCAACCGCTATAGCCTAAGAAAAAGCGAATGTCTTTAGGTGTAATTAGCTCAAGGCTGATGAGTTCTTTAAGAATATTAAAATCACCACCCCAGTAAACGCCAGCAATAATTTCTTCACTACCGGGTAATAGATCGCCTTTGGCGTGCAGAAAGAAAAGGTTGTCTTGCTGTACCGGGCCACCCTCACCAATGGCGGTTTCGAAAGCAGGGAAATCAAGTACCAAATCGTTAAATGATACCTCAACCAAACGATTAAGAACAAAACCAACGGATCCCTCAGAGTTATGATCGGTTAGGAATACAACCGTTCTGTCAAAGTTGGGGTCTCCCATTAAGGGCTCGGCAATGAGAACTTTTCCTCTTGCGGCCATTCTTGCTTTATCACTCATAGCATTCGAAGGTAATAAAGGGCCTCTAAATAATGGATACAAAAGTTTAATTATCGCAAGAATTTTTAAAGGTTATCGCTATTAAAAAACGCAAAGCATTCGCGCAAATATTGCCTTAATGTCTTGCTTATCGGTAACTTTGTGGAGCCATATAATTTTCCAGAAGCTATTAAAACCCTAGATATGAAAGAAAAGTTGCAAGATGAAAGAATTGACTACACCATAGGTGAGCTCAATTTAGCAGACCTAGATCATGATCCTTTAAAGCAGTTTTTAGAATGGTATCAAGCATATACCGAAACTGGAGCAAAAGATCCGAATGCTTTTACATTATCTACGGTTAATAGCGAAGGACAGCCTAGCGCCAGAGTACTGCTGCTAAAAGGCGTTGATAAAGGAGGTTTTGAATTTTACACTAATTACCAAAGCGATAAAGCCCAAGAAATAGAAAACAATCCTAAAGTGGCTCTAAGTTTTTTCTGGCCTTTGCTAGAAAGACAGATAAGAATTGAAGGCTTGGCAACAAAATTAAGTGAGAGTGAGTCAACCGACTATTTTAACAGTCGGCCACATTCTTCTCAAGTGGGAGCTTGGGTTTCTCCCCAAAGTACGGTTATAGAGTCACGCGAATATTTAGAAAAGAGGGAAGAGGAGTTTAATGCTAAATATCCGAGCGAAGTTCCCAAACCTCCGCATTGGGGAGGATATCGAGTAATGCCAACAAAAATTGAGTTTTGGCAGGGTCGAGCTTCACGTTTACACGATCGTTTTGCCTATGTACCGAAAGATGGCGGTGAAGATTGGAATATAATACGTTTGGCACCTTAAAATAAAAGGCATAAAAAAGGCGACTTAAATTCTAAGTCGCCTTTTTTTAGATGAATTTCTCTTAGAACTGCACCAAGGCGCTTCCCCAAGTAAAACCGCTACCAAAAGCGGCTAAGCATAATAAGTCCCCTTTCTTAAGACGACCTTCAGCTTTCGCTTCTGATAAGGCAATAGGAATGGAAGCAGCTGTGGTATTGCCATACTTCATAATGTTATTGAAAACCTTCTCTGGGGCTAACCCCATCTTGGCTTGAACATACTGACTGATGCGTAAATTTGCTTGATGCGGAATTAATAGATCGATATCGCTACTATCTTTTCCTGCACTAGTTAAGGCTTCATGAATTACTTCTTGGAAGCGCGTAACGGCATGTTTAAAAACGAAATTACCGTTCATATAAGGGTAATAGGATAAATCCTCGGGATTGTTTTCTTCAATAATGGCATCTACCCAATGTGCGGTTGAGGGACCTAATAAAGCCAATTCTTTGGCGTGTTTGCCTTCTGAATGCAGCTTAGTGGTTAAAACTCCTTTTCCGCTTTCATCGCTGACTTGCAAAACAACGGCACCTGCACCATCTCCAAAAATTACCGAAACCCCTCTGCCACGAGTTGTTTTATCCAGACCACCGCTATGTAGTTCACTGCCTATTAAAAGGATGTTTTTATACTGTCCTGTTTTAATAAACTGATCGGCTACAGAAAGGCCGTAAATAAAGCCAGAACACTGATTGCGAATGTCTAAAGCGCCAACGGTATCAATACCTAATTGCTCTTGCACCATAACGCCTGGTCCAGGGAAATAATAATCGGGGGAGAGAGTCGCAAAAATAATGAAGTCAATATCATTTGGCTCCAAGCCAGCATCTGCAATAGCATTACGCGCTGCTTTAGTTCCCATACTGGAGGTAGAATCATCGCTATCGCCGGCGACCCATCTTCTTTCTTGAATTCCAGTGCGCTCTTGAATCCATTCATCGGAAGTTTCCATAATGAGTTGGAGGTCACTATTCTTTACGACGTTCTCAGGAACATAATGCCCCGCGCCGGCTATAATCGTATTTTTCATTTATGCTGTCTCTTTTGTTTGGCAAATATAAAGCCCTAATATAAGACCAAGAATTTTAAAAATGTGTTCCTAACATTACTAAATGGCTTTGGCCTTTAAACCCATCAGATAACTAAACGGTTTAGTTATCTGATAGGTTTAAATTAAAGTGCACTCGCCTTAATTTAAGGCCTACCTATGATATCTTTTTTAACGCACTGATTTTCAGTGCATATTTCACTATAAAGTAAGCCTTCCTAAGATATTTTAGACTCCTTTTTTGCTTAATCAAAAAAGAAGGAAAAAAATCAAGGCTCCAATTCCTCTCTTCAAAAATCTTCATGAAAGGCAAGCTCGGTGGGCGAGCTCCTCACGTCGCTTCCCAACTCGCTAGACCTTTCATTTTTATTTTTGGCGTTCGTAATTGAGGCCGGAAAACCTACTAATAAAGATTTCGATAGAATGAAAATTAGACTTCGTATGCTTTTTTCGAGGTAACTGTCATCAAATCTTCTTGGTTTTAAAACCTAAAACTCTTCTCTCAGAGATACAGATGTTTAGAAACAAACCATGAGATTTATTTTGCTAAGCCTTGGTTCAGAAGTAATGCTTTTCCTTTATTTAATAGTTTATCGCATCGAAGAACTCTCTAAGGATATTCTCTCGGTGATCGGGGTGCGCAATGGAAGCCAAGGCGGCTGCTCTTTGTTTAATGGTTTTTCCATATAAATCGGCAATGCCATATTCCGTCACTATATAATGTACGTGCGCACGAGTAGTTACTACGCCAGCACCGGTTTTCAGGAAGGGCACAATTCTACTTTCGCCTCTGCGAGTAACACTGGGTAAGGCAATAATGGGTTTACCACCTTTTGAAAGCATAGCACCGCGGATAAAGTCCATTTGTCCGCCCACACCGCTGTATAATTTGGTACCAATGCTATCGGCGCAAATTTGTCCGGTAAGATCAATTTCTACGGCCGAGTTTATACTAACCGCTTTTTCGTTTTTACGAATGGTAGCCGTATCGTTTACATAGGCGATATCGAGCATATTAACCAAGGGATTATCGTCGATGAAATCGTAAAGTCTCTGCGATCCCATCACAAAACCCGTTACAATTTTACCAGGGTGAACCCGCTTTTTAGAGCCATTAATAATACCCTTTTCCACTAAATCCAAAATACCATCGGAGAACATTTCGGTATGAATCCCTAAATCTTTTAGGTGATGCATCTGGCTTAAAGCCGCATTAGGAATAGCGCCTATGCCCATTTGTAAGCATGAACCGTCTTCAATTAAAGAAGCCACATTTTTGCCAATAGCCATTTCAATGGCCGAAGGTTCAGGAAGAGTGACAGCAGGCAGGGGAGTATTTACCTCTACTAAAGAGTGAAATTTACTCAGGTGGATTAATCCGTCACCGTGGGTACGCGGCACTTGGGGGTTAACCTGCGCAATAACATGCTTGGCGCTTTGGGCCGCGGCTAAACTGCTATCTACACTAGTACCTAAGGAGCAGTAGCCATGCTGGTCGGGCGGCGAAACCTGCATTAAGGCCACATCAATGGGAAGGATGTTTTCTCTGAAAAGGTGCGGGATTTCACTAAGAAAAACAGGGGTATAAGATCCATTTCCTGCCGCAATAGTTTGCCTCACATTGGCGCCAATAAAAAGGCTATTTACGTGAAAGGACTTGCTGTATTTTATATCTGCATAAGGTGCTTTTCCTTCAATATGAAGGTGAATCATCTCCACATCTCGAAGCTCTTCGTGACGGTTGGTTAGAGCGTTAATCAGTTCCTGGGGAGCCATGGAAACGGAATGCACATAAACGCGATCACCGCTCTTTACCACTTTTACAGCCTCCTCGGCGCTACAATATTTCATAATTTTAAATTCTATTTTCTCCTGCAATATTACTGGCTAATATAGTGCTGAACTATGACCTTTGTCAGGGCTGACTTTAAATTTGATTTTTTTTAAATCCTGCGCTCAACTTTAAATTAACGCCCCGTCTTTTTGGAAAAAAGAAACTTATGTCGGCTGAAATCTTGTCAGTTTTTTCGCTGTGGTACAAGCTTTGACTTTAGGGCAGCAATAACAAAAACAATGGCACTATGAGTTCAGGTAAGATTAATGTTACCGCGGATAATATTTTTCCGATAATTAAGAAATTCCTCTATTCAGATCACGAGATCTTTTTACGTGAGTTAGTATCAAATGCAGTAGATGCAAGTCAGAAACTGAAAACTCTTTCAAGAATTGGCGAGTCTAAGGCGGAATTAGGAGACCTCACTATTAAAGTGGATCTCAACAAAAAGAAAAAGACCATCACTATTTCCGACCGTGGAGTAGGTATGACCACCGATGAAATTAATAAATACATTAACGAACTGGCATTTTCAGGTGCCGAAGAGTTCGTTAAGAAGTATGAAGATAAGACAGATGGAGCTGCCATTATCGGTCATTTTGGCCTTGGTTTTTACTCCTCATTTATGGTGGCAGGAAAAGTGGAAATCTTTTCGCTTTCGCACGTGGATGGATCTAAAGCAGCTTATTGGTCATGCGACGGAACACCCGAGTTTACCTTAGAAGAAACAGACAAGAAAAAGGAGCGCGGTACCGATATCGTATTGCATATTAATGACGATGGGGAAGAGTTTTTAGAGGAAAGTCGTTTACGTGAACTCCTTACCAAATATTGTAAGTTTTTACCCGTTCCAATTCAGTTTGGTGAAAAAGAAATTACCGAGACTACTGGTGAGGGTGATGATAAAAAAGAGACCAAGAAAAAGGTTGCCGACATCATCAATACTACTGATCCTGCTTGGACTAAAGCGCCAGCAGATTTAAGTGACGAAGACTACCGCGAGTTTTACAAACAAATGTACCCGATGACTTTCGAGGAGCCTTTGTTTCACATTCACTTAAATGTTGATTTTCCTTTTGATCTTAACGGAATTCTTTTCTTCCCGCGTATAAAGCCCAATATGGACTTACAACGCAATAAGATCCAACTATACCAAAATCAGGTATTTGTTACCGATAATTTAGAAGGAATTGTACCCGATTTCTTAACCTTATTACACGGAGTAATCGACTCTAAAGATATTCCGCTAAACGTATCTAGATCCTATCTACAAGCCGACGGCGCAGTGAAAAAAATTAGCGGACACATTACTAAGAAAGTGGCCGATAAATTAAGTTCACTCTTTAAAAAGGACCGTGAAGACTTCCAAAGCAAGTGGAACGATATCAAAATGATTATCGAGTACGGCATGCTTAGCGACGACAAGTTTTTCGAAAAAGCGAGAAGCTTTGCCCTTTACCAAAACGTGGAAGACTCTTATTTCACTTTTGAAGAATACCTAGAAAAGATTAAGCCAAGCCAAACTGATAAAGACGGTAATTTGGTTATTCTTTATGCTGCCGATAAAAAGGCGCAGCATGGCTTCATTAAGAAGGCTCAGAACAAGAATTACGATGTATTAGTCTTGGAAGGTCCATTAGTAAGTCACCTCATGCAAAGGCTAGAAGGTGGTGATGATAATGTACGTTTTGCTCGTGTGGATTCGGAAGCGATTGATAAATTGATTCCAAAGGACGAAGAGCAAGTTTCACTTTTAAGTGATGAGCAAAAAGAAAAATTGAAGCCCATTATTGAAGAGAACGTAGAAAAATCGAGCTATACCGTAATGTTAGAGCCGCTTGATTCTGCTGAATCGCCCTTTACTATTACCGTTCCAGAATTTATGCGTCGCATGAAAGAAATGAGTGCTACCGGTGGTGGTATGATGGGAATGGGCTCTATGCCAGATATGTACAACCTAGTGGTAAATACCAATCATCCTTTAATTTCTCGCATTTTAGATGAAAGTGATGCCGCAAAACAAAAGGCTTTGATTAATGAAGCGAAGAATTTAGCGATGTTGGCGCAAAACCTTTTACATGGTGAAGAACTCACTAATTTTGTGGAAGCCCAGTTTGCTAATCTGAGTAACTAAAATTAGAATTTAAGAATAATGAAGGCTATCGTTTAACGGTAGCCTTTTTTTATGCTCCAATTTTAAATTATTAAGGACAGAAACCGAAGAGAGCGCTCGATAATTCCTAATTTAGTGGCAAATTCAAACACGATGAAATCAATCCTCAGTATTCTACTTCTAGCATTTAGCCTAAACTCTTGTATGTTAGGAGTTTCAGGTAATGGAACGGTAAAAGAAGAGACACACAATATAAGTGCAATTAGTAAAATTGAAGCGAGCGGAATGGTGGAGCTCACCTTAATTCAAGGGGAGCCAGGTCTGAAAATAATAGCCGATGAAAATTTACATGAGTTAATTATTACGGAAGTGCAGGGTGATCGTTTGATTATTAGAACCACCAAAAATATTAGAGAAGCAAAGCATTTTGAAATTCAGGTAAGTGCTCCTGAATTTGAAAGACTAGAAATTTCTGGAGCAGTAAGCCTGCATAGCCGAGGCACCTTAAAGGGAGATGAGTTAAAACTAGAAACTAGTGGTGCAGCAGAGATTAATATGGTTTTAGAATATGATGATTTAAACTGCGAGCACAGTGGCGCTTCAGAAGTAGAATTGCACGGAACTGTGCGCGATGTGCGTATCAGCTCATCTGGCGCAAGCGACTTAAAGCTTTTCGATTTAGAGGTACGCAATATGCGTCTTGATTTAAGTGGGGCCAGCGAAGCTCGTATTAATGTAAGTCGAGAATTATCGGTAGAAGCCTCGGGTGCCTCCGAGATTCGTTATAAAGGAAATCCAAAAATTACCAAAACTGAATTATCCGGTGCTTCGAGCATCAATCCAGAAAGCAATTAACATAGCCATTTTAAAAAATGAAAAACGCAATTGAAAGAGCAGAGGCCTGGCTAAAAGCGCCTTACGATGCAGCTACTCAAGCGGAAACGCAAAAACTAATAAATGAAGGGGGCGATGCCTTAATGGATGCCTTTTATCAAGATCTAGATTTTGGAACAGGCGGTTTACGTGGTATTATGGGCGTAGGAACCAATCGTGTAAACAAATACACTTTAGGTGCTGCTACGCAAGGTTTGGCCAATTATCTAAATGCTCAGTTTCCCAACGAACAAATTAAAGTGGCCATCGCCTACGATAGCCGACATAACTCGAAAAGCTTCTCGCGCCAAGTAGCGGAAGTTTTATCGGCCAATGGGATTAAAGTATTTTTATACGAAGACTTACGGCCAACACCGGCTTTATCCTTTGCCATTCGTCATTTGAATTGCCAAAGTGGTATCGTTTTAACCGCTTCTCACAATCCACCCGCCTATAATGGTTATAAAGTGTATTGGAGCGATGGCGGACAGTTGGTTCCTCCGCACGACAAAGGCGTAATTAGCGAAGTACGCGCGGTAAAAGCCGAGGAAGTGCGTTACGATTTTAATGAGGATTTAATTGAACTCATTGGCGATGCAGTCGATCAAGCCTATCTCGCGGAAGTGAAAAAGCTTAGTCTCACCACCGAAGGTAAAAAAGACCTTGCGGTGGTTTTTACCAGCATCCATGGTACCAGCATTACTTTGGTACCGCCCGCGATGAAAAACGCTGGTTTTGAAAAGCTTTCTATTGTTGAAGAGCAAGCCAAACCCGACGGTGATTTCCCCACGGTGGTTTCTCCCAATCCCGAAGAGTCGGAAGCCTTAAGCATGGCGTTAGCACAAGCGGAAAGAGAGAATGCCGATATGGTTATTGGTACTGATCCTGATGCTGATAGAGTGGGTATTGCCGTTCGTAATTTAGACGGTGAATTAGAATTATTAAATGGAAACCAAGCGGCCAGTGTGCTTATTGACTATTTATTAAGTCAGTGGCAGAAGGCAGGCAAGTTTACCGGTAAAGAATACGTAGCCAAGACCATTGTAACCACCGACTTGATTGCTAAAATCGCAGAAGGATATAATGTGGCTTGTCCTGAGTGTTTAACGGGCTTTAAGTGGATTGCCGATATCATTCGCAAGCACGAAGGTGAATACACTTTTATCGGTGGTGGCGAAGAGAGCTATGGTTATATGATTGGTGAGTTTGTGCGCGATAAAGATGCCGTAGCCTCTGCCATGATGTTAGCTGAAGCTGCTGCTTACGCGAAATCCCAGGGCTCTAGCTTCTACGAAAGTTTAGTGCAGGTTTATGTGAAGTTTGGTTTTTACCTAGAAACGCTAGTTTCCTTAAAGCGTGAGGGAATTAAAGGTCAGGCCGAGATTGCCCAAATGATGGAAGATTTCCGTCATAAAACGCCCGAAAGCATAGCGGGAGAGCGCATAGTAAAGGTATTAGATTACCAAAGCAGCGAATCGAAAGAGGTAGCTAGTGGTGCGATTACCGCCATCGATTTACCCAAAAGTAATGTGGTGCAATTTGTTACCGATAAAGGCACCAAAATTACCGCTCGACCTAGTGGTACCGAACCCAAAATTAAGTTTTACGTTAGTGTAAACGATAAGCTTGCTTCTGCAGATGCCTTTAAAGAAAAGAAAGCGGAATTAGAAGCGCGTTTAGCGAGTATAACCCAAGAATTAGGTTTATAAATGATCCGATCAACTTTTAAGTTTGTAATAGCCATTATTTTGCTTTCCGCTTGCGCAGATGCGCCCAAAGAAGCAGGAGTGAATGAAGGTCAAAACATTGAGGGACAATGGCTAGGGACCATTACTTTAAGTGATAGTATAGATTTAAATTTCGACTTTACTCTTGCTAAGGCAGAAGGGGGAAATTACGCTTTTCGCATTCAAAATGCGGGAAATGTGGTGGAAGCCCAGATGCTTCATTTAGGAGCAGATAGTTTTAAAGTGGAAGTACCAGTTTTTGCGAATTATCTATTGCTTAAACTTGGCGACAGTGTGATGAGCGGATTTTATCACAATCCCGATGCGGATGATTATAAGCTTCCTTTCGAAGCGGAGATGAGCACACAAAGTCGTTATCCGCTCGCAGCGATCGACTCTAGCATTAGCGGCAATTATCGCATGGATTTTTCAGCCAATACCGATGATGAGAATTCAGCCTTAGCGCATCTACAAATTGTAGGCGAGAAGGTATATGGGTCCATTATGACCGAAACGGGCGATTATCGTTTTCTCGAAGGAGGAATAAGCAATGGCTTGGCGCAATTATCTACTTTCGATGGCGGATTCTTGTACTATTTCCGTTTTGAAATGGGTGATACCTTGCGCGGGAAATTCTTTTCAGGGCGAACTTACCAAGAGGATTTCATTGCTTACCGCGATGATAGTTTTAGTCTGCGAAACGCCGATAGCTTAACCTTTATAAAAGAAAATTACGATGGCTTGGCTTTTTCCTTCCCAAATCTAAAAGGGGATACGATTAGCCTCAACGATCCGAAATTCGCAGGTAAGCCTGTGATTGTGCAGATCATGGGCAGTTGGTGTCCTAATTGCCTCGATGAGTCTCTTTATTTAAAGGAGCAATACGAGCAATATCACAAGGATGGCTTGGAAATCGTAGGACTTACTTTTGAAAGAGCACGTGATTATGAAACGGCTTTAAAAAGAGCCACTAAAATGGAAAGGGATTTGGCGCTGCCTTATCCGATTTTATTAGCGGGGGCAACACGCGATGATAAAGCGGCAGAATTATTACCGATGCTCAATCATATCATGAGTTATCCAACTTCCATTTATCTTAACAAAGATCACGCAGTGGTGAAAATTCATACTGGTTTCTCTGGACCCGGAACGCCTGTTTACGAAGACTTTGTGGCGGAAAACGACAAGTTTATACAATCATTGATACATTAATTTTCAATCTCTCAAATAACAGATACATGCAGAATATTGCAGTAATAGGAGCTGGAACAATGGGTAATGGTATTGCCCATGTTTTTGCACAGAATGGTTTTAAAGTAAATCTAATTGATATTTCCCAAGCATCTTTGGATAGGGGAATTGCAACTATCGATAAAAACCTAAGCCGTCAAGTGGCAAAAGGTGGCATTGATGAAGCAGCTAAGGCAGCGACTTTAGCTAATATCACCACGCATACAGATTCAAAAAGTGGCTTAGCAACCGCGGATTTGGTGGTAGAAGCAGCCACCGAAAACGTAGATCTTAAATTAAAGATCTTCCGTGATATGGATGAGTTTTGCAAGCCCGAAGCGATTTTAGCCTCTAACACTTCTTCCATTTCGCTTACGCTGATTGCCGCTGCTACGAGGCGTCCTGAGCAGGTAATTGGCATGCACTTTATGAATCCCGTACCAGTAATGAAACTGGTGGAGATTATTCGTGGTTATGCTACAAGCGATGCTACCACAGCCGCCGTGGTCGAGATGAGTAAAAAACTTTCTAAAGTACCGGTTGAGTGTAACGATTATCCTGGTTTTGTGGCCAATCGCATTCTAATGCCGATGATCAACGAAGCGATTATTTCCCTTTTTGAAGGCGTTGCGGGTGTGAAGGAAATCGATACCATTATGAAATTAGGCATGGCGCATCCTATGGGCCCTTTAAAGTTAGCGGATTTCATTGGTTTGGACGTATGTCTTTCTATTATGAAGGTATTACACGACGGCTTTGGCAACTCTAAGTATGCGCCTTGTCCTTTATTAGTAAATATGGTACGCGCCGGTAAGCTAGGAGCGAAGTCGGGTGAAGGCTTTTACGATTATAGTGAAGGCCCGAAAAGCGAAACTGTATCAGCGCAGTTTAGCTAGGTTTTATTGGTCTACCCATGACAGATTTATTTTTTGATTCCGTTCTTTAATTATGTTTCTCGATTTAGTAAGGCTACTCAAGATGTTTTAAACTCCTTTTTTGCCTGATCAAAAAAGAAGGAAAAAAATCAAGGCTCCAATTACTCTCTTCAAAAATCTTCCTAAAAGGCAATCTCGGTGGGCGAGCTCCTCACGTCGCTTCCCAACTCACTAAGCCTTTTATTTTAATTTTAGGCGTTCGTAATTGATGCCGAAGACCTACTAATAACGATTACGATAAAATCAAAATCGGATAATCATTTCCATTTACCTGTCATCAAATCTTCTAGGAACCTTAAAAAGATTCTCATCCCTCAGTGAGACGAATCACATAAGGAAAAGCTTGTTGGGTTGAAAAGCCTTACAAGCTTTTTTGCTTTGTAATTTTGCATAAGAAAAGGATTTGTCAGGATAAGAAAATGACAACGACTATTTCTTTAAATATCGAATATGGAAACCATGATAAAAAATCAAAACATAGAAGCCGCTTTAAAAAACAGCTATAACTATGTAGAATACCGACAGCTTATTGCCGCTTTAAGAGCGCAAAATAAGGCCACGGGCGACAATCACTCGGATGCTTATCTAAATTATACCGATCTTAATATTGGTCGCATGGACAAATGGGACAAGCGCTTCCTTTTGAGTGAAGAACAAAAAGCCAAACTTGAAAACTTAGAAACTAAGGAAACTTGGTTGGTGATAACCGAAGGCTGGTGTGGTGATGCGGCACATGTTGTTCCTGTTCTAGCCAAGTTAGCGGTAGCCTCGCTCGGCATGATTGACTTACGATTAGTTTTAAGAGATGAGAATTTGCCTTTAATGGACGATTACTTGACCCATGGCGGTCGTAGTATTCCCAAGCTAGTAAGGCTCAATGAAGAAGGCGAGGAGCTAGGCACTTGGGGACCGCGACCTAAAGATGCACAGCAAATTATGACCGATGGTAAGGCAGCTGGGCGTGAAAAGAGTGATATCACTATCGATCTGCAAAAATGGTATGCGAGAAATCGCGGAGTGCAGATAGCAGAAGAAATAACAGAAGCATTATAAAGTGCTTAAAAGGCTGCTAGAACTCTCTGGCAGCCTTTTTTAATCAATACTTACAGTTTATAGCTCAATCCACAAAACAGCTAATACTCAACCGAACTTCATTCCCAATAGTGAAAGTCCCATAATCGGTACCCACATTAAAGTCTAAGCGGTTTATGCTAAGCTGACCTTTAAAGACGCCGTTTTCTAGATTAAAAGGAATAGATACTTCTTTGGTGATGCCCTTTAAAGTTAATTGCCCCTTAACTAAATAGCCCGCAGCGGTTTTACTAAAGCTTTGCGATTGAAAACAAATTTGTGGATACTTTTGAACGGCAAAAAAATCTTCCCTGCGTAAATGTTCATCGCGCTTTGGGTTATCCGTATTCACCGTTTCCGCTGCAATACACGCATTAATCGCGCTTTGCGTTAGATTCGTGGAATTGATATTTAAGGTGCCGGTCATTTGCTTAAAGCTGCCTTCTACGGTATTAAAGGAGAAATTGTCCAGCTCGAAATTAACGATGGACTTTTGGCTATCAATGCTTTGAGACTGTAGGTTATGACTAAGGGTGAATAAAATAAGGCTGTAGATACTTGATGCGATTTTCATATTTAGAATAACCGAAAAGCGAGGTGATAGTTTAATACTAGGCTGCAGTTTGAAATTCTCAAATTTTTACTTTTACCGCTAAGTTCAACCGATGCGTATAGAAACCGAACGTTGCTTTTGTGAAGTTTTAAGTGAGAAGGATTTTGAGGAGGTTTTGGACATGTATCAAGAAGATGATTCCAATAAATACATTGCACCTTTACTAAATAACGTGAGTTCGACTATAAATCATAGCCTCAGATTTTCAATAAAAAGAAAAGACAAGTCTAGATAGTGCAGCTGTAGCGGGCTACAGCAAATGAACTAGATGAAGTATTTTCACTTTTATTGCAAAAAACATTTAATCCCCTTCTAAAAAGCGGCTTTCCGCGCCTCTGCATCTTGCAATAGCCTGCTATTGCTTCACTGCATAGGCTTGAATTCCACTATTTACAAGGAGTCTGAGGCCTGATTTTACGTCGAATTCACGTTAAATAAGAGCCAAGACTTTTATCAAGAATTCCTAGAGAAGAAAATAAGTTTAAACAAAATTCAAGCTTCTTTTTGGACAGTACGCTCCAAGGCAGAGGGGACTTTTATTGGCACCATTAATCTCAATAAATTTGCCCAAACCGGGCTAATACATTTAGGTTGTCATCTTAGTCGTAATTTTTGGCAACAAGGCTATGCCTCAGAATTAATGGAAGCTTTGCTGAAGTATGGCTTTGAGGAAAGAAAGCTTAGCTGTATTCACGGGGTATTCGAAAAAGAAAATACCGTATCTCAAAGACTGCTAGAAAAACTGGGTTTCAAACCTTATGAAAGCCGGTGGGTAGAAGGGAAGGAGCTTTTGGTTTATCGTTGTCTGGCTTCGCTTAAAAATCCCCACCTTCAATAGGCCTCTTTTTCGGTTGAATCCCCATCTTTGCAATAGTTAAGCAGGTTTTAAAGAAATAGAACAAATCGTACTCCATTCTGTCTATTTCTTGACACATCCATAAATTTTGATTAGCGACCCTTCAGCATGAATAACTTCAGGCGATATATTGATAGCATTGCCATTATTAGCGATAGTGATTGGAACTTTTTTTCATCTAAATTGGTTCAATCACACTTTCCTAAAAAAGCCATTTTACTCGCTAAAGGCCAGCTAGAAAACTATGTTTCCTTTATAGAGAAAGGGGAGGTGCGCTTTTACATTCCTGCGGATGAACAAAAGAAAGAAATTACTTTTGGCTTTAGCTTTCCTGGAGAAATGGTCAGTGCTTATGATTCTTTTTTAAGGCAAGCTCCATCGCTTTATCAAATCGAAACTTTATCGGCCACCACCCTTTGGAGTATTTCTTATGCACATTTACAAGAGGTATATAAACAAACCAAAATTGGCGATACCATAGGGCGTATTGTTACCGAAAAACTTTACCTAATTAAATCAGGCCGCGAGCACTCCTTATTGACGGACAGCGCCGAGGAGCGTTACCTTAGATTGTTTAAGGATCGTCCCAATGTTATTAAGCAGATCCCTCTCAAATTTATTGCGTCTTATTTAGGCGTTACCCCTCAGGCTTTAAGCCGCATTCGCAAGCGTATTTCTTAACCTAGGTTCATTGCGAGAGCCAAGAGCAGCCTATAGATTAGCCTTCTCTTAAATCACAGGATGGAAATTTTTATTTTATTTATTGTACTCTGGTATGGGGGTTTGTTCTTTCAAACCTTCTTTTTACATCGATATGCTGCACATCAGACCTTTACGATGTCCAAGACCATGGAAAAAGTTACTTTTTTCCTCACTTGGCTTTTTCAGGGCTCTAACTATCTCAGCGCTTATGGCTATGGCATAATGCATCGTTTGCATCACGCTTACGCTGATACGGAACTAGACCCACATTCACCCAAATACGATGAAAACGTCTTTGTTATGATGTGGCGCACGAAGACAAAGTATCAAGCGATTAATCAGCAACGCATAGAGGTTGATGAGAAATTCACCAAAAACGTTCCGCAGTGGTCTTCTTTCGACCAATTCGCGAGCTCCAATTTCACCCGTGCTTTTTGGATTCTACTTTATGTTCTCTTCTTTGTGAAATTTGCTACTGCTTGGTGGATGTGGCTTTTCTTGCCGGTGATAATGCTAATGGCACCCATTCATGGTTTGATTATTAATTGGTATGCGCACATATATGGCTATGTCAATTTCAAGGTAAAGGATACCTCTAAAAACCTATTGCCTTTCGACTTTTTAATGATGGGCGAAGCCTATCATAATAACCACCACAAATACGGGGGAAGAGCAAATTTCGGCGTGAAATGGCATGAAATTGATCCAACCTATTTGATTATGAGGGTACTGAATAAGTTAGGCTTGATTAAATTGAATGCAGCGGTTTAGAGTCTAAACGAGTTCAAAGCATTATTTACGTATTGCTGCATTAGGCCTCCTTTATTTCAATGCTAAACTCAGCCTTATAACTTTCGCTTGCAGGCAGATGAATTAAGCCCATCTTTTCGTTAAAAACAGAGGGACGATCATTCGGGTCGGTTAATCCCTGCCATGGTTCGATGCAGATAAAATTAGCATTCGGCTTGGCCCATAAACCTAGATAAGGGAAGTCTGCGAAACTAACTTTTAGGCTAGTTTTCGATTTTCGAGACCGTAAGGTTACAGCGCGTGATTTCAAATCGGTAAAGACCAAAGCATCGTCTTTAAAGATGTCCTTTTGTAGGGGCAGTTCCTTAGTACCTTTTAAATAAGGGTTTTGAATGCCTTTTAATAATCCTCTATCGTCTAGCATCCAACGCGAGGCGGTTTCTGCTTCGGCAAATTCTAAATAGTAATCGCTGTAAGCTTCCTCATCATTAAAAGGACATTTAAAAGCCGGGTGTCCGCCCAAGGCAAAAGGCATGGTTTTCTTGTCGCGGTTTTCCACCAGATGCGAAACAATTAAGCGATTGCCTTCTAATTGATATTTAATATTAAAAACGAATTTAAAGGGGTACAGCGCTAAAGTCTCCTCTGAGTATAAAAGTTGAAATTCAAGACTATTTTCGGTTTCAGCGATGAGTTTTAAATTATTGTTGTGACGAATTAAACCGTGTTTAGGAATGGCAAAATCGGCATACTCAATCTGCGTAGCGCCATGGTTTAGCGCGCCAATAATGGGAAATAGTACTGGCGCATGACTCCCCCAAATATCGGGCTGAGCATCCCAAATGTATTCGGTACCGGTTTTTAGTGACTTAAAACTGGAGATTTCTACGCCTTGGTGTTGAATAGCTAGGCTAAATAATTCGTTGGAGATGTTATGAGTCATAACGCTAAATACAATTGGATTCTATGGAGCAATAATAAATTTAATTTGGACATTTCCTTGCTCGGAACGCAAGTAATATAGGCCTTGCGGCAGATGCCTAAGATCAAGCTGTGATTTCTTAGCCGCATGTAGGTGTTTAGCACAAAGCTTTCCCTGGCTATTGATAATGCTAAAATTTAGCGGATCAGCATCTAAGCTACTGAGGTAGAAAAAACCATTATTGGGATTGGGGTATAAATTATAGTTGCGATTGTGATCGATAGGATTAGCTATTCCTAAAGGGGCACTAGTACTTGTGTCGGCGCTAATCATTTGAAAGTAATCAAAGGCCACTGTGCTGCTATTAAGATTAGGCTTAATTCTTTCACTGTAGAGACTAATTAAAGTTCCCAAATGATAATAGCTAGTATCCCATAAGGTATTGCTGCTAGGTCTAATGCGGAGCGAGCGATGGTCATCCAGTAGTTTCACGGCATTAATTCCTTGAACGCTATTGGGGTCGAAATGCTGACTGAATTCAATACGCCATTCATCTTGCCAGAGGTGAAGCTTTATGGCCTGCTTGGTATTAGCATTGAAATCAATAAAACGCCCACTAAATATAGTATCGCTTTGATAGCCTTTACTGGGACTACTGATTAGAACCGAAACTTTCGGAGCTACAGAATCGAATTGATAATTAATGAGAAAACCGGGCGTGGTAGCAAGAAGGGAGTCACCAATTGACTGATTGAAAAGACTGGTATCTACTAAATCGTAAAAGCCCATATTGAGTATGCAATTTTCTGCGAAGCTGAGGCTGTCTAAACGAAAAGAAGCGCGAATAATGGCGCCTTTGGGATCGTTCCATTGTAGAGGATTACGAGTATAGGCGCGCGCTTTTAGGTCTGGGTCTAAGACTAAGTTGTCATTTAAGATGCTGGAATTTAATAACTTAAATCCATTTCCTGTAATAGGACCGCTAATAGCGAAAGAGTCTTTTAGGACTTCTCTAAAAGGATGCTCAAGGAAGTTTAGGCCATCGCGGAAATGCTCGGTGCTGGTGTTGCAATGACTGCCGCTGATTTCTAATATTTTAGCTTCGAAACCATCCGGTTCGGCGCCGTTGTGGTAGATATTCATGAGGTCGCCCTCGCGGAAATCGTCGTAAGCGGTTAAATAGGCAAGAATAGGCTTAAAGCTTTTTACATAGTCGAATTGGGCGTTGGTGTAAGGGAAAATATACTCGTAATGCGAATTAGGGTTTTGGGTTTCATAGTCTTGGTCCACTTGCCGTAGATAGTTAGCGCCGCAATTGGGAATCATACCCCCAAATATTTCGGGAAAGCAAAAGAGAAGGTGAGAAGCAGAACGACCGCCCCCTGAAGCGCCAGAACTATAAATCCGCGTGCTATCGATATTCAGTGTTTCTTGCAGCGACTTGCAAGCAGCCAAAACAACGCCAATGCGAGTATCTACTGCGACGCTATTACCAATATTATTACCCGCCACTAAAATGAGTTTTTTCTCCGCTAAAACGGGCAACCAGCTATTAATCAAATTGCCATTATTCGCGGCGTTAATAAAGGTAATTAGTCCAAAGGCTTCGTTGCCATTATAATTAGGGGGGATGTGGATATTATAATCGTAGTTGTTTAGAAAATTATTGAGATTAAGGCTAATGCCCACATGAGAAGTGATTATATAATCTGCTTCTAGGCTATCCAAACTCTGATTAAATACGGAACCCGTTCCCCAAGGACTTGGTTGAGAAAAAGCGCTAAAAGTGCCAAGGAGAAAGAGTAAGAAGTATTTTCTCATGTTGAGCTTTACTGGGATTAAAATTTACGGAGTAGGAAGTTCAAAGATACCAAGCCCAAGCTTAAGAGGCGAAGGAAGCTACTTTTAATAAACGATAGGCTTATTTTACCGCCTTAGCGATTGCAGCGGAAAGCCCACAGCGAGGTACGAGCGAGGACTTGCAGCGTAAAGCGCGACCCAGAGGGGAAGGCCCAAAAAAGAGCCATCACTTTAATGGCGATTGTCGCAGTTCATTACCGTTTCTTGGCTCTGCTTTTCGATACTAAAAAAACTGGGGCAGCCAAAGGATTGATACTGCATACCAAAAATCATAGCCGGTTGATTTTTAAAGAAATTCCCCGTCCATTGGTAAACGAAACGTGGATCGGTATTGGGCGTGGTGATAATGGGGGTATGAGAAGCACTTTCGCCTTCGAGGAAATTATGGTCGAAAAGCCATGTTTTACTTTCCCGGTTGTAAATACAAAGCTTACGGGCATTGAGTAGGTGGTTATCATCCTCGGCTAAGTAATAGCTAAGGTTTTGAATATTAAAACGATGCGTATTGATAAAATTGATTTTTTTTAAGCTGTCATTTGATAAATAGGCCTGCAGAATAGGATCGGAATTAGGGCTAATGGCTTCCCAAATGATGGGACTGAGTGGCTTTTCCGAAAAAGGGTTTTCTTTACCAAAGGCGATGAGGATGAAGTTACTGCCGTCTTCCGCCAATAATGCGGGGTCGATTTCAAAACCAATTTGATAGTCATTGGCTTCTACCGAACCATAGTAATCGTTGTAATAAATACTTAAAACCGCCACCGATTTTAGTTTATGAATGGGAATGATTTTCGTTTTGGAGTAAATGGCATCGAAGAAGTATAAATTATGATTTTCACTAAGGCCAGTAGAGGCTAAAAACAAGGCACGAAAGTTAGAGTCGAGGGTAATAATTGGGTAAACCGTATCGCGGTCATCGCCTATTAAATCTAAAGGTAGCGCAGCTGAATCGGGATTGGAGGAAATCCTATAAATATCAGATAGAGAGGTGTATAGAATCGATTCATCGTCCGAAAACTCTTGCTGGCTCAGATTGAAAATTTGTAAATCCTGACTATATAAATTGAGGCTAAGGAAAATACCAAAGGTTAATACTAAAAGGGTTTTTTTCATAGCCGTGGTCGTAAATAATGAGGCTAAGGTATTGAGAGCAAACAGTTTTTAGGGCTGTTGGATCAAAATTTAACACCCAAGCTTAGGTAAAAACTACGCGGGTCGGAGGGAATAATGCCTGGGCCTGGATAACCTGTAGCGCGACGGGTAAAGTAAATTTCGTTGGCGAGGTTATTACAACCCGCTTCGAGGGTATAGCGTTGGTATTGATACGAGAGGGAAAAATCGAGGATTTGATAGGCAGGAATTAAACCAATAATCCCTTCGCGCAGGTCGCCCTCCGTGGCAACTGCGGAGTTTTCGACATCGGTAAATTGCTCGCTAATGTAAGTATATTGTAAGCTCGCGACCAACTTTTTATAGCCTCCTTTGAGACCTAGTTTTAGGTTATTCTGGGGAATGAATTCCACTCTTTTACCCACTACATTATTATCTTCACTAGCTAAGTAGCGCGAAGAGGTGAAGGCCGCATTAACAAAGGAACTTAGCTGGAAAGGACTATCAACTTTACCGAAGGTGTTTAGCCAATTAACTTCCACAAAAGTTTCCACTCCGTAGATGAGTGCATTACCGATATTTTTCCGCACCCTTTGTGCGCGGTTATTAAGGATAATGCCGATGCGATTATTGTAAAGCAAGCTAAAAAGGCTTAGGTCATAACTGATTTTTTCTTTGATTTTTCCACGGCTGCCGATGTCGGCGGTAAAGCCGGTTTCATCGCTAATATCGGGATCAATAATAAAGGTAGGATTTACGGTGCGGATATCGCTGAAAGTTACAGAGCGGTAGTTTTGGGAGAAGTTCGCGTAGAGTTCTAGTCCCGTTTTAGGTTTGAAAGAAGCCCCTAAACCCGCTAGCACAAAAGCTCTTTCGAAGTCGCGGTTATCGCTAAGCGTGTCGCGGAAAATAGGGTTTCCTGCATTGTCGAAATTTACCAATTGGTAAGTGCCAGCACTAGCGGTTTTTATATACTCGAAGCGCATTCCAGGCGTAAGCGAGAATTTAGGACTTAGGTAAAAGATGTTTTCGCTAAAGAGGGAAAAATTTCGGTTGGGAAATTCGAATTCACTCTGACTGGCATAGTCGGGGAATTCGCTTTGGGCCAAAGAAAAATTAGCATCGCTGGCATTGCTACCGGGGCCTTGCAGGGCTGAGTTTTGTGCTTGGTAGTATTTGCTGCCGATTAGAAAAACACTTTTGGTGTACCTAATTTCATAACGCTGTAAATAGCGAATTTCCGCACCAGCATTAACGAAGTTACCTTTAATTAAATCGCGTGGACTGAGAAAGGTACCGTCGCTATTTTGTTCGTCGAGCTGACTAATAGGGTTGGCATTAAGGTTATTTGGGTTACCTCTAAGGCCCACGGCATTGCGTTGGGCATTGAGGGCAAATAGGTTTACACTGAAATCGGCCCTATTGGCAAAGCGATGTTTGAATTTTAAAGCGTAGAGCTGCCAATTCACCTGAAACCAATTTCGACTGCGATTACTGTACAGCGGATCGCGCTCAAACTGGCTATCGGTTAAGCCGCCTGCTTGTTTGGCCAAATAATTAAGGAGGGTATATTCGGCCGCTAACTGGGTTTCAGAGGTGAAATTATACTCTAAATGAGCGTAAACATTTCGCGAGCTGAATTGCGAATTGGGCCGCCAACCCTGACCTTCTTTATAATTAAAAAAGCTATAATAGCCCCATTTTCCTTTAGTCCCGCTAAGGCTGGTAAAATTGGTGAAAAGTCCAAAACTACCCAGGGTATTACGCTGGACTATGGCCAAAGAAGTGTCCTTTGCGGGACCTTTCATTTTAAAATTGAGAAAGCCGCCAAATTGGGTGCCATACTGCAAAGAAGCGGCCCCACGTACCACTTGAATTTCATCTAAAGCTTCAGCGGTCGGGGTATAATAACTTTCGGGATAACCGAGTACATCGGCGCTAATGTCGTAGCCATTTTGCCGCACATTGAAATTACTGCTGCGATTAGGATCGAGGCCACGTCCACCTATATTTAACTGTAATCCTGCATCATTATTTTCATAGATGTTTAAACCCACCACTTGCGCAAAAACCTGGCGTGCATTATTAGCCGCGAGATTGGCCACGGTATTTTCTAAAACAATGACTTCAGACTTTTTACCTGCATAAACGGCGGTTCCTTCTACCTCGTTTAGTCTGCTTCCACGAAAGGCTTCGGCGCGTTTTTGCTGGATTAATACTTCGTCTAATTCTTCGCCTAAAGGGTAAAGATAGAATTTCAGACTGCTGTCTTGGCTTAGATTAAGCTGGACTTTAGCACTTTGGTATTGGTAGCTAAAGAATACTAAATCTTGTATCGAGTTGGCGGCGAGTTTTAGCTTGAAAAACCCTTGATTATTGGTAACAGCTAAGTTCTCACTTTGCACATTAAAAATTTCTACTCCCGTCAAAGCGCTAGTATCCAGGGCCGAAAATACTTGTCCCTCTAACTTAACTTGCGCATTAAGCGCGAGGCTGAAGAGCCATAAAAAGCTATAAACCGTAAATCGTATCATTGAATGGAAGAATCCAGGTTTTATTGGCCCAGCCGCGTTTTTCTTGGCTGAGATCGACTTTAGGATTAATAAATACTTGACTGGAACGACCGTTCAAGGCCACATAGCTTTCGGCGTAAATCTGTAGGTCTCCACGGTTTTCGCTGCGGCGGAAATGGTCTTCTAAAAAATGCGCGTATTCGAGAATAAAATCGGGCTGAAAGCTCATTTGCTTTTCTTGAAAAGTGCTTAAAAATTGTTGATTGTCCACTTGAAAACTTTCACCTCTTTGCGGATCGTAAATCTTGAAGTTCGTGTAACCCGCTTTTTCCATCAGCATCACGCGCCAGCTAAAGCGAAAGCCTTGTTCATGCCAGAAGAGTTCGCCCGGGTAAAAAAGGTGGCGCCAAGGAATGAGGATCTGGCTAATGAGTAAAAGGGCGATAAAGCCAATTTTTGCCTTTTCAAATGCAGTATTTCGTTTTACCTTGCTCCTAGGCAGATGCGTAGAAGGAGAGGGAAGGCGAAAGATGTTTTTGATAAATTTCAAAATGCGTTGATGGAAGCTGGCATCAAAGAAGATTAAGGCGCTCACAATCATTATGTAGGGAAACATGCCAATAGGAAAGAGAATGCGAGTGAGGACGTGGAAAATAACCACCAAAACAAAGGCGAAATTACGGGTGGGCTTATAAAGAAGCAGAAAAGGGATGCTTAAATCATACAGCATTCCACCCCAACTGAAAGTATAATGCAACCATCGTTCTTCGAGCAGGGGGCCTATGAAAGGTAAATCGTATTTACCGGGCAACCAAGTGGCGAGAGGTTGGGCTTCTAGAAGCCAGTCGGAATTGATTTTTGCCAAACCTGCGTAGAAGTATACAATAAAAAGTAGGGCTTTGATGGCATCAATATTATAGCGTGGAATGAGTTTGGAAGCGATTTGTGGCCTTCGATACGCATCTACGGAGAAGTAGCGCTGAGCAGGCAAAAAGATTAGGAGAAAGCTTAAAACCGAAATAAAGTAATAGTGATTGAGATAAGTGGTTTTATCCATCAACTCGATATAAGTGAAACTGAGCCAAAAGATGCTAATCGCTAGACGATACCAAAAACCAAGCGCAATGCAAAGCGCCGAGATGGCACAGATAAAGAAAATGAGATAGGTGTAAACTCCGAGTGGTTTAACCCATTCGAAACCATAAAAGCTAAAGTGGAATTGAGGTTGGAGGTAAAGCTTATCAATCCACCCGAAAGACCAAAAGCGCAGAATGCTAAACAACATCATGATACCAAAGAAAATGCGAAAGGCCGCTAGGGGAGCGGCCTCCACATCTTGGGAGAGATAATATTTTAGCTTTTTTACCATCTAATCGCCGTCGGCGTCGATATAATCTACGCGAACATTGAGGGCTTGTAGCATATCTACCTTGAGTAAAACCACCGCTTTTTGGAGCTCATCGTAAAGGACTAATAAATCCTGATTGGAATTAGCGGCAAGGGAAGAAAAGCTCGCGGGTAAATCTACGGCCAAGCTTTCGGCCATCGCCATCTGATTAATGATTTTTGCGCTTAAAAGCTCGCCTTGGTTTTCGATATTGAGGTAATTCAAATACTGCTCTAAACTGTTGCCTGATGCCTCATTTAAGAAACCACTGCCTTGGAAAAAGGCACGGTGGGCCTTTAAAGATTCCAGGAAAAGTGACTTGCTAAGGCTATCACTGTAATACCCTTCCACATTTTGTGCTAAAGGACTACCCGAAAAAATACCCGCGGGAATTCCCACTTTTCCGGCCCTAAGTTCTTTCTCGAAGTGGTAAATAAAATCGTTAATTAATTTATTAGTAGAAGCAGTAGCAGAGGAACCGGTGTTGCTTATAAATTCACTGCGGTAAGTCACATTCCAATCATTTAAGACCTGCGTACTCATGGCTTCCAAACGCTCACTTAGCGCACTAAGGTAGCGCCCATAATTGGCATTGCTGGTAAATTGGTTCACTGTTGTACTAGCATCACCTAAGCCACTGAGTAAATAGTCGATGGCGGGGAAACCTTGTTCGTTAAAAGTAGAAGGTAGGCTGAGATTGTAATTGGTGTTTACTAGAGCCTGTTCAATTTCAGTGGCGCTAGTGGGGTAGATATTTGTGAAGTTTCGCAGGTTATTGGCTTCCGCGGGACCGATTTCTAAAAAGCTTACCCACTGCCAAGCGGTATAGGCTTTCACAAATTGGGCGTGCAAATCGCTATGCAAATTAAGGCTAGGAGCGCTGCTAAACTGATTGGCCGCGGACTTTAAAGACATTACTTCCCGATTGTAATTTTGATAGGCGGGCAAAATATAATCGTCGGCCCAATGTACAAGCATGGCAGATCGATCAAAATTATCTTGGTTTTGGCTGTCGCCAGATTCCTCATTAGAACAAGCAAAACTCACAATCAACATTAGGAACAAGCTTAGCAATCGTCCCATCATTCTTCTCTTCATCATTTGCATCATTATCTATACAATTAATTGGCAGCTTGGTTTACACTAAAGCTAAAACGGTCGGCAATTTGGTTCGACAAATTATCAAGTGTGGCAGCGTCTAAATCCCATAAACCGTTGGGACCTTGGCTAATTAAATCGCTTAAGATGTTTTCCACCTCTTGAGCGGTAAAATAGGGCGCTTGGGTATTGGGATTTTGCGTAAACATTAGGCTATAAATAAAACCATAGGCTTCCCCTAAATCGTGGAGAGCCGTGCCAGGCTGATTAGCCGCAAAAGCATTTTTAGCGGCTTGCAAATAGTAAACTGAGCGAATGCCGATAATATTGGAAACACGATCTTTTATAATGGCAATTTGTTGGTCACGAATACTGTATTCACCCGCTAAAATAGCCGCTCTGCCTAATTTAAAAGCATTGAAAATATCTTGGGCGTAAGAACTGAAGTCGGCATCGCCATTAACTCTGGCGAGGTATTTATTAAGAAAAACATCATTGGCACCAAGATTAGTTAAAGGATTACTGGGATCATCGGCTAGGCCAAATAGGTAACCATAAGCTTCATCCCATTTGTGCTCCATATTAGTAAAATTGGTTCCTTCTAAGAGGAGGGTATTATCATTATCCTCGCGGTTATTGCCTTCATCTAAAACGGAAAGACTGAGGTAGTTGTTAAGCATTTGGTCTACGCAGAGAGCACCAATAAGAGATTTAATAAGGAACTCATTGTATTCGAATCCTTGAGCGTTAACGTAACGCACGGCTGAACCATCGGCGATTTGCCCAGCTTTGCCAGCAGATGCGGCTTCATTACGAGCGGAGTAGATTTCCGCTACTTGCAGATCGATAAAAGATTCCATGTCGGCTTTAATCGTAGCACTGAGAGCGCTATTCGCACTAAATAATTCGTAAGAAGCGGCGACCTTAGAGCGGATGCTTTTGCTAGAAGCATTCAAGGTGGCATCAGTATATGGATCTACGTCGTTGCCAAGGGAGTCAGCATTAGCAAACATTTCTTGCAGGTCTTGGCTGCTTTTGGAAAAATCGAGCAGGGCCGCACTGAGTTCAGCACCCATGGCTAAGCGTTCGCTTTGGCCCGAAAAATTAACGCTGCTGGCATTGTTTCTTTCAAAATTGTAGAAAGTGGGAGCAGTTACCGCAGGAGTTTGATTGGTTGTAGTGTTTTCGTCTTTTTCACAACTAGAAAAGATGATTAAACCAAGGGATAGAGCCGAGAGTAAGGGCAGAGATTTACGCATTATGCTTATTTAGATTTAATTAAAATAGTATAATGCCGCAAAGTTAAAATCCCTTGTTAAAATGGGCAAGCCTTATTTAAAAACTTTCTAAATAAGATATGTTAGTAACTGATTTTGAGTCCTATAAATTTACCAATGAGAGGGGAACGCGGACTATTTGCGCTGAAATCTTTAGTCGAATATTACTTTGAAAAACGTAAGACCCGCCTTAGGGATTGTAGCGGAAAGCCCACAGCGAGGCACGAGCGAGGACTTGCAGCGAAAAGCCCGACCCGGAGGGTAAGGCCCAAAAAAAAAAGACCTGAACACTTTAGGTGAACAGGTCTCTGGGAGGTAAAATATAAGGACTAGATTATTTTCTCGTCTACTAAAACTTGAAAACCGTCTTCCATTGTTTGCTGTAGCGGACGGAAATTAAGGCCTAGTTCTTTTTTGATTTTAGAGTTATCGGCATTGAAAGCCATATTTACATTATTGCGTAAAAACTTGCGGCTGAGGGTTTTATTGATGAAAGGTCCTACCAACATCAGTAACCATTTGGGTGCAGCAGATTTGGCAATAGGGAATTTTGCCCCAAATTTATCTTTTAGTGCCAGCGACATTTCTAAGAAATTGGTATTGTGCGCCGAAGTAATATAACGTCCGTGCGCGGCCGGGTTGAAGCCCGCTTGGTAATGCGCTTCCGCCACATCGCGAACATCTACCACGCCGATTCCCAGCTTGGGCGCACCGGTTTTAAAAGTACCATCGCCCATTTGTTTAAGGATGCTAAAACTCTCCGAAGTAGTTGCTTGGGGGTTTAAGGGCGGGCCCATAACAAAAGAAGGGTTGATGGTTACCAAATCCCACTGCGACTGACTTTTAGCAATTTCCCAGGCTTTTTGCTCGGCTACAGTTTTGGAGTAGGAATAGGGCTGGTATTCCAAAGAAGCGGTGGTATTCCAAATTTCCTCGGTTATTTTACCATTGGGTGCATTCACACAATCGATGGCATCGGTATAAATGGCGGCGCAGCTACTGGTAACTACCACACGCTTAACACTTTTTACTTTCTTGGCGCTCTCTAAAACATTGGCGGTTCCTTTTTGAGCGGGGTCAATTAGATCTTTTTGGGCATCCTTAAAATCTGAGGTAAAAGGAGAAGCCGTGTGATAAACCAACTCACAACCTTCCATGGCAGCCTCGTAAGAGCCCATGTCTAAAAGGTCACTTTTGAAATATCGTATGATGCCCGGCGAATTAGCCGCTAAAGCATCGAGGTGAGCGGTTTTCTTTTTACTGTCGGGATTTCTTACCGCAGCGTGTACAGTAATGCCCTCATCGAGTAGTTTTTTAATTAACCAGGCGGCTACGTAACCAGTGGCTCCAGTTACTAATACGGGTTTTGTAGGATCTATGGTAGTCATATTTTATTGTTTTATTGATGATGCAAAGGTGACTTTATTTGAGTGGAGACAACTACACAAAGTGCGGAAAGACTAACACAAAATTGGAGTGGCTTTTTTAATTGCGCGATCGTGTAGATGCTTTATTACCAATATCTTAGTTTAAGTTTCGAAACTCGAGGGGCGTTTGTCCGGTTTTAGATTTAAATAAACGGGTGAAGTAGTGGGGGTAATTGAAACCAAGCTCATAAGCCACGGTACTTATTGGATTTTTGGTATTGAGCAATTGGTCTTTGGCTTTTTCAATAATAAAATCGTTGATGTGATCTTTGGCCGCCCTGCCGCTTTCTTTTTTAAGAAGATCGCTAAAGTAATGCTGAGAAAGATTGGCTTTTTCGGCAAAGTAAGCAATGCTGGGAGCGCCTAAATCGAGATGTTTTTCTTCTTTAAAGAAGGCCTCTAAGTCACTTTGAAACTGCTGAACTAAATCTTGGTTTTGAGTGCTACGCGTATTAAACTGTCTTTCGTAAAAACGCAGACTATGACTTAAAAGTAGATCGATAAAGGAAACTAAAACCCTGCGGCTGTGATTATCGATGCGCTGTTCGTATTCGTTTTTAATATCACGAATACAGTGATTAACAATCTTTTCTTCTTCGTGTGAGAGATGCAGAGCTTCGAATACTTCATAATTAAAGAAGTTAAAGTCTTTAATGCTTTCCTGCAGATGACTGCCACGAATAAGATCGGGGTGAAAGAAAAGCATCCAACCACTTACCTCACCTTTGTTAATAGTGTTAGTAATGGTGCTTAATTGCTTGGGGGCGCTAAAAACCAAAACGCCTTCAGCAAAATCGAAACTATTGCGGCCATATTCTAAACCACAGCTTTTATCTTTCATGGAAATCATGTAGAAATCGCTCATCATTTGCAAGCCCACATATTGATCGCTAATTTCCATTTCGGCGGCGTCAATAACGGTGATAAGGGGATGCATGGGTTCGGCTAAACCTAATTGTTGGTGTAATTGACTGATCGTTTTAAACTCGATTATATTTGTTGCCATTCCTTTTCAATTCTAATGCAATAGTACAAATTCAATAAAGCTTGAATTTCACAATTTGGGGAACTAGCTACACAAAATGCGGAAATAAAAAAAGCGGCTAATCAATTTGCAATTAGCCGCTAAGATATAATCCTCAGAAGTTTTTAATAGATAAAAGCCGGATCTAAATTACCAGGGGCATCGGTAAACCAGTTGGTATTAAGGGTTCCCCCAGAAACGGCCCAAGAAGAAAAGTTTAAATAGGCTTTATTGATGGGGCTAAATTCTACTGGGTAGTTAAACTGTTCGGTAATATTAATTCCCCATGGCAATCCTAAACTAGTTTTATAGTAGTATTCGTTAGCTGGATTTGTAGCATCGGCACTGCTTCCAAAAAGGCTGAGATCGGCTAAATCGGTGGGTTTCTTTCCCGCTAAATGAATTTCTCTTCCACGAGTAGCATTGGCGAAGATAAAGGCATTATAAGGAGGTAAGCCCACATTTGCTAAGCTCTGTGGCGTACTGAAATTAATCACATTACTCAATGTTTCTGGCGCAACGGTTGCCTGCCCAGGAATGGTATTAATAAAGCTTGAGCCCGAAGCGGGGATAACACGGTACACATTATCGAAGGCGATAATGGTCGCTATAGCCTGATTAGCCTCGGTACCATTGGCATTATTTGTTACCAAGTTTTCTTGTAGGTTTTGTCCACTTATGGCACTAATATCACTTGCGTTTACATTGGTGAATTGAAAACCAAAACCGTTTTCAAAGCCAGCTCCAACGGCACGAATAGTCCAATCGGCTTCGATATCTACAATATTGTTAGATCCGTTAACAATGTGATCTACTTCATAATCAATCACCATATCGTTAAAGTCGTAGTCACCTTGTGATGGCCAAAGATCTTCGTAAGCTAAGGTTCCACTATAGGTGTTAATGATTGCCCTAGAAGGATCATTTGGAAACTCATCACTTTCATTAGAAATACCATCACCATCATCGTCGGCTTCGGGAGTAACAGGAGGTACATTACCTGTTTCAATGGCAGACCAAGGATTTGCCGAAACGTAAAAAATAAGATCATTAAAATCGTTATCACTGCTAATAGAGCGGGTTTGGTCTTCGAAGCCATTTAATAAAAGCTGACGACCAATATCAGAAAGCTGTACGGTATGTTGGCGTTTAGTTGGATCACTCTCGTTGGTATTCAAATCGCTGCGAGAATAAAATTTAGTAGCATTTACATTAACATTGGTTCCATCCCAAGCATTCTGAAACAAAACCCAACTGATAGATTTGCCAGCAGGGAAGGTACCTAGTTTAACTTTATCACCCGCGTACAACTCACCAGAGCTGAAAGCTAAGGAGGCATTGGGCAGGATGATAAAGATGGAATCTATATCATTAGCCGTGGCAGGCGGATTATTTGAATCGTAAACGTAATAGCCTAGAGAGTTTTTATAACCGGCGCCTTCACCAATAAAGGTAATCCAAACATCACTCATGGCTGTAACCTTAACATCTAGTTCATTACCAGAGGTCAAGTATTGTGGATTGTGCACGGGCACCGGACGATCTTCGGGAAGCGAAGCGTTTACATCATCTAAAAATTGTTGGCTCACCACATCACCTGGGTTTTCTAGGTAAAGAGGCAAACCTTTGTATTTTCCTTCATTAAAAGCCCCCATGTAATAGTATTTTCCGCTAATCGGAATTCGGGTTGCATTGGTGTTTTGAGTCTTAAATGTCCTTTGTGGTAAAGTACCACCGAATTGTGCATTAAGGTTAGTTGAAACAGCTAGCTTTTGAATATTGGCAAAGCCTACTGCTCCAGCTTCTACGTAAATGTGGTTTAGATAAGCAGGAAGAGCTAATTCTGTTGCTAATACTCCATTGGCATTGGTAAAGCCGCTATTCAGCAGCACACCGTTAGAATCGGGGTGATTCGTGTAGAAGTTAATTTTCACACCTGCTAAGTCATTATCGGATAAACTTTTTACGCTAATGCTTGCATTTATATTTTGATCGGTTTCGAAATTGAAACTAGCGGGAATATTTAATTCCTTGATATCACTAGGGATAGGATTGGCGGGGTTGGAAGAATCGTCATCTTTTTTACAAGCACTAAAGGCTATCAATAGAATACTTAGGTAAAGTGGGGCTTTCATAAGAGTTGGGACTTTAAACAAATTTCGGCAAATTTCGAATGTTTTTTGCTGATAAAAGTCACTTTTCGATGAGTTGTACAGTTTTGTCGTTGGAAAATAGATTATTGTCGGTGAAGGACTAAATGAACAAGGGAAATATTTTTTTTACATAAAGACGGAAAGATATAGCTGACAACATTCGGCAGTTGAAAGAACTTGGATACGGGCTTATATTTCAAAGTTTTAAGATGAAAGACTGGAGAAATAAAATATAAAAATAGTAGATTTGAGGAAACTTAATAATGAGAACTGTTAACTTAATTATATCTTTAATATTGCTTTTTGCTGCCTGCCGGCCTGAAGATGAAGAGCCACAAGACTATATTGAATTAGACGGAAAAAAGTATGAGCTAGGCACTTGTCATGTATCCTATTTTGATAGGCTTAATGATGCCGGCGAGCTAAATCATTTCTATCAAATTCAGGTTTTTGGAAAAAACTATCAGGTGCAATTTGATTCAGATGGAAACTATTATAATGAGAAAGGAGATGATATAGCCATCTCCATATTTGTAGAGAGCAAGCAGGCCTTTAGTCTAGAAAATACTTTTTATCAAAATATTGTTGGAGGTGGTCGAGATACTACTTCATTAAATGAATACAGCAACTTAAGCCTTTATAATTTTGAAGAGAGTAGTTTAATGATGGATTATCAGAAAATCGGTCCCTCAATCTATTTGGCTATGGAGAATCGTCAATTAGAAATTTTAGTTGAGAACATCAAATTTTACTCGAATTATTCTATTTCTGACTCTACAGCTCGTAAGGTTAATATCCGTTATCATGGGCGCTATCATTATTCCGATTAAATTATGAATACTAATTTATTCACTCTACTAATTTTTACATTAAGCCTTACAATTCATGCTCAAACGCGTGATTTAGTTAATTTCATTGAGATAATTCCAGAAGAACACACACAAATAGCTACTGGAAGCCCTGCGCAAGTTTTAATTAATAATTCACAAGACTATGTGTTAGACTTAGCGGGAGTCACCGGTTTACAGAAGAATAATAGTTTACCTCATATTAGTTCTGCAAGTGCATTAATCCACATTAAAAATGGTCAAGTACAAAGTCCGCAGATTAACGTCTATGTTCCACCGCGCGATTATTCAATCTGTGGTTCTATTGTTTACCGAGTGGAAAATTATAAAGAACAAAGCTTTGTACAAGTTCGTTCCGCTTGCAATGAAGTATTTATTGATCGTTTTATCCTTAAACATGCCACTAGTTCTAGGTCACCTTCTCCTCAGCAAAAAATACACCTATCAGGTACCAATATTTTGCATCCAAAAGTGTTAAAATATGGTGATGAAGCCTATGCATTATTGGTAAGAACACCAGAGGTAAAAGCAAGTGGTGAAGTAAACAGGGGAGGCTTGGGCAATGATACTTTGATACTAGCTCATCTTGATTTTGAAAATGAGACTTATGATACAGTGGCCTTTTTTCGCCTACCAGCACAGCCTTATCAAAACTTTAAGACATTTTTTGGTGAAGCCAAGATTAATGAGGCCTTCAGTAAGATTTATTTAAACACTTTTGATACTCTACTTACCTTTAGCATAAATAACGTTTTGCCTGAGGTAAAGGCCCTTTCAACTGATCAATATTTCAGCTTAGAAGATAGACGTTTTTTCATAGTTAATGAACGCAGCGAAGACTTGGCATATTATAAGAATATTTTACGATTAGATTATCGGTTTAATGAAGGTAACCCTAGCTTTGATACGACTATTCTGGATCTACCTACTCATAAATTCTCCACTGCAAATAACCTGAGTATTTTCGGTCTAAATTCCACAAAAATGCTCATTTCTGAAACCCGCTATTTAGAAAATAGAGAGCTTTATCTCGGTACTAGTCTGCTAGATAGCTTAGGCAATTTTTTATGGCATAAGCAATTCGTCCCTGATTATTCCGGCTTAATAATTCAGCATGCTTATAATGTAAAGGATACCTTAATCCTTAGTGGCTTTTATAAGCCAGGTAGATTTGTAGTTAATACGCAAACACGGGTTAAAGGTTATTTTCCTTTTGGATATAGGAGAGCGGTCAGCTTTAGATTACTCGCAGATGGCACTAACCTAGATGCTGAAAAACTAAGTGCAAAAGAAGGACTAGAAGTTTTCCCGAATCCTTTTTCCGTTGATTTTAAGATTGCCGAGGAAGGAGCGAGTAAATATCAATTAATCAATACCAATGGGCTTTTGGTGAAAGAGGAGCAGCTCAACCCGGATATTGGAATTTATAGAGTTTATTTGCCCCAGCTAGATTTCGGAATGTATATTCTGCGTCTTTACAAAGATGACGGTGAAATCATAGAAAAGAAAATATTCAAAACGACTTATTAGTGGTTTAAATAATTCAATTTCCTTTTTTATTGAGAATTAATTGCAAATATTTTCTCTGAATTATCAATCCTGAAAAGGAACCAATTATATAGGCAATCACATCACTCCAAAGAAAGCCAGAGCCTAAAACCAGCGCAATTAATTTTTGCTTACGCAGATCATTAATCCACGGGGCTTGGTAGAGCTGTGACAATTCAATTCCTATACAGATGCTTAGGCTTAGATAAAAAAGAAACCTCGGCGCTTTATTGGGATAAAGAAAAGCCAATAGAAAGTACATCATAACTGCATAAAGCGCATCTCCTAGATAAGGGTAAATTATAGCAGGCACCCAAGGCCCGCGCGAAGCTAGCCCCAAGCCAATTACACTACAAAATATAAGAAAATAGCTTCTTCGCATTCGCTACAAATCGCTTATAATTGTGCATCTAGCAAAAGCTAAGGACAAGCATAAAGCGCTTGATCAAATAAAATCTGCAAAGAATCAATGGGTTCTATTGAGTCGCCAGCGTGGGTTCGCACCGAAAGAAGCAGGGAAGGCTCACCAAATGGATCTTCTGTTTGGGCTACTTTGATAAAGGAAAATAGCGAGGAACTTTCATTGTTGGAGCAACGTCGATCGGCACCGACCATATTCGCTCCTTGTAAGGCCGCCATTAGCCTGCAGGATAATTCACCTTCCGTTTCCAAAAAAGCCTTTTCCATGGACTTAAGAACTTCCTCATTCAATAAAATATTGCCCTGAATACTATAATTAGGACCAGTAATATGCCCAGTAAATGAATCAGTGCTATCGCCCGTGTAGGCGGCAGAAAAAATCTCAGATGCAGACATACTTACGATCCCATATTGGCGATAAAAAGGTTTGTTTACGGCATCGTGAGTTTTTAACCATTCGATTATTTCTTTGGCATTTTTACCAGCTTCCATTTGCTCGCGCGCTATCTTTTGATTGGCCGGTAAGTAATAGGCTTGGCTATTTATGGCGCCTTTTCCCGGAAACAATTCACTCAGGAAATCATCACTAGTAAGCTGTGTTTTAAATAAATCTACACAGGAGGCCCCAGCACTGCCCACCTCACCCGTACTGGGATCAACTGCCACGATAGAAAAGGTGTCTTGCGCTGATAATTGAGAAACTGCAATCAACAGGAGAAGAGCAAATGAGATACTTAATTTTTTCATGGATTTAAAAGTAGCTAAATTTTCGGCTGACTTTATGCACTAGGCCTTTGATGCGAAAAAGGATAGAGGAAAAATAGCATCTTTGCCTCATGAGAATATCGCTTAAGTCTGTGCGAGAGGGCCATTTAGCTTTAGGATTTTTGTCCTTTTCCATAGCTATTTTACCTCTCGTTTACCTTAAAGATATCTTGGATCCTTGTTTAGCGCCACGCCTTAGTTTTTTAGGCTTACTGGTGTTTAGCCTTGCGTTTTTTGCTTTTTTCAAAAAGAAGTGGCAAGTCGCTCCATGGTCGGGAATTTTCATCCTTTTCTTAAGCCTAGAGGGGCTCAGCTTATTTTATGCGCATAATCCAAATGAAGCCATTCGGCCTTTAATAGGAGATTTGTTGCTCTTCTTTTTCTTAATAGTAATGGTTCCTCTACTAGTTAAGGGATTCGCGAAAATTTGGCTAGCTAAAGCCTTAATTATTTGCACTATTATCCTTTCAGCTTTTGCATATATTCAATTGGTTGAGTTCCAAGCCTGGCAAAACTCTGAAATGCTATACCAAGTTAGCTCCTTTATGGGGCATAGAAATTTACTGGCTTCGGCTTTGTTATTGGCTTGGCCTTGGTTAGTGTTTATCAGCTGGAAAGGAAAAGGGATTTGGCGTTTTCTGGGCTTGATTAGTTTACTCGCTTCAATAGTGCTTATTGTAGTTCTTGAATCGCGAACTGTTTGGATAGCGTCCCTAGTTTTTGCTATGAGTGGCTTAGTAAGCCGAGCCTTTCGCAAAGTGAAAATGAAATATTGGCTTGCAGGTTTTGTGAGCTTATTAATAGGCTTATTGCTGGTATTTATCGTAGTCAAAATAAAGGAGGAAGGCAGTATTAAGAAAGCGCAAGAATTAAAGACTTCGGTTAGTATTTCATCTACAAAAGAAAAAAACTTCACCGTTTCGGAGCGACTTTTATTGTGGAAAGCCACCTTAAATATGGTTTGGGATAATGGCTGGGGTGGCGTAGGAGCGGGTAATTGGAAGATTCAGTTCCCGGCTTATGGTTCGGATATTTGGCGCGCTCGACAAGGCTTAGTGCAGTTTCAGAGACCCCATAACGATTTCCTTTGGGTACTCTCCGAATTGGGCATTTTAGGATTTCTGAGTTATCTGGCGCTATTTGTTTTTATTTTGGCTTCTGCCTTACTGAGCATTGGAAATAGCTCCATAAGTAAGGAAGATCGTCAGTTTATTAAACTTTTACTGGCGGGACTGATAGCCTATTTAGTTATCGCTCTGTTTAGCTTTCCGCGAGAAAGAGTTTTCCATCAAATCCTGCTTTATTTAGGGATAGCGTCTATTCTAAGCTTTCGCAAGAAGGCAGAGCTAAGTTTAAAAGCTTCTTTGGTAATGAAAACGCTGGCCGCAATAATTGGACTTCTAGGCTTGACCTTTGGATTAAATTGGTGGCAGGGTGAGAAATTGACAGTAAAAATTAATCAGGCCCGTGCCGAAGGCAATTGGCAGAAACTTTTGACTTATACTAGTGCCCTAGAGGGAAATAGATTTTATCAAATTGATCCAGTAAGCATACCGATTTGTTTTTACAGCGGACTTGCTCATCTTAATTTGCAAAACTATGGGCAATCAAAAGCAGATTTTGAGATGGCTTATAAATTACATCCAAATAATATACATGTTATCAATAATTTGGCGAATATCAACCTCCTAGTGGGAGATTTAGATCGGGCCATAAATTTTTACCAGCAGGCTTTGGATGTTTCACCCAAATATTTAGACGGCGCCTTAAACTTAATGGCTGCCTATTATAATGGTGGCCGTATAACGGAAGCCTTTGAATTTCTGTTAGAGTACGAGCCAATTTTTGCGGTAGATCGGCCTGATCATCCAAGCTTGGGTCTCTATAGAAATGCAATAGTTATGGCTCAGTTTAAGTTACTTTGCACATCATTTGATAAGGCCTTGCGCGAATTATGTGCAGGCTTAACAGAGCAGGCAATAATGGATTGCTACGAAGCGGCCCGTAAGGAAGAAATTAGCTTTGAAGAAACCCTTCTTCGAAAGCTGCAAGAGTAGTAAGGGATAATCTTTAACTAGTTCACCTAACTATCTCTTTATTAATAGCGTTACTATTGCAGAACAAATTAGCAACAAGCTCTATGTCTAAAAAATTATTCTCTGTATCCTTTGCAATCCTATTAGCAGGGGGACTGTATGCACAATCCGTTTCGATTTTAAATCCATCTGTTGGGCAAAATGGTCAAACTTTACCCATTATAATTTCTGGTCAGAATACAGCCTTTACGCAAGGCTCTATAAGTTTGATTCTGTCACAAGGTTCGCAAATTATGGGACAGGGCAGCAACACTGTTTTTTCAAACATCGTAGCGGTAAATAATACTACCGTTTCTGCGAATTTAAGTGTTCCGGGTTCTAGTACTTTAGGTTTTTATGATCTGATGGTTAATTCGGGTTCAAGCACAATAAATAGATTAGCGGCTTTTGAGGTTATTACCGGCGGCCAAAATGCGATTTCCACCAATTCTCCCGGTGCTAAACCTGGGCAAAATTTAAATGTAACTTTCAATGTAACTGGGGCTAGTTTTAAAAACATGGTTTCAGAGAATATCGAGAAAGTTTGGTTAAGCAAAGGCAATCAGGTAATTGATGGCTTTTCCAATATTCAAATCATTAATGGGACAAGTTTTAGCACTGACTTAAATGTACCTATGTCGGCCAGTACTGGCTTGTGGGATATTAATGTATATACTAGTATTGGCAATAATTACCGAAGCTCAGCAGTCTATAATATCGCGGCCGACATTAGCACAAAAGAGTTTGAAAAGTCGCAATTCAATATTTACCCAAATCCTGTGGGTGATGAGTTGAAAGTAGAAATTCCCGCTTCCGCAGATGGATTAGAATTTACGGTTTTAGACTTAAGTGGAAAGAAAGTACAAAATCTACAGTCAAAGCAGGAAGGAAATACCTTAAGCATTAATACCAAGACTTTATCTAGAGGTACTTATCTCATACAATTTAGCTCGGACTCAAAAGTATTAGCCACCAGAAAATTGGTTAAAAGCTAAGCTTAAGATACTTATCATAAAAAAAAGGCTAGGAGTGAATACTGCTAGCCTTTTTTGTTTTTAATGATTTTGTAAGATTTAACGAAGAATTTCGTCAACAAGTTCGCTTTCGAAATCTTCAAAAACTTCTTTTAAGTTACTCTCACCATTTGTTCCGTAGTTCACGAAAAATGCCATCGAAACTTCAGCCGTTGGAAAATAGAACAAATCGGCACTATAACCTAAGTCACGACCAGTATGGCCCAAGCCAAAAGCTGATTTTTCAGTAAACTTTTTAATGTTGCCAACTCCCGTGTAAAAATTATCGCGAGCTAAGTGAAAGTCTTCCATTTCTAAAAGTGAAGCCTCGCTTATGATACTTTTATCTACGTATAGTGCCCGAATAAATACATTTAAGTCTTCTACGGTAGAGTAAACGCCACCATAACCATTGCCACTGCCAGTAATCATATTAGACACGTTTACGATGGTACCATTATTATGCAGATCGAAATAGCCCTGCGCTGCATTATTTGGTAAATCTTCTCGTCCCTGATAATAGGTATCTGACATTCCTAAAGGGTTCAATATTTTCTCTCTCAATAATTCGCCATGATCACGGCCGGTTGCTTTCTCAATGCACATAGAAACAAGAGCGGTATTGGTATTGGAATAGCTAGCGGTAAAAGGAGCTTCAAATTCGATAGCACCCTGATTATAAGCGAACTCTAGTAACTCTTCTTGGCGCCAAACCCGATTAGGGTTATTGATAACAGCCAAATAAAACTCACTACTTGTGATAAGGTCGAAAATACCCGTGGTATGATTCATACATTCTTTAATAGTAACCTCTTCGGCATTATCGAGTTTATCTAAAATATCAGTATCAATATAATTAGAGATGGGGTCGTCGATATCAAGAAGACCTTCTTCTTGCAATTGGAAAGCGAGTACTCCTACCATTAATTTAGTCATACTGGCTGCTTTGGAAGGGTGACAAGGGGTGAATTCTACACCACCTTCAAGATCTGCAAAACCAGCGCTGCCAATATAAGAACCAGACGAATCTTCGACTAAAGCAGAAATCCCCGGTAGTCCTAAGTTTTTATACTTGTCTAAAATGGCCTGAAAGGCTTGTGATTTAGGATGAGCATCAGTATAAACAGTGCAGTTTATAGACTCTGTAGCTCGAACATCCGCTTCTTGGCAGGCGCCTAAACTTAAAAAGGTAGCTGCGAAAAATATATTTTTTATAGTCATTGTTGTAGATTAAAGGTTAATGGGCATATCAATACCTAATGAAAAGGTGTTGTAAGGCAGTAAAGGAACATAGCCCGAAACATAAGGGCCCTGCAGAAAGCTTCCAAAAGCTAAAGTATAAGCCATACCATAAGAATCTCCCGAAGGGCAATAAGAAGCGCCGATTCGCCAGCCTACCATAAACTGAGAACGCACCTTGTTTAAAGCACGAGACTCATAGTTACCATCATCTTGCAGCTCTAAAACTGCAACATTATTAATCGCCATAAGGTAACCAAGGTCTAGGGATGCTTTTATTTTCCACTTAGAACCAATGGCATAGGCATAATCTAGCGAAGGGTAAATTTTTATTCCTGTTTGAATAAAGCGATGGTAAAACAATCCAATGTTGCCACTCACAGCCCATTGGTGTTTTTCACTACTATTAATTCGGTGTTGGATACCTAAATCTATACCTGGATGGAAATTAGAATAGAATAGGGCGGGGTAAGAACTAAAAGGCAGTCCAGTTATATTGTTGGAGGCTCTTATTTCCATGCGGTGTTGTCCGTAACTGCTAAATGTAAATAAGCTGATAAATAGAATACTAATGCATTTTTTCATGTATTAATTTTATAGTTTGGATCTGATTCTGGTCAATGATTGACCCAGCCGTAAAGCTAAGCATTGATATTTTAGTGAAAATCTAATTTCTTGAAACAAAAAAAGCAGCCTAGAAAATTACAAATTCTAAGCTGCTTTGCTAAGTGTTATTTTAAATTCACTAATCTTCCAAAGAAAACAGATCCTCTACTTTACAATCGAAAAGCTTGGTCATTTTTAGCGCCAGTTCTAGGGAAGGGGAGTATTTATCATTTTCTATGGCATTAATAGTTTGCCTACTAACAGCTAGCTTTTCGGCTAAATCTTGCTGCGAAATCTTATTTATGCTGCGGTAAACTCTAATCTTATTCGTCATTGCTAGCTGTTTTATAATGCTTCAATAACTTAAGGTCGAAGATGAGATTGAAAAGAAAAAGAATCAAAAAGAGCTGAGCAAAGAGGAAGGTCAAAAAGATCATTCCAAAGATGCTTAAAACAGTTAATAACAATATACCATAGCTAATAAATAGACTTATTCTTAGGGCATCATTGCGAAGTTTATCAATTAGCTCGTCTTCATACTTTTCTTTCGAGAAACCGGCCAAGAGGCCAAAAATAATAATGAAGACCGAGAGCAGCTCATCAATATAAACGGTTTCAATCCAACCGCTTTCAGCAGGACCGAATATTTCGTCGTTGATTAAAGCAGGGACTTCAAAGGTAAAAAGCTCCTCCACTTTTGGATCTCCCTCTAAAAATAGCATGTAATAAATCCCGAAGCCGAAAAAGAGATAAAACAGGATCCGACTTATCTTTTTAAAACGATGGGGCAGTAATAAGCTCATAATTTTGATTTTTAAGATAATCAAATGTATAGCATTGTTTACTAAATGTAAAATATTATAGACAAAAAGTTTATGATGTTTTACAAAAAATAACTTGTAGTAGGCACAGTTAGGTGCTTAAATACAAGTTCCTGACGGGATTACAGATAAATGCCTAGGCTACTAATTTTTAATTAAAAGGTATCGCAGCACCGCTTCTCCATTTAGGCTTAAAGCCAAGATGCGCAGGCCTTTAGCAGACTCGTCATAAATTGAAATACTTGCTCCGGATGCAATTTTTCCAAAGCGTAAAACCCGTCCTTGCAAGTCCAGTAATTGGTAGTGCAAGTCAGAAGCATTGGAATTATCCAAGTTGAAACTGTGGGAATAAGGATTAGGATAAGCACTAAAATTTAAGCTTCCTTTTAAAGCTTCAAGGCTTAAAGTACCATTGGAAGCATTGGGTGTAGGCACCGAGAAGCTAATCCACGTAGGACTAGCATCATAAGATCGGCCGTAGCTTATATCCGACGTTTGTGCGCCAAATGTGATCAAATCGGCGGTATCAACCTGACCGTTAGTATTCTTGGCAAGAATAATTTCTTCGCCGCCTTTTGATAAGCCAAAATTAGTGTGGTATATCCCCGCCGTGGTATCGCTGGAAGCCCAAAAGATAATGAAGTCTCCCGCATCTAAATATTCGGCGGGTAGCTGCCATTCGAATGGAGTGGTAGAATTATCACTTAAATAATAATCGCCCAAGAAAAGGCTATCGCTACTATTATTGTAAAGTTCAATCCAGTCATTATAAGCGCCATTATTATCCGCAATGGTATTATCGTTATCCGCCATAAACTCGTTGATGACTAAATCGCCCAGCAGTCGAATGTTTATACTATTGGCGGTGCAGGGCTTGGTGCTTTGCTTGCCTTGGCTGTCGCTCGCCGTAATTTGATAGGAAATGTTTCCAGTAGGAGGCTGGTTTATTGCATTGGCATAGATGCCGTCATTAGCCTGCCCATCGTTATGAAGGCCATCATCGTAAAGAATAATACTTTGACTGGCGCCGCCGCTAAGGCTGTAATTACAAGTAGCAGTGCTAAGGGATTCATCTACAATAAATGCTTTAAATACAATTTGTCCGGGCAGTGTATTAACATCCGCTTGTGGTGAATGAATTATGGGCGCTACATCGAAAGTTCCTAGTTGACTTAAGGCCGTGCTAGAGCGCGTATTAAGATATGACTTGATGCCTTTCTTAACGTGTTGATTCGCTTGATTGGTTGTGAAACTTAAGTCGAAATCACTGTTGCTAAAACCGTAATCTAAACTTTTAAAGGTATCTGCGTAAGCGTAGCTATTAATCTGATTTTTAATAGAATCTATACTGTTGCTAAAAGTATTACTTCCAATCTTGGTAGCGTAATCGCGCAAATAATATTTGTAGATATCCTTCAAGGCAGATATCGCTAAAAGTCGATTGGCTAAAGGGAAATTTTGCCCGGCATTATGCCAATTATTTACATCACGCGTAGCCCAATCTATACCAAACCAATCTATCCCCATACTATTGTCGATATCATAAGGGATGTATTCAATTTTCCCGCTTTGTGGGTTTTCGTAGAGGTAATAATTATTCTGGTTAAAGCTGTAGTTATCCCAATGCCCCATAATCACTTCGAAGGCCAGGGCTTGTAAATAGCTTTCAATATTAAAGACCGAGTCTAAACTACAAACTAGTTGATTTTGAGGAGTATTATTTAAGATGTCAATGAACTGCGCTAGTTTAGTATAGTCATCCACATCTTCATTGGTTTTAAGTTCATAAACGCGTTCGCCATTGTTTTTGGTTAGTTTATAATCATTGGGGTTATTGCTTATAAACCGCAAATTGGCAGGGTAAGTACACTTGTATAAATTACCGGTATTGTTTCCAAAGCGAAGACTAAGCCAATCGTTGTTAATGTGCTCGGTATTGATATAGAGTCCTTTATACTCGCCATTAATGTAAAGTTCTGTATGAACGCAGCGCGAGCTTGCTATCCCTTCTGCAGCAGCGAATTCCCAAGCTATGCGGGCCCTACTAATACTGGGGTCGTTATGCTCACCATTTAGGTTAAAGTCTTTAAAACCTTGGTAACGGAGACCACTGGTAAAGCTGTTGATCGAAACTTTAAAGGATTTTTTATCCGCTTGTCGCGATGTGTTGCCACGCAAACGAAAACCAATATTTGTAAGCGTGTCATTTAGATTGGCATTAGTAAAAATAAGCGTCGCCGGAAATTCGTGATCGGAGCTTGCATTGGCAGGGTCCAAAATAACCGCAAGGCTGTCTGTATCGATTAGGATTTCTATTTTGGAGACTTCATTAGGGCTGTAGACCCAGCCATCGGGGATAAATGGAATCTGAGATAGTAGACAACTGGGGATAATCAAAATTAACAGAAAACCTAATAATCGTAACATATCAATCATGTCGTTAAGTGCGAACTAAAATAATAAAGGCTCCTATTTCTATTAGTGAAATAAGAGCCTTGATAAAATAGGAATTTACTAAAGTGAGAAATCGTAAACAAAGCCAAGGTTGATATTTAAGGCGCCAGCAGTGCCATTAAAATCTCCTGTATCAGAGTTTATCGTGTACTTCATTGGTACAATATAGGCTACCGATATTACGAAATTGCTAATATGCAGTCCAAGCTCTGGGGCTAGGCCCAAAGAAAAAGCACTTGCACCAGGCACTAAAGTTGAGCTACCTGTGATATTATCGGTGATGGTAACGTCGGGAGTTGAAAAAACGGCCAGTCCTAAGCCTAAACCAGCATAAGGGCTAAATTTCCGATCTGACTCAAATAATCGGTAACGAGCTTTGGCTCCGTAAAAACCTAGACCATAAAGACCAATATCAAAATTATCTTCCGACTCGACACCAAATAGGGCATTACCACTATAGGCGATGCCGACACCAATACGTTCATCACTTTCCAATAAATACAAGAATTCTAAAGAATAACCTAGTCCAAAGGAGCTTAAACTTTTTCCAGTGTTTTGATCTACAAATGCATCACCTTGTGGTCGTGCATAGCCAGCCGTTCCGGTAAAAGAAAAAGTTTGAGCATTAAGGCTAAGACTCATAAGACTTAAGGCTAAGACAGCTCCAAAAGCTATTTTAAGATTTTTCATGAAGGTAAAATTGATTAATGCTGCAAGGTATGGCTAAATATAGAAATCTAGTCTTCGGTGAAAAATTGCTTTATCATTAGCAGTAATCACCTTAATGCGGTGCTTTCAGTTTTATTCAACTAGCGCTTAGTATTTAGTCTCACTATTTATCGGAGTTTTGAAACCTAAATCATGTTATACTGAGCTCAAAACGAATCTGTTTTAAAAACTCTTGGCAAAGATTAAGTTTTAGCAGAGAAAGAAACTCTAATGTTCTCAACTAAAATTTAGCAGTAAATTAAAGATGGTTTTGTGAAGATAATTATCACTTTACTTTAAGTATATAAGTGCATAAATAGTCTTCACCTGATTTAAGATGCAGGTCGTAAAGACCTCTTTTACTAAAAGTAGTATATAGCTTTAGTTTGCCATCTTTTAAGAGCATCGAATCAGCTTCAAAAGTCAGTGCCTTGTGCTCTGTATGCAGCTCGAAGCTTAGGTTTTTAGGCTCTAAGTCATCCTTAACTTGAACATTAAAGCTAATTGCTTCATCTTTCTTTACTTCCCGATGAAAATTAGACGAAGCTTCTGGGAAAACCCCCAATTTAAAGGCAGCGCTATAGACTAGGGCAGAGGATAGGAATTTCTGTTTCGAATAGGAACTGTCTAATAAAGTCCATTTTTGTTCTAATGGAAAATGGTTGCGAAAAAAGAGTTCTGGCGGGCAGAGACTTTAATCGATTCGTGCAGGTGGCTGAGGCTCTCGAAGCCCCGGTAATCGCGGATGTGTTGCGCATCTTAATTCCCTCAGCCTTCGAGAACCTCAGGCCCCGGGTTTAGCATTTTTACTATAGCGGTCAAATAATTGATGGATTTTAATCGATACCTGCGGGTGGCTAAGACTCTTGAAGCTCTGGTATAAAGTCAGGAAGACAGGTCAGACTTGTTTGGATCAATTTTAGATTCTTTAGAATTAAGATCTCGGTAAGCAATAGACAAGCCGGGCAGCTTTTCTAAAGCCTTTGAAACTAAGGCTTCCTTCTTTTTTCTACTCCAGCCTTGAACTTGCTTCTCTCGCAGAAAAGCCTCGTCAATTCGACTAAACTCCTCAAAATAAACGAGTTCTACTGGTAAGTGTTTTTTGGTATGATTTGCGCCTAAACCATGCTGATGTTGTGCCAAACGTAATTCTAAGTTATTAGTACTACCGCAGTAATAAGAAGCATCTGCACATTTTAGTATGTAAAAAAATCCTTTCAAAAATCTTAGCTATTTCTACATCGCAGGAAAATTCCGATCGGCACTAGCTTTATAATTTCGATACATCGCTTCGAAAATGCGATACGTCTCTTCGCTAAAAGTTTCATCCAGCCACTGGGCAACGTCAGCCTGGCTTTTCGCGCGCTCCTTTGGCACTTTAAAGCATTGTTTCATGGGACCCGTTTCAATTTCAACATACCAATGTTGCTCTTGGGCATAAAGCACTATTTTAAATTTTGGATGGGGTATAGGACCAACAATACGCATTAGTTTGTGTGATTTAAAATGAGGGCCTTCGCGGCCAATTCGCCACTTTCCATCGCGGCGTTTAAACTTGGGTTTAACATCTGATCGCCAGCAATATAGATTCCTTCAGCAATACGGTTTTCTTCAAAAGGACGGGTATAGGCATTATTGGAAATACTAGGTAAGGCCTTTCTAATTTTATAGTTGCGGATGAAAGTCCAATCGCGCGCGGTTTCATAGCCCGAGGCGATTAATTCGCGCCTAATTTCATTCTCAATCTGATCATCGCTCTTCGATTTCTGATTGCGAATGCTCACCGATATTAAATGCTGCCCTTTCGGTGCATAGCTAGCAGAAACATCACTTAGCACCGCGATATTGTTAATAAGCGCATCTTCCGCAAAGGAAAGACTGATGTAGCCCTTGGGAAAGGGACTTTTAGGACTCGCAAAATAATATTGATGGGTTTCGTTCCAACTGATGTCCTGCACCAATTGGGGGAAAATGGCACTGGGATCGGTAGCAATAATAATCTGCTTGCCGGTAATAATTTCCCCGTCGCTCAATTCTACCTCACCTTTGCGAACGCCTTTAACCTGCGCGTTCATGCGAAAATGAGTTTCTTTCAATTGCGATTTTAAATGGCTAGCGATGCTTTCTATGCCATCTTGCGGAAGCATGGCCTCGCCTAAGGCAAACATTTTAAATATGAATTGAAATTGGCGACAAGAGGTTTTTAATTCATCTTCTAAAAAGATACCGCCAAAAAAGGGTCTAAAAAACTGGTTAATGATTTTATCGCTAAAACCACGTTGTTTTAAATAATCGAGAGTGGATATTTCAGGCTCGTTAAAGATCATTTCTTCGCTTTTGGCGAGCTTAAGCTTATCCCAAATGCTACCCACTGGAGAAAAGGCCATACGCAAATAGGCAGCCGCATTACGATTAACATCTTCCACTAAAAAGTGGTCACGACCGCTAAAGCAAAAGGCGCCAGATTTAAAAGGCTTTAAGTTTAAAGCTTTGAAATCGAGATGTTTCTGAGCTAGGGGGTAAGCGCTTAACAACACTTGAAAGCCATGATCTAAGGTAAATCCATTCACTTTGTCGGAGCGCAATCGACCACCTACACGATCGGAGGCGTCGATTACTAAAACTTTTAAATGATAATTTTCTAGTTCTTTGGCCGCCACTAATCCAGCAGCACCGGCGCCAATAATTAAGGCATCGTAATTAGCCATTAGTCTTGTAATTGTAGGTTAAATTGTTCTCTTAAAGCGGCGAATTTGAGCCATTCCTTCTGCTGAAAAGCTTGTAGGTCTTTAATAAACTCGGTTTCACTTTTTTGGTAGCCCTTCTTTAATATTTCAGCCTGCGAAGGAACACCATCCCAGCCGGATCCAACATAGCCTAAAACGGCATAATACTGCGACTGTAAGGTCTTGGGTTGATCGTAATAGCCGTCTACTTCGCGGCCATACACGCGTTCCTCCAATTTTTTAAGACCTTGCTGTAAAGGTTTTAGACTGTCGTTAAAGGCTTTCGCCTGATCGGTATCCAATTGAAATTCGGCGATAGACTGCGCGATTTTCAGTTTAGTCTGTGCACTTTTTAACCAATCGGTATAAACATGAAGATTGGCTAAAGATTGGTCTAATTCCTTTTGGTAAGCAATATTTTTAGCTTCATCTGCGGAAGCGATAGATAAGCGAGGGTCGGGCTGATAATTAAAGGAATACTCTTGCGATAATCCGTTAAAGCTGGCCATAATGCGATAGTTGCCTGTCACTAAATCAAGCGGGGCAATTTCGTTGGTATCTTTTAGAGAACGGTTTTTACTGGGGAAACCAATCCCTTTCGCACTCATATAGATAGAATAGGCTTGCATACCTTCCTTCGCATCTCTGTAAAGGCTGCGCACAACATCGCCTTGGGCATCGATAATTTCAAACTTGATGTTCTTGTCTTTAATAGAATCGGAGGCTTCATAACCATTGTAAACAAAGGCCTGTAAGGAAGTACTACGATTTTCGCCTTTAAAAATCCCGTCGGCAGGAAAGCGCGAGCCATCCGCTCTTTTCCGAGCTACTTTGTAAATGTCGCGGGGTGCGAAAAAGTGGAAGTCTTTTAAACTATTCTCTCTTTTTGCTTTCACCAAAGCACGTAAGGTCTCTAAATCATCGAGAATATAGGCCGAACGACCGAAGGTTCCTAGAATCAAATCGTCTTCACGGGGATGGATTTTCATATCGCTTACCAATACCGTGGGTAAATCTTTGCCCCATTTCTGCCAATGCGCACCTTTATCCCAAGAAAAGTAAAGCCCACGCTGCGTTCCTGCGAAAATCAGGTTTTCATCTTTGGGGTCTTGCACAGTGCTAATCACATAAGCAGGTAAACTGCCGCCAATATTTTTAAAGCTTTGGCCATAGTCTTCGGTATAGTAAAGCATGGCCTTTTCATTGCCGCGTCGGTAATCATTGGCTACTACGAAAGCGGCCCCTTTTTTATGTTGTGAGTGCACAATTTGCGGAATCCAAGCCCCTTGAGGCATGTCTTTCAATGCTTTGGAGATATCGGTCCAATTGGCACCGCCATCTTTACTTAGGTGTAATTTACCATCGTCAGAGCTTACCCACAGCAGATTTTGCTCAAGGCCAGATGGCTCAATACAAAGTAGGGTTGTATAATTTTCGGCACCGGTAACATCATAAGTTAAACCTCCACTTTCGCCATAATTTTGCTTGGTGGTATCGTTGGTGGTTAAGTCGGGACTAATAAGCTCCCAAGACTGGCCCTGATTCTGAGATTTGAAAACGTATTGTGCGCCATAATAAATGGTCTTATCATCAAAAGGGTCTTGCGCGATAGGGGCATTCCAGTTAAAACGCAGGGTTTCATTTTCGGGATGTACGGGCTTAATCATCTTATAATAACCCGTTTCGGTGTCAATTCGTCCTACGTTTCCTTCCTGACTCATAGCGTAAACAAAACGGTTGTCGCTTGGATCGGGAGAAACATCAAAGCCATCGCCAAAAAAGAGTTCTTCCCAGTAATCGTTGCGAATACCATCGGCGCGCCAAACGTAGGCTGGGCCTTTCCAAGAGCCATTATCTTGCATGCCACCATACACATTATAAGGCGTTTCCATATCGTAATTAATATGGTAGAACTGCGCAATTGGTAAGTTGCTTACAAAGCGCCAGGTTTTGGCTTTATCGCGACTGATATTTAAACCGCCATCATTACCATTAATTATGTAGGTAGGATCTTCTGGGTGAATGAATAATGCGTGGTGGTCGGGGTGAATGTAATTATAAGGCGCAATAACTTCCCAGTTTTTACCTCCATCTTCGGAGCGACTAATTACCGACCAAATACTGTAAACGCGATTTTCATTGTGGGGATCCACGTAAATCTCTGCGTAATAGAAGGGACGATTGCCAATATTTTCGTCCTCGGAAATTTTCTGCCAATTTTCACCACCGTTCTCACTACGATAGAGAGCATTCTTGCCTTTCTTTTCAATAAAAGCATAAACACGACTAGGCTGTGAAGCCGCAATGGCAATCCCCATCCGACCTAATTCACCTTTGGGTAAACCGCTGTCTTCCTTTTTTTCTTTCCAGGTAGTACCGCCATCGTAGCTAATAAACAAGCCACTACCAGGACCGCCCGATTTAAAGAACCAAGGGTTACGACGATGCTCCCACATGTTCACTATAAGTTTGTCAGGATTCTGCGGATCCATTACCATTTCGGCCGCACCGGTGCGTGCGTTACGATATAAGATGCGTTCCCAGTTTTTACCGCCGTCGGTAGTTTTATAAACCCCGCGATGCTCAGAGTCGGCCCAAGGATTGCCAATAGCTGCCACATATACGATATCGGGATTGAAAGGATTTACAATCACCCGATGAATGTGACGAGTTTTTTCCAGTCCTACCATTTTCCAGCTCTTGCCGCCGTCTATGGATTTGTATAAACCTGCCCCGCCAGTATTAGAGTTACGCGGATTACCTTCGCCCGTTCCCAGCCAAATAACATCGGGGTTTTGCGGATCTAAAGCCAAAGCGCCCACACTGCTAACCGTTTCATTATTAAAGAGGCAGTCCCACGAAGTACCGCCATTAGTGCTCTGCCACATCCCGCCGGAAGCGGAACCCACATAAATATGATTTTTATCGCGTGGATCTACCTGAATAGCGGTAATACGACCACTCATACCAGCCGGGCCAATGGCGCGAAACTCGAGGTTTTGCACTAATTTTTTCGGAATACTGTCTTGGGCACTCAAGGTAGATGCGCCTAAAAAGGCAAAAAGGAATAAAATTTTACGCATGAATTTTAGTGTAAGGTGGGACGAATGGGAAGGGCATTTAGAATGATAGCTTCCTTTTCCGAAAGCTCATCCCAACGATTTAGAACCTCTTTTTCAGGGAAATAGTTCAGGGCCATATCTACAAAGATATTTCCGTGCTTGGCTTCACTTTCGTAGATCATATAATAAAACTTGGCTAGATCTTGATCTTCAATATGCTCGCTTACCATTTTAAAGCGCTCAAAACCACGATTTTCAACTATAGAGGCAATTATTAATCGGTCACGGAAACGCTCGTTAATACCACTGTGCATGGTTTGCATTAATTGCTTCACATATACATCTTCCTCCATTTTATGATTGAGCTGTAAGCCACGCTTCTGCATAATCTTATAAACTAAGCGGAAATGCTCCAGTTCTTCAATACCGGTATGAATTAAATCGGGAATGATTTCTTTACGATTAGGATATTTCGCTACCAAACTCATGGCCATGCCACTAGCTTTTCTTTCTGCATCGGCATGATCCTTTAAAAAATGATCAAAATCGCTTAAAACACAGTCAATCCAAGCCTGTGATGAAGTCGCTTTTAACTCTAATACATGATTTTCCATATTTTGCTTTCCCGCAAAAATAAGCGGTTTAACCTGAGTTCGGCCTAATATTACAGTCATAGATTTACAAGAAAGGGAAAAGACCAATCTGGAGCGTGCAGCCGCAGCGGGCTGCAGCAAATGAGCTAGATGCAGGATTTTCGCGTTTATTGGAAAAAACTTTAAGCCTCTTCTAAAAAGCAGTTTTTACGCCTTAGCCCTTCGCAATTCCCGCCATTGACTGAGCATTTAGGCGATATTTAAAATCGCATTCAGTATAACTTAGGTCATTGCCGGTTTTGGATTATGGCAAAAGGCAGTATGTTATTTAGAATAAATATAAATTACTCCCCCCGCCCTTGTAATTTTGCTTGCAAAAGTTTCATAAATCTGGTAAATTTTGCGAATATCGCAAACAGCCCTACCCATTTTTGCGAAAAACGCATAAATTTTAAAAACACAAGCCTTTTTTTGCGGAAACCGCAAAAGGCCTATTTTATTATTGCGAAAACCGCATGAATTGACCGGTGCGATTGCGAAAAACGCTAAGGTGAGGCCAAAAATTGAAAGTAAATTTGGCTTGTATTTATAACAAGTATTATTTACCAAACAACTCATGTTGAAAATATATTCTTATACCCTAAGTAAAACTAAATACTAAAATATGAAAAGCCTCAAACACATTTTTACCCAAATTTTACTGGCCTTCGGATTGGTGCTGCTTAATAGCGCTTGTGATAAAGAACCCGATTATGAAAATCAAGGCTTTATAGAAGTAACCGTTGAGGGTCGCATTATAGACGTGTATAGCCAAGAGCCTATTGATAGCGCCATTGTGGGGATACATAGTGGTCCTCGCACTGGCGTTTACCCAGGTTTTGTAAACCGCACCTATGTGACCAACCGCAATGGGTATTACTCCTTTAAATTTAAAGCTTACCTTGATTCTGCTTATTATGTGAGTGCCGTGGCCAAAGATTATTATACTAATTATGGTATAACTTGGGGAGACTGGACCTTTAACGGCAACCGCCCCACCTCTCATGCCCCCAATGTCAATTACCATAGCCCATGGAAAGACAATTTTGAATTTAATTTAAGCTTAGTGCCTAGTGCCATTTTAAAAGTACGCGTGGTGAACAGAGATGGCGTTTATGATAGATTTAGCATGAACACACCTGCTGGCAGCCCATTAGGTAATGATATTGGGGTAAGCGGCATGCATGTAGATCAAGAGTATGAATTTACCGTTTACGGAGGTACCGAGTTAACTCTAAGTACCCATAGATACAAACCCGGTGATGGGCCTGGTGATGGTGATTATGTCCCCATAAAAATGACCTGCCTACCGCATCAAGTAAACAACCTTTTAATCGAGTATTAATTTTTAACCTTTAATTCTTAACACCATGAAAATCAAAATTTTAAACATTTTAGCTGGGATAGCTATGGCCTATTTTATTATTGCGAAACCCGCATGAATTGACCGGTGCGATTGCGAAAAACGCTAAGGTGAGGCCAAAAATTGAAAGTAAATTTGGCTTGTATTTATAACAAGTATTATTTACCAAACAACTCATGTTGAAAATATATTCTTATACCCTAAGTAAAACTAAATACTAAAATATGAAAAGCCTCAAACACATTTTTACCCAAATTTTACTGGCCTTCGGATTGGTGCTGCTTAATAGCGCTTGTGATAAAGAACCCGATTATGAAAATCAAGGCTTTATAGAAGTAACCGTTGAGGGTCGCATTATAGACGTGTATAGCCAAGAGCCTATTGATAGCGCCATTGTGGGGATACATAGTGGTCCTCGCACTGGCGTTTACCCAGGTTTTGTAAACCGCACCTATGTGACCAACCGCAATGGGTATTACTCCTTTAAATTTAAAGCTTACCTTGATTCTGCTTATTATGTGAGTGCCGTGGCCAAAGATTATTATACTAATTATGGTATAACTTGGGGAGACTGGACCTTTAACGGCAACCGCCCCACCTCTCATGCCCCCAATGTCAATTACCATAGCCCATGGAAAGACAATTTTGAATTTAATTTAAGCTTAGTGCCTAGTGCCATTTTAAAAGTACGCGTGGTGAACAGAGATGGCGTTTATGATAGATTTAGCATGAACACACCTGCTGGCAGCCCATTAGGTAATGATATTGGGGTAAGCGGCATGCATGTAGATCAAGAGTATGAATTTACCGTTTACGGAGGTACCGAGTTAACTCTAAGTACCCATAGATACAAACCCGGTGATGGGCCTGGTGATGGTGATTATGTCCCCATAAAAATGACCTGCCTACCGCATCAAGTAAACAACCTTTTAATTGAGTATTAATTTTTAACCTTTAATTCTTAACACCATATAATTTATTCCTATGAAAAACTTTATCGTAATAATTTTTCTGGCTTTTCTGACTATTTCATGCTCCAAAGAAAAAGACCCAAATGACCCAAGTCAACAAGACGAACTACCCCCTATCACCCAAACGGGCGCCTACACCTTTGGTTGCTTGCTAGATGGCGAGGTATGGATACCCAAGCATTACTCCAATAGTATTGTGAACCCTCCGGTTGTTTTGCAGGCATATTTATACAAAACCAATGGGAATCTTTTTCAAGTCATTGCAACACGTGATAGAAAAGATGATAACTCACCACTACAAATATTGGGATTGTTCACCTTTACAAATGCTGTTGGTGATACTATCATATTACCATCAAGTGAAATAGGTCCACGCTTTGTTTATGAGCGACTTCCCCCTCGAAATGGGGGGGTGTTTAAGGTATACTATTCCACGGGTAATGAAAACTCATGGGTCTATTTATCTCGTTTAGACACCAATGCTAGGATCGCTTCAGGCACCTTCTCTGTCGACCTCATAAATACCGATAACAATAAAGATACCGTACGCATTCGCGAAGGCCGTTTTGATGTTCCCTTTTAACCTGTAATTAATTCTATGAACCACAAATTTATACTTATGAAAAACTTTATCGCAATAATTTTTCTGGCTTTTCTGGCTATTTCTTGCACCAAAGACAACCCCTACAACCGCATGGACCACACCGAGGTAAAAGGTCGCTTGTTAGATGCCTCTACTGGCGAACCCATAGAAGGCGGCACTATTTACCTTACGGATGGCGGGAGCTGGATAGTAGTTGATAGCCTTGTAACAACAGCCACGGGTGAATATTCCTTTAAATACGACCATGAGGAATACGGCTATGCCGAGTTTTGGGCCAAAGCCCCAAACTACCTAAGCAATAAAAATATTGGCACCTGGGCGGCTGATTACCCCAACGGAGGGGCCAGCGGCAGAGGCGCGGTGCGCGATAATGGCCGGGTAAATTATGAAGACATTCGCCTGCCACCTGTGGGCTATGTGAAGTACTGCTTTACTAAAACCAGTACGGGTTCAGGAAATTATAAGGTAAACCTGCTACCTTATAGTGAGTCCACTTTATTTCCAGTAGCAGGAGGGGCTCTAGAAGACTGTTTTACCTTTTATTATCCGGGGGGGGTAGATTATAGAATAGTCTATGCCATTTTTAAAGACGGTACCTTAGTTGAAGGTGTAGAAGACACCGCCTATGTACCTCGTTTTGATACACTAACTTACAATATTGAATTTTAACTCGCACTAAAAAAAGAGGGCTGCCCTTGCTTGGCGGCCAGGCAGCCCTCGTATTACCACGTATTCATTAATCTCTAAATAAACACGCTTATGTTACGCAAAACTACAGTTTTTACCGCGATGCTTTTGGCTGCGGCAGGGGGCGTACACGCCCAAAGCACAGACACCCTGTCTGCGGAAGTATTATTTTCACAATTAGACACCAGCCGCATACCTACCGGTATCTTAATGGATAAAGTGCTGGCCGCTGGCCCCAACTTTTACCATAGTGATGGAGAAAATCCGGAGGCCCCCACACTGGGCGGCTTTGCCACCCTAGATAACCTATGGCTGCTCTGCCAGGGGGCGGTGCAAGATACGCCCGTGCCTCGTACGCTCACATTGGTAGATTCTGTCCGCAGCTATATTGCCCGCGAAGGGAATTACCCAGTAGTACTGGCGGACTTTAATTACAACCGGATTGACAGCTTGGCCTTGCAAGACAGCCTGCTTACCCTACAAGATTCGGTATTGATAGACGGGCCTGATTTAAGCAGCAGCCCTTACCAAACTCACCGTTTTATTAATGCCAATGTGCTAGACTCTTTTTATGTAAACTCCGCTTCTTTTGTGTTTAAGCCAGAGTTTTATTTTTCCAACACGGGTATGCCACAAAATATTGAGATTGACTTTGGCGATGGACAGGGTTTTAGGGCGGTTACTTTTGGTACACCCATCACGCCTGCTTATGGTGACAACACGGCTAATTATAATGGCAAAACCGCATGAATTGACCCGTGCGATTGCGAAAAACGCTAAGGTGAGGCCGAAAATTGAAAGTAAATTTGGCTTGAATTTATAACAAGTATTATTTACCAAACAACTCATGTTGAAAATATATTCTTAAACCCTAAGTAAAACTAAATACTAAAATATGAAAAGCCTCAAACACATTTTTACCCAAATTTTACTGGCCTTCGGATTGGTGCTGCTTAATAGCGCTTGTGATAAAGAACCCGATTATGAAAATCAAGGCTTTATAGAAGTAACCGTTGAGGGTCGCATTATAGACGTGTATAGCCAAGAGCCTATTGATAGCGCCATTGTGGGGATACATAGTGGTCCTCGCACTGGCGTTTACCCAGGTTTTGTAAACCGCACCTATGTGACCAACCGCAATGGGTATTACTCCTTTAAATTTAAAGCTTACCTTGATTCTGCTTATTATGTGAGTGCCGTGGCCAAAGATTATTATACTAATTATGGTATAACTTGGGGAGACTGGACCTTTAACGGCAACCGCCCCACCTCTCATGCCCCCAATGTCAATTACCATAGCCCATGGAAAGACAATTTTGAATTTAATTTAAGCTTAGTGCCTAGTGCCATTTTAAAAGTACGCGTGGTGAACAGAGATGGCGTTTATGATAGATTTAGCATGAACACACCTGCTGGCAGCCCATTAGGTAATGATATTGGGGTAAGCGGCATGCATGTAGATCAAGAGTATGAATTTACCGTTTACGGAGGTACCGAGTTAACTCTAAGTACCCATAGATACAAACCCGGTGATGGGCCTGGTGATGGTGATTATGTCCCCATAAAAATGACCTGCCTACCGCATCAAGTAAACAACCTTTTAATCGAGTATTAAATTTTAACCTTTAATTCTTAACACCATGAAAATCAAAATGTTAAACATTTTGGCTGGGATAGCTATGGCCTATTCTAGTCTTGCTCAAAGCGACTCCCTAGTAATTACCGACTCTACTGCATGGAATCAGTTGTTTGCGCCCTTAATACCCCACTCTTCTACAGGCATAATACCTCAAACCACCTTAGGTAACATTCCATGGGAAAGATTAACGGGTAATTTACAGTCAGAGACAGAAACCGTTGCACCGGCTTTGTTTAATCAAGTTGTAACCACACTTAATGATGCCAACCTAGGTGCAAGCTATACGGCTTATAGTATGGCTAGGGATAACTTTAAAAGTGCAATTGCCAATGGCACTGCAGTGCCCATTGTTTTACTAGATCTTTTTTATGATGAGTTCCGCCATGATGACACCAACCTTATAAGATACGATACTTTAAGCGAGTCTTTAGTTTTAAATGATCTTAACCAAGATAGTATTTTTTATACTGAGAGCCTTTTTTTAGCGGCAGTACCAGACTCATTTTATGTCGAACTCAGGTTAAAAGCAAAAAACGAATATTCGCACTTTATCCTTAGCACAATAAAGCTACTCTTCTAATTTTCCCTTAATACCTTTGCCGAAAGGTCGATCCATGTCCATCCAAGCGCTCAGTGAGCATTATTTCAAACGCTTTCCCAATTTTCGGGCTCAGTATGCTTGCGCAGATGCGCCATTGGCGGCTTTACGACTAATTATAACCATTCCGCTTTTTAAAGAAAATGCCGAATATATTCTTACCAGCTTAGAAGAATGTACGGTTAATGTTCCCGCGGAAATTGAAGTTCTTGCCATTGTTAATCAAGCAGCCGATCGCCCAGATTTACAAGACTTTCACCAACAGCAAGTGGAGGCTTTAAAAAAGCGATCTCTTAAGAATGGTATTCCCTTGCGGGTGATTAGTGCCTTAGATCTTGATCCGAAACAGGCAGGAGTAGGCTTGGCTCGTAAAATCGCAATGGACGAGGCTTTAGCGCGCTTGGCGCAGATTGGAAAGGATGGCTTAATCGTTGGTTTAGACGGCGATTGTAAGGTTTCTAAAAACTATTTGCAGGAACTGCTTAAAGCCGAACAATCCAATATTAATGCGGCTTCGTTGCACTTTGAACATCCATTAGCAGGTTTAGAAGCGAGGGAGCAAAAGAACATTATCGATTATGAAATTTGGTTGCGTTATTATGCGCGCGCCTTACAGTGGAGTGGCTTTCCTTTTCATTATTTAACCATTGGCAGCAGCATGGCGGTGCGGGCTTCCGCTTACGCTAAGATTGGGGGCATGAATCGCCGCAAGGCAGGCGAAGATTTTTACTTTTTACATAAGCTTATGCCTATGCCCAATTATACTGAATTAAAGGGTTTAACCGTTTTTCCGCAAGCGCGTATCAGCGATCGGGTTCCTTTTGGAACGGGTAGGGCCATGGCGGAAATTGAGGCTGGAAAGAAAGACTTCTCTCAAGTCTATAATGCTTTAATTTTTAATGAGTTAAAATCAATTAATGAAATTAGTAGTCGAGGTAAAGGTGATCTAAAAAGCTTGTCTTTTTGGACCGACTTTTTAGAGCAAGAACCTAAGTTCAAGCAGTCGTTTCAGGCTTTAGTAGAGAGAAGTTCAGAGGCTAGTTTTGCTCAAAACTTTTACTATTGGTGGGACGGATTTAAAGTACTAAAGTTTGTGCACTTTAGGGCCCAAAAGCATCCAACGCAAAACGCATCTGCGGCAGCGGAAATTCTTTTTGGAAAAGTTTTAGTAGGTGTGAACTTGCTTAATTATTTGAAAAGTGATTAAATTGGGGCATTGAATTTCAAGAACTTGAAAGCCCTAAAATACCTTCTTGCTTATAGTTTACCCTTTACAGTAGCCATCGCCTTTATCTTTGAGGGTTGGTTGACTTTTATTCCCCTTATTTATGCTTTTGGCTTTATTCCGGGCGTGGAGCTTTTGCTCAAGGCAGATCCTCATAATTTGGATCAAATTGAAAAGGAAATAAGAAGGGAAGATCGGCTTTATGATTGGCTCTTATACCTTTTGGTACCCTTACAATATTTCTTCTTATTCTGGTTTTTAGTGGTTATTACTGATACTAATGGTAGCATCGAATTTTGGGGGAGAAGCAGTGCGATGGGCATCCTCTGTGGCGTTATCGGCATTAATGTGGGCCACGAATTAGGACATCGTCACAGTAAAGGGGAGCAACTTCTCGCCAAGCTCTTATTATTCAGTAGTTTGTACGGGCATTTCTTCGTAGAGCATAATTACGGGCATCATAAAAGGGTGGCTACCACCGAAGATCCTGCTACGGCAAGGAAAAATGAAATGCTTTATGTTTTTTGGATTCGCAGTATTTTCTTTTCCTATTGGGATGCCTGGAAAATTCAAGGTGATTTTGTAAAATCTTATCTGCGTCAAGCACAGAAGGCGCAACCGCAAATACCGACCTCCGTGCATTGGTTTAAAATACATTTCATCCAGTGGCGCAATGAAATGTTGAATATTCATCTTGCGCAAGCGGCATTGCTAGTATTTATACTTTATGCTTTTGGCGGGATCGGCTTACAAGCCTTTGTTACCGCCGCTTTTTTGGGAATCATTTTATTAGAAACGGTAAATTATATTGAGCATTATGGATTAAAACGCGCGAAAATAAGTCCACGCCGTTATGAAACCGCCAATCCGCAGCACAGTTGGAATTCCGATCACCTTATCGGGAGAATGGTGCTTTTCGAATTAAGTCGTCACAGCGACCATCACGCGCATCCGCACAAGAAATATCAGTTATTGGAACATTTCGACGAAAGTCCACAATTACCCACCGGTTACCCCGGTATGATGCTTTTGGCAAGCATTCCACCTTTATGGTTTGCGGTAATGAATAGGAGGATTCCTCGGTCAAACTGAAGACCAAAGACAAAGACTTAAGGTAACAGAGCTTAAAATTAGGTTCAACCCATCTCAATACTCAAATCTCACTACTAATATCTAACTAGGGTCTCAACGCTTCCCGCTGCTCCTGAATCTTAGGATCTTGGATAAAGTCGTCATATTCTAACAACTTATCTAAAGTACCATTCGGGAAAATCTCAATTACGCGATTGGCAATAGTCTGCGTAAAAGTGTGGTCATGAGACGTGAAAAGCATACTACCTTTATAATCCTGTAAAGAGTTATTCAAGGCCTGAATAGACTCGAGATCTAAGTGGTTAGTAGGCTCATCGAATGTTAATAGGTTCGCCTCTTGTAACATCATGCGCGACATTAAGCAACGCATTTTTTCACCTCCTGATAATACTCGTGCTGATTTTAGTACTTCTTCGCCGGTGAATAACATTTTTCCTAAAAAGCCACGCACATATACCTCATCCTTATTTTCGGAATACTCTCTTAACCAATCGACTAGGTTATCGTCGGTGTCGAAGAAGTGCTGATGCTCATTAGGTAAATAAGCGGTAGTAATGGTCTGACCGAAAGTATAGCTACCCGCTTCAGGTTTACGCACCCCGTTAATAATATCGAAAAGGGCGGTTATGGCCAGACTGTTATCGCTAATTACGGTGATTTTGTCACCGCGATTCATTTTAAAAGAAAGATCCTTAAATAGAAGGGTGCCATCTTCCGAATGAGCGGTAAGACCTTCCACTTCTAAGATTTGGTCGCCCGCTTCGCGCGATTGGTTAAAAATAATGGCGGGATAACGACGACTTGAAGCCGGCATATTATCCAAATTAATTTTATCTAATAGCTTTTTACGACTGGTAGCTTGTCTACTTTTCGAAGCATTGGCCGCAAAGCGCTGAATAAACTCTTGCAGTTCCTTTTTCTTGTCTTCTGCTTTCTTATTGGCTGAAGCTCTCTGTCGCATGGCCAATTGGCTACTTTCGTACCAGAAGGTATAGTTACCCGAATAAAGAGAAATCTTCTTAAAGTCGATATCGGCGATGTGCGTACAAACAGTATCTAAAAAGTGACGGTCATGCGATACAACAATTACCGTATTTTTAAAATTAAGCAAGAAATCTTCTAACCAACCTACTGTTTTAAGGTCTAAGTCGTTGGTAGGCTCATCGAGGATTAAAACATCTGGATTTCCAAAAAGAGCTTGCGCCAGAAGCACCCTCACCTTTTGTGAACCTTCCAAATCTGACATTTTAGAATAGTGGCTGCTTTCGGCTATTCCTAAGCCACTGAGAAGCGAAGCGGCGTCACTTTCAGCATTCCACCCGTCCATTTCCGCAAATTTATCTTCCAGTTCAGAAGCTTTAATGCCATCAGCCTCAGTAAAATCTTCTTTAGCATATAAGGCATCTTTCTCCTTCATCAATTGATAGAGCTCTTTATGACCCATCAAAACAGTGTCTAAGACCTGCTCATTATCAAATCCCGAGTGATTCTGGCTTAAAACCGCCATTCGTTTACCCGGCTCTATACTTACGTTTCCGCTGTTGGGACTAATTTCTCCACTTAAGATTTTCAAGAAGGTAGATTTGCCAGCACCGTTTGCGCCGATCATACCATAGCAAGAATCACCAAAGAATTTTAAGTTAACGTCTTCAAAAAGAACGCGTTTACCAAATTGAAGAGAAACATTATTTACGTTAAGCATAGCCTATTTTTTGAGGCGGCAAATTTAAGGAGAATAATGGGCTTAGCGCTTAATTTAAAGAAGAGAATTTTTAGTTTGAATTAATAATTAGGGCTACTAGTAAATAGAAATCAGCAATTTTGATTTATTTCGTAAGCTCAAAATGATTGAAAAAGTACACTGTCCGCATTGCGCTTGGAAACCAAGCGCTGAAAAACTTTGGCACTGCCTCGAATGCGGCAGCGATATGGATATGTTTAACAATTTAGGCCGCTGTAATAACTGTGGCTACAATCACGATAAAACCTATTGCCCCGAAGAGTATGGTGGTTGCGGTTTAAGTAGCCCGCATTTAGCCTGGTACGGTGAATTTGACCAAGGTTTAAGTGAATTAAATATCATTAGAGGATGAGTCTCGGTGAATCCTTAAAACGCGGTATTTTCAATCGCTACCATAAAAAAATGCCCTTTTTCGAAAGACTGCTTAAAGATCTTAGTCATGGCTTTATTGCTTTGGGCAATTTCTTTAAGAATGGCTTTCAGCGTAAGCGCATACTGGTACACCCGCATTACCCCAGTCGTGGTTCTACTTTATACAAGGCGGCACGTAAGCTTAATTACACTTTAAGCAATAAAGTAGGGAAGAGGCAAGAATTAGCAGTGTATTGGGAATATGCCACCTATCGAGAGGAGTTCCAAGTTTTAGAAAGTCTAGCCCCCAAAATACCGGTTTTAAATCTGCACAGTCGCGATATTAGCAAGGTGGCGGTAGACAGGGCGCATTTGCAGGTCTTTCAATACAATACTTTCGTAGATGCGCAGACCTATGCTGGCAAGATTGTCCAGAAAAATGATGTCAATGCCATTCATGATGGTCAAATTTTACAAGGGCCACTTGCCAAAACCGAGGCAGGCTTTATTTACCAGATTCTGATTGATAATAGCTTTGATGAAAATTGGGTCTTAGATATCCGCGTTCCCATCGTTAAAGGAACCTTAGACTTTGTGTATTTGAAATACCGCGATATTAAGGAGCGCTTTAAAAACACCACGGTGAAAACCGAAGTAAAGCCCATTACGGACATTTTTAATGCGGAAGAGATTCAACTGATCAATCAGTTTTGCCAGACAATGCACCTAGACTACGGTGAATTAGACGTTTTACGCAATAAAGACGATGGCAAAATCTATATCGTGGATGTAAATAATACGCCGCAAGGACCACCTGCTAATACTCCCAAGGAACAAGGGAAAGTGGCAATAGAAAAAATAGGGGAGGCGGTTTTGCGAAGTATCTAGAAGGCTGCGGAATTGGTGTTTTTAGTTAGTAGGATGTGGTTCGGTAGGTGAAGGCTTCTGCCGATTTACCGATTAAACTCTTTAGTGCTAATTTCCAACTTAAGGCCTAAGCCATAATAACTACTCTTGAATCAAAATCTTTTTACTTTGAAGCTGGCCATTCAAAAGCGTATTTATAATATAAAGTCCAGGCATTAGATTTAATTCATTATTGGCACTACTAATTTCATGTAATAATTGGCCTTGTAGGTTGTAGATTTTAAAGGATTGAAGATCCTTCGTACTGGTTCTTATTCGAAAAGCGCTACTAATAACGAATCAGACTAAATTGTAATATGAGTCTTCGTTTATCTGATTCCGGGCTACATTTCATCAAGTCTTCTTGGTTTTAAAACCTAAAACTCTTCTTTAAGCATGACCCCACGGCGAACTCTTTCTCTTCGGTATTAATTTATCGCGGAGTAGAGCAGGCAAATGGTGGGTCCATTGAAGTGCAAATAATGGACTCCAATATTCACGTGTTCACACGCTTGAGCTTAAGAGAGAATGTATCTGCTTTGCAGCAGGCCAATCAGAATGAAGCTTTTAGTCAAATCGCCGAGCGTATTGGTGATTGAAAACTAAAACTACGATGCTGCCAACAGCTTAAACTTTCATAACAGTAATTAAAGTAATATCCATCTTACTTGAGTCAACAAGTTAAATTTAGAGTAATTAATTTTACCGCTGTAAGCGATAAGCCATAGTAAGACCAAGCATTTGTAAAAAAAAATCTCCATTATAAATGAAGACTTCTTAAGTTTGAAAAATATTATTTTCTCGTTATAAAACTGCAAATTAAAAACTATAGTTTAAAGAAACTGATGTGAAAGCAGGACCTATATTAAATTTATAAATGTCTCTTACCTTTACAATCTGTTAAGCCAAGTATTAGGGTAAAATATTTGCCTATTACTAGTGTAATTTTAATTTATATATATTTAAGTAGGATATATGAATTTACGAAAAATTTACTTGTTTCTAAAACAGAAATTATCTGAATAGACATTCAAGCAAATAAATTATGCTTCATCAACAGTTATTGGGGATGGTTTCAATTTTTTATTAGCTTAATGCCATTTGCATTCCCGAGTTTTAATGAATAAGTACCCTTAGCTATATCTTGAATATTAATTTTCCCATCACTATGAATAGTCCCTTTTTTAATTTCCTTTCCAAGTAAATCTAATATTTTAAAATCTACTGTTTGGTTAAGCCCAGAAATCTGTATAAAATCGGAAGACGGATTTGGGAATATTTTAATATTCGATTTTCCGAAATCGTCCAAAGACAATGATCCAGAATCCCAAGTAAAGGCGTCCAAAGATAAGTAATCAGCATTGCCAGTAGTTCGAATGATTATCTTATCTATGTTTTTGTTTGAATTATCCGTTCCACCTTCGGTTGCTAAATCAATAAATGTATATCCATTATTAGGGGTATATGCTGACCCATTTACGATTCCATCACTTTTAATGACCGTAAAAACATTATTACCATTTCTCCTTCCTTCAATAGTTACCGTTGTTGGTGTTCCAGGTCCATTTATATCACGATTAGATACAAATAAGTAAAAACTTTTTATGGTAATATCTACACCATCTGTGGTAGATATTGTAAATGAAGTTCCATCACCACTAAGAATAATATTTCCTGTATTATCTATAAACACATCATCTATTGAGTTTCCATTCCATCCTGCGCCAGAGTAAAAGTAAATACCAAAAGTATCAGCAGATTCACTTGAAATCGTAAACGACTGACCATTGTCTGTAAAAATATTAGATCCTGATATTTCTGATTCAAAATCCTCTGTAGATTGAGCTGAAGTGTACTTACTACTTAATACCAGTAGCAGAGACAAAATAATTGATAAGTAGTTTTTATTCATAATAATCTGTTTTTGGTTGATAGTTAACATACAGAGGTAAATATACATATTATATTAGACCGACTACTTTGGTCAGATTTTATAGTTTCTAGCTTACCGTCGTTTTCAAGCCCATCCAATAAATGTGAAATTCAGGATAATCATTATAGTATGAGAGATGTTTGACTTGGGTCTGATGAAAACCATTGTTTTATTATCCAAAAATGGCATTCATTCAGTTTTAAGCTTAACAAACCAGTCAAAACAGAGGCTTTTTACATGCATTCCAAGGAAATGCAACATAGCTTAAAGTCTTTTTAACAGGTTTAAAGTATCTGCAACATAGTTTTCAGTAGGCCGGAGTAAGGGCCAGTAGTTTAGCTGAAAATTATAAACAATGAATAAGTCTAAAACATTTCGATCCTTAGTAGTAATGATGGCTTTAACGGTTCTATGGTCATGTGAACCCGACCCTAAACCAGAACCACCCGTAATAGGAACTGACATCTACGTAGATATCGATTGTGCCGAACGAATCCCAAAAACTGGATATAGCCATCAAACATATTTTCAAGGCTCCTATTATTTATTATCCGATCAGTTTAAAAACTTTGATCAGGCGCGTCAAGCAGCAGCTTCATTAGGCGGGTATTTGGTGACCATTCAGTCACAGGCCGAAAATCAGGTGGTTCAAACCCTACTAGATAATGCTAGCAGGCCTTGTGCCTTAATAGGTTTATCAGATCACTTAGTTGAAGAAACTCACCGCTGGCTTAATGGTGAAGTCGTTTTTTATACCAATTGGCAAAACCTAGAGCCTAACAATCAGGCCTATGGTTATTGTGCCAACTCTTACAATCCACAGTGTGAAGAAGATGCAGTAACTATTGCATCAAAAAGACATTTACAGCCTGGTGGTTGGAACGATGTGCCCAGAAGCTTGACTTATCCATTCGTGATTGAAATCGACTGTGAAATGGCACAGATGTAATAGCCTTAGCATAAATCTTTTAGAAATACCACAAACACAATTATCATTTAAAAATTACCATTATGAAAACTATTATTCAATCTTGGACTTGTAGTCTGGCTCTAATCTTAACACTAGGTTCACTATCTGCCCAAAACGTCAAGCATATTGATACTCTGCGAATGAATTTGCAGGCAATTGTTGATCAAGCTAGCGCTAACTACGGTATGGAGGGCATCGAATTCTCCCTTATTTTCGACGATCAATGGGGTCCTGAAACATTTTACAGCGGCATTCGGGCACCAGGTATTCCAGTAGATACGGCTAAGCCTTGGCATTTTGCCCAAGCAGTAGGCGGTTATCTTAATTATATAGCCTTAAAACTGATTGAAGAGGGTAAGATGTCTCTAAATGATAGTATTGGTGCACATATGGACGTTGCTGTAATGGGTTTAGATGGCAGTATAAGTGTGCGTCAGTTACTCCGTCATACTTCTGTCCTGAATGAGTTCTGGGGCAACAGTGCGGCTGGTTCTTGCTTTAATGATATCTGGTTACTGAACCCTACACAGTTAGGTTGTCCTCAAGATCTATTAAGCTGTTTACCAGCTAATAAAGCCAACCCCGGCAACTTTGATCGCAATAATACCAATCTCTTGGTTCTGCAGTTTTTAATCGATTCGGTATCTGGTCAATCTTATGAAGCTGAGATTCAAAATCGCATTTTCACCCCAATGGGTATGACGAAATCGTATTTGAGTTCCTGTAAGGCGGTAACTATCGACTCGATAAATGGCATCTGGCAGGGCACAAATTATGCAAATAATCGTTCTTATCTGCGCTACTTTAGCACTAATGGAGGAAACCGTGGCTTAATAGCGAAGTCATATGAAGTAGTGAAATTCTATCGAGCATTATTTCAAGGTCAACTTTTAGGCTCAGCTGCAATGGATAGCATTAAGGCTATTATTCCTGGCTCGGCTCAGCCTCAGGGTTCTTACAGTTGCGCCAGCAGTATAATGGGTTATTCAGGTTACAATACAGATATTGTAGAGGTTATTGATTCGCAAGGCGATACGACTTGGCTTTATGGTAAAGGAGGGGCAGGTATGAACGGTCATTTAACGCTACATATACCCACGAAGGATTACACTATTTCTTTTGCACATAACGATCGTTCTAGTTTATTAGGTCAGCGTAATTTGGCGATGGACCTATTCTGTTACCTTAATGCCATAGACACCGTAATTACTAGCTCCGTAGGGATTGTCAAAAATGAGATTCAGAACTTAGCCGTATATCCCAACCCAGCACGAGACTTTGTGAAGTTAGATTTGCCCAACTTGGGGAAAAAATATCAATTGAGTTTATACAGCTTAAGCGGGCAAGTAATCATACAAAAAGAGCAATTTAGTAGCGATCAATTGTCTGTTAGCGAACTTCCTCAAGGAGTTTATCTCTTGCGCTTAAAAGCAGATGATGCTGTTTATCAGGCTCGTTTTATGAAAACCGCTTTTTAAATATTAGTCGCTTACACGAATTGACACCTTACCTTAAGTATAGGCTTTCGGTAGGGTGTTTTTTTATGCATTGCAGAATGGATTGTATGACTAGATACTCAGGGCCTAGTCTTGCTCCCTTAATTATTTCCTATTTTTAGCGACTCACTATGATGAACAGAGTTAAATGAAGAAATCCACCCTCCTTATTTTATTAGTCTTTGTTGGGATATCCAATGCTTGGGCCCAAGATGACATTTTAGAGAAACTATCCAAAATTGCAATAATTGAAGAAAAAGTGATGATGCCGATGCGGGACGGGAAGCATCTAGCCACCGATATTTACCGTCCTAAAACCGATGCTCCAGTACCTATCATTTTTTCAAGAACTCCCTATAATTTCAACTCATGGGGTGATGGCAAGCAGCGCACAAGTACGGCTCTTAGAGCTTATGAAGCGGTAAAAAGAGGCTATGCTTATGTGGTGCAAAATGAACGTGGCCGTTACTATTCAGAAGGGGAATGGGATATCCTAGGTGTTCCTCTCACGGATGGATATGATGCCTTCAGCTGGATGAAAGATCAAACTTGGTCTAATGGGAAAATAGGCACCTATGGTTGCTCATCTACCGCCGAGTGGCAAATGGCTGTAGCGGCGTTAGATCACCCCGCTCATGCTGCCATGGTACCGCAAGGTTATGGTGCTGGTGTTGGCACAGTAGGCGACTATTATGAACAAGGTAATTGGTATCGCGGTGGAGTAGAGCAGATGCTGTTTTTCGCATGGTTATACGGGGTAGAGCATGATAAATTTAAACCGCGTATTCCGGAAGGAGCAACACAGGAGGACTTGATTCGGATTTCACGCTTTTACGATTTAGCGCCAGAGAATCCTCCTGTGGATATGGCAGAAGCGCTTAAACATTTGCCCATTCAGGATATTTTACAAAATATTCACGGCAAGCGCGAGATTTTTGATAAAATGGTGCGCCGTAAACCCAATGATTCTGCATGGTTTGAGGGAGGCTTATACCACGAAAACATGGAGATTAAGGTGCCTAGTTTTTGGTTTGCCTCCTGGTACGATGTATCGATTGGTCCAAACTTGGCCCTATTTAACCACGTGCGTCAATCTAAAGATCCTACAGTTGCCGATAACCAATACTTAGTGATTGCCCCAACTTTACACTGCAGCTATACGCGCGCTACCGAAAATACCTTGGTGGGAGAGCGCAGTGTGGGAGATGCTCGTTTAAACTATCAAGAGCAGATCTATGCTTGGTTTGACCTCTGGTTAAAGGACGAAAAGAACGATTTTAAGGATAAGACTCCCCGAGTGCAGTATTATACCATGGGTATAAATAAATGGCAAGCAGCCGAAGCATGGCCGCCTTTAAATGCCGAGATGACGACCTTTTACTTAAACAGTGGTGGCGCAGCTAATAGCTTGGCTGGAGATGGTCGTTTGGATAATTCTATGCCCAGAGAAGACAAGCCAGATTCCTTCACCTACGATCCCATGGATCCTGTACAATCTTATGGCGGAAATGTATGTTGTACAGGGAATGCTGTAAAGGGCGGTGCCTTTGATCAACAGATTATGGAGGAAAGAGAGGATATTCTGGTGTACACTTCGGAATTATTGAATGAAGGAATAGAAGTTTCTGGCTTTATTGAAGCGAGTATATTTATTTCTTCTGATGCTAAGGATACGGATTTCACTATCAAATTAATTGATGTATACCCTGACGGAAGAGCTTATAATTTAGATGAAACGATTCAAAGAGTGCGTTATCGGGAAGGTTATGATAAAGAAGTCTTTATGGAAGAAGGGAAGGTTTATCAATTGGATTTCTCACCGCTCGCCACCAGTAATTACTTTGAAAAGGGCCATCGGATTCGCATTGAAATTTCGAGTAGTAACTTTCCGCGTTTCGCCCGAAACTTAAATACCGGTGGCAATAACTACGATGAATCGGAGGCTGTTGTGGCGCATAATAAGGTGCATCACTCCCAAGAATATCCTTCAGTGATTAAACTGCCTATTGTTAAGTAAAATCATAGTTCTAAGGTTTTTAAGGAGCTTTGTGATACTCTAATAGTATTGAGCTGATTATTTTAAATTATTTTCCACTGCACATTCTAAACTGTGAAGCAATTTACTCGAGTCAATATTTTTTGCATTCTTTTTCTTTTAGTTTCCTTTTCTCTTCGCGCTCAAGAAATCGTGATTCAGCCAGAATACAAAGAGCTAAGCCGCTCGCAGTGGCGTAAATTGCTACTTAATGATAGAGATCCTAAGGTGATAGATTTTATTTCCCGATCAAAAAGCAAGCGTTTCACTGGTAAAATTCTTTTGGGTCTGGGAACCTTAGGCTTAGTGACCGGGGTAAGTTTAACTACTTTTATTCCCTCAAGTTTAAGTCTAACCGAAGAAATGGGGAAATCCTATATAGGCTTAATCACCACGGCAGCGTCAGGTGGAGTACTTTTAAGTTCTGGCCTCTTTTTTTGGCGAGCAGAGTATCTTTTTCAAAAGGCAAAATCTAATCACTTACAACATTTAACAGTGCAATTAGGCTTCTCCACTACACAAGGAGTGCCCTGCTTGTCTTTTAAGTGGCATTTTTAACTTTTAATTAGCTGCATTTCTAGTGTTTATTGTGGACACCTCCAGAAATAGCCTAGTGTAACTTAAATCCAAGAATCGTAAATGCCATCATTTTCTAAAGACAAAATCAAAGAGGAGTTTATTGAAGCAGTCAATAAAGGCATGCCCGAGCTATTTCTGCCTTATATTTTGAGTCCAGAAGTTAGCTTTGGTGATCTCGAGCCCAGCGCTGGCTATGAATATTTTCGTGATTTCCTGAGCTCTTTAAAAGAAGAATCCCCAGAGACGTGGCATTGCCGTATAAAAGATATTAGTGAAATCAAGCAGGAGCTATCCTTTTACGATCAGAAGCATAAGCATCCGCGTTTAAGCGTGTATGTAACACTAGGGGAGAAGCTGGTTTTTGATATTATGCCTTTTTAAAGAAACTTGAAGACGTGAAATTTTACCTCTGAATAAGTTCACACAAATTACTACAGATGAAAAAGCATCCGTTTAGAAGAAATGTGATGCATCAAAATGAAAAAAATGTATCGATAATGTATCGGTAGTAAATAAAAAACCCTTGCTAATCCAATGACTAACAAGGGTTTTATCTTTTTTAGATGTGCCCAGAACAGGACTTGAACCTGCACGACCTTACGATCACCACCCCCTCAAGGTGGCGCGTCTACCAATTCCGCCACCTGGGCAATTATCAGAACAGAGAACTTAAATGTGAGATAAGAGACCTTGGCCTTCATATCACTTGATCTTTGTACTATCAAAAAAAGCCCTGTTTAGGGCTTTTTTTTGGTGACTCAGCAGGGGCTCGAACCCTGGACCCTCTCCTTAAAAGGGAGATGCTCTGCCAGCTGAGCTACTGAGTCGTTGACCCCTCATCGTTTTGGGGCTGCAAATATAAAGAGTTAAAACTTGTACCACCAAAGAAAACTAGAAAAAATATTGATGTTTTTTTTCACCCGTCTAGCCCTCAGAATGCACTACTTTTGTTCTCAGTATTTTACAGCTATGAAAATTGTTTTAATTGGCTACATGGCCAGCGGAAAATCGTCCTTGGCAAGGGATATATCGGTAGCATGGAGCCTGAAATTATTGGATCTCGACCAAATAATTGAAAAAGAAGAGGGTAATTCTATTAGTGAAATCATCTTCAATAAAGGGGAGCTTTATTTCCGAAAAAAGGAAAGAGCGATGCTGGAAGTTCTCTTAGAAGAGGATAATTTTGTTTTGGCTACGGGTGGAGGCACACCATGTTACTACGATAATATGACTTTGATTAACTCCAAAGCCGCGAGTTTCTATTTGAAACACAATATTCCCATTTTATTTGATCGCTTGTTGAAAGATCGCAGAGAGCGTCCTTTATTGGCTCATCTAAAAGATGAAGATTTAAAAGAGTACATCGCTAAACATCTATTTGAACGCAGCGTTTATTATGAGCAGGCTATTTTTACGCTCGATTCTAAGCTGGCAAGAGAAGGAGCCTACCTTAGTGAAATGCAAAAACTATTAAAAGACTAATATGCACAATACTTTAGCACAGCTAATTGCTGAGCGCAGAACCGTTAAACCAGATACTTTTACGGGAGAAATCATTCCTGATACGCAGATTAAAGAAATTTTAGAGCAGGCCAATTGGGCTCCAACCCATGGCTATACGGAGCCTTGGCGCTTTGTGGTATACCAAGGCGAGGCATTAAAGTCTTTAGGTCGTTTTATGGCCGATTATGATCAACCAAATAAAGAGGCTGAAGACTTTAACGAGATTCGCTACAACAAGCTCTTAGAAAAGCCCTTATTATCATCCCATGTTATTGGCATTGCCATGAAGCCGAACTCCAATCCTAAAATTCCTGAAATAGAGGAGAGCTGCGCCGTAGCGATGGCCGTACAAAACATGTGGCTTTATATTCATAGTTTAGGTTATGGTGCAATTTGGAGCACTCCTGGTTTCGCCTTTAGCGATGCTTTCCGCGATTTTATGCAATTTGATGCAGCGCATAAGTCTATGGGCCTATTATATATTGGTAAGCCTAGCAAAACGAATCCTGTAGGACGAAGATTGAGTTCGATCGAGAACAAAGTACGCTGGGAGTCGTAATTTATTTTGATAAGTTAACCTATAACAATAGGTTAGGCCACTTAATAAAGCAAAAAAAAACCTTAAGTCTAGGCTTAAGGTTTTTTTTTGACTGGTCGTTTTCGGTTTAATTATCTAGAACCCCAGCAGCAGCTTTTAATTTAGCGCGTACAGAGTTTACTTTAGATTCTAATTCTACCTGTTTCATTTGCGCATCAATGTATTTTAATTCGCGGGAATTAATAAGGAATAAAGAGCTTTCTCCGTTTCGGAATTTATTATTCTCCGCCTCTAAAAGTCTACGGTAATTAGTAACCATAGAACGAGTTTCAATAAGCTGAGTCTGACTTAATAGTAACTCCTGTTCCAAAGCTTGCACCTTGTTTTGTAGGCTCACCCGCTTTAATTCGAGCTCTAGATTATTCTCTTCTATTTTAACCTTAGTCTTCATTAAATCACCCCTCGCTTTACGCACAAATATGGGGAAAGTAGCTTTTAAGCCCCAATTGTAGTTATCGGGTGAATATTGCGCGAAAAAGTCGTTCGGCGCAGGCTGGTTGAGAAACTTATAGTTTAAATCTAATTGCGGTTTTAGGGATTCAGCCTTCAATCTGCGCTCAATATCCAAGCCTTCTAGCTTTAAGCGATAAAAGTTTAGACTAGGATGCTGCTCGAACCAATTTTCTGGGAGGATATTTAATATGGCCCCTTCACTTAACTCAGGCTTGGAATTCGCTTGAAGGTTTAGAGGTAAAACACCATCCAACCAAAGGTAGGTCGCTAATTCGTTGCGCTTTTGAATAAAAAGCGCTTCTGCTTTACGCAGGCGAATAGAGAGATCTTGCACTTGAATAGCCGATTCGAGCGTGTCCACCATGGATTTTTCACCTATAATCGCCTGCCTTTTAATACTTTTAAACCTAAATTCTGCGGCATCTAAAGCCTGATTAATTATCGCCATCTCGCGATAAGCTTCATACCACTGCCAATAGCTCGTTAAAGCCTTTTCCAATAAATCATTGAGGGCTAAGTCGACTTCAAACTCGGCTGATTCTTGCAGAATACGCGCTTGTTTTAACATAGCGCGCCTTTCGTCCATCAATAAGCCTTGTCCCAAGGTAATCGAAACATCAGCATACCATAAACCGCTGCCCGGAACAGTATTCTGATTATTTAAATAAATACCATCGTTTAACTCGTAACCGGCTTTCGCTTTCAAACCAAACCAGGCTGGAAATTCAATTCCCGAGTTTTGCAATTGATAATAATCCTTTTCGCTAAACTGCTTTTGGTTGATATCACTAAAGAGCTTTGGGTCGAAAGCACCGCTCGCTTTAAGGCGTTCGGCTTTCGCTTGTCTTTTAATTAGCTCCGCTTGCAAAGCTACCGGATGATGTCTCTTTACGATAGCAACAAAGGTATCAACCGATAAAACAGTAGAATCGATGCTTTGTGCTTGCGCATCTGGCCACAGCCAAAAAAGCCCAATTATTAATAGAAAGTAATTACTTTTTCTTCTCATTAGAGCTCTTGTCTTTAGACTGATCTTTTGAGTTTTCAGGAATGTAGAAGTCTGCCGGGAAACCGTTAATCTGACGCCAAATCTCATACCAAATAGGCACATCGTTTAGGAGGGCGAAGGTTTTTACACCAGCACCAACTCGCACACCTTCAGGCCAAGACTCTTGCTCTGGATCGGGAGATACTAAAATGCGGTAAAGTCCATTCGCACTGGTGAAGTTATCGATGGCCACAATTCTTCCGCCAAAAGTACCTACCGAAACACCAGGCCAACCACTAAAGAAAATGGCAGGCCAACCGTCAAACTGCAAGCGTACTTCTTCGCCCACGTGCATGAGAGGATAGTTTAATGGGCGAACATACATTTCAATGGCCAAATCGTAATCGGCGGGCATAATAGTTAAGATATCTTCTCCTTCTTTTACGGTTTCACCAATACCAGTTTTAATGGCCTGAGTAATATAGCCATCTTGAGGAGCGGTTATATAATAATTACTAGTGCGGATAGCATAATTAGAATACTGATTCTCCATTTTACTAACCTCGGCATCAGTTCCATACATGGCTGATAGGGTAGAGAAACGTTCACTTTCTGCCTTGGCGATTTTGGTATCGTAATCGGCATTAATCGAATTAAGTTCCACCTTGGAATTGATTAACTCGTTACGAGTTGCTAATAGTTTACTTTCCGCAGAAATACGTTTGGAGCTTGTTTCCTGTAATTTCTGACGACGTTTTTCTAAATCAGTCCGCGAATAGAGGCCATCATTAAAAAGAGTGTCCATACGCTGCATCTGCGCCATTGCAAAAATCTCGTCGGTTTTCGCAGCAATAAAATCCATGCTATCAGCTACCACCTTTAAGCGGAAAATTTCAATTTTATTAACTGCTTGCTGCAATTTTAGACGTTTATTTTCTTTGAGCGCATCTACCTGAGTGGCCAAAGAAGCCGCTTTTTGACTGTAATTTTCACTAGAAGACTGCTTGGCTTTAATCTGTGCTCCCGTACGCTCTAGCAAACGCGGATCAAAATATTCATTTTTAGTTTCCGAAATAAAGAGTAGGGTATCGCCTTTGCGTACAAACTGGCCTTCTTTAATATGCCATTCTTCGATTCGGCCACCAATAACAGATTGCAAGGTTTGCGGTCTTTTATCGGGTTGTAAACTGGTTACAAAACCCTTACTCATAACGTTTTGCGTCCATGGCAAAAAGAGGGCTGCAAATAAAATAGCCAAGGCTATTAGGTAAAGTCTCTTTCTACTACGATGGTGTTTAGCCTCATCTAAAAAAACACGGAGGCTGGAATATTTGCGATTGTCAACCTTGCTCTCAACAGAGTTTTTAGGCGATATATTTAACATGGTAAATCGTTTTTAAGGTCCGCGTATGTTCCTTCTTTAATAATTTGACCTTTTTGCAAGAGGTAAATGTGATCCATGCGTTCTAAAGAAGCGGCATTATTGGTGGCCATTACTACCGACTGCCCGCAATCGAAGCATAAATAATCGAGCCACTTATCGCGGGTTTCTTGGCTTACATCAAACCAATTGTCTTCTAATAGGAGTAAGCTATGCGTACCAGCCAAGCTTCGCGCCATTAATATACGGTTACGGGTGCTACTGGCTAAACCTAAGCCTGAAGTTTGTAATTGAGTAAACATTCCATTGGGTAAGTCTTCCACAAAATCTTTTAATCCCACTAAATCTAAAAGTTTAGAAACGTCTTCATTACTAACACTTTCGCGACGAAGTGAGATATTCTCTAAGATGGAAGATCCAAAAATTTCTTCCTGCCGAAGGTTATCGCCAATTAAGCTGCGTAGATTTTCTAAGCGTACTTTATTATAAGGAATGCCATTATAAAGAAGACTGCCTTCATAATTGTCAAACAAGCCAGCAATAAGCTGCAATAGTGAGGATTTGCCCGCAGACATATCGCCGGCGATACCAATCTTTTTACCGTGCTCAATTTCCAAGTTGATGTCCTTGAGAATTTCGTGACCCCATTGTGGCGATTTCAAATTGATGTTTTTAAGCTTAATGTTAAGCTTCTCACCGTTTTTAAGTTCAATTTGATCGCTTTCATCCTGATTTTCTAGTTCGAGATCAGTAACCGCCCCTAATTTTTCAAGACCAGTTAAAACGTCATAAATTGTTTCAATGCTATAAACCAGTTTTTCTACCGAGCTGATAATCTGAACAATCACAATCTCAGCCGCTACAAACTGACCAATATTCATTTGCTGATCAAAAACCAATAAACCACCTAACAGTAGTAAACCGCCAGCAATAAATACCTTAAAGAAGATTAGAGATGAATATTGGCGAATTAAAACCGAGAAATGCGCCCGGCGGGTTCTTAGATATTTACCGCTCAAAAGGTCGGTTTGCTCCATAGGCAGATCTGTTTTACCCGCCATTTTGAAGGTTGAAAGGTTGCGAGCCAATTCTTCTAGCCAACTAACTACTTCGTATTTATGTTTACTTTCCTCAAGACTGGTTTCCAGACCTTTACCCGATGTTACTCGGAAGAAGACTAAAAGTAAGAATATTAAAAAGAAGCCAAATGCAATGAAGAAAGGGTGGTAGATGGAGAGTAAAATCAATCCGAAAACGATCTGTAAACTTGCTACCGAGAAATCGAAGAGTAATTTATATAAACCCTTTTGTACCGTTATTACATCAAAAAAGCGATTTACCAATTCGGGCAAATAATAATCCTTTAATCCAGAAAGCTTAAGGCGAGGAATGCGATAGGCAAATTCTAAAGAAGCATTGACAAAAAGGCGCTGTTGGATGCGTTCTGCTACGCTCAGCTGGAAAATTTGAAAAACTCCCGCTAGGGCTAAACCTATTAATACGATGATAACTAAAACAGCCCACGATGTAGAGCTACTACCGCTTTGTATCAGGTTAATAATAGACTGTATCCCCAAGGGAATAGAGAGGGACAAGAGTCCATTAAAAATCGCATAGATGTAAATATTGCCAATATCCTTCTTTTCGCTAACTAGTAAACTAATAAAGCGTTTTAGTGGCATTTTGGGATCTTTACTTGCCATAGTTAATCATACTTAGGGTCATTGTTTTAAAATAACTAATTACTTGCTCATCGTCTTTACCGATATCAGTAATAGATGGCAAATGGCTGCCGAAAAATTTTTGCATATGATTGGTTTCCAATAGAGTGGAGGCCAAAGTTTTAGGATGAGGATAATCTGGGTTTATGGTTTGGATAATAATAACGATGCGTTCTACCAAGTTTTTATAAGACTTAAAAAAACCATCTTTATTTTCCTGCTCTATTTCTTTAGTTAAGAAAGCTTTGGAAGACTCCGAAATTACAATGCGTTGCAACAACTCTTCATTAATATGTGAGAAGTTTTGATCTTGTTTTACTGTTTCGCAAATAGCACAAATGGCATTTTCCAATTGTTTTTGAGCTAACTCAACATTAGCAGTGGCAAAAACCACTTTATACTCTAACCAGCCCCAATACCAGGAAGTTAAATAGAGTAGAAGCTTGTGCTTGTTCTCGAAATAGCGATAAATAGTACTCTCGGGCGAACCAATTTCTAAACCTAACTTTTTAAAAGTGAAGTTCTCGAAACCCAAAGATTCAATTAAAATAATGCTGTGGGTGAGTATCCTTTTACCTAAGTCGCTGGAGTCGGGATCTTTAACAAAAAGTTTCTCCGGAATCTGTAATTTGAGGTTGCCTAAAAGTGAATGCATATTCTATAATTTCTAAAAACGCAAAAGTAATAGTTTTACTATTACAAATGCAAGAATTACCTCTTGTTTAGTGAGTAATTTTAAAGGGGACTATTCGAGCCATATTCTCCTGGTCAAAAAATCAGAAATGTTGAAGTATGCTTGTTAAATGTAGTCTTTTGTAATAGAGTCGACTTTATTATTTTTCCAAAAATTATTAGTGTCAGAATTCAAATTCACCTTAAATAATTACTTTGGTGGCCCATCAATAAATTTCTATGGATCTATTTAGTATCATCTCTTCCATTACCTTTCTAGCCGCGGTTTTCGCCTATTTTAATACCCGGTTTTTAAAGCTACCATTCACAATTGGCTTAATGGTTATGGCTTTGATTTTCACCATAATACTGCTAATTTTAGGCTCCTTTATACCCGATCTGCTGAGTGAAGCGAAAGCGGTGGTGCACGAATTAGATTTTAAATCGCTTTTACTGGATGTAATGCTTAGCTTCTTGCTTTTTGCAGGGGCTTTGCACACCAAATTGGATTTACTAAAAGTAAATCGCGGGCCCATTTTAATGCTTGCCACCTTAGGAGTGCTCATATCAGCCTTGTTAGTTGGTTTTGCTATTTATTATTTGCTGATACTCTTTAATTACCCTGTCGATTTAATTTACTGTTTCCTTTTTGGTTCGCTGATAGCACCCACCGACCCTATAGCGGTATTGGGTATTTTAAAGCAAATAGGAGCTCCTAAAAATCTGGAAACCAAAATTGTAGGGGAGTCGTTATTTAATGATGGGGTAGGGGTTGTTGTATTCTTAGTGCTCCTTTCTATTGCTCGTGAAGGTTTAGATCAAATTTCGGCGGTAGATATTGCCACTCTTTTTGCCGAAGAAATTATTGGCGGCGTACTTTTAGGTTTGGCCTTTGGTTATGTCGCTTTTCAGCTGATGCGTTCTATCGATCATTACGAAACAGAGGTGATAATTACAATCGCCTTGGTGATGGGAGTTTACAGTCTCGCTAGTCATTTACATTTTAGTGGCCCATTAGCCGTAGTGGTAGCGGGACTTTTAGTGGGAAATAAATCGCCTAAAGAGGCCTGGAGTAAAACGTCGCAACTTTATATTGATAAGTTTTGGGAGCTTTTAGATGTGTTTTTAAACGCCATTCTCTTCGTGCTCATCGGCTTAGAAATGCTTATTGTTGAACTCAATGGATTTTACCTGCTCATTGGCTTAATTGCCATTCCTATTGGCCTGGCCGCGCGCTATATCGCGGTTTCAGGACCGGTATTAATCTTTAAAAAACATCTTGATTTCGCACCTAAAACAGCTTTTCTTTTAACCTGGGGAGGTTTACGCGGTGGCATTTCCATTGCTTTGGCTTTAAGTTTAGATGAAAGTATGCAACGGGAACTCTTCCTTACTACCACTTATGTGGTGGTGGTTTTTTCGATTATCGTGCAAGGTTTGAGTATTGGTAAAGTTTATAAGAAGGTATTGGCTTCTGAAGCCTCCTAGGTTCAGATCTATTATTGTAGTCTAAAGAATTTTTGGCTGCCTTTCGGTAGATGCGCTTGAAAATCAAATAATCTGAATTTTAAGCAATTTTTCGTGCTAAATTATCAGATGATCGTTAAGTCGTCTCAGCTAATAAATGGAAATCTTAAAAAGGTTAAATTCTATTCTATTGATAATTAACAATTTGGAAGATTATTTCAGTTTAAATAGGCATCTCGCGAAAGCCAAAGGGACTGCTTGCAGAGCGATTTGTCATGCTTACCTTTGTCAACTATTTTCTTAAATTATGGAGATTGTAATTGCCGGGGCTGGGGCGGTAGGAACTCACTTAGCTACTTGGCTATCGAGCGAGTCGCATGATATTACCATCATCGATCACGACCAAGACACTTTAGTAAATATTGATTCGCATATTGATGCGATAACTTTATCGGGTGAAGTGACGGATTTTGATGTTTTAATGCGCGCCAAAGTTCACACGGCCGATCTTTTTATTTCCGTTACTTCCGTAGAAGAGGCAAATATTTTAAGTGCGATCTATGCCAAGAAATTGGGGGCAAAAAAGACCATTGCCCGCATTAGCCAAATGCAATACCTGACGGATGAAGACACTTTAAATATTCGTGAATTTGGTATCGACGAACTTATTTCACCCGAGTCTTTAGCGGCCCGAGAGGTTCGTCATTTAATCAATACCAACGCGGCTTCGGAATCAATTGAATTTGAAAATGGTAAGATAACTTTACTCGGTCTCGACATTGATAAAGACGCTGATATAGTAGGGAAGTCTATGGCAGAAGTTGCCAAACTTAGCACCAAACGCGATTATGTGGTGGTGGCTATTCGACGAGAAAACAATACCATTATTCCCAAAGGAGATACAGTGGTAGAAGCGGGCGATCACCTCTTTGTAATTACCCATGCCGATGGTATGGAACAAGTTTTAGAAGTAACGGGCCGCCGTAAGATTGCCATTAAAGATATTATTGTAGTTGGGGGAAGTAGAACGGGAATGCACCTGGCCCGCAAGCTGGGTAAGAAATTTCACGTTAAGCTAATTGAGCAAAATGCCGAAAAAGCCGATAAAATTGCTTCCATGTTCCCCGAAATAATGGTGCTTAATTTTGACGGTACCGATGTAGAAAAGCTAGAAGAAGAAGGCCTTAAAAATGCCGATGTTCTGGTGGCTGTTACAGGAAACTCCGAAACTAATGTGCTTACTTGTTTAGTAGCCAAAGATCGAGGGGTGAAGAAAACCATTGCCATGGTTGAAAATATCGAATACCTCGCTCTTACCCAAAGTATTGGTATTGATTCCCTTATCAATAAAAAATTAGCGGCGGCGAATTTTATTTATCGCTATATCCGCCGCGGCGATTTCGTTACCCTTTCTACCATACATGGCATTGATTCGGAAGTGATGGAATTTAATGTAACCTCTAAATGTAAGGTTACCCAAAAAGCCATTAAAGATTTAGATTTGCCCAAAGGTGCCATTATCGGCGGAATTATTCGCGATGGAGAAGGTCTAATTCCCACTGGGGATTTTGAAATTCAGCCTTTGGATAAAGTAGTGGTTTTCGCCAAAACAGAATGTGCTAAAAAAGTTGGCCGTTATTTTCGTTAGCTATGTATCGCTTTAATTACAAAATGATTGCTGCCACCATTGGCGCCTTATTATTAATAGTTTCATTAATGATGCTGGTAATAATGTGTGTGGCGATATATTTTCATGAAGATTGGGCCTCCATGTTTTTAGCTAGTGGTATTACTGCGGCTTTTGGCTTTGGTTTGTACACCATTAATTTTGGAAATCGATTAAAAGACGTTACTAAACGCGATGGTTTTTTAATTGTCGCCTTAGGCTGGGTTTCCATGTCTCTCTTAGGAAGTCTTCCATTTTTATTTAGCGGCAGCATTCCCCTTGTGATCGATGCAATTTTCGAAACCGTTAGTGGCTTTAGCACGACGGGGGCAACTATTCTTACCGATATTGAGAGTCAACCGCATTTTATTCTCGCTTGGCGAAGTATGACGCACTGGATTGGCGGTATGGGAATTATTGTTTTAACCGTGGCCATTTTACCGCTTTTAGGAGTAGGAGGAATGCAGCTTTTTAATGCCGAGGCCCCGGGACTAAGTCCTGATAAATTGCACCCACGCATTACGGGCACCGCTAAGCGTTTGTGGCTCTTATATTTAATTCTAACTCTCGCCGAAAGCATTGCCCTTTATGTAGCGGGAATGGACTTATTTGACGCGGTAAACCATGCGATGGCTACAATGGCTACAGGCGGATTCTCTACGAAAAATGCCAGTATCGCCTATTATGCCAGTCCGGCCATTCACTATGTAATTCTCTTTTTCATGTTTTTAGCTGGGGTGAATTTCACCATGCTTTTTTTCGGATTTACCGGTAAGTTTAAAAATATTCTTGCCAATGAAGAATTAAAGGTCTACACCTTTAACACTCTTATTTTCGGAACTATTATTGCCGCAGTTTTGGTCTTAGTGCAAGGCACTCCAGTGGAAGAGGCCTTTCGAAATAGCTTTTTTACGGTCGTTTCTATCATGACTACCACTGGTTTTGTAACCGACAACTATTTACTTTGGCCTAACTTTTTGATTTTCATCGTATTTATACTTTTCTTTTCCGGTGGTTCTACTGGTAGTACTGCAGGAGGAGTAAAAATAATGCGTCACATCATTCTTATTAAAAACAGCTTTTTAGAGCTCAAAAGGCAGATACATCCCAATGCGATTATTCCCGTTCGTTTTAACGGACGGGCCGTGCCACAGAACATTACTAATACCGTTTCGGGCTTTGTTCTAATCTGGCTAATTGTCTTTTTAATTGGCGCCTTTGTAATGTCTATGTTCGGTCTAGACTTCATGTCTGCCGTGGGATCGGTTACAGCCACCTTGGGTAATATTGGTCCGGGCTTAGGCTCGGTAGGACCAGTGGACAATTTTGCGCATATTCCACCAGGCGGTAAGCTTTTCTTAAGCTTTCTGATGCTTTTGGGTAGACTAGAGCTCTTTACGGTACTAATATTATTTATGCCCTTCTTTTGGCAGAAACGCTAGAGTAAGGCTTTAATCGCTTCAAAAAATCCGAGGTTTTCATTCTTTTCTTTTAAGACTAAGAGAGGAATGCTGCGATTTATTTCCATCAGTTCTCGTGCAAAGGATCCCAATAGTATTGAAGCTGAGGCGTTTCGGCCTTTGGAGCTAAGTACCATTAAATCGGCCCCAATATGGCGAGCCCGCGCCAAACATTGTTCCTCCATATTGCCTTCGTTCTCGTCGAATTCACATTTTAAACTATCTCTGAGATGGTGTTTTTTCTTTAAATCCTCCCACTGTTGATAGCTGTGTAATTTTACCGCTCTTCTTAATTCTACAGTACTGCTGCCGTTTTTTAAATAGCCCGATGCATAGCTGTAGTAATGAATACATCGTAAGTCGGCTAAAAACTCCTGTGCTAAAGCGTCGGCAAATAGTATGGTTTTAAGAGACTGGTCACTGAAGTCGGTCGGAATAACTATTTCGTGGACTTCAGGCAAAGTGGTTTCCGGAACTAGTAAAATAGAGCAAGGGCCTTGTTCTGTTAGGCGACTAGACAAATGCTTATGGCGATCTTTTTCCGCCTTTCGACCCATTACCAAAAGGTCTACATTTTTTATATGCGCGCAATGCAGGATTTCTTCATAAACGTGGCCTTCGCGCATACTGAAATGACAATCGGTCTTTTCCAAGTCAAAAAACTCTGCCACAGATTTACGCATCTGATCTTCAATATTTTCATCGATCGGTGCAAGTAAATCAGCGTACTCTTCTTGAATAGAACTCGGTAATTCGAGATTATGCTCCACATGCAGAAAGTAGATCTTTTTAAAATCGAGGCTGCGATGTAAGAAGGCTAAATAAGCCAAGACTTTTTGGTCAATATTCCCGCCATCAAGGGCCACTAAAATAGATTTAAAGGCTAAGGCTTGCATGATTATAGAATTCCTCGGATTAAGAATAGCGCGGCAAAGGCTATGATAGCGTATAATTCGGGGAAAACTGCTAAGATTAGGGTTCTTCCAAAAACATCATTGCCGCTACCGATAGCATCAATACCACTAGCGCAAACCTTGCCTTGGTAAATACCCGACAATAATCCCGCTAAGCCTAAAGCGATGCCAGCGCCTAAGATACCCGCACCTTGTAAAATGGTTATTTCTGGACCGATAAATTCTTGTAGAATAAAGAATCCTGCAAAGCCATATAAACCTTGGGTACCTGGCAAAGCACTTAGTACAATAAAGGAACCAAAAGATTCTGGACGTTTTTTTACGGCTCCCACCGTGGCCATCGCACCGGCAGCCGTTCCCATTATACTACCTATCCCCGCAAGGGAAATTAAAATACCAAAACCAACAAAGGCTAAGATTAGTGCTAGATTTACAGATTCCATAATTAATTGATTTTAATTGATTTAGTGAAAGCTTCAAAGGCTTTTCCGCCCCCTTCGAATTGGGCATTATTATAAAACTCTACAAAAGTGAGACGTAAGGGATGAATGAAAGATCCTAAAACGGCTAAGGCTAAATTGAGACTGTGACCAAAAATGAGGAAGGCAATTGCGCCAACATAGGAGTACCAAGAATCGCCCATCATATCGGTGCCAATTTGGTTAACCACTAAACCAAGTACCCCCGAAGTTACGCCCAAAGCAAAGAGTCGTACATAGGAAAGCACATCGCCAAGCAGTCCAGTAAAGATGAAAAAGAGTGGTAAAACACTAGAGCCCAGTCGACTGAATAAATGTTGTGACATATCGTGAAAGAGCATTACCATGGCTATTCCTGCGGCTAAGCCTAATTTAAGGAAGAGCATTATACTTTCAGTAAGCAATAAAGTATCTTCTAGGAAAAGGCTTACACTGCTTATCACGATGATCAGTTTACCCATCTGCGCCAGCGCAGGCAGAAAGCCCTTGTAGGTCCAGGTTTTTACGATTGCAATGATTATCCCAACCAAAATTTGCAGCAAACCTATCAACAAGGCCACATTAAAGGCATTGAAGAAATAGTCGCTATTATCGGGGATTAGCACTAAGTTGGAAAGGCTGCGAACCCAAGGCAGGGAGCTGCTTTCCAATAAAGGGATACCAAATAGACTACCTGATTTTATAAAGCCCATTACCAAGGTGCTGAGTCCTAAAACTAAGGTAAGTAGCGCCAAACCTTTTTGTTTTTTTAAGAAGCTGAAATAGCCGAAAATGGCCACGGCACTTACTATAAATCCATAGCCCGCGTCGCCTAAACAGTAAGCGAAAAGAATGGGGTAGAAGACGGCAATAAAGGGCGTGAGGTCAAATTCGAAATAATGTGGTAATTGGAAAATTTCGGTAATCGGCTCGAATAATTTATTGAACTTATTGTTGCTTAATAATACGGGTACAGGGTCGCTATTGCTGGGTGAGCTGATTTTATAGGCACAGTGATATTCATTAAGTTTTTGTTTAACTAAATCTTCATTAATATCATTAAACCAGCACTTAAGGTGTTTAATTTTTAGCTTTTCTAGCGAATAACTAGACTCTAAAATCCGCTCTTCTTTAAGTTGGTCTTGTAAAGAAAGGGTTTGCTTTTCCAAGTCGGCTAGGTATAAGCTGGCCACTTTTATTTCGTTCTGCGCTTTCGCTAGATGGGCATTTAATTGGGCTTTTTCCTGCTCTAAATCAGCAAGGCTTTCAAGGGGCATGGATAAGGCTTCACTGGCAAAATTGTCCACTTCCTCTTCGGAAATAATGCGGGCAAAATAATAGTGTTCCTCTTCTTCCTGAATAAGAATAGGCTGTACCTCTTCGGTATTGAGCTTTTCAAACTGACTCTTAGCTAATCGGAAGAACTTGATTTTCATCCCGATAGACTCTAATCTTTTCCATTTACTGAGGTTATAATCTCCCCAAATTCGTTTTAAAAAGAGTTTCTGGCTGTTCTTCTTTAGCTTACTGTCTAAGATTTTAAGCTCCTCTTCTAAGGCGATAATTAGATTAGAATGCTCCGTAAGGTTTATTTCTTGCGCATCTCCCGAAAGGGTGGTGGAACTTTCCGTCTGATTTTTTACTGCCAATTGATAAGCGCCATGAAAGAGTTTGTAGTCTGGGTTATCCAAGTACCTGATATCTTCCTCTAAGGCCTCAAAATGTAGGCATTCTAGCTCCCGTAGTTCATTTAATAAAGGCTTAACCGTCGTTTGAGGGCAGAGGATTTCTATTTTTTTCATCCTAGCTTTCATGGCGACTCAGATTTTTGTTTTTAGCAATTTTTTTCGCGGCCGTGGCAATGTTCTCTTTGTCTTCTAAAAACCTTTTTATGCGACGAATAGCTTCGTCATAAGCGGGGATTTGCAACTTTTCGTAAAGGTTTACCTTTTGGGTAGTTTTCTTACGCGCTAATTCCAAAGTCGCTAATTTTTCTTCAAAGTTCTGAAGGAATAAATAGGCTTTGGTGTATTCCATTAAAGCCTCAGTAGCGGCGGGAAGCCAAGCGGGCTCGTAAAGGAGCTTTAAATCAAGCTTTTCGAAATTCACTTTTTGCAAGCTCTTTACTTTAGTGCCCGCAATGTTTTCGGTCTTAAATTCTAAGTCTTTGACCTTAACAATAGGAGGAAACTCATTCCAAATGGATTCGAAGTTATTCAGTCGCTTTTCCAAAGCTTCAAAATCTTCTTTTTTAGCGTTAATTTCTATTTTCAGTTCGGCTATTACCTTACGCAAAGCCGTTTCCTTGCGCAGTAAAACAGGCAAAGCGGCGCGGCGGACTTTTAGCTGCCGCTGAAAATCCTGAATGGTACTTTTATTATAGGCGAACTTCTCTAGCATTTTTTAGTCTTTTTCTCCTGGCCAGTATTTATCAATAAACTCTTGCTTAATACCGAGCTCAAATACTTTAAAGTGCTTGGCTAATAGGTTCCAACCAATATATAGCATGCTTTCACTATCAATGTTTAAGCGCACATCAAGCAATTCGCGAACATAATCTTTGGAGAAGGCAAGGGAACGCACATCAAAATCATTAAGATCAAAGCCATTCTCTTGCTTGGAGCGCGCTTCAGACGCATCTGCATACAAGCGCACCAAGGCATTCATTAATTGGGGATGATCGGCTCGTGTTTTCTTACCGATCACATTCTGCTTTAAGCGCGATAAGCTGCGAAAAGGATCGATAATGGTTAAGCCTGTATCAGTATCACGTTTTAAATAAAGTTGACCTTCTGTGATATAACCCGTATTATCGGGAATGGCGTGGGTAATATCGCCATCATTTAAAGTAGTAACCGCAATAATGGTAATGGAACCGCCTTCTGGAAATTGTACTGCTTTTTCGTAAATACGAGCTAAATCGCTGTAGAGCGAGCCGGGCATGGCATCCTTACTAGGGATTTGATCCATTTTATTAGAAACAATAGCCAAGGCATCTGCGTAAAGCGTCATGTCGCTTAATAAAACCAATACCTTTTCCTTTTTCTCATAGGCGAAATACTCAGCCGTAGCGGTGGCCTGATCGGGGATGAGTAGCCGCTCAAGGGGCGGATCTTCGGAAGTATTGATGAAACTTACAATTTTATCGCTGGCGCCTCTTTCTTTAAAGCTATTGCGAAACATTATATAGTCGTCGTGACTTATACCCATGGCGCCCAGCACAATACGATCGGAATCGGCTCTAAGTGCTACTTCAGCTAAAATGCGATTAAAGGGCTGATCAGGATCGGCAAAAAAAGGGATTTTTTGTCCCGTTACTAAGGTGTTATTCAAATCTATGCCCGCAATACCCGTGGAAAGCATTTCCGAGGGGAGCTGCCGCCGTACGGGATTTACGGTTAGTCCTTTGATATTGACCTCTTTGCCCTGCGGTTGCGATAAACCATCGATAGCCTGACCAAAAGCATTGAAATACCTTCCGCCCAAAGCGGGGCTTAAAGCCAATGATGGCGGTTTACCCGCGAAGATCACCTTGGCAGCAGTACCAATTCCTTCCGTGCCTGAAAAAACCTGCAGGGTTACCAATTCGCCTTCAACTTTAATTACTTGGGCATTTCTACCGTCCACCCAGGCCAGTTCATCGTAAGTGATACCTTTGGCTTTGAGCGTACAAGTAGCCTTGGTGAGGGCCGTTATTTCGGTATAAATGGCTTGAAAAGCTTGAATTTCCATACGATTCGTTTTAGGCTATGGTGGCTTTTAGTTCCTGGGTATATTTTTCATATGCATCGCTCTCGAAAGCACTGTAATTCAATTGCTTGAAAGTGTTAATGAGTTTTTTGTAAAAGGTACTTACCTGATTGAAATCCTCAAAGTCGCCCGTATATTCGCAGATACTAAGGGCGAGATTTAGCATATTTTGTTGACGTTTGAGGGGACTGTTCATGTCAATATCATCGAAGGAATCCTGCTGAATTATAGCAAAGTCCAGTAATTCGCTGCGCCAAAAATCGAGATGATAATCAAGCGGAACGGAATCATCGCCTAAAATGCTAATCTGATCACGAGCTTCAATACCCCTTTGTAAAAGGTCTTTCACTTTCTTGACCTTCTCAATCCAATTAGCGCCCAAAATGCTTTCTGTTTCGGCTTGAAACTCCTCGTAATCTAAATAGCGTGAATAGGAATTAATAGGATCAATTGCAGGGTAGCGTTTGGCATCAGCACGCTTCTGCGAAAGCGCATAAAAGCAGCGGGCTACCTTAGCGGTAGATTCGGTTACGGGTTCTTTAAAGTTTCCACCAGCAGGAGATACGGTGCCTAAAAAAGTAACCGAGCCACGACGATCATTATGCAGAGCTACTTCGCCTGCACGACCATAAAAATTGGCAATAACGGCAGGTAATTCTACTGGGAAGGCATCAGTGCCAGGAAGTTCTTCCATTCGATTGCTCATCTCGCGTAAAGCTTGGGCCCAGCGTGAAGTACTATCGGCCAGCAGTAATACCTTTAAACCCATATTTCGGTAGTACTCGGCTATGGTCATTCCCACATAAACCGAGGCCTCGCGGGCGGCAACTGGCATATTGGAGGTATTGCAAATAATGGTTGTTTTCTCTTTGAGCTTACGACCCGTTTTCAAGTCTTCCAATTGGGGGAAAGTGTGGAAGATTTCCACCACCTCATTGGCACGCTCACCGCAGGCAACAAGAATTACCATATCGGCCTGATTATTCTTTGCAATGGCTTGTTGTAGCACGGTTTTACCAGTTCCAAAGGCGCCGGGGATATAGCCCGTGCCGCCTTCTGCCATAGGGTTTAAGGTATCCATTACCCGCAATCCTGTTTGGAATATTTTGGAAGGTCTAAATTTTTCACGATAGCCTTTTAAAGCCCATTTTACGGGCCATTTTTGCGCCATAGTCACCGAAACTATCTCGCCATCATTGCCTTTTAGTTGCGCTATTTCATCGCTCACTTTATAATCACCCGCGGGGGCAATTTTTACTAATTCGTAGGTACCTTTTAATTTAAAAGGCACCATTATTTTATGCGCAATCCAGTTTTCGGGTACTTCACCCAGCCAATCGGCCGCTTGTAATGAGGCGCCCACTTCTTGTAGGGGCGTAAAGGTGTAGATGGCATCAAAATCGATACTGACATTTTTCTGGCCAGTCTCGATAAAAGTACCTTTCATAGCATCGAGGTCGTTTTGCAGACCGTCAAAGTTTTTCGACAGAATTCCCGGACCGAGATCCACCTGCAGTAGCTCACCACTAAACAAAACTTCATCGTCTAGTTTAAGCGAAGTGCTTAGCTCAAATAACTGAGCATAAGCTCTTTGATTACGGATTTTAATCACTTCTGCCATTAATGATTTATCACCTAGAGTGACAAAACAGATTTCATTTTGCATCACTTCTCCGTAAAATTCAATTTCCAGGAGATTACTGACAATGGCTTTAATTTTCCCTTTAGTCATGGTGATTGATATTTTTAAGCGCTTCTCCTAATAAATCCCTTAAAAAAGGTTTTTGCTGGTTAGAAGAAAGCTGTTCACGTCGGTATATCAAAAAGAGTTTGCTACAATAATTTAACAAGGCTAAGCGATCAAAATAATGGGCGGAAGCGAGTGTATCGGCTTTATTCCATAGTACTTGATGCACGGCATTGGTAATGGCTTGCGGATCTTTAGTAGCCAAAGCATTTAGTAAAGGTTGGAGAAAGGTTTGACCTAGTTTTTGCTTTTCGCTCAGCGATGATTTTCCTTTTAAAAGCTGCTGATGCAAAGGTGTTGATCCGTATCTAATCTCCTTATTTGCAAAAGGATAAAGACTTGTATTGAAAGTAGCCATTAAACTGCGGACTTCTCTTTCAAAGGCGAAGAGTTGGCTAATAAATGGGTCGGCTTTAAGAGCGAGTTGATCGAAATAATAGTCTAAAGCATAACTATCCATTTCATTGGCTGTCCAATGTATTATTTCCTCTTTATGCTCTAGGTAGAATTCGCGCCAAAGAGGAGGGAGGATATCTATATCCTTTTCACTCGCTGCTAGGTCCTCAGTTGTTAAAGAGTAAGGCTTACGCAAAGGGCGCAAAGGATAGTTAAGAAAGCGGTATTGCCAAGTTTCCAGCAAGTTGTAGAGATCATTTCGTTGCCAGAACCAGGCGATTTCTTTTAAATCTTCCGCGCTGGCATTGCGCTGAATTAATTGCCAGGCCTCATCTAAATCCTCTTCAGAAAGGGACTTATCGAGCTTTAATTGCGGTAATGAACTTAGTATGTAGTAATAATTACTCATGCTTTAAGCGCTCTTGTAGGCTTTGATCGAGGTAGGAGTAGAAGAGGTTTTTTAATTCCTTATCACCGATAGAAAAATGAAAACCCTCGGCTTCATTAAGAATTTTAATTTCATGCTCATCGGCACCGAGCTTAATCGTTAAGTCAGGAAAATGCTTAGTTAATTGCGCTTGCCATTTTTCCTGCGCATCTGCCGAAAGGCTTAAACTTAATGAAAGCGGGGAGCGGCTTAATTGCTCGGCCAGCTTGAAGAGGTATTCTTTAATGAAATCCTCGTCTGTAAAGAGCTTTTCAATGGGTTTTATCACCATTTTGGCGGCTAAAAGCTTAGTTAAGTTTAATCGCAAGTCGTCTAAAACCACTTCCGCTTTTAAACTTAGTTCGGATTCCATTCTCTTTCTTTCTTGGGCAATTTCTTGCTCCTCTTTTTTACGATAAGCCTCAACTTCCCTTTCCGCCTTAAGTTTTTCCGCCGCAATTTTCTCTAGGGAAAGCGCTTCTTTCGCCGCAATTTCCTTTTCACTTTTGCGGATGAGATCGGCGTATAATTGGTCGGTAAGCTTATCGAGATGGGTATAGTCGGCACTCATTATTTAAGAATTAAAAGAGGAACTTCACTTTTGTAAACCATTCTTTTAGAGAGACTTTCGGTAAAAAGACCTTCTAAAAAGCGATAGTCACGCGGAAGGATGGCGATTAAATCCGAACCGTGTTTCTTCGCATAGGCGATCAGGCCATGACTAATTTCATCTTCGAAATGATGCTGAAAACGATGCGGGAAATTTTGCAGACGGCGTTTCAGGTATTTGCGATTCATTTTTTCCTTTCGACTTAATTGCTCTTCTGTGCGATTAATGGTTACTATATCAATGGAAGTAGTTTGATGATCAGCAATCTGCAAAAGGGCATCTAAAGAATGTTCATGGTGCATGGAGTCATAATCCGCGGCTAGAGCAATTTTAGTAATCATGCTCAGTTTAGCGCCCAACGGCATTACAATTACGGGTACAATAGCATCACGCACCACCGCTTCGGTTTTACTGCCCCAAATAGTGTTGAGTCCTTGGGCCCCTTTGGTGGCCATTATAATTAGGTCTATATCCACTTTATCAGACTCCTTCAGAATTAAATCGCGAGAAGTGGAGTACTCCCAGCGTGTTTCGTGGCTCACTGAACTTACACCTGGTACTGACTTTAAAAAGGACTCCAATTCGTTTTTAACTCGAATACGGTCAGCAGTAGCGTCGCTTTTTTCGCGGGTAGCAGCATGGAGTATAACCAAGTGATTTTTACCTTGCTCCACCACTGGAAGAATGGTTTTAAGCGTTTCGATACTTAAAGGGCTGAAATCGGTAGGGAAAAGAATGTTTAAGTTTTTCATTTTTGAGGGTAGATTAAAAGCTTAGGCTATATTAAGGCGAGATACTAAAAAGACCTATGATATTTATCACCTTCATGGCTAAGCTTTGTTGTTTTTTAATGATTTTTAAATTTAATGCTAAGAATGGATAAGACCTGGAGTTATTGGGAGAAAAGTGAATTTTGGTCAGAAGCCGATTTATGCATTATTGGTGCTGGAATTACTGGTTTATCTGCGGCTATTTTCGCAAAACAGAGTCGACCAAAGGAGCAAATTGTGGTTTTAGAAAGGGGCTTTTTACCGGAAGGGGCTTCCACCAAAAATGCGGGCTTCGCTTGCTTTGGTTCGGTGGGAGAGCTACAAGCCGACATTTTAGAAAACGGCTATGAAGCTTGTATAAAGCTGGTAAAAGAAAGATATGAGGGTTTAAATTTTTTACAAAAACTAGTTCCCAAGTCTGAAATGGATTATTCAGCTTGTGGCGGCGTAGAAATCTTTAGTAACGAGCAAGCAGAGGAGTGGGAGGCTTGTAAAAAACTGATCCCTCAGTTGAATAAAGATTTAGCAAGTTTTTTTGGCGGGAATGTCTTTGCTGAGAGTAATGATTATCAATCCTTCTCTAATTGTATTGGCAGTATTCGCAGTCCCTTTGAAGGCTCCTTAAACCCCGCCAAAATGATGCAATCTCTGTTTCGAAAAGCTATTGCTCTAGGCGTGAAAATCTACTATAACTGCGAGGTGAAATCGTATGAGCATTCCCGTGATACGTTTACGCTAAGCCTTAATCAACTTCCTGATTTACAGTCTAAAAAACTATTGCTCTGTACCAATGCCTTTAGCGGTCGTTTTGGCGATTTTGATTTGCAAGCAGTGCGTAATATGGTATTAGTTTCTAAAGAAATTGAATGGCCTTTTCCTGCAGGAGTTTATCATGCACAAATGGGCTATTTCTACTTTCGTAGATTGGGTAATAGACTGTTAATAGGTGGCGGTCGACATTTAGCTAAAGAAGCCGAAACTACTGCTGAATTTGGCATCAACCCCCAAATTAAAGCAGCGCTAAAGCAATTTACACAGCGATTTTTAGGCTTAGAAGCAGATGATTTATTTACAGAAGAATGGTCGGGGATTTTAGGCGTGGGGTCCCAAAAAGAACCTATTGTACAAAAACTAGATGAAGGACTATATAGTGCTTTCCGCTTAGGCGGGATGGGTGTAGCGATAGGTGCGCGCACGGGCTTTAATGCGGTGCAATTAATTTACCCATGAAGGTAAAAAAAAAGAGCGGTCTTCGGAAAGACCGCTCTTTTTATGTTTTTTCAATTTCTATGCTTCGGCGCCAGCAGCTGCAGCTTGAGCGGCTGAAATCTTACCAATTTCTTGGTCGATTGTCCAAAGACCCACACCATCTTCGCCAATAATATCGAAGATTTCTAAAATACGACGGGCCAAACTTTCTTCTTCGCGTTGCTCGGTAACAAACCACTGTAAATAGCTGAAAGTACTAAAGTCTTTATTGCTTAGGCAATGGTCAACAATTTCGTGAATAGACTTAGTAACGTGGATTTCATGCTCTAAAACATCTTCAAAAACCTCTCTTAAAGAAGAGAATTTATGCTTGATATTGGTGATTTCTGGTTGCAAAGCATGTCCACCCGCCTCGTTGATATAGCTAAATATTTTCAACATATGTCCGCGCTCTTCATCAGAATGGGCGTACAAAAAGTTAGAAGCATTGGCGTAGCCTTCGGTTTCGCACCAAGAAGCCATGCTTAAATAAGAGGCAGAAGATTTACCTTCTAAAACGATTTGCTCATTAAGTAGTTTCTCTACTTCGATGCTCAAAGAGCGTTTACTATGATTGTGTTGTGACATTCTATTAATTTTAAATTTCGACAAAGATAAGCACTAAGCTTTCTTAACAAACTCCGATTTTAAAGCCATTGCTCCAAAACCATCAATTTTGCAATCAATATTATGATCCCCCTCGGTTAGGCGGATATTTTTAACCTTGGTTCCCGCTTTTATGGGCGCAGAAGCACCTTTCACTGGTAGGTTTTTCACTACCACAACGGTATCTCCATCGCTCAACGGATTGCCATTGGCATCTTTCACTAGTAGTCCCGCTTCTTCCTCAACTTCACTAGGATTCCACTCATGGCCGCATTCTGGACAAACCAATAAGGCATCCATGGGGTAGGCGTAGCTTGATTTACATTGGGGGCAAGGAGGTGTTGTTTGGGGCATGTATCTAATTTTTGCAAAGTTAAATTCTTAAAGTCGTTAAGGGGTTGAAGATGAGAATTAATGCCTCTCAGCTGAAAATTAGTTTTATTCTAAATAATCAACTAGAAGTCTAGCGCTAGCTAAGCAGTAGCGTGACGCATCTTGGATTTTATCTTTCAATCTCAAATCAAATTAATCGCAGTATTTTCGCGAACGCTTTGGCAGACCTAAGCTGAGTTCTGATTTATCCCAAAAAAGTTCCAAAGAACATGATTAATAAGAAAGACCTGACTCAAGGCAGTATTGTTAAGAAGTTAGTACAGCTTTCGCTTCCTATGATGTTGGGGATTATCAGCATGGTGGCCTTTAATTTGATCGACACCTTTTATGTAGGTCAATTGGGAAAGAAGGAGTTAGCAGCGCTTAGCTTCACCTTTCCTGTAATAATGATTATCTTCAGTTTTATCCAAGGTTTAGGTATTGGCGCTACCGCATTAATTGCTAAATCTATCGGACGAAAAGAGCATGATAAAGCGGCCCGGGAAACCACCGATAGTATTACCCTCACGCTTTTAATCACCGGCTTTTTTGTAATCATAGGCTTGTTTACCCTAAAGCCAACCTTTAGTTTATTGGGTGCCGACGCTGAGACCGCCCTTTTAGTGGAAGAGTATATGCAAATTTGGTATGTCGCACTTTTCTTTGTTTCTGCTCCTTATGTCGGCAATAGCGCCATTCGGGCAACCGGTGATGCCCGCACTCCCGCATTAATTATGCTCTTTGCCGTTATTATAAATGCTGTTCTCGATCCCATTTTAATTTTTGGTTATCTCGGAGCACCGGCCATGGGATTAAAAGGCGCTGCGATCGCAACCGCTATTTCCCGCGCGCTTACTATGGTACTAGCTTTTTATGTGCTGATTCGCCGTGAAAAGCTTATCATCTTCGATATTCCAAGCTGGGCAATATTGCGGGGCTGCTGGAAAAGCATCCTTAATATTGCAGTGCCTTCCGGTTTAGCCAGATTGGTAGTGCCCATTACCACTGGAGTTATTACTAGTATTATGGCAAGCTACGGTGATTATGCTGTGGCGGCTTTTGGGGTAGGCAGTAGAATTGAGTTTTTAGCTTCCAGTATACTTTTCGCTTTAGCCGCCTCTATGGGTCCTTTTGTGGGCCAGAACTTTGGCAGTCAGAAGCTAGATAGGGTAAAAGAAGCCGTGCGAATTAGCCTGCGATTTTCTTTCTTGTGGGGACTTTTTGCCTGGGGTGTTTTAGCTCTTTTTGCCCGCGAGGTTGCCTCAATATTTAATGATGATGTGCAAGTGTTGGATGGGGTACAAAGTTATTTGTGGATTGTGCCCGCCGGTTATGGATTACAAGGGATTCTCGGCATTATCAATAGCCATTTAAATACGGTAAACAAACCTTTACCCGCTTCCTTAATTATTGTAATTCAAATGCTTGTGATTGGGATACCCATTATTTTTTTAGGCAATCGTTTGGCGGAAATAGAAGGAGTTTTCATTGCTTTAGCGATTACTTATATTGCAGGCGGGCTCATGTCATTGTTGGTGAATAAGCAAATGATGAAGAAGTTTGTTTAGAAAGGTTTCGTAAACTAAATTTTGTTAAATCATGAGTAAACGCGCTCTGAAAATCTATCTTAAGGAACTTAAAAAGAATCAGTTAGAAGAACAGATCATTGATTTGTACGAGCGTTTTGGGGAAGTAAAAACCTATTATGATTTTATCTTTAACCCGAAAGAGGATAAACTCATCAACGAAGCGAAAACAAAAATAGATAAAGAGTACTTCCCCCAAACTAGAAAAAGACCCAAAGCACGACGCGGGGTAGCGCAGAAATATTTTAAGCACTTTTTGCAAATTGGCATGGAGGAGAGGCTGCTGGCAGATTTGATGCTTTTTAACCTCGAAACCGCCCAGCGCTATAATGCGAAACGTCCTCAAAAAACAGAGGCTTTCTTTAAAAGTATGGCCAATAGCTTTGTACAAGCCTTAAACTTCGTGCATTACCACGGTTTACAGAAGGAGTTTCAAGAGCGTTTAAATACCATTGTTATAGAAGCGAAAAATCAGGACTGGTATAATTGGGAGTTTTTGCTGGAGAAGGTGGATGAGCTTGGCAGTGAATAGATAGTAATAACTTGAGTTTGACCTAAAATTATAGCCTCAGATTTTCATAGCTAAACATTATTTAAGGGGGTAGAATACGCACGTCAAAACGGCCCTCTCTAACTCTAATGGTATCAGTTTGATAATTTTCATTCAACATTTCTGCTGAAAAGGTGCCTGATATAATTCTTTCGACTGTGTCTAAGCGAGATATGTTAATCCATGAATTAGCACTAATTATAGACCGGTAGCTATATAATGGTCCGTCCTTGTAATTATCATAATAGAATTCACAACCTGAACGTGAAATGCTGTTTAATAAAGGTCTTTGGCTTCCTATAATATCTGTGTAAGCCTATAAATCAAAATATTCTGACGAATTGCTATCATTTCCACCTTCTCTTTAAATTCTCGCTTTGATACTAATTAAATCTGCCCCGTCCCTTAAAAAGAGATAAGCATGCAGATAATGAAATTGAGTTTCAGAACTAATTGAAGGTGATGGCCGCCAAACTCTATCGTCAATCATGCATCCAAAAGTATGCTCGCCTGTTTGAGTAATATAAGGTAATTCTACTTTTCTAGAAGAGGGACTTTCCTCTTTTTTACAGGCTATTGCTACCAGGAAAAGAAGAAAGGTGAGTGATACTAATTTACATTTTCCAAGCATGCTCTTTATTGTTCAAGAATTAAAGTGGGGCAAAAATAAGTTTAGTGGATAAAAAAGGAGTTGAATATCCGATAAATATGATGGTTATACGTAGAATTTAAAGATTAAATTTCACTGGTAACAAGGTGCTTACAGGGACTATTTCTAAGTGTCGCCGTTGCTTAGCGCCAGATCTTCTATAATCTGAGGCATACTGTTGTAATTGGTATAACTGTTTCCCAAGAAGAGCACTTTACGACTTTCTTGACCTGCGACGCTTAGGCCAGTAACAAGAAAGAGGAAAAGCAAGTATTGATTGAGTCGGTATATAAAAGCGTATTTAAGTGCTCTAGCCTTAAATAGGTATTTTATTATTCAAAAAAACGCATCGTTTACTTTAAAAGTAGATAATTAAAGGTCAAAAATAAATAGTTATGAATCCTTAGTTAAAAACTCACATTGATTAGCAACAATGATGGTCGGGTAGTGCATAGTATGGTAATAGTGTATTAGTTGAAGTTCAGCCAGAAACAAAAATCGATAAATCAGGATAAAAAAAATTGTAATTAATTTATATAGGAGGCATTTACCATATAAGTAATTGTTATTACATTGCTATAACCTTGGTTAACACGCAGTTCAGAACCAACCTTCTTTAAAAAACTTAATAATGAAAAAGCTATTTTTACTCTTTTGCGCTCTCCCAGTATTTGGATCCGCTCAAGTTTTCACCAAGATTGATGCTTCGGTTACGGGTATTACGCAGGGCGTCAATTCCCCTTCTCAAACTATCAAAACTCAGGATGGCCACATTTGGTTCAACTCAGTAGTGGCTAGCCGCTATCGCCTCTATGAATACGATGGTAGCACTTACAATTATCACGACCAGTTTTATGATTCTACTGTCTCGGCTATGCGGGATATTAGTGCTTCCTACTATGCTGAGGCCAAAAATGGTATCATTTACACCCAAGGTGGTCAATATTATGAAAACGGTATTTGGCGCAAAACCCCTTTTCAACAGAATCTCTTTTCACAATCGCAAGATGGTAATACGCTCTATTTCAATAAAAATAACGACTCACTTTTTTCACTGACTAATGGAGTTTTTACAGGATACAATGTTGCCCTCAATCAAATACCAGGTATTGCATCTACCTTTGGCAGTGCCACTTACAACGATGCGGTAGCGGATAACCAAGGTAACCTATATTTCGCCACACAGGATACAGGAGTTGTAAAACTAAACCTTGCTAGCGGCACTGTTACCTACATGCCTATTTACATCAACAACCAATTTGTAGCCGATGCCCGTGCTTTACATTTTGCTTCTAATGGGCACCTCTACGTGGGCTCTGGGGGTAGTTACCTCGCTTATCATGATGGAACTCAATGGACAGTGCTAACCAATATGCAACCCTGGGATTTTGGAATGGATCGGATTGATGACTTTGCTGAGGATAGCCAAGGAAGGTTGTGGCTTGGCTCACGTACATCTTCTTTAGCAGGATTTATTGGACGATTTGATGAAACAGACCCTAGCCAGCTTTTTGATGTTATCTGGGATACAACTTCTAACCACCAATATATATCTGATCGAAATACTGAGGCTATTTTAATTGATAATGATTCTACTTTTTATTTTGGTGTGTATCAGGAAAATTATCTTTTGAAAGCCATCGTGTCCAATAATATTTCACTTATAGAAACACCCCTTACAAATGAATTAAAAGCCTTTCCAAATCCGGTTTCAGATAAGTTATGGATAAGTGATTTGCAAGGAGGCTCGGCCACAGTTTATAGCATTTCCGGAAATAAAGTTATGGAGCAGAGCTTAGAACACGGTAGCCTGAACTTAGGGAGCTTAGCTCCAGGAGTATATTTTTTAAAGGTTTTGGATGAGGATTTAAAAAACCATCAACTAAAATTCATAAAGAACTAAGTCAGTATCTGTCCACACATATAATATTACTGCTAGGATATATACTCACCAAGTCGTATTTCGCAAACTAACTAGAAATAGCTGGGTAATGTGATTGCATTATCCAGCTATTATGGAGAGGGAGTTAAAATTAAAGCAGTAGGGTAGGCTTAGCCCCGAAAGCTTTTAGGGCTGGAGGCTGAGCGTAGAAGCTTGCTAAAAAGGCTATGCCGAATTTCACTTCTGCAAAAGACTTTCAATCAACCGAAGAGTGAATTAAGGTTCATTTTTCACTGATTTATACGCGGAAATCCCTTAATGGATAGGAAAATCAAACGACAGAATTTAATTCTTAAACTGTATGATATTGATTTGTGAACCTAAAACCGACGACTTAAGCTAATCACGCAAAACCCTAACATAATATTGGACGATATAAGGCTTGGCAGCAGAAAGATGTGACATTAAGCTAAATACGGCTTATTTCAGATTTCATCAATCTAATTTGTGTGAATTTTGTCATAAAGAAATCTAGCGATTAATACTACCGCAAAACCCTTAACATAATATCGGACGACATTAGGCTTGGCAGCAGAAAGATCTGATATTAAGCTAAATACTACGTATTTCAGGTTTTATCAATCTAATTTGTGTGAATTTCGTCACAAAGAAATCTAGCGATTAATACTACCGCAAAACCCTTAACATAATATCGGACGATATAAGGCTTAGCAGCCATTATATCTGATATTATGCTAAATACTGCGTATTTCGGGTTTTGCTATTATTACCCTATAATTAATATTATGTCAAATAACACTTTCAAAAACAAGGGGAATAAATCCCCTCGTCTTTTTCTCTTTTACTTTTCTATTGTGGTTCTTCCGCTAAAGCCTTGGCCTTATCGTACATTTTTAAAGCGCGGTAAACTTGCATTAAGGCATTTTTTACTTGGCCATCGGTTGGATTACTCTTACGAGCTTTCTGTAAATATGGTAAAGCAGTTGTAAAAACAGCTTTCTGTTCTTTTTCTAAAGCCTTATATTTTGAAGTAGCATTTAATGGCAAAGCATTCATTTTTTTTCCAATTGCGTTGGCGCTATCGATAAAAATAATACTACTCATATAAAGTGCATCCGAATACATGCTGTCTATTTCCAAAGCTTTTTGGTAAGCTTCAATGGCTGCATCTAAACGCTTCAACTCTGTTTGTAAAATCACCCCCTTGTTATAGTACATCACCACATTCTCAGGGTCTTGAGCAATCGCTTGATCTAAGTTGGCCAAAGCTTTGTCATATTCCTTGTTATCAAAAAATATCTGTAATTCAGCCTTTAATAAAGCTGTGTTTTCTGGGAATTTAGCGCGTCCCTCTGCAATGGTAGCGGCATAGTTTTCTTTGTCTTCTGTTTTTGAATAAATGTAAATTAAAGACTGGTAAACACTAGCGCGAATATCCCCTTCTATCATAGGGTCTTTAAATTTCTCTAATTTAATCATCCGCTCCATCGCTGGTTTAGATGGGAAAATTGCCGTGTCGCCGGTTTCAACATTAACCGCTTTAAAGGTTACCCCTTTGTAGTTCATGTCAATTAGATTCTTATAGATATCAATGGCTTCTTGATACATTTCTCCACTCTGCGCCATAATAGCAGCATTAAAAAGCATATTCGTATCCGTCAAACCAATGGCAGGATTCTGCTTTAACTCATAAGTTTTCATGAAATCATCATAGGCGTCCTTCCAACGTTTGTCGCCATTCGCCTCAATTCCTCTGCGGGCAATATCGTTTGCTAAAACTTGAAACTGATCTTGCGCATCTTTAGTATAACGATCGGAACCTGTTTCTTTTTCAAGCTTTAAAAGGTTTTCATAGCCTGATAAAGACTTGTCAAGTGCATTGGGATCAAGAGCCTTTATGGCTTCGTCTTCGCTAGCACTTACGCGGTAATTGATTTTACCTTTGTAAAAGTAAAACTTAGCTAAGTCCTTGCTTTTAATCTCGGAAAGTGGCTTTCCAGTAATTATTTTTTCGGCTTCATCAATATACTCCTTAGCGGTTTTTACATCGTTATTGCGATCAATAGCAATAACGGCACTAGAGATAATTGGCTTTTCTTGGGCCCACATTGCTGTGCTTAAAACAAGCGAGGCGAATAAAAGTATTTTCTTCATCGATTTTTGTTCTTTGATGTGCAAAGCTAATATTTCTAACTTTCTGTCACTCTATTAACGTTAATTTAATGCTGCGACTATATTTGCAACTCAAAGTTTATCAAATTTTCCAAACTCTCGAAATATGAAATGGGATTTCCAAACCGTAGGATTTAGTGCAACCGATGAATTAGTTGACTATACTCGCGAAAAAACAGAAGGCTTACTTAAGTTCTGGGATCAGATTGTAGGTGCTGAAGTGTACTTGAAATTAGTTCAAGACGATAAAAATAACACCAAAGTAGCCGAAATCAAACTCAATATTCCTGGGAATGATATCTATGCCGAAAGTCAGACTGAGTCTTTCGAAAAGTCTGTAAATGAATCAATTGAAAAGTTGAAAGGTCAGATTCGCAAGATCAAAACTAAAATGAATCAGCACTAAAAAACGAGTCCATCTTTAGCCGCATCAATTAAATCGTTTCTATGAAAATAGTTTTTGCTGCTAAAGATGGATTTGATTACAACCGCGTAAAAGTTCTACGTGCCGGCTTAGAAAGTCTTGGCATTATTGAAATCATCCTTTTTAAAATTGCCGATCGAAACAAAATCGTTGGCCTGCAATTAAGAGAGCTTTCAAAAGACGCCGCCGCGGTTTATGTGCCACCTTTTCGTCACCGCGACCTCTCTTTTATTAGAAAGTACAGCTCTGCTCCTGTTGTTTTCGATCCGCTTATCTCTCGCTTCCTAACTAAAGTTATCGACTATAGGCACTATCACAAAGCCCCACAAAAATGGCTGATCGACTACCGTGATTTTCGCAATTGCGATCTCCTAATCGCCGATACGGAAGAGCATCTCTCCTACTTTAAAAGAACATTTTTACTCCCGAAGCGCATTCCAACCCTAGTTTTACCGGTTGGGGTTAACACAGAAGCATTCCGTGGGGCGGATCAAAAAAGTAGAGTGCCCACTACTCCATTCAAAATTGGTTTTTACGGCAGTTTCGTTCCTTTACAAGGAACCCTAAAAATTATTGAATGTGCCGCTTTGCTTTCGCAGATGGGCGTTCCAGCAGAATTTGAGATAATAGGAAGCGGGTATCAGTACCAAGAAGCATTAGACCTTGCCCAAAAATTAAAGCTAAACACCATTCGTTTCCGAGGATGGCTTAAATATGAGGATCTAGCGGAAGCGATAAACTCTTATGATTTATGCTTGGGCATTTTTGGTGATTCTTTAAAAGCAGATTCAGTGGTACCCAATAAAATTTTCCACTATGCTGCCATGTCAAAACCCATCCTTACTAAGGATAGCCCTAGTATGCGACGCTACTTTAAGGATGAGGAAAATATCTTTCTCTGCTCTACTCAAGCCCAAAAGATGGCCGATAAAATTCAGCTTTTGCTGTCTCAGCCTGAGAACTTATCTGCCGTAGCGAAAAATGCCCGCCAATTAATGGAGGATAAATTTTCTCATAAGGTATTGGCGCAGCGCTTGGTAGATGCAATTTCCGCCTTATAATTTAACCCAGAATTTTAGCTAAATCGGGTTTGAAATACTGGTCACTTTTTAGCACTTTGCCGTCTTCTCGGTAAATCGGATTTCCATCTTTGTCTAGCTTACTCATATTGCTTCGCTGAATTTCTTCAAATACCTCTTCAATTTTATGCTGTAGGCCATGACTTAAAATGGTACCACATAAAATATAGAGCATATCGCCTAAAGCATCGGCAATTTCAATTAAATCGTTTTGCTCGGCGGCTTCCAGGTACTCTTCATTTTCTTCGCGCATTAGCTTGTAGCGCAGCATTATAGTGTCGCGAGAAAGCTCGGCGGTGGGAGCGTAATTATTGTTTATACCAAAAGAATCGTGGAATTTCTCAACTGCGGCTAACTGTTTCTTCATAAGGTGTGTAAATTTGCCGTGAATATAGAAAAGCTAGAATGGAAAATATTACGACAGGGCATTGGATTTTCGCGGGCATTTTCATGACCCTCTTCATAGGCTATCTTTTATGGGGCTATCGTAAAGATTTGAAGCTTCATAAAATTCATTACAATGGAAGCTTTTATGTTTTAGGAGGCATTATTGTTATCATTTTCCTCTTTTACGTCTTTGGTCGTCTCATTTAAATCTATTTTTTAAAAAAAGCTGACTTAAACTCCCAACTGAACTTAGCTTATCCTTCCTTCAGTCATCAATATTTTCAGGGCTTGATTGGAGTATTGAAGGTTAACTTTTCCCTGCAACATTAAGGGAGCATTTAACTCAATCTCCCCACCTTGATACTCCTTAATTCCTTTGAGATGGGATAAATCGCCCAAATCGTCGAGAATATAATGACTGTGCCACTGCCCTGCAATTACCACCTGCTGTTCTTGTAAAGCGATATCGCATATTTGGCCATGATAGTTAACATCTCTAAAAACCATATCCCGCAAAAGCTGCTCATTTTCAGGTATTGCATCGTACTCTTCTATGGAATATCTAAGATAAGATCCATCTGAAATTAAGCTAAAAGCATGGATAAGATTGTGAAAAATAAGCTGTCGAGCTCTCGTTCGTTTGGGATCATTAGGAAAGGTGCCTGCCTCCAGTAAAACACAGGGAATATTGGCGGCCATTAAATTATCGCCCACTGCTCGGGGATAAAATTCATCGCTATATTTTCCAAAATGCCCGCTTAAAAGGGATTCAGTTTTTTGATGCATGCCGGCGATAAGCTGCATGGTTTTAATTCGACTTTTACTCTTACTGCGTGCAAAATCGGGCGAAGGGGCCAAATAGCTTAAAGTTGCGCAGTTTCGATGGCTACCTACGGAAAAAATAGTGCGTTGATCGTGTAAATTAAAAGCCCAATCTGGATTTAGCCTGTTTATCAATTCAAAGAAAGCACGCATCTCAGATGATTGTTGCTTAATGGCATCACGGTTCATATCCACCAAGCGCGCATTGCGGCGCGTAAAAAGCTGCGCTCCATCTGGATTTAGCATGGGAATAAAAACGATGCTAATAGTAGTACTAAGCTCTTTCAGTTCCTCATCATTTTCTATGAATCGGTGATGGAAAAACTCAATAATATCGATGATCGACAAAGTAGCGGTTGCTTCATTGCCGTGCATTTGCGACCAAAGCACAATTTTAATCTTCCCCTTCCCCCACTTTACTGCATATAGAGGTCTTTTTTCTTCACTTTCACCAAACTTTTCTAATTCAAAGTCCTCATAGTCAGACCACTTACTAAGGTAGGGTTCTAAGTCTGCCTGCACTAGCCAGGGGCCATTTATGTTTTCTTGCCAGGATTGATTTTTCAACTCAGGGAGCATAGTTTTTATCTATTTAAAATCCTCATTACTTGAATGCCTTACAAATAACGCTATTAAGTTTAAGTTAAGGACTAAGAAAAGCAGCTTTTAAGACTTAACTTCGGCACTTTAAAATAGGGAAAGATGAATAAATATTACTTAATTTTAAGTTTAGCAACGAGCTCCTTGATATCTGTTTCACAGGATATTAAAGTGATTAATGGACCTGTACTAGGCTATGCTGAAATGCGTGAAGCAATCATTTGGGTGCAGCTGTCGGACGGCGCTTCAGCTTACGCAGTGTACGATGATTTGAGCACAGATAATATAGAGGAATTTCACAGTGAAACCGTTAGTACATCACCTTCGGTAGCGAATACACTAAAGCTGCGTTTTACTGAAGTTGAGCCTGGAAGGAAATACCGATATGACATCTATGTAAATGACAAGAAGCAAGACTTTGATTTCCCCTTAGAATTTGAAACCGAACCGCTGTGGGATTATCGCACCGAACCACCCGCTTTTAGCTTTGCTACAGGTAGTTGTATTTATGTTAATGAAAGCGAATATGATCGCCCAGGGCGGCCTTATGGTGGCGAATACGGCATTTTTGAAGCTATAGAGAAAATGGAACCTGATGCTTTGCTTTGGCTGGGCGACAATACCTATTTAAGAGAAGCCGATTACTTTTCGCGTACCGGCTATTTAAAACGCTATACTCACAGCCGCGCTGTTCCTGAATTACAGGCTTTGATGGCACAGGCGAATAACTACGCCATTTGGGATGATCATGATTTCGGTCCTAATGATGCTAGTGGCTCTTGGATTCATCGTGATTTAGCTTTAGAGGTGTTTAAATTATTTTGGCCTAATCCAAGTTTCGGATACCGCGATATGCCTAGTACTTTCAGCGCTTTTAATTACCGCGACTGCGACTTTATCATGATGGACAACCGCTTTTACCGCAGCGAAGTAAATAGTAAAGGAGAAGGTCAGATTTTCGGCAAAATTCAAATAGACCGTATGATTGATCTTTTAAAGCAGAGTCGCGCACCCTTTAAGTTTGTTTTAAGTGGTGGTCAACTTCTAAACACCGCAAAAGTTTATGAAAATCACAGCAACTACGCGGCGGAAAGAGCCTATATCATTAAGCGCATTGAGGAAGAGAATATTAAAAATGTAGTTTTCCTAACGGGAGATCGCCATCACAGTGAATATTCGAAGCTAGAACTAAGTAATGGTCAAACTATTTACGACTTTACTGTTTCGCCTTTAACGAGTTCTGCCAATACCAATGTAAATGAGCAAAACGATTTACAAGTTGAAGGAAGCTTAATTCAAGAGCGAAACTTTGCCATTGCTAAGGTTAGTGGTCTTCGTAAGTCCCGAGTTTTAGACTTCAGCTTCTATGATAATAAGGGTAATCTTTTGAAAAGCTATTCGATTCCTGAATAAACATTTATAAATTATTTATTTTAAGATGTTATTTTTCAGGCCCTTAAGTACTTAAATCTAAAGTATGCGTACAGGATAGTTAAAAAAATAGCTTTCACATTTCTAAAGGGTTTATTACATTTGTATAATAAACCCTTTTTTCATGGACCCCATCGCCGAAAGAATACGCGAAATCATTGATTTCACTGGATTGAGCAATAAAGACTTTGCTGATTCTATTGATGTTGCTCCTGCTATTATTAGCCATATACTTAGCGGTAGGAATAAGCCATCACTTCACATAGTTCAACAAATTACAAATGTATATACAAATGTTAATTTGACCTACTTGCTCAATGGAGATGGTAGCTTAATTAAGTCGTCTAATACTCCAAAACAGGGTTTTAGTGCTTATGATGATGGCATTAGGACAGTGTCCGCACCTACAGGCGCTCCTTTACCTAAACGTGAGCCTACCCATCCTAAACCTGATATAAACAAAGAAGAGGAAAAGCCTAAATCACATGAGAAACAAGAGTTAACAAATGTATATACAAATGTTAATTCAAAGACTAAACGAGAAATAGAAAGGGTAATCATTTTCTATTCTGATAAAAGCATGGAAGAATACAAACCATAAGCTTTTATTTCGCCAATCATTAGTTAACTTTGCCCTTCGTATTAGACAACAACATGAAGAAAGAAATAGCACTTGCGTTAGCTTTAATTACCTTAGCCATTAGTACTCGCTTACTTCCCCACTGGCCCAATTTCACGGCTTTAGGTGCCGCGGCATTGTTTAGTGGTTCTTTTTATAAAAGGAAGTCATTAGCTTATATTATCCCCTTGGTAGCCCTATTCTTAAGTGACCTAATCATAAATAATGTTATTTACGGAGCATTTTACCCAGGCTTCCAATTTCTAAGCGAAGGCTTTTACTTTATGTATCTCGGTATTATCCTTACGGTATTAGTAGGTCGCTATGCGGCTATTTCTAAGGGAAAGCCCATGAATGTTGCTTTAGCGGCTATTTCATCCTCTCTACTCTTCTACTTTGTCACCAATTTTGGTGCATGGTTAGGTAATCCCATGTACACTCAAAATTTCTATGGCCTTGTAAATTCCTATGTCGCGGGCCTACCTTTCTTAATAAATGGCAGTTTAGCAAGTTTCATTTACGCATACGGCATATTTAGTGCTTACTGGTATTTCAGTAAGGACAGTAGTTTCAGCATGAAGTCGATCTAAATAGAATTTGAACTTTAGCAATTCCTTATTTCATGCTTAGATCCTGCTATGACAGGGGTGAATGAAGCTGATTGTAAGTATATCCTGAAACTTACACCTTGTACCCTAATTCAACAATAAGGTCTTGTAGGAGCTGAATATGAGACCTTAAGTTAATGGGCTCCTTGAAACGCGTTTGCGATAAATCTAAAAAAACGGGCTCCTTTTTTGGGTCTAGATCATTTTCGAGCTTAAGGTTCCCTTTCTGTCCTAAAATGCAATAATCTAAAACCATAGGGTTTACTCTTGCGGCGATAATTGCAGCAACTTTGGACATTGGAGAATTTAAAACTAGAGAAATTCCTTTTTCGGCGCCTTTTAAAATAGCACCACATAAAGCCGCGGTTTCAAAAGAACCATAAAAACTCAAAATCGTAAAAGGGTCGTGGCTAATAGGGTGTTTACGCAGAGCTTTACTAAGATCTTCGATAAACTTTAGATTATAGGTGTTTAGACTGTCGGCCTGCCATAATTCCAATAAAGACTTATCTTCTAATGCGGCAAATAAAGCGAAGAAGGCAATGTCGTCTCCACTACCAAAACTGTTTAAAACCAGAAAGTTAACTCCCGAATAATGTTCTCTTTCAACCAATTTTTGTCCTATGGCAAAAGCCTCTTCGCATTGGGCTGTGGTCATAGCTGGGTATTCGGCGAAATTAGCACTGCCCGAGTTTATGCGAGCATTAATCAATCCTTGACCACGGTGCATCCAAAATGTAGAATTGTTTTCATCAGAATTAAAAGTTCCTAAATCAACAATGCGATGATTTAATAAAGTTTTCTTCTCTGCTTGAAACAAGTAGTAATTGGGCTTAGCAAGAATGTGAAGAATCATTTCATGGCTATCGTGTTCCTCTGCATTGGCTCTCGAAATTCCATGATCGGCAACAAAAGTGAGAATACTTGGCTTCAATGGAGCAAGAGGAAATTGACCTTGTATTAAGGCCAAACGTTCGAGAAGCGGATAAAAATGACCAAGGCTACTTTTAGTAAAGTAGCCTTCCGTCTTAAATCTGATAAAATATTCATTATCAGATAAATCCTTAATCCCTTCTATGTGAAAGTGATACTTATTTAAAAACGACATTTTTAGGTTTCACTCCTATTTTAATGCTTGTCTTTAAATTTCCTGCGGGACTATAAACTTGTAAGTCACCATCTTGGTCAGGGTTGTCTGGTAAGCGCATCGCGTAAAGCTCTAGCTCCAATTCGTCAAAAGCAAGACTGTAGTAGTTTCCTAAAATAATTGGATTTTCCTCTACTCTTTTTGCAAAAGTAGACATGCTAAAAACAGAACCAGTAGGACTATTGCCAATATAAAATAATTGATTGCCTTCCGAATTGAGAGTTAAAGAATGAGGTTTTAACAAATTATCAGTAAAATACATCACCGTGTCTGGAGTAATGGCCCATCCCGAATCAACGGCCATCGTTAATGTATCCAATTGGTAACGATACAGACTACCTAAACCCGAAGCAAATGGATTATTATTATCTATTTTACCTCCATTCAAAATCCATAAATTATTATCGGCGTCGATAACCATACTGTTTGGCTTTCCCCCTACACTAAGTTTAGAAATAATGGTGTCTTCAGTAGTTCTTAAAATAGTAACCGTGCTATCAAATAAAAAGGCTCCTGTATTACATACAAAGGCCATATCATTATAAACCAACATTTTAGTTGGCCCCGTACCCTCTACTTCTACTTCTTTTTTGATATTACCATTATTGGCGTTTACTACATACACCCCATCGAATTCCCAAGAGCTTATATAGTATTCATCGGCGGAAGTTTGTACAACGTTCTTAATTTGCATGAAATTAGCATACTGCCGTTCTATTTTCAAATCATCTAAATGGGTGAAAACAATTTTATCAGAACCAGGAACTATCAAAACTAATCGTTCGCGGTCCTTATCAATCATCATGTCACTTAATTGAGCACCGAGAGGATTAATATTTGCCTTGCGAAAAACGTTGTTTTCCACGGTTTGACTAGTGATATCGTAAGATGCTAAAGAGCTAATTCCATTAGGAGAGATTCCCTCTATTCCAATTAGTGCCTTACGAGGCGCATCAGGAAGCGGTTGTGGATCTTCGTCTTTTTTACAAGAACTTAAAATTATACTAAGACCTAAAATACTAAGTACTACTTTTTTCATAATGTTGGAACTCCTTTGCGGGTGCTAAAAATAAAGGAAAAAGCTGGGATTTCGCAATTCAATGCTGCAGTAAATTTATTGAGCCATTAATTGTTTTGCATTGGCTAATGCAGCCTCTGTAATCTCCTCACCACTTAGTAGACGAGCAATTTCTTCTAGTCGTTGGTCAGCATCCAATTCCTTAATATGAGTTTGAGTATTTCCTTCTGAATTTTCTTTCCAAACTTTAAAATGGCTATCACCTTTGGCAGCAATTTGCGCTAGGTGAGAAATGGAAATGACCTGCATATCTTTACCCATTGCAGCTAAGATATCGGCAATTTTTCGAGCAGTAGCTCCACTTACTCCCGTATCTATTTCGTCGAAAATAATGGTAGGCAATGCTTTGGTGCGCGATAGAATTGCTTTAAGCGCTAACATTACTCGGCTTAACTCACCGCCAGAAGCTATTTTGCTTAGTAAGGCGGGCTTTTGACCTAAATTAGCGGAGAATAAAAATTGTATTTCATCTTTTCCCGAAAGGCTATATTCTTTTGCTTCCTTAATTTCAATAATAAATTGAGCATCTTTCATATTCAGGCCCGCAAGAATTTCTTCTAAAGAAGCTTGTAATTTGGCCAGAATAGATTGTCTAGATTTACGCAAATCATCCGCGGCTTCTTTTAATTCAATAAGCTTCTCTTCAATTTGCTTTCGCAAATGACTCAGATTTTCATCTCTATCTAAGGCATTAGCAATGCTGGCCTCTATTTCCTCTCGTTTTGCAATCAATTCCTCATTTGAGCTAACAAGATGTTTTTTCTGTAAGCCCATTAAATGACTAAGACGTTGATCTAATTTTTCTTTTTCTAATGGATCGAAGCTGCTACTCTCACCTATTTGCTCTAATTCAGCTCTAATATCTTCAAATTCAATACTAAGACTTTCTAATCGCTCCGCTAAGGTGGCCAAGGCTTTATCAAAACGTCCAACGGATTTTAGTTGATTTCTGCTTTGCTTTAAGCTCTCACTAATTCCATAAGGTTCAGATTGTGCCAAGTTTAAAGCTTCTGCTACAGCAGATTCGATAGTGCCAATATGCTCTAAACGAGATAGTTTCTCTTCCAATTCTTCTTGTTCACCGGGAACAAGTTTGGCCGATGCTAATTCTTCAAAAAGAAATTGCATATAATCAGCATCGCCGCCTTCTTCTTTTTGTTGAGCCTCTAGTTTATTTAGCTCTTTGGTAAGAGCTAAATGCTGATTATAAATTTTTTGATAGGTATTTTTGACTTTGATGTTTGCCGCAAAATTGTCAATTAGCTCCAGCTGAAAACTATTATTATTTAATAATAAGGTGTCGTGCTGACTATGCACGTCAATAAGTCTTTCCGTAATTTGAGACAGGATATCGAGTCGAACGGGGCTATCATTTATAAAGGCGCGCGATTTACCACTAGGCTGAATTTCTCTGCGGATAATGGTTTCTACCTCAAAATCTAAATCATGCTCCTTAAATGCCTCTAAAAACATATCTCGCGAAAGCGTGAAAACACCCTCAATGATGCATTTTTTCTCTGGATTACGTAAAGCCTTAAGATCGGCTCTCGCTCCTAATAAATGCCCAAGTGCTCCCAAAAGGATGGATTTCCCGGCACCCGTTTCGCCAGTTATTACGCTGAAACCCTTAGAAAAATCTAATTGAAGATTTTCTATTAAAGCGAAGTTGTCAACCGAAAGCTTTTGTAACATAATTAACCCTGACCCATTGTTTGATACGATGAACTATTATTTGGATCGAGCTCAATAAGAAGATCCTTTAGGTCGCCAATTGGTATAGGTTCGCCTTTATTGAAAATTTTAACAATTTCCGCTTGCTTCGCATCGAACCACATTTGAAGTATAAAACTATTACGCCTTTGATCGTTCACTTTTTTAAGGGACATCAAGGCTGTTTTAATATTCATTTTGGCCATTCGAATTTTACTAGCATCATGCATCAAATCTAAACCTTGGCGGTGATAAGTATACAAGCCCACTCGGTAATTGTCAAAGGCGGGACTGGATAAATTATCGCTAAGCCAATAGCGGTTTTTATTACTACCTCCGAAACTATTCCAACCACTATTATTGCTTGACTGGGCGTTCCCCACAATATTTTGTGCTTCAGTGTAAAACTCTGTTCCTCCCATAGCAGAATAGGTATCGTGATCCAATCCTATAATGATGTAGGTATAATAAGCTAGTATGGAAGTGAGATTGGATAAATAGGCATTCGGGGCAAAATCCAGTCGATCGAACTCTAAATATTCAAAATCGAAATCACCGTCTTGATGCACTAAAATGGGTGATTTATAATCTGATTTATAAATAGGACGGCTGTAAAATACCTGGATGGAACCACTAAAATTATTGTTATTACGACTATTTATGGTTATAACAAATTGACAATCAATACGCTCTTCAATCGAATAGCTTTCATTTGTCCATTTGCGGTTATTTAAAAACTCGCGAATGGCCTTTTCCATATTATCGTAAAGCTGCTTGTTGGTAGCTTGAATATTAGGCGTTAAAACTTGTACCCTAGCATTAAGCTCTTGCGCTTGTAAAAAATTGCAACTAATTATGATGCTGATGCAGAATATCCAATATTTCATGCGCTAATTCTTTCTTCAATTTTAAGGAAAGAGCAATCTGCTCTTGATTTTTGCCAATTAAACGAACTTCATTTGTATCATGTCCAAATCCTCTCTCATTTTTATCAGGGCTGTTTAGAACGATCCAATCACAGTTTTTGGTATGTAATTTCTTTTGAGCATTTTCAAGGGCATTCTCAGTTTCTAGGGCAAAACCAATTACTACCTGGTCTGTTCTTTTCTCTGCAGCCAAGGTCTTTAAAATATCTGGATTTTGAATCAAATCAAGACGCATCTCTTCCGCTCCAATAACTTTCTTAATTTTCTGTTGAGCTGGGTTCTTCGGCCGATAATCTGCGACAGCAGCGCTAAAGATAGCCCAATCGGCCTGCTTAAAATTTTCTTCGGCAGCGGCTAACATTTCCAAGGTACTTTCTACCCTAATAATGGAAATCGCATTATTAGTCGAATAAAGTGCACTTGGACCTAATACTAAGGTTACCTGCGCTCCTTTTTGTGCGGCAGCTTCTGCCAAAGCCATCCCCATTTTTCCGCTCGAGCGATTACCTATAAAACGCACAGGGTCAATAGCTTCATAAGTTGGCCCAGCCGTAATTAAGATATTCTTACCCGCTAAAGGAGCCTGTTCCAATAAATAAGCATTAATGTGCTGGAGAATGGTTTCAGGTTCTGCCATGCGCCCTTCTCCACTTAAACCGCTTGCTAGCTCGCCGTTTTCGGCGGGAATAAAGTGATGACCAAAAGACTTGAGTACAGAAATATTATTTTGGGTAGCGTGATGTTTGTACATATCCAAATCCATAGCTGGAGCGAAAAACACGGGGCATTTCACCGAAAGGTAAACCGCCATAAGGAAGTTATCCGATTGCCCTTGAGCAATTTTGGCTAAGCTATTTGCGGTAAGCGGTGCTAATACTAAAAGATCGGCCCACAAACCCATTTCTACGTGATTATGCCACTCGCCACTTTCGCTCTCCTTATCGTAATATTCCCAATAAACAGGATTTTTACTTAAAGTTGATAAACTTAAAGGAGTCACAAAGTCGCGCGCGCTAGGGCTTAAAACAACACGTACCTCGGCCCCTGCTTTTACAAGCAAGCGCACGAGGTACGTAGTTTTATAGGCGGCAATACCACCAGTTACTCCTAGTAGTATTTTCTTTCCGCTTAACATCTTAACTAATCTTCTTCTTCCTTAGTTTCTTCAGGTCTACGGAAGTAAATTCTGCCTTCTTTCCACTCTGTGGCAGCAATGTGATGGGCCTTGGGTAGACTTTCGTAAAAACGAGAAACTTCAATTTGCTCTTTATTTTCGAAGATTTCCTCTAATGATTCATTATTAGTAGCGAATTCTTCTAACTTATCGTGCAATTCAATTTTAATATCCTCGGCAATTTGATCTGCACGCTTAGCTAGAATGCTCACTGCCTCATAAATGTTTTGAGTTTGTGCATCGATATCGTTATGATCACGAGTGATAGTGCTACGTGGTGCATCTACTTTTTTGAAATCCATATAGTGAATTTAAGATTGAATATTAAAACTATTTATTTCTGCTTGAATGGTTGAGAATAAGATCTCCAATTCCTTATTGTACCTGCTTTCAGAGAAAGCTTCCTTAAACTCTAAATAAGAAGTTTTGCTTTCTATTAAACGCTGTAATTTTTTTTCCTCTATGCTATTGGTGGCTAATCGATAGGCCGACACACTGCGATAATACATGCAATCTTCACGAAAATCAGTATCGGGGAATTCATCTAAGACGATATTGAAACTTACCACGGCGGACTGATAATACTCCATGTGATAATAAAGCATGGCTCGCTCAAAAGCTTTTTGTTCTAACTTCGCTCTAAGCTCATCAATTAACTCGTTCGCACTTAACAATTTATCGCTGGTAGGATAAAGGTTGGCGAAAAGTTGTAAATCGTTAATTGCCTTAAAAGTAAAGTCTTGGTCCAAGCTAAAAGACGGAGACTCCAAATAGTGGCAATAACCAATCATATAATAAGCTAATTCCGTTTTCGGGTGATTCGGGAAAGTTTTCGCAAAATTCTTAAAATGATATGCCGCCAATATGAAATCCTTTAATTGGTAGCTGGTCATCGCATAGTAATAATAAACTTCTGCCGCCTTATCCGTTCCCCGATAAAGGATTAATAACTCATCGAATAAGGGATAGGCTTTAGCGTATTCTTCGTCGTTAAAATACTCTATTGCTTTCTCGTATTTAAAGTCAACATCAGGGCTTTTCAAAACCTTCTGATACTCATTACAAGAGGCTAAAGCAAATAGCAGGACGAAAATACTAAGGTATTTGAATTTGTTCTCCATAAATCAGATGGCAAAAGTACAAATTTGGCTTGAATAATCTAGTGAAAAAACGCAAGCTGGCTAAGCTTATTCTCTTTCATCTGGCTTTAAGCCCTAATTATAACTTTAGATTTTCTGTGAAAAGGAGAAAATCATCTACATTACCCATTAACAGTGGGCTAGATCATTTTAACTTTTACTAGAAATCCTTTTTGGATCCTTGAAAAGTAGTTTTCTTTCGCTCTCGTTTTTCTCACAAGCCGCTATCATATCGCTAAATTGGCGCTAATTCGACTAATCGCAAAGCGACTAATATCTAATTATGTGTAAAATTCAGCCTGTCTAGCTGTCTAATTTGCCGCTTGCAAATATTTCTCTTTCTAAAATCGCCTTGGTTTGATTGGGGAATTCAATCTGAATATTTTGCTCCTCTCGCACCCAAGCTCTCAGTGGCTCTAAACTTTGGTCATTTAACACTTTTAGGCTAGGAACACCTATTTCACGCAATGCGGCCGCATTACAGTATTGCTCATACTGACCTTTTATAGGAACCACAAATAGTTTTTTTCCTAAAAAAAGTGCTTCCGATGGGCCTTCAAAACCTGCAGAGCATAAGAGTCCGGCACTAGAACTTATGCTTTTAGCAAACTTTTTTGCGTCTATCGGACAAATTAAAACATTCCTTTCTAGCTTTTCTTCTTTAGCCTTTCGGCTGAAGAGTTGCCAAGAAACACCCTCAATTTTTAATAGAAGCTTGATTAATTTATCATCTGTATAAGCGGGTAAATACACAGTATAATGTCCTAAATTACTACGTTTTGCCTCCCTTATATCCGCTCTGATGACCGGTGGAAAGATAAAATCATCATAGGGCTTAAAATGGAAGGCTATATTTCTCTTTACTGGAGCGTAGTATCGTAAAATCAGTTCTCCTAACCAATCTTTTTTAGCTGGGCGTGGCGTCTTGTCCGATAAAAAAGAGGCCTGATGACTGAGTCCAATGATAGGGACTTTCCGCAGCTTACAAGCCCAGGCGCTGATGGCTTCAAAGTCGTTAATTACTAAATCATAATCCCGTACAGGAACCTGATTTAACTCTTTAAATAAGCTTATCAACGAATTGTTAAACAGGGTTTTAAGGTAGTTTAGTCCTCCCCTTTTGCTATAGTAAAAAACCACTCCTCGGTAGGAGTATCGTATCGGCTCATTGAGCTCTACTTGACTTTGGCTGCCACTAATTAAAATATCCACTTTAGCAAAATTATGCAGGATAGGGATAATTTCTAAAGCCCGCGCGGCATGTCCATTTCCAGTACCTTGAAAGGCATAAAGCACTTTTAGTTTTTTAGGCAAGTTCGCTCTGTTTTTCGGTGACTTTAGCAATGAGACTTTTCAAATTCAACTCTTCAATCAAATTCTCTTCCTCCGTAGAGTTGATTAAATCTTTCTTATACTGATAAAGTTCCCATTTTTTTCCATCAAATTCTAAAGCACTTAAATTTTCAATCCAATCGCCCGAATTTAAATACCAACATGCGCCCTTCTGATTTTCAATTAAACGCTTTTGCGGTTGATGAATATGGCCACAAACAACATAGCTAAAACCTTGTTCTATAGCTAATTCACTCGCAACAGTTTCGAAACTATTGATATATGATACGGCTCTTTTGACACTACTTTTTATTGCTTTTGAAAAACTGTAGCGTTCCTTCCCCATTTTTTCTAAGGTCCAGTTTACCAAGCTGTTAAAACGAATCAGTAAATCGTAACCCCAACCACCAAGTTTGGCTAACCATTTCGCTTTCTGAATGGAATGATCAAATATATCTCCGTGGAAAAACCAAGCTTTCCCATCAGGCAATTCCAATACAAGCTTATCCAGTAAAGCAATATTACCCATCCGAAAATCAGAAAAACGGCGCAAGGCCTCATCGTGATTACCCGTAAGATAATAGACTTTGGTTCCTTTGGATGCCATTGCTAAAATTTGCTTTAAAACCTTCAAATGACTTTTGGGGAAATAACGCTTTCGAAACTGCCAAATGTCAATAATATCACCATTAAGAATCAATCTTTCTGGACGAATACTTTTTAAATAGTCACTAAGTTCCTTGGCCCGACAGCCATAGGTACCCAGATGTAAGTCGGAAAGAACAACAATGGGAATTTCACGCTTTTCCATATTAATTTTGTGGTAAAATTGCAGATCTAAGTTTAAGTCTGTATTAATGAGAGGTTAAGCTCTAGTGTGAAATTTAATAATCGTATTGAAATTTGAACCGCGTGTAAAATCGTAATTTTAGGACAAAATTTACCCTATGGAACTTATAGAACTGGAAGATCATTTTAATACTGCTGGTGGTCAATTTATTAGTAGTGCTTATACGATGCAGCAAAAGCTTCAAAATATCAAAGCCTTTATCTTTGATTGGGATGGCGTTTTTAACGATGGATTTAAACATTCTACTGCCGGCAGTGGATTCTCGGAGGTAGATAGCGCTGGTTTGCGCCTTCTTAGATTCGCTTTTTATCAGGCTAAACAAATTAATGCCCCATTGGCAATTATCACAGGTGCAGAAAATCCTACTGCCAAATGGTTATTAGAAAAACAAAATGGCAACGCTCTCTACCAGAAAGCCCTCAATAAAAATGTAGCCCTTGAGCATTTTTGCAACAAGCATGGCTTAAAAGCCAAGGAAATAGCCTTTGTTTACGACGATGTAATTGATCTGCCTATTGCCAAGCAATGCGGATTAAGCTTTTGCATGGGCCGTTTGGCCAATCCATTATTTCTGCGTTATGTAGAGGAACACGAATTGGCAGATTATATTACTGCGAGTCAGGGTAATGAGCATGGCGTGCGCGAAGTCTGTGAACTTTTAGTAGGCCTTTATGGTAATTATGATGCTTGCCTAGAAGGACTGCTAGAACGTAGTGATTCTTACCGTCAGCATAAAGAAGATTTACTATCCTTTAAGACTGAAATCTTCGAAATAGACGGAACAGATGTTATTATAGTTTAATTGTCAATCTTTTTTATTTGGTTTGCGGAACAGAAACAATCGAAAAATTATGAGAAAAATTAGTCTATTCATTTTAGCTCTTAGCTTCGGCTTTGCGAATGCGCAAGAATTACCTGCCCCTAGCCCAAGTGCTAGCTTAACACAAAGAGTGGGTTTAACTGACTTTACCGTTGAATACAGCCGTCCCGGTGTAAAGGATCGCGAAATTTTCGGCGAATTAGTTCCTTACAACGAAGTTTGGAGAACAGGCGCTAACAAGGCTACAAGCATTGAATTCAATACTGATGTTACTTTTTCAGGAAAGACCGTTCCAGCAGGAAAGTATAGCATCTTCACGATACCCGCTGAAGGCAAGTGGAGCTTTATGCTAAACAAAGAAACTGAACTTTGGGGAGCCAACGACTACAATGAAGAACAAGACGTTCTTAGAATCGCAGCGATTCCTACCGAAGGAGAAATGACAGAAACATTTACTATTGATTTCACTAACATTAGCACCAATGGCGCTTCTTTGCAAATAAGTTTTGCAAATACAGTGGTTTCCGTTCCTTTTGAAGTTGAAACAAGCGAAAAGGCTATGAGCAACATTAAGGAGGCTCTTTCTAGTAGTCCGAAAGACAAATTATGGGCGGTAAATCGCAATGCTGCTAATTATTATCTAAACAATGGTTTGGATAAAGAAGAAGCACTTAAGTTTATTGAAACATCTGTGAAATTAAAAGAAGATAACTGGTACAGTCATTATGTTCATGGTGAAATACTAAGTTCTTTGGGTCGCAATAAAGAAGCAGTTCAGGCAGCAAAGAAAGCCATGGAAATTGGTCAAAATGAAGCTGATAAGGCCGACAAAGAATTTGGCTATAATGCTATGCTCGAAGAGGCAATAAACAAATGGACAAAGTCTTAATTTAAGTTCACCGCTTGCAAATCGTTGAACGATGGGCCCCGACGATTATCGTCGGGGCTTTTTTGTTTAAATCGAGGTAATTACTGTAAATTAAGCTAAGTCAGACCTTAATTTAGCCAATTACCACTTTAGTTTTTTTTATCTAATACATCCCTTTTACCCAATTGAAAAAAGTAAACTACACTATCTCCGGTTTCAACGCTCTGCCCATGGCGGCTAATTTATCTTTACCTGCAGACCTTAGCAAGATGAAGGGCTTGGTAATTTATGCCCATGGCATTAATGGTTTTAAAGATTGGGGCGGAATGAATAAAATTGCCTTAGAATTTAGCCAGCGGGATTGGGCTTTCTTAAAGTTTAACTTTTCGCACAATGGCACAACTCCGGCGCATTTAGAAGAGTTTCATGATCTTGATGTTTATGCTCAAGATACCTATTTAAAAAGGCAGTTTGACTTAGCACAAATCTTCACTTTCGTAGATGAGATTTTAGAACCAGACTTAGGTACAGGATTTAAAAAAGTCGTTTTAATTGGTCACAGCCGCGGTGGCGCCGATGTAATTCTAAACGCTCCTCAAAATACACGTTTAAACGGATTAATAACCTGGGCTTCAGTTGCTCATGCAAAAACTCCTTGGTCTAATTTAGATCCCGATGAAATTGACCAATGGCGCGAAAAAGGTGTATTCTATCGTCCGAATAGCCGCACCAAGCAAGAAATGCCTATTGGTTTTGAGCTTTTTGAAGAATGGCAAAATAATAAAGCTACTCTTGATGTAGAGACAAGCGCTCGTAAGATTGAAATCCCTTGGCTCATCGCCCATGGTGATGAGGATGAAGCGGTTTTTGTAAAAGATGCTTACACCTTAAAAGAATGTAATCCAGAAGCTAAAGTTGCAATCATTGAAGGGGCTAATCACACTTTTGGGCGTGTTCATCCCCTTAAGGGAGATGCTTTACCAGAACATAGTCAACAATTATTAGATGCCTGCTTTAAATTTTTGGCGGCACTTTAATTATCTGGTATTTCCGCGATTCTAAGGCCTGACGAATCAACCCTCCTGTAGTAGAAGAACTGGAGCGCAACTCTAAAAAGTGCTCTAAGTCTTCCATACTGCTTATGGACTCGGAATTGGGCACAAAGCCTGTGGCCACTAGTTGACCATTTTCTATACAAATAAAGCCCTGCTCCTCTTCCGTGCGACCACGAGAAAGAATAATTTGTTGTTCTTTTAGCTTATTCAGATCTGCCTCTAAGCGAGCAAAATTGTTGTTATGCTTTTCCTCATCAATGCTAATACTGCTATTGGGAAAACCACAGAGGCTGTCCGCCAATTGATACTCCTCTGCTTTAGCTGCTAGCCAAGTACGTGCCTTATCTAAAGAGTAAAAATCTAACCAATAGTTTTGCTGAACCCCTATCCTATTAACGACCAGACAGTTATTTCCCTTTTGATCTTTGTAAGGAAAAATCCCAAAGCGGATTTTCGGCTTCTTTTGAGCCTGATTGTACTCGGGCCAATATTTGCGAATCTCCTCATCTTCTAAAAGACCCGCCATTAATGTACTTCCGCTAAGCTGATAGCTGATAGAGTGAATTTCCCGTTTAAATCCTGCACTCTTTGCAGAGCTTTTTTCTGCCGTAAAATGGGTGCTGACTCTTTGTTTTAGTCGCGTCGCTTTGCCAATGTAAATAGGCTTTCCAGATTTATTGTGAAAATAATAGACCCCTGGAGCATCGGGTAAGTTATGATAGTCGTCGGCTTTAAGATTAGAAGGTAAGTTTATTTCACCGCTATTCTTGCGAATCATCATTTGCCATTCTCCCGACTTATCTTTAGCCAATAATTTATGCAATAACTCGGCGGTTACGCGGGCATCGCCCCAAGCTCGGTGTGCAGACTGGTTAAAAAGACCAAAATGACTGCTAATATTTTTTAAACTGTAAGATCGCAAGCCTGGCTCTACCCTTCTGCCGTAGCGCACAGTGCACAAACGTTTGGGATTGTAATTTATATCAAGCTCTTTAAATGCGGCTTGGATAAAACTTAAGTCGAAACTGACATTATGCGCCACAAAGGTATGGTCGCCTAAAAATGCTAAGATATCGGCAGCAATATCTTTAAAAGCGGGCGCATCCGAAACCATATTATCGTCGATACCAGTTAGGGCCGTAATACTCATAGGAATACTACGCTCGGGCTTTACTAGGCTAGAATATTCATCAATTATATTTTGTCCATCGCTTATGCAGATGGCAATTTCCGTAATATTATTTGCCTTGGCATAACTTCCTGTGGTTTCAATATCAACTATAGCAAACAAATGGAATGAGTTTTAAAGGGTAAAGGTATTAAGCCAAGATTGATTTTTGGAAAACCAAAAAGACTTATTTGTGCACATTTAATAGGCATTAAAAATTGGCCCTGAGCCTTAATTTAATGAAACGATTAGAATGTAAACCTTCTCGGCTAAGCATTGTTTACTTTCAAATTATTTTCATGCCTGAACTACCCGAAGTAGAAATAATGCGTCGTTACTTTAACGAATGCGCCCTAGATAAAACCATTACCCAACTTGACTTCCTCGACGAACTAGGAAAAGTGTATAAAAGTTCCCCAGAAGTTATAGAGAAAAGCTTAATCGGACAGCGATTCACTGAAACCGAACGGATTGGGAAATACCTCTTTGCTCGCATTTCCACGGGACAATACTTGCATTTACACTTTGGGATGACCGGCAATTTGGAACTCTTTCAGGCTGATAATCTCCCCAAATACGCCCGTTTGGTCTTCCATTTTGAAAGCGGCGAAAAGCTTGCCTTTTGTGATTTACGTAAATTTGGGGTAATCGAAATTGTAGATAACCCCCAGGCTTATCAAAAAGCGGCTAAAATTGGCGATGACTTCCTTACCATTAGCTAGGAATACTTTAAAGAAAAACTGAAAAAACCAACGGTCGCCATTAAAACCAGTCTTCTCAATCAGAAACTTTTTGCCGGCATTGGAAATTGGATTGCTGATGAAATGCTTTTCGAAGCGGGCGTTCATCCTTTAAGAATAAGCAAGGATATTAGCGATGCTGAATTAGCTAAACTATACAAGGCAGGACAAGAAATAATAAGGACTGCCATAGCAGAAGACACCCATTACGGCGATTTCCCAGCCGATTTCTTCGTTAATTATCGTAAAATCGACGCCTTGCACCCATCTCATCCCAATAGCCCAGTAGAGCGATTAGTAGTAGGTGGTAGAGGTACTTTTATTGTTCCCGAAAAACAAAAACTATAAGTGGAAGAGATATTTTATACCTGCCCATATTGCTTCAGTGAATCTTCAATTTTGGCTGATCTTAGCGTAAGCGAACAAGAATATATTGAAGATTGTGAACGTTGTTGCAACCCCATTGAGTTTACTATTATCGCACACGATTTTACTTTAACTGACTTTCGTTATCAGTCTATCGAACAATAAGTTAAAGCGATATTAATCCTTCAATACCCTCTGCTTCCAAGTAGCGTTCAATTACCTTATCAGGACTCATCATCATCTCCTTAGCGGTAATGCTAACGAAGTTGCCTTTGCGTGATTCACGTATCTGAATTTGCGATTCCTTGGTATTAAAAAGACCCTCAACTTGTGCTATCTTTTCATTTTCTGCAGGTACGATAAACTTGAACATATATAGGCTTGGCCACGTGGTACTTTGCCCTAATTGCTCCTTTAATTTCTCGTATTTTGCTTTATTATCTTCCATGGCTTCAAAATTTGAAAACTTCTTTAATTTAGGCAAGTCTAATTAGTAGAATTATGAAAAGCATTCAAAATTGGTTCGATGAGTACGCTGTTAGTCATCAAAATGCCACAAATAAAACCATTCACTATATCTGTGTACCCCTCATATTCTTTAGCATTGTAGCCTTATTGGCTTCCATTCCAACAGCTTCATTTTTCGCATCTGCGCCAGCGAACTTAAAAGATTACCTGCATTTTGGTAGTTTATTGATTTTAATGGGCCTTATATTCTATTTAAGACTGTCCATCCCCATTTTTATTGGCATTGCCTTATTCTCATTTCTTTGTTTACAAGGAATTGTTTATTTAAAAATGGCGCCCATCCCCCTTTGGTCATCGAGCTTAATTATTTTTGTACTGGCTTGGATTGGCCAATTCATCGGGCATCATATAGAAGGTAAGAAACCCTCTTTTTTAAAAGATCTACAATTCTTATTAATTGGGCCAGCTTGGATATTAGGCTTCATTTATCGCAGCATTGGAATAAAATACTAGTTAATGACAAATCGCGTGGTTATTACCGGCGCCCCGGGAACAGGGAAAAGCACGATACTCAACCTTTTAGAAAAACGCGGCTATCCCATTCATCTTGAAATGGCAAGAGCCCTAATTGCAGAGCAACAAGATTTAGGAACAGATTTAGTTCCTTGGAAAAACCATGCTGACTTCGGCTTGGAACTATTTAAACGTCAGAAAGAACAGTATTTTAACGCTCAGGCAGATGCCTATAATTTTTACGATCGTGGCGTGCCCGATAATTTGGGCTACTTGCGTAGAGATGGGCTTCAAAACCATGCACTGGAAGAGGAAGCAGCGGGCTTAGTTTACCATAAGGAAGTATTTTTAACGCCACCTTGGGAAGAAATTTACGGCAACGACGAAGTGCGTTGGGAAGACACACAATTAATGTTGGAGATTCACGCGGCATTAAAAGATATTTATGAATTTTTCGGCTATCAAATAACCGAAGTGCCTAAGTTTGGGCCCGAAGAACGGGTTGTCTTTATTTTAAAAAGACTAGGCCTTAAGTGACAGGTATTCACAAAATCCTCAAAGACTTTTGGCACTACGATCAGTTTAGGCCATTACAAGAAGACATCATAAACTCTGCCTTGCAAGGGAAAGATACCCTGGCACTTCTGCCTACGGGCGGTGGAAAATCCATCTGCTTTCAAGTGCCTGCAATTGCCATGGAAGGAACGGCCTTGGTTATTTCGCCGCTTATTGCGTTAATGGCCGACCAAGTACAAAACCTAAAAGAAAGAGGCATTAATGCCATAGCCTTAAACTCTAGCATTAGCGCCAGTGAACGCGAATTGGCTTTGCAAAATGCGGCCAATGGCTATTATAAATTCATTTATATATCGCCCGAAAGCATTGATAATGAGAAGCTACTCAATAGACTGCAATATATTAATGTAAACCTTATTGTGGTTGATGAAGCGCATTGCATTAGTCAGTGGGGCTACGATTTTAGACCAGCCTACTTAAATATTGCCAAACTAAGGGAATTGAAGCCCAATTTACCGGTAATAGCACTTACGGCTACTGCTACCCCCGAAGTAGTAGAAGATATTCAGGCTAAACTAGCCTTTAATAATGGGGCTGTTTTTCAAAAAAGCTTTCTGCGCCCTGAGTTAAGCTATAATGTGCGGAAAACAGAGAATAAAATGGAGGCTTGTCTCGAAATACTCAATCGAATTCAAGGCAGTGCCATCATTTATCTTCGTAATCGCAAGGGCGTAGTTGAAGTTAGTAAATGGCTCGGCAGCATGGGCTATTCGGCCGATTATTACCACGCAGGACTAAAGGTAGATGAACGGCAAAATCGTCAAAATGCTTGGGTAAAGAATGAATTACGCATTATGGTTTGCACCAATGCTTTTGGAATGGGGATCGATAAGCCCGATGTTAGATTAGTATTGCACTTAGACTTACCCGATTCATTAGAAGCCTATTTTCAAGAAGCTGGCCGAGCGGCTCGCGATGGACAAAAGGCCTACTCTATTGTTTTGGTGGGCCCCAATGACATTAAAAGTTTAAAGGCACGTTACCTCGACTCCTTTCCCGATCGGGTGTATTTACTGCGAGTTTATAAAGCCCTTGTCAATTACTTACAAATCGCCGCAGGATCGGAAGAAGGAAGCACTTTTGGAATAGATTTAAATGATTTTTCCAATCAATACCGTTTAAGTCCTTTTAAGCTTTACCACGCCCTACGAATCCTAAACAAAGAAGGTGTATTGGAATTTAACGAACGTGCCTTTAGTCAATCGCGCATGATGATTAGAGCCGATCGCAGGACACTATACGACTATCAACTGCGCAATCCTAAAATGGATGACGTTATTAAACTACTAACTCGTTCTTATGGTGGCTTAGATGTGGAATACTTGCGAATTGATGAAAACCTTATCGCACGGCGGCTCAATACCAGCGTTTATAAACTTAAAAGCTATTTGCGTGAATTAAATAATCACGGAATGATTAGTTACCAAGAAGAATCGGGTGAAGCGGGATTAAGTTTATTACGCGAAAGAGCCAATAGCAAAGATCTTCTATTAAGCGAAGAGAATATTGAATTCCGTAAAGCAGAATTGGCCAAGAGACTGGCAGCGGTGGAAGAGTTTATTAATAGCGATGACTTTTGCCGGAGCAAAACTATACTGGCCTATTTTGGCGAACACCTTAGGGAAGATTGTGGTACTTGCGATGTTTGCCGTGCTAAAAAACGCTTGCAAAAATCTGGTAGTGAGGAGTATATTAAAACACAAATTTTAAATTTAATTACCAGTCATGAGATGAGCTTGCACGAATTTGAAACAGCTGTAAACAAGGAAAGTCACTATCTAAAAGTCCTGCGGCTTCTTTTAAAGGAAGAAATAGTTGGTCTTAAAAATGATAAACTCGTAAAGCTATAGCCCTAGAGCTTTTACTATCTTTGAGGCCCAATCAATTAAATCCTCATGAAAAAACTTAGCCTCCTTCTAGCAGTTTTCATTTTTGGCAGCGACATTCAAGCTCAAATAAATCCCAGTAATGCTATTGCTGGTACCGCTGCAGATATTCAATATTTAGGCGAAGGTTATTTAAGCCCTTTCGCAGACGCTCTCTCCTATTCTACTACCAATGGTTGGTATAATACCGCAAAGGTCCGCAAAACATTGCGTTTTGAAATATCGATTATTCCTTCCATTAGCATGGTACCCAATGAAATGAAGACCTTTACAATTGACGCGAATCGTTTGCAGCAGTTGGAATTGGTGAACCCTAATGATAATATAACACCTACTGTATTTGGATCCGAAAACCCTGGTGTGGCTTTGCGCTATTCAAACCCCGCTTTCGGTGGATTAGTTAGTTCTCAATTCAATATGCCCAGAGGAATTGGTATTGGAGTAATGCCTATGGCTGGAATTCAAGCAGGCATCGGTCTTCCCTTCGATTTTGAGTTAAAAGGACGTTTCTTACCCTCAAGTGGTGCCACTTTCATAGATGGGTCGAATGTAAGCCAGTGGGGGCTAGCCCTAAAACATGATTTATTACGCTATCTACCGAAAGGGAAATTACTGCCCTTTAGTCTTTCTGCTTTCGTAGCCTATTCTAGCTTAAGTTATAGCCAAGAATTAGAGCCTGGAAGTGGAAATGATAAAGAAGTTACTCTGGATGTAAATTCCCTTATTACCCGATTATTGGTTTCTAAGAAATTACTTTTTCTTACTTTTTATGCAGGAGCTGGTTATAATATTAATAATGCTGACGTCAATTTACTCGGCACATTTGAATATATCGACCCCACTAATATTCTAAATCCCGAGCAGCAGATAAAAGATCCACTGTCTTTTAGTAGTAGTGAAAGTTCTGGGTTTGCGGGAAATGTTGGTATTAGAGCGAAGTTTTTAGTGGTTGGCTTGGTTAGCGCAGATTACACCTTTGGAGCCTTTAATGCCCTTACCTTAAACCTAGGCTTAAGCTGGGATTTATAAACATAAAGACTTTTATGCGAATTATATTTATGGGCACTCCCGCCTTTGCTGTGGAGAGCCTCAAAGTTTTACATGCTAGTAAACATGAAGTGGTTGCGGTTATTACTTCCGTAGATAAGCCCGCTGGCAGAGGACGGAAATTAAATCAATCTGAGGTGAAGCAATTTGCTTTAGAAGCCGGACTCCCGATTTTACAACCCGTAAAGCTGAAAGATGAAGACTTTCTAAAGGAAATTAAATCTTTAAATGCCGATCTATTTATAGTGGTTGCTTTTCGAATGTTACCCGAAGTTTTATGGTCTTTGCCCAAATTAGGCACTTTCAACTTGCATTCTTCGCTTTTACCTAATTATCGCGGTGCCGCTCCTATAAATTGGGCTATTGTAAACGGAGAGAAGAAAACGGGTGTAACTACTTTCTTTATAAATGAGAACATTGATACCGGTGAAATTCTAATGCAAGCGGAAACCGACATTGCAGCTGATGAAGATGCAGGATCTTTACACGACCGCTTAATGATAATTGGAGCAGAGCTCGTTTTAAAAACCGCGAACGCTCTTGAAAAAGGTGAACTCAAGCCAAAAGCCCAAACTGAAGTCCCCAATCGCAGAGAAGCTCCGAAAATCTTTAAAGATGATTTAAGGATTAATTTAAAGGATAGCGCGGCACATATTTATAATCTCATAAGAGGAATGTCTCCATTTCCTGGAGCATGGACTATCCTTCAGACGAAAGGCGAAGAGAAAAGTTTAAAGATTTTTGCCAGTGAAATTTTAGAAGATATACCCTTATCCAATACGGGTAAAATTGAAATTTGGAATAAAAATCAAATCATTTTACACCTCAAAGATGGCGTATTAAGCCTCAAAGCCTTGCAAATAGAGGGAAAGAGACGCATGAATGCACAAGATTTCGTGAATGGACGCATCTTGGAAGAAGGCGCGAAAATCATTTAAACACTTGATTATAAGGGTTTTAATACTTCAGGTTATTAACAGAAGTTTATAATTTTCAACAATTACATGCTTTTTTCGTCTGAAATGTTGGTAGATAGCGGCTTTCGGTTAAATTTGTTGGTGTTCGAGATATTTGTCTAACCAAAAAAAATTAAGAAATGAACAAAGCTGATCTAATTGATGCAATGGCAGAAGATGCAGGCATCTCAAAAGCAGCCGCAAAAAAAGCCTTAGATTCTTTTACTGATCGTGTATCTGCTACTTTAGCGAGTGGTGGTAGAGTTTCATTAGTAGGATTTGGTACATTCTCTACTTCTGAGCGTTCAGCACGTGAAGGTCGTAACCCACAAACTGGTGCTACAATACAGATTCCAGCAAAAACTGTAGCTAAATTTAAGGCTGGTTCAGAGCTAAACGCAAAGCTCTAAGCCCTGAAGAAAATAAGAAAAGGCCTCTTTTAGAGGTCTTTTTTTATGTCTTAATGGCCCGTATAAAGCGGTAATTCTGGTTTAAGTCTTTCAATAATTCACTTTCAAATCCTTCGGATACTAAAGATAGGGTTTGATCGGCTAAATATTGATTGATTTCAAAATACAAGCTTCCTCCTTGCTTAAGGTTGGTTTGTGCCATTTTAACAATGGCTTTGTAAAACACAAGTGGATCTTCCTCCTCCACAAATAGCGCTAAATCTGGCTCATATTGTAATACCCTCTCCTCCATTTCCATTTTTTGAGAAGGTGGTATATAAGGTGGATTGCTAATCATTAAATCATACCGTTGACTTTCTGCAAGTGGTTCTTCTAAAATACTTTTCTTATGAAAGTTTATTTCTATTTGATTCAGCATAGCATTTTCTTGGGCTAATCTCAAAGCACCTTCCGAAATATCCCAAGCTTCTACCGTCGCAGTGGGGAAAATTTTCGCCATTGATAATGCGATACAGCCGCTCCCCGTTCCAAAATCAATAATTCGAGCGGTTTTTTCTTTATTTAAGCGATAGTCTTCAGAAACCAAGGCTACTAACTCTTCGGTTTCGTCACGTGGTATCAATACATTTTCGTTAACCAAAAGCTTAAGGCCAAAAAAGTTAACCTTCCCTAGGATGTATTGTAGAGGTTTGTTTTGCACCAAAAGAATAAGATCCGTTTTAAGTCTTAGTTCACAATCGGGGTTTATTGTAATATCTCCCTGCTTAATAAGATCTAAACGGCTCAGTGAAAGCCTCTCTTCTATTAATATAGTTAAGAGTTGATTTACCTCGTTTGAGCTAAATTGCAACTTTAGCTTTTGATGCGCAATTTTCTTAAAATCAGATATTTTCATATAAAAAAAGCCCCGCTAATGCAGGGCTAATTAATGTATTTATAAGTAGCGATTAAGCTAAAACTTCTTTCATTTTAGAACCTAAGTCTGCAGGAGAATCAACTACGTGGATTCCACATTCACGCATGATAGCTTTCTTAGCTTGAGCAGTATCTTCGCTACCACCAACAATAGCACCAGCATGACCCATTGTGCGTCCTACAGGAGCCGTTTCACCTGCAATAAAACCAACTACTGGCTTAGTTCCGAATTCTTTAATCCATTTAGCCGCATTAGCCTCCATTTGTCCACCAATTTCACCAATCATAACGATACCATCTGTTTCAGGATCGTTCATTAATAGCTCAACAGCTTCTTTCATAGAAGTGCCAATAATAGGATCTCCACCAATACCAATTGCGGTGCTTTGACCCATACCTGCTTTGGTAATTTGATCAACGGCTTCGTAAGTAAGGGTACCTGATTTAGAAACGATACCAATACGACCGGGAGTAAAGATAAATGCTGGCATGATACCAACCTTTGCACCACCAGGAGTCATAACTCCAGGGCAGTTAGGTCCAATTAAACGAGAATCTTTATCGCTTAAATATTCCTTCACTTTAATCATATCATTTACGGGAATTCCTTCTGTAATAGCAACGATAACCTTGATACCGGCTTCTCCAGCTTCCATTATTGCATCAGCAGCAAAAGCGGGCGGTACAAAAATAATGGAAACGTCTGCTCCAGTTTCTTTTACAGCGTCGGCTACGGTATTAAAAACCGGACGATCTAAGTGCTTTTGGCCACCTTTTCCGGGAGTTACACCACCAACAACATTGGTTCCGGCTTCAATCATTTGTCCGGCATGGAAAGTGCCTTCACTTCCTGTAAAACCCTGAACTATAACCTTTGAATCTTTATTTACTAGTACGCTCATTACTGCGAATTATTTTGGCAATTAATTAACAGCGCGAAAATAATAGATAATGGGCAGCATTCGCACATAAATACTAATAATTTCAATTTCCGACTGCGATTTACTACGAATGCATTCCTTGTGCAGGGAAAGAAAAATCAATACTGACCTAATCCTTATTGATAGCCTCCGCTTTTTTAGCAAAAAGTTTTGTGAATGGCTTTGACTGCCAGTCACCAAAGAACTCTAAGACTTTAAAACGAACGAACATTTCCTCTTTGTACCAATCTTTTTCGCGAGTTTTCTTAACTACTTCGCGGTGTTCCTTTTGCTGATAAGCAAAATCTTGCATAGCCTCCTTTTTATTCCAAATGCTAAAGGTAGCTTGTTCAATTAAGGGCCACTCACCTATCCCTTTAGCAAAAAGCAGTGATTTTTGTTGACTAATATGCCTTGATACTGCAGGAACATTAAACCAAAAGGAGAGTAATTTTTTAGGTCTAATTGAGGCCCGAGTAATTACCGCCATTAAATCGCTTTCGCTAGATGCGTTTTTATTGACTTCAAAGGGCTGTAAACCATTCCATGATCCTTTATACTGGATTGCTTGCAGCAGAATGTGCAATTGATGCTCACTTTTCGAAAGATTTTCTTGATGATAACTGTTGGTTTGGCGGAAACGATTAAAAGCCTCTCTACTCTCCCAAACCATTAACTGTGCATAAACTTGCCAATCGGGCCAAATACTAAAACCCTCTGCAGCGCCACTTCCTAACTGTTTGTGATACTTTAGGCCTGGGGTGTTTGACAGCGCTGCATAAGCTAAACGCATTTGCTTAAAAGCCCACCACTGTTCACTCCTTTTAGAATATTTGTAAAAGCTTATACTAGTAATCTCCAAAGTCTTCTTTTCAAATTAACCGCTAAGGCTTGGCTTTGTTCCACTCTAGCTGAAATGCTTAAATAATGTATCCCATCAATGAATTTGGAATTTTGGGATTACCCTATCCGCAAATTTGCGACAAAAAAATACCCAGATCAAAAAGACCTGGGCACTTTAAAAGGTTCGAAGCGGATTGATTATTAGGCAGATTGCTTAAAGCTTTCTGCCGCACTGAAGAATAGTACCATTCCTCCCTCTTGCACGTGGTAAACTTCATCGTAAATGACTGGACACAGCCCATAATTAGCAAATTCTTCATAAGCGGTGAAATGCTTAAAACTGAAACCTAAGGCTTGCAATACTTTGCGATGTACTCTTTGAATACCCTCACTTTTTAACTCGGCAAGAATTTTACGGTTACGTCCTAAAATCCGATTGGTTTTGCGAACAGAATTCAATTCTTCACGATTCCTTTCATTGTGATAAGCATTACGACAAGAGCCATTACAAAACTTTTTATCAGTTCTTCCAACAATGCGGGATCCACACTCTATACATGTATTCATAACAGATTAATTTTAGTTAAGGTGTTAAAAGTATTTATAAAGCATTTCCAAAACATGTCAGAAAATGTACTTTCTGCATTAAAAATAGACAGATTGTGAAATCAGGGTAGCTCCTGTAGCGCTTTAAAACTCTCTATTTTTTCATTGTCAATTGTAACTGATAGTTGGTAATGAATGATTTTCCATCCCTCTTTTCCCCAAGTCAAAACCGCGGTAGCGCGACAAGGTCCCATCCAGGTATTTAGTAGTTCATCACAAATTGCGAATTGTTGATCCAGATGAACTTGCCAGTTCCTTTCGCTTGCCACAAATGTCCAGGCCGATTCCCTTTCAAAAGCTTTGGCCGACCATTTTCGTAAATCGTCGCGCAGCCAACGCTCTGTTTTATCGGTTCCAATATAAATAGCATCCTCACGCATACTACCAAAAAAATCTTCAGCATTCGCTTCTGCAGCAGCAAGATGCCAAGAATCCATAAATTGATTTAAACTAACTATTTGTTCTTCAGGCATAGCGAGCTTCTCACTTTGTGCTAAAACTTCATTGGAGAAGAAAAAGGCTAAGAATAAGGCCATAAAGGCTGATTTGTAAGTATTCATTCTTAAAAATTATTGATGGATAGCAATTTCTGCATTAAATTTAGAGCCAAATTAAAAGTTTAGTTGACAAAAAAATACATTATCTCTTACAGCCTTTTATTAGCCTCCCTTTCTTTACAGGCTCAAACCGACACGAGCAGCAGCAATGACTTTGACTTTTCGGATTTTGAATTAGCGGCACCTGCAGAAAAGGCCTTTTGCAATAATAAGGTATTAGGTCAAAGCCCAACCTCGCTTATTGGTCTATTTTATAATCTACAAGGTGGGCATCAACTCAATTCTCAGGTTTTTGATGATGGAAATGGTAATAAACTCAACAGCACTAGTGATATTAGATCGGCGCATGAAGTTTCATTAATAGGTAATTTTCCCCTACTCTCGCGCAACAACATATTGATTAATTTGAACGCAGTTTACCAAGAGCAACGCTACTCGGTGGATAACTCAAATGCGGACAATCCTTTTAATCGAATTATTGAAAATGAGGTTTTAAGAAGAAGCGCGTTGATTTTTACCGTTTTCAAGCCTTTAAATGATCGCACATTTTTACTGGGGCAAATTGGCGCTGAGTTAAACGGCAATTACAGTGCTGATAATTCCGAATTTGCATCTCCATTTATTCCGGCCGCCTTAATATACGGTTGGAAACCAAGCGATCGCTTAATGTATGGTTTTGGTGTATCTAGAACTTATTTAGGGGGAGCCTTAAACTACTTACCGGTAGTTTATTATTACCACACATTTTCCAATGAGAAATGGGGTGTAGAAGCCTTATTACCAGCTAGAGCGATGATTCGTTATCGATTTAATTCTGAAAAATTACTTTCTTTTGGTTACAACTTTATGGGGGCTAGTTACGCCTTAACCAATTTCGGATCTATCAGTCAAGAAGTTGCACCAAACTACAATAGCTTAGTAGAAGCTCAGGATGTGCAATTAAGACGTTCTGGTATTAGAGCGGGCTTTAATTATCAACAAGCATTAAGTGGCTTTATTTGGCTGAGCGTTGAAGCAGGTTATCGCATTAACTATAGCTATAATGTAGATGAAGGCGGTGACTTTTTGCGTCTCTTGGGTGATGATACTCCTTTCTTTATGGAGAATGAGTTTACCAATCCTCTTTACTTTACCATTGGCTTAAGCTACGTTAGCCCTTAGGCATCGAGCGGAATTAATAATAATGGAATCTTAGTTTTTTGAAGCGCCTCTTCGGAGGTGCTTTTTAGTAATGCCCGCATGATAAAGCCATGCTGGTGATGACCTACTATAATTAACTCGGCCTCCAATTTCTCTGATTGCCTCAGTAGATTTTCGCTAACATCACCTTCTAAAATACTAAAATCGCTTTGCACCCCTTCTTCTTTTAGGTTTATACAAAGCTGTTTTAAAAGACGTCTTTCTGCTGCTAATTCAGGCTGCTGAGAAATATGCTCTGACTCTTCGATCGGATCGTAATTAATTGGCTTAGTAACTAGCGTACTAACATGAACAAGATGTAAATGTGCTTTAAAGGCCAAAGCATACTTTTTGGCCACCGCGAGTATTTTCGTGCTTTGCCATTCAAAGTCGATGGCAAGAACAATTGTTTTCATGCTAGATTGATTTAAAATGAGTTAGATTATTAATTCCAATATCAAATAATCCTTAAAATAGTGGTGTTTGGATCATTTTTGCTTCAGCTGATAAATTTAATCTTTAGGCGAAGGATTAGCAAGAATATTTGGATCTAACAATTTACAAATGGGATCAAACCTAATATTGCGCCTAAGCCACGTGATTAAAAAAAAAGCTGCCCAAAGGCAGCTTTAAATTTACTTCTTTTTCTGTAATCTAGTCCAGACATCTGTTCGACCAAAAACTGCTGTTCCCACAAAGCCTCGAACCTCTATTTTATTATCATCCATTAGTTCGATCTTACAATTATAAGTAGTGCCATTTTTTGGATCGTAAATGGTTCCGTCTAACCACAATTTTTCTTCCTCATTATACACTAGATCTTTCATAACTCGGTAACCTTTTAATGGGGTCGAGCGCAATGACTCATCGGGGTTGTTTTTATCCAATCTTGGGGAGCCATCTTCTTCGTTGGGTTCCTTTAACCAAACAACGCGGCCGTAAAATTTATTACCGATTTTATCAATCTTCACATAAGAACGGCCGTCGCTAGGTTGCCATACGCCTGCTAATTTGTCGGCATCTTTTGACTGCGACATTAAGGCCGGGCTGCTGAAAAGCGCTACTAATAGAACTGCTAATAATCTAATCATGTCTTAATTTTCTTTATAATTAACCACTAACTTAATTTTAGATTTTATCGCCATTTCATCGGCGTCACCCGATAGGTTTAGGTCGAGAACCCAGGTACAACCACTATCTTCTAAATAAGGTTTTAGGTCGATTTCCTCTGCAAGTTTTAAATCAACAATCGCTCCTTCCGGAAGAGGGTTTAAAGTACCTAAAGTAATGAGTTCATTATTATCGCTAACAATTTGTAATAGAAGACTTTCTGCGATACTTTTCTCAGATGAACTTAGTGTTATTTTAGCTTCTAAAATCCCTACCGTTTCTACTTGATCTGTGGTTAAACCTGCTTCTTCTATTAGTGTAATCAGGTCTTGATCATTTTCCATGGTAAGGGTATTTGCGCCTTCAAATAGCATTTCTCCCTGTAACATTAAGTTTTTCTCTACTTCTAATTGGGCCAAATCCGCCGAGCAAGCAGCGAGAGCGATAAAGCCGAGAAAGAATATAATTTTCCGCATATTTTGATTTTTGGCTAAGATATAAGCCAGAAGCGACAATTTAAAATAAATTTTCAGGTCTCAAACAGAGGTGGACCCTAGACTTAGCAGCCTTCTACACTAAATTGACTTTGATCCAAAGAAAAGTGGCCAGAAATAAGATTGTTAGCCTAGTATTTTAGAACTTTACCGCGAAAGGGTTAAAACCCTTCTTGCGAAAGCAAAAGGCTCTTAATGAATAAGAGTTATTGATACCAATTTATAAATGACATTTTCGGAATTAGAATTAAATGAAGACCTCCTCGAAGCCTTAGGCTATATGAATTTTTCGGAGGCTACCCCAATCCAAGAGCAAGCAATACCCGTAATTTTACAAGGAAAAGATATTATCGGCTGTGCCCAAACTGGTACAGGAAAAACGGCTGCTTTTGTATTGCCCATCTTACATAAATTACAATCGCAAAGAAACAAAGGTATTAACACCTTAATCCTTTGTCCCACAAGAGAATTAGCAATTCAAATTGAACAGCAAATTCAGGGACTAGCCTATTTTAGTGATATTACTACTTATGCCGTTTTTGGAGGCGGAACAGGCCCCGAATGGGAAGCTGAGCGTCGCGCCTTAAGTCAGGGCACGGATATTATTATAGCCACTCCAGGCCGCTTAATAGCGCATATTCGTAACGAGTATGTACAATTAGGAGCGCTTCAATATCTTATTTTAGATGAAGCGGATCGCATGTTGGATATCGGTTTTTACGATGACATCATGAAAATCATTCAAGAAGCGCCAAAAGAACGTCAGAGCCTGATGTTTAGCGCTACCATGGCGCCTAAAATACGTAAGCTAGCCAAAGAAATTCTCAATGATCCCTTTGAAATAAACCTTGCTGTTTCCAAGCCAGCAGAAGGAGTAACGCAAATGGTTTACATGGCGCACGAAGAGCAAAAACAAAGCTTAGCACGCCACCTTATTGCTCAATATCCCGATTTTAAAAGCATCATTATTTTCTGTTCTACTAAAAAGAAAGTAGAAAAACTAGTGGGTTCTTTGCAACGCAAGAATATGAATGTTGCGGGCATGAGTAGTGACTATGAGCAAAGTGAACGTCAACGCATCTTGCAGCAGTTTAAATCGCGCCAAACACGCATCGTTGTGGCTACCGATGTATTAAGTCGTGGCATTGATATCAAGGATATTGACCTGGTTATAAACTACGATGTTCCCAATGATGCGGAAGACTATGTTCACCGCGTGGGACGTACGGCCAGAGCGGCAACCAAAGGTTTGGCAATTACGCTAATTAGCGGTGAAGAGATTTATAAATTCCGACGTATTGAGCAATTTGTAGAGCGTGAATACGAGAAGTTAAATCCACCCGAAAGCTTAGGCGAAGCACCTCGCTGGGATGAGCCACAAAGCAAAGAACGTCGCGGTGGTTTTAAACGCAAACCTCGTCCTAAGAACTCATCTGCCGGCCAGGCAAACAATGGCGGTAAACGACCATTTAGGCCAAAAGGAAAGAACCAAGGTGCCAATAAGGATAATAGCACAGGCCCTAAAACTTAATAAAAGCTTCCGTGACAAAAGCGACCCGCTTAATCTTAATTCTTGGTGCTATTGCAGCACTTGGGCCCTTAAGTATTGATATGTACTTGCCGGGTTTCCCCGAGATGGCTAAAGACTTGGAAACGGAAATAGAATTGCTAAGCCTGAGTCTTACTGCTTATTTTATCGGTATTTCTTTGGGGCAGATTATCTACGGACCACTACTCGATCGCTTTGGCAGAAAACGACCCTTGTTAATTGGCTTTAGTATTTACGTTTTGGCCGCTTTAGGTTGTGCCTTTTCACCCAATATTATCACTTTTATTTCCATGCGTTTTCTTCTCGCTCTAGGCGGATGCGCAGGAATGGTGGCCACTCGCGCCATTATTAGAGATAGTTTTCAAGCAAATGAAGTGGCTCGGGCCTTTTCCGCTCTAATTTTAGTGATGGGGGTTGCTCCTATACTGGCACCTCTTTTAGGTGGTGTGATTTTGCAAAACTTCGGCTGGCCCCATATATTTTTCTTTTTAGCAGCTTATGCACTTTTAATTCTGACCTTTTCTGCACTATTTTTAAAGGAAAGTCATAGCGGTGATAGAACCGTGTCGCTTTGGCCCAAACAGGTTTTTATTCAGTATGGAAAAGTGTTAAAAAACCGAAATTTCTTTGTGTATGGTTTGGCGGGAAGTGTGGCCATGGCAGCAATGTTTACCTATATTTCGGGCTCCCCTTTTGTGGTGCGTGAAGTACTAGCTTTTGATGAAATATACTTTGGCTGGATCTTCGGAGCTAATGCTATTGGTTATATCAGTGCCAGTCAAATAAACAGGCGTCTTTTAAAAAGCTATTCTACTCAGCATATTTCGCAAAGAGTATCGCTGATATTTGGTGTTCTTTCTTTAATGCTAATTCTGCAGGTGGTTTTAAATTTGCCGAATATGTATTTATTCCTCTTAAATCTTTTCTTATTTCTTTCCTGCCTTGGTTTTATCAATCCTAACATGCAAGCTTTAGCGCTTAGCCCATTTTCTAAAAATGCGGGGGTGGCTTCTGCTTTGGTGGGCAGTTTAAGAATGTTAAGCGGAGCCTTAACCTCTTTATTAATTTCACTTTTGCACAACGACACGGCTCTTCCTATGGGTATGCTAATGGGGATTTCCGGTTTAGGGTTTTTCTTTATACTAAGATTTAGTAAGGTAGAAATTCAAACAAATTAAATGCTATGCATAACTTCTGTATTGTAACGGTTTTCCATGATATCGATCAAAAAATAAAGGGTAATACCGCTGCTGTAATTGAACTAACTAGTAATCTTGAAACCGAGAACTGCGCAGCCTTAGCGGAAGAGTTTAATCAGCCAGCCACTAGCTTTATTAGAAAAGAAAAGGAAGGGCATTATGCTGTTCGTTGGTTTGCACCAGATGGTGAAATCGGTCTTTGCGGCCATGGCTCACTTGCTATTGCTGCTTATCTACATGAAGTGAAAGGGGAAGATAAGGCGACCTTGCACTTTAAGGATGGGATTATTCAGGTCGGCTTTAATGGTGAGCACTATTTCATTTGGATAGAACCCATCGAAATAATTGAACATAAAGCGCCGCCAGCAGGACTAGCAGAGGCTTTGGGTACCAGTATTGTCGACTATTTTACAACGAATAATAAGGATATTGTTTTAGTAAGTAGTGAAGAAGTTTTAAAGAATTTAAAACCCGACTTCCCCGCGCTAGCCCAATTGGAGCCCTTTGGATACGCGGTTTCGGCGCCAGGTAATCACTCTGATTTTGTCTCACGCACCTTTGTTCCAAAGGTGAAGCAATTAGAAGATCATGCTACTGGCTCCTCCCATGCCATTCTCACTCCTTTTTGGAGCGAACGTCTAATGAAAAGTGAAATGAAAGCGTTTCAGTTAAGTCCACGTGGTGGTTATTTTATTTGCGAAATGCACCTCAATAAAGTATTGCTAAAGGGTAATGCGAAAATTTGGGCGCAAGGCGAGGCGATGAAAAACTATGAACTTTAAGAGCATTTTTTTCTTTAATCCTTATGGACTGGGAAATTGACAAGCACAATAGACATTTAGAGATTGCCCGAGGCGACAATAATGAATTGTACCGCCTTATTCGAGAAGGAGAGCATCAGCAGCTCGATTTTAAATTTAGAATAGACAGCAGCGTAAAAATAGCCCGCACCCTATCCTCTTTTGCCAATTGTGAAGGCGGCCGCCTGTTAATAGGCGTAAAGGATAATGGTAAAATTACCGGTATAAACCCAGAAGAAGAGTATTTTATGATTGAAGGCGCGGCAGAATTATACTGCCAGCCTAAGGTTCAATTCGACTACCAGGTTTACGATGTGGAAGAGAAATACGTTTTGGTCGTTTACATCAAAACCTCAGAAGATCGCCCACATTTTGTTAAGGAAAGCACTGGTAAACAACTGGCCTACATTCGTCAGCACGATGAGAATTTTGTCGCAAATCGAGTATTGCTGCGCTTTTTACGCGATCGCAGTCCCAGTAATGAGCGAAAAAACTTAGTGGCCTATGGCACTGCCGAACGAAGTTTATTCGATTACTTAAGTAGCAACGAAGATATTAGCGTGAGTAAATTTTCACGTCTCGCTAAAATTCCATTAAACAGGGCCGAGAAAATCCTGGCGCTCTTTCTAAAATGGGAGGTTATTGATTTTGAAGCTACCGATAAGGGTATTCGCTTCTTTTTAAAGGATGAATAAAAAAGACCTTGAAAGTAAGATCATACATTCAAATTTCCCTCCATTAAAACTGATCCAGGTAAGGCATTATCGAAAAACTTTTTTAAGCTAATCATCTGCCTGCGAGCGCGTTTCTTGCCCCAATAACCGGCCAAAAATACGGTGATGGCAAAGAACACGGAAGCTGGAATTAACCAAAAGCCCCACATATCTTTGCCCAAGGTAAATTGAGAATAACTCAAAATAAAACCTCCAAAAAGCATAATGGCAGCGACACTATAGAGAAACATGAAAAAAGTCCAAACTGCGGCAGCCGGACCAATCACCACACGAATAATCGTTCCCTCCCCTTCTACTTGTTCTTCAAAATTTAAGTCCATTTCGGGAGACCATAAATGCTTGATAGGCTTTTTGTAAGAAAAGATCAGGTGCCCATGCGTCCTCTTAAACTGCAAAGGCCATTTATCTGGCTCATTTTCAATGGCCTGACGTAAACTTTTATTAAGGTCAGCTACCTTTCTAGGATTGCTAAATTTATAGCGCGGTCTAATTTCGTATTCAGACATGAATTGCGGTTTGGTGGTATGGAGTAAAATTAGCGATAGATTTCCATGCCTGCGCTTTAAGAGCAAAAAAAAGCCAATACCTTTGTGAAATAGCCTTATGCCGAACACATTTACCAAAGAATTAAGGGTTAGTCCCGAGCACATTGATGATTTACAGCATGTTAATAATGTGGTGTACTTACAATGGGTTCAAGATATTGCGGCTGAGCACTGGTTCACAGCCAGTGAAAATCTCAAACTCGACAATTTAGTTTGGGTGGCACGCGATCATCATATCGAGTATTTCGCCCCTGCCCTTTTAGATGAAGACTTAGTTTTAAAAACCTTTGTTGACAAAACCGAAGGCGTTAGTAGTTTTCGTTGTGTAGAGATTTTTAGGGCAAACAAAATCATTTGTAAATGCAGGAGCCGCTGGATTTTAGTAGATAAAGAAAGTATGCGTCCTTGCCGTGTTCCTCAAGAAATTTGCGATTTATTTTTATGAATAATACCGAAAGAATTAGTCGCGATTTAGCGATTCAAAACCACCAAGTAGCTAGTGTTTTAAAGCTTTTCAAGGAAGGGGCCACCATTCCCTTTGTGGCACGCTATCGCAAAGAACAAACCGGTGGATTGGATGAAATAGTTTTAGAAGCCATTCAAAAAAGCGAGCAGTACTATGTCGACTTAGGCAAGCGCAAAGAATTTATAATCAGTAGTATTACCGAGCAAAATAAGCTCGACGATTCACTTAAAGAGCGCATTGAAAACTGCTGGGATATAAAAGAGCTGGAAGATTTATACCTTCCTTACAAAAGCAAGCGAAAAACGAAGGCCGACGATGCTCGTGCCAAGGGTTTAGAGCCATTAGCTGGTCGTTTAATGAAAGAAGACCTGAACGATGCTGAAAGCTTCGCCCAGCAATTTCTGAAAGGCACTGTCGCTAATGCAGATGAGGCTTTACAAGGTGCACGCGATATAATGGCGGAATGGATGGCGGAAGGTTTGCATTTACGCAAGAGTCTGCGTAATCTTTTTCAAAGAAAGGCCATTTTGGAAAGCAAGGAAACCAAAACCGAGCATGCTGATCGAGAGAAGTTTCGCGATTATTTTAATTACCAACAAGAAAGCAGTCGCATTCCCAGCCATCGTATGCTGGCACTCTTACGAGCTGAAAAGGAAAAGATTATTCGCATTACTTGCCGTCCTGTGGAAGAAGATGCCCTATTTTTAATGGAACGTCTTCTTATTCAAGCTAACAATGATGCTTCAAAGCAGAAATATCTAGCTTTAGAAGATTCCTATAAACGACTTTTACGGCCGTCCTTAGAAAATGAGCTTTTAAAAGACTTAAAACAAAAAGCTGACAAAGAAGCTATTGCTGTTTTTGCTAAAAATTTAGAGCAGCTCCTAATGAGTTCCCCTTTAGGAGCTAAGCGTATACTGGGCATTGATCCTGGCTTTAGAACCGGTTGTAAAACTGTATGCTTATCCGAACAAGGCGATTTGCTTCACAATGAAACCATTTTCCCACATGCCTCATCTGCCAGCGAGCGCAGTAAAGCGATGAGTAAGGTTTCACAATTGGTAGAAGCCTATAAAATTGATGCAATAGCGGTTGGAAATGGCACGGCAGGAAGAGAAACAGAAGAGTTTTTAGAGCAAATTCAGTATCGCCGCAAGGTTAGCATTTACTCGGTAAATGAAGCCGGAGCCTCCATCTACTCTGCTTCGCCCATTGCTCGCGAGGAATTTCCGAATTATGATATTACCGTTAGAGGAGCGGTTTCGATCGGTCGTCGCCTGATGGACCCTTTAGCCGAATTGGTGAAAATCGACCCTAAGTCTATCGGGGTCGGACAATATCAGCATGATGTAGATCAAAAGGAATTACAAGAATCCTTAGATAATACGGTTATGCGCGTAGTTAATCAAGTGGGCGTTGATTTGAATACGGCGAGTAGTCACCTTTTGCAATATATCTCAGGACTTGGTAAAAAGTTAGCGGAAGAAATTATTAGTCATCGCCAAAGCATTGGTGGTTTCAAGAAGCGTTCAGAGCTGATGAAAGTTAAAGGTTTAGGCGCTAAAGCTTTTGAACAATCGGCGGGATTTTTACGAATTACTCAGGCCGAGAACCCTTTAGATAGTACCGCTGTTCACCCTGAGTCCTACCCTATAGTAAAGGCAATGGCGCAAAGCTTAAAACTTAGTTTAGAGGAACTAATCAGTAATAAAGAGCAATTAGAAAAGATTAAAGCAGCCGATTATACCAACAGCAGTTTTGGTGTGGTTTCAGTACAAGCGATTATCGAAGAATTAAAAAAAGTAGGCAGGGATATTCGCGGCGCGGTTAAAGCCTTTTCCTTTGATCCACGTTTGCGCAAAATCGAAGACGTTCAGGTAGGGATGATATTGCCTGGAATCGTAAGCAATATCACTAATTTCGGGGCTTTCGTTGATATTGGGGTAAAGCAAGATGGCTTGGTTCATGTATCGCAATTGGCCAATCGCTTTGTAAAAGATCCCCTGGAAGTAGTGCAACTGCAAGAACAAGTAAGGGTAAAAGTACTCGAGGTAGATGCGAATAAAAAACGTATCCAACTTTCTATTAAATTAGTGGAATAATTACTCACAATATGGAAAAGGGATTGGAGCCAATTGAAGATAATTTAGAGCTAGTGCAAAGACGCAGCGTTAGACGTTTCAAATTAACTAATGTTTTTTCTTGGATTTTAGATGGCTTCAGTATGGATCATGGAGCTTTTTATACTATCAAAAACCTTTTTTATCGTCCGGGCGAAATGGTAAGAAGCTATCTTTATCAAGGGCGACTGGATTTCACCCCGCCGATTAGATTATTATTAGTTACCACTACCCTAGTGTTGATTGCCTTTAAATATTCTTCGGTTAATCAGTTCACTATCGAAACACTAAAAGGTCCTGATGCAAGCCTTTCGAGTAGCGAAGGCTCTGCTTATATCATGAAAATGTTGGAGGATTACACCAATGTAATTCTGTGGCTTTTTATTCCATGCATGGCCCTTTTTAGCTGGTTGTTTAACCGGAAAAGTGGCTATAATTATGCGGAAAATTTAGTGCTGAATACCTATTACACCGTTTTTGTAAATATTATTTTTCTAATGTTTCTTGCCGATAAATGGATAGACAATTCAATATTAATGACGATTTACATAATCTTAAGTACCTTTCATTATATGCTCTCCTTAAAGGGCATGTTTCAAGTCACTTGGATTAAGTCGTTTTGGCAAACCATTCTTATCTTTGTCATCACCTTAATTTTCTACTCGATAAGTATAACTGTGATGATGACTACCTTAATGTTTTATTTCACTGAAACAGGTCAACTACCTAATTAAAAGGAGTTAAGGTTGTAATTGGTACCCTTTCTTTAAGGCGCCCTTCAATAAAGGCACGATTTAAAATCCCTTCAATTAGCTTGTCCTCTTCATCTTCCGTTGGAGCGTAAGGTGTTTTTAAATCTATCTTATTAAAATAGGCGATTCCGTTCCACCAAAAGGCATTCCAACCACTGCGATAATTTTTAATTAAATCATAGCTAGACATGCCTGTTTCGCGATAAACTAATTTAGAAAGAATTTGCCCTTCATTATGAGTGAGCTTAACCATTTCATCCTCAAACTCATCTTTTAAATAATCGTTAAATTCCTTAATTAGCTTTTTGCGTTTTCTTTTACTCTTGTCTACCAAAGTAAGATTAAGGCTATCCAGCTTATTTCCGGCAATAACGGCATAAGGATAAACCTTCATCACCTTGCGCTTCAAAATGAAATAGCGCCTACGTGCTTCGTTGCTATTAAAAGTAGGCTTTTCAACTAATAAAACTTCGTCCAAAACGAAAATGGGGATAGTATCCCCATCTACAATAATGGCGTCCATTATATTATTTCGATTCTTACTAGCGTACTGAACGATGCTGTCTTTTTGCGCAAATACAGAACTACTGAACAATAAAATGATGACTAACGCAAATTGCCTCATACTCTATTTGCCTTCCATTTACTAGTTTTAGCAGCGTTACCTTCTGATTGCTTTGCAGCCTTGCTTTCTTTGTTTCCGGCTAATAGGTGAGCGACAATCATGGCAGCGATATCTTCATTACCATCTGTTGCTTTATCTAATAGCTCGGGGGAGAAATGTTTGTTTACGAAATGAGTATCAAAATTACCAGAGATAAAAGCCTCGTGTTCCATTACAAACTTCGCAAACTCCATGGTAGTGCTTAAACCCACAATTTTATAGTCTTCAATGGCTCTTATCATGCGTAAGCGAGCTTCTTCACGATCTTTACCATAAGTAACTAATTTAGAAATCATTGGATCGTAATAAATCGGAATATCCATTCCTTCTACAAAGCCATCATCCACTCTAACGCCCACGCCATGCGGACGTTTGTAAACTCTTAAATTACCGATGTCGGGCATAAAGTTTTCACGAGCATTCTCGGCATAAACGCGCACTTCAATGGAATGGCCGTGGATTTTAAGATCATCTTGGCTAAAGGAAAGTTTTTCGCCACGCGCTACTCTAATTTGTTCCTTCACGAGATCGATACCAGTAATCATTTCTGTAACGGGATGTTCCACCTGCAGACGCGTATTCATCTCCATAAAATAGAAATTATGCTGCTCGTCCATAATAAACTCTACCGTTCCAGCACCAATATAGTCGCAAGCACGCGCTACATCTACTGCCTTTGCTCCCATCTCTGCTCTTAACTTTTCACTAATTATGGCAGAAGGTGCTTCTTCAATAACCTTTTGGTGACGACGCTGAACGGAACATTCACGCTCGAAAAGATGCACACGATTACCGTGGGTATCGCATAAAACTTGCACTTCAATATGGCGAGGGGAACCCACATATTTTTCTATAAAAACGGCACCATTGCCAAAAGCACTTTTGGCTTCAGAAATGGCAGAATGGATTTGTTCTTCTAATTCCTCCTCTTTTTCAACCACGCGCATTCCTTTACCACCACCACCAGCGCTCGCTTTTATTAATACGGGAAAACCAATTTCACGACAAATGTCAATGGCTTGGGTTGGATCTTCAATTGCTCCTTCTGTGCCGGGAACTAGAGGAATATTAAAGGATTTAGCCGCTTCTTTTGCGGAAAGTTTATCCCCCATTATTTTCATAGAATCGGCGCTGGGGCCAATAAATGTAATGCCTGCTTCTTGCACCGATTGGGCAAAAGCACCATTTTCACTTAAAAACCCGTAACCCGGGTGAATCCCATCTACCTTGAGTTGTAGCGCGAGTTCGATAATTTTATCTCCCAAAAGATAGCTTTGTGAAGAAGGTGCTGGACCTAGAAGAACAGCTTCATCAGCATACTTTACATGCGGAGAATTACGATCCGCTTCAGAGTAAACTGCAACGGTTTTAATACCCATTTCGCGAGCCGATTTCATTATTCGTAATGCTATCTCTCCTCTATTGGCAACTAATATCTTATTCATGAATGTTCTTTTAGGTCAGCTAAATTACTACTGCCTAAGGGAAAAATCCTAAAATAGGCGCATTATTTTGATCTACTTTCAAAGGAAAAACGCGGAAAGAGGATCTTGCTTTTTCAAAAACTTACAGTTACATGAAAGTTAAGATGATATAAACTTAAATAAAAAGAAGAAGGGAAAAGTAAATCTCCAAGGATCTCCACAACAAAAAAATGGGAGTTCTCAAGAATAAAGGGCAACACTAAAAACGTGAGCTCGTCTTTAAATTTAGGCCAGATTTTCAATAAAAAGATTAATCAAGTCAGTCTACTGGAATGGTAGTAAACTAAGGCAAATGTTTAGGCCTAAGAGTATCGAATTTATTGGAAAGCAACCCGACCCCTTGTAAAAAGCAGATTTCTTATTCTAAAGCTCTCACATTAGCCCACTATTGCTTTGCGGCATCGGCTCGAATCACAATATTTACAAGGCTCCTAAGGCTTATTTCATTTTGATCTTAAGTTAAAATGAAAAGCAAATCTGTTTGGATAAAATTGGATAATGAAAAATTGGCGTTTTACCATTCAATCTCGAAAGGTCCATTTTTAGGAGGCTTTAATAAGGGTGGATCGAGGTTTTAGACGAAAAATATTAAAATAATTAACGACATTAGCATTAGAAAGTAACCGAAAGTAAAGTTGCTTTTAAAATTATCCAAACCAGCAACTATGAATATTACCCTTTTCCATATTGAAAGCGATATCGAAAAGCATCTGTTACTTAAAAATCAGTTGAGATCTTTAGTAGCTGGGGAAATTATGCTAGAAAATTTTAGCTTAATATCAAGCGCTCTAGAAAGACTAAAAAGCAAAACAGCTGATCTACTTGTAATTAGCTTAAATGCAGACTTACTAAGCAATGATAACTATATTTTAGAATTAGAAAGTGCTGTAATTAGTCTTAACTGCATTTTCCTTATCGATAGCAAACTAACATTGATCAATTTACCTCCTTCATTGTGGAGGTTTCCAATATTTCATCAACAAGATTTTAACAGCGAAGTACTAAATCAGTATTTGGAACCATTAGCCGAAAAAAAAACCTTTAAAACCCAGGGGCGTGAAGTTTTAGCGGATTTAGAATGGCAGAAAATAAAAATGGATAGCTTCGGCTTAACCGAACACATTTACATTATCCGAATTGATTTAAATGGTAATTACACCTATGCAAATGATTTTTTTAAAAGAGTTTTTCTCAGGCCAGGTGAAGATCTAGATGCCTCCAACGCACTCAGTCATATTGACCTTCAAGATCACGAACCAACCCTTGAAATTGTTGAAAAAGCATTGCAAAATCATGGTCAAGTTTTTAAGATAAATCTTAAGAAACCTCTTCCCGATAAAGATGAGTCTATAAATACCAAATGGGAATTTACCGCTTTAGCTGATTCGTCTGGGATTGTAAAGGAAATTCAGTGCCTCGGATACGATATGACAGAATCTGAGAATAATGAGTTAAAGCTTAGCAAGGCCAAAGAGGAACAAGAGCTAATTTTAAAAAATAGCACCAGTTTAAGCTTATTACTGGGTGAAGATTTTGTTATTCAAGTATCAAAAGGTCATTATAATCTTCTTTCTAGCGAAGGCACTGAAAGCTTAGTGGGAACGAATTTCAAAAACTTTGTATTACCCACAGACATTCCTAAATGGGAAGCTTTTCTTACTAGATATTTACAAGGTACGGCGCTTGACGCATCTTTGAAAATACGCTTAATAAACAATGATGGGCAGGCATTATGGGCCAACATCATGCTTCGTAAAATCAATCCAGCTTTTGAAAAACAGCCTAGTTGCTACCTCTTAATATTACGAGAAGTCACCAAAGAACATCAACTTGAAAAAGAAAAGAATGCCTTACTAATACAAACGCTAGAAGCTTTAGAGGATTTAAAGTTTTATCAAAAAGCCATGGATCGGCATGCTTTGGTCTCGGTTATAGATCCTACTGGACATTATTTGTACGTAAATGAGTATTTCTGTCAAATTAATGGATACAATATCAATGAGTTAATTGGAAAAAATATAGACATTATAAAGTCAAATAATCATCCTGAAAGCTTCTACGCCTCCATGTGGAAAACCTTAAACTCTGGTAATATTTGGCAAGGGGAACATCAAAACAAGAAAAAAGACGGCAGCTTTTACTGGGTAAAGAGTAGCATCTTACCAAAGTTTGATAAGCGGACATCTAAAATCACAAGCTTTATTAACATTCAGACTGATATCAGTGATCAAAAGAATACTGAAATAGAACTGCTAAACAGTCAAAATAATCTTAATAATACCCTTAACAGCATTAATCAGGAGGTATGGTCAGTTAACACTGATTACGAGTTAACGATTTTCAATCGCTTATTTCAAAAGAATTTTATTGAATTATTCAATTATCAATTAAAGCCTAAACAAAATATTTTAGAATTAGAATCTCTTCCTAAAGAAACAGCTAAACGATACAAAGAGCGTTATGATCGGGCATTTAAAGGAGAAAAGCACACTTATTTTGATGAATACATAGACCCCATAAGTCAGCAGACCGTATACACTGAAGTAAGAGTACTACCTACGATAGACCAAAATGGTGAAATTTCTGGGGCCACCATGTACTCTGAAGATATTACTGTTAGAAAAGTAAAGGAGGAGGAACTGAGGGAGCTATTATTACGATTTGAGTTAACGACGAAGTCCAATAATTTAGGTATTTGGGATTATGACCTTATTTCCAGTAAGCTTATCTGGGATGAGAACATGTTTAAACTTTATGAAATCGAAGATAAGGTAAACATGACCTGGGATGAATGGACTCTGCTTCTCGAACCTAAAAGCCGTCAGGTACTACAAAATGATTTTGTTAAAGCACTGCAAAGTGATAATAATAATTTCATTTCATCCTTTCAAATTAAAAATGGCAATAAATCGATTACTTGTTTAGCTAAAATTTTAAGAGATGAAAAAGGCAGAGCCTATCGAGCTATTGGTTTAAATTGGGACATTAGTAAAACGGTGCAATACGAAGAGAATTTGCGCCAATCATTGACAGAAAAAGAGAATATTCTCAACTCTATTAATGACGGTTTTATCGTTCTTGACCAAGATTTGCAAGTTACAAGCATTAACAAATCCGCCTGTAATATTCTAGATGTTACCGAAAAGGATGTCTTAGGTCAATCTCTTTGGGCGACGCCTGAAGATCAGAAGCAATCTCAGTTTTACTCTGTTTTTAAAAGATGTCTCGATACCAATACTGGGGCAAATGTCAATGGCATCGACCGTGTTTCTCATAATTGGATCGATGCGACGGTTTATCCTCGGGAAAATGGTTTGGTAATTTTCTTCAAAGACATTACCATAGAAAAAATTAGATCCATAGAGTTAGAGAAAGTGCGCAATAATCAAGCAGCACTGATTAACACAACCAAAGATTTAATTTGGTCGGTTAATACCAAATTGGAATTAGTAGCTTTTAACGATCAATTTGGACATCATCAAACCGAAATTGGCGCTTTGATTCCACTAGAAGGCCGATTGGTTTTTAATAAGCATAGCGCAAATTACCTTGATCAATGGAAAAAACTCTATGAAAAGGCCTTAGCGGGAGAGACGGTAATGAAAACTATTGAGGAAAACAGCCTGCTCTATTCCTTGGCCCTCTACCCTATTATAAATGGCGATAATGAAGTGGAAGGAGTTGCCTGCTATGCACGTGACATTACCGAAACCGAAGCCTATCTCAAAGCCATTAAAATGCAAAATAATGAACTAAAGGATATTGCTTGGATGCAATCCCACATTGTGAGAGCTCCAATTGCTAGAATCTTAGGTTTGGTAGAACTTATTAAAGACGAACAGTTAATCGAAAACCACAATTTAAACAGTTACTTACAAAGCATAAATAGCTCAGCTGTAGAACTCGACGATATTGTAGAAAAGATAACTAAGAAAACTTATTCGGCTAATATCAAAGGAATCTAAATTACCTTTGCCGCATGAGAATGGAAGACACTATTTGCGCCCTTTCTACCCCACAGGGTATGGGAGCAATTGCAATGATTCGAGTATCAGGACCGGAAACTTTTAGCATTTTAGAGGATATTTTCAAACCTTTCAGCTCTCGCCACCGTATTGGCGCAGCTAAGGCCTACCAAAATCTTTTCGGTAAAATCCAAAATGGCGAGCATACGGTTGATGAAGTTATGCTATCCGTTTACCGCGGCCCCAATTCTTATACGGGCGACGATGTGGCCGAAATCGCTTGCCACGGCTCGGTTTACATTCAAGAACAAATAATCCGTCTCTTATTAGCCAAAGGCGTCCGTTTAGCCGACCCGGGGGAATATACTTTACGCGCCTTTATTAATGGCAAAATGGACCTTTCGCAAGCCGAAGCGGTAGCGGATCTTATTGCTTCCGAAAACAAGGCCTCCCATCAAGTCGCATTACAACACATGCGCGGCGGTTTTTCCCAAGAAATTAAGGCTTTGCGCGAAGAACTGATTCAATTTGCCGCCCTCGTTGAATTGGAATTGGACTTTTCGGAAGAAGATGTTGAATTTGCTGATCGTCAGAAATTAGAGGATTTAGTTAATCGCATCAAAACTGTACTTCTACGCCTTATTGAATCCTACGATACGGGTAATGTTATAAAAAACGGGGTCTCGGTGGCTATTGTGGGCGCACCCAATGTGGGTAAATCGACCCTTTTAAACGCTCTTTTAAACGAAGAACGCGCCATTGTAAGCGCCGTGGCCGGCACCACCCGCGACAGTATCGAAGACACCATTCAACTCAATGGCATCAGCTTCCGCTTTATCGATACTGCCGGTATTCGCGAAACGGAAGACGAAGTGGAAAGTATTGGTATTGAGCGCACTTTCCAAAAGATTGAGCAAAGCGAATTAGTCCTTTACCTGATTGACGGCAGCCGCTCTGAATTCAAAAATCACCAAGCGCTTATTCAAGAGGAACTACAAACTTTGAAGGAGAAATGCCTCGATAAAAAGCTGCTGCTGGTAATCAACAAAGAAGACCTTGCCGATAAGGCCCTTATTGCAGAAAGTCTTGGAAATGAAGACTATTTATACATCGCCGCGAAAGAGAAACAAGGCCTCGAAGCGCTAATCCTTAAACTCACCAAGCTCTTTAACTGGCAAGAGCTTGCGGCTTCTCAAACTATTGTTACCAATGCCCGTCACTTGCAGGCTCTTCAGCAAAGTTTAGATGATATCTACCGCGTAATCGACGGACTAAAGCACGATTTAAGTGGCGATTTATTAGCCTTTGAAATTCGCGAAGCCCTACAGCATCTGGGCAGCATTATCGGCGAAGTGGACGTGGATAAAGATATTTTAGGCGCCATTTTTAGCAAGTTCTGTATCGGGAAGTAATTACTTTTCGGATAGTACGCTAAAGCCTTCTTTTTCTTGCTTTTAGGCTGTTTTTACTTCCTTTACTTGTTGCTAATTTTCCTATTTTTTCCTATCTTTCGTTTCTAATTTGTTGCTGACTAATCAATATTTGTTGTTAGCAACAGATTTTTAAGATAGTGGCGAGATGATGTTACATAGAGATACATCCTGATACAAAGGGATACACTCTGATACAGAAACAAGCCCAAAAAGGAAACACCATGAGCAGCAACATTCGAGTTCCCAAAATCTGTCAGCATTGCGGTACTGAGTTTATCGCCAAGACTACTGTGACCAAATTTTGTGGTGATAACTGTGCCAAGCGTGCCTACAAGAAACGCAAGAGAGATCAGAAGGTGCAGGAGATTGCCCCTACTGCGGTACAGAAACAAGAATACAATCAGGAGCAAGTCAGAGACAAAGACTTTCTAAGTATTGCCGAAACCTGCAAACTACTTGGAGCAAGTAGAATGACCCTGTACCGTCAAATCAAGAACGGAAAAATACAAGCTGCAAAAATTGGGAGCCGAACCATTATCAAGAGAGAAGAAATCGAAAAACTGTTTCAGGCATGAAAGTAACACTAAGAAAACGCAATCAAGGTGGCAAGACCAGTCTATACCTCGACTACTACCACAAAGGGAAAAGGAAAACCGAATACCTCAAATTATACCTTTCTCCTAATGCAAAGACTAAGGAGGAAAAGGAAGTCAATAAAAAGACGCTCCAATTAGCCGAGACTATTAGAGCACAGCGACAAATCGAAATCCAAAACGGTGTTTATGGATTCAGAGATAATGAGAAATTGAAAGGCAGCTTCCTTGCATACATTGAGCTACTGGCTAACCAGAGGCAGGATAGCCCAGGCAATTACGGCAACTGGACAAGTATGCTGAAACATCTAAAGGCTTTCTGTTCCTATGAGGTTTCCTTCTCAGATATTGACCGACAGTTTATTCAGGATTTCAAATACTACCTTGATAAGAAGGCTATTGCACATGGTGACCAGAAACTATCTCAAAATTCTAAGTACTCCTACTTTAACAAGCTGCGAGCAGCTTTAAAGCAAGCAGTGAAAGACGGTATTCTACCGACCAACCCAAGTGAAGGAGTTGACGCCTTTAAACAAGGTGAACCTGAAAGAGAATTTCTGACTTTGGAGGAACTGCAAGCAGCAGCCAATACGGAATGTGAAATACCTCAGATGAAAACGGCATTCATATTTTCATGCCTTACAGGTCTGAGGTGGTCAGATATTAATAAGCTACTCTGGTCAGAGGTGCAGCACTCAAATGATAACGGGTATTATATCCGATTCAGACAAAAGAAAACCAAAGGAGCAGAAACCCTCCCTATTTCAGAACAAGCCTTTGGCTTGCTTGGTGAAAGGCAAGCACCCGAAGAACGAGTATTCAAAGGATTGAAATACTCTGCATGGCATAACCTGAAATTGCAACAATGGATGATGAAAGCTGGTATCTCCAAAACCATCACTTTCCACTGTGCTCGTCATACTTATGCCACTTTGCAGCTTACGGCAGGAACTGATATTTACACAGTCTCAAAGCTCTTAGGCCATAAGGAATTGAAGACCACCCAAGTCTATGCCAAAATCATAGATGAAAAGAAACAGGAAGCAGCCAACAAAATCAAACTTGACCTATGAGCAATCAAACCAAATTACTTGATGACATCCTATACCAAGAGCTTCGCCCTTGGTTAGGAAAAAACAGCCTTGATCAAAAGTATGCTTCCAAACTCAGCAGCGTAAAGGAAGCCTCCACAGATTTTCAATTCAAATATGAGATCAATTTTCACAGGCCATTCGATCACAAAACAAAGTACTATTCCAAACTGATATTAAATAATGTCAAAGCAGAATGTGTCAGGCTTGTGGAGCTGATCAAGGAGGATAACAACGAAAACTTAATCAAGTATTGGCTTGAAGACACACTTAACAAGCGGATTAAAACACGTTTAAAAGACCTTGGAAAACTCATTAAAGAAAAGGACTATGCACTGACGTACATAGATCCTAAAAAAACATCCTTTGAATTAGACCAAACACACAAGGCAAACACATTCATCGTACAGCTTCTAAAGCTTGCATACATGCAGCTTTACTTAGAAATCCAAAATGCTTTCAGCACTTGGATAGATGATCAATTCATACTGGAGGACTTTTACAGCCAACTACTTTTAGAACCTGTCCCGGACAAACTTTTCTTGAAACCAGTTCAAGTAATTGAAGTTGAATCCAAACCATTACCAGCAGCCAAAACGGAAACCGCAGCAACGGCAAATTCATTTCATACATTTACCTACAAGCAGCTAAACACCAACCCAGATAAATTGACCGATTTATGGGATAGCCTAAAGCTGAATCATTTCATTAGCAAATCCACAACCCTACTCAACTTCAAAAAGGTATTCTCAGGAGGTGAAATCAAAACACCTATAGAATGGACAGGAAATATAAGCGAGCTATTCTATTTCATAAAGCTGATATACTCAGAGCATAAGTTGGTGGATAATCTAAAGCAAAAGCAATGGGAAGTGACTTGCCTATGCTTCGTTGATACTGATGGAAATTCCTTTGACAGGTCAAAGTTCAGGTCATTAAAAAGACCGAACCTGACAGGAGATAAAATAGAAAAGGCAGTTTCGCACCTGATATAGTCCACTCTGCACTATACTCCTTTTATCTTTTTTCTGTTTTTGTTTAGTCCTCTTTTACCTTAAAAGTGGACTATCAATTTTTACAGCCCACTCTGCACTCTGCACTCTACACTGCACCATGCTTTAGAGCCTCATAACGCCCCTTTTAGCCTCCTACTTTAGCATCGTATTCGACAATCGGATATGACTTTTGGCCAAGAGTCCATTCATTAATTCTTAATACGATTTAAGATGGACGAAATAATTGAACGTCTTGAAAATCTCCAACGCCTAATTGAGAGCCAGGGGATTTACACGAAAGAAGTTTTAAACTTCAATGAGGCTTGCCAGTACTTGGAGCTTTCACAGTCACACTTGTACAAGTTGACAAGTGGAGGCAATATTCCACACTACAAGCCAAACGGAAAGAAGCTCTATTTCAAGAGAACTGAGTTAGAAAGCTGGTTGCTACGCAACCGCAATGCCACTCAGGAAGAAATAGACCGTAGAGCTGCGGATTACCTAATCAAGAAAGGGAGGGTAAAGCTATGACAGAGGTTTTCGATATGCTCTTGACAGTAGCTCAAGACATAAAAACAATCAAAGCATACCTCCTCAATTTCCATAAGTCACGATTGGAGCAATTCAGTGACGAATGGATTGATGGTCAGGTAGTGATGCAAACGCTGCACATTAGCAAAAGAACCCTTCAATCCCTTCGGGATAGTGGGGTTCTTCCCTACAGCCGAATCAATGGCAAGTTCTATTACAAAGTTTCTGATATGGAAGCTTTACTGGAATCCAACTACTCACCTTCAAAATCAAAGCATTATGGAGATAAGTAGAGAAGCCATATTGAGCAAAACACATTACGGCTTAAATATCTATGCCCATGTGTTACGCCACTACTATCAGGGTGAAACAGTTCTTTCCCTTTCGGGAAGGGACTGTAAACCTGCTAAGAATCCATTCAATGCGGACAAGCCCACATTGATGGTGAAAGTGGTTGACGGGATTGCGAAACACACAGATACAGAAGAAGCCATTGCACAAGGCAATGTCTTTGACTTTGCTTCATTGCATTTCAGTCTCGAAGGGCAAGCCCTTCTCGATAGGATCAATGAAGAACTATACCTGAGAATTGGAAAGGAAAGAGGTTTTTATCATCAAGAAGAAACGCAACCTGCGGTTGCTATTCCTGAAATTCAAAAACCTATACCGCCAGTATTCAGCTATTTCAAAAAGCCTGTATCCAATGTGAAGCCAAGTCGCCAAGTCTCTTTGATTGAGGTGTACCACCTCATCAAAGGCAATGATTTTGCTTCGTGTACCAGTACACTACGCAATATCTCAGAGCCAAAGGATGCCCGAAAGTACAAGGCTCAAAATTTTGATTATGTGACCTTCTCAGGCTCATTCTCCAAGCGGAATGATGCAAACCTCCAAAGACATTCAGGTTTGCTCACAATCGATTTTGACCACATTGAGGACATCCCTTCACTCAAGACAGCATTACTCAGTGACCACTATTTTGAAACGGAGCTACTGTTTGTATCTCCTTCAGGTGATGGGTTGAAATGGGTAATACCAATTGACTTGACACAGGCAAAACACCAGGACTATTTCAAGGCAGTGGCAAACTACGTTTCCCACACCTATCAATTAGAAGTAGACCAATCAGGAAAGGACATTTCAAGAGCATGTTTCCTTCCGCATGATACTGACATATTCATCAACCCTAAATACATATAGGTTATGGAGCGAAAAACATTCAATCCGTTGGAATGGCTTGATAAGCCTGACCAACAAGCAAAAGTTACAGAGCAGAGCAATTACAACACAAATACACAACTCGAAGAAGTTGAACGAATCATACAAGGAATTGAGGCCAGCCGTATAGATGTCACCTCCGCTTACAGCGATTGGGTAAACATCGGATTTGCCTTTGCGGATGAATTTGGCGAAACAGGCAGAAACCTGTTCCACCGAGTTAGTCAATTTCATCCAGAGTATTCCACACAAGATTGCGACATGCAGTTTGATAATTGCATGAAGGCAAGAGGTCAGGGAGTTTCCCTGAAAACCTTTTTTTACCATGCCAAACAAGCAGGCATCCCTTTGGCGACACCAAAACAGGAACGACAGGACTACAGCCCTGCAAGCAAGTCTGAATACCAAAGCAAGAATCTCAACACTCAGGTAGAAATCAAGAAAGAACCGGAGCAAATGCCAACATTTCCTGATACCTTGTTTCCTGAACTTCCTGAGTTTTTGCAAAGGGTGATCCAGATAGCCACCTCCAATGAGGAAAGGGATATTTTACTCCTTGGCTCCTTAGTGGCTATTAGTGCCTGTTTACCAAAAATCTCAGGTATCTATGATGGGAAGCGTGTCTACTCCAATCTGTTTCTATTCATTACCGCCCAGGCATCCGCAGGTAAAGGACGTTTGGTACATTGTCGCCAATTAGTGAATCCAGTACACAAAGAGTTTCGGGAGCAAGCCAAACTCCATAAGCAACATTATGAACTGGAATTAGCTGAATACAATGCCAACAAAGGAAAAGTTGAAGGGATCGAGAAACCAGCCAAACCGCCTGAAAAGATGCTGTTTATCCCTGCAAACAACAGCTCTACAGGGGCTTATCAATTATTAGGTGATAGTGATGGTAAAGGACTGATATTTGAAACAGAAGGTGATACACTTGCACATGCTTTTAAGAGCGATTACGGCAATTATAGTGACGGCTTTAGAAAAGCCTTTCACCATGAGACTATTTCCTACTATCGCAGAACAGACCGTGAATATGTGGACATAGAAAGCCCTTGTCTTTCTACTGTCCTTTCAGGTACGCCCAAGCAAGTAGCAGCACTAATCCCTAATGCAGAAAACGGCTTATTCAGCCGTTTCATATTCTATTACATGAATGTTCGGCCAGTGTGGAAGAATGTATTTGCTTCGCAAAATACCAATGGATTAGATGACTACTTTGATGCGTTAGGAAATGAGTTCTTTAACCTTTACAGTTCGTTGAAAGCTGGACAGGATGTTCAATTCTTTCTCACCGCTGACCAGCAAGACCAGTTCAATCAGTTCTTCGGTCAGATACAGGAAAAGTACATGAGCATTCAGGGAATCGACTACATGGCAACCATCCGAAGGTTGGGATTGATTGCCTATCGTTTTTGTATGATATTCTCCGCTTTGCGGATAATGGAAACAGGTGAAACATCATCCAAGATGATTTGTGAAGAAAGAGACTTTCAAGCTTCGCTTGCTATGGTGAAAGTGTTGGTAAAGCATTCGAGTAAAGTGTTTGCAGAACTCCCAGAGGACGTACAGAAACCTACTCGTTTAAACAGGAAAGAGAAGTTCTTGAATAAGCTGCCCAAGCACTTCAATCGCCAAAAGTATCTTGAAGTGGCTACCGCTTTAAATATTCCTCATAAAACAGCAGAAGGTTATGTTACTGACTTCTGTAAATCCAATGTGATTCACCGTGAGTCTCAGGACAAGTACATAAACACCTCGATTGAGGAAAGTCAGGATATTAAGGAAGCTAAGGATTAACTATCCTTGGTTTCCTTTATTTCCTTAAAATCCTTAAAGTGTCAAAACACGCACAAATAAAATTTGAATAACTCTACAAAGATATTTACTTGCTTTTGATTATCTTTTTATTACCTTTGTTAAGTATTTGAAAGATTCTACAAATAGATGAGAGTAAAACTCAGTGATATTGCACAACTTCAATTTGGTTTATACACCAAGCCAACCGAGAACGGCAATGCTACCTATCTACAGGTGAAGCATTTTGATGACTATGGCAATCAAACAGATAAGATCGATACTTTTATTCAGATTGACCAGAAGAATGAAACACATCTATTAGAAGAAGGTGATATTCTATTAGTAGGTAAAGGAATGAGGAATTTTGCTTGGACGTACCATAGAAACTATGGTCCAGCAATGGCCTCTTCTATCTTCTTTGTTATCAAAGTGGACAGATCGAAAGTCATACCAGAGTTCCTTACTACCTTATTCAATATGCCTCAAACACAATCACACTTTCAAACATTAGGAGCTGGTAGCTCTATCCCTTCTATTCGTAAGCCAGAATTAGAAGCCTTTACTATCCAACTCCCATCATTGGAGCTACAAGAAAAAGCAATTGCCATAAAGCAATTACATTATAAAGAAATGGACTTGTCCCGACAGATAATTACGGAGAAACAAAAAGTCTATCAGGCAGTCATTAAAAACTTAATTTATCAGAAGCATGAGCAATAAACCGATTACCCAAAGCGAAATCAACAACATTGTCTGGAAAGCCTGTGACACTTTTAGAGGTGTTATTGACCCTTCCCAATACAAGGACTACATCCTGACTGTACTTTTCTTAAAGTATGTATCTGATGTATGGAAAGATAAAAAAGATTTATACGCTAAGAAATACAATGGTGATGCTGTGCGAGTAGAAAGAGCACTGAGAAACGAGCGTTTTCAAGTACCTGAAACTTGTACCTTTGATTACCTCTTTGAAAACCGTAATGCCGGCAATGTGGGTGAACTGATTAATACCGCTTTGGAAAGCATGGAAGATGCCAACCGCGGTAAACTGGAGCGAGTATTCCGAAACATTGATTTCAACTCCGAAGCTAACCTCGGACAAACCAAAGACCGCAACAGAAGACTCAAAAACCTTTTAGTTGACTTCTCTGCACTGGACTTACAGCCCTCACACTTAGAGGACAATGATGTAATTGGTGACGCTTATGAGTACTTAATTGAAAAATTTGCCAGTGATGCAGGAAAGAAAGCGGGAGAATTTTACACCCCTTCTCAGGTATCTAAACTCTTAGCCAAGTTACTTAATCCTCAACCGGGTGATAGGATCATTGACCCTACATGTGGTTCAGGTTCATTGCTAATCAAACTATCCAAAGAAGTAGGTAGTAAAAACTTCTCACTATACGGACAGGAAATCAACGGAAGTACTTGGGCACTCGCTCGTATGAACATGTTCCTGCATGAGATTGATGATGCTACCATAGAATGGGGCGACACACTCAACAATCCTAAGCTATTGGAGGATGACAGCCTACTAAAAGGAAACATAGTTGGGGCAAACCCTCCGTTTTCATTAGATAAATGGGGAGCAGACAACGCCATTTCTGACCAGTTTACTAGATTCCATAGAGGTGTACCTCCCAAAAGTAAAGGGGATTACGCTTTTATCTCTCACATGATCGAGTCTACTTATCATGACACAGGTCGTGTAGGTGTAATCCTGCCCCATGGAGTACTATTTAGGGGAAGCAGTGAAGGAAAAATTAGGCAACAGCTCATAGAAGAAAACCTATTAGAGGCAGTAATTGGTCTGCCTGCCAACCTCTTTTTCGGCACAGGTATTCCAGCCACCATGCTGATATATAACCGTGCTAAAGGCGACAACAAAGATGTCCTCTTTATAGATGCCAGCCAAGCTTATGAATCAGGTACTAACCAGAACCGCTTGCGTGATAAGGACATTGAAAAAGTGGTGGATATGTACAAAGCCTTTCAAACCGCAACACCATTAAGCACTGAAGAAGGCGAAGTACTGGAAGATAAATTCGCCTATCGTGCTACTATTCAAGAAGTGGAAGAAAACGAATACAACCTTAATATCCCTCGCTATGTAGACACTTTTGAGGAGGATGAAGAAGTGGATATTGCTGCCACTCAAGAGAATATTACTGAGTTAAAAAAGGAATTGGTATCTGTAGAGGAACAAATGGATAGTTACTTAAAGGAATTAGGATTTTAAGTTATGGAGTTGATAAAAGGTCAAAAACAAACTAAGCTTGGATTCATTCCTAATGATTGGGAGGTTAAGAAATTAAAAGACATTTCTAGATTCTTTTTGGGTTTGACATATACTCCTCAATATGTGGATGAGGGAATACCTTTTTTATCTGTTAAAGATATTAAAAACGGGACTATTAATTTCAATGATACTAAATTCATTAGCAAGGCTGAATTTAAAAACTCCACAAGCAACTCAAAACCTAAAAGAGGAGATATTTTATTCGGGCGAGTTGGATCATTAGGTAATCCAATACTTGTTGAAACAAGTAAAGAGTTTTGTATTTTCGTAAGTCTTGGTTTTTTACGGTTAAAAGATAACAAGACGTGCCCAGAGTTCATTGTAAACTGGATGCAGTCGACTCTTTTCTGGAAACAAGTTTATAATCAAGTATCTGGTTCTTCACAAAAAAACCTTAATACAGGTTGGCTTAAAGAGTTTTATGTTCCATTTCCAAGTACTGCCGAACAGCTTAAAATATCTGAGATATTAGGAGCTTGGTCTGAATCCATCCATAAATATGGAAAGCTTCTCAATGAATATATTGAACAACGTAAAGGCTTAGAGCAGCATTTATTTTCAGGAAAAAACCGCTTTCCAGAGTTTATAAAAAGCAATTCGTTTGTAAAAACTCCTATTGGTGAATTGCCTGAAGATTGGGAATTAAAGCACATCTTAGATATTACCCAAAGGGTTAAAAAATCAATAACCCCTGAACCAGAAACACTTTACAGAGAAATTGGCATTCGCTCTCACTGCAAGGGTATTTTTCACAAAGAAGAAGTAACCGGAGCAAGCTTGGGAAACAAATCAGTTTTTTGGATTCAACCAGATTGTTTTGTAGTCAACATCGTATTTGCATGGGAACATGCCATTGCGAAAACCACAGAAGCAGAGGTAGGTATGATTGCTTCGCACCGCTTCCCAATGTACAAGCCTAAGAAAGGAGTCCTTGATTTGGACTTCCTATTATACTACTTCAAAACCGCCAGAGGAAAGCACCTTTTAGGCTTAGCCTCTCCAGGTGGTGCAGGACGAAACAAAACCTTGGGTCAAGGAGAATTTGCCAAGCTAAAAATTCCAGTTCCTTCATTAGCAGAGCAGAAAAGAATTGTAGCGGTACTATCTGAAGCCGATAGAGAAATTGAACTGTTGAAGCAGCAAATAGTCACTCTGAAAGAACAAAAGAAAGGCTTAATGCAGAAGCTATTGACGGGTGAAATAAGAGTAAATGTAAAGTAATAGATTATGATCCAGAGAGTCATTAAGGTAAATGGATTCGGAATTCTTGATAATTTCAAGAAAGAATACTCAGTTAAACCCTTTAATAAATTCAACCTGATTTATGGTTGGAATGGAAGTGGCAAAACAACTTTGGCCCGTTTACTCCGCTGCATTGAAACGAGGTGTAATCACGATGAATATAAGGGTGCAGAATTTTCTATTCAATTAGATGATTCCAGTAAAATAGAATCCACTTCCTATACCCATTCTCTCGATATTAAGGTATTTAATCAGGATTTCATAAACGATAACCTTAACCTCTTTGATGCTGAAACTGACCCCATAGTTTTTATTAGCAAACAGAAAGTTGAAGAGAAAAAGGAACTGGATTCAAAAAAAGCAGAGCTTTTGGTAAAAGAAAAGGAACTAAAAGACTTTAAAAAAGAAGAGCAAGATTTAGTCAAAAGAGCTGATGATTTTCATAAAAACGCAGGAAAAGCTATTAAAGACTTTTTATTGGGCACAATCTACGCCAACGTTACGTATAATAAGAAAACTTCCTCAGATATTTGGAAAGGTCTGAAAAATGAAAATGCAGATTTTGATACTTATGAATTAAGTGAAGAATCGTTAACTGACGAAAAGAATTATACCCTTCTAAACAGTAAAAAAGACGAAATCCCCTCAGAAAACTTCCCTTCCAAAATTAGCATTGACAAACTTTCCGAGATAGAAAGAGAAGTAAACAATCTACTTGATACAAATATTACCTCGAATGTAATTAGTCGTTTAAGAGATAATCCGGATATCGGAGATTGGGTTTCTACAGGTTTGGTACTTCATAAAAAACACGAAAGTGAAAACTGTGAGTTTTGTGGAAAACCACTAGAAAAAGAAAGAACTCAGACTCTTGATGCTCACTTCAATAAGGAATTTGATGAATTAAAGACCAATATCACTAATCAAATAAATAAACTTGAAAAAGGTAAAAGAAGTAAGCTATCAAATGAAAAATACCTTTTGTATGATAGTCTCAAAGAAGAATATGATACAGCCATTACAACCACAAATGAAAAAATTGACAAGATCAATGGGGTAATTGATAATTGGATAAACTCTCTTTCGAGTAAAAAGGCTAACCCCTTCTCTCCTTGTGACACAGCTTTATCTGGTGGAGTTGTTTTTTCCGAATTCAATGAAGAATTAGACAAGCTCACGGCAGTAATTCAGAAACACAATGACACAAGCCTTTCGCATAAAGAATTAGCAGAACAGGCAAAACAAAAGATCGAATTTCACTTTGTCAGCCAATCGGCTGTATCTGAAAATTTACCAAAAACAGAACAGAATATCTCTGGTGTGGAACAAAGCCTAAAGACAACTGAAGAAGAAATTTCATCACTAAAAGAATCCATCAAAAGACTAGAAAATGAACTAAAAAGTGACACCCTAGCGATTCAAGAAATAGAAGAGAACCTTCATAAATTTATCGGAAGAAATGATATCATGCTAGAAAGGCAGGAAAGTGGCGGTTATCAACTTAAAAGAGGTAATGTAGTTGCAAGGAACTTAAGTGAAGGTGAAAAAACGGCTATTTCCTTAATCTACTTCTTTTCAAAAATCAAAGAAAATGACGCCAACATTGCCGATCAAATCATTGTACTTGATGATCCTATTTCAAGTTTTGATAGTAATCACCTTTTTAATGCATCAAGTCTCATAAAACAATCGACAGAAGGAGCCAAACAACTTTTTGTCCTCACGCATAACTTCTGGTTTTTCAAGCAGGTTCGGGATTGGATGCTTAAAAAATTTGATAAGGCCAGTAAGCAAAGTCTGTCCAACATATATATAGCCCAAAACGGGGTTCTTTCAGATGCAAAAAACTCTTTACTTAAATTCCATTCTGAATACCATTATGTGTTTAACTCTGTCATAGAATATCAAAACCTTGATGAGTTGGATGATTCTGCTTGTTTTACAATTGCCAATTCTGTCCGCAGATTATTAGAAGCTTTCACAAGTTTTAAGACACCTGACAATTCCGGCTTTAATGGGGCATTACAATTAGGAATCAAGCATGGCTTAACGAATGCACAAAAAGAACGCATTTTTTACTTTCTAAATAAGTACTCTCACCTTGACAGAATTGAGTCATTTGATAATACTGTTGAAACCCTTTTAGAAGAAGGTAAAAACGTAATTGATGATGTGCTTTGGCTAGTCAAGAAAGTTGATGAGGATCATTATAAAAGTATGCTAAAAGTTTGTGGTTTTGAAGATAAGTTGGATGTAAAAGCAATTAAATGACAGGATCAAACACCAAATATTACCTATTCATTGACGAAAGCGGAGATCACGGCTTGACCACACTAAGCCCTGATTTTCCAGTATTTCTACTTTGTGGTGTTTTGATGTCGGAGGCAGCGTATTTTGCCATAAGAGATGAGTTTAACAGGATCAAAGCTGAATTCTGGAAGAATAAACAGGTCATTTTTCATTCTCGTGATATTCGCAAGTGCGAAAAGGAGTTTCAAACCCTATTTGACATGGAATTGAAAGCTGCCTTCTACAATCAACTCAATGCATGTATTGCCAATGGCCAATATACTGTGATTGCCTCCGCCATCAGAAAGGATAATTACATTAAGAAATTTGGGCGGCTCTCCAATGATGTGTATGAACTGGCTTTGTCCTTTATGATTGAACGTTCTGTGTTCTATTTGGATGGCATCAAACCACTCAATAAGAGCTTACAAATTGTCATTGAGAAACGTGGTAAAAAAGAAGACAAAAAGCTGGACGAACACTTTCAGCGGCTCATGGCCAGAGGTACAGGCTATGTGAGTGCTGAGCGATTGAAAGACATCAACCTGAATATCCACTTCAGAGACAAAAAAGAAAACATTAACGGACTGCAATTAGCGGATTTGGTGGCTTACCCTATGGCCAGATATGTAATTGATCCTAAGAGGGCTAACCCTGCTTTTGATATTGTGGCTCCTAAAATTTACAGTAAAAATGGAAAAAGATATGGACTTAAGATATTCCCATAAAAAACAAAAAGCTGAAACAAGTTCCAGCTTTTTGCCGATCGGGGACACCCCGGTCCAAGTATTTTATAATCCCCACTTCGTAAGTGAGATACGCAACTTTAGGCACTGCGATCGAGTGAACAATGTCACTTGCCAAGTCCTTTACCCTTTGGATAATGACACTACAAATGAACGAATAAATATTGGATTTTCAAAATTCAACACCATTATCGTTCGAATCTATAACTCAAAAACCGATCCAAAAGTTCAATAATCATGGCAGTACCATCATTTAAAGAAGATCATATATCGCAGCTTCCAGCATTGAAGCTGCTCATGAATATGGGATGGAAATACCTATCTCCAGAACAAGCTTTGGAAGCTCGTGGAGGAAGAACATCTAACGTATTGTTGGAAACCATCCTGAAAGAACAATTACATAGCATCAATTCGATTGAATATAAAGGGAAAGAGTTTGCCTTCTCAGAAGTCAACGTAAACAATGCCATTTTATCCTTACGTGACCTTCCTGTTCAAGATGGTTTTATCGCTTCTAACAAAGCGTTTTACGAACTCACCACGCTTGGCAGGAGCTTTGAGCAATCGGTTTTAGGTGACAAAAAGAGTTTCTCTTTCCAATACATTGATTGGAAACATCCTGAGAACAATGCCTTTCACGTATCAGAAGAATTTAGCGTATTAAGAAGTGGCAGCAGTGAGCATTACAGACCTGACATTGTCCTATTCATCAATGGCATTCCTATGGTAATCATCGAATGCAAAAGTCCAAAAATCAAAGACCCCATAGATAAGTCTATTGAACAGCATTTGAGAAATCAGCAGGAAGACGGTATTCGCTCCTTATATCAATATTCCAACCTTGTCTTTGGTTTGGCGACACATGATGCTAAATACGCTACTACGGCCACTGAAAAAGAGTTCTGGAGTTTTTGGAAAGAGTTATTCAAAACCAAGGGGGAAGAAACAGAATGGCTGGACAATTTACAAACCCTAAAGAACCAACCGCTTCCCTCAAATGAAAGGACAACCCTCTTTCAGGAACGGTATAAAAACGTATGGTCATACTTTAAAAATTTAGAGAAGGAAGATCAAGCGATTACCGAACAGGATAGATTGTTGTTTAGTCTTTGCCAGCCACATCGTCTTTTAGACCTCTTTTTTAATTTCACCCTATACGATGATGGAATTAAGAAAGTGACTAGGTATCAGCAGTATTTTGCTGTACATAATACGCTCAATAAAGTAGCCCAAACAGATAATCAGGGATTAAGAACAGGCGGAGTAATCTGGCATACCCAAGGAAGTGGTAAATCACTCACTATGGTTATGTTAGCTCAACTCATTGCCACCCACCCCAAAATAAAGAACCCTAAAATCATATTGGTCACAGACCGTATTGATTTGGATGACCAAATAACAGAAACATTCAAGAAGTGTCAAATACCTGTTGAAAATGCTCAGACAGGTAAACACTTGGTAGAGTTACTTTCAGGGACAGGTGATACCGTCATTACTACATTGATCCACAAGTTTGAAGCTGCGGTTAACCGAGCCAAAGAAGGCTTTGATTCACCTGACATATTTGTGTTAGTAGATGAAGGACACAGAAGCCAATACGGTACTTTCAATATCAAAATGCAGAAGGTCTTTCCAAGAGGCTGTTTCATTGCATTCACAGGTACGCCTTTGATGAAGAAGGAGAAAAGTACAGCCAACCGATTTGGTGGTCTTATAGATGTCTATTCGATAACTGATGCAGTAGCTGACGGTGCAGTAGTACCCTTATTGTATGAAGGAAGGCACAATTTGATTGAGGTCAATGAAAAGCCTTTAGATAACTATTTTGAGCGTGTTTCCGAGCCACTTACACCATACGGTAAGGCAGCATTGAAAAGAAAATTCAGCTCCACCAACCAGCTTAACAAGGCAGAAGAAATCATATACGCCAGAGCATGGGACATTTCCGATCATTACGAACAAAATGTACAAGACATCCTTTTTGGCACATTAAAGGCGAAAGGTCAGTTGGTAGCACCCAATAAAACCACTGCCATTCGCTACCGAGAGTTTATTAAGCAGATTGGTAAAGTAAGTTGTGAAGTATTGATTTCTGCTCCAGATGTCAGAGAGAACTATGATGATGCTTTTGAGGAGAGTGATGATGTGATATTGAAGTTCTGGAAAGCCATGATGGACAAATATGGCAGTTCTGAAAACTATGAGAAATCACTGATTAACTCATTCAAGAAACAAGATCACCCTGAAATCATCATTGTAGTTGATAAGCTGCTGACAGGATTTGACGCTCCTAACAATTACGTGTTATATCTCACTCGACAGTTAAAAGAACATACGCTACTACAAGCTATTGCAAGGGTTAATCGATTAGCTCCGGGTAAAGAGCACGGTTTGATTATCGACTATTATGGTAACCTTGAAAATTTGGATTCTGCATTAGAGACCTATTCAGGAACCAACGATTATGATGCCCTTGATTTGGAAGGTACGCTAACCAATATCAGTGAAGAAATCAAAAAGCTACCACAAGCACAATCAGAGGTCTGGGACATATTCAAAGAAATCAAGAACAAGTATGATGAACCTGCCTACGAAGAACTATTACAGGATGAGGCTATTCGCCATATATTCTATGAAAAAGTCTCTGCATTCGCCCGTTTATTAAAACTCGCTTTGTCAAGCTTTGAGTTCATAAGCAATACACCAGAGCAGCAGATCAACAAATACAAACAGGATGCTAAGTTCTTTTTAGGACTAAGGATTTCTGTTAAGCGTAGGTATTTTGATGACCTGGAATACAAAGAGTATGAACCACAAGTACAGAAGCTTATAGACAAGCATATTACTACTGAAGGTGAGATTCTTCGCATCACTGAATTGGTCAACATTTTTGATAAAGAGCAACGTGAACAAGAAGTAGAGAAAATCACCAGCAAAGCAGCTAAAGCTGATCACATTGCCAGCAGAACGATCAAAGCTATCAATGTGAAAATGAATGAAGACCCTGTTTACTTCAAGAAGCTATCAAGACTCATCCGAGATACCATTGACGACTACCACCAACACCGTATTTCGGAGGCAGACTACCTCAATAAGGCTAAAGGATTTGAAGATCAATTTCATAATGGCAGACAGGATAATATTCCTGAAAACTTGGTTGGAAATGATACTGGTATAGCTATTTATAACTTGGTAAATGAAATTTTCAAGGGTCACTTGAAAAGATCAGAAGATGGTGAAAATGTAGGGGCTGTTATAGCAGAGGGCATTGATAATGTAATTAAATCCATTGTCTTTGAAAATGGCAAGCCCATTATTGATTGGGTCAATAAGTCTGACATAGAGGGCAAAATCAGGATTGATATTGATGATTACCTATTTGAGTTAAAGGCACAGCAAGACATTGAATTGCCCTTTGATTTGATAGATGAATTAGTAGAAGAAGGATTAAAAATTGCTAAGCTGAAATATGTCTGATACCATCTCCATACAGTCATTCAAATTCGGCTCTAAGCAAATCAACTATGAGCTTACTTATCAAGAGCGTAAGACCTTGGGTATACGTGTTTATCCTGATTGTAAAGTGAGAGTAATAGCCCCAAACGAAACAACCGAAGAGAAATTAAAATCTAAGCTTAGAGAAAAAGCTCCTTGGATCATCAAACAGCAGCTTGAATTTTTATCCTATCATCCGCTTACACCACCACGTCAATTTGTAAACGGGGAAACTCATCTTTATTTGGGCAGACAATACAAGCTTAAAATTGAAGACGCTCCTAAAAATGAGGTAAAGGTTTACAGAGGAAGATTAATGCTTTTCAAAAAAGAGAATGCCTCACCTGATAATATCTTGTCAGAATGGTATCGAGAAAAGGCAGCAATACATTTTCAGGACATTTTGAGCAAAGTACTTCCACTATTTAAGAAATATAAAATCTCCTCTCCCGATCTGCACATAAGGTATATGCCTACCAGGTGGGGAAGCTGTACTGTCAGAGGGAAAGTAATTCTGAATCCAGATTTGATAAAAGCTCCTAAAGGAAGTATTGAATATGTAATTATCCATGAACTCTGCCATTTGGTGCATCATAACCATACAAAGGCATTTTATGACCTACAAGAAACCATAATGCCAGATTGGAAAAAATGGAAACAAAGGCTTGAAAACACTTTGAATTAGATACTGCTATGTCCAACCATACCTTCAACATACTCACATTCAATCATCCTCAGGAAGAGCAAACCTTTTACTTCACTGACCAGGAACAAGACAACCTCACTCGGATTTACAAATCCTTAGTGCCTGATGAGGTCATTGAAAAGTATGGAGAGCAAGACCACTATTACACCTCATTTACAGTTGAGCTGGACGGTTTCTTAGCCGTATCAAAACCAACAAGTCCACACTTTGAAACCAAGACAAATGAGCAAGGTGAAGAACGTTCATATACCATCCGTAATTCTACCTTTTCCACTTCAGTACTAAAGAGATATTACAATTCGCTCATTCATAGCCATTTCAAAGGGAAAGGATTTTTAGTGAAGCCCAATTTTGTAAGTGATACAGAAATTTGGCTTCCAAGTGCCAAACAAGACACCTCAGGCAAGTATAAGATATTCGACCGCTTCTCACTCAAGGTACAGTTTAAGACAGTTTCCGATAGTCTGGAATTGTTGGTGACATTTGAAGGCAAATCCAAAATCTTCAAAGTTCCTGTCTCCACCCTTTTAGAGGATGTATCACCGACAGATATTAATTGGGTAGTCTATGATAAAGGACTGTACCGATTTAATGAATTACCTGATAGTGGTAAAAGAGAATATGACAAGGTGTATGCCGTATGGAATTTCGAAATCAGAGATGCACTAATGCAAGGAACGGAAGCCCCGGACAAAACCAATAAGTACAAAAAGTTCAAAGATGGAATTGACAACTTCTATACTCAATACCTGAATACAGAGGAGTTCAAAACTATTATTCCTATTTCCTCAAATGGATTCATTCCAGTAAATAAAATCAATATCGGGTCAGTCAACAATTCCAGTAACCGCCTTTTATTCGGTAAAGAAAATTCTGGCATTGTGCCAATGGATGGAATGAAAGAGCATGGCCCTTTTGGATTAAGCCCTACTACTAAAATTCACTACTTTTTTATCTTTCATAAAGATGATCAGCCCATCGCTGAGAAGATGGACAGCTATTTCAGGGGATCAGAATTTGGGTTTAAAGGATTGGTCAAGTTCATTCATACACCTTACCACACTGAAAAAGGATTCAGTGTAAGATTTGAAGACAGAGACAATCCATGGCCAGAAATCTATGAAGCCATTACCAACAAACACTTTGAATCAGATATTCAGTATATCGCTATTTATATCAGTCCGTTCTCCAAGAATGCACCAGATAAATCAAGAAGGAAGATATACTACAAGCTGAAAGAATTACTACTGAAAGAGGGAGTCTCTTCACAGGTGATTGATGGCGAAAAAGTATTGACCAACGAAAAGTATTATTACAGCCTACCGAATATTGCTATTGCCATTTTAGCCAAATTGAATGGCATCCCTTGGAAGCTGGATACAAAGCTCAAAAATGAATTGATAGTAGGCATTGGAGCATTTAGAAACTCAGAAGTTGACATACAATATATAGGTAGTGCTTTTAGCTTCGCTAACAATGGGAAATTCAACCGTTTTGAGTGCTTTCAGAAAGACCAAACAAAGGAGTTAGCAGGCTCAATTATCAGAGCGGTAAAGGAGTATGCAAATGTAAATACAGGCATCAAACGGCTTGTGATACACTTCTACAAGAGCATGAGCCAAGTTGAATTACAACCCATAGAAGACGGCCTCAAAGACCTTGGATTAGACATTCCAGTATTTATAGTTTCCATTAACAAAACAGAGTCCTCAGACATTGTTGCATTTGACAACAGTTGGTCAGACCTTATGCCAATGAGTGGCACTTTTATAAAGATTGGATACAACAAGTTCCTACTGTTCAACAATACACGATACAACCCGAAATTCTACAGCTTCCATGACGGCTTCCCATTCCCGATTAAGCTGAAAATCTTTTGTACAGAAAAAGAATTGGTAGACGAATATAAGACCGTGAAAGAATTGATTGACCAGGTATATCAGTTCAGCCGTATGTACTGGAAATCAGTAAGACAACAAAACTTACCAGTGACCATCAAATACCCTGAAATGGTCGCAGAAATGCTCCCTCATTTTGACGGTAACGAGATACCCGAATTTGGAAAAGACAACCTTTGGTTTTTGTAATTATGGATAAAAAACTTGAGTTCAAACTTGAAGAGAAGAAGATCAAACCCACCACCATGCGCCTTTTGGTGTTGCGTCAACTAGTAGAATCAGGCTCAGCGATCAGTTTGTTGGATTTAGAAGCTAAATTTGAAAGAGCTGATAAAACCACGCTATACCGTACCCTCAAAACATTTGAAGAGAAGAAACTCATTCATAGCATAGAAGACGGGACAGGTTCAGTAAAATATGCACTTTGTGAGGAGGGTTGCGAATGCGAGCCACAAGACCAACACGTTCACTTTCATTGTGTGAAGTGCGGAGAGACTTATTGCTTAACAAAATCTAAGATACCACAAACTCAAATCCCGGTAGGATTCAATGCCTCAAGTGCCAGCATGGTGTATAAAGGCACTTGTATCAATTGTAACTAATCTTTGCAATTTGGTTGCACTCATTTTTTTGTAGATTTGTAATATCAATGAATAGGATCAAATCCATATTGTTATCAACACTCTTTATCGCGACCGCACTGGTGATGACATTGGACCTATGTTGCGAACTTCCCAAAATCCCTAATCTGTTGACTCACTTTTCGGAGCATCAGGAAAAGGATAATGATTCATTCTGGAAGTTCTTTCTAGAAGACTATGCTCATCAAGAGTCTGGTCATAACCATCATGATGATGAAGAACATGAAGAACTGCCCTTTCATGGAAGTCATCAGTGTCATCATGCTCCTGTAGTCTTTACTGGTAGCGTGAGTTATTCTTTGGTTCCATCTACCCAATTTGTTGAAACGGGTAATTGTGGTTATCGATTTTCATTTTCTTCTATCTACCTGGAAACTCCCTTCCAGCCTCCTCAAAAAGCGTAATTACGGATTTTCTTTAAGGTGTAGTCAGATTTACTGAAGGACAACTCCCTAATCTGGAGATGTCTGCTAAACACGTACGTCTATTCGTAATTTCTTCTTCAAGGGCACTCTCTGCCCTTTCAAATCCTTGTATCATCATTTAAAAAACAATATAAATGCTGGATAAAATCATTCAATTTTCAGTTAAAAACAAATTGATTATTGGCCTACTCACTTTAGGTCTGATCATCTGGGGCGGCTACTCACTAACGAGACTTCCTATTGATGCCGTGCCGGACATAACCAATAATCAGGTGCAGGTCATTACCTCTTCGCCATCGCTAGCCGCTGAGGAAGTGGAGCGATTGATCACCTTTCCCATTGAGATTACCATGGCCACCATACCGGAACTTGATGAGATCCGTTCATTCTCTCGCTTTGGGTTATCGGTGGTAACCATTGTATTCAAAGAAGATGTGGATGTCTATTGGGCACGCCAACAAGTAAACGAACGCCTGGCCGATGTGCAAGCCCAAATCCCTCCTGGTGTAGGACAGCCAGGCATGGCTCCCATTACTACGGGTTTGGGTGAAATCTACCAATATGTGGTTGGTACTGAACCGGGTTATGAAGACCAGTATGACGCACGTGAGCTTCGCACAATTCAGGACTGGATCGTCCGTAGGCAATTGCTCGGTACACCCGGAGTGGCGGACGTTAGCAGTTTTGGGGGATTTCTCAAGCAATATGAGATTGCCATTGATCCCAATAAACTCAAGGCTATGAATATTTCTATTGCCGATATTTTTCAAGCATTAGAAGAAAACAACGAAAATACCGGAGGGGCTTACATTGAGAAAAATCTCAACGCCTATTTCATTCGTAGCGAGGGTCTGGTTAGTGACCTTGATGACATCCGTCAAATGCTGGTCAAAAGCAATGCAGATGGTATCCCTGTGCTAATCAGGGATGTGGCAAAGGTTGAGCTAGGTGGTGCCGTACGTTATGGAGCAACTACCCGAAATGGAGAAGGTGAAGTAGTCAGTGCCATCGTGATGATGTTGAAAGGTGAAAATTCCGCAGAGGTTATTGACAATGTGAAAAGTAGAATTGACCAAATCCGTAAAACCCTCCCTGAAGGGGTTACAATAGAACCATTTCTAGACAGAACCAAGCTAGTGGATACTGCCATTGGCACAGTCACCACCAATCTTACGGAAGGTGCATTGATTGTTATTTTCGTGCTGTTGCTGCTATTGGGTAATCTGCGTGCTGGTTTGATCGTAGCTTCTGTCATTCCCCTGGCATTGATCTTTGCCTTTGGTATGATGAACCTGTTTGGTGTATCAGGTAACCTGATGAGCCTTGGGGCGATTGATTTTGGGTTGATTGTGGACGGGGCAGTGATCATTGTAGAGGCAACCCTACATCATTTAGGGATGCTGAAGCTGGGCAGGAGACTCACTCAAACTGAAATGGATGAGGAAGTGTATCAATCGGCCAGTAAAATCAGAAATTCAGCGGCATTCGGAGAAATCATCATCCTGATCGTATACTTACCGATATTGGCATTGGTAGGTACAGAAGGTAAAATGTTTGGCCCCATGGCTCAGACAGTGAGCTTTGCTATCCTGGGCGCCTTCATTCTTTCCCTGACCTACGTACCGATGATGTCTGCTCTTGTCCTGAGCAAAAAGACCGAATATAAACCCAATATCTCTGATAAGATCATGGGCTTTTTTCATAAACTGTACAATCCAACTATCCGTTGGGCAATGCATAAAAGGCCATTAATTCTGGTGGTTGTTTTAGGGTTGTTCGGGATTTCTCTTTGGGTGTTTTCCAATATGGGTGGAGAGTTTGTTCCCACGTTGGAAGAAGGTGACTTTGCTGTAGAAACACGGGTAATGACAGGCAGTTCGCTGGAAAATACCATTCTTGCTACTACCCAAGCCGAAAAGATTCTATTGGAACAATTTCCTGAAGTAGAGCAAGTGGTATCCAAGATTGGTGCGGGCGAGATTCCTACCGACCCCATGCCTGTGGAAGCTGCTGACTTGATGATCATCCTGAAAAACAAATCAGAATGGGTTTCTGCATCGGACAGAGAAGAATTGGCCAATAAAATGGCTGAAGCTTTGGCAGTAATACCAGGTGTGACATTTGGTTTTCAGCAACCCATTCAAATGCGTTTCAATGAACTCATGACAGGGGTTCGGCAAGATGTTGCGGTAAAAATTTATGGAGAAGACTTGAATGCACTTTCTGAATATGCTGAACAGATTGGAAAAATAGCTACCAGTGTGGAAGGTGCAGTGGATTTATACATTGAGGAAGTCACGGGTATCCCACAAATCGTGATTAATTATAAACGGGATCAGTTGGCCAAATATGGTTTGACTATTAGGGATGTCAATCGTTCGGTCCAGGCAGCATTTGCAGGGGCTTCCGCTGGTCTAGTCTATGAAAATGAAAGGCGTTTTGATTTGGTAGTACGCTTATCAAAGGTAAACCGAAGCGATGTTGAATCCGTGCGAAATCTTTACATCTCTCGCAAAGACGGCCACCAAATACCGCTCTACCAAGTGGCAGACGTGGCGATTAAAGATGGTCCCTACCAAATTCAACGTGACGATACCAGAAGAAGAATTATTGTGGCTTTCAATGTTCGTAACAGAGATGTAGAAAGTGTAGTTACAGAACTGAGAGGAAAGATTGACGAATCTGTCGTATTGGCACCTGGCTATTCTGTGACTTACGGAGGTCAGTTTGAAAACCTTGTGGAAGCACGTGAGCGGTTAAGCTATGCCGTTCCCCTCGCTCTTTTACTCATTTTTGTATTGCTCTACTTCACCTTTGGTTCGATCAAGCAGGGTATTCTCATTTTCACAGCTATCCCTCTATCAGCTATTGGAGGAATTTTCGCCTTATCACTACGGGGAATGCCCTTTAGCATATCGGCAGGTGTAGGTTTTATTGCCCTCTTTGGTGTTGCTGTTTTGAATGGAATTGTATTGATAAGTGAATTTAATCATCTGAAGAAGGACGGAATTACGGACATCTTTGAACGGATTTACCAAGGTACTCGTATCCGGTTACGTCCTGTCATCATGACCGCTGCGGTAGCTTCTCTGGGATTTCTGCCCATGGCGCTTTCCGAATCTGGCGGTGCAGAAGTACAGCGACCATTGGCCACTGTAGTGATTGGAGGTCTACTTTCCGCAACTTTCCTGACCTTGGTAGTACTTCCTATACTCTACTATTATTTCGAACGAGGAATAAAAGTAAAGTCGGGAGCTGTAGTCACAGCACTAGTTTTTGGTTTAATGCTTTTCCAGACACCAAATGTTTTGGCACAAGAAAAGCCTATTGTCTATCAGTCGTTAGAAGAGGCCATTCAAATGGCTATTGCCAATAATCCCAGCCTAAAAGCAGCTGACCTTCAAACGCTGCAGGAAAAAGCTTTGAAAGGAGCAAGTTGGAACTTGCCAAAAACCAGCCTTAGCCTTACACATGGTCAATACAATAGTATTTATGACAATGATAATCAATTCAACATCAGTCAAAGTTTTGCTTTTCCCACAGTTTATGCCAATCAAAATCAATTGGCTAAAGCCCAAATAGAGGCAAGTGAATGGAGGCGAACGGCTACTCAAAATGAGCTAGTGAATCAAGTGAAAGCCACATGGTACACCCTCTGGTTAGAAAAGAGTAAGCGCACTTTGTTGCTAGAACAGGATAGCATATACCAACGATTTGTACGGGCGGCCAATCTCCGCTATAAAACAGGAGAAAGCAATTTATTGGAAAAAGCCACTGCCGAATCTCAAGTAGCTGAAATCGAGGTGATGCTGGCACAGAATCAATCAGATATTGAGATTTATCAAACCATGCTAAAAACGCTACTGAATGTAGAGTCGGTTGCGGACATTGCTGTAGATAGTCTGGAAGCCAGGGAACTCACCTTTTTACTCGAAAGTGCTGACGTAAACAATAACCCTACGCTTGCCTGGTTCAGACAGCAAATTGCAGTGGCTGAGAGGGAAAAATCAGTGGAACGATCTCGCTTGATGCCCGATCTTACAGTGGGGTATTTTAACCAATCCCTCAATGGACCTAATCAGGACATCAATGGTAATCCTGTCACCTTCAATTCAGGAGACCGATTTACGGGCTTTCAGGTAGGTCTGGCCATTCCCATATTCGGGGCTAAGTCGCAATCTTCAGTGATTAAAGCCAGCGAACTGAAAAGGCAGGAAAGCGAGGCAAGATTGAAAGCAACTTCCAATGAGCTGGAAGGCAGGTTGGAATCACTAATCCAGCAATACCAGAAATTTCAAAACAGCTTGGAATATTATCAACTGAATGCCCTGCCACAAGCTGAATTGATCCTGAAGCAGGCTCAGAAAGGCTTTGAGAGCGGTGACATTGGTTATGTGGAGTATACGCAAGGACTTAGCCGGGCACTAAGTGTTCAGTTCAATTACCTCGATATTCTCAATCAATACAACCAAACCATTATACAAATAGAATTCATTGCAGGTGTTCAATAATTACTAAAGAAAAAAAACATGAAGAATACATTTCAATATATCAGCAACCTATTCACCATGATCACAATGATACTGATCATGGCATCCTGCAATTCAAAAACGGAAAAAGCAGCGAATGAAGAACATCATGAGGAAGAAAATGCTCTTGAGTTGACGCAGGCTCAATACGATCAGGCAAACATTGAACTAGGGTCTATAGAAAAACGTGTCATAGGTTCAGAGCTTATGGTGAACGGGATCATTGATGTGCCTCCCCAAGGTAACATTTCCATCAATATGCCTTATGGAGGTTTTGTAAAATACATCGATATGCTACCAGGCACTTCCGTGAAGAAAGGGCAGTTATTGGCAACTATTGAAAATCCGGAATTTATTCAGTTTCAACAAGATTACCTGGAGGGTTTGGCCAATCAGGAATTTTTGAAAGCAGAGTTTGATCGTCAGCAGGAATTGTATAGTGAAAAAGTAGCATCAGGCAAAAGTTTCCAACAAGCTAAAAGCAACTATTTGGCTAATGAAGCCAAGATTAAAACCATGGAGGCCCGACTAAAACTAATCGGTATTAATCTGGCTAAAATCCGTGACGGGATAGTTGCTACTTCTGTTAGTATTTATTCGCCTGTCACTGGTTCTGTACGAGAAGTCTATACCAATAGGGGCAAATACATCAATCCTCAGGATGTGATCATGGACATTACCAATGCAGAAGATTTGCATGTGGAATTGACGGTATATGAAAACGATATTCCAAAAATCAGGAAAGGCCAGCGCATTCGTTTTACTCTGGCAAATACCCCTGACCAATGGCGGGAAGCCGAGGTGTTTCTACTGGGCAGTAGCGTAAGGGAAGACCGCTCAGTAACAGTACATGGCCACTTGGAGCAGATGTATGAAGACCTGCTTCCAGGGATGTACGTGACTGCTAAAGTAGAAACAGACAGCAATGATGTGTGGACTGTACCTGAACCATCAGTGGTGCGCTTTGGAGGCAAGTACTACATTTTTGCTTACACTGACCAACGAACCGAAAACGGAAAAACTGCGCATGACTTTGAAATGTTGGAAGTCATCAAAGGCTATACAGAGGATGAGTACACAGAAATATTGCTGGTGGATTCCTCAACAGAAATGAGCACGGTAAAGTTAGTATCCAAAGGTGCCTTCACCCTACTGGCCACAGCCAAAAATAGTGAGGAAGAAGGTGGTGGTCATGGACATTAATTATAAGAATCTTTAAGGGTACTGGTGATAAAGGATTCATTAGAAAAAATAAATCATGAAAAAACTACAAATAAAAATACCGCTTCTCCTGCCCGAAGTACCGGATGAGAAGGATCAATGTGTGCAAAAACTCATTCAGCAGCTTCAAGACCAAGAAGGCCTTGAAAAAGTGCATGTAGCAGACGAAAAAGATAATGGCGTACCTCAGCTATGCTTTCATTACGACCCGGAGTTGATCTCCATAGATCGTATCCAGTCGCTGGCGGAGCAAACCGGAGCAGAAATCACTCAGAAGTTTGGACATAAACTCATAGAAGTGGAAGGCATTCGCCATACACGCCATGCCCGGCAGATTGAGCGGAATCTTCAGGGAATAGATGGAATTTTGGAAGCTTCAGTATCTGCATCTGGCATGGTACGGGTAGAGTTTGATACCACAAAAATAGATGAAGCAGAAATATTTAAAGCATTGCGAAAAGAAGGTCTGGACATTCCTGATACGCAGGTAAGTGCAGAACGATTTCTTGAGGAAGTCAATAAACCTGAACAACAGGAAACTGAAGAAAAAGACCATGAACATAAGGAAGGCGAAGAACATGAACATTCGCATGGAGGGATTTTTGGAAAAAATACGGAGCTGATCTTTTCCATTATATGTGGAGCATTGTTGGGCATTGGGTTCGGACTTTCTTTTGTTGAAATAATCCCTGCTTGGGTGAGCCTGTCACTTTACATTGGAGCTTATTTCTTTGGAGGGTTTTTTACTGCCAAAGAAGCAGTTCAAACAGTAGCGAAAGGTGGGTTTGAGATTGACTTTCTGATGCTAGTAGCAGCAATTGGTGCAGCTATTCTTGGGGAATGGGCGGAAGGTGCTTTGCTGCTCTTTCTTTTCAGCATGGGTCATGCACTGGAACACTACGCCATGAACAAAGCCCGTAAATCCATTGCTGCATTGGCAGACTTAGCTCCTAAAACAGCACTACTAAAGAAAGATGGGAAGACGCAAGAAGTTGGTATAGAAGAACTAAGCATAGGCGACATCATCGTGGTGAAGCCCAATAGCAAAATATCAGCCGATGGGGTGATTGTTAGCGGTACAAGTAGTGTTAACCAGGCTCCTATCACCGGAGAAAGTGTACCGGTAGACAAAGAACCAGTAGATAATCCTGATAAAGATTGGTCAAAGGAAAAAGACATCAGAGACGAGAACCGCGCTTTCTCCGGCACCATCAATGGCAACAATACGCTGGTGATCAAAGTGATAAAAGTAGCTAACGACTCTACCCTCTCCCGCTTAGTGAAACTGGTGAATGAAGCCCAGACCCAGAAATCACCTACGCAGCGACTCACTGATAAATTTGAGAAGTATTTTGTACCGGCAGTATTGATACTGGTCGTTTTACTCAATTTTGCTTTTTTGGTCATTGATGAAACCTTTAGCGAAAGCTTCTACCGAGCCATGGCCGTACTGGTTGCTGCCAGCCCGTGTGCTTTGGCCATAGCTACACCAAGTGCAGTGCTAAGTGGTGTTGCAAGGGCAGCCAAAAGTGGTGTGCTTATCAAAGGTGGTCGTCCTTTAGAAGATTTAGGTGTACTCACCGCCTTGGCTTTTGACAAAACCGGAACACTAACAGAAGGCAAGCCAAAACTTACCAAAGTGGTGGTTCTTGGAGATATTAATGAAACCGAATTGTTGAAAATAGCTGTAGCTGTAGAAGCCTTAAGCGACCATCCGTTGGCAAAAGCCGTGGTTCGGGATGGGAAAGAGCGACTCAAGGATGTTGACATACCGGAAGCTAAAGACCTAGAGGCTGTGCTTGGGAAGGGGATCAAAGCCTCTTTGGACAACAACAAAGTGTACATCGGAAATCTGGATCTGTTTGAGTCGCTGGATGACAAGAAGCCGTCAAAGGAAACAGAAGAAAAAGTAAGATCATTGGAATCTGATGGCAATACCACCATGCTGATCCGTCAGAATGATGACTACATTGGCATCATTGCCCTTATGGATACGCCAAGAAAGGAAGCAAAAAACACGCTAGAACAATTAAAAAAACTGGGCATCAAGCGAATGATCATGCTTACTGGTGATAACCAGAAAGTAGCTGATGCAGTGGCCAAAGAAATTGGGCTGACAGATGCATGGGGCAGTCTATTGCCAGAAGAAAAAGTGGATGCCATAAAGAAATTGAAAGAACAAGAATCTAAAGTAGCGATGGTAGGTGATGGTGTAAATGATGCCCCAGCCATGGCCAACAGTACCGTGGGCATTGCCATGGGTGCTGCTGGTAGCGATGTGGCTTTAGAAACAGCCGATATTGCCCTCATGGGCGATAAGCTGGAAGCATTACCTTTTGCCATCGGATTAAGTAGAAAAGCCAAAAGAATTATCAGGCAAAACCTGTGGGTTAGTTTGGGAATAGTAGCTATTTTAATACCTCTTACGATTTCCGGTATTGCTACCATCGGGCCTGCCGTTCTAATCCATGAAGGTTCCACCTTGGTGGTGGTGTTTAATGCGCTGAGATTGTTGGCTTATCGTAAATAGCAGTAGATGAAAAGTGATCTTTTAAAAGCAAAAAAATCCTTTCAAAGACATGAATAGAAAAATGAACGGGACTGAAATACCGGAATTTGGAAAAAACAACCTTTGGTTTATATAGGCTGGTAAAATAAATTCCAAATTTCTTCCAAATCGAGCCTTTAATTTACAAACATGAAAATCCTGATCATAGAAGACGAACAAGAACTTGCGCAAGACATGGTAAAATACCTTACCAACGAGCAATACTTGTGTGAGTGTGCTTCTGACTTTAAGGGTGCAATGGAAAAAATTCATGGGTATGATTACGATTGCATTTTATTGGACCTAATGCTACCCGGTGGTGATGGACTGACTATTCTGGAAGAACTCAAAAGGCAAAATAAGCAAGACGGTGTAATTATCATTTCTGCTAAAAATGCGATTGAAGATAAAGTAAAGGGACTAAAACTTGGAGCTGATGACTATCTGGCTAAACCATTTCATTTGTCTGAGTTGGCAGCAAGAGTAGAATCATTGATCAGGCGAAAGCAATTTGATAGTAATAATGTGATTATTCAAAATGAATTATCCATAGACTTCAATGCAAAAGCCGTAAGCGTTCATGATCAGGCTCTTAGTCTGACTAAAAAGGAATATGACCTACTCCTATTTTTCATTGGCAATAAAAACAGAGTTCTGTCAAAAGGAGCTTTGGCAGAGCATCTTTCAGGTGATTTTGCAGATATGTTTGACAGCCATGATTTCGTGTATGCCCATGTAAAAAACCTCAAGAGAAAATTGAAAGAGAAAGATTATGGCGACTACATCAAAACCATTTACGGAACAGGATATAAATGGGAACAATGACAAGACTACTTAACAAACCGCTGAAGGCGTTTGCTTTATATGCATTGGTTATTCTAACAATCAGTATTCCAATTTATGTACTGGTTATTGACTATATCTGGACGAGTGAATTAGATGAAAATAATTGGCTCACCTTAGAACACACCAAACAGAGACTTCAATCCAAACAATTTACACAAGCAGAAATCGAAAGCATCAATCATATCTGGGGAGAGCTACAGCCCGGAGTTTCGATTGTTAAAGCTACCACCAAGGTTGTTTTTCAGGATAGCGTTTATGAAGCCATTAGACCTAACGAATTTGACCTAGATGATGGGGAAGATCGGTTTCGTGGTTTAAAATCATTAATAGAAATAAATGGAGAGCCCTATGTATTGACAATTGAAACCAATGTAGAAGAATCTGATGAAACATTTGCTGCGGTGGCTGCTATTACGTTTGTCTTCTTCATCATTCTCATTATAGGCTTTATCCTATTGAATCGAAAAATTGCCGCAAAGACTTGGCAACCTTTCTATCAAACACTGAGTTCGCTAAAATCTTTTGAGCTTTCCATAGATAAGTCCATTCAACTTCCTGAATCAGATATTCAAGAATTTCAGGAATTGAATCAATCATTGCAACAGTTAATCACAAATAGTGTAAGCACTTTTCAGCAGCAGAAATCTTTCACAGAAAATGCTTCGCACGAGCTTCAAACTCCAATTGCGCTGCTCAAATCCAAAATGGATTTATTAATTCAGCAAAAAAGCATATCTCCTGCAATCTCGGAAATACTAAACAGTATTGAAGCTCCTTTATCCCGTCTCTCCCGCATCAATAAAAACCTAATGGTGCTGGCGAAAGTGGAAAATCATCAATACAGTGACAAGGAGCAAATAGATATAAAAGAATATTTAGAAAGTGCTGTAACCCTTTTTGAAGACTATTTGGATGAAAAGCAACTAAAGCTATCTAATAGTTTAGAGCAATCCATCATAGTAAATGCCAACTCATTTTTGATAGAAACGCTAATACATAACTTGCTTTCAAATGCTATCAGACACACTTTAAAAGGTGGCCAAATTACTGTTTCATATCAGGATCAAACTCTTCAAATAATCAATAGCGGCAAGGAGAGTTTAGATAAATCGAAATTGTTTGAACGGTTCTCCACTGCATCCAAAGACAAGGTTAGCAGTGGCTTAGGTCTGGCCATTATTCAGGAGATTACAAATAAGTACAACTGGCAGGTTGTTTATCATTTTGAAAATGGGAATCATCTTTTTTCTGTAAGCTTCGCTTAATTACTCACCAAATAAGCTCCATTATATTCATATGGTGTTCGTGATTGCTTCGCAATTCTAAATTTCTTCTAAATCATGTATGATGTTTGTCCTGTACAAACTTTTAAAATCGTTCAGACATGAAAAATTTAATGCTTATCACTGTGCTTTTGGTTGCGTTCAGCATGCAATCATGTGCAAAAAAAACTGACAGTAAAAACGTACCCGATAAGGTGCTTTCAGCTTTCAATGCAAAGTTTCCTGATGCCAAAAAAGTAGAATGGGAAATGGAAAGCGATTCAGAATGGGAAGCTGAGTTCAAATGGAATGGAAAAGAATATTCTGCCAATTTCAGCACAGATGGGGAGTGGCGTGAAACTGAATATGGAATAAAGGAGACTGAGATTCCTTCAAATATTCGAGCTATACTCGATCAAAATTTCTCCGATTATGAGATAGAAGAACCTGAAGTAGCAGAAACCTCATCAGGAAAATCTTATGAAATGGAAATTGAAGTAGGAAAAGAAGAATATGAAGTTACAATTGACACAAAAGGAAATCTAACCAAGAAAAAGGAGAGTGAAGAAAACGATGAGAATGACGAAGATTAATCAATTTATAATTATCTGCCTATTGCTCTGTCCTTTAGGAATACTGGCACAGAAATCATCAGTTAATGTTTCTGGAACAATCAAAGACAAGGTCTCCAATGAAACCTTGCCCTTTGTCAATGTTGTATTAAAAAAATCTGCTGATTCGTCTTTTGTATCAGGCACCATTTCAAATGACAATGGTCTGTTTACAATTTTAGATGCAAAGCCAGGCGACTACCTGCTAGAAGTAACCTATATAGGTTATAGAAAATACAGTTCACCTTTATTCATTGGCTCAAATTCTGAGTTCATCGACTTAGGTTCAATCTTGTTGGAAGAAGATGTTCAGCAATTGAATGAAGTTGTGGTAACAGCTCAACAAGATGCTGTCACAGGAACAATGGACAAGAAGACATTTAGTGTAGATGACAATGTGAGTCAAAGTGGGGGTAGCGTGTTACAAGCAATGAACAATCTTCCTGGTGTCACCACCCAAGACGGTCAGGTGCAACTCAGAGGAAATGATCAAGTGGTAGTATTAATAGATGGTAAGCAGACGGCCATTACTGGTTTCGGCAATCAAAATGGTCTGGACAACATCCCAGCTTCGGCAATTGAAAAAATAGAGATTATCAACAATCCATCCGCAAAGTATGATGCCAACGGAAATGCAGGTATCATCAACATTGTATTGAAGAAGGAAGAGCAAAAAGGACTTAACGGGAAAGTGGGTTTGTCAACGGGTCTTGGTGCGTTGTGGGTACGGAAAGAGAACCTACCTGGCATACGGCCACAGTATCAGGCAACACCCAAGATTAACCCTTCACTCTCGCTGAATTATAGGAAAAAGAAGATCAATCTGTTTCTCCAGGCTGACAACCTTTACACTGAAACACTCAATAAAAATGAATTTGTAACCAGAACCTATGATGATGGCACTGTCATCAACCAACAACTGAAAAGAAACAGAAACACCAATTTCTTCACTTCAAAGGCAGGGTTTGACTGGTTTATGGATGATCACAATACTCTTACCGTTTCAGGTTTTTTTAGTCAGGAATCTATTAAAGATTATGGAGACCAGCCGTTTTTCAATGGCAATGATGGGACAAACCAAAGATTGTGGCAGTTTTTGGAAGATGAAGTATTGACCGCAGCAATGGCATCATTAGCCTATGAGCATAAATTTCAGCAGCCTGGTCATAAGTTGAATGTAGGATTTAATTACACATTCGACAGAGAAGACGAAAAGTATTTCTTCACAAATACCCTTCCCACATATACCACGGATGAATCTTTCTTTCTTATTGCAGATCAAAAGGTAACAGATTTCACGTTGGATTACACCAGACCTATGAAACATGGTTTATTGGAAACTGGGTTGAAATTTCGAAGAAGAACTATCCCAACTGATATGCAATTCAATCCTTCGGCTTCAAACTCCGTTCTTGATACAGGTGCTGATGGTCTGGCAACCTATAAGGAAACCATTCCGGCTGTGTATGGAAACTATACCTATGAAGTAAAAAAGCTGGAAGCAGAAATTGGATTGCGAGTAGAATATGTGGATTTACAATATGATGTTGATCCAAACCATAATACATATAAGAGTAATGGTTATGAGTACTTTCAACCTTTTCCTAATGCTCGGTTGACTTACAAAATAAATGATCGCAACAAGTTATCCGCATTCTACAATCGCAGAGTTGATCGACCTGATGAAGTAGACATTCGTATTTTCCCAAAATATGATGATGCGGAAATCATTAAAGTCGGAAATCCTGCCTTACGACCTCAATTCACCAACAGTTTGGAATTGGGTTACAAGAATGGTTGGGACAAAGGATATTTCTACGGAGCAGCTTATCACCGTCTTTCAGATGGAACCATTACCCGAGTGGCCACAACGGTTAATACGACTAACCTTATCTACAACATTTCTCAGAATGCAGGGAAAAGCTACAACACAGGAATTGAAGTAGTCATTAGTCAGGAACTTTCTGACAGGATCAATATGAACTTAAATTTGAATGGTTATTATAATCAGATAGATGCGTTCACAGTTGTTAATCAATATCCCGTAGAAAATACTTTTACAGCAGATCAACAGGAAATCTATTCTGGAAACATAAAACTGAATACTAAATTCAAATTTTGCAAAAACACAGAAGCTCAATTGACAGCCATTTATCTTGCTCCTGACATCATTCCTCAGGGTACAATTGATTCACGGTTTTCCCTTGATTTTGGTATTAAAAAAGTCATTCAAAATGGTAAGGGTGAATTGTTCCTGAATGCTACAGACCTACTGAACACAATGGTTATAAGGAAAGAGATCAGCGGAAATAATTTCTCATACACCAGTACAGACTATTACGAAACCCAAGTAATCCGATTTGGATATAGTTACAAGTTCTAATTCCTTGTTTGAAATACATCCTTCAAAGCCTACTGGAAGTCAACGCTTACCCATTTGCTTCCAGTAGGTTCATTCCTTTCGTTCGTACCTCACTCTTTTCATTCACCCACTTCCTGCACCACACAGCAAGAGTAGCCCGTTATTCCATTCCGCTGCGCTGCATTCCATACCGTGCCACACTTGCTTTTCCCAACGCAGGTAAAAGAAGCATTTGAAAAAGCTAAATCTAAGAAGTTAGGATGCTCTGATCATTGTTGTTGATTAGAATCTGAAAGCAATCTTTATTCAAAACCAAATTGTCTTGCTTGTCTCATTTACTTATCGTAATATTGCAATGACATAATACAAAAAAATGGGAGTAACTAAAACAGATCTTTTTTCAGACGTACAGAACGAAATAGCTGTAGCAGCAAAGGCATTTGCCCATCCTGCACGTGTTGCTATCATTCACCATCTACTAAGAGCTAATGCATGTGTCAATGGGGATTTGGTTCAGGAATTAGGTCTGGCTCAAGCGACCATCAGTCAACACCTTAGAGAGTTAAAGGATATTGGCATTATTCAGGGGACTATTGAAGGATCACGTATTAGCTACTGCATCAATCCAGTGCGATGGGCAGAGATCAAAGGCCAATTCAACGAAATATTCAATCAGTTTACCTCTCCTCCACAGGAGGATTGTTGCTAAAAAAATTTGTTTAATCTAATCGTAATATTGCAATAACATAAAGAGATATGAGACTATCAGAAATTAAAGAATCGTTAAAGGACATGGAGCATGTTCATTTCATTTTACCAAATGGCAAGCCAGTGCCATCTCATTTTCACGTCACAGAAGTGGGCAGCATTCAAAAACACTTTATTGATTGTGGTGGAACGGTAAGAAAAGAATCTGTAATCAACTTTCAGTTGTTCACCGCTACTGATTTTGACCATAGATTGGGTGCTCAAAAATTAAGTTCAATCATAGAACTATCAGAAAAACAACTAGGGCTTGAAGACTTAGATATTGAAGTAGAATATCAAGGGGATACGATTGGTAAATATGGTTTAGAACTTATAAATGGAGCTTTCCATTTGACCAATACTCAGACGGATTGTTTGGCTAAAGATAAGTGCGGTATTCCTCAAGAAAAACCAAGAATTAGAATCTCAACACTACAATCTTCCGAAAGCAAGTGTACACCAGGTTCAGGATGTTGTTAAACTGTAAAAGCTAAATATAATGGAACAACAAAAATGTACGATCATCGGAGCTGGCCCTGCTGGATACACGGCTGCTATTTATGCAGCCAGAGCAAACCTCACCCCTTTAATGCTTACTGGTGCACAACCAGGGGGGCAATTAATGATCACTAATGACGTGGAAAACTTTCCAGGATACCCTAAAGGAATTAATGGACCACAAATGATGGAAGAATTTAAGGAACAGGCTGTTCGATTTGGTACTGACATTCGCTTCAATCAGGTCATCGAGATAGATTTTAGCCAGCATCCTTATGTAATGAAACTCGACAATGGTTCCGAAATCGCATCTGACAGTATCATTGTTGCGACTGGAGCATCTGCCAAATGGCTCGGATTGGAATCTGAACAAAGATTGAACGGTTCTGGCGTTTCTGCTTGTGCTGTTTGTGATGGGTTCTTTTATCGTGGAAAAGAAGTGGTCATTGTCGGTGGCGGTGATTCTGCTTGTGAAGAAGCTCTTTATCTTTCTAATCTCTGCCCTACCGTACACATGATAGTTCGCAAAGATCACCTCAGGGCTTCTCAAATCATGCAGGATCGAGTACTCAAAAAAGAGAATATTAAAGTCTACTGGAATACAGAAACGCTTGAAGTTTTGGGTGAAAATGAAGTCGTGGGAGTTAAGGTGATGAACAATCATACGACAGAAGAAATTGAATTAAAAGCAGACGGTTTTTTTGTTGCAATAGGTCATACACCCAACTCTTCATTTCTACAGCCTGATATCCAAACGGATGAGCAAGGTTATATCATCACCAAATCTGACTCTACAGAAACCAATATACCCGGTGTATTTGCTTGCGGAGATGTACAGGATAAAAAGTTCCGACAAGCAGTGACAGCAGCAGGTTCAGGCTGTATGGCAGCCCTGGAAGCGGAAAAGTATGTAATGAGTTTAGAAATAAAATTAGAAAAACAACTATGAGTAAATACATCTTATTACCTGAATTAGAAAAGACACTTGATCAGGTGAAATCATTGAATATCTCGGAAGAAAGAAAAGATACCCTAAAAGTTTTGATTGACTACATTCAATCGAAAATCGATCAGGGACAAGAAATCAACCTAAACTTTATCTGCACCCATAATTCACGTAGAAGCCAGTTTACACAGATTTGGGCACAGACCGTAGCGGACTATTTCGGTATACCTGCCAATTGTTATTCAGGTGGTGTAGAAGTTACCGCATTCAATGAAAGAGCTGTTGCATCTATCAAAAGAAGTGGTTTTAAGGTCTCTTCTAAAGGAGAGGTTAACCCCACTTATTTTATTTTAAATTCTAACGATGGTGAGCCAATAAGTGCCTTTTCAAAACTCTTTGATGATCCAATAAATAGAGCTGATCACTTCGCAGCAATTATGACTTGCTCTCATGCTGATGAGAATTGTCCTTTTATACCTGGAACTGAAAAACGCATACCTGTGCGCTATGATGACCCCAAAGAGTTTGACGACACTCCACAGGAAGCAGAAAAGTATGATGAAAGGTCAAAGCAAATAGCATCAGAATTGTTCTATGTGTTCTCTCAAGTAAAGAAATAAAGCCATGTCAAATTCAAAAAAACTCAGTTTCTTAGATCAATACCTCACCCTTTGGATATTCTTGGCAATGGCCTTTGGAGTAGGTGTAGGATATTTATTCCCTTCAAGCTCTACTTTCATTAATTCTTTTAGCACTGGAAGCACCAATATACCAATAGCGATAGGTCTCATTTTGATGATGTACCCTCCATTGGCCAAAGTGGATTACAAGCTGTTACCCAAAGTGTTCAGGAATGTAAAGATCCTTTCTATTTCATTAGTTCTTAACTGGATTATTGGTCCAGTGTTGATGTTTGTTTTGGCTTTAGCATTCTTACAGGACTATCCAGAGTACATGGTTGGCCTTATATTGATTGGATTGGCGAGATGTATAGCCATGGTTTTGGTGTGGAATGATTTAGCAGAAGGAAGTAGCGAATATGGAGCTGGTTTGGTCGCATTGAACAGTATCTTTCAGGTGTTCGCCTATAGTTTTTATGCTTGGTTATTTATTACGGTTTTGCCTCCATATTTTGGATTTGAAGGTGCTATCGTGGATATATCCATTGCAACTATTGCCGAAAGTGTCGCCATTTATTTAGGTATTCCTTTCGTCATGGGAATATTGAGCAGACTGATATTGGTAAAACTGAAAGGCGAAGAATGGTACACAAAGAAATTCATTCCGACAATTTCCCCAATGACCTTAATCGCTCTTCTATTTACAATTGTGGTGATGTTCTCATTAAAAGGTGAATTAATCGTTGAAATCCCAATGGACGTTCTGATTATTGCCGTGCCTTTACTTGTCTATTTTACCTTAATGTTCATTATCGGATTTTTCTTCACCAAAGCAATGGGAGCGGAATACGACAAAACAGCCTCAGTTGCTTTTACAGCAGCGGGAAACAATTTTGAATTGGCTATAGCTGTTGCAATTGCTGTTTTTGGTCTTAACTCAGGACAAGCATTTGCAGGAGTTATTGGACCATTGGTAGAAGTGCCAGCATTAATCCTTTTGGTTAGGGTTTCTTTCTGGTTGAAAAAGAAATATTACGATACCCCTAAGGCAGTCTCAAAATGAAAATAGCTTTCTTTTCAGATATACACGCCAATCTACCTGCATTGGAAACCTTTTTTAAGGATGTAGAATCTGTTAATCCAGATGCGATTTATTGTTTAGGTGATTTAGTTGGTTACAATATTTGGCCAAATGAAGTCGTGAATGAAATTCGACAAAGACGTATTCCTACCATCATGGGAAATCATGATGAAGCTTTGTTAAAACCTATTGTCCAAGAAGATCAACCCTCCAATAGAGGGTTGACTCGGGCATTGGTCAGTGATCAAAACAGAGATTATCTGATAAATCTACCGAGACATTTGTCTTTGTCATTTGTCAGCAACGATGAGCCTTTCAATCTCCTGTTGGTTCACGGCAGTATCAAGTCAATCAATGATTATATGGAGGTTGATTATCCTGAGCAAGAAGTATTAAGCATGATGCAATCACATCAGGCAGATGTACTGTTATGTGGTCATACCCACAAACCATTTCATAGGATAATTAAGGATGGTGATCGTTTCAAGCATGTTATAAATATTGGCTCTGTGGGCAAGCCGAAAGATGGAGACCCTAGAATTTGCTACGCTGTGGTAGAGCTTAATCAACCTATTGCTGCATCAAACGCAGAAGCAATTGATGTTTCTTTTAGAAGAGTGGAATATGACGTTGAAAAGGCAGCAATTGCGGTTGATCAGAGCGATTTTGATAGTGCATTTGCGGAAGCATTGAGATTGGCTAAATAACGATGCTTGCGTATGGCTTCCCACACCCATGTGCTTCCAGTAGGTTCATTGCATTCGTTCGTTCCTCACTCTTTTCATTCACCCACTTCCTGCACCACACAGCAAGAGCATTCCTTCATTCCCTTCCGTTGTACTCCAATCCAATCAGTCACACACTTGCTTTTCCCACCGCACCCCTCTGGACAATCTTCAATCGGAATAAGTGTACTTGGCTAAGCATAATCTTGTAAGCAAAAGTCAAAATTATATAAAACATGCTTCTTTTAATTTCGTACATTTGTTTTAAGTGAAAAGAATTATCTCCATATCGCTAGCTTTGCTCATGTTGGTTTCCAGCGTGGGTTTCTCCATGAACACACATTTTTGTGGTGGCGTAGCGGTTGAGACCTCTTTTTCAGTCGGACTTCATAATCCTGATTGCGGTATGGCCGACATGGATAGAGATTGCGAAACCATCCCATCCACAGAAGAACAAATAAAATCGAAACCATGCTGCGAAAATCAACATCAGTTATTGCAGCTGGATGAGAATGCTGATGTGCAAGCTACATCTGTTGAAGTTAACCCTGTTTTCTTCGTTACATTCGTTCATTCGTTTGTGCAGCCAATTCTTTTCGCTGATCAATCTCTTGTTCATAATACTTATTACTCTCCCCCAATACCTGACAAGGACATACAAGTCCTTTTTCAGACCTTCTTAATTTAAATCGCATAATTCTAATTGATACTCCTTGTCTTGTGACAATGGAGCTAAGTGGCATTTCTTGCCATTGAACAATCTATTTCTGTTCATTCAAAATCAATTGTATTATGCTCAATAAAATCATTAAATATTTCTTAGAGAATAAGTTGGTTACTGTTCTCGTTCTTACAGGTTTTGTGGCCTGAGGAATTGTAACTGCTCCATTTGGATGGCAAGTGGGTGCATTGCCTTCTGACCCTGTTCCGGTAGATGCCATACCAGACATTGGAGAAAACCAACAAATCGTTTTTACGCAATGGGCTGGCCGTTCGCCACAGGATATTGAAGATCAAATCTCTTATCCTTTAACTACCTATTTATTAGGTATCCCAGGAGTAAAATCTATTAGAAGCTCATCCATCTTCGGCTTCTCCAGTATCTATATCATCTTCTCGGAAGATGTAGAGTTTTATTGGTCTCGTTCCAGAATACTCGAAAAGCTCAACTCATTGCCCTCTGGCTTACTCCCTGATGCCGTACAGCCTGCATTGGGGCCAGATGCCACCGCCTTAGGACAGGTATATTGGTACACCATTGAAGGAAGAGATAAAAACGGAAATCCAACTGGCGGTTGGGATTTGCACGAAATCCGCACAGTTCAGGACTTCTATGTGAAGTATGGTTTAAATGCAACAGAAGGCGTTTCTGAAGTTGCTTCCATTGGCGGCTTCATTCAGGAATACCAAATAGATGTAAACCCTGACGCTTTGAAAGCCTACAACATCCCCTTGCATAAAGTCATGCAGGCAGTACAAAAATCCAATAAGGATGTTGGTGCTAAAACCATAGAAATCAACCAAGCTGAATATTTAGTGCGTGGTTTAGGTTATGTCAAGAAAGTAGAAGACATAGAAAAGGCAGTAGTTTCCGTACAAGACAATGTACCTATAAGGATAAAAGACATTGGTGTAGTATCTCTTGGTCCTGCTACCAGACGAGGTATTTTGGACAAAGATGGTGCTGAAGTAGTAGGTGGTGTTGTAGTAGCTCGATATGGAGCCAATCCCTTGCAAGTCATCAACAATGTAAAAGCTAAAATTAAAGAAATAGCCCCTGGCCTTCCAAAGAAGACATTGGCTGACGGCAGAGAAAGTCAGCTCACAATCGTGCCGTTTTATGATCGCTCAGAGTTGATCTATGAAACATTAGGTACACTGGAAGAAGCCTTGTCGCTGGAAATTCTCATTACCATTCTGGTGGTGATTGTGATGGTATATAACCTAAGGGCTTCATTCCTAATTTCCAGCCTTTTGCCCATTGCTGTACTCATGGTGTTTATTGCCATGCGTTACTTTGGAGTGGATGCGAATATTGTAGCACTATCAGGAATAGCCATTGCCATCGGAACGATGGTGGACTTAGGTATTATTCTTTCGGAAAATATCATCAAGCATATTGATGAAGCCCCAGCAGGTCAAAAACTTATTGATACCATTTACAATGGAGCATCAGAAGTAGCAACTGCGATAGTAACAGCTGTCTCTACCACAATTGTAAGCTTCATCCCTGTATTCACCATGCAGGCAGCAGAAGGCAAACTATTTGGTCCCTTGGCATTCACAAAGTCATTTGCTCTTTTGGCTGCATTGATCGTTTCATTGCTGATTTTGCCAACGCTGGCACATTGGTTTTTCGGCTTTAATATCAAAAACAAGTTCTTAAAAAAGTACGGTCATTTCGGTTTAGTACTTATTGGAATTATAAGCCTCTTTATAGGACAGGTTTGGACGGGAGTGTTGTTGATTCTATTTGGAATCATCGGTATTGTAAAAAACATTGAACAACTCAAAAATGCTTCACTACCAACTGTGGTAAAGTTCTTACTCAAGTATGCGGAATTAATCATTGTTCTGTTAGGAGTCATCTGGTTGCTGGCAAAATATTGGTTACCCCTCGGTGCATCCAAATCCCTTCCCCTAAACTTCATTTTTGTTGCCTTATTGGTCGGTGTTATACTCGGTGGGTTTACCCTATTGGAGTTTCAATACAAAAAGATCCTGACATGGTGTCTAAATAACAAAATCAAGTTTTTGATTATCCCGGCTATACTCATCCTTTTGGGTGTAAATATTTGGCTAGGGTTTAATAGTGTTTTTGGTTTTGTTTCAAAGGGTTTTGAAAAGATTGGCTGGAACATCAATCAGACCACAGCCTGGTCAGCAATGTCCCAAACTTTCCCAGGTGTAGGAAAAGAGTTTATGCCCTCATTAGATGAAGGTAGTTTTCTTCTGATGCCAACTTCTATGCCGCATTCGGGTGTAACCTTCAATCGCAAAATTATAGGGCAGTTGGATATGTTATTGACCAGTATACCTGAAGTAGAGCTTACTGTTGGCAAACTCGGACGTGTGGAATCAGCCCTTGACCCCGCCCCTATTTCGATGTATGAAAACATAATTAACTACAAGCCGGAATATATTCTGAACAAAAAAGGACATAGACAAAGGTTCAAAGTGGATAAAGACAATAAGTTCATTACCATTTCGGGAGATACCCTTACGAACAAAGAAGGTTTGGAACAGGGCACAGAAGCGACTGAATTAATTGCAGATGATAATGGTGAATATTATCGTAATTGGCGTGATCACATTCAATCGCCTGATGATATTTGGAATGAAATAGTAAAAGCCACCAAACTACCTGGTGTCACCTCTGCACCTAAGCTGCAACCAATAGAAACCCGATTAGTGATGCTTCAAACAGGGATGCGAGCTCCAATGGGAATTAAGGTGTATGGTCCTGATTTGAAAACGATAGAAAACTTTGGATTGCAGTTGGAAAACGTTTTAAAAGAAGTGCCTTCTGTAAAGGCGGAAGCAGTATTTGCAGATAGAATTGTAGGTAAGCCATACATACACCTCAACATTGACAGAGATGAAATCTCACGATACGGATTGAATGTTGAAGATGTTCAGCAGACCATAGAAACCGCAATTGGTGGCATGAAGATTACCTCCACAGTGGAAGGACGTGAACGGTTTCCTGTGCGTGTTCGCTATCCAAGAGAATTACGGGACGACCCTGAATCATTAGGTAAAATACTAATTCCAACACCAACTGGTGCACAAATACCCTTATCACAAATTATAGATTTTGAATATGTAAGGGGACCACAAGCCATTAAAAGTGAAGAGACTTTTCTGGTGGGTTATGTACTTTTTGATAAACGTGATGGTTTCTCGGAAGTCACTGTGGTAAACGATGCTCAACGCACAATACAGGATAAAATTGATTCAGGTGAACTGACCGTACCTGCTGGTGTGAGCTATAAGTTTTCAGGGAGTTATGAAAATCAGGTGAGGGCAGAAAAACGACTTTCTATCATTGTTCCTTTGGTATTAGGCATTGTATTTCTCATTCTTTATTTCCAGTTCCGTTCGGTATCTACTTCATTAATGGTATTTACAGGTATTGCAATGGCTTTTAGCGGTGGCTTTATCATGCTATGGCTCTATGGGCAAAGTTGGTTTGCAGACTTCTCACTCTTCGGCACCAACTTTCGTGACTTATTCCAAATGCACACTATCAATTTAAGCGTAGCAGTTTGGGTTGGCTTTATTGCCCTATTTGGAGTGGCTACCGATGATGGGGTATTGATAGCTACGTATCTCGATCAAAGTTTCACGAGAAATAAACCAACAACGAATGAAGAAGTTCGTCAAGCGGTCTTAGAAGCAGGTTTAAGAAGGATAAGACCAGCCTTAATGACAGTAGCCACAACGATGATAGCATTATTGCCTGTGCTTACCTCAACAGGCCGTGGCTCGGATATTATGATACCAATGGCGATTCCCTCTTTTGGTGGAATGGCATTCGCTTTAATCAGCATTTTCATCGTTCCGGTGATTTACTGCTGGAGAGAAGAACGTAAAATTTTAAAAGGCCAATCATGAAAAAAATAATCATATTCATATTCACGGCATTTTGCTTTTCCACATTAACAAATGCTCAGTCGTTAGACGACTATTTCAAGTTAGCGGCAGAAAACAATCCGGGATTGCAGGCTAAATACAAATCCTTTGAAGCTGCCATGCAAAAAGTGACTCAAGTTAGCAGCTTGCCAGACCCCAATCTTTCCTTCGGTTATTTCGTGTCTCCGGTGGAAACAAGAGTGGGGCCGCAACGAGCAAGGTTTTCTTTGACACAAATGTTTCCATGGTTCGGCACTTTAAAAGCCCAGGAAGATGCTGCTACTTTAATGGCAGAAGCAAAATATCAAGAGTTTTTAGATGCCCGAAACAAATTGTACTACCAAGTATCAGCATCATATTATCCACTCTATGAGCTGCAAAAGTTGATTTCAATTGAAGAAGAAAATAAACGCATCCTATCCTCATACAAAGAGATAGCCACTATTCAATTTCAAAACGATAAAGGCTCAATGGTAGATGTATTAAGGGTGGACATTATGCTCAAAGATGCAACTACAAATTTGTCGATACTGGAACAAAAGCAAAAACCTCTTGTAACTCGTTTTAATAAGCTTTTGAATCGGTCTGATAACGACAATATTGTAGTTCAGGACTCTTTATTCACTTTTAGTTTACCTGCAAACTATCGTAAAGACTCGTTACTCGCGTCCAATCCTATTCTGGATGAATTGGAGTTGAAAATTGAAGCCAGTAAAGCAAGTGAACAAGCCGCAATCAAACAGGGCTTACCTAAGCTCGGTGTAGGTATGGATTACGTCATTGTTGGTCAACGTACGGATATGTCTGTGCCTGACAATGGCAAAGACGCATTTATGCCAATGGTATCTGTGAGCCTCCCGATTTTTAGAGGAAAGTATAAAGCAGCACAAAAGGAAGCTCAACTCATGCAAGAAGCTTATGCGCTGCAACGAGAAGATGTTTCAAACATGCTAACCAGTTCTTACGAAATGATTTGGTTCGAGATCCAAAAACAGGTTGAGTTAATTCAGTTGTATGAAGAACAAATAAAGGAGTCCGGTCAATCTTTAAATCTTTTATTCTCCGCTTACAGCAATTCGGGAAAAGACTTTGAAGAAGTATTGCGGATGCAACAGCAAATATTAAAGTATCAAAAAATGAAAGTTACTGCCTTGTCGGAATACAACATCGCATTAGCAGAAATAGATTATATCACAGCTAAATCGAAATAAAGATGGATAAAAATGCTCATAATGATTATAAAGCAGGAAGTTTAAGTTTAGCAGGTTCAATTGCATTGGGCACTGGTGTAATGATCGGTGCAGGCATCTTTGCTTTGTTGGGACAAGTTGCTGAACTATCAGGTACTTGGTTTCCATATATTTTTTTATTGGGAGCTGTTATTTCTGGGTTCAGTGCATACTCTTATATCAAGGTTTCCAATGCTTACCCATCGGCTGGTGGTATAGCTATGATTTTGCAAAAAGCATATGGCAAATCCACCATTACGGCCTCAGCCGCTCTTACAATGGCATTATCAATGGTTATTAACGAGAGTTTGGTTGCCAGAACCTTTGGCTCTTATACCCTTCAACTCTTTAACGTTGAAAATAAAGAAGTTTGGATTCCGATCTTAGGAGTTGCTCTTTTGATTGGTGCATTCTTGATTAACATCTCAGGCAATAAACTTATAGGCAAGTCTTCACAGTTTATGTCATTCATCAAAATTGCTGGAATTACAATTTTTGCTATTGGAGCGTTATGGGCTGTTGGCTTTTCCCTTGAAGGGCTAATACCAAAAGCAAGCGACAATTCCGACTACTCTGCAGCTAGTTATATTGGAGCATTGGCACTCTCCATTTTGGCTTACAAAGGATTCACAACCATCACCAATAGTGGCGGTGAGATCAAAGAGCCAAAGAAAAATGTAGGTCGATCCATTATTATATCTCTATTGATCTGCACGTTAGTCTATTTTTTAGTGGCTTTTGCTGTAAACTCAAGTCTAACAATCACAGAGATCATTCAAGCCAAGGACTACTCTTTAGCAGAAGCTGCTAAGCCTGCTTTTGGAGATTATGGGCTATACTTCACTGTAGCCATTGCCATAATAGCCACTATTTCAGGAGTGATTGCCAGCATTTTCGCAGTTTCTAGGATGACAGCTATGCTCACAGAGATGGAGCTTATTCCTCATAGTCACTTGGGTATGTCAGGTAGCATCCAGAAGCATATGTTGGTTTATGTGGTTGGAATAGCTATTGTTCTAACTGTTTTTTTTGACCTCTCAAGAATTGCTTCAATCGGTGCGATTTTCTATTTAATCATGGATATGATAGTTCATTGGGGGGTGTATAAACATTTGAAAAAAGAAGTAAAAGCAAAAGGAATCATTGTTCTCACAGCCTTGGTCTTAGATTTTGTTGTACTAGGTGCCTTTTTATGGATAAAAGCAAAGTCCGACCCGTTGGTTCTTTTAGTTTCAGGAGCAACAATAGGGGTAGTTTTTATTGGGGAAAAATGGTTTCTAAAAGCAAATCGCAGTGAAGATCAAAACTGAAATAATTCGCACTAAATCAAAATAACGATGAAACATACATATAAAATTAACGGCATGACTTGCAATGGTTGTAAAAACCATGTGCAGGAAACTCTGTCCAAAATAGAAGGAGTAATCGCAGCAACGGTTGACTTGGAAAAAGGTGAAGCGACCATCGAAATGGCTCATCATCTTCCGATCGAAGCACTTCAAAAACCCTTGGAAGGTTCTAACTACAGCATCCAATTGCCATGTGAAAAGGTTCATGCACACAATCACAAACCCAAACCCGAGTCTTCTGGTAGTGGTGTTTGGTACTGCCCCATGCATTGTGAGGGTGAAAAGACCTATGATAAACCGGGGGACTGTCCCGTTTGTGGGATGGATTTGGTGGAAGAAGCCAACTTAAAGAAGACGGTTGGAAAATATACCTGTCCTATGCACCCCGAAGTAATCAAGGACGAACCTGGAGCTTGTCCTAAATGTGGCATGGAGCTAGTACCATTGGATGTAGATGAATCAGCCGAAAATAAGACCTATAAAAAGTTGTTGTCCAAGTTTTGGATTGCGAGTGTTTTTACACTGCCGATTTTTTTAATTGCTATGTCCGAAATGCTGCCGAGCAATCCATTACCCAATATCATGCCCTGGAAGTATTGGGGATGGGTACAACTCGCACTGTCTGTTCCTGTGGTATTTTATGCCACATGGATGTTTTTCAAACGGGCTTATAGCTCCATTGTCCGCAGAAGTCTCAATATGTTCACCCTGATAGGTATTGGGGCGGGCGTAGCATGGCTTTTCAGTTTGACCGGACTTTTGTTTCCCGATATATTTCCTGATCAGTTCAAAACCGAGTCAGGGACGGTACACATGTACTTTGAAGCTGCAACGGTCATTTTGACATTGGTACTTTTAGGGCAATTACTGGAAGCAAGAGCACACAGCAAAACCAACGGTGCTGTCAAGGAACTACTCAAACTAGCTCCCAATACTGCGACATTAATCGTTGACGGATCTGAAACCAAAGTCAAAATTGATGAAATAAAAGTCGGTGACCTGCTACGTGTGAAGCCGGGAGAAAAAATACCTGTAGATGGTAGTATAAGTGAAGGCAGCAGCACCATCGATGAATCAATGATCAGTGGCGAACCCGTTCCAGTAGAGAAATCAGAGGGTGAGAAAGTCAGTTCAGGTACTATCAACGGGCAGAAATCCTTTGTAATGAAAGCTGAAAAAGTTGGTGCTGACACCCTATTATCACAAATCATAGAAATGGTGAATAATGCAAGTCGTAGCAGAGCACCCATTCAAAATTTGGCTGATAAAATATCAGGATACTTTGTTCCTGTGGTAATTGGCATCTCCATAATCACTTTTATTGTTTGGATGATTTGGGGGCCAGATCCGAAATTAGTCTATGCCTTCGTCAACGCAATAGCAGTACTGATCATTGCCTGCCCGTGTGCACTAGGTTTAGCCACTCCAATGTCTGTAATGGTAGGTGTGGGTAAAGGAGCTAAACTAGGTGTGCTCATTAAGAACGCAGAATCTCTTGAAAAGATGAATGAGATAGATGTTGTGATTATTGATAAGACAGGAACTGTAACCGAAGGGCGGCCTTCTGTTGAAAAAATAACCCCTACCAATGGTTTCAAAGCTGATGATCTTGCCCAATTTGTGGCGTCTGTCAATCAGCAAAGTGAACATCCCTTGGCTGAATCTATGGTTCGCTATGCTAAAGAGAAAAATATCTCATTGGTTCAAATTGATCAATTTGAATCTGTTACCGGAAAAGGCGTAAAAGCGGTGATGGATGGCAAGAAAGTGGTCATTGGTAATGAAAAACTACTAGAGGCTGAAACTATTTCTACTGATTCTGAACTTTTGGCACTTGCCAAAGAAGAACAGTCTAAAGGCAAGACAGTTCCTTTTGTGGCCATAGATGGGAAATTGGTAGGCTTTATAGTCATCGTTGATGCCATAAAGCCGACAAGCAAACAAGCTATCGCAGATTTACAATCAAGAGGTATTGAGGTAATTATGATGACTGGTGACAATGCCTTCACAGCCAAAGCAGTGGCTAATGAATTGCATTTGGATGGGTTTCATGCAGACTGTCTACCAGAAGACAAGCTCAATAAAGTAAAGGAACTTCAGTCTTCTGGAAAAAAAATAGCCATGGCTGGTGATGGTATCAACGATGCTCCGGCACTGGCTTTGGCTGACGTGGGAATTGCAATGGGCACAGGTACTGATGTGGCCATAGAAAGTGCTGCAATTACTTTGGTCAAAGGTGATTTACAAGGAATTGTAAAAGCCTATGGCCTTAGCCATAGTGTAATGAAAAATATCAAACAGAATTTGTTTTTCGCTTTGCTCTACAATACAGTAGGTATACCTATTGCAGCAGGGATTCTCTTTCCGTTTTTCGGCATTTTGCTTTCGCCTATGCTAGCCGCATTGGCCATGAGCTTTAGTTCCGTTTCGGTTATTGCGAACGCACTAAGATTAAGAACACAAAACATTAAATAAGATGAAAAATATTAGTAAAACAACAGTAATTGTAGCCTTAACCACACTGGCCATAGGCTTGTTGTTGGGATGGTTGCTTTTTGGAAGAACAGCAAAAACTGACACCATAGAACACGATCAGGTGTCTATGGAAGCTACTGAAACCATTTGGACTTGTTCAATGCACCCACAAATCAGAAAAAAAGAACCTGGTAAATGTCCTATTTGTGGAATGGATTTAATTCCTTTAGAATCATCAGAAGGTTCTCTTGACCCGATGGCTGTGACCATGTCACCTACCGCCATGCAATTGGCTCAGGTACAAACCTTAGTGGTGGGCACAAGTTATGCAGAGAAATCCATTCGATTAAATGGAAAAGTACAAGCTGATGAGCGATTGCTATTTACCCAATCATCTCATATACCAGGAAGAATTGAAAAACTCAGTGTCAACTTTACAGGAGAGTTAATTACTCAAGGCCAAGTGATAGCCTATGTCTATTCACCTGAATTGGTAACGGCACAGGAAGAATTGTTTGAAGCACAAAAAATCAAAGATTCACAACCTGCACTGTTCAATGCAGCCAAAGAAAAGTTGAAAAACTGGAAACTCACAGATAAGCAAATAGATAAGATCATTACCTCTGGCAAAACGCTTGATCAGTTTCCTATTGTGGCTAATGTTTCAGGATATGTGACTAAAAAAATGGTCAATCTAGGCGACTACATCAAACAAGGTGAAGCCATATACGAAATTGCTGATTTATCTAAAGTGTGGGTGTTATTTGATATTTACGAGTCTGAAATGAAATGGATAAAAAAGGGAGCTTCTATTTCCTATACTATCCAATCTATACCTGGTAAAACGTTTAAAGGAACAGTCACTTACATAGACCCTGTAATAGACCCTAAAACTCGTGTAGCCAAAGCAAGAATCGAAACAATCAATAGTGACTTGTTGCTAAAACCAGAAATGTTTGTAAGTGGTACAATTGAAGCTAAAATATCAACTAATAAAGCTTCATTAACTGTTCCTAAAACTGCTGTTATGTGGACAGGTAAACGTTCTGTAGTTTATGTGATGCAAATGTCAGCTCAAGGTGTAAGTTTCATAATGCGAGAAGTTACTTTGGGTCCAGAATTAGGAGAAAGTTATGTGATTGAAGAGGGCTTGCAGCCTGGCGAAGAAATAGCAATCAATGGCACATTCAGTATTGATGCAGCAGCACAATTAGCAGGTAAACCAAGTATGATGAACCCGGAAGGTGGTGTAGCCATGACTGGTCACAATCATGGTGGTAGCACTAATTCAAAAATGGAAAAAATGCCTGTTTCATCTAAGAAAACAACAATATCAGAGGATGCCAAAAAGTCTTTAGAACCACTTTTTGACAACTACTTCAAATTGAAGGATGCATTGGCAAGTGATGATTTTGAAAAAGCCAAAGCATCGGGCGTAGCAATGAACAATTCCTTAGGAAAGATTGATATGAACCTTTTTAAAGCAGATGCACACTCACAATGGATGCAACAGTCAACAGCGTTGAAAGCAGCTTTACAGCACATTGAACATCTTAGTAACATCAAAGACATAAGAGAAAATTTTATCAAAATCTCCTATTCAACGATATCAATAGCAGAATCTTTTAATCCACTATCTACAACTATTTATATTCAGCATTGTCCAATGGCCGATTCCAACAAAGGAGCAGATTGGTTGAGCAATGGGAAGGAGATTCTGAATCCCTACTTCGGTGAGGCCATGCTTTCATGCGGTGAAACAACAAAGACAATAAAATGAAAGAGTGTTGTAAAACCGGAGATCAAACACCTCCCTCAAAATTTAAAAAATGGGCTTCCAAAATAATCTGGGGTATTGTACTCCTCATCATTCTTGGCTTGGTCGTAATTCAAATGTTTAATTAATAAAATCTAATAAAATGAAAAGCACAAATTCAATCTTAACACTCGCTATAGTAGTAGGTCTATCATTTTCACTTGTTGCCTGCGGAAATAGTAAATCAACCGATCATAACGATGATAATACCGAACATGATCATAGTGGTATGGATCATGCAACCGAGCATAAAATGCCCGATGGTACAGTAATGGAAATGAATGAAAACAAATCAATATCTCAATTGATCGACCCATACCTGGCAATCAAAAACGCCTTGGTTAAAGACGATTCCAAATCAGCAGCCAGTGCGGGTAAAACATTGGCAGATGTTGCAAGCACATTTGAGGCAAGTTCATTTGAACAATCAAAACAACCGGAAATCAAAGAGATACTGGAAGTGATTAAGGAGCATGGAGAGCATATCGCCAAAAGTGAAATAGCTCATCAACGTGAGCATTTTGAAGGAATGGCAAAAGATTTCATGGACTTACTTGCAATCACAGGAACGGACAGAACACTGTATCAGCAGTATTGCCCTATGTACAACAAAGGAAAAGGGGGTAGCTGGCTGAGTGATTCCAAAGAGATCAAAAATCCATTGTTTGGCAGTAAGATGCTGACTTGCGGTTCGGTTAAGGAAACCATCTCCATGAAATGAAAAAATGGCTTAAATTATCTTTATGGGTAGTTTTTATTGTGTTGGTGGGGATTCAATTTGTCCCCGTCCAACGCAATGAAATAAAACTTGCAACATCATCGGACTTTATAGAAAAATACCAGCCTCCTGTCAAAATAGGTAATATGTTGCGGTCTTCATGTTACGACTGCCACAGCAACCAAACGACCTACCCTTGGTACAGTAACATACAGCCTATTCGCTATTTAATGGAAAAGCACATTAGAGAAGGTAAAGATGAATTGAATTTATCCGAATTTGGCAATCAATCAAATCGTATGAAGCGCATCAAATTCAAATCAATTCTAAGTCAAATAGATGATGATAAAATGCCGATGTCATCCTATCTATTTTTACATTCGGAAGCTAAATTGGATTCCTCAAAAAAGGCACGACTGGTTAAATACTTTGATTCATTGGTTGTTGATATTGAAAAGGAAAAATTCAAATAGGTTAAGGGTTAAGCGACTACATAAGTAACCCCACCCGCACCCATGTGCCTCCAGTAGGTTCATTCCGTTCGTTCGTTCCTCACTCTCTTCATTCACCCACTTTCAGCACCGCACAGCAAGAGTAGCCCGTTATTCCATTCCGCTGCGCTCCATTCCATACCGTGCCACACTTGCTTTTCCCAACACACCCCCCAACGCAGGTAAAGCGGTGTTCGTCAGTCGTTCCGTTTTGTTCCGCAAAAACATATCTGCAAGGGTAAAATGAACTCCCTTCGGTCGCCCTTGCAGATACCGTTCACTTACCAGTTCGTTTGCGCTCCAGTAGGTGCTCACTCACTGCCGTTCACTTGTTTTGCTTCACACACTCTCTTCTTCCTCACTCGCAGCTATTTCATCCCCCCAAACCCCTTCTAAGGTGTTCGCTACACTCACAATATTTTTTATTGGGGGTCTGTCGCTGCTTATTGCTTTTGCTCGCCTGCGGGTCGCTGCGGGCTGATCGGGCTGTCATGTTTTTTGCTTTCCCCTATGTGCTTTCAGTCGCTTCATTTCAGTCATTCGTTCCTCATTCCTTCAATTCAGCCACTTTCAGCACCGCACACAAGCGTAGCTCTTTCACTTCACTACACGAGCCAACCCAACGTCATTCCGCAATCTGCCCGCAATCCTCCTCCAATGGTTTTGTACTACACTCAAAAAATACAAACCCTACCAATGCTATTGCAGGCAGTTATTGCTCCATTCCTTACCAACAATCGTTTCGTTCCGTTCAGTCGCTACCCTTGCCTTTGCCGACCCTGATGCAAAAAAACACGCCAGCCCTGCCGTAAACGGTAGGCGTCTGCCGCCCTCATTCTTCGGGCTTTTGCAGCCACCACCCTTGCTCCGCTCGCAGGCGGCTCGCAGAAATGGCTTCGCCTGGGTTTACCTGCGTTCACACACCTATCGTAATGAAGCTTATCTCTGATTGATATATTTAAGTATTTGCTTAAATATTAAACTCCTTTTCCTTTCTTTGTATTTATTTAAGTAATCTCTTAAATACGATTCTATATGACGAAAACTTGTATTAGAGTTTATGCTGATGCACAACAGATCATCCAGTGTAAACAAGACATTGAAAAAGTAGAGAATACAATAAACCAAATAGCAAGAACACTTAATCTTGCTGGTAATGAAGTACGCCTAAAGATTCTGTTTCTATTGGAAAAGGAATCCAAAATGTGTCCATGTGATCTTAGCGATATTCTGGGCATGACAGTTCCTGCTATTTCTCAGCATTTGAGGAAGCTAAAAGATGCAGGTCTGGTTGAAACAAACAAAGTAGGTCAAACAATATTCTACTCTATTTCCGAATCCAACAACCTCATTCTGAATCCAATATTTGGGCTATTAACACCAGAAAAAGAATCAGCATTATGAAAAACAAGAAATCAAGCTCATTAGCAATGACAAGCGTATTGACGGCTATTAGTGCATCGCTTTGTTGCATTACACCAGTGTTGGCACTACTTGCAGGTTCAAGTGGAGTAGCTGCAACATTTTCTTGGTTAGAACCTTTTCGCCCTTGGTTGATTGGAATAACAGTAGTCGTTTTAGCATTTGCATGGTATCAGAAATTGAGGCCAAGAACGGAGGAAGAAATTGCCTGCGTTTGTGATGAAGAAAAGCCCTCTTTTTGGCAGTCAAAGAAATTCCTTGGTATAGTGACGGTATTTGCAGTGATCATGCTTGCATTCCCTTTTTACTCAGATACTTTTTATCCCGAAACCAAACTATCAGAATCAGAAAATGTCAATCTCGAATCAACATACGAAATCAATATTACTGGAATGACTTGTACCGGATGCGAAGAACATGTTAAACTTGAAATTGGTAAACTTCCAGGTATTTCAGGTTTAGAGGTTTCTTATGAAAACGCTAATGCAGTGGTAACGTTTGATGAATCTAAAACAGACATTGAGCAAGTAAAATCAGCTGTTAACAAAACAGGTTACAAAGTAGAATCGGTAAACAAATCAAAATGAGTGAAGTAGTCCTTAAATCAACAATTACTTGTCCTAAATGTGGACATGAGAAAGAAGAAACCATGCCTACAGATGCGTGTCAGTATTTCTATGAGTGCGAAAATTGTGAGGAGATACTTAAACCGTTACAAGGTGATTGTTGCGTTTACTGCTCTTATGGTACAGTTGCTTGCCCACCAATCCAAGAAGGTGGTAACAGTTCATGCTGTAGGTAAATCAGATAATAAATAACTCAAACATAAAGCAAAGTTACAGGCGTGCGGATGCGAGAGCTGCAAGGGTTCGCTTCGCCTGTTTGGTAAAAAAATCTCCACCCTACGGGTAGTATTTTTTTCCCACAGCCCTTGCTGCAATCGCTCCGTCCTGTATTGACAGGGCATTATGTTTAAGTTATTATTCAGAGTCCGTTTCGGCAGCCGGTGGTTGTTGGCGGGCGTTCGCACCTCAGGTCGTCCGTTCCATGCAGGCGTCCAGCGTTTCGGTATCACTGATTATACGCTGCGTGTCTTTTGGTTCGAGTTGTGCCTTTCAGAGCTTCCTTTTTAGGGGGCTCTTTTTTTTACTCGTTAAGGGAAAATTTTAAAAAGAGAAAAGCAAAGATAGGCGGGCTCGCACATGCCCACCGCACTTTCGGACAGTCAAGGTCAAGCCCTACGGGTTTTGAAAAAAATCTCCACCCTTCGGGTAGTATTTTTTCCAAAAACCTTGACAGCCGAGCCTCACCCGCCTGAAAGACAGCTTTCTCTTTTCTTTTTTTCCCTTTTTTCTTTTCTCTTTTGAAAAAATATATGCGAAGCGCAGCGAGCAAAACTTTAATGGCTCACTGTATGAAATCGTTTCGTATCAAAACACACCGACTGGAAAGCAGCTACCAACAGCCGCACTTCTTTATCCTGAATAAAGGATTGAACAGCGGGAAACCGCTCACCAACGCTTGCCCAAATTGCTTTGTTTGCATCACCGACAACCAAGAGGACAGGGAATTTCTCTTTTGGCTATGCTTTGGATTGTGGAGGTCAAAATCCTTTCACCATCTCCTGAAAGGCTCCGTGATTCCATTTGTGACTATTGATGAAATCCGAAAGCTGATCAGGGAAAGCTCTACCAAAGCAAGCTGCAAAGCCCACGCATTTCAAAAGGCAATTCAAGCCCTTCAACTACTCGATACCAACGAGCAAAAAATCAAGGTCACACTAAAGATGATTGATACTGCCAGACAAGCCATATTTTATGACTTGATGAAAGAAGCAGGTGAAGGATAGATTCTTACCCTGCCAAAAAAACAGGGCAACAAAAGCAAAATAAAGCACACCACCGCAACAGCACCCAAGAGAGAACTACCGCCTAATTCTTGAAGTAATTTAGTTGGCGAAGGGCAAATCCATGGTAAGTCCGTGTCAAGTCCAAGCAAATGTTTAACCCTTAAAAAATCGTAAAGAGATGGGAAAAATTAATCAAGGTATTCTCGGTGGTGTCTCAGGACAGGTCGGGAATGTAATCGGTGGAACTTGGAAGGGCATCGATTACCTGCGCATCAAACCTTCCAGTGTAGCGAACCCAAGAACTGAAGGTCAGGTTGACCAGCGTTCGAAGTTCTCAACTGTCTTGCGGTTCTTGCAGCCCATGACAGACTTCCTGAGAGTCGGTTTCAAGTTGTATGCAAACAAAATGACCCAATTCAATGCGGCCATGTCATACAACCTGAACAATGCGATTACCGGAGCATATCCAAACTTCATGATTGACTATGCAAGTGCATTGGTTACTCGTGGTAATCTCACAGGATCTGCCAACGGTGCGGCCACTTCTCCAAGTGCTGGATCTGTGGAAGTGACCTGGACAGATAACTCAGGCAGTGGTAGTGCACATGCAACAGACAAAGCGCTGATTGCTCTGTTGAACACTACCCGTGGAGAAGCAGTTTTTACAACTGCTGGACCAGCAAGGTCTGCCGGATCAGCGACCATTCCAGTGCCTTCTGAGTACTCAGGAGAAGACGTTGAAGTCTTCTTAGGGTTTGTATCAGAAGACGGAACTAAAGTCGCTAGCAGCGTTTATTTAGGCTCTGTAACAGTTGCGTAAAGCAATTGGTGTTTTCCTTAAAAACCGCTTCCTTTGTGGAGCGGTTTTTTTATGCCCGCACACTTCGTTTTTCCTTTCTTTAGTCCTTAATTAGCCTACTATCAACACTTCTTGTTGCTAATCTGTTGCTAATGCGACATAACTAACTGATATACAGGTATTGAAAAGATATTGTATCGGAAAGTAAATAGTTTTTTTGGGCCTTCCCCTCTGGGTCACGCTTTACGCTGCAAGTCCTCGCTCGTACCTCGCTGTGGGCTTTCCGCTGCAATCGCTAAGGCGGGGCATCAGTCAATTATAAAACACTTATTTTTAAAACCAAAAAAGAAGCTAAAAACTAGCGTTTTTATACAATCAATTTTGCAACTATGGCCGGTCCGAGAATTTTCAGCCTTAACCCTTCTCGCCTTTATTCCTCTATTGGAATTGCTATCTTATTACTCGCTTCACAAGGGGCCTTGGCTCAATACAGTTTGCCCAAATTATCAATCTTAGTTGATAATAACATCTCCAGCATTCACCTGAGTAAAGTAGCGCTGCGCATGGAGAACAAAATGAATGAGGATTTAGCTTTAGACTCCGTCGATCATACACCATTCCATCTAAATACCTTTTTTATTAGCCCACAAGGCTGGATCGATTCTATTTACTATTACCCTACAACCACTGCTTATGATAAAAAGGGTATTTACAACCGAAACCCAGATGGTACTTTGTTTGAAACAAAAGTCATCACCGCCGCTGGAATTATTGAGTCACGCTCTCTTCTAGAAAAAACCTCCCATAACGAATGGTATTTACGGCGCTGGGAACATGGACAATTAACCATGGAAACACGCAGCACGGCCGATAGTATAACTTACCAAAGCATCTTACATCAGTCTTGGCAACCGAAGCATCTTTATAGTATGGAATCTTTCGATTTTGAGAAAGATCTTAAAAGTGAAACTTGGTATGAAGGAGAAGAAATAAGAAGTCAAAAAAACTATCAATGGATAAGTGAAAATGGGGTCCCAAAGAGTTTTACCTATACCAGTTTCCGAAGAGCGGAAGGAACAAACCTAGAAGAAAATGAAAGAGCGGAATTTCCGATAGATGAAGAAGGAAATGCCATTAATGAGCGCAACGGCACCATTTTCGATCCTTTCAGGAACGAAAATTTCTACTCCCGACACGAACGATTTACGGGCATTAGCAATCCTTTCCAAAACTATTTTACCGAAGATAGCCTTGTAAAAAAGCAAGAGATTTCGGAAGTATTTACTTTTGATGGTACCATGATGATTTACGAATATGTAATGGACTACCGCGCATATTAGAAGGACAAATTTTAGCAAGCCATATAATTAAGACTTGAAGCACAGATTCTACGCTAGAAATAAAAGAGAACAATCTAAACTGCAAATTCTAATCGCAGCAGTGGCAATTGCATTAGTAATTCTAGCCTTAGTGTTAGCCTGGGTTAGTAAAATCTATTTGCTTGCTGCCTTCATTCCCTTCTTGATATTAAGCATTATTGCCCCTTTCTTCGATGTGCCGACCCTTACGAAAAGTGGAAAATTAGTTTACCGCTCTTTGCTCTTTATTACCGAAAAGCCCGAAAATGGCGTGCTTAAAATTCACGGGGGAACTTTATTCGACTATGTCTTCGTGCTGGATGGAAATCTAAATGGCAAACAGAGAAACAAGTTCATTATTCAACAGTATATTGAGGGATTATTAGTTCTCATAAAAGAGTACGAAAACAAGAATCTTGACAATCTTACCTTACGCGGCACTAGCTATATCATTAACGAAAGAACGGCGCAACGCATTGGTTTTAATGTTGTTAAATCTGACTCGTTACAACAAATAATCTTAGTTTTAAATTAATCAATATTCTACTTAGCTATTCTTTTGCTAAAAATCAACTCTCCTTCCCTAAATTGAGCGCATCAAAAACATTTGAAACAAAACTAGCCGATCTCGCTCAGCGCAAAGCGTACTTAAATCAGCTAAATAGTCAATTTAAAAAATAAGCGGTAATTTGAAATAGAAAATAATGATAAAAAACCTATTTACCTTTTTACTTGTATTTGCCAGCCTTATAAGCCAAGGTCAAAGCAATTTGGATTCACTTTATCGTATTTGGCAAGACGAAACTCAAACTGACTCCCTTCGTCTACAAGCTTACAAAACCTACATCTGGGACGGTTTCCTTTATTCACAACCAGATAGTGCTTATTTATTAAGCAAAGCCATGATTCATTTTGGCGAAAAAAACAAGTACCCTAAAGCAGTAAATCAGGCCTATACCCTACAAAGTATTGCTTACGACTTACAGGGAAATTTTGAAAAAGCTATGGAACTTGCTGAAAAATCCATCCAAGCGAATAAAGCCATTGGCAACAAAGCAGGGGTTTCTGAAGCAGAAATTGTAATGGGTGTTACCTTAGAAGAACAAGGCATTTATCCTGCGGCATTGGAACATTACAATAAGGCACTTGCTATAGACGAGGAGATTAATAATCGAGAAGGAATGGCTATGAGCCTCAATAATATTGGTAATATTTTCAATAATCAGGGAGATAACACCCGTGCTTTAGAAAGTTATCAGAAAGCCTTAGCTATTGATGAGGAACTTGGTATTAACCAAGGCATTGCTGTAGAGCTAGGAAACATAGGTGGTATTTATCTAGAACAAGGTCTTACTGAAAAAGCATTAGAAAATTTTGAAAGAGGCTTGCAAATTCAAATAAAGATTGGTGATCATTATGGGATTTCTAGTTCATACATGAGTATTGGAAAAGTCCATCAAACTGAAGGTAATTATCCCCTCGCCTTAAGCTATTTTGAAAAGGCATTAGCCTTAGCCCGAGAAGTAGGAGTACTGCAAGATTTGGCTAGTTATCAGAATGTTATTGGTGAAGTCTATTTATCGCAAGGCCAGTATAATAAAGCTTTAGAATACTGCCTAAAAGCATATCCAATCGCAAAAGACTTAGGCGCCTTAGTAGTCCAGTTATCATCCTGTAATTGCCTCTATTCAGCGTATAAAGAATTAGGTAATCAAGCCAAGGCTCTTTATTTTTTAGAACAAATTCTTGTCTTAAATGATAGCATATTTAACGAAGAGAATACGCGTAAATTAACTCAAGTGCAAATGCAATTTGATTTTGCGAAAAAAGAGGCTGCTAACCAAGCCGAGCAAGATAAAAAAGATGCCATTGCCCAAGAAGAACTGCAACGCCAAAAACTGCTGCGAAATGGTTTTATCGTAGGCTTTTCCGTGGTCCTACTTTTTGCAGGAGTGTTTTTAAGGCAGCGAAACCGCATTGGTAAAGAAAAACAACGCAGCGAAGAATTACTGCTTAACATTTTACCCGAAGAAACAGCCCAAGAACTGAAGGAAAAAGGCCATGCTAATGCAAAACATATTGATCAAGTAACGGTGCTTTTCACCGACTTCAAAGGCTTTACCGCGATGAGCGAAAAGCTTAGCCCTGAAGCTTTAGTCAAAGATTTACATCTTTGCTTTTCACTTTTCGATGACATTTGTGAAAAGTACGGCGTAGAAAAAATCAAAACCATTGGTGATGCTTACATGGCGGCAGGCGGTTTGCCTTCTCCCAATCAAACGCATGCCCAAGATGTTGTAAAAGCTGCTTTAGAAATGGTTGAAGCTGTGGAAAGCGGAAAAGTCAAAAAAATAGCGGAAAACCTGCCCTTTTTTGAAATACGAATTGGAATTCACACTGGTCCCGTTGTCTCTGGCATTGTGGGAGTTAAAAAGTTTCAATACGACATTTGGGGGGATACCGTAAATACGGCTAGTCGCATGGAAAGCTCTGGTGAAGTGGGAAAAGTAAATATTAGCCAAGCCACTTATCAGTTAATTAAAAATGATTCGTATTTCAAATTTCATAACCGTGGGAAAATTGAAGCTAAGGGAAAAGGGAAAATAGAAATGTATTTTGCGGCTAAAGCATAGCACTAGCCTTAGTCATTGTCCTCTTCACCTCCACCTAACTCCAAAGCTTGCACCGTTTGAATCGCATTCCCAGCAATTCCTTTAATCGAGCCGTACATGTCTATGGTATTGCTCACCACTTTGTCAATTTGCTTATCGCGTTGTTTCCAAATTCGCTGCATACTGCGTTTCTCGCTTTCCAAATCAGCCTTCATCGTGGTAAAGCCCTCCACTATCGCATCAATTTGCATCCGGAAGGTATTGCTCGTTAAAAAATCATAAAGCATATTCATCTTATCGCCTTTATTCTCTTGCGAACTAATGGCTAAACTCAGTTGAATCACAGATTCCCGTAAAACCGCACAAAGACCTTTAAACTCTTGGTAATTACAAATCCAAACGCCATCTACTATACCCATCCGGTCCATATTACTGGGCATGGCCTCAGTCACCAAAACCCCTACATCCGCGCCTTTATCGCGCATGTCAGCCTTAAATTTTTCGATCCAACTACTTTGAAAATCCTTGGTACGCTTACTTTCGTAATAAATTTTACCACAATTCTGGCGATTACGCGTATTTACGATTTGCAAACAATCTGCCCCGCGCGCGCCTTTTTTAATCTCACCAATACTATCCAGTGGAAATTGGCTGGCTAGCCATTCTTCTATCGCCAATTCTTGCACCTCGCCTTGCATTTGCATCGAGCCCTGCTCCTGCTTGCGTTTCATCTCTTCCGTAAGCTTCTTCTGATCCTCCAACTGCTTTTGCAACTCTTTAAACTTTAGCTCATTACGATCTTCCTCTGCCTTGCGAATTTTATTCCTTTCCGCTAAAAGCATTTCATTTAACTTTTTCTGCGCTTCGGCCTCTACCGCTTCCTTAACTTCCGAATTTTCTCGTTTTAAGCGTTCAATTTCGGCTTTGCTTTTATTTAATTCTTTTACTTGGGCACTTTTCTCATTTAACTCTTTTTGCAAGGCCTCTAATGTTTCAACCTGTTCTTCTAATAGCTGTTTTTTAAGCTTCTCCTCAATTTTACTACGTTCCTGCTTTAATTGTTTTTTTACCGCCTCTTCTTCTCGCTCCTTTTGCTGTTTACGATCTTCCTCAAAAGCTTCCCTAGCTTCGGCTAGACTTTTCTTTTGCTCCTCATACTTTTGACGTTCATCTGCGAGTTGCGATTGATATTTCTTTTTGATTTCATCCTCTAATTGATGTGATAATACATCTTGCACATCTATAGCAGTGCCACAATTAGGACAATTAATTTGGTTAGCGCTATTCATATAGAGTATATTTTATTTTTTTGAAAAGTAATTTTATTTCAAAATCAGTTTTTGATTTGGTGAACAAATTTAAAGGATAGATTAAGAGAATGAGATTCTTGATTCCTTTTTTTTGGGGCCTTCCCCTCTGGGTCGCGCTTTACGCTGCAATCTTTGCTAGGCTGCGCCGCAAAGTATTTCCGCTGCAATCGCTAAGGCGGAGCTTTCGGTAAAGCTCCCATCTGTGTGCAATAAGGTTTATTATCGCAAAGCATTACTTAATTGCCTTCCATAAAGGAAAAGGCACTCTACAAATATGAAAATCATTGAACAGCAAATACTTACATAAAACAGGCTTAGTCTTATGTATTCACACCTTTTAAAAAGTGTATCAAATATTGGTGTTTAATTATTTATCTGAAAGATTAAAGATCCTCAAGATTGCCTTCGCGTTTAGCTTTTAAGCTGCGATAATAGCTAGGGCTTAGGCCAGTAACTTTCTTAAATTGATTGGATAGATGCGCCACACTGCTATACTGTAGCATGTATGATATTTCGGTAAGGCTGTGCTCATCATATAAAAGTAACTCTTTGATGCGCTCTATCTTATTGATTATGATATATTGACTAATGGTTATCCCTTTAACTTCTGAAAAAGTATTAGCGAGATAAGTATAATCGTAACCCAGCTCCTTACTTAAATATTCCGAAAAGTTAACTTTGGGTAAGCTTTCCTTTTGGTGGATCATATCAATGATGGCACTCTTAATTTTTTCAATAAGGATGCTGCGTTTATCGTCTAATAACACTAAACCTGATTTGCGCAGATTCTTCTTCAATAAAGCCCTTTGAGTAGAGTCGATATCCTCTAAGATTTCGATCATTCCTAAATTGACAATAACGTAATGGAGACCGAGCTTTTTAAGCTCATCCTTAACCATCATCTTGCAGCGCAAGCTCACCATATACTTAATGTAGAGAATCATTTATAGCTAAATGTGGTTTTGGAGCCTTAAATATTAAGATAGTGTTCGCGTTGATATCAAGACTCATTTTGTTTTTTACGGAGTTTATAATGTGCATAAAAGCCCTATTAGCTCACCTACAAGATAGTCTTAATATTTTCGACAAAAGCTAAAGCTTCATTTTATTACGTTGTCCGTCCCATTATAAAAAAACGACTTTTAAAGATGTGTAAAATGCCTTCTTCGTGCGCATCTACCGCAAGGGAAAAAGCAGATAGCTTTAGTCCTCTACTACTTGCAGTTGATAGCCTATACCGCGAATATTTACTATACGAATGCTGGTATCCAGTGCGAGTTTCTTTCTTAATTTGGAGATGAAAACATCGAGGGTGCGCCCTACATAATCGCCATCATCGCCCCAAACAGCCTCCAAAATTCGCTCCTTTTCCACCCTTTGATTGAGATGTTGCGCTAAAAACGCCAGTAAATCGGATTCCTTGGCACTGAGCTCGGTCTTAACATTATTAAAGGAAATACTTAATCTCTGCTCGCTAAACTGAGTTGATCCTAACCAAGTGATTTCTGAATCTTTAGTTTCCGTTAAGATCTTATTATCAGGCATTTTACTTTTTTTAAGCATTAATTTCCAAAAAGCTGCGATTACCATAGCGAGGAAAACAAAAAAGTAAAACCACTTAGAATTTAGGTCGGCTTCTTCTGAATCCAAGTCCTCTACGCTGCCTTTATCCGCGGCTAAAACCTGAAATGTATCGAGAATACTTACTTGTAAATAATAGCAAGCTTTTTTTTGCTGTCGCCCTAAACAAGGAACAATATCACCTGATTCGATACCTCCCACTTGAAAACTATAAACAATCGTATCGCCCAGACAAGACCTTACCTGCACGCGGTATTGCTCCGCAATAGTATAATCGCGCATCACCTTAGCTATAAAATCAACCATAGCTTCGGGAGTAAATTGAAGATCGGTATTGAAATTTATGCGATACTGAGTTTCATCGAGGGGAATTACTGGCGGGATAGCCTGACTACTATCACCCTGCCATAGCATTAGCTGATGGGCAATCATTCGCATCGCCACCACGTCACGGGCGGGATCTCTTAAGCGTTGGGCGTTGAGCCCAAGATGAAGTCCCATTAGTAGAAGTCCGTACGAAAACACTTTAAACATAGCTGTCAAATTTAGCCCAAATTAGATGGCGCTTGGAGTCAATAAAACTGTTTTACAAAAATTTACACTTTCTTAAATAATTGTTTTAGAAGCACTTGAATATTATTATTCCTCTTCTTCTAGAGAATCCAATAAAGGGTTTTCATCACTAGTGGGAAGCTCTTGTACCTTATTTAATTTCGAAAGCATCATGCGTGTGCGCGTTCCCACTAAGGTATCAAGCTCATGGTTGGCCTCATTAATCTTCTTCTGGGCTTTTTCTAAAACATCGCCAAATTTGCCAAACTCCTTTTTTACTGCTCCTAAAATTTGCCACACTTCGCCACTGCGTTTTTGAATAGCAAGGGTTTTAAAACCCATTTGCAAACTATTAAGCATAGCCGCCAAAGTAGTAGGACCGGTTACTATAATTTTATATTCCCTTTGTAAAAGCGCCACTACTTCAGGTTGCCGCACTACTTCAGCAAAAAGGCCTTCCAAGGGTAAAAACATAATGCCAAAATCGGTGGTATTGGGCGGATCAATATACTTGTCGCGAATATCTTTGGCGAAGCGTTTAATGGATTGCACCAGGGCCTTATTACTGGCTTCGATCGCAACAAGATCACCCTCATCATAAGCAGTTTGCAAACGCACATAATCCTCTTGTGGGAATTTGGCATCGATGGGTAAGTAAACCTCTTTACCTGTATCATCCTTCCCTGGTAATTTAATGGCAAACTCTACGTGATCATTAGAACCCGCTTTGGTTTTCACATTGGCCTCATACTGCTCTGGGGCCATAATTTGCTCCAAAATATTGCCTAATTGAATTTCGCCTAAAACTCCGCGAGTTTTTACATTGCTTAATACCTTTTTTAAATCGCCCACACCGTTGGCCAAGTTTTGCATTTCGCCCAAACCTTTTTGCACCGCCTCTAATCGTTCACTTACTATTTTAAAAGATTGACCAAGGCGCTCTTCTAAGGTTTTATGCAGTTTCTCGTCTACTGTTTCCCGCATTTTCTCAAGCTTCAGCTCGGTTGACTTTACTAACTCATCTTGCTTTAAGCCCATTTCCATAAACTTTTGTTTTTGGAGATCATTAAAGTCTTTAACGTTAGTGGTAAAAGCGGTGCTAAATTCCTTTAAGCTTAGTTTCAATTCCTCTCGGTTTTCCCTGGCATTCTTGTTTAAGCTTTCCGATATAGCGCCTAGCTTTAGGTCCATTTTAGCACTAAGTTGCTCTAATCCAACCGATAATTCCTGACGGTTATCTCTTAGCGACTCATTTAGCTCACTGCGATTTTCACGTAATTCAGTTTGGAGAAGCAGGCGTATTTTCTCTTGTGTTTCGTGTGGATTATTCTTTGTTGATTTAATTAGTAGAAAAACAAGTATTATCAGGGTGGCAGCGGATATCAGTAAAGCAATAGTTTCCATAAAAGCGATTTAATTTCCAAAGATAAGCTTAGCGCGTGAGTTCGACTTGAAAGCAATTTTCGATAGCTTAAATTTTATTTGGGCCTCGTTTCTTGCAAATAAAACTTAATTTAGGATTTTGGATTTTCAACCAACATTGGACCACTAAATATGCAAATACCTTTGCGACTACTCGCCTCTACTCTATTCATTTTCATTACAATAAGCTTAAGTGCACAGGCTTCACTAAGCGTAGAATACAAACTTGAGCTAGTCGAAACTAAGGTCGACTTAGATGAAATTGAAGGTCTAGAGCAAATGGGCCAATTAAAAAATATGATGGAGAGTGCACGCTATCGAGTAATGTTTAAAGGCGATAAGTCGCGCATTGAAATAAAAAGCCTTTTGATTTCAATGATAATGGTAACCGATTACACTGAAGGTAAATCACTTATTCTAACGAGTGCATTAGGCGACAAATCGGCTCAATTAATTGAAGATGAAGATTATAAGTCCTTATCTGAAATGAGTGAAGATACAGAGGATAAGGTTGAATTTGGCAATGGTAGTAAGAAGTTGGCAGGCTATAATTGCAAGGATGCCAAGATTACTCAAGCCGATGGCACGATATCGACGGTTTGGTATTGCCCTGATTTAAAAGGAAATAAAAGTCCACTTAACCGTTTCCAATCGCCCTTAATTGATGGTTTAATATTACAAATGGATAGTGATTTTAATGGTATCAAAGTACGGTTTAAAGCCAATGAAGTTTCTAAAGATGATATTGATGACAAGTACTTAGGCTTTGGCATTCCGAAAGGATATGAGCTAAAGGAACCTGATTTGTCTCAGTTGAAAAATGGCCTTTAAGATAGTTTTTAATATTACGATTAGTTGATAATGTCTGATATCCTACAAATAATAGAACTTTTTTTCTTGGTACTTCTTGGCGCTCAAGCTGCCTACAGTTTGGTTTTTGCCTTAGCCTCTCTTCTCAAGCATCATGGTCCTAAGAATCCTAATCCTGAAGATTTAAAGAGTTTCACTCTACTCTTTCCCGCTTATAAGGAAGATGCTATTATTTTAAATTCTGCTCAACAAGCATTGGCTTTAAATTACCCTGCCGAAAAATTGAGGGTAATTATTGGTTCTGATCAAATGAAGAAAGAAACAGTGGCTAAATTAAGAGCGGCTAATATTGATGTGGTAATAATGAATTTTGATCATTCTACTAAATCAAAAAACCTTCTTGCCCAAGTTGAGCATGCGAAGTCAAATTTTTGGCCCGACTATTTTATTGTAATGGATGCCGATAACAAGATGCCGGCAGATACTTTGCTGGAAATCAATAAGTGCATAAACGATGATTTTAAGGTTTACCAAACACATCGAACTGCTAAGAATGATAATACTAAAATGGCTGTTTTAGACGGTATTACAGAGGAAATTAGTAATTCCATCTTCCGTAAGGGACATCGAAATTTGGGTTTTAGCTGCAGCTTGATTGGCAGTGGAATGGTATTCGAATCGACATTTTTAAAAGAAGCACTGGAAGGAATTAACAAAGACTCTGCAGTGGAAGACAAGCTTTTAGAGTTCTATATATTAGGGCGCAAAGAGAAAATCGCCTATTTGGAAGATATCTACGTGTACGATGAAAAAGTAGCTAGCGGTAAAAACTTTAGCAATCAACGTAAACGTTGGATTGCGGGGCAAATTCACGCCTTCCGCAGCCATATCGGTCCTGGTATTATTAAACTGCTAAGTGGCAATGTAGATTTCTTTGACAAAGCCATCCAAATGGGGTTGATTCCCAAATTGCTTTTTGCCTTTGTGCTTGCAGTTGCGGCTGGTTTAAGCTTTTTCCTGCAAGGCTCAGAATATTGGTATTATCTTTTAGGAGCTTATGCCTTTGCTTTATTTATTAGTATTCCGCGCCGGTATTTTGTTTTAAAAAACCTAGCCCTGTTTATTGAAATTCCTAAAGCCATCTTCTTTATGTTACTCGCCGTTTTACGTATCCGTAAAAACCAGAGTGTAAAGCAATTTGAGCATACTGAAAAGACTTTTGTTGAAAAGGAAGATTAGAGTAGCGGAGCTTCACTTGAGCATTCGTCTTCTTAAGGATCATGAAATTAAACTTGTACACCAGGTTTTATAACACCTTATTAAATTATTCTTGTCAATAGGTAACCTTGTAAACAAAAAAGGCTGTGGCCATGCCTTAGAAGACTTTTTTATTATGGGATCCTTATAAATTGGCCGCATTCCTATTTAAACCTAGTTTCAGGTAAAATCTAGATTTGTTGGGCCAAGGATTAAGTTAATTTTCCGCGTATGATATAAGTATGCGAGAAATTAAACAAAAAAATAGTCCCCACCCGAAAGGATGAGGACTAAAATTCGTGCTAATGAAAAAGTTATCTAGTAACGATCACGTCCGCCGCCATAGCCACCGCCGCCACCGCGAGAGTTCGAACGACGCTCCTCTTGTGGACGAGCTTCTTTAACTGCGATTTCGCGACCTTTAATGCTTGCTCCATCTAATGCTTCAATGGCGTTATTGCCATCAGCATCGTTGTCCATTTCCACGAAACCGAAGCCCTTAGAGCGACCAGTTTCACGGTCCATAATAATTTTTACGGATGATACCTCACCGTAAGCTTCGAAGGCGTCTTTCAGCTCATCTTCCTGAACTGAATAGTCCAGCCTTGCAACAAAAATGTTCATTTGAAAAAAAATAAAAATTGAAAAAAAAAAAAACAGAACGAAACAGTTTAAAAACTTTGCATCAATTAGTCAATGCAATAGCGGTTAAAATGTTTTTCAAAGGTAAGTCTTGTTAGTGAGCAAAATACATCAGGACAAAAATTAACAATTAGTTATCAATTGATGTTCAACTATTTGATTTTCATCAATTTACACCAGATTACTTCCTGAATATAATTTTATTAATGGTAGCTAGATATTAAAATCTTTACTTATTCTCGCGGATAAAGCGCAACTGACGCCCTAATATTATCAAAAACAGAATTCCCGTAATTATCGACAAAAACTCTAAAAAAACATAAACTACCAAATAAGTATAAGTCTGCTCTACGCTTTGGTGTGGTACCGAAAGATGTACTAAAAATCGGCCAAATGGTCCAGAAACTAACCATATGCACCACCAAACAATAATCAAGGTCTGATAACTTTTAAGGGCTTTATCACCCTTTTTCAGGTATTGTTTCAAACTAAAATCGATAATATGGCGAGCTGGTCTAAATAGGTTGAGCACTGGAACAAACCACAATAGCAACACTTCGTTTAAAGTTTTACTCACATTTGATTTGGCGAATTCCTTACCTGACTGTGAAATATAAGACCAGCGCAAAAAGAAAAGCCCCGTAAAAGAATAGAGGGCTAAGTGCCAAAGAAACTGCCAATAACTCCAATCTGATAACTGATTAATAGTAGCGGATGAAACAAATTCGCCGTCGATAACAGCCCTTAAGGAGGCCATCTGGTAAAAATGAAACACTATTCCTGTAATCTCTAGAGCTATAACTAAGATTACAAGAAGTCTTAAATGCTTGGCTGTGCGGCTTAAAGCCATAGTGTTTAATTAAAGGAATTGCTTAGGGCTAAATTAGTCAATTATCTTCCCTCTCCAAGCACTATTCCCCCTTGATCTGCCGATTGATAATAAGTTCTAACTAACTTCCAATCGCCACTTATAAGGTCTATTTTCTCGCTAGAAACTAAGCGCTGATTAGAATCATAATTATTAGTTTGGCTAAATACACAATTGCCCGGATCCGAATAAAGCAATAAAGTAGTGGATTGCAATTCTTTATGTTCCGAATATTCATATGCCATGGACTCTACTAAAACCCAAGCATCCTTAGTGAATTTGTAGCTAAGTCTTTCCTTGATTTCCTCATCTTGGAAAAGGTTAACCGTCTTACCAATGCTGTCAAGCTCAGAATTTAGAGAATAAAGTGCGGTTAAAAAACCATCTTGGTTGTATACATAGTGTTCTTCACTACTTAAATTTCCATTGGTATACTTCTTTGCCTTCTCTACTCTACTTAAAGAATCGTATAAGAAAATTGTCTCCACATAAAATAGACTGTCTTTTTCGCTAAACCGTTGTAACTTATTATTGGAATCGTAACTGAAATACCACTCTAAAGAAAGTTTACCATTTTTTGCTAGAAGGCGCTTTTGCAGATTTTCATTTAAATAGTAACGATCATCAATAATGGCCTCCCCCTTACTAATACTCACAATGCCATCCTCACTTTTAAGAAAACGATAGGTATCAATCCAGTTGCCTTCCACATCATAGACTTCTTTTTGCCAAAATGATTCAGATACTTTACTCAATTTCCCAATTAAGCTACTATCTCTAGGTGAAAGAATTTGATAATCATATCGCATAGCCCATTTACTATCCCAAGAAAATTCTAAGTCTAGTTTGTGTAAGTCTTTAATCTCTTGAGACTTAATACTAAGACTAATACTTAATAAACTTAAGACTATCGTCCACTTCTTCATTATTGTTTCGCTACAGAGGTTATTATTCAAAAATAGTAATAGTATAATAGATTGATTATCAATAATTATAATAATATTAACATTCAATTATTAATAACACTTTTTAAACATTATTTTACTTAATACAATGATAATCATTTACTTGAAATATGCATCTTTGGCGTTTTTAGATCTCTAAACAACTTTGGAGAGAAGAGCTGATATCTTTCAAGGTTCCAATAATGCCTGTATCTTTGAGGAAAATTTAGTTATGATTAAAAAATCTCTTTCTATTATCGCTGCTTTAGCGATTTTTTCCGCTTGTAATTCGCCTCAAAGTGAGGCAGGATCTGCCAAAACAGAGGAAACTGTGCAAGAAAATACTAATACTGAGGCCGATGCTAATCAGCCACCTGCCGTACCAGAGGGTGCAAAAGTATTTTTTGCCAATCTCCAAGATGGTGATGTTGTTAGCAGTCCTTTTTTAGTGGAATTTGGTATTGAAGGTATGGAGGTAGAACCAGCTGGAGCTGTAAATGAAGGCAAAGGACACCATCATATTATAATTAACAGCGGCTTCATTCCAACTGGTGGAACCGTACCAGCGGATAGCGTGAACATTCACTATGGTAAAGGTCAGTTAAATGACTCTTTGGATCTTTTACCAGGAATTTACAAGTTAACCATGCAGTTTGCTGATGGCTATCACCGTTCATACGGACGTCAAATGTCGGCAAGTATTAAGGTTACGGTGGAGTAGTCAACTTCAGTACAAGACATCATTGCATAAAAAAGCGGCTCTCTGAAATTCAGAGAGCCGCTTTTATTTTTAGTATTCCAATACTATATTATTGGGCTACTACAACTTTTTTAGTGCTTACCGCTTGACCATCAACAGAAAGTACTGCAAGAACAACGCCTTGTGGAAGATTAGATAAAGATACCTCACCTTTAAGCTCAGAGTTTCTCACTTCAAATTCTTGCGTTAAAATAGTTCTGCCAGTTAGATCTACAAAAGAAACACTTGCAGTAGAAGAAGATACATTGTAAGCTTCTACAAAATAAGTAGAACCACTTGCGTAAGAAGCATCCAATAAAGGAATGTTCTTAATATCCGCATATACCATGTTCTCTGCTAATCCTACAGTTCCACCATTAGGATCGTATGCAACGCTAGCACAATCTGTGTTATTAATCGTGTCGCTTTCAGTTACATTATTCCAGTTTGGTCCGATAACAAAAGCGTTTGCACACATATCAATGCTACCAGCAGGTGCACCACTAATATTTAAACCTCCGAAGTTTACACCCCGAGTTTCCATTCCATTAGCAGAAATAGTTGTTCCAGTAATAATGAAAGCAACAGTTACCGTTTGACCAGACTGATTTGTAGTGGTTAATAATCCACCATTTATCGTTGGATAATATACTACTGTATCATTTGCTGTTACATCTGCAGTACCAGTATTGGTAACCGTCATGTCAAATGTAAATGGCATTCCTGGTCCTATAGAACTACCAGCAGTGGGTGAATTTAGCGTTGCGCTAATGTCATTCTGTGCGTTAGCCGCACCAAAAGCGAACAAAGCGCTTAAGGAAAGTAAAATTTTTCTCATTTTTTATAGGGATTAATATTAAGGGCACAAATTTATACTTTTAACTCGTCTTTGCGTTAGCATAGTGATAAAATCTATTACGACTTAACACTTTTTTGACTTTTACGAACTCTGATATTGACCGCTTCTACCGTAAGTGAGAATGCTACAGCAAAATATATATAGCCCTTGCTAATGTGTTGATGCAATCCTTCTGCTATTAAGACCACCCCAATTAAAATTAAAAAAGAAAGTGCTAAAACCTGCAGCGTTGGGTGTTTCTCGATAAAAGAAGCTATCCTACCCGCAAATACCAGCATTACTCCTAGAGAAACGATTACCGCCAAAATCATAATCACTATTTCCTCCGTCATGCCAATGGCCGTTAAAATAGAGTCAAATGAGAAAACGATATCTAAGAGACCAATTTGAACGATAATAGAGATAAAGCTACCTGGCACTTTGCTAGTTTTACCCTGCTGCTCTCCTTCTTCAATTTCCATTTTATGATGAATTTCACTGGTAGATTTGGCAATTAGAAATAAACCTCCCGCCAGTAAAACCAAGTCACGACCGGTAAATGCCATAGAAAATAGTTCAAAAAGAGGAGCCGTTAGGCCAATGATCCAAGTGATACCTAAGAGCATTATAATTCTAAAGACTAAAGCTAAAGCAATCCCGGCAAAGCGCGCACGAGGACGCGTATCCTCAGGAAGCTTATTGGTTAGAATAGAGATGAAAATTATATTATCTATTCCTAATACAATTTCCAAAAGGCTTAAAGTTAAAAAAGCAATTAAGCCATCGAGAGTAAAAAGTACACTGAAATCCATTATTTCATTTGATTTTCTAATACTTGCGTTTCTACAATTCTTCTTTGAATTTGAGTTGCATAAGTACGCGCAGTTTTATTACCATATTTAGCGTAAGACTGTTGGGCCCATCTTTCTGATTCTTTCAAATCGCCTAGAACCTCATAGGCAACAGCGATATTATAGCTCATCCGACCCGCCTCTTTGGGCTCGGCGCGGGGAATGGCTTTCTCCCAAACTGTAATAGCAGACTGCCAATCGTTAACCTCTGCCAAACGTGCACCTTCTTCTAAGGGAGGAAAATCCTTTGCCTTAGTATAGAATATTCTGCGCAGCTGCACAGGCATAGGGGCTATTTTATAAGCGTAATCATGCCCAACCATATTTGCTAATTCTCTTGTAGCTGAGTTACGGTTAATTAAGGCCGCAATCGCACCGGCTTTACTGTCTGCTGCTCCTTGCCAAGTATTGGTTTGATCCAACAGTTGTTGGTCGATTATTTCTTTGTTGGCAGGATCATACATCCTTATGCCAATCTTTATATTCCCTACTCCTTCGGCATACCACTCGTCAACTTCAATAGTTTTTTGATTATCGCCAGTTCCAACGGTGCGCTTTACTTTGCGTTTGCCCTCAGTGATAATAAAATCTGAATCAACAATTTCTACGCACACCAAGGCGTCTGCTTTATAACGATTTAAAAGATTTTGCTGGGTTGACCAATTTAAAGGCTCGGGGAAGGCTGCAGAGAAAGAATTACCTTCCAAGCGCTCGCTAGCGACTAAAACATTAAAACGTGGGGAAATTTGCAATTGATTTTTCAAGCTATTCACTACTGCTTGGGCAGCCGCTTTATCTCCTTCTATCCCTTCTCCCGTAAGGATGGCTTCGCCAATATTTAACCATTTGTTTTCGTCAGAAGGTTTGGTCCTGTCTACTAATAAGATGGTCTCAATAGCGGGATTGATGCCAATATCGGCGGGCCTTATGGTGTTAATGGTTACCGGTTTCTGTCCGCCACAAGAAGCTAAAAACAAGGCCAAAAGTGCCAAGCTTGCTAATCTTAATTTCATAGGAAATAATTTAAGTGAAAAGAAAATGGCCCACTAAACAATTAGCGGGCCACTTAAAATTATAAATGAGAGTGATTTTCGCCGTAGTAAAGCATTTGGCCAATAAAATCTTCTGGAAAGATTAATTTGATATCACTAATACTATCGCCGTCCATTACCGCTTCCATTTGAGGCTGGATAAAACCTGAATAGGGAGCAATATTCAATTTCTCGGTGCGGTCTAAAACTTCTTGATGAATTGCTTGATCGACCTTAACTCCGTATTTTTCTACTAAGGTTTTTCCAGCTTGGTAATCGCCTTGAGATTTAATCCTTTGAATTTCGCGCAATTGCATTCCGAAAATAGCACGCAACTTGTCGTAGTCATTTATTACAAAGTAGGTTTTTCCATTTAAAACTTTCTTCTCAATTACATTTTCTTCCTGTCCAACTTCGAAAGCCCAAGCAGCAATAAGTTGACGGTTACGCATGTGATCTTCTTCTATCTCTTCACCAGGCTTTAAGCGACGTAATTGTAACATCAGACCATTACGGATATAACCGTCATACTCGGCCTTGCCGGCTTCTAAAGATTCCATTAAACCTAGGTCTAACATCTTCTGATCCATGATAAAATAAAGGGCCACCAGATCGGCGCGGGCTTCTTCTAAAGTACTGGAGTAATTTTTCAAAGTCTCTTTAGGCGTTGCCACGCCCGGCTCTAATTTACCACTTGCATGACCTACAACTTCGTGTAAGGCGGTATGCATTTTCCCAGATAATGCAGCATACTTCTTAGCACGCTCCATTTCTTCTGTGGTAAAGGTGAATTCTTCTAAAAATCCCGCCCCTTTAGCACTTTCGTAAGCACTTTCAATATTGGTTAAGCTAATAGATTTGGAACCATGCGCTTCACGAATCCAATTAGCATTAGGTAAGTTAACGCCAATAGGAGTTGCTGGTGTAGTGGCACCGGCCTCACCTACTACATTTATCATGCGGTAACTCACACCTACTACTTTCTCTTTTTTATGCTGGTCTAAAATGGTAGAATTATCTTCAAAGAATTGAATGTTCTCGCTAATTACCGCCATTTTCTCACTAGCATCTAAATCTTTTACTTGAATTACCGTTTCGTAGGTTCCTTTATAACCCAGGGGATCGTGGTAAACTTCAATAAAGGAATTTATATAATCTACCGTGCTAGCGGTATCTTCTACCCAAGCAATGTTATAATCATCCCAAGTTTTCAAATCGCCCGTGCGATAATATTCAATTAACAAGCCTAAAGCTTTGGCTTGTTGCTCGTTTTCAGCGTTTTCTTGAGCTAGTCCTAGGTAATGAATTATCTTAGAAATGGCAGGACCGTAAAGGCCATCAACATGCCAAACCTTCTCTACGATTTTACCATTTTCGCGCACCAACTTGCTATTTAAGCCATAGCTAATTGGCTGTAAATCACCAGGCACTTTTTTGGCATTGTAAAAGTCAGTTACTTCCTTTTCGCTAATATCTGCATCGTAAAAGTTAACGGCGGAAGCAAGAACCAAATCTTTATCGGGATCTTTACTTACTCCTTTACTATCTGCACCATTAAAGATTACGGTAATGGCTTCTTCGCTTAAAGTGATCTTATTTTCGGCTAATAATTCACGGAAATAGCTTTCGCTGAAATCCGCTTCTAATTTAGCGTGGCTATAATGATGATGAATACCGTTACTAAAAAACACACGCTTGGCATAAATCATAAATTTATCCCACTCCTCGCCTTGTTTATCGCTAGCATTTTTAATGATTTGCTCTAAAGCTTTACGAATTTCGAGGTTGTGACGGTAAAGTTGATCCCAGAGAATATCTCTTCCCGACAGCCCAGCCATATTAAGATAGTAGGCTAACTTTTTTTGTTGAAGACTTAATTTATCCCAGCCTGGCACTTGGTAGCGCAAGACGCGTAAATCGGCAAACTGTTCCGTTTCCCATTTAAATTCAGAAGACTCCGAATTGTTATGCATTGTTTCTTGTTTTTGAGAGTTTTCGGCTTCGGTACTTGGTTGACAAGCTCCTAAGGATAATCCAAATAAGGCACCGTAGGCTGCTAATTTTTTCATGCTTGATATTTAAGGCTCGAAGATAAAAAGTTTATCCGCGCAAAATCCGAAAGCTAAAGCTTAGAGGGTCTAATTCTTTCAACAGCCTATTAATAAAATTCGCACCTTCAATTGGATAAATCGCGCTGATATTATCATGGCGCTCTTGTAGTGAGCCATTGGGAAAAAGCGCATAATAAATACGCTCTATCTTCTCCATATCCACTTTATGCTTGCGTTTTTCGGCTCTAACTAGCTTTTTCTTAAGATTAGCTAATCCATTTAACTGCTTCTGCCTTTGAGCGTTAACTGCGCCAAGCATGCTCTTTTCTGTAAGTTGAGCTATTTGCTCTAGCTCATCGAAAATGCTTTGGATTTTGGATTCAAACTCATCTAGCGATGGATCTACCGGCATGCCGTCTGCCAAATAGTGCGCTTTTAACTTATGTAAAGGCTTAAAAAAATCTTTAATCTTTAAATTGGTATCAGCAATACGATTTTGCCATTTAGGCTCTATCCATAAAACAGAATTGCGCAAAACAAGACAAGGGAACTCTACCTTTTGAGCGGCAAACATGGTTTTTAGTTGCAACCAATAGGCAATTTCACCGCCGCCGCCGATATAAGCAAGGTTGGGTAAAATACACTCTTGGTAAAGCGGACGTAAAACCACATTAGGGCTAAAGCGCTCAGGATTAGCATCAAGCTCAGCTAAAAGCGCATCTTCTGTAAAGGAGATTGTGGTATTTAAAACCAACCATTGCTTATCCTTTTTTACGATGCGTTCTCTAATAGAATCCTTTAGGTAAAAGAGGTTTATTTCCCGAGGGAATACTTGTGAAAAATAAAGTTGATTTAAATCTTTACTCGCCTCTACCACTCTTTCATTATTGCTATGGTGCAATAAGTCATCTTGAAAGGCCGGTTTCATAAAAGCTTTTAAAGCCTTTCTATCGCCATCAACGATAACCAAGCCTTGCTTAGCAAAAAGTTGATGGGCTAAAACTCGCGTTGCTGCGGCGAGATTATCTGATTCAAGATAAGCCTTTTTAAAAATGGCAATGAGATCTTTACTATTTTGGGCTGGACCTAAATGTTCCGCTAACTCTTCAATTAAAAGATCTAAACCTGCCGTATTCATTCTTCCCACGGCACCTTTTTGCGGGGTGTTCCATTGGAGCTTTCCTCCGTAAAGATTGATATAGTTAATTTCCTCTATATCATGATCTTCCGTGGCCATCCAGTAAATCGGCACAAAGTTATACTGCGGGTATTGCTTGCGCAGATTAGTAGCCAAGTTAATGGCGTTCACAATTTTATAAACGAAATAAAGAGGCCCTGTGAAAATATTAAGCTGATGCCCTGTAGTTACCGTGAAAGTATTGGCCTCTTTAAGGCTTATGATATTTTGAGAAGCGAAATCAGTTTCCTTAAGCTCGATACCTGTTTCGCGATATTGCGCTAGTAAATCAGAGCTAAGAGCCTCTCTTATTTCCAAGCTGAAATTGCTTTTGGCAACAATCTGATCTTTAAAGTTTTCTAAAGTAGGAAAGCGATTATAGAAATCCTTTAGCTTAGGATCTTGGTCGAGGTAATCACAAATTAACTGGGAGAAACACTCTGTCTCTCTAAAAGATAGGCTATCTTCAATCATAAGGCAAAGTTAATTTTCCCTTGCAGCATTAAAGCAAAATTTGATTGCTAATATTTATGCAATTTTAGAAAAAGCTTTTCAGCAGATAGATTAGTAGGAAAAGATAAATTACCCAAAAGGGCTTTAGTGATAAGGGATCCGATCCAAAAAGGAATTTACTGATTTTAAAGAAGGTTGGCCTATTATGGCTTATCAGGTAGTATAGTTTATCACTTAATTTTCTAAACCAAGCTTGCCTAAGGTACATGCGGTCTAAAAACTTCAATTTTCCCGTGTAATACAAGCTGCGATAAGCCGAGCGAGCAGCGCGGTAAACACCACCATCTGGCTCAATAAAATGACTGGCCAAAAGAAATTCTCTTTTGTTTATATCTGGGAAATCCGCTGCTGCATTTTGAAAGGTCTTATACTCGATTTCAGACCCAGATTTCTGCTGCCAATAGCTAATCCAATAAGCGCAAAACTCACATTCACCATCCCAAATTAAAAGAGCATTGGGAGAAGGCGGGTATTTTGTTTTCATGAAATAGTGAAGACGATTAAGCGGTGTATTTTATTTCTTTCATAAAAATGTCGTTTGAGTTATCCTTAAGCATTTTACCTTGGCTAATGGGCAAGGTTTTGCCCTTTTGCTCAACATAATCTCTGACTTCCAAAGCCAAAATTAGTAACTCATCAAACTTCATCCCGCTCCCTAATCTTATTAGTTCCTATCAAAAGTAAAAAAATAGAATGAAATTAGAAAGCAAAAATCCCTCTAAATAAGCACTTCCAAGCAATTTTTAATTCGCGTGAAGAAAAAGTGATAGTTTAAAATTTAAAAAACATCGCTAATTGCCACTTTAAAAGGAGGCTTGCTTCAAGGAAAAGTTTTAAGTGCTTCATTATAGGCAGATTCAAAGGCTAATAAGTCTAAATCATTTTTTAGCTTTTTCTCCTGCATAAAGGTTAGCAACTTTTCGGTAGGCATATTGCCCGTTAGCTCATCGGTGGCCATAGGGCAACCACCAAAGCCTTTGATTGCTCCATCAAAGCGTCTGCAGCCAGCATTGTAAGCGGCTAATACTTTTTCATGCCAAGTATCGGGAGTGGTATGTAAATGAGCTCCAAACTCAACATCAGGAAAAGCTTTGATTAAACCCGAAAAAAGATGCGTGATACTAGCAGGATTAGAGGTGCCAATGGTATCGGAAAGCGATAAAATTTTAACTCCCATACCTATCATTTGCTCACAGTATTTTTCTACTAACTCCAAACTCCACTCCTCTCCATAAGGATTACCGAATCCCATAGAAATGTAAACGACCAGCTGCTTATTATGCGTTTCACAAATTTCAAGCAGTTCCGTTACTAGAGCAATACTTTCAGCAATAGTTTTATTGGTATTGCGCTTTTGAAAAATTTCTGAAACCGAAAAAGGATAACCTAGATAGCTTATTTCGTTGCGCTTTGCCGCCGTTTTTGCTCCTTGGCGATTAGCTATAATTGCAAGTAATTTGGTTTTCGTTTCCGATAAATCCAAACGGTCTAATACTTCGTCGGTATCTCGTAATTGAGGAATGGCAGGTGCCGATACATAGCTCCCAAAGTCTAAAGTATCAAAGCCCACCCTTAATAAAGACTGGAGGTATAAAACCTTTTGATCTGTAGGAATGAACTGATGAATACCCTGCATTGCATCGCGAGGGCATTCAATCAGTTTCAAACTTTCCGTGTTCATTTTAAAATCGCTTTTGAGAGGTGAGGTATGTTTACGATTTCACGGGTATACGCTTTAAGGCTTCTTGAAAATAATGCCAAAACTTGCCTACGGAAGCAATATTAACTTTCTCGTCAGGAGAGTGCGGATCTCTAATGGTAGGACCAAAAGAAATCATTTCGATTTCGGGATAATGCTGGCCTAACAATCCGCATTCTAAACCAGCATGACAAGCAATTACACGGGGACTTTCGTTAAATAGTTCCTCGTATAAATCTTTCATCATTCCAAGCATCGGTGCGTTTGGATCCAGTTTCCAACCAGGATAAGAACCACTAAATTGAATAGAAGCACCTATTAATTCCCAGGGACCAGCAACCGTATTGGCCATATCTACTTTAGCTCCTTCCCTATCGCTTCGCTGTAAAGAGCAAAGACTCAGATTTCCATTGGCCAAAACCACATTTGCTAAATTATTCGAGGTCTCTACCAAATTAGGAACATCTGGACTCATTCTCTGAATCCCATCATGGGTTCCTTGCATCGCCCATTTAAACTGACGGTAAGACTTTTGAGCCATAACCATCACAGGAATTGAATCCCCTTCGGTTAAAGTAAGTTTGAAATTAGGATCTGTAGTAGCAAACTCACTTTTAATAATTTGCTCATAGTCTAATAAAAGGGTTTGTACTGCATCAAATTCCGCGGCGGGTATTACCAAGGTCGCATGCGCTTCTCTAGGAATAGCATTGCGCAAACCTCCCCCTTCAAAAGTGCTAATACTAATACCCTCAATACCATTGAGAGCAATTAAAAAGCGGGTTAGAATTTTATTTGCATTGCCTCGGCCTAAAATAATGTCCATACCTGAATGTCCACCGCTTAAACCGCTTACCATAATATGCAGCGCACGAGAATCTTCTGCAGGTGCTTCTTCATCATATTGCCAAGAAAGGTCTAAATCAATACCACCCGCGCAGCCAATACTAAGTTCATCGTCGTCTTCGGTATCCAGATTCATTAGAATCTCTCCCGTTAAAAAATTAGGCTGCAAGTGATGTGCTCCCGTCATGCCTGCTTCCTCATCGGTGGTAAACAAGGCTTCTAATGGAGGGTGCGCCACTTCTGTAGATGCCAAGGTAGCCAAAGCGGTGGCTACCCCAATACCATTATCGGCACCCAATGTAGTGCCGCGAGCTTTCACCCATTCGCCATCGATGTACATGTCAATACCTTGAGTTTCAAAATCGAAATCTACATTGGCATTTTTTTGGCAAACCATATCTAAATGCGACTGTAAAATAACCTTGCGGCGATTTTCCATACCGGGTGTGGCCGGTTTGTCTATTAATATATTTCCAATGGCGTCTTGCTTATAGCTTAAGCCGTGGCTTTCAGCAAAAGCAATAATAAAGGCTCTTACTTTTTCTTCTTTTTTAGAAGGACGGGGAACCGCATTTAAATTAGCGAAGTTGGACCAAATTTCTTTAGGTTCTAAATTTCTAATTTCTTCTGACATAAATTATATTATTGATTTCCTAAAATTATAGGTAAGCCATCTTTACCTGAACCAATTACAACCACTTTAGAGTTCGGTGATTCGGCAAGTTTTAAGGTAGCTTCAATACCTTTCTCTCTTAAAATTTTATCAGTTAATGACTGATTAATAATATCATTCGCATTCGACTTACCTTCAGCTTCAATACGCTGACGCTCAGCTTCTTTACGAGCTTGTTGTATTTTAAACTCGTATTCTAAACTAGCTTGTTCTTGTTCTAGTTTACGCTCAATAGCCGCTTTTAATTTTAAAGGTAAGGTCACTTCGCGGATTAAAACAGCATCTAACAATAGAAAGTTATCGGATAAAGCCTTCGCGGTTCGTTGGAAAATCTCATCCTGAATATCTTCACGCTTCGTAGAATAGAGTTCTTCTGGTAAGTATTTACCAATTACCTCTCTTGTAGCCGAACGAATTTCGGGCATAATAATTTTGTCGTGGTAATTGATACCAATCTCGTTATGTAAGTAGGCGATTTTCTCTGCGCTAGGATAATAGCGGTAAGAAAGTTCTGCCTTAATGGTCAGTCCATTTTTCGATAAAACTTCCATACTGCTTACTGCTTCTTTTTTCTTTACATCGTAAACAAAAATGTCATCCCAAGGCCACTTGATATGAAATCCTTGGTTGTAAACTTTGTCTAAAGCAATACCTCCTTGAAATTTTCTAAAAATAACAGCTCTTTCACCTGAGTTAATGGTAAAAGTGATGGAGTTCCAAGTTAAGATCAAAGCCAAGAAGGCAATGAAACTAACAATTATAACTATCGTACTTCTCTGATTCATAATGTTTTATTATATTAAATTTTACCCCAAAATTTTCTTAGGACCCATTCTAAGCCCAAGAGTCCCAAAGCTACGAAGAACAATTGCCACGTGCTAAAAATTGAGCTAGTATTAAGCAAAGGATAGCTGATTGTTACCGCCTCCAAATTGGAAAGATCTTCGGAAAGTCGCGCAATTTCATTTTGATGATACAATTTGCCACCACTACTTTGAGCAATAGTGCGCAACAAGGCGGGTTCTGCCTTTAAATTTTGCAATTCGAGGCGATTGAGTTCTATTATTAAATCTCCTTCTTCTTGATATTCCTTATTCTCTCTGCTAAGATTTGCCCGATAATGGTATTTTCCCTCAGCCAGACCTCTGGTGTTAAGCGCGTAATCCTTCAGGCGCTTTTGAAAAACATAATCGTATTCTTCGCCTTTTTCGGACTGAAGTTTTAGTCTTAATTCAGAGTCATTAACCAAATTGCCACTAGCATCAATAAAAGAGGCACGCCAATTAATGGGAGTATTGGCAAAGTTCTCCCGCGGAACTTCAATTTGCAGTCCTTCGTTCTTTGCTTGACTCAATAAGTATTTTGCAATTTTCTGGATTAAGCCGTCAAAGCTTTCAAAATCGCCCATCTGCTTGTAAGCGTATATTCGCCAGCGCCAATAGCCTAAACCCAAACTAATCGCCATTCTCCTTCCCTTTTCTTCCCCTAAAGTTAGAGCTGGCGTGGAAGTACTAATATTGGCTATATTCTTGAAAAATAAGGTACTAAAGCCTTTGGGTCCTTCTATACGTCCATAAAAACCATCTAAAGGTGGTAGTTTAGTCCATAAGTTTGTCTCACTTTGGTAGATGGGAAATAAAGAAAAATTAGGGTTTATTTCTACATAGGTCTCCTCTGCTTCAACTCGAAAGGATTTAATTTCTGGCCAAAAATTCCAATCGCTAAAATCATCATTAGGGCTAGCAATTAGCCATAAAGCTTTCGTACTGTTGTAGATGCGATTGAACAAAGCCTTACTACTTTGGATGGCAATTATCAAATCAATCGAATCGAGATTGGCATTCTCATCTTGCAAAAGCTTTATTTCATAATTCTCATCCTTAGACAACGCGCGGCTCAGCGCGGCAATATCAGGATGGGTGTTAGGGGCAAAGATGCCGATTCGCTCTTTGGCATCTAAAACATCAATGCTAAAACTCTTTTGATTATTAATAGTATTCTCTTCTTCACTTACCGCATCTATGGCAATGCGATAAAGTTGTAAGCCTACTTTCTCCCCTTCAATTTTAAAAACGACCTTTTCAAACCAATTGTCTGAACTCACTTTAAAACGTCGCTCCGCTAGCACTTCACTTTTAGAATTCATCAATTTGATGTCCAAATCCTTGCCCGCGTAATTTTCCGCCTTAAAGTTTACCGATATGTTTTGACTACGGCCTTTTAATAAGGTTTTGTTGTACAACACTTTAGTTAGGGCCAAATCAAGCCTAGAGCTACTATCCCCTAAAGCAAGGGTGTAAATTGGGGCTAAAGCTTGTTCGCCTAGCGTTGCTAATTTGGAACCGCGGTTAATAATACCGTCGGAGCTCAAAATTATAGCTGCAATATTCTCTTGATAAAACCTGCCGGACAAATCCTTTAAAGCTAATCCTAAATTGGTTTCTTGCGCATCTACGGAAGTGTCGGAAAGATTTGCCCCGAAATTAAAGGTGCGAACATTAAACTTTTCGGTTAACGAAGCTTGTAAGCTAGCCATTTCCCCTTGGCGGGAGATGCGTTTGCTACTATCTTCCACCGCAGAAATAGAGGCCGATTGATCCTCTAAAAATACTACAATTGGCTTTTCTTCACGATAGCTTTCACTATTGAAATGCGGTTGAAGTGCGAGAAATCCTAATAATACTAACACTAAAAAACGCAAAGAGGCCAAAAGCCATCTCTGCGTTTTCGAAAATGTATTTGTTTTTACATAATAGCCATAACTAAGGCCTGCCGCCAGTAGCACAATAATAATTAACCAATAAGGCGAATAGGAAAATACTACTTCAGGCATAAATTATTTAGGTAAGCATTCCCCCATCAACTTGTAATACTTGTCCGCTGATATAGGTAGATAAATCGCTGGCTAGAAATAAGCAGGCATTGGCTACATCTTCGGGACTACCGCCTCGTTTTAGAGGAATGGCATCGCGCCAGCCTTGCACAGTTTTCTCATCCAGCTTTGCGGTCATTTCCGTTTCAATAAAACCAGGAGCGATTGCATTACAGCGAATATTCCGCGAACCCAATTCTAAAGCAATAGACTTGGTAAAGCCAATAATTCCTGCTTTGGAAGCCGCGTAATTAGACTGACCTGCATTTCCTTTAATACCAACTACCGAACTCATATTGATGATAGAACCACTGCGTGCTTTGAGCATGGTGCGCTGCACAGCTTTAGTTAGGTTGAAAATAGATTTTAAGTTAATGGTCATTACCTGATCGAAATCCTCTTCCGACATGCGCATTAACAAAGTATCTTTAGTAATACCAGCATTATTAATTAAAATATCAATAGTGCCAAAATCCTTCAAAACATCATCGACTAACTGTGAGGCTGCCTCAAATTGAGAAGCATCAGAGCGATAACCTTTCACTTTTACATCGGCTGTACTTAATTCGTTTTCCACTGCTTCTGCCTGTTCTACAGAAGAAAGATAGGTGAAGGCAACATTACAGCCATTTTTCACAAAAACCTCGGCGATACCTTTTCCAATTCCCTTGGAAGCGCCAGTGATTAAGGCCGTTTTTCCTTTTAATAAACTCATAATTTGGATCTTTACTATGATTTGTTTTGTTGTTTCTCAGGCATCCACTGAAAATCTGCATGCAGCGGAAAGTGTTCGAATTTAGCAATTAATTCGGCGGGCGGCGTGGTAAGTTTGCGTTCGCGAAGGTTAATCCACGCTCCCAAAACTTCTACGGTAGCACAAAGTGTTTCTCCACGCCAAATTTCATGGATAAAAGCAAAACGTGAATAGTCTTTCCGCAAGCCTATTACTGCGGCTACCATTTGTAGATTGTCGCTAAAATGCAGCTCTCTTTTAAAAGTTGCTTTCTCTTCAAACAAAATTGGGCCAATGCCTATTTTAGTCATCTCCTCTACTTTAATATCGTTGGCGACAAAAAGTTCGGTACGAAGCTGGGCCGCAAAGTCGTAATAAACGGAGTGTCTAACGTGACCATTGGGGTCTAGATCACTCCAGCGAATATGTAAGGGACGTTTAAATTCTTTCAATACTTTCTTTTGCTGCAAAGCTAAACTTTGCAAATAATTATTAGCTCAGTTCCCTAATAAAATAGAGCCGCGGCCTTTAGAAACGGTAGTTAAAGCCAAACACCGCATTTATACTTTGAGCGCGGAAACCTAAGTAAATATCGTACTGACTATTAAATAGGTTTTGCAGATTTATAAAGGCCGAAATGCGTGAATTATAAATATACTCCAAGTTTAAATGTGCATCAACATAGCCTGCTAATCTTGAAGGTATTTCGATATTTAAAGCCTGATCAAAAGTTTCACGCGGACCAACCGCGTCCAAGCCAAATCCTAATCTAATTTTTTGACGGTATAGATAACTTACATCTGCATTAGCAATAAAATTAGGCAAGTGAAAAGGGATCTCACTTTGCTCAGTAAAACTGCGCGCTTCTGCACCTAGAGAGGCAAAAAGTTTATCATTCCAATTACCTTCCAAAGAACCTTTCACGTATAAAGTGGCCACATCTGCGAAAATTACTTCCATGCCATAAGGAAAAGGATCGCTATAAAAGAGAGGATTTCTGTAAAACAATTGGCGATTACGCCCATTGCGGATACCTGTTTCAGCATTGAAGGAAAGTGAGCTACTTAAGATACCATCTAAAGCTAAGAAAATATTTAAATCGCGCGAAGGTGTGCTGCTTTGGCCGGGTAAAACGAAGGGATTAGCAGCGGTAGTTTGGGCATAAGTATTCCGAGTAAGAGATCCTTTTACTCCCGATTTCAAAGACAGTATTTCGGGAACAATCTTATATCGGAATGTGATCTCTGGAAAGAAATACAGATTGGTTTTAGATTCCGTTTGGCGCGAATCATTGGCATTCACTAAGAACAAATTTAGTCCAAAATCAAAGCTATAGTCTTCCTTTTCTACACTTATATAAGGTTTGGCCTGCAATTGAAAAAAAGACTGATCGAAAAAGTTTGAGCTATCCTGGCCGCTCGGAATACTATCAAAAGTATTTTGGAACCATGAACCATTGAACTCCAAATTTAAATTTTGCTCATTGGCCGGTATATCCCACAGCGAACGAAAAGTGATATCATTTTCATTTGAGCGGTAATTATCATTAAAGTTCTGATAAGCCAAGCCAAACTCATTCATGGGACCTAAATTCTTCTTCTTCGATTCCTTAATGTTGGTTTCAACTCGATAACGACGATACCAATTATACGGACCGTTGTTTAAGGTGCTATCTGGCGAGATAAAGTCCAATTCGGGCTGACCGTAATAGCTGAATTTATCCAAATCCATATTGGCAGCTATATGCCAAGTGAAATCTTTGTAATAACGATTAAAAAAACCACCCACATGATTTCTCGACATAGGGTTTTCATCATAACGAATATCGGCTACGCCACTTTGTGTAGAAAAGTGCTTAGCCGCAAATCCGTAGCTATATTGAGAAGATCGCCCGCTATTGTAATAAGCATCAACCACGGCAGTATTATACAGTCCGTAGCCCAATTTTACAAAACCTTTATACAATTCTGGTACCTCGGTTTTCACCACGCGAGCAGGTTTTAAAACTTCGGGCTGAATGCGCACTGGTAGGGCAAAGCTTTTTAAAGTATAGCTAACTGGTAACTTCTCAGTGGTACTATCACTGTAGCTAGGGTTTTCCAATATTTTTCGCGCATCTTTAATCTGTGCGCGGTATTTATCCGTAACCGAAACAACTACCTGACCTAATGGATCCTTTTCTTGAGCGGAAAGACCGCCCAAAACTAAGGCTAATGCTAGCGTTAATTTAACTTTCATGCGCTTATCGTTTTATTAATTCAGGTTCTTCTAAAGGCTCTTGTTCTTCAGGGATATCAATTATTTGCAAACCACTTTCAGAATCTAGACTAATGGGGGATGCCTGTGCTTCCAGAAGTTTTTCCTTTTCTTTCAGGGCGCGGGCTTCTGCGAGGTTAATTTCTTCCTTTAAATCGGCTGCAGCACTGCTTAAATCTTCCGAAAACTTGCTATCGATAATAAAATCGATTACATACTGGGCTTGGAAAATATCATCGAGCTTCCAGAAGTTGCGCGCCATAACCAATAGCGAACGCATTTTCCATTCCTTATAAGATGGCAAGGCTTCAATCATCCTGTTTATATGAGCATTGCTACTATCGTACTGCGCCTTTCTTTGTAATAGAAGTGCTTCAAAATAATAGGCTTCTGCTTTTTTGTTACCACTACTCTTCTCTCTAATGATGCCATAATACGCAGCGGCTTTATTCCACTTTTCGGTGGCGTAGAAGGATCTTGCCAGATTTAATTGAGCCTCTTCTCGCAATTCCTTGTCAATACTCTGCTTTTGCTCAATTTGCTCCGCGTATGTTATTAGTGCTAGTCTGTCTCCTAACTTTTCGGCGCAGCGCATTAGTCCCGCTAAGGCCAAATTGATTTGTCCTTCATTTGTTTCTAGGGCCAACCATTCATCGAAACGATTGCGCGCTAAGGCATAATTACTATCGAGATAAGCTTTTTCGGCGGTGAAACGCAAAGCAGGCTTGCGGTAAGAATTGGCAGGTAATTGCACCAACTCTTCATAATATTCTGCAGCCCGTGAGAAAAGTTCTAATTTTTCCGCACACTGCGCTGCATAGTAATTAGCAGAAACTTTAAATAAGCCCAATGGAAAACGGCTGATATAAGCATCCATCGCTTTTAAGGTTTGCATACAATCGCCAGCTGCATATACATCGAAGGCTGCATCATAAGCGGTGGAATCTAAGGTAGATTCTTTGAAATCGACAAAGGATATGGTAGCGACCCAATCTAAGTATTCATTGATGCGTTTTGCTCGCTTGTAAACAATCTCCGCTAAGCGAATGGCTTCAATAGATTCGGGCGTTCCAGGATAGTCATTTACCACATCTTTAAAAGCTGCAATAGCCTTATCATATTCGTCCATATTACTGTAAACCAATCCCGTTTTCAGCTCTACTTCGCTAATCTTGTCGCTTTCAGGGTACTTTGCTTTAAAGTCGCTTAAGGCTTGTAAGGTCTCTTGATATTTATCTTGAAGCAAATAGGTCTTGGCAATTTCCAGCTGCGACTTTTCACTGTAAGCACTATTGGGGTAGGTATAAATAAGCTTATTTAACTCCTTAATTTGCTCTTCGTACTTCAGTAAAAGACCGAAACACTCACTGCGTTGATAATGGGCATAATCGGCTTCCACGCTATTATTAGCAATGGCTTTACCATAATAATCCGCCGCATCTAAATATTTCGCCAGTAGAAGATAACTATCGCCAATGCGCAAAAGAGCATCGGGATAACGGATATCATCGACTGGACTAAATTTCACATATTTCTTAAAGTCTAAAATAGCTGCCTCAAATTCAAAAAGCTTAAAATTGCTGTAAGCGCTATTATAGTAGGAACGGTTATGCACTTTTTGAATAGACGCGCCAAAACCCATGCGGAACTCTAGAAATTTCTCTTTGGCTTCGGCGAATTTTAAAAGACGGTAATAGCACTCCCCCATCCAGTAGTTACCTAAATTAGCCAAGGCCTGATCTTCGGGGTACTTTTGCATTTCTGCATATTTAGCCAGAGCGCCTTCAAATTGCAGGGCGTTAAACATCTCAGTAGCGCGGTAAAAGGCTACTTTTTGATAAGCCGCGCGCATGTTGGGCGAATTTATACCCGCCTCCTTTATCGCTTTCATAGCTTTATCGTAATCTTTTGTTGTGATATAGATATTGGCGAGATATTCCTGAATTTTTGAACGCTTATCCGTATTAGGATACTCATTTAAAAAGGCATTAAAGGTGCTAATCGCATCGGTAAATGGACTGGCTAATTCGTAAGAGAGGATGGCGTAGTTATAAGCTGCCATTTCGGTAATCTCCGGATTGGCCTTAATCTCCGATGCGGCTCTAAATGCAATAAGGGCTTGGTTTTTATTTGCTACTTTCAAATAGCAGTCGGCCAAGTGGAAATAAGAATTTTGACGTAATTTATCTGGCCCAGCCGAAATCTTATTAAACTCGGTAATTGCTTCTGCAAAACGCTTTTCCTGATATAAAGAAAAACCAAACTGATAATGGTCGTCTAAGCGCAAACTACCTCCCTTATCCTTGAAAATAACCAAATAAGTAATGGCATTTTGGTAATCCTTCTTACTGTAAAAGGCATCCGCTAAAAGTTTAGCTATTTCAGGTGCCCGCGAGGCTGTAGCGTTTTCAATCAGCTCCTCGCCTACCTCTACCAGCTTATCGTAGTTCTCCAATTGATAATAAATATGCGCTAAATAATAGGGTACTAAAGGACCAAAATTGGGATCTTCCTGCAATGGTAAAAAGTTACGCAAGGCTTCCGCGTAATTACTGTCTACATACAAAAGGTGTGCGTAATAATATCGGCCTGAATTAGAAAAAGCTGATTCCTCGTCTTTAATTTTGAAAAACAAATCTTTGGCCTGATCAAATTCTTCCGCAATCATTAAAGAGTAAGCATATTTAAAGCGATACTCAGCGGCCTGCTCCTTATTTAAATTGTAAGCATCTACTTTTTCGTAATAATCAATAGCTTGGGTGTAACGACGCAAACTGAACAAGTTGTGGCTGTAACTAAGATAAAGTTTATTGCGCAGAGGATTAGTCTCGTGCAAGCGCGCAAACTCCTCAATTCGCTCATCTATATCGCCATGATAAAGCTTTATGGCGCACATCGCGGCAAAATATCGGGCCTGCACAATTTTCTCCTTATTTAAAGAGCCCTCGCGAATCAAAGCGTCCCAAATTTCTTGGGCATTACCAAATTGCTCCTTCTCATAAAGCTGAAATGCTTCATCATAAGAGGCTTCATTTGGCTTCTGAGTAGAATGTATCTGGGCGTACACTGCACTCATTTGGGTGAATACCAAGATACCACAAAGAAATAAAGTCCTGATATTTAGCATGCTACGTTATTATTTTTATCATTTTAAAAGTAGCAGTATTTATAGGCTTCTATTTAAATTACTTGAGAAGTTTTAAACGTTTGATGTTAATTATTATTGAGCTTTATTAGCGCTGGCTAATGCGCTAAAATTAAATTTGTAAGATATTTGAAATTATGAGCACCGAAGCGATACTTAGACTAAACCAAGCCTGCATCAAACAAGGAGATACTGTGATTTTAGACGAGGTTGAGCTTTTAATCAAGAAAGGTGATTTCAAATATCTTATCGGTTCTACCGGAAGTGGTAAATCTAGTTTACTGAAAACCCTATATGGCGATTTGCCCCTTAGCAGCGGTAGTGGCCATGTTTGTGGAATCAACCTAGTTAATCTCAAAGAAAAGCAAATTCCCGAATTGCGACGTAAACTAGGTATCGTATTTCAAGATTTTCAACTTCTTACCGATCGATCGGTATTTGATAACCTCAAATTTGTTTTACAGGCAACGGGATGGAAATCAAAGACCGATATAAAAAGAAAAATTGAAGAGGTTTTAACCAAAGTGAATATGGAAAGTTTGAGCGCCAAAATGCCATTTCAACTTTCGGGAGGCGAACAGCAAAGAGTTTCCATTGCACGGGCTTTATTAAATGATCCTGAGCTGATTTTAGCCGATGAACCTACGGGGAATTTAGACCCCTCTACCAGTGAAGAAATTATGATTTTATTGGAAGAAATCTCCAATAGTGGTCGCGCTTTATTAATGGCAACACACGACTATTCTTTAATATTAAAATTCCCGCACGAAACGCTAAAATGTAGTCAAGGCAAGGTTTTCAGTACTGTACAAAACACCTTGTAAACTGTGGATTTTAGTATCTGCCTTCCCCTCTATCAGAGAAAACCTTACCCAACGGTGCAAAGCCTAGTAAAGCAAGCGGAAGATCTCGGGATAGATTACGAAATTCTTATTATTGATGATGCCTCTAGCCCAGAGATATCAGAAGCTAATCGGCAGTTATTCAACAAATTATCCAAGGTTCGCTACCTAGTTTTGGCGCATAATATTGGTCGGGCCAAGATGCGTAATCTACTTGCTTCAGAAGCTAAAGGTCAATATTTTCTTAGCTTAGATGCAGATGTGCATATTTGCAAAAACGATTTCTTACAATCATTTTGGAGCCAACGACAAAGCGGCGCCGTAATAATTGGCGGCAGGAAATTAGCTCCCTTGCAAGCAAATTGTGAATTGCGCTGGCATTATGCAAAGCAACGCGAAAGCCACAGCGTTGAAAATCGTCGCGAAAAGCCCTATTCCTCTTTTATGACCGGCGCATTTTTTTGCGCACGCTCCCTATTCCAGAAGCTAAATTTCGATGAAGACATTAAAGGATACGGCCACGAAGACACCCTTTTCGGTTTTGGTTTGCGAGCTTTGGGAATTCCCCTCATTCATATCGATAATCCCATTTTAATTGAGGCGGACGATAGCAACAGCGACTTTTTGGAAAAAAGTAAAGCAGCGATGAGAAATCTGAAAATCGTTTACACAAAACAGCCTGATTTAGCCAAGGACATCAAAATATTAGACTTGGCTTTAAAAATTGAAAACGCTGGCTTTAGCGCAATTTTCACCTTGCTTTATCGCCCGTTTAGGATGACGATTTTAAAAAATTTGCTAAGCTCGAAACCCAATCTGCGCTTTTTCGATTTATACCGCTTAAACTACTTATTGAGAATGAAGCTCACTCAATAAGTCTTCTAAAATTTCCGACTCTTTTTCGTAATTATTTTCAGCTGCCGCTTGCGCTAGATTGGCTTGAAATACTTCTTTACCGTTAGTTGATAATTCTAAAACTGCCTGTGCTATTTCTTGCGCATCTACGGAAGTGATTTTACCAATATTGTACCGTAAAACCAAAGCACTAGGCTCTTTTAAATTACTCACTAATAATGGAATACCGCATTTCATATAATCAAAAACTTTATTAGGTAAACTAAAGCGGTAATTGATGTTGGTATCCTTGTCAAGGCTTATTCCTAAGTCGGCGTTAAGTGTATATTGCAACATTTGCACATAAGGCTGTGAAGGGATAAAGTGCACGCGATTTAGTAACGAATCTTCCTTTGCTTTTTGCTTCAAATATTCTAAAACATCGCCCTTTCCCACCAATACAAAGTGATAGTTTGACGGTAGCAATTTTAAAGCCATTAGCATCTCCTCCATTCCCCGATCGACATTAATTCCAGAGCCCTGATTTATTATTAAATAGGCATCTTGCGGAAGCTTAAGATCACTGCGTGAAAGTGTAATTTCGGGTAAAACTTTGGAAGCCACATTGCGAATTACCAAGGGACGAATGCCATAGTCGCTCTCGTACAAATCGGCGATGCTTTCGTTTACAGTGATGACATGCTTCAGTTTGGGAAAAATGGACGCTTCTATTTTAGTCCACACTTGCTTTACTAATTTTCGATTTTGAATTTCAGGAACGCCAGTAAAATACTCGTGACTATCGTAAATTAAGGGCTTACCGAAGAGTTTCGCTACCAAGTAATTGGGCAGAAGCGTATCTAAGTCATTACTAAAATACAGATCGGCCTTATTAAAAAGGAGATAAAAAAAGAGTCGGAGATTTAAGTTCCCGTAAAAAAGAAAACCTTTCTGAAACCAGAGTTTAAAACGCTTTGTTTGGTAGCCATCGGGCTTAAAATCCAAACTAGTAGGCAGTTTCCTGCCAATAAAATGGACTTGATAGCCTTTTTTCAAAAGCACCGAAATATGTCGCTGCACCCTTTGATCGGTTGCTAAGTCGTTGCTTACGCTGATGATTACCTTTTTCACATCAGCAAAAATGAGAATTAAATTACGCTAATACTCTATTGACTCTTAAAAAGGCGCCAAAGGGATTCCAATTTGAGGCGCTTCTTTGTTTCTTTGCTAAAATTTTTGAGCCTTGTCTATTCCTAATTTAGATATACAGCAATACGATTATGCCTTGCCGGATGAAAAGATTGCTCTTTATCCTGCCGAACGTGGCCAATCCAAACTTTTAGTTTTTGAAAATCAAGAAATTAAGGAAGATAAATATCTAAATATTGATGATTATCTAAGTCCTAATTCGCTTTTGGTTTTTAATGAAACCAAAGTAGTACAGGCACGCTTACTTTTTCCGAAAAACGAAAGTACCATTATTGAGATATTCTGTTTAGAACCTGCTCATAATAAGGCTATTGAACAGGCTTTAGCCCAAAAAGGAAGTCTAGAATATACCTGTTTAATTGGTGGCGCGCGCAAATGGAAAAGCGGTCTGTTAAGCATAGAATTAGATGGCTTAATTTTACAGGCCGAAAAAATCAGTCGCGCCGAGGATAGTTTTTTGGTGCGCTTCAGCTGGAAAGCAGATATGAGCTTTGCGGAAATTTTAGATTTGGCGGGAAAAACACCGCTACCTCCCTATATTAAACGAAAAGCCGAAGAAAAAGATAAAAAAACCTACCAAACGGTTTATGCTAATCGCGCTGGTTCGGTAGCTGCTCCCACTGCGGGATTACACTTTAATGAAGCCATTTTTAAAAAATTGGAGAATAAAGGAATTGCCCGAGATTTCTTAACGCTACATGTGGGAGCCGGAACTTTCAAACCGGTTAGTACTTCGGTTACCGAACACGAGATGCATGCGGAAGAAGTATTAATAGAAGCAAGCTTTATCAAAGGCATCTTGGGAAACCTTAAAAACGGCCGAGCGGTAATTTCGGTAGGAACAACCTCTTTACGCGCCCTAGAAAGTATGTATTGGTTAGGCTGTTTAGCGCAGGCAAAGCAATTAAAGGATGTCCATGAAATTTGTATTCCGCAATGGATTGCATTTAAGGGTGAAACCCCTCGCTTAGAGGCTATTGCTGCATTTGAAGCCTGTTTAGAGCTTCTTAATTCCAATGCTTTAGATTGGCTGTCGATAAAAACCCAAATCATTATTGCCCCCGGTTATCAGCACGGAATTATTCGTGGATTGATTACCAATTTTCATCAACCCAAAAGTACCTTAATGCTTCTTATCGCTTCTATTGTGGGCGACGATTGGCAAAAGATATACTCCTACGCCTTATCAAATAATTTCCGTTTTCTAAGTTATGGCGACGGCTGTTTACTAAAACTATGAGCACACTAAAATACTTTTTCGTTCGCCTTTATTTTTTGTTAATTTCCTTGGGTAGTTATGGGCAAAGCATAAATCTCCAAGAAATTGGCTTAATGCCCAATGAGTTACCCGAGTGCAGTGGCATGGCGGTAATTGGTGAAAATGCTATTGCTTCGATAAACGACAGCGGAAACGATCCGGAAATTTTCATCTTAGACACTTTAGGAAACATCATTCATCAAACGGTTTTCCTTGGTTTCAGCAATAACGATTGGGAAAGTATTGCTTACGCAGATGGCTTATTATATATCGGCGATTTTGGCAATAATGCCAATAAAAGAACCAATCTCAAAATTTACATTGTGGATGTTTCTCGCTTACTAAGCGAAGGTTTATGGGCTTTTAAAGGAGAAATCAATTTTAGCTTTCCCGACCAAAAAGCCTTCCCTCCTGCCGAAACGGCTAAATACTTCGATTTAGAAGCGATGGTGGTGCATAAAGATTCACTTTACCTTTTTACTAAAAATCGTACAAAACCTTTCGATGGCTTAAGTAATTGCTACAGTTTAAGTAGAAAGGCTGGAACCTACAAAGCCTATAAAAAAGGGCAAATTTTTACAGGACAAGGCAAAATGCCTGCCTATTGGGTAAGTGGCGCCTGCCTTTCGGGAGATAAGAATCCTGACTTGTATCTTTTAGGATACGACAAGATTTGGCGAGTTCGCGATTATTTTAATCAAAGCGAAAGTCTCCTTAAAGCGGAAGAATTTTACATGGGAAGCTTTGGTCAACGTGAAGCGATTTGTATTCTTAATAATAAGTTTTATATCGGCGAGGAAAAAGTGGCATCTCGTGATGCTAAGATTTACAAAGCTGATATTCCTGAAAGTCCAAAAGGCGAAGCAGCACTTATTGGCGAATCATTAAGCTTAGAGAACAAACAATTCGGTTCACGCATAGAATTAATAGTGCCAGATCCGAATTTACAAGGACAACTCTATTTTGAAATTTACAGTCAAGGAGGAGAGCTTATCTTAAAAGGAAAGTCAAAAGATTGCCTAATTGGAGGTGACAAAATGTTTATTGACACCAAAAGTTTAGGCTTAGGATCTTATATTTTAAACACCGTTTTAGCGGGTAAACCCCGCGCCTTTCTTATTAAAAAGACAAGTAACTAATCAAGTGTAAAACTGAAATTAAGACTGGTTCCTCCCCATTGGTTGGAGACCACACCAAGCCTCATTGGAATTGGACTACTTCTTTCTAGCTGCCAAGTACCAATTTTAGTCCCAATCCAAGTTCCTAGCAGCGCGCCAGCCACAACATCACTTGGCCAATGTTTAAAATCGTAAACCCTTTGATAAGCAGTAAGGCCTGCTACGATGTATAAAGGAACCGCGACACGCCAGTCATTCTTATAGTAAGTTGAGACTGAGGCCGCAAATGCAAAAGCGGTGGCACTATGCCCTGATGGAAAAGAAAGATTTTCGCCTGAGAAGGAAGCGCCCCTAAATTGATACGGATCAAAAAATAATTGTTCTTCTGGGCGCACACGATGCACCAACAATTTTATGGTAATGGCTGCAAGCCCGGCGGTTAGCATACTTTGCAAAGCAGCAGAAGAAGCGCCTTTTATTTGCACATTTTTTAGGTAACCTGCCGTATAATAGCTGCCTAATGCGAGAATTCCCATTTTTAACGGATTCCCGAAGGGTTCACTAATTTGAGAGAAAGTGGAAAGCTGCTCGGGGTTTCCTTGGGCTACCTGCGGTTGAATTTGCTCATCCCAAGCCATTGTAGCAGAAACAAGAGCTATGGCCCCAAGACCAAGTAAAGCTGGCTTCTTTAATTCCTTGGGTTTTTTGAACCATCTACCGGAATTAGACCATGAATCACTTATTAAGTCTTCACTTAAACTTATGAAGTTTTGCCCGTAAACTGGTTGATAAGTGCCCGAAAGAAGATAACTCAGGATTAAGAATAAAAGGCATTTTTGCATAAACTAAATCTTGATAATGCCCGCGCAAGGTAATTACATTAAGAGAAATAATCTCCTGCAAATTTCAGCCTCAGAGCTTGATGCCTTTCATGAATTTATAGAAAGTGAGTATCAGTTTAAACTGAAGTGGTATAATAGCGCATCTTCCGAAAGGCGACTACGAAAAACAATTAAAAACTTGCAGCTAAATTCTTTAACCGATTTACAGGCAAGTTTACAAAAGGGAAGTATTTCTTTTCAACGGTTTTTAAGCGAGTTTACCGTTAACGTTACTCAGGTATTTAGAGAACCTGGGAGTCTTAAGGCCTTAAAAACTAATGTATTGCCATTTTACCGAAAAGCGAAGGAACTTGATATTTTATTGATAGGTTCTAGTTATGGCGCTGAATTAGCAACACTTTGTATTATCCTGAAAGAGAATGGGTTATTGGAGCGAAGTAAAATTGTTGCCAGCGATATCTGTGAGAGCGTTTTAAAGGAAGCACAAAGACCCGTACTACAAAAAACAGATTTCAGCGAAGGACAGCAGAACTACTTGCTTGCCGGCGGTTATAGAGAATTAGATTATTACTTTTTGGGCGCAGGATCGCAAGCTTATCTCGACGAAAGTCTTTTAGAGAAGGTCGAATTTAAAACCTTTGATGTCTGTCATACGCAACTAGAAGAAAGATTTGATTTGGTAATTTGCAAGAATGTATTGATCTACTTTCAGTACGATGAGCAGCACCATTTAATTAACAACCTAAGCCGACATATGAAGGATAATGCTTTTTTGGCTCTTGGCGAGAAGGAGTCAATTTTAAGATTACAGAAATTAAATGATACTTTCTCTTTAGTAACGAGGGAATATAATATTTACCGGAAAAATTAAACTATGAAAAAGCATTATCTTTTGTTAGCCTTAGCCCTTTTCTGCACGCAGCTAAAGGGACAAGATAGCTATCGCTTCGCCTTTTATAATGTCGAAAATCTTTTTCATCCTAGCGACGACAGTCTGGTAAATGATGAGGAATTTACTCCTGAAGGAACAAAAAGCTGGTCTTTCTATCGTTACCATCAAAAATTAAACAAAATTGCTAAGGTTTGCTTGGCGATGAGCGGCGACAAAGTGCCTGCCTTGATGGGTATGGCCGAATTAGAAAGTGAATTAGTTTTAGAGGATTTGATAAAAACTGAAGTTTTTGCAAAGTATCAGTATCAATTTGTTCATTATAATTCCCCCGACCGACGTGGAATAGATGTTGGCTTAATTTACGATAAGGAGCAGTTAAAACTAATTTACTCTCAAGCCTTTCCCTTATACATTGCTTCCGATAGTGCGTTTCGCAGTCGCGATGTATTGTTTAGCCAATTTGTAAGTCTGGGTGGTGATAGTATTGATGTTTTTACTTGTCACTGGCCCAGTCGCTATGGTGGTCAAGAAGCCTCGGAATACAAGCGATTAGCCGCGGCCGAATTAGTGCGCAGCAAAGTGGACTCCTTGCAAGCTCAAGGAAGGAAGAACATTTTAATTATGGGCGACTTAAATGATGAGCCCACGAACAAAAGTGTGCGAGAAATATTAAAAGCAGGCGAGGAAATAGGAGAAAATTCGAAATTGAAAAATTTAATGCTTTCGCTAGATGCGGCCGAGGGATCGCATCGCTATAAAGGTCAATGGGCCTATCTCGATCAACTAATTATTAGCAAGGCATTGATTGATAAGGTAGGTGAATTTGGCTGTTTTAAAGCGCCTTTTTTATTGGAAGAAGATAATCGCTATCCGGGCATGCAGCCCTACAGAACTTACCTTGGTATGCGTTATAATGATGGGTTTAGCGATCATTTACCGATTTACATCGATTTAAAACTAAATTAAAACTGGCAAAGCCAACCTTTTAGCCTAATTCATCGCTATAGCTAAGAAGGGTATTTTTAATCCTTTTTTAAATAAGAATTAAAGAGGAGGATGAAACTCCCTATTTAATAATTACTTTTGACGTGAAATTTTTATCCATGAAGAAAATCTTAGTATTATTAGCTGCCTCAATGTTTTTCGCAGCATGTGAGGAAGAGGCTCCTGCACCCGTTTTAGGTTACCCAACGGATGGCCTTGCTTTACCCGAAACTAAAAATGCATTGCTTATAGCATCGTATGCACCCGCTACTGGTTTTACTTACGATATTTTGCGCGCTACCATACAAGATCTTTATCCTAAACAAGTAAATTATATGTCTTTGGTTGGTAGCCAAAGTAGTCCCTTATACAATGGTTTAACCGACAGTATCAGTTTAAACCAACCCTTAGACCCTGCCCCTAGCCTTTATTTAAATGAGGCCGCTTTGGATATAGCAAACGCTGTTGTAAGCATAGAAAAAGAGTTAAATCGCAGACCTATTGCCACTGTAAATCACGTGGTAAGCAGCAATGATACGGCTTGGGTAATTGATAGTAAAGTAAAGTTTTGGAGAGATACTGCAGGTGGTAGTTTTTATATCGAAACTTACTTGGCGAGCTCTATGGTTGCTGCCAACTATCAAAGTTTGGGTGCCAACTTACAAACAACCGCTGTTTCAGGCTACATACGCAATGTGGATTCCCTTAGTGTTTGGGATGCGGATATTTTGAATGCGGATAGCAGTGCCGTTCTTTTTAAGAAAGATGAGCCATTTATACATCCAATGATTGTAAGCGGAAGCGCTAATCCCGCCTTTGCTTGGGGGGTTAATATAGGAGAGTATACTCCTTTTGGTGCCGCTTATAGCATTAACGACGTAATTGGAACCAAATCTACTCCTATCAAACATTACATTCTTAAACCAGATAGTGACCTTGAGGGAGCTTATGCCCCTGGATTTAGCTTTACTCCCACTTTTATAACCGTAATTTGGTCATTGGATAAGGAAACCGCTAAGTTTGAGTATATCAACTCGGTTAGTACTACTTTGTAAGAACAAAAGATTTATAAAGATTAAAGGCTGTTCGAAAGAACGGCCTTTTTTTTTGATGATTAGGTTATATCATTTGACTAAGAACCAAATAATATGCTGGGCAGAGAGACGGTCATCTTCTATGTATGCTATTGTTAAATACTTTCAGTTAATGTCAATTTATAAGCTCTGGCAGAAAAGCCCTACGAAAGAGTTAGCCTCTCAAATATCAATTTCTCCATAAAGTTCAGACTGTTTTGTCATAACTTTAGAAGTAAAAAATTGAAAAAACTCTATCCGATCTGGTTCTAAGGTACCTAATACACCAATTTCGAAACCCTCGCTATCCTAAACATGCTTTCGAATACAAACATTGTGAACTTGATCAATCTTCGCGGACAGGTCTTTCTTTTTCTTTTCCTGTTTAATAAAAATCATTTTTAAGACGAAAATTAAAAAGCTAGATAAAGTTCTTCATAGATTTCTTTCCCCTACCGATACCGAAGAATACTAATCGGTCCGGTACTCTCAACAACTTCCCCGCATTTTACCACATAATAATAGGTGCCATCGGCTAAGGGCTTGCCATCATCATCTACTCCTTCCCAATCGTTTTTATACGAATTAGTCGAATAAACTGGAGAGCCCCAGCGGTTGAATACTTCTAAATTGCAATTGCCGTTGAGTCGCAAAGGACTTAAATCGAAAAAGTCATTTAAGCCATCTCCATTAGGGGTAATTATATTATAAACGGCCACATTCCTGTCCGATAGCACAAAAACCTGCATGGAGTCTGTACCCTGGCAGCCGTAAATATCAGTAACTCGTACATAAAAGGTAACGGTATCGTCTTCATCGCGAATTTCAGCGCGAGGGTAGCGGGCAAAGGGATTGTCGAATTTAACGGGTACGCTGGCGTACCAATAATACGAAGCCGCATAGGTAGATTGCAACGGTGCAAATTCTCCCCTAGCAATGGTTGTATCTGGTCCCGCATCTACATAAGTGCTGTCTTCGGTAATTTCTATAGTATCGGTAACAGTAACCGAACAGCTATCCCAAAATACGGTTAAGCTTACGGGTTTAATACCTGGAGTGGCCCAACTTAAACCGAAGACGCTAAAAGCATCGAATCTTGGTAAGAGGGCATCACCACCAAAATCCCAGCGATACCGTGCATTAGGCGGTAAGTTTCCAAAAGCTTCAAACTGTAAATTCTGCACTTCAAAACAAGGTACACCGTCCCAAATTATTTCGGGTGCTACACCCGGTTTCACCACAAAAGGAGCTACCGTTGTATCACTACACTGCTGGCCCGGGTTGGCAATTAAGGTAACCATATAAGTGCCGGGAGCGGGATAAGTATATTGAGGTGTATTCGCGCTGCTAGTATCGGCATTCGTGCTTAAATCGCCAAAATTCCACAGTACGCTATTGGCATTTTGCGTTTCATTCTCAAACTGAACTGTTAAACCATCGCAAAGAATTTGTGGCTCTTCTAAAGGCGTTTTCATATCACTAATCACATTTTGAATACAATTGCTTACTGCAAATTGATAATCGAGACGCACCGTGCTTAAGCGCTGCCCATTGCGCCATTCGCTAATGCAGATGCCCGCCACATAAATTCCTAGTTGAGCTGGTGTACCTGATAAGCGCCCTGTTACTGGATTTACCGTAAAGGGCTGCGCCGATGGAATAGGATTTAAAAAGGTATAAGGAGCAGCAAAAGCCACACTGGTAAAAGGTGGTGGACAGGGAGGGTTGGGAATTACTGAATTACAGCCACCGCCACCTTGGCCGCCACCGCTAAAGATCTGGCACAATTCAAAACTCAAAGAATCACCATCACTCTCCGTTACTTGAATATCAATATTAGCCGGACGATTTAAGCAAATAACATTATCGAGCGGCTGCGTAATTTGCGGCGAACTATTGCAGGTGGTATCCATACTTGGAATTGTAATCGAATAGGTATTACCGATGGACCCTGGATTAACCACATTACCAATAATCGCATTGCGGCAACAGCGCTGATGCACCAAAGTATAGCCCCCAAAAATGGGTGCTAATGTTACGGTATCAATATAGTCGGTATACTCAACGCATAAGTTAGGAGGAACGGTAACACAAGGGTCGCTGGTTAAATTATTATTAAGCGAAAGAACCGGCCCCTGTTGAATATTTAATTGTGTAATTAAGCTACCATTGATATCGTAAATAGCCACGGCTGCCGAATTATCAAAGGCCGCACCACCGCCCGCACAGTCGCGGTAAATACGCAATGAAATGGTATAAAGGTTATTGCCTTCGCAGTTATAGCTTATTTCGCCCCCTATCAAGTGGGCAGCTTTAGCAGAAAAAGAAGCAAGAATTGACAACAGTAAAAGCAATCCAAAAGTCAGTGTTCCAATGTAAGGGTTCTTCAATGCAGAGAATTTTTAGGGATGCCCAAGATAAAAAATAAAGAATAGCTATTTTAAATGATGTGATTAGTAAAGTAGGATTGTAATTTTGGGACATGATACAGAGCGTTGCTATTATCGGAGCGGGAAATGTGGGCCTTTATTTATTCGCTGCCTTTAAGAATCGGGGCATCAACTGTCGCCTATTTTCCCGCAGAGCTTCCACTGAAGTAGAGGCCCTCAGCAATTTTACCGGTGATTTCGATCTTTGTCTTATTTGCATCCCCGACGATAATATTGCCGATTTAAGCGCTCAATTACCCATCTGCAAAGGCATTATAGCGCATAGCTCTGGCACGGTTTCCCTAGATGCGATCGCTGAAAAACATCCCCTTCGAGCGATATTTTATCCGCCTATGAGCCTCCGCCCCGATGCTCAAACGCCCATCGAAAAAATAACTTTCTGCCTCGAAGCAAAAGATCCGCAGAGCTTAGAACAATTGGAAGAATTTTGTAGCCAACATCAAATACCTTCGGCTCGTCTTAATTCGGAAGATCGAGCTAGTTTGCATCTTGCGGCAGTAATCAGTCATAATTTTAGTAATTACCTCTATCACCTCTCGCATGGTATATTAAAAGATAAAAACTTGAGTTTAGAATTACTGAAACCTTTGCTTCAAGAACAGGTTAGGCAAATTGATACACAAGATCCAGCGGAAAGACAAACTGGTCCAGCGCAAAGAAAAGATTTTGCCACCCTGCAAAAACATATAAGTTTGCTACCCGATGAAAATTCAAAAACAATCTACAAACTAATTAGCAACGCTATCCTCGGTGATAATGAAGAAAAATTATAAAGAAATCCTCCATCAAATAAAAGCCTTTGTCTTTGATATGGACGGAGTGTTGACCAACGGACAGTTTCAGATTTCAAAAGATGGACATCCCATACGCAATCTCAATAGTAAAGACGGATATGCCCTGCAGTTGGCCATTAAAAAAGGTTATATCGTAGCTATTATTTCTGGCGGACATTGTGAAGGTGTTAAAAGCATCTTACAAGGCTTGGGATTAACCGATATCTACATGCGGGCTTCTTATAAATTAGACGCTTGGCAAGATTTATTAGCGGTTTACGAGCATCAAAATTTAAAGGAAGAAAACATGCTTTATATGGGCGATGACATTCCCGATTATCCGCTAATTGAAAGAGCCGGACTGGGTTGTGCGCCGAATAATGCCGTTCCTGAAATTCGAACTGTAGCCGATTACGTATCTCCCTTTAAGGGCGGCGAAACTTGCGTTAGAGATGTCATTGAACAGACTTTAAAGGTGCAAAACAACTGGATGCTTGAAGAAGATTTTTCATGGTAGCTTTTTTTAAACTCATCCGCTGGCCCAATTTGCTAATTATTGCCTTGGTGCAGTACCTCATTCGCTTTGCTATTATTGAAAGCCTTCATCTGCCCCATGTTTTAAATCAAGGCTACTTTTTTCTGGGCGTATTATGTAGCATGGCACTTGCCGCTGGCGGTTATATTATTAACGATTTATACGACTTGGAGGTCGATGCCCTTAACAAACCAAAGCGCATCACTATTGGCAAGAGCATAAAAGTGAATTCCGCTTGGAACCTTTATTATGCCACGGTAATTATTGCTATCGCTAGCGCCTATCTTTTAGCGCAAGAAGCCGAAGTAGATGATTTGTGGATGATTGCACCCTTAGCCGCCGTGATACTTTACCTCTATGCTTACGATTTAAAGGCCCGTCCTTTTTTAGGCAATTTCATTGTAGCGGCTCTAAGCGCTTTACCTGTGTTTTTAGTAGGTGTTTTCGATATACTCCCCGCGGCAAATGATGAAAATGCTTTGCAGGTTTCACAAACCATGGAAGTTATTTTAGCCTATTCCCTTTTTGCTTTTGGCATTAGTTTTATGCGCGAAATGGTTAAAGATGCGGAAGATAAATTAGGCGATAAAGCGGCCGAGTATAAAACCTTAGCGCTTATTTTACCAGCAGGGATTTTCAAGGCGATTCTAATTTTACTGCTCATTTGCCATATTGTGCCCCTCGCCTATTATAGCTACGATATTTTTGAAAACGATACATTATCTTCTCTTTATCTCTTTATTTTGGTAGTTGCGCCGCTCGTATATCTCATCTACAAAAGTGTTTTGGCCCATAGCCCTAGCGACTATAAAAAGATAAGTATGATGCTGAAGCTTATTATGCTAAGTGGGATTTTAAGTATGCTGGTTTTCACCCTTTCCTTAAAATACTTTTAGTATGCTTCCAAAATTAGTTCTCGGTTCACAATCGCCACGCCGGGCCGAATTGTTAAAGGCACTGGGATTAGACTTTCGGCAAGTAAGTAGCGATATCGATGAGTCCTATCCCGCTAGCTTAAAAGGAGCGGAGATTTCTGATTTCATCGCTCAGGCGAAAGCCGATTCTTTAAAAGGGCAAATTGCCGATGATGAACTCTTAATTTGCTCCGACACCATAGTCTGCTTAGCCGACCAAGTTTTAGGGAAACCCGCTAATTATGAGCAGGCCAAAGAAATGCTGCAAAGTTTATCCGGTCAATCCCATCACGTAATCAGCTCCCTCTGCTTTAGCGATAAAAAGCAATATAAAGTGATGCACGATAGCACCGAAGTGTTTTTTAAGGAGCTCACGGACAAGGAAATCGATTATTATTTGGAAAATTTCCGACCCTACGATAAGGCGGGTGCTTATGGCATTCAAGAATGGATTGGGATGATAGGGATTGAAAAAATTATTGGCTCTTATTTTACGGTAATGGGCTTGCCTACCCATTTAATTTTTGAACAATTAAAAGCTTGGAAAGCCTTGCCAATAGGCTAAATCTCTCATTTTTTTCGTATCATGCAGGCCGATATGAAAATGGAAAAGAAAGCCTCCCTAACAATTGCCTTAGTACCTGTTATTTTCTTAATTATAGCGCTCTCATTCAACGTTATTGGCGTTTTTGGAGATGATGCTCTTAACGGTTCCAATCAGTTCATTTTAATGATGAGTGGTGCCGTTGCTGCCTTAATGGGCTTACTAACGGGCACAAAATGGGAAACCGTTTTAGAGGGCATTGAAGACTCCATTAAGTCGACCAGTGGCGCCTTAATCATACTTTTATTAATTGGCTCTTTGGCGGGAGCCTGGATGATTAGCGGCATTGTTCCCGCCATGATTTATTACGGTCTTACAATACTTAGTCCCGAAATTTTCCTACCCGCCTCGGCCTTAATTTGCGCCATGATTTCATTAGCTACAGGCAGTAGTTGGAGTACTTCAGCCACTGTGGGAATTGCGCTTATCGGCATTGGTAAAGCCTTAGGTTTAAATGAAGCGATGGTAGCGGGAGCGGTTATTTCGGGTGCCTATTTTGGCGATAAACTTTCTCCCCTTTCCGATACCACCAATTTAGCGCCCGCCATGGCCGGCACAGATTTGTTTACGCATATCCGCTATATGCTTTACACCACCATCCCCTCTTTTATTATTGCCTTAATTCTCTTTACCATTATTGGCTTAGGCCATTCCGGCAGCATTTCCATAGATGAGATTCAACCGCTTTTAAGCGAATTAGAAAGTACTTATAATCTAAGTCCTTGGCTGTTTTTGGTACCCGCTTTAGTAATTTTCCTTATCGTAAAAAAAATGCCCGCCTTACCCGCCATTCTTATTGGCACCCTGGCAGGAATTGCTTTTGCGCCCATTTTTCAGGGTGAATTGTTAGCTGAGCTTGCGAGCAGCCTCAGCGATGGTTCCTACTACAAGTTATTGCTTAATGCCCTTACGGTAGAAGTCGTTTACCCTAGCACGCATCCTATCTTAAAAGAGCTTTTGGTATCTGGAGGAATGGTAAGTATGCTGAATACGGTTTGGTTAATTATTGCGGCCATGATTTTCGGAGGCAGCATGGAAGCGAGTGGATTTTTAAAAATTATTAGTGCCGCCTTGCTAAAACTGGCCACGGGAACTTTCTCATTAGTGGCCACCACGGTGGGAACTTGCGGCTTGGTAAATATTACGGCCAGTGATCAATATTTAGCGATTGTCCTACCCGGCCGAATGTATGCAGATGCCTATAAAAAACAAGGTCTCGCGCCCGAAAACTTAAGTAGAACCCTTGAAGATAGTGGAACAGTAACTTCGGTGCTTATTCCCCATAATACTTGTGGTGCCTACCAAAGTACCGTTTTAGGTGTGGATACCATGGCTTATTTGCCTTATGCCTTTTTCAACTATTTGAGTCCAATTACCACTCTGATCTATGCGGCCATGGGATGGAAAATTAAAAAGTTAATTAGTCCTAAAAAGGCAGCTGATAAACTGGGCGAGCATGAATAAGACTTTGCAAAACTTAATGGAAGCCGAAAGAAAGGCGGAAATACTTTTTCAGGAAATTGAAAAGCGTCGCCTAGTGCAGCCAGGGAAAAGTGAGAAGGAACTCAATACCGAAGTTTATCAATTAGCTTTTGAGCTGTTTGGCATAAAGAAGTACTGGCACAAACGTATTGTGCGGGCTGGTGCCAATACTCTTTTACCTTATCGTGAAAATCCACCTGATCACCGCTTACAAGAAAGTGATATCCTCTTTTTTGACTTCGGGCCTGTTTTCGACGATTGGGAAGCCGATGTAGGTAAAACTTATGTATTGGGGAATGATGCCCACAAACTGAAACTAAAGCAAGACGTTGAACTCGCCTGGCACGAAGGCAAAGCCTATTTTGAAGCACATAAAGAAAATATAACAGGGGCCGAGTTTTACCACTATACTTGTGGATTAGCCCAAAAATACGGCTGGGAATACGGCAATGAACATTGCGGCCATCTCATCGGTAATTTTCCCCATGAAAACATTTATGGCGAGGAAGAAGTAAATTATATCCATCCCAATAATAATCTTCCCATGCTTGCTTTACATAAACATAAGCTCGTGCGGCATTGGATTTATGAAATCCACTTTATTGACCCAGTGCATAAGATTGGGGGCTTTTTCGAGCAGCTTTTAGCTTAGTGACGAATTAAAAAATAATATGAGATGAATGACTATATAAAAATAATAACTGGCAGTGCCATTACGATCAGTAGACTGGAATATCTGCTAAACGCGAATAATATCGAAACCCGAGTGCGAGACAATGTTGAGTCTGCCCGTTTAGCTGGCTTCGGAGCCCAACAAAATGATGTGGAGTTATTTGTCCGAAGTGAGAATGTAGATAAAGCGCAGAGTATTATTGCTGAAGCGGAAAATGAAGCGGGAGAATAGTTTAGTTAATCCACAACTCTGAGCCGATACTATTCAGTATTGATTTTTCGCTAATCACTTTGTATCACCCTTAAAACGAGGCAGCCTTACTCAATTAGGATAAATTAACTATTTGAACACCTAAAAGACAGACTCAGGCTAAATTCTTTTAAAAGAAACCTTTTTTAAATGACTGATTTTTAATCTATTGGGCTTTTGGAATCTCCTCTCTTTCTTTAGTCTTTAATTTCAGGAAGCTTCCTCACCTTCTTTAAGTCGAGAAGATTTAGGGCATTACCTTCTAAACCCTCAATGTTTTTGGGATAAAAACGCAGAACTTGGTCGTAGAATAAGGGAACGATAGGCGCTTCACTAATTACCAAGCTATCCATTTGATGGTACAATTTTTCGCGGCTACTGTCATTTACGGCCGCGGACGACAATACATAAAGCGAATCAAAATAGCTAGAGGCGAAATGACTGTAATTCGGTCCATTAGGAGCTGCATTAGCGCCATAAAAGAGCGACAAGTAATTTTCCGCATCTGGGTAATCGGCGATCCATGAAGCCCGAAAGAAGTCGACTTTACCCGTCGCCATGGCTTGTCTTAAGGTGCTAGGCGGACTCACTTCTACTTTAATGCGAATGCCAATTTTGGCGAGCTCGCTTTGTAAGTATTCGCAGAGATCTAAGTAGCTGGCATTGGTTTGTAAACTTATCTCTTCCAGTCCTTTACCTTGAGGAAAACCCGCTTCAACTAATAATTGTCGAGCCTTTTCGGGTTGGTAACTATAACCATAATCCGCTAAAGAATCGTAGCTAGGTAAACCTTTGGGAATAAAACCTTTTAAGGCCGGCTCACCAATATTATTGCGTAGATAACGCATCATTTTGACGCGATCAAAACCATAATTTATAGCTTGTCTAATGCGTACATCTTGCCAAGCCCCTCTACCCTGAGCTGAATCGACGTAAAAAGCGAGATACTCAGTATTCAGATAAGCCTGACGGTAAAGTCTAAAATCTTGAGCGTATTTCGGATTTAAATTACCATCTGGGCTTAGTAATTCATCTTTATAAGAAAGGTCTAAGCCGGAAATCAAATCGTTCTTACCTTTTAAAAACTCAAGAAAAGCCGATTGCTTGTCGGGAACAAAACTAATGGCGATGGCTTCTAAATAAGGTAAAGGCTCACCCACTTCATCCTTTTCGAAATAAGAAGGATTGCGGCGTAAAATGAGCTTTTCATTTTCGAGCCAAAGTTTAAATTGGAAGGGTCCCGTTCCCACTGGGTTTCGGCTAAATTCATTACCATAAAAGTCAATCGCTTCTGGGGGAACCACCGCACAATATTTCATGGTTAAGATTCCTAAAAAAGGTGAAAAGGCTTGAGCCAAGCGAATCTCTAAAACACTATCACTTAGCGCTTTAAATCCCGCCACATTTTTAAAAACCCAAGCACCGGGTGAGGCTAATTCAGAAGAAATTAGTCTTTGAAAACTATACACAAAATCGCTGGCCTTTACCACCCGACTGCTGTCTGCGCCAAAGCAGACATTTTGATGAAAATAGATATCCTGCCTTAGTTTAAAAAGATAGGTTTTTCCCGAATCCATAATCTCCCAAGAACGAGCAATAGCAGGCTGAATGCGCAATTGATTGTCCATCTGCACCAAGCCACTAAAAATCTGATTGACGGCCCAGATATTAGACTGCGAACGCGCAAAAGCAGGATCGAGACTGCTTATTCCCGCCGACTCATTATATCTAAAAACGGCTGTATCGTCCCGTTTGGGCATCTGCTTACAAGCGATAAAAAAGCCCAGACTAAGAAATATGGCTAAGCGGTTTTTCATAAATAATAGCGCAAGCTAAAAAAGGCGCTAGAGCCACCAGAAAGACCTTGAATCGCAAGCGTGTTTATATGGGAAACTCCTAAGCCTAATTGCCATAAAGTTTTTATTTGCCAGAAGTATTCTGTGCTAATTCCCCAATTGTTAAAACCACCCAGATTAAAGCCTGTATTTAAGTGCATATTCTCGCGCAGCTCCCACCGTGCACCTAATTCCACTCTCGGTAGATAGCTAGGCAAGTAACGATATCGTCCTTGTAGATACAAAGACTTTAAGCTGGACCTAGAAATAAGATATTCGTACTCTAACTGCAGCATAAAGGGTAATAGTCTGGTATAGTTCATTGTACTTGGTTCTCCCAGCACATTTTGAGTTGAATCGAGCGAAGACTCTAAAAAGCCTTCCTCCACGGCAAAAATATTAGCGATATTAATACCCGTAAAGCTGAAGCTAGAATCTACTTTTAAACCTGCACCGTCACTAAAAGTAAGGAAACCCAAATCTTGCGCGGCTAACTTAAGTTGATGCTTCCCCCATCGCTCTTCAGTCATTAAATCAAAGCCTAGCCCCACGCCAGCAATGCCGTAGGCAAAAGGACGGCTCACCGCATTATAATCTAAAGAACCATCAAAGCTAATTTCCGTACCATTTTCTGCGGTAAATAAAGTAGCCTTTCCCGTACTGATACTTTGATGCCTATGCCCCACAATTAGACCCGCACCAATAGAAACTGGTAAGGTGTCAATTAAGAAGGAAAACTGCAGCTGCAAACCCGAGTATAACCAATCCTCATAGTCGAAATCTGATAAATCTTGCACAATACCAGCAGTTGACTTATTGCCACTAAGTACTAGGTTTACCAAGTCTTTGCTTGCCGCTAAAGAAGTTTGATTACGGAGAAACAAAGCTATGGATTGCCTAGCATAAGGACGTAAATGTCGCTTTTTGTGACCTTTGTAGGCAAAACGAATTTCATTGTTTTGTAAAATTCCTATTCTCAAGCCATTATCTAAACTACCTAGAATATCATTCTTAATGGCATCATCGTAAGTTGTAGCTGTTCTGAGCCTTAGCAAAAGTCCAGTAGATAAATTACTGCTTTCGAAAGAAATTTGGCCTTGATATTCTAAATAAGGGCGAACCTTAAGGCCCAAGGGAGATCGGGTTAAAATTTCCGGGCCCAAGACTTTAGATGAATCAGTCTGAGAAAAGAGGGCATTACCAAGCAGCAAAGCGGTGGTTAAATAAAGAATGATTTGTTTTCTCATCTGCGCCAAGTATTAAAATCACCAATCAGACTAAGGTCAATATAGTCGCGCGAATTAAATTCAAACAAATCTGGATATGCTGGCGTATTAATTTGGATTTCAAGAATTAATTGTCGTGTGGCTCTCAAGCGATTAAATACACTAGGCTCTAAAATTATTTCCACCTGCGAGTCAGTTGCAGCGATTACACGGCCTTCTGAAGAAACTTCTGCGGCAGCAATCGCTTGGCTCGTAAATAAGGTATCACTTACGTAAGCATTATCTTCTACAAGATAAATTTTAAGATCCGCACTAAAAGGATAGTGATTGCTTGCTAAAATTTTAAGACTGCCTGAATTCAGTTGATTTCCTTCGTCAAAATCATCAAAGTTAAAAGGAATGGTATCTCTAAAAATCAAATCTTCGATGCCAACACTCATAGGAACCTTGGCGTTTAGCCAAGCTTCAATGCCATAATTAGTATTTAGAAATTGGGTGAAATCGCTAGGGCTCTTCCCTTTATTCATAAAGGCATCCAAATCGATCGAAAAGGTATCTGGTAAGATTTCAATTAAATCTTGAATATTACTGTTGGCATTATTTAATGGGATGGTGAGTAGACCTGGCGTGGGTTTTGCCCCAGGACTGCTTTCAAAAGCTCTTCCAATATTAAAATCGAAGCCCATCTGATTCCAATTTAAAGAAGTGCTTTGGGTAGAGGCAAAAGCCTTCACGTCCTTAATCCTAAAATCAAACTCAGCGCCAATGTAGTTTTCGATTTCCAGAGTCATTTGCACATCTTCCAGCTGGAAATTACCACCAACTATTTCAGAAAAAGCATCAAAAGGAGCGCGCTCCACACTACTAATTGTATCAAAACCTAAAAAGCCATAGCCGCGATCTGCAATTAGCTCGTTAATACCGGTTCTCACAAATACACTATCATCCAATGATAAATTTATCAGTCGGCCTGTACTGTCTATCCCTCCTCTAAAAATGGTGTAAAAAGTATTGTAAACCCCAGTAGTATCGGGTAGTCCCGTTAAATCTAAAGTATAGTTTTCAACCGGAATTTCGCGAAAGGCGTTCACTGAAGATCCCGCAGGAGCCGCTGGTATTATTTCTAAGAACTCTAGAACGGTACCATTATTAGTCGCACCGGGTAAACGATAAATAAGATTAATACTATCATCTATGGTGCTTAAGGCGTCCATAAATATTTTCCCTTCTTTCACATGAACGGAGGTCAGCAAAGCCGAAGGGGGAAAAATTTGCGCAGTGGCCGTTTCGTTAAATAAATCTTGGGCTGGAAAAACTGCGGTAGCCGAAACTGGATCGAGCTTATCGAGGGTAACTCTTAAATCTATGGCATCGGAAGTATCAATTAAAACTGAATTTCCATTACTTCCAGGCGAATCTAAGTTTACTAAAGACGCAACCAATTGGCCTTCAATAAGAAAGTTATTAATGAGGCGAACCGAATCGTAATGCACCGCTCCCGCGGGTAAACTTGCAACGGTATTTTGAATGATAAAACTGCCGCTAAGCTGATTGCGGATTTCGTATTGAATATTAGTGATATCAATAGGAAAATTATTCTCCATTTTCAAAACCAGCCAACCGTCTTGAAGAATCATGGACTGAAAGAAATCAGTCGCGTCAATATTAAAATTCGACGGGCCAATGTTCGCAAGAGGCGGAATAACCTGACTCGTGCCATTGGCGGCCACTAATAAAGCCCCTTGAATACCTGCTTGCCCAGCAATTCTCCCTAAAGAAATGCTATTGGTAATCACCCTTTGCCCTAAAGTGATTTTCTTGAGTGTAGCTGTATTTTCGAAAACGTCGTTAAAAGGAGGAGCAATTTCGCCCGGCTTCAGAGAAGCAATTTTAGTATTGAAAACCAATTGAATTAGGCCCGAATCACTGCTAGCAACGGCACTATCAAGACTTTGTAAGTCATTAAAATCAATTCGTGTTTTTAAAAGAGGTACCAAGGCATCAACCTGCCAGTTTAATTGGTCTATATCTGGGCGGCAGCCACTGATAACAAAAGCCGCTAGTAGGCCGAATAGTAGAATTTTACGCAAGAGTCAAAACTTTGGCAGCAAGGTACAAAATGCCAACAATAAGGAAATTGTTTTAAGGCCTTCCTTAGCAAGTTCTATCTTCGTGGCAAATTTCAAATAATGTCACTACTCCTCCTTAAAAATATTGGTCAACTTATTCAAGTCGAAAACCAGGGTCGCCCCTATAAACGCGGTTCTGAAATGGCTGATTTTCCAATTCTTAGAAACTGTTGGCTAACTATTAAAAATGGACGTATCCAAGAAATCGGCGCCGAAAACTCAATACCTCCTCAGTCTACTAACAGCATCGATGCGAAAGGTGCCACGCTTATGCCTACTTATGTAGATAGCCATAGCCATCTCGTTTACGCTAGCAATCGTCAAGATGAATTCGCGATGCGCCTTGCCGGCTTGAGCTACGAAGAAATTGCCGCCCGCGGCGGGGGCATTATTAATTCGGCAAAAAAATTACGCGCTTACGGCGAGGAGGCGCTTTTTGCAGATGCGCAAAAAAGATTGGCGGAATTAATCCAAATGGGCACTGGCGCTCTTGAAATTAAAAGTGGTTACGGCTTAGATATGGAATCGGAGCTGAAAATTTTAAGGGTAGCAAGACGCTTGGCTAAAGAAAGTAAAGTGGAAATTAAAACCACTTTTTTAGGAGCCCATGCCCTTCCGCCGGAGTTTAAAAATGATAAAGAAGGCTATATCTCTTTGCTTATTAATGAAATGCTTCCCGCCATCGCAGCCGAAAATTTAGCCGACTATATTGATGTATTTTGTGAAGAAAACTATTTCAGCATAGAAGAAAGCTTGCGCATTATTTCTGCTGGCAAAGAATACGGCTTGGAAGCTAAAGTGCATGTGAACCAGTTTAATAGCTTGGGCGCAGTTCCCGCCATGGTTAATCGAGGAGCCTTATCCTTAGATCATTTGGAAGTAATGACGGAAGCGGATATTGAAAGCATCTGCGAAAGCAACACTATTGCTTGCTTGCTTCCAGGTTGCAGCCACTTTTTAGAAATCCCTTATGCACCGGCTAAAGAGTTAATTGCAAAAAATGCCATTGTGGCTTTAGCAACTGACTTCAATCCAGGCTCTGCCCCAAATGGAAATATGAATACCGTGATGTCTTTGGCTTGTGTTAAGATGAAAATATCGGCAGCGGAAGCCTTAACGGCATCTACCTTAAATGGAGCGAGCGCCATGGGCTTAAGCGCTGAAATAGGAAGTATTGAAGTGGGTAAATTAGCAAACCTCATGATCTTAAAACAAGGATATACCCTCGAGTCTATCCCCTACCATTTTGGTCACAATTTAATTGAAACTGTAATCCTTAAAGGAGAAATACAATAATGAAAAATCTGGTTCACTTTAAAAAAGAGGAAATACTTGCGCTTACGCAGATGCGCAAGGGGGAAACAAAAATTGGCCAAGAAATAAAATGCATTCAGAGCATCGAAGAGCTAAGTACTTTGGAAACACCCTTTGTTGTTCTCGCCATTAAGGAAGATATTGGAATTAGAGCAAACTTCGGTAAGCCCGGTGCAGCAAATTGTTTCGATTATGTTTTACCTGCCCTCTTAAATGTACAAGAAAACCGCTTTTTATCGGCTAAGCAATTTGCTTTATTAGGCTATTTGGATTTCCCCGAATACATGTCCGCTGCTGCTAATCTTAATCCGAATGTCGAAGCCGATTTAGATAAGCTGAGCGAGCTTACCGCTTTAATCGATTTACGGGTTAGCGCCTTAATACAAGGGATTGTAAGTCTTAATAAGGTACCTATTATTATAGGAGGCGGACACAATAACAGTTATGGCATAATTAAAGGCTGTGCCGCCGCTAAAGAGAAGAACATCGATGTTTTAAATATTGATCCACACGCCGACTTCCGAGCATTGGAAGGCCGGCATAGTGGCAATGGATTTAGCTACGCCCAAAACGAAGCCCTGTTAGGAAGATATGCTGTTTTTGCTTTACACGAATCTTATAATAATCAGCAAACTTTAGAGACTTTTCGCAGTAGCGCCGAATTATATTATATGAGTTTCGATGAGTTGCTAACCTTTAGCACCGCCGAAAGAGACCGGCTTTTTAAGGATGCTTTGCGCTGGTTAGGCTCAGGGCAGATAGGCTTTGAATTAGACTTAGACAGCATCACTCGTATGCCGGTTAGCGCTTATAATGCCAGCGGTTTAAGCATGCGGCAGGCCCGACTTTTGGTTAAAACGGCTGCTGCTTTATCTAAGCCTTATTACTTTCACTTAGCGGAAGGATCGCCTGATCGGGTACAATCTGAGCAAGAAAAGGAATTGATGGGCAAAGCTATTTGCTATTTAATTACTGACTTTATAAAATCCTACGGGGAATAAAATTATAGCCTGTAATTATACAAAACAAAGAAGGCGACTAAAATTAGTCGCCTTTTTGTACATTCTTTTTCAAAATATTTACTGGAAAATATTGGCTTGCTGGCGGTTACCCGACTCATCCTTGTACCAGCTCGTAGAGCTTGCTCCGTTACTTTGAGCCCAATTGGCAAAGTTTAAATAAGCTTGAACAATGTCTACTTTTTCTTCGGGGTAATCAAAACTCTCGCCTACAAATATGGCCCATGGGTGACTGTCAGCCGTTTTGTAGTACTGACCACTAGCAGGATTACTAGCATCATCTTCCGTTCCAAATAGGCTTAGATCAACTAAGTCTGTTGGTTTCTTGTTCACCATGTGAATTTCTTGGTTTCTCTGCTTGAACGCAAAAATGGAAAAATTCATAATGTCTTCAATGGCCACTCCAGAGGTAAAGCTCACATCAACCGTAAGGGTATCAGATGTTCCTTTCGGATTGGCTGAATAGGTATTGAAAAAAGCACCACTTGCACGGTTAATAATTTGCTCTACGTCGTCGCAGGCAATAATTACGGCGTTGGTTTGTCCATTCTCAGCACCGCTTGCCGCAGTTGAGATTGTTCCTGTTGTAAGACTGTTTCCGCTTACGGCATTTACAAGAGCCGCGGGGATATCAGGGAAATGAACGCCAAATCCTTGAATTAAATCACCGCCTAAGGCACGTACTGAAAATTTAAATTGTACGCGGGTTACTTTAGAACTGGCGTTAAAAGTAAAGCGAGTATAATGATCTAAAACTAAGTCGTTAAAATCATAATCGCCTTTGGATGGCCATAAATCCTCATAAGCAATAGTGCCATAAAGAGGCGCTGTAGCACTAGGATCTACCGCTGGGAAATAATAATCATAAACCGCATTAGCATCATTGGGATACAAATCCACGTCATCTGCCACACCATCAAAATCAGAATCAGCTACAGCAGTGATGGGCTTACAATTATTCGATGGGTCTGAAGCAAAGGTGCCTGGAATAACAATATCATCCACCAATGCTCTGCGATTACGATTACCACCTTCACTCTCGAAGCGCAAATAAACCTTATAGGGGTTACCACTTGAAACAATGGATGATGGTACCGCAACTGAAACAGCTTGAACGCTATTTTGAGGGGAAGTATAAGTAAATATAGAACCTGAAACAATAGAGCCTTCGCCCCAATTATCATTTTCATCGTATTCTATAAAGTCAATATAAACTCTATAAATACTCGCTCCATCAGCGCTAGATAAACGCGTATTAAAAGAGATATTACCTGATTCGAAAATAATAAAAGGAGATTTTAACCAAAAAGCACTGGGATTTGCATTCAGTGAACCACTGCGAGCTGAGTAACCATTTATGGGATTATGACTAGAGCTATTGCTTAAACTAAAACCACCAAAACCCCAGCAGGTTTCAGCACCTCGATTTCCATTGGAGGATTCAAAATCAGTCGAAACCGTTTGAGCACCCAGATTTACTGCCCCAAAAAGTGCGAATGCAAGAAGTATTTTTTTCATGATTATTAGTTATTATCGGGTTCAATATCCGACTGATCGTCGAATGGGATAAAATCAAATTCCCCTCTATTATTCGTAAAGGCCACTTTCTTAGAAATAGATCCAAATGAAACAGTGACATTTGACAAGTCTCTTTCAGCCCTAAAATTTAATACCTTATTATCTCGGGTACTAATAAGCGCCTGAAACACCACATTGCTATCTTGATCAAATACTTTGAGATAGTTACTACGCGTGTACGGCATATTCTTCATGGCAACCACTTGTAAACTATACTCTGTTTGAGTGGACCAATTGAAATTAGGCCCCACTGTAATTTCTTGGAAAGAGGTGGGATTAGATACAATTGCGCTAGACGAATCTCCATCGTCCTTTTTGCAAGAAAAAAGACTAAGCGCTAAAAAGCCTAATACTATGAATTTTTGCATTTTTTTAAATTTTAAATTTTCTATTACCACTTCCAAACTTAAGCCAAAAAGCTTAATTATTGAAAATCAAAATAATAACTATTTTGAATGATTGAATTTATTCCCAAAATGAGACTTGCGTCTCACTTGGGGATAACTCCTCTATTTCAGCTTTGATTTTACTCCTTTCTTCAGAGAATCCTTATGCATTAAAACCGAAATTGTTTTATAACGCACGAAAGCCTCTGAAGCATTGATATAACCACTACGGAAACCATTGTCTCTATCGCCCCAGCTATTTTTTACTATGTAATATTTAGTACCCGCTTGATCTTTTACCATACCCGTAATCTGCATTCCGTGATCATCGGTAGTTTCATAATTATCATAAGCTTCTTGTCTTATTTCCTGATCGGCCATCATCTCTGGCTTAGGTCCATCAAACATAGACTCACGTTCTTCCTTCGTCATTTTCTCATAAGGAACGGCAGGAACGATAGCAACACCATTTTTCAAAGAAAACCCTTTCTCACTTACATCAGTTGCCCACGCAATCGTATACCCTTTTTCTAAGCTATAATCAATTTGCTCCATCATTTCCTGGATAGGTAAATTTAAAGCATCGGCCCATAGCCAATTGTCAGGAACTTGAATCATGGCCATTTCGTAAAATTTATGATGACTAAATGAGGTAAGCTGCACATAATCGTCGGCATTAATGCCCACTACTTCGTCGGCAAAACTTCTTGGCGTGTACTTTTTTCCTTCGTACATAAATTCAGTGGGATACTTTCCTAAGTAAGAGTCAAGCGTGGCATTAATAACTTCTTTCCAATTATTAGAAAGTTTGCCATTGCGGTTTTTCAAAACTTCATCGAGCTGGGCTTTTAGCATCGCTTCTAGCTCACTGTGATCATTGATATCTGTTCCATAATTTAGACCTTCATAAACAGCCTGAGGTACAGCGCCATAATTTTTAAGAACATGAAGCACGTCTGGTAAGGCTCCGCCTTGGGCAAAATTCAGGTTTCCATGTAACCTTACATACTTTAAAGCTTTGTCATAATAAACATGACGTACGGTAAACATTTCTGAAATATCCACCGGGTCTTTACCCATGCGTAGCATTTCGCTTTCAATAAACCCAGTAGTTGCATAAGACCAACAAGTGCCGCTTCTACCCTGATTTTTAACTGGCGTAGCTTCAAGATCAATTATCGTCTCAAAATTATAGCCTTCGCTATTTTCGCCTCCATTATCCTTAACTTTATTAATTAAATCATCTTGCGCGAAAGCGCTTACACTAGCTAATACCGCTATGCTTAGAAGAATTTTCTTCATGAATTCACTTGTTATTTATTGTTTATTATCGATTTGTTTCAAAAGGGTTTCAGTGGCCACTTTCAACTGTGCATCCTCATTTCTCGCTCTCGAAGCAGGATGATTCTCCACCAAAATATCGGGCACCGCTGGACCATTTTCCATATTTTCTCCGGTCGCTTTTACGTACCAAGCACGGAAAGGCAAACGAATAAAAGCTCCGTTTAAAAGTGAAGATCCACCTGTTGAAATTACAGCTCCAAATGTTGGCTGCCCAACTAAAGTTCCGATGCCTAATGTCTTGTAGGCATGACTAAAAATTTCCGCATTGGAATAACTACTTTCATTACATAATGCAATTGAAGGCTTTGTCCAAGCAGCCAATGGTAATCTCTCGCTGTAAGGATAAAAATCTTTAAACTTCTGATTATCTTCCAAACTACTAGCCGCTCCTCGCGGAATGGTGTAGGCATGTTGACGAACACTTAATACCGCCATCAAATAGTCGGTAGTCCAACCGCCACCATTATAACGCACATCTATAACAATACCTTCCTTGCCATAACCAGATGCCATAAGCTCACGTTCAAAACGCTCAAAGCTAGGCTTATCCATTCCTTTTATATGAATATAACCCAAACGACCATTGGAATATTCATCGACCAATTTTGCACGATCAGCCACCCATTCTTCGTATAATTCATCTTCCACACTGCTGCTAGGACGAATCACTATTTCCTTCTTGCCATCTGTCGACTCTAGCTCTAAAATTAAAGGGTCACCTGCCGTTTCGACTAAACTTTCATAAAAATTACTTTGATCGCTAATTGACTCACCATTGATGCTGGTAATAACATCGCCCACCATTAGATTATTTTTAGCTCTATCGGCCGGTGAATTCGGAATTACGCGGGTAACTTTTAAGCCTTTAGATGTCGTCTCGAATTCAATCCCGAGTCGGCCCGTTCTTTCTCTTTGCACATCCTCTTCCCCACTTCCGTAGAGACCCATATGGGAGGCATTTAGTCTTCCCAACATTAAATTGTAAACCAATTGAAAATCTTGATTAGTGCTGGCAGACAGAGCCCAAGGACGGTAATAATCTTTTAAGGCTTCCCAATCTTCACCGTGAAAATTTGGATCGTAAAAACGCTGGTTAATTAAGCGCCAGCCTTCATCAAATACTTGCTTTCTTTCTTCCTGCTTATCCAAAGTCATCTTAGCTTCATGCGGATAAGCAGTAACCTTACCCGACTCCGCGTTGATATGCTTCAACTGACCGCGCGATAAACCATAAAAACCCTTATAATCTTTATCCCACATTAATGATGATGGACTAGAGCCTCCTTTAGAGATTTGCTCCAAATCACTGCCATCGTATTTTACTTTGTACAAATCAGAACCCTTGGCGATGTAATCGTAACGGGTAAAATAGAAGGTTTCACCATCTTTGGATATGCGCACATTTCCTTCACCTCCTATAAAAGAGGTCACCTGCTGTAAACGACGATGAATATTATCTAAATCAATCGTTATCGGTTCTACCTCTTTGTCTTTCTTTTTATCCTTCTTATCACTTTCCTCATCTTCACTCTCTTTCTCTTCTTCCGGTTTATCGCTAAAATAATAACCCTGCTCTCGCTCTTCTTCAGATTTCAGCCAATCTTCGCGATTTAACCAAGCAAACCAAACATCAGCGTCATCATTATTACGATCGGAAATAAAAGCTAGTTTAGAACCATCGGCACTCCAAAATGGAGCATAATCAGATCCAGGATGCATACTGATATTTACTTCTTCACCACCTTCAACAGACTGGATAAACACTTCAGTATTGAAGTTCAAGTCGCTATGACTATAGGCAATAAAACGGCTATCTGGACTCCAAGCTACCCCATCGGCACCATACCAAGCATCAACTAAAACTTTGGGATTGGATATTTCTCCTTTTTCCGAGATATCGGCAACGATAAGTTTTTGGGATGCTAGTGTATAACAAACCTTTTTACCATTTGGCGCTAAGTTTAAATCACGTAAGTCTCCTGATGCTTTAAGATTATCTTTTACTTGATGACGAAGCGATTTAAACAACTCAGGCTTCGATTCTTCTTGCGAACTTGCCGTATAAAACTGATATTGATTATTAGCTCGATCGCTACTGAAAACAGCAATTTCATCATTTAAAAGAATGGCTTCACGGTCAAAATAAGGATGCTTACTTAAATTGATCGTACGCGACTCTTCTTTATCCAAGTTTTTAATAAATAACTCCCCTCTTATTTCAATAAGCGCATAATCGCCTGATGGAGAAATACTAAAATCCGAAATTCCACTTCTAAAACTCTCTCTTTCAGTAGGGTAAAAACGATAATCAGTAGCTAAATTAATTTTGAGTTCTTTAGCCGCCCCAAGATTTTGTAATTCTCCAAAGTATACTTTAGGACCTTTTGCGTAAAGTAACTTATCTCCCGCCAAGGAAAAATAATGGATACCCTCTTTGGAAAAATCGCTTAACCAAATTTCTTCTTTTGTTTCAATATTAATCTTCTTGAGGTTGTAGCGACCGTCTTTACTGGATAAGTAAACTAGCTCATTCGAACTAGCCCAGTGCGGATATATGTCATTAACCGAATTATCACTTAAAGCGATATAAGTATCCTCTTTCGAATCGTAAAGCCATATATCATTATCGGCTGGTCCCGAATAATTTTCACGGCTAATACGGCAAGTACCAATGGCAAAAGCTATATAACGGCCATCTGGTGAAGCCGATGCCATATCACCTAAAGCATCCAATATTCTTTTCGGATTCCCCCCTTGCGGAGATATGCTATGAATTTCGGGATCTCTTTCGATCTGATTATAATCGCGGTTAGATGCGAATAAAATACCCCAATCTTTCGACCAATCGTTAATATTATCGCTAGCCGAATGATAATTTAACCGTTGCGGACTGCCACCTTGAACAGGTATAGTGAAAATGTCGTTGTTTCCGTAGCGATTACTACTAAAGGCAATACTTTTCCCATCGGGACTAAAAAATGGGGAAGCATCATAAGCTTCATGCACGGTAAGGCGACGCGCCACCGATTGTGCATCATCCATAATCCAAATATCACCCTGATAGGAAAAAGCAATACTTTTTTGATTAGGCGATAATTGTGGATCAACCACAAAGGTATTTTGCGCTTGAAGCAGACCGAAACCGCCAAGCAATGTAATAATTGAGTATAATTTTCTCATAAAATGTTGATTTGAAATCGAGCAGAGAATGGGTTAGAGGCACGAAAATAATGATTTAGCTTATACATAAAACAGAAAAGGCCGGCTAGTTTCACTAGCTGGCCCATGACCTTCAATAAATTTAGCGAGTTTTGACCAATTCAAAGCTAAAATACCCGCTAAAATATTAGGAATTGTTTGTAAAATCAGGTTACTGCGCGATTGATAAATAGCGACTTCTTAAACTAGACCAATGGAAACCTATTAAGACCTTGTTTTTACTGCGACTAAAATCTCTTTTCAATGTAATGGTACTCAGCGCGAGCGATTTTATTCATTTGCCCTTTGTGATTTAGTTCGTGACAATGCATGCGCAGCACATAAGAACGGTTATTTGTAGCAGAAATTTGCGCTCTAATTTTCATTTTTGAGGAGGGGCTAGCCGATTTATAGTTTGTCAATTTCACCTCATTACGCACCAATTTGGCATTGATAGGTAAAAAAGCCTGCATGGTTTCACAAAAATCTGCAGCACTATCTTCCATCATACGCATCGTTAACCATTCGGCGTTTTTTTCTTTGGCAGGAATGTCAAAGGCTATATACCATTCTCTTTTCTTCTGCTTTTCTAGTAAACTAATTAATGCACTCATATTTCTAGGTTTTATGCTAAACAAAAAACCCCGCTAGGATTCCTAACGGGGTTTTTTATAATTGTTCCTTACAGATTAGCTAAACCATAATAACAAATTATACCCCGCCATTGGATACTTGTTCCAATTGCGCATAGTATTATTATTATGATTGTGTCCTAACATGATAAATCAAATATAGTAAAAATTTGATGCCCTTACACCTATTTACTTTTTAGTCGAACTTTAATCGGGATATTTTTCAATGGCCACTCTCCACTATCGGTTTCTTGACGACTAATTTCTTCTACTACCGACATACCGCGTATTACTCTTCCAAAAACGGTATGTTCCCCGTCTAAGTGGGGACTTCCGCCTAAATTTTGATAGATTTCTTTCTGCTTAGGGCTTAAACTTAAGTTATACTTCTCCTCTATAATGTTTAGTTGAGCTAAGCTAAATTTTTCCCCTAAGCTGATATAAAATTCAAAGGGGGTGGATCGCTTTTCGGGATTGTTTTTATAGGAACGTGCCGCGGCTACTGCTCCATAAAAATGATGATTTTCGTTTAAGGCTTCGGCAGGCAAAAGGTATTCACCAATGATCTTGCGTTTTTTTACGGTTTGGGGATTATCACTATTTCCCGCCTGAATAACGTGATTAGCACTAACACGATGAAACCAAGTGCCATTAAAATAATCATTTTCAACTAGGTGAACAAAGTTGGCGGCATGCAAGGGCGTATTGCTAAAAAGGACAATTTCAATTTCACCAAATTCACTGTGCACCACAAATGTATCCTCTAGGTGATCCTTCGGGAAATTGCTGAAAAAAGATAAATAGCTATCCTTATTTAAAGGAACTTGTTGCTTGGATTCCTTCTCAGCCTCTTTCTTTACTTGATCGTTCCCCTGACTAGAATCGGCAGTCACTTTTGAATCGCATCCTGCGAAAGCAAAAAGAACCAATAAAATAAGTGTGCTAGTTGAGATAGATGTTTTGGTAAACATTTTTTTCTTGATCTTCGAGCAGTTGTAAATAGCGAATATAATTTTTTAGATACTCTTCTAAAGAAGCCTTGTCTTCTAATTGTACCAAGTCCATTTTCTCGAAATCACTCAAAAACAAACCTTTTAAGAGATCTACTAACTGAAGGGTCGGTTGCCACAAAAGCTCGGGATCTGGGTGATCTTTCTCTGCAAAGTAATCGCGGTATAACTTTAATAGCTCTGGTGATACTAGATCTTCAGAAAAAGGCGTGTCAATAAGACTTATATCCCCCGCTGGATATAACTTTTCCGGCGCTTTAAAATAGAAGCGTTCGAGTACAAAAACTCCCACCGACTGAACCACGATATCTAACTCCCCATTAGAATGTTCCTTGGTGATTTCTACAATTTTAACTAAAGAACCCAAATTCTTCAAATTGAGCTTTCCTGAATAAGCGATTCCAAAAGTTTTAGATTTGGTAAAACACTCGTGCACAAGCTGTTTATAGCGCTCTTCGAAAATATAAAGCTGCGTAAACTCGCCAGGGAGCAAAAAAAGTTTGAGAGGAAAAAGCGGGTGGTTTTTCATGGTTCTTTTATCTTATTGATCTGTCACACTTGATGCACCGGACTTAAAACTTGATCTGATACAGTAAGTAATTTCTCGGGGACACTATTTTTAATAATGCGCGCCAATTCTTCAATCACCTTGATTTTTAATTCTGCACGAGTATAAACCAAACTAATTTCCCGTGTTGGTTTAGGATCGGCAATAGGTTTAATAAAACTTTGCTCTTCGGCCGACATATCAATCGCGTACAAATACGGCAGTAGCGTCATTCCATAGCCCTTCTTGGCCAATTTCACAAGTGTGTCAAAATTACCTGAGGCTAAATCAACCGTTTTAGCGCTTAAGTTAGGGCTTGAATTACAAAGATTTAATACGCTATTGCGAAAACAATGGCCTTCATTTAAGAGAAGTACATCATCAATATCAATCTCAGAATTAGTAATAAACGACTCCTTACCTAGTTTGTGATCGGCTGGTATATAAGCCATAAAGGGCTCATAATAAAGAGGTTTCTCTATTATCGAACGCTCATCTAAAGGAGTCGCTAAAATGGCCGCATCTAAGTCGTCTTTCTGCAGTCTTTCTAAAATCATTTCCGTAGTTAGTTCTATTATCTGTAATTGAATTTTCGGAAACTTTTTATTGAACTGACGTAAGAAGCGCGGCACTATTGAAGAAGTTACGGTCGGAATAATACCTAATTTAAAAGGACCCTCAAGTACATTTTTAGATTCTTGCAATATCTGTTGCATCCGCTCCGCCTCGTTTAAAATAGTACGGGCTTGTTGAATGAGCTTTTCGCCAATAGAAGTTGGTCTAACAGGATGCTTAGAGCGGTCAAATAATAAAACGCCCAGCTCCTCTTCTAACTTCTGAATTTGCATACTCAGTGTAGGCTGAGTAACGAAGCAGGACTCTGCTGCTCTGGCAAAATGCCTATGGTTATCTACTGCTATAAGGTAGCTTAGTTGAGTAAGTGTCATAAATTGATTCTAATAATATTCAAATTTAATATAAAAAACCTATTCAATGTTAGACCATTCATTTTTTTATAAGACTTTTGTTGAAAACAACAAATTTGCAGTTCCAAGAGTTCAGCCAGACTTTAAGAATTAAATTAAAGCAGCCTTTACCAGGTGAAATTGCTCATAAAAACGCCCTCCCTCCCAATCGTAAAGCCACGGATTTTAGCGCTCTAAATCATGATCAGATTAAGAAAGCAGCCGTTTTAGTTTTAATTGAAAACAATAACAACCAACCGCAGGTGGTACTAATCCTACGTACTACTTATAACGGTACTCATAGCGGCCAGGTTAGTTTCCCCGGTGGAAAACGCGAAAAAGAGGATGTAGATTTTTTAGACACGGCCTTAAGGGAATCTGAAGAAGAGATTGGCATCAGCCGTAGTGATTTACAAGTTTTAGGAGCTTTAAGTCCCATTTATATCCCACCTAGTAATTTTTTAGTTTATCCATTTGTTGCGATAACTAATAAGGTTTTAGATAAGGTGCCAGAAGAAAAAGAAGTGGCAGGAATCTATTCTCTTGCTTTAGATCAGTTATTTGCCTTTGACACTCTTCGTGAAACCGAAATATCATACGGTTCTGGGCTAAAAGTAAAAGTTCCCGCTTTCCATATTTCCAATCTCAAAATTTGGGGAGCAACAGCTATGATAATATCCGAGCTAAAATATATTGTAACAAAGTAAGCCTATGAGGGCCATTGTCTCTTTGCAAAAGGTCTGTCTTACCCAAGATTTCACCTTTCCAAAAAATAAGTTATTGAGAGGTTAAAGCCGTGCAAAACGCTCTTGGAAAGGACTTTGCCAATGCGGTTTTGCTTTGGGTATAGGCCCGCCTACTCTCTTTTAAACTAGTATTGCAATTAATAGCACTTTCTAGAAATTTTCCAAAGCTTATATTTGCGCCGAAGGAACTACAAAATGAAGCTAAAATTAAGAGACTCTTTTGGTAATTCGCTGCTGCTGAAACGTTTGCTAATATTCGTTTTCGGGAGTATCGCTTATTATCGTTTTAATATTGCCAACAAAACGAAGGTTTCAGGTAGTCATGTACTAAAAGGCCTACGCAAGCAGAATGTTCTTTTTGTAAGTAATCACCAAACCTATTTTGCTGATGTGACAGGCCTTTACCAAGTTTTTTGCTGTGCCAAATGGGGTATTTACGATCGCATCAATTTTCCTTTCTTTGTTTTAAACCCTAAGCTCAATATCTTTTTTATTGCAGCATTAGAAACCATGTCTGCCGGACTATTGCCCAAGCTCTTCGCTAATGTTGGCAGTGTATCTATCAAACGAACCTGGCGCTCAGCAGGTAAAAATGTCGACCGAGGTGTTGATCCCCGCGATATCCAAAAAATATTTACCGCTTTAGAAAATGGCTGGGTAATTACTTTCCCACAAGGAACCACTACTCCCTTTGTGAACGGAAGAAAAGGAACAGCTCATATTATTAAAGAAACCAAACCGATCGTTATTCCCGTTGTGGTTGATGGTTTTCGTCGTGCCTTCGATAAAAAGGGCCTACTCCTAAAAAAGAAAGGGGTTAACCTTAGCATTCGTTTTAAGGATCCCTTAGAAATAGACTTCGAAAAAGACTCGTCCGAAATCCTAGACCAAATAATGGATAGTATTGAGCAGAGCGAAGATTACAATACTATGAAAAAGATTGATGAAGTAAGCGAATTATCCAACGCTTAGAATGATTTTTACGTTTTACTAATATAACATTGACAATAATTTAAAACCATATGCGCCAATCACTTTTAGCCATTTGCTGCGGCCTTTTTTTACTAAGCAGCTGCCAAGAAAAAGATCTATTGGTAGATAATCCTCCACCGCCAACAGATAACCTTTTTTGGAGCTTTGTGCCCTATTATGGCGAAGAGGGTTTGGACTATGATTCTATCTATCAAAATGAATTAGGAATCAACTTTATGATTGATTCAGTTTCGCTTTTAATTACCGACGTTAATTTTTACGACGAAAACCTTAGGCAAACAATTGATACGGCGCCTAATTTCATCTACCTAACCCGCGGTAATAGTGAAAAGCTAAATGGTTTGTTACCCGCTGGTGGCTATTATGGAAGCTATAATATCTTTCTAGGCGCTGATTCCCTCAATGCTCTGAAATATCGTCAGGAAGTTCAAAAAATTGCTCCCTCTATGGTTAGAGAAGATATTTTTGGCTTAGACTTTTTCAAAATAAAAGGTAGAATTTTCGATCCCTCAAAACTGCCTGATACTGTTTTAATTCCGGTAGAATATACGCTGGGCACCTATCTTTTAGCCGATACGATGAATACTGATTTAAGAAGCTTTAGTATTGATAATAATCAGCGAATTACAATAGTTCTTCTTGCCGATCTACAACCGGTTTTAAACAAGCTTAATTTCAACTTAATCCAAGATATCATTAGCGACCCAACTGACTTACAAGACTTTACTCTTGCTCAGCAGTTAAAAGACAGTCTAGCTATCGGTATTTTTTAAACATTTGATATGAAAACCTTAAAAATCGCTACTCTTATCGTTCTCAGTCTTATTTTGGGTACCGCCTGTGAAAAAGACAAGAACGAAGAATCTGCCAAAGGTACTTTAAGGTTTAAAACGGAAATGACCTCTGGTCAACAAGGCCAGAAGTTCAATATTGGAGATACCATTCAAATTGGAAACTACGATTTCAACTTAAAGAAATTTAAGTTGTATTTATCCAATATTAGCTTAATTAGAGCCGATAGCACGTCCTTAGAAATTAAGGATATTCTTTTGGCCGATGTTGGTGATGAGATTACCGGGCAGTTTAGCATTAATATAGATCCCGATCAATTCACAGGAGTTTATTTAGGCTTTGGCTTAGATACCGCCCAAAATAATTCGATTCCCGAAAGTTTTGAAAGAGAACATCCACTCTCCTCTTTTAATCAAATGTATTGGACGATGTTAAAATATCGCTTTGCAATTTTAGAAGGACGTTCGAATTTAGTTGATTCTTTGGGTACAAGCACTGATAGACTTAATGCTTACCATCCTGGGACTGATATTTTATACCGCACCAGAAGCTTTCCGCTGGATATAAAAATTGAAGAAAACGGTTCAAAAACTATCGTGCTTAATATCGATTTAGAAAAACTCTTTGTTGGCAATGATACTATTGACCTTATGATGGAACCCCAAACCCATTCGGAGCAGGTTGATTTTCATATTGCCACTAAATTTATGGACAATTTGAAATATTGTGCAGAAATTTCTCTGCTCTAGTTCTTAGTATGCCGTAGCTTTGTGCTACAAAATCCCATCCATGAAAATACATCTTATTGCCATCGGAGGCAGCGCGATGCACAATTTAGCCATCGCCCTTCACCAACAAGGACATGCAGTAAGTGGTAGTGACGACGAAATTTTTGAGCCTTCAAAAAGTCGATTGGCTAAATATGGACTCTTACCCAGCCAAATGGGTTGGAATGAGAGTAACATCTCTGACAATCTAGAACTAGTTATCTTGGGTATGCACGCCCGTCCTGATAATATTGAGTTAAAAAGAGCTCAGGAATTAGGTCTAAAAGTTCTCTCCTACCCTGAGTATTTATACGAAAACAGTAAAGATAAAACCCGCGTAGTAATAGCTGGTAGTCATGGAAAAACTAGTATCACCGCCATGGTTTTACATAGCCTCCACTTTCACAATCGCGATTGCGATTATATGGTGGGCGCACAGTTAGAAGGCTTTGAAACCATGGTGAGGCTTACGGACCACAATGAGTTTATTCTTTTAGAAGGGGATGAATACCTCTCCTCTCCTCTTGATCCGCGACCTAAATTTATTCACTATAAACCCAATATCGCTCTCTTATCCGGTATTGCATGGGATCATGTAAATGTTTTCCCCGACTATGAGGATTATAAAAAACAATTCGATCAATTATTAGACTGTATAGAACCGGGTGGAGTAATCATTTATAATGAGGACGATCAAGAAGTTTTAGATGTTATTCATCGCACTAAAAATGAGGTGAAAAAATTCCCTTACAGCCTTCCTACATATCGTGTAGAAGATCAACATTTCATTCTGGATACCTTTGAGGGAGATTTAGAATTAAAAGTATTTGGCGCTCATAATATGAGTAATCTTGAGGGTGCACGTTGGATCTGCAACCAAATGGGCCTTAATGACGAGGAATTTTATGAAGCAATTGAAGAGTTTGAAGGTGCTTCTAAGCGTCTCGAAAAAATGGATATTGCGGTCGATTATGATATTTACCGTGATTTCGCCCACGCCCCATCTAAAGTAAAAGCAAGCGTTTCGGGTACTAAAGAAACTTATGGCGACAAAAAGTTAGTCGCCGTTTTTGAGCTCCATACTTTCAGCAGTCTTAGTATTAATTTTATTAGTCAGTATAAGTCAAGCTTAGATACGGCCGATACCGCCATTGTTTACTATAACCCGAAAGTTCTAGCGCATAAAAAGTTACCTCCTCTTGATGCCATTTCTGTGAAGGAAGCTTTTGGCAATCCTAACATCGAAGTAATTACTGATCGCGAAGAATTGATTAGTACCATCAAAAATAAAGGTGCTTCTGCAGATGTGTTATTACTGATGAGCTCGGGAAATTTCGATGCCATTAACTGGAAAGAAGAACTAATTAAGGGATAAAAAAATGCTAATTTTGACGAATAGATGGCCTTAAATAAAAAACTACTTCTTAGTCCCCGTAGTGTAGATATCACCTTGCGTCGTTTAGCCATGCAGCTAATAGAGAATCACGGTGACTTTAAAGATACGGTACTTATTGGACTTCAGCCTAGAGGCAGTGCGGTACTGGAGAAGCTTTTGGAAATTTTAAAAAATCAAGCGTCTACCAAAATTGCAAGCGGCACCTTGGATATTACTTTTTTTAGAGATGACTTTAGAAGAAGAAATACACCGCTGCAGCCTAGTAAAACTAAAATTGATGTTTTATTAGAAGGTAAAAAAGTAGTCTTTATAGACGATGTGCTTTTTACAGGAAGAAGCGTGCGCTCCGCGATGGATGCTGTGCAATCTTTTGGACGTCCCGCCGAGGTCGAATTATTGGTTTTAATTGACCGTAGGTTTAGTCGTGAGTTGCCTATACAACCCGATTATTCTGGTCAACATGTAGATAGCCTTATTGGTGATAAAGTATTAGTAGAATGGCAACATTTGGGTGCCTTAGAAGACGCAGTATATTTAGAAACTGGAGATAATGAGTGAGTTAAGCACTAAGCACTTATTAGGTATAAAATACCTTGTGAAATCTGATATCGAATTAATATTCGAAACAGCCAACCAGTTTAAAGAGGTGATTAACCGCCCTATTAAAAAAGTCCCGTCTATGCGGGACCTTACTGTTGCCAACTTATTTTTTGAAAACAGTACTCGTACCCGGCTTTCCTTTGAGCTAGCCGAAAAGCGCTTATCGGCAGATGTTGTTAATTTCTCGGCTAGTAGTTCTTCGGTCTCAAAAGGAGAAACTTTAATTGATACGGTTAATAATATATTAGCCATGAAAGTGGATATGGTGGTTATGCGCCATCCCAAGCCAGGAGCAGCCTACTTTCTCAGTCAAAATGTAGATAGTATTATTGTCAATGCTGGTGATGGTGCGCATGAGCATCCTACCCAGGCTTTATTAGATGCCTTTTCTATTAAAGAACGATTAGGCAGCTTAGAAGGTAAAAAAATTGCCATTGTCGGCGATATTCTTCATTCTCGAGTAGCCCTATCTAATATTCTTTGTTTGCAGAAAATGGGAGCAGAAGTACGCGTATGTGGGCCAGCTACGCTTCTACCGAAACATATAGAAAGTTTAGGTGTAACAAAAAGTACAAACTTGCTGGAAACGCTTGAATGGTGTGATGTTGCCAATATGTTGAGAGTGCAGCACGAACGCCAAAATTTAAAGTTCTTTCCCAGTATTCGCGAATACAGCCAAATGTTTGGCATCGATAAGAAAACCCTTGAGGGTTTATCTAAAAAGATCATAATAATGCACCCCGGCCCCATTAATCGAGGGGTTGAAATTAGTACGGATGTAGCGGATAGTAGTCAAAGTATTATTCTCGACCAAGTAGAGAATGGGGTCGCCATTCGTATGGCGGTACTTTATTTATTGGCTTCAAAAAAGGAGATCAACTTCGCTAAATAATGGAGCATTTTAGCCTCAATATATTAGGGGCAAGCTCTGCCATTCCTTTAGCAAACCGCAGTCCAACGGCGCAATTTCTGAGCATGGCAGATCATTACTTTCTCATCGATTGTGGTGAGGGCACGCAAGTAAAACTTCGTCAGCATAACATTGGTTTATCGCGCATTGAGCACATTTTAATTAGTCATTTGCACGGTGATCACTTTTATGGATTGGTTCCACTTTTAAGTAGTTTAAGTTTATTAGAAAGGCAAAAGCCCATTCACATATACGGACCAGCTGCTTTAGAAGAAGGAATTAATCAGATTATGGCTTTATCCAATTCACGCCTTAATTTTCCATTACACTTTCATCCCACTGATCCCAATAAAAAAGCTTTAATTTTTGAAAGTGAAAGAATTGAAGTTTTCAGTTTTCCCCTTAGTCACAGCATAGAGTGCACAGGCTTTTACTTTAAAGAAAAGCTTGGTCCTCGTAAAATAATAAAGTCGGCCATTGAAGGCTTAAACCTAAGTGTACCCGAACTACGCGCATTAAAGCAAGGTAAAAATTTAAAAGGGGCGAATGGCGAAGTTTTACTCAATGAAAATTTTACGCTTCCCCCATTAGAACCTTTCTCTTATGCCTTTTGCAGTGATACGCAATTAATTAAGCACCTCCATCGCTATTTTCAAAATACCGACCTTTTATATCATGAGGCGACTTTTACGGAAGAGTTTCGCAATTTGGCCACAAGAACAAAGCATAGTACAACCAAAGATGCTGCTTATAGTGCCAAAATAACTGCGACTAAAAACCTTTTAATCGGCCATTTCTCCGTTCGGTATAAAAACTTTAAGCAGCTTCTATCAGAAGCGCAAGAAGACTTTGAAGCGACCTATATTGCCAAAGAAGGTTTTGTATATACTATGAAACGTAAAAGTCGCAATTTGGAATTTAGTCGATTGGTTACGGTTCCAAAGGAGGAGTAGTTTCTGGCTTTGGCTCATCTTCTTTCCTTGCCTTGGCTAAAACCAATTGCCAAATCTGTCGGTAATTATTAAAGTCTGTTCTAAAGGACATTCCCACTCCTTGTTGGTAAAGCTGCTGCTGACCAATATTTAAATTAAAACCATTATCCACTGATCGGTTAAACGCTTTTGCTCTGATACGCCCATCTGCCGTAAGGCTGTAAAGCACTTCAAAATCGCCAGCGATATTGCTGTTGTTTTCATTTAAGGGAACTTCTACAGAACTGTTTATTGTAAGGCGTTCATTAAAGAAATTCTTAGAAAGGCCCACTTCAAATTCTTCATTACTTAAAGCTCCATCGGTAGCGGCAACGTTATTGGCAGGTTGATAATTAAAACTAAACTCATAATCGCCAGTAAAACGATTCACAAAGGCGGCGGCCTGATTGGCGATGATATCCCACTGATTAATACCATTACCAGCAGCGGCAAACATTTCCGATGGAGGGGTGAAACTATTAAAGGCCAATAAACTAAATACTTGCTGATTAATAGCTTGGTCGGTATTTAAGCGGTTGGCTAGAATGGATTGAGTGGTAGAATTTGCGCGAGGCACCTTAATATCAAAAAGGATATTGGGATTGGTAAGTTCACCACTGATGTACAAGTAGACCTCTACTGGAGTAGAAACCGCGTTAGACTCTCCCGTTAATAAGCCGGGATTTGCCTTGGTAACAAACTTGGCTATTAAATCTAAACGCGCTGCGTATGGATCACCATTCCAAGTTACGGTGCCGCCTCTTTCCACTTCAAAGTTTTTGGCGAAAAGCCCTTCAATATTAAAGCGATATTCACCTTTTGCAACGGTATAAGTACCATATAATTCCAAATCTCGACTAGGCTCAAGTTTCATTTTTATAAGCCCCTGCCCTCTTGCATTTAACTGGTTACCCGTGCTCTCATTCAGAATGATACTCACCTTAGCATTGGGGTTAATATTCATATCAAAATCCAAACTTACCCCTTCATCGATATTAAAGTCATTGCTTAAAATACCCAAGGAATCTGGGTTAACATCAGGACTTATAAAGCTAACAAAACCACTTTGTTTCACTTCAGTAGCTCCACCAATAGGAATATTAAAGCTGGTATTGCGTGCACTTTCTACAACCGCTTTTACCTTTACTTTATTGGGTGGACCATTTACCTGAATAACCCCACTAGCGTAGGCTGTTCCATAATAGGCATCCTCCGCCTCAGACTTAGTATTAAGCACGAGTAATTCTTGGGCATCGATCTTCAAATCAATAAAGAAATCCTTAAAGTTATTATGCCTTACTTCACCCGAAAGTACTCCTGCGGTTCCAAAGCGCGTGTCTCGCAATTTTAGTTCAGGAAAAGATATTTTGTTATTGTTGATGGTGATTTCTGGATCGCCAATTAGGTTATAATCGGTTTGTAAGAAAGAAATTGTCATTGCCGCTTTAGGCAAACGTAAACTTCCATCAATTTTGGGATTTTTAATAGGCCCTGTAACGCTGATGGAACCGTTTAGTAATCCTCGCAAGTTTTCGGCAATAGGACTTGCAAAAGGCTCTAAAGCCGCAATTTGAAAACGATTGAAATCTAAATTTAAATTAATAAAGCCAGAGGAATCTGTGTTATAATAGCCCTCCAATAGCAGAGATTCGAGATTTCCCAAATTGAGGGCTCCATCCAGAAAAATTTTCTTCAGTGAATTATCAAAATCACTAGTTACATCTAAGTTCCCTAATCTAACCCCATTTAAATTTAAGCTGTCCACATGCAAGCTTGCCAGAAATTTGGGTGAGTCTAACAATTGTGTAGCCACTATTTCTGTGCGTAGTTTGCCTTTAAAGCGGGCGTTCTCATTAGGAAATAGGTAATTTAAAATCTTTAAATCTAACTCCTCCGCATTTACGCGTAATATTTGGTTTGAGTTTTTATTAATAAAGCCAGATGCGGTGATATTTTGCTTTAATCCCTTTAACTTTAAGTAGTCTATAGAAAAACCATTTGTATCCAAACGAAAGGAACTTCCACTAGAAAAATGGAAAGCTTCTTTGCCTAAGTTAAAAGATGAAGTGTCAATTATTATTTGATAATTATTACTTCCTTCAATAAGGGCGCGCCCCCTTAAGTTCGCATAGGTATCGATACTATCGCGTAAAATAAAATCCAGTTGATAGTTCATGCTATCTTCCAAATAGCTATTATCCAGCCTAATGCTGTCGATTATAAAGCCGGATGGACTGCTGTAATTATGTAAAGTTAAGGCGAGATTATTTTCATCATTAGAGCTAGTAAAGTTCAGGTCGATATCTCTGAAAATATGATTTTCATAGCGAATGCCGCGTGAATTAAGCTTGGCATTTAATTGTTGGCTAGTGCTTTCAAAATTACCTGAGATTTGGGTTCCGGGCTCAATTAAAAATTGCGGTAAAAGTAATTGGGTAAGTAAACTTGTGCTTTTTAACTTAAGGTGATAATTAAAATCCTTGGTGGTGATTAGATCGGGTTGATATTTTAGAGGCCAAAAGAATTTGTAAAGATTTTGCTCGAAGGTTACGGCTAAGCCAAGTAATGAAAAGTCCCCCTTAATATCTCCTTCAAGGATATCACTGTTGAAGCGCAATTCACGTAGAGAATCCTTTCCTAAGGAAATCACATTTATATCTTGGAAATAATGATTTTTCCGAGAGTTCTTGTATTGAGAGTCTTTTAGCGAAATAATCCCCTGCCAATGATCATAGTCTAGCGCTTGCAAATCAATAAGTAAATTACCCGAATACTGAGCACCAGAATCCGAAACTAAATGGGTTGCAAAAAGATTGGCGGAGTCTATTTGTGCCACAAAATCGAAGGTCATGGTATCGGAAGCAAAACTAGCTTGTCCCGAAAAATCGAGGTTTAGATTTGGGTCGGCCGCTTTAAAATCGCCGTCGAATAGGCCCTCCTCAAAAATACCGTTGATACTTAAATTATTATAGCTGTAATTTTTATAATCTAGTCGGTTAATATCGCCTTGTACTCTTGTTTTCATGGTAAAAGGATTAAAACCTATGCCCTCCACCTTTAAATCTACGGCTGCTAAACCTAAATCCTCTAATCCACTTATTAAAGCCAAGTCAATTTTAGAAGCCACAATTTGTCCTTGATATTGAGCTTTGTCTGCTAAATTAAAGTCCTTCGCTTCAAAGTTTAAACTGGCGTCGATTAGGTCGCCTGCCAATCTACTATCTGTGATAAAGGAATAAATACCGCCTGAAAATTTCCCCGACCAAGTGAACTCACCTACCTTATCTACTAGGGGGTTTATACTATCGGTAAAAAGGCCTATGATTCTTTTCACATCTGCCGAAGAGCTTTTTAAGCTGAAATCGTCAGTTTGCATAAACAGATTATCAGGACGAGTAGTTTCTTTGAGGTACAAATTCCCTTTAAAACTAGTCGTGTTTGCTGTTTCTAAAACGATATCACTCAACTGAAAATCGTTAATCGTACCACTGGCCTTCCCACTTAATTGAGCATTCGGAAAATCAGGATACGCTTTCGCAAAGTATTGCACATCAAGGGTATTGATACTAGAAAACAAGAGCTCAGTTTCTAATTGTACCGAATCTACAAAAGTGAGATATGCTGCAGGTGAATGATAGGAAAATATAAGATCACCTGCTAAATGGCTTCTGTTGGTGATTAGGTTTAACTTTTCCGCCTTCAGGCCCTTAGAACCATAAAAGAATTCCGAACGTAAATCCTTTAATTTAAAACCGGCAGGATCATTAAAGCTGAGCTTTTTAACATGGCCGGCGACATCAGGGCCACTAAGAATAAAGTTTTCTATCTCCCCTTCTACTTTATTCCAAAAAAAACGTGCCGAATTAACGGTATCATTACGATTCTCTAAATAAAAGCGACTATTCTCTAACTTTAGATCTTTGATAGACAAGGTGAAAGCCTTTTCACTTTGAGGCTTATTGGGATTTATGATTTGCGCTAAAAACAAGGAAAGATTTGTAGAGTCTTGTCCAGGATGGGTAAGCATGTGAAAAAACAGGCTATCCCCTTCCAAGGCAGAAATAGCCAATTTACTAGAAATCTGACTGTAGCCTAAAATTGCTGTTTGCAAAGAGCCTACATAAAATAAGGTATCCCCTTCTTCGTCGGGAAGAAGGAGTTTATTAAGCTCTAATTGATTGGGGAAAGTATACTTGATCGTCCCCAAACTAGCATTTAGGGCGAAAGTTTTATTAAAGTATTTCACAGCCTTTTTCGCGGCAAAACTCTGAACACCAGGCACTAGAAACAAAAGCCATAGCAGCAGCATTAGCCCGATTATGCCAAGGAAGATAGTTCTTAGTATTTTTAGAAATCTTCTGATTGTACCTTTGTTTTATGAACGAAATAATTTTAGCGATTGAAAGCAGCTGCGACGATACTTCTATCGCCGTGATGCATCAACGCAAAGTGCTTGCAAATGTAACGGCTAACCAGCAAATTCACGCAGAATATGGAGGCGTTGTTCCAGAATTTGCTTCACGTGCACATCAGCAAAATATTGTACCTATTTTAAGTAAAGCTTTAGCCGTCGCTAAAATTGATATTTCGCAGCTTGACGCCATCGCCTTTACTGCTGGACCAGGACTTCTAGGATCACTTCTAGTGGGCACCTCCTTTGCCAAATCATTAAGTCTCGCTCTTAATAAACCGCTTATCGAGGTTAATCATATGCAAGCACATATTCTGGCGCATCTTATTGAAAATGAAGAAGGTAAATACCCTAAATTTCCTTTTCTCTGTTTAACTGTTAGTGGTGGTCATAGCCAGATTGTGAAGGTGAATTCACCCTACGACTTCGAATTAATTGGTGAAAGTCTCGATGATGCGGCCGGTGAAGCCTTTGATAAAGCTGGTAAAATAATGGGACTAGAATATCCTGCTGGGCCAATAATTGATAAGCTTGCGCAAGATGGTAATCCCTTAGCATACAAGTTTGCCAAACCCAAAGTAGCGGATTACAACTATAGTTTTAGCGGATTAAAAACCAGTATTCTTTACTTTTTGCAGAAACAAGTAGCGCTAAATCCCAAATTTGTGGAGGAGAATATCAACGATTTGTCAGCCAGTATTCAAAAGACGATCATCGACATCTTGTTAGATAACCTCACGAAAGTTGCGAAAGATTTAAATATTAAAGAAATAGCCATAGCAGGCGGCGTAAGTGCCAACAGCGGTTTGCGAAAGGCCTTACAAGAAAAAAAGGAAATTCTTAACTGGGAGGTTTTTATTCCTGAAATGCAATACTGCACCGACAATGGTGGTATGATTGGTATTGCCGCCTATTATAAATATTTGGTGCAAGACTTTGCCGATTTATCCACCATAGCCCAAGCAAGAAAACCAGTAAACGCTTTATAATGAATCATTTCTTTTGTGAAAGTATCAGCAATGAAATTGGCATCCTAAATGAACAAGATAGTCACCATGCTATTCGAGTATTGCGCCTGAAGGAAGGAAGTCAAATTTCAGTAAGTGCTAATGATGGAAAGGTTTATTTAGCTGAAATTATAAACGGTTCAAAAAATGAGCTCCGTTTCAAATGCTCGCATTTAATCAGAGAAGAAAGACGCCCTTTAATAAATATCGCGATTGGCCCTACCAAAAGCAACGATCGCTTTGAATGGTTTTTAGAAAAGGCTACCGAAATTGGCGTGGCCAATATTTACCCCATTTTAAGTGCTAATTCGGAGCGTAAAATTTACAAAATTGAGCGCGGCGAAAAAGTAATCATGGCGGCTGCCAAACAAAGTAAGAAAGGCTTTCTTCCACAATTACATGAACTAGAAAAGTTCAACACCTTTATTACTAAAAATAGAACCATGCCTAAGTACATGGCGCATCTTGTGGAAGGGCCCAAAAAGAATTTACATGCCGTAAATTTTAAGGAGGAAAGTTTATTTTTAATTGGCCCCGAAGGTGATTTTAATGCGAAAGAACTTGATATCGCCTTAAAAGCGGGCTTCCAGGCCATTTCTTTAGGGGACGAAGTTTTAAGAACAGAAACCGCTGGATTACAGGTAGCGGCAGCAGCGGCTTTACTGCGTTGAAATTAGGTAAACTATTTCGCTGCTAAGCCCCATGTCAAATTTAAAGTCGAATACTTTACCTTTGTTTTTATGCGAAAATCTCTGCTTTTAGCTTTAATCCTACTAGGTTCAATGATAGCGTCGGCTCAAAAAGAGTCTTTGGCCATACTGAAATACCGTGGCGGTGGTGACTGGTATGCTAATCCTACGGCCTTAAAAAATTTAAGCCTCTTTTGCAATCAACAATTGAATACTAATCTAGAAAGCGATTACGATCAAGTAGCCGTTGAGTCACCCGAGATTTTTAATTATCCTTTCATTCACATGACAGGTCATGGAAATGTGGTCTTTAATAAAGAGGAAGCTGAGAACCTAGCTCTTTATTTAAAGTCTGGTGGATTTTTACATATTGACGATAATTATGGCATGGATGAATATCTGCGTAAGGAACTGAAGCGCATATTTCCCGAAAATGAATTAGTGCCTCTTGCTAAAGAAAACCTAATTTTTAATACTCCTTTTCGCTTCGACAAAGGTTTACCTAAAATACATGAACATGATAATCAGGCACCAGAAGCCTGGGGTATTTATTTCGATGGCCGCTTAGCAGTAGTTTATACTTTTGAGTCTGACATTGGCGATGGTTGGGAAGACCCTGAAGTTCATAGTGACCCAGAGGAAAAACGCTTAGCTGCTCTAAAAATGGGGGCGAACTTAGTACACTACGCATTTACTTCTGCTCGATGAATTCGGTTAGCAAACAAATATTAATAAGCCTTTTTTACATTGTTCTAGCAGTTTCACTAGCCTATATGCTTTGGGTGGTGCGCTATACTCTTACATATATTTTAATTTCCGCACTAGTCTCATTAATCGCTAAGCCGATCGTCGATTTCCTAAGTGGGAAAGGCTTTCTTAAAATAAAATTGGGTCGGAATCTATCCGCCATTTTAACCTTAGTTTTACTCTTGAGCCTAATCGCAGGAGTAATTGGTCTTTTTATTCCTGCCCTTATGCATGAGTTGCAAGTATTGCGGGCCGTGGATTTTGAAAATCTGTTCGGAGAATTTCAAAGTGAAATAAAGGAGCTGCAGCTAGGTTTAGGACTCACAAATGAGTTTAATTTTAAAATTCCTAGTCAAGCAGAGATTCTGCCTAAAATTGGTGACTTTGTTAACGTAGAAAGAGTTACCGAAACCTTTACCAATTTAATTGGCAGCTTGGGCAATCTTGCCTTTGCTCTTTTTAGCATCCTCTTTATTTCTTTTTTCTTTTTGAAGGAGCGTAATTTATTTCGTTCCATAATTATGGCTTTTGTTCCCGATCGCTTCGAAAATCGCGTGAAGAATATTTATCCGCGCCTACGAAGTAATATTAGCCGCTATTTTGTGGGTTTATTAATACAGATTACCATTATTACCACCTTGGTTTCCATAGGCTTAAAACTAGGTGGCTTTCACAATACCATTGTTATTGGTTTTTTTGCTGGACTAATAAATGTAATTCCTTATTTAGGGCCTATTATTGGTTTAACTTTCGGCATAACTTTAGGAATGGCGCAAACCCTAGGCGATAGTTCATTGCAATTCGCGCCTGCTTTTTTTATAATCATTGGCGTTTTTGGACTGGTTCAAGTATTAGACAATTTCATCACACAACCTTTCATTTTCTCGACGAGCATAAGAGCACATCCACTTGAAATTTTCTTGGTTATTTCTTTTGCGGCTTCCTTAGCGGGTATTGCGGGAATGATAGTAGCAGTGCCGGTTTACAGCGTTTTTAGGCTTTTAGCAGGGGAATTTCTCGGTCATATTAAATTTATCCGATGGTTAATTCCCTCAGAACACGAAAACAATGATGTTGAAGTTAGCCCAGCTGATAAATAAAGAAGAGAATAAAAATTTTATTCAGAAGAACCTTACTAAAGATAGCAGCTCTTTACTTTTCAAGTATGCCAAGGATGATGAAAAAAAGTTGCTGATCGAACAAATTGCTGCTCGTCAAAAAACACGTAAAAAATTACCCGACTTTTATACCAATTTAGAACTCATCTTGCCCGCGAGTGAAAATCTCGAGCAATGCACGAGTACTGAATTGGCTTCTTTTAAGGCGGGTTTAATTAATGACTATCAAAGCTTTACTGACCTAACTTCGGGCTTAGGTATCGACTTTTTTCATTTTGCCAGCAAAGCAAAGGAAAGCACTTATGTAGAACCTAATGCTAAATTATTTTCTATTGCTCAACATAACTTTAAGCAGCTTAATTTAAATCATCAATCTTTTAACGCTAAAGCAGAAGATGTTTTAGAACAAATAAGTTTCCAAGATTTAATTTATATGGACCCATCTCGCCGCGACGGGGTCAATGCCAAAATTGTTCGATTGGAAGATTACTTACCCTCAATTTTTGAGCTTTATTCTTCCTTGGTAAAAAAATGTAAGCGCCTTATTATCAAATGTAGTCCGCTTTTAGAATGGCGTTCTTATTTATCAAAATTACCGCATTGTGAAGAGCTTTGGATTTTAAGTCAGCGTAACGATTGCAAAGAAATTTGCTTTGTTTTAAATTTCAGCCTAGAGCCGTCAAATATCGATTTAAGGATAAAGGCCTATAATCTTCAGGATACTGATGTTCAAATATTTATCAACAAGTATCCCACTGCAGTTGAATCGAAATTTGGTCCCATTGCATCTTTCCTTTACCTGCCAAACAGTAGTATTATGAAAGCGGGTATAATGGATGCTTTAGCAGCAGAATTTGATCTGAAAAAATTGGCTGCCAACACCAATATTTACAGCAGTGAAACTTTAAAACCATCTTTCCCAGGGCGAATATGGTCTGTAAATCAAATACATAAGCCTTACGCAAAAGAATTAAAAGGTCGTCAGTTTAATGTGGTAAGTCGTAACTTTTTCGACAAGGCCTCGGTTATTGAAAAGAAGCTGAAATTAGAAAGTGGAGGACCAAAATATCTGATTGCATTAAATACAAATGATAGTTCCCATTTTGTGGAAGCCACAATCACTAACTAATTAACAAGACACTTTTAAACAGTAATGGCAAATTGTAGAAGTTTCGAACTATTTTTTTTCTACTTTTAATGCCCTAGTGAAACCAACTCGAAATCACATACTTTGGGGATTCCTATTAATGGGTCCATGGCTATGGGGACAGGCCATATTTGTAGCTAATCAGGGGCAATGGCAAGGCGACTTTCAGACGAAAGTGGAGCTTAGCAATGGCGCTATCTTTTTAGATTCAAAAGGTTATGTTGCCAGTTTTCTAAGCATTCCCCACGATCATGACCATGAAGATAGTCATGCTACTACTCATTCCTTTAAATTACAATCCTACAGAATGAGCTTTGAGGGTTCCAGCCCAGAGGCGAAATGGAAAGGAAAAGGAAAACAATACTATCCTCGTCATTATTTCCTCGGAAAGGAGCCTTCCAAATGGCGCAGTAATGTGAATTCCTCCGATCAGGTTGAAATCCAAAATATTTACCCCGGTATTTCCATAGAAATGCTTGAAGCAGATGACCGTTTAAAATATAATTTCATCCTAAAACCAAAGGCAAATCCCAATTTAATTGCGATGCATTACGAGGGATTAAAAAGTATATATTTAAAGGAAAAGGTTTTATATCTCAAAACTGCACTAGGAATAGTTAAAGAAAGCATTCCACTCGCCTACCAAGTTATAGATGGAAAACAAGTTAAAGTTAGTTGCGACTATGAGCTCGAAGGAAATACAGTTAAATTTAAATTAGGCCGTTACAAAGAGAATTACCCTTTGATAATAGATCCAGTCTTAGATTTTTCAACCTTCTCGGGCAGTGGCGACCTCAATTTTGGTAACAGTGCTAGTTATGGTGATAATGGTAGTATTTACGGCGCGGGGGTTAACTTTGGAATAAACTATCCTGTAACCAATGGCGTGTTCCAGTCAAGCTTCGAAGGTGACAGTGCTTTTAATGTAGATGTAACTATCAGTAAATTCAATGCTTCTGGCAGTCAATTGCTTTACGCAACTTATTTAGGTGGCCGAGATATTGAAGTGGTTCATTCCATAATTGCGGCCGAAAATGGTGACCTTTATGTTTTAGGGAATACGGGTTCTTCTAACTTCCCAGTAACCGGCAATGCATTTCAAAAAAACTTTGCGGGAGGTCCTTTTGCCACTTCTTTTGCTTTTAACGACTATAATCACGGTAGTGATCTTTTCATTGCTAATATCTCAGCCGATGGCAGTCAATTACGCTCTTCAACCTATTGGGGAGGAAGCGGGAATGATGGTTATAATGAAGCGATTTATAAGAATTACGGCGATCATTACCGAGGAGAAATAATATTAGACGAAAGTGGAAATGTTTTAGTGCTTAGCAGTACCAATTCAATGGATATTCCCCTAAATCAAGCCAATGATATTACTAGAAATGAAAGCTCTCAAGAAGCCATCGTAGCAAAGTTTAATCCTACTTTAGAAACATTAATATGGGCTAAGTATTTTGGAGGCTCAGGCTCAGAAACAGGCTACTCCCTAAAACAATTTGGTAATAAGGTATACATAACGGGCACAACCGCTAGTGACGACTTAGAAGTTACTCCTAATGCAATTTATACGGCACGTCAAGGAGACTACGACGGTTATCTTGCTAGTTTTAATACCGAAAATGGTAGCCTATTGAAAGCAACTTATTATGGTACAAATAAGGAGGATCAAAGTTTCTTATTGGATTATGACTATAATGGAAGCCTTTATATTTTTGGACAAACAAAAGGAGCTTTTAGCGTCACGCCAGGCGTCTACTCACAAGCAGGTTCACGTCAATTTCTTAGTAAAATAGATAGTTCACTTAGCAACGTTATTTGGCAAACTGTAGTGGGAAGTGGACAAAACAAACAAGACATTGTTCCCAGTGCATTTATGGTGGATGAATGCCTTAATATCTACATTTCTGGCTGGAGTGGTTTATCCAATTCGGTAAGCTTCCCTGCAATGCCAAATGGGAATACCTTTGCATTACCAACCACTCCTGATGCCTTTCAAAATACCACTGACGGAAGTGATTTTTACTTTATGATTTTAAATCATAATGCGAATAATCTTCTCTATGCTAGCTATTTCGGTGGTGCCGATAATGAACATGTGGATGGTGGTACCAGTCGATTTAGCAAAGATGGCACCATCTATCAAGCGGTTTGCTCTAATTGTAATAATAAAAGTTTTCCAACCACACCCAATGGATACTCTCCCACGAGCGGAAGTAATTCATGTAACATGGCTGTTTTAAAATTCAGTTTTCAGCAAATTTTAGATGCCGATGCCCAAATCAATTTCACTACCGAAATTGATAGTATTTGTGACGGCCTCAGGGTGAATTTTCAAAATGCGAGTAATAATGCCACTAATTATCAATGGTCTTTTGGAAATGGCAATAGTTCTACTAGCTTAAACCCCAGTGTAACCTATAGTGAATTAGGAACTTATTCTGTTACCTTAATTGCTTACGATACAATTTGTAATATTTCAGATACGGCTGTAATAGAGATTATTCATGATAAAATAAGTGAGCCAATCGCTGATTTCACTAGCGATTACATTGCTTGTGATAGTAGACTTAGTGTTGATTTTGAAAATTTAAGCACCCGAGCCAATCGCTTTCTTTGGAATTTTGGTGATGGAACTACAAGTACGGATCCTGCGCCTAGTCATAGCTTCAGTGCTTTCGATAATTATGAGATTATGCTTATCGCAGAAGATAGTATTTGTAATCGCACCGATACGATCTATCAAATGGTAAGCTTTAGCGATACCGCCGTCTTTCCTGAGATAGAGCCAAGCATAAGTTCCTGCAGTAATGGCGCCATTGACATTAGTATTCAAAATGATCGTCCTTGGTTTTTATATTTCTGGGAAGTAGAAGCAAAAAGCTTCCGCGGTAATGAACCAAATATTAAGTTCGATCAACCTGGCCAAAAAAATTTCAGCGTACTTATCAAAGACACCTTATGTAACCGTGAGTATATTCAAAACTTCGAACTTACTCTTAGCGAAATTCGCAATGAAATTTTCACACCGAATGCCTTTAGTCCCAATGGCGATGGCTTAAATGATGAGTACGAAATTTTTGGTGATCCCTGCTCGGTAGAAGCCAACTTGAAGATTTTTAACCGTTGGGGCCAAATGGTTTTTGAAACGGATCAACCTTACAGGCAGTTTTGGGATGGCTCCATAAATGGAAACCCCGCACCAAGCGGAGTTTACACATTTGTAATTCTTGAAGCGGGAAGAAAAGAACAAGGCTTCTTAAGCCTTATTCGTTAAATAGAAGTTCCCTTTCTAAATTTAGACTATCTATAAAAGCTCTAGCCTTAACTATGTCTTTTTGTATAATTCTATCTTCCTCTATAAAAGGTACTTCTTCACGAAAAGCGGATAAAAAGGATTCTAAAAAAGGTGAGGTTTTAGCCTCTCTAAAAAAAAGAGCTTGTGAAGCCGTAATGAGCTCAATAGCTAAAACTGTTTTTACGTTGTCTATAACCTTTTGAAGCTTAGTGGCGGCATTAGCCCCCATGCTAACATGGTCTTCCTGACCATTAGAAGAAACGATACTATCTACCGAAGCCGGGCTGCAGTATTGTTTATTTTGACTAACAATTGAGGCAGCGGTATATTGGGCTATCATTAACCCACTGTTCAATCCTGGCTTAGCCACTAAAAAAGCTGGTAATTCACGTTGACCACTTATTAGTAAGTAAGTTCTTCTTTCGGAAATATTTCCTAATTCTGCCATGGCCATTGCAAAAGAATCTAGCGCTAAAGCCAGAGGCTGTCCGTGAAAGTTACCTCCAGATATAATCTTATCCTCTTCTGCAAAAATGGTAGGGTTGTCGGTAACCGAGTTTAACTCCGTTTCAAATACCGAAGCTACATAGGAAATTAAATCTTTGGACGCGCCATGTACTTGCGGTACACAACGGAAGGAATAGGGATCTTGCACGTGCTTTTTGGAACTTTGCAATAATTCGCTTCCTTCCAAAAGGTCTAAAATATGAGAAGCAGTATGAATCTGCCCTTTATGGGGTCTTGCATAATGAATGAGCGCATCGAAAGGTTCGGGGCGTCCGTCGAAAGCATCTAGCGAAAGCGCTGCTGCTAGATCTGCTAGATAAAGTAATTTTTTGGCCTCGAAGTATGCATTGATACCCAATCCTAACATAAACTGCGTACCATTTAAAAGCGCCAAACCTTCTTTAGATTTCAACTTAATGGGGGCTTTATTAAGCTCCTTTAAAACTTGACTACTCTCCTGCCATTCGTCCTTATAATAAACTTCTCCCTCCCCCATTAGCGCAAGTGATAAATGGGCGAGCGGTGCTAAATCGCCCGAAGCTCCTAAAGATCCTTGTTCAAATACCTGCGGTAAAATATTGTTATTGTAAAAAAATATCAGCTGTTCTAAAAGTTCTACCCTAACACCCGATCGTCCTAACGAAAAAGCCTTAGCCTTCAACAAAAGCATGGTGCGCACAAAACTGGGATCCATAACGGCACCTGTACCACAGGCATGCGAGCGAACTAAATTTTCTTGCAGTTTTTCGAGGTCTTTGCCTTCAATAGCCACATCGCAGAGAGAGCCAAAACCAGTATTTATTCCATAAATGGCGCCTTCTTCGCGCTCCATTTTTTGATCGAGATAATCACGTCCCGCCTGAACGAGCTGGGCGGAGCCTTCCGATAAGGCAAGGCGATAATGTTCGCTAAGGATAGTATAAAGTTCAGCTAGACTTAAGTAACTGTCTTTAAGGGTATGAATATTAGTGCTTTCCATAAGTATTTGAATGTGCGCTGTTAAATTTTTCCAATAACTCTATTCTTCCCATTTCCAGCTGCTCTCCACTTTTCATATCCTTCACGGTAAAGCGACCACTTGACATTTCATTTGAACCAATCATTACTACAAAAGAAACTTCCTTCTTATTGGCATAAGCCATTTGTTTTTTGAGCTTGGCTTCGTCGGGGTAAACCTCCGATTTAACGTTTAGCTGCCTCAGTTCCCGCGCTAGCTTCATTGAATAAAGCGCCTCCTCTTGACCAAAATTAATGAAAAGTACTTCGGTAGTTTCTGACTTCAGCTCGGGTAAAAGATTAGCATCCATTAGGGCCAATTCAATGCGATCAAGTCCGAAAGAAATACCGATTCCTGGCATATCGTTTAAACCAAAAATACCGGTAAGATCATCATAACGACCACCTCCACCGATTGATCCAATATCTATACCACTGGCTTTCACCTCGAAGATTGCACCGGTATAATAATCCAGTCCGCGAGCCAGCGTAAAATCAAAAAATAATTGTTTATCAACTCCAATCTCTTTAGCCTGATTAAGTATGAAGCGTAAATCTCTTAATCCTTCAGCGCCCATTTCTGACTCGCCAATTAAAGAAGGTAGCAGGGCTAGCATTTCCTCATTGGAACCTTTCAAGCCAGCAATACTAGTTATCGCTGCTTCCGCAGATGCGCCCATTTCCTTGGCCTTCATTTCATTTATAACACCATTCAGACCAATTTTATCTAGTTTATCCAGCGCCACGGTAAAAGCACCGAAGTGATCGCTTAGTCCGAAATTCTCAACGATACCTGCTAATACTTTGCGGTGATTAAGACGAATTTCTACGGGTAATTTAAGTCTTTCAAAAACCTCGCTATACAGTGAAATAAAATCCAGTTCTAAAAGAAGTGAATCAGAGCCTACCACATCAGCATCACACTGATAAAACTCACGATAACGTCCCTTTTGAGGCCTATCCGCACGCCAAACTGGTTGAATTTGATAACGCTTAAAAGGAAATACTAATTCATTGCGATTTTGTACCACAAAGCGAGCAAAAGGAACCGTTAAATCGTAACGCAAAGCCTCTTCAACATTCTGATTTAAAGCTTGTTCCGCTTCATCTCCATCGGCCAATGCCTTCGTTAATTTTTCGCCTCGAGGCAATATTTTAAAAATTAAGCGGTCTCCCTCTTCGCCATATTTACCAGTAAGGGTAGAAAGCTTTTCCATGGCAGGAGTTTCGATTGCCTGAAAGCCGAACTTTTTAAAAGAATCTTTTAAAATTCTTAATATATACTCGCGATTAAGCATTGCTTGTGGCAATTGATCTCGCGTTCCTTTAGGTAGAGAGGGACTATAAGACATAAAAAATTTTGCGGCAAAAGTAGCCAAAAAATAGCGTCTGCCTAGAGTATACGGCAATCCTTTAAAGCTTCATTATAACGCGATGATTGTTCGAAGAAATACCACGTAACCACATTATTTGAATAGTTTTCAAAAGGGTTTTCATTGGCAAAGTAAATGGCAGACCAAGCTTTAAGACCAAAATACTCATAGGTTAGTAAAGCCATACAGCGCGCCTTGTGCTCTGTAATTTCGGCAGCGGTACCCTTCTGGTTTTGGTAAAGTTTTAAAATACGATCGGTAACTTTATCCAAATAGCGATTAAAGGTTACACTTGAAACTCTATCGTAAAGTATCCTATGCCACTTTGGCGAACCCTCCCGAAATTGAAGGGCAAAAGAATCGCCAATTTTAAGTGGCATACCGTTACCAGCAAGCATTTGTACTCCTACCCCACGCACATATGCTTTATCGCGATAATACTCATCGCCTACTTTGAAGCGATAAATTACCCGGTTTCTTTCTATCCCAATTACTTCTGCCGTGCTATTGCTTGGGTTAGCATTAATATAAAAGGCCAAAACAAATTGGTAACTATAAATACTGCTGAAAGATAAAATTACAATAACGAAAAAGGTAGTAATAGCGGCACGATAAGCTCTATTTTGTTCTTCTTGTTTCTGCTCGCGCCGCAAAGCAGCTCTAGCAAAAGCTTTTTTTCGTGCTTTTTCCGCAGCGGCCTTTTTCAACAATTCATAAAGGCGCTGTCGCTCCTCGTCGCTCAGCTTTTTATTCTGATTCTTAGTTTTACGATAGCCACTTATTATTTCGTATGCTTCTACAATTTCTTTAAATTTTTCTTTTCCGTTCGGATTCAGATCGGGATGATAGCGCATTGCTAACCTCCGATAAGCTTTTTTGACCTCTATTTTGGAGGCATTGGCTGATAAGCCTAAAACTTGATAGTACTGATCCAAAAAATCCTTAAAATTTGTTTATTGAGGCTTTAAAAATACTCTGATAAATCCTTAACTTGACGATTATTAATCAAACAATTTTATGCTACCCTATATTTTACTCCTCGTTCTCCTGCTGATTATAATTTTCTTCGGACTTTTTATTGTTAAGCAACAGCAAATTGCAGTGGTTGAACGATTTGGGAAATTTCTAAACACTCGATCACCAGGGATTCATTTACTAATACCTTTAGTGGATCGTGTGGCAGGACGAGTAAATTTAAGAATACAGCAATTAGATGTATTGGTAGAAACGAAAACGAAAGACGATGTTTTTGTTCAAATGAAGGTTTCAGTACAGTATATGGTGTTAAACACGGCGGTATTTGATGCATTCTATCGCTTAGAAAACCCGCAGGCACAAATTACTTCCTATGTATTTGATACTGTTCGTGCGGAAGTACCAAAGCTGCGCCTCGACGATGTTTTTGAAAAGAAAGATGATATCGCCAATGCGATTAAGCGTGAGCTTGAAGAAGCCATGAACACCTATGGTTATGGTATAATTAAAGCCCTTGTTACGGACATTGATCCTGATGATGCTGTGAAAAATGCCATGAATCGCATTAATGCAGCCGAAAGAGAAAAGGTAGCGGCAGAATACGATGGGGAAGCAGAAAGAATTCGCATTGTAGCCAAAGCTACGGCAGAAGCGGAGAGCAAACGTTTACAAGGACAGGGAATTGCGGATCAAAGAAGAGAAATTGCTCGCGGTTTAGAAGAGTCGGTTGAAGTACTTAATAAAGTAGGTATTAACTCGCAAGAGGCTTCTGCTTTAATAGTAATTACGCAGCACTATGATACTTTACACGCTATTAGCGAAAACACACAAAGTAATCTGATCTTAATGCCCAACTCTCCCAATGCCGCTAGTAATATGCTAAACGAATTGGTTACTTCATTTGCCGTGGGTAATGAAGTATCTAAAATGAATCCTAAAAAATCAGAATAAATAGATGCGTTTAAACAGACTAATTATCCTATTTTATATGAGCCTATTTTCCTCAAGTATCATGGCTCAAAACCAAACTTTTGGATTTGGTTTAGGAGGAGCGGCTTTTAAGGGTGAAACCTCTGATGACTTACAATCTATTGTAGAAGAGATTGGCGTTCAATCCCATCTTTACTATGCCATTGCTTTGAAGGATAGTCGCTGGCAAATTATGGCTCAAGTAAACTATAACCGAATTATCGCCGATATTGATGTAAATTCCGTTAATGGTCAATTAGTTAGCTTTAACACCCATTCCGAGCACTTTTTCACTTCTGTGGGTTTGCGTTTCTATTTTGACTCTTATACGCGAAGATATCTTCCGCGCTTCGGCCATTCGGCGCCTTTTCTTGGCGCTGACATTGGGGGAACTTTTTTTACCAATGAAACCAATACTCCCCTATTTAGTGATGGTGACAACATCACCATTAAAGATGGCGCTAGCCGAGATTTAGCTTTTCAAGTAGAAGCAGGTTATCGTTTTTATCTTAATGAAATTTGGAGCGTAGAGGCTAATGCTAATTTTCGTCACGGAACCAATGACTTATGGGACGGAATTGGAGGACATACAGAATTTAATGATTGGATCGTTTCATTATCTCTTGGCTTTGCCATTAATTTGTAAGTGCTTCGCTAAAACATATTTTATATGCTCTTTTTAAAACGATTTCATTCTTTTATTCTTTTTCTAATCCTCATTCTGAGCAGTTTCCACATTAATGCACAAAGAAATAATTTAAACTTTTTTGCCGGAATTATGGTCGTACAAGGTGAAGCTTCTGGTGGCGCTTTACTAAGTGATGATATGGCAATAGGCTCTGGTATTGGCTATAACGCTCCCCTCTACAAAAATAAAATCGAGTTTATTTCCAAATTGGAGTATTATAACCTCCGTTTAGATTACATAGAACAAAGCAACCCTCAAAACATCGGGGTCATGGAGGGAACTTGTACCCAAACTTCTGCAGGTATTGGTTTAAATATCTATTTGAATAAAAGTACCGAGTTAGTAAGCTTGTACCAACCTTTTCGTACCTATGTTTCTGTTTTAGCAGGACTATTGGTACAAAATAATAGTCTGAATTTTAGCGAGAACTTTAACTTTCCCAACCTGCAAGGCACTTTTGTATTACCCTTCGGTGAATTAGGCGGTGGTTTAAATGTTAGAGTTAACCCCACTTGGTCGGTAAACTTTAATGCCGCCATTAGAACTACTCTTTCTGATGAGGTTGATGGCCTTATTGGAGCCACAGATTCTCCCGATATTATGGGTATTGTCCGTTTTGGAATATCTTATAACTTAAAATAGCCCTTCATTACTTCAGCTTTTGATATTCAGGTAAAAAGGCTATCCTAAATAAAAAGTTAGAATCCCTTGAATACTTATTATCAATTATTTACAACCTAATTTGTTGTATCGAAATAAATTTTGATAAATTTGAACCGGCTCAAACAGGAGGGGAAATTTAGTTTATCAAAGCTTAATGAGGGTACTTGTCGTTTTACTAATCATTTTTTTAGCCAAGACTTCTAAGGCTCAGAATTCCAGCGTAACCTTTCATGGAACTGCCCTTAGTGTTTTAGGTGAAACAACGGGTGGATCAAGAATTGGTGATGATTTTGGCCTCGGACTTAACCTACGAATGGCCGCGCCTTTTTTCTTGAGAAACTTGGAAATCAATGGTGAAATCAGTTTTTATCAAATCAATATAGACTATACTCAGGCAGGCTCTGAAATCAGTTTTAATCACACCAAAGCAAGTCAATACAATTTGGGTGGAGGGCTAACTCTTTATCTTTTCCAAAAGGACAAAAGACCCTCCATGTATCATCCTTATCGCTTCTATATGTCTGGCTATGCAGGTATAAGTGCACATACTAACGAAATAATTGAAAGCCACAATATCAACTCTGCTTTTACCGTGTTTGAGGGCTTAATTCTTTTCCCTTACGGAGATTTGTTAGGGGGAGTTAAAATCCGCATTAATCCGCGTAACTGCATCGACCTTTTTATGGGAGGAAGAATGGCTTTAAGTGATGCAGTGGATGGCATTGCTGGCACAGGAGCCGCCCCCGACCTCATGATTCGCTTAGGCATTGGTTATTGCCATAGCCTTTAGTTTTATTAATTAAAATTCGATTTATCCATTCAGGGAAGTGATATCTATAATCGGTAGCATGCGTCACCAAATTGCTATGGCTAGAACCTATCTTTGCAAAAAAAATAGTCTTGTTCAAACAGTCAGCCCTACTATTAAAAGTAATTTTTTGGATTTTAATTGCCCTAAGTCTTAGCCCCTGGATTAATCCCCCAGTTGCCTTGCTATTAGGCTTTTTGTTCAGTCATTTCTTAGCTAACCCCTACGCTAAACAAAACAAGGAGGCCGTAAATTGGACTTTAAAATCAGCAGTAGTTGGTTTGGGTTTTGGCCTTTCAGCCGAAAAGGCTATTGGTGCTGGGGCAGATGGATTTTTAATAACAGTAGTAAGTATTAGCACTACTCTCTTATTAGGCTGGCTTCTAGGGAAGGCCTTAAAATTAAATAGCCGTTCTAGTTATTTACTCTCTTCTGGTACCGCCATTTGTGGAGGTAGTGCTATTGCTGCTATCGCTCCAATTATAAAAGCTAATGAACGCGATATAAGCATGGCTATGGGTACCGTTTTTTTATTAAACTCTGTGGCCTTGATAATCTTCCCTTTTATTGGTGAAGCTCTTAATCTCAGTCAGGGACAATTTGGCTTATGGGCAGCCATTGCCATACATGATACAAGCTCTGTTGTGGGAGCTGCTGCTGCCTACGGTGAAGAAGCCTTAGAAATTGCCACTACCGTAAAGCTCGCGAGAGCCTTATGGATTATTCCTTTAGCACTAATTACTGCCAGAATCTTTAAAAGCGAAGGGAAAATTAAGTTTCCTTATTTTATTCTACTCTTTATTGCCGCAATTATTATTAACTCCTATCTGGGTTTCCCAAAGGAAATCAGTGAGGGCATTAGCCAAGTTTCGCGACGAATTCTTACCGCCACATTGTTTTTAGTAGGGGCTGGACTTTCCGTTGAAAAAATCAAGAAAGCCGGATTGCCTTCCTTAATTTTAGGATTGAGCCTATGGATTTTTATCTCCGTAAGTAGTTTGGCCTTTATCTTTTGGTATAACTAAAAAAGGAGTGCTTCAAAACCTAAAAGCAATTGCCAAATTAGAGTTACTAGAGACAATAAGACATAAAGATATTTTCTTACAAAATTTTTCAGCTTCGTTCTATTTGGCTTAAAACCTGCACTTTCCAGTAGATGCGAATAAAAGGTAGTATCGTCGCTAACATCTAAATCGTGCTTGGCATTTAACAAGCATCTATTGAAAAGGATAAATTGAATTACAACTAATAGGTAAGCAGTAACCATTAGGTACCAAGAAAATAAAAATGGCCCAAGCCAAGCCAATAGAGTAATTAATAGGTGAAACCAAAAAACCCAATTGCGGGCACTATGTGATTGTGCATTACTCATCTTAAATGTTCAATTTATACCTGAGAAAATTGCATAGTATAAAGTCTAGTATAAAATCCACCTTTAGCTAAAAGTTCATCGTGGGTGCCCTCTTCCACCACTTCACCGTGATCCATAACTATAATTTTATTCGCCTTTTTAATGGTCGCTAACCTATGGGCAATAACTACTGAAGTGCGACCTTCGGTAATCTTTTCGATAGCTTTTTGAATCAATTGCTCACTTTGGGTGTCAATAGAGCTGGTCGCTTCATCTAAAACCAAAACTGAGGGATTGGAAACATAGGCCCTTAAGAAGGAAAGTAATTGTCTTTGGCCCACGGAAAGCATATTACCCCTTTCCTGCACATTGTAACTATACTGATCTGGCAGAGATTCAATAAAATCGTTTACCCCAATAAATGCGGCGGCTTCCGCCACTTCTTCGTGACTGATATCCTTATTTAGGGTAATGTTGTTTTTAATGGAATCACTAAATAAAAACACATCTTGGAGCACCACAGCTATATTCTCTCTTAGGTTACCCAATTTAATTTTCCGGATATCCACCCCATCGAGTAGTATTTCACCTTCCCAGATTTCATAAAAACGGCCCAACAGGTTTATCAAAGTTGACTTACCGGCTCCTGTTGCTCCTACTATCGCAAGGGTTTCGCCTGGAGCCGCCCTAAAACTCACATTTTTAATAATTGGCTCATCTGGTAAATACCCGAAGGTTACATTTCTAAATTCTATTTCCCCTTTTACATCCGAAAGCTCCTCTTCCCCTTTATCCTCTATTCTATCTTTAGTGTCTAATACCTTAAAAACTCTTTCGCTACTTACCATGCCCATTTGCAAAGTATTGAAGCGATCAGCTAGCTGGCGCAAAGGACGAAATAGCATGTTTACAAAAATTATAATGGCGGTTATTTCACCCAACGTGATATCTCTACTGGGAGCATCACCGGCCCAGTTAAAGAAATTATGCATCCAAATTTGCAGCGAATATTTTTCACTTACCCCGGCTGCTTGCAAACCACCATACCACACAACAAGGCCAATACTTATGGCGCTCATTATTTCTATTACGGGCAAAAAGATTGAAAAATACCAAATAGAGCGAATGTGTGCCTCGCGGTGCAAATCGTTATTCTTTTTAAAGCTTTTCATTTCTGAGGCTTCACGATTAAAGATCTGAACCACATTCATACCACTAATATGTTCTTGTACAAAAGCATTAAGCGTGGCCACTTGCGTTCTAACATCTTGAAATGATGCCTTTATTTTAAGTTGAAATAAGCGTGTAGCATAGTATAAAACGGGCACAACAGAAAGAGATATAAGCACCAAGCGATAGTCGAAAAAATAAAACATCGCAAGAACCATTACCACAATTTTTAGCAGGTCACCAAAAATAACCAGAATGCCCGAAGCAAAAATATCCGCTATGGTTTCTATATCGGAAACCGCTCTCGTTACCAGGGTACCTATTGGCGTTTGATCGAAATACTTCAGTTTGAAAGACAGAATGTGCTGGTAAAGCTGAATGCGTAAATCACGGATAATACTTTGACCTAAAAAGTTTGCTCCAAAAATAAATAGGAACTGAATTAAGGCCTCTAAAACCAAAAGGACACCTAAAATTAGGGTAAAGTTGAATAACATATCCGCATTAGGTACGAGGATAAAATTATCGATGCTGTACTGAATTAAAATAGGCCTGGCGGTAGACAGGGCACTGAGTAATAGCGTCAGAACGAAAGAACCGTAATAAACAAAGCGATAAGGCTTTACATAGGTTAAAATTTTTGCTAAAAGCTTTAAATCGAAAGCTTTACCACTAACTCCTTCTGCCATTTATATAAAAATATCTTCAGGGTAAACAACCCTAATTAAGTATAATCCTTGCGCTGGAACAGATTGTCCTGCTTGTTTTCGGTCTTGCGCTTCTATCATTTTCTGAAAGTCCTCTAAAGACATTCTTCCTTTACCTACTTCTAGCAAACTGCCCACAATCGCTCTAACCATATTTCGTAAAAAGCGATCTGCACTAATATGAAAAACCCACTCTGCCCCGCGGTCTTCCCAATAAGCTTGGCGAATGTCGCAGATATTTGTTTTGGTTTGCGTTCTTGATTTCGAAAAGGAACTAAAATCCCTTTTACCCATCAGTAAATTAGCCGCCCCTTGCATCGCCTCTAAATTTAGGGGGTAAAAAATATTAGCTGCTAAGTTATGATTAAATGGACTTCTTTGCCTGTTTATTCGATACTCATAAGAGCGTTCTATGGCATCAAAACGTGCGTGGATGTGGGGTTTTACCTCAAACATGTCCTTAATAACCACATCTGGCGCCAGCAACTTGTTTAAGTTTTGCATTAAGGCAGAAGTGTCTTCAATCCTTTCATCCCAATCGAAATGAGCAAACATCTCTTTAGCGTGCACTCCCGTGTCGGTCCGACCAGCTGCAGTAACATTAATATCCTTTCTTAACAAAAGTGATAATTGCTTGTTAAGATGTTCTTGCACCGTGTATCCATTAGGCTGAATTTGCCAACCGTGAAAATGGGTGCCGAGATAAGCAAGTTTTAGGAAATAGCGCAAAAGGACTTTCTTTGCGGCAAAGGTATTTAAAAGCTAGAAGAAGATACATGAAGATTACTCTATTAAGCGATAGTCATTCTTATATGGATGAGCAAGTTTTAAAGTTATGCGCAGGAAGCGATGAAATTTGGCATGCGGGTGATATCGGTAGCCCTAGAGTATGTGATCAACTCGCTAAGGTGGCTAAAGTTAGAGCCGTTTTCGGAAATATTGACGACCCCAGCTTACGGCGAGAATGGCCCGAAGTACTAGCTTTCGAAGTTGAAAATTATAAAGTTTGGATGACTCATATTGGTGGTTATCCCGGCAGATATCATCGTGGCATTAAAGAAAAACTTCGCGAATTCAAACCCGATCTTTATATCTGTGGTCATAGCCATATCCTAAAAGTGATGCCAGACAAGGATTTGGGCTTACTCCATATGAACCCTGGCGCGATAGGAAAACAAGGCCTGCACCAAATAAGAACCTTGCTCCGCTTTAAAATTGAAAAGGGAAAGCTAAGTGATTTAGAAGTTGTGGAACTCGAACGCTGGCCTAAAAACTAACGCAAGCGGTCGGCCGCTCTAATCATCATTTCATCTTGCATAACTCCGCGGTTGGCTAAAGAAATCAAAACCACACTTAGTATTGGAAGGAAAATACCGATGCCTAAAGCTTTAGGATCTGTGCCGAAATTCTCGTACCAGAAGTAAAAAAGAAATCCAATTACGATAAAAAGTAGAATAATATTTAGTCGACCCAACACCACTTGCAGCTGACGCTTTTTAAACATAAAAAGAGCGACAAAACTTAAAATAGCACTTAAAATAAAGAGGGTCAAGAAAATAGGATAATCCACCAAAGTCTTACGCCCCGTCTCGCTTTGAAAAAAGCTCACAAAAAAAGAAAGAAGGCCCATTATTAAACCGGAGGCCCCAAAATATAGCGTCTGAATTCTTTGAATCATTTTAAAATTTTCGACAAAATTGCTAAAAATTGTGGGATAAGCTTAGGCTTAATAGAATTCTTTGTAATATTGTGCACCTTGTTAAGGAAAACGAATTGTAAAATTATCCTAGTTTAGGATAAGCCTTAGCACAATCACCATCTTTTATTTCATCTTTTTAGAAAGATCAAGCAAAATTATCTTTTTGTATTCCCATGTACGACATTAATCAGTTAAAGGCTTTAAAGCTGCCCGAGCTTAGACAAATTGGAGAAGCCGCCCGCATTAGTAAATTCCGCACTATCAAGAAATTAGAGCTTATCTATGCGATTTTAGATAAACAAGCCATCAACCCTGAGGCTGTTAAAGACATAAAGTTTACGCCTGTACCGGACGACAAGCCTACCGAAGCCGAAGTGGCTCCAGAATTAAAAGAAAAAGTTGTTTCAGCCAAGCCCATACTAAGGAAGAAAAATCCTGAACTAAACAAAGAAGCTAGCACTGAAAATCCTAAAGTGGCTAGTGACCAACGCAGAGATCCACGTGCGAAAAATACCGACTCTCGTCCTCCTCGCGGAGAGAGACAGAACGATAAGCTCCCCAACAAACGCACAAACCCCGACCTTAAAGAAGATACGACTAAAGAGGGGACTGAAAATAATGCAAAACCGATTATCAAGGAACGTAGAAACGATAACCCTCGTGATAGTCGTCCTAATAAAAATGATAATCGTAAAAACGATACCCGCCCGGAAGCTCGCAAAGACGAAAGGAAGGATGATCGTAACGATGATCGAAAGGAAGACAGAAAAGATGAGCGCTCAGACAATCGCTCGGATAACAATCGTAATGATTCTAACCGCGGCCAAGAGTCAAGGCAAAATACCAATCCTAGACAAAACAATAATCAACGCAATCGCCATCGCGAATATGACTTTGATGGTATTGTAGTAAGTGAAGGTGTATTAGAAATGATGCCCGATGGTTATGGTTTCTTGCGCTCAAGCGATTTCAATTATTTAAACTCCCCTGACGATATTTATGTGTCACAAAACCAAGTAAAGCTTTTTGGCTTGCGCACGGGTGACACAGTGAAAGGTCAGATTAGACCTCCGAAAGAAGGTGAAAAATATTTTCCACTAGTTAAAGTAGAAAGCATTAATGGTCGTAAACCAGATTGGATTAGAGATCGTGTTGCATTTGAACATTTAACTCCACTGTTCCCGGAAGAGAAATTTAATATCACAAACCGTCGTGGTACTTTATCCACCCGAATTATTGACCTCTTCTCTCCTATCGGTAAAGGCCAGCGTGGATTAATCGTTGCCCAACCAAAAACGGGTAAAACTACTTTACTAAAAGAGGTAGCTAATGCCATTGCTGCAAATCATCCCGAGGCTTATTTAATAATTCTTTTAATTGATGAAAGACCGGAAGAAGTAACAGACATGGCCCGTAGCGTTAATGCCGAAGTGGTAGCTTCTACTTTCGATGAGCCTGCAGAAAGACACGTAAAGGTGGCTAATATTGTTTTGGAAAAAGCCAAGCGAATGACCGAATGTGGTCATGATGTAGTCATCCTCCTCGACTCTATTACTCGTTTAGCCCGAGCTTATAACACCGTATCGCCGGCCTCAGGTAAAGTACTTTCGGGTGGTGTAGATGCCAATGCATTGCATAAACCCAAGCGCTTTTTTGGAGCTGCTCGTAAAATAGAAAATGGTGGTTCTTTAACCATCTTGGCGACAGCCTTAATTGATACAGGTTCTAAAATGGACGAAGTAATCTTCGAAGAATTTAAAGGAACTGGTAATATGGAAATGCAATTGGATCGTAAAATTGCCAACCGTCGTATTTGGCCAGCCATAGACCTAATTAGTTCTGGTACTCGAAAAGAAGATCTTTTATTGGACAGAGATACCTTGCAAAGAATGTATATCTTAAGAAGACATTTATCAGACATGAACTCGGTAGAAGCCATGGAATTCCTATTCGATCGCATCAGCAGAACTAAAGATAATGCCGAATTTTTGGCCAGCATGAATGGATAACAACAATAATTTGAGCCCAGGCTCTTACTGTTATTTTGTAAAAGATTTAGAGGCGGGCCATGTGCACCGCCTCTATCATGATACGCAGTATGGTTTTCCTATTGAAGATGATGACGAGCTCTTTGGACGCTTAATTTTAGAAATTAATCAAGCTGGCTTAAGTTGGGATACCATTTTAAAAAAGCAGAATAATTTCCGTCGGGCCTATGATGGTTTTTCCATCGCTAAAATTGCTGCTTACCGCGAAGGGGATATTAACCGGCTTCTTTCCGATGCTAGTATTATCCGCAATAAACTAAAGATAAAAGCCGCCATATTTAACGCCCAGCAAGTTGCCAAACTTCAGGTAGAGTTTGGGAGTTTCAAAAAATGGCTAGATCATCAAACCTTTACTGAAAAGGCAGATTGGGTAAAACTCTTTAAAAAGACTTTCAAATTTACAGGCGGCGAAATAACGGGCGAATTTCTTATGAGTACGGGCTATCTACCCGGAGCACATGTAAAAGAGTGTCCCATTTATAAGCAATTGAGCTAATCATCAAACATCGTGTTTAAGTGATTAAGGCAGGCACTAACATTAAAGTAGAGTCCGTCAATTTCATATTCATTCTCAGCTAAGTCCAATAAATCGCATTCTCCAATTAATGATTGTTGATTGCCGAACTTAAAGCCAAAAACACCCAGCAAATAGTACTCATGACTAGTGTTGATAACGTAAAAAGCTCTTTCGGGAGAAATTCCATCACCTGAGCTAATTAACACATCCACAATACTATTGTGTTTCCATAAAATCTGCTCATAGGCCAAAGAATCAGAAAGATTCTTCAGCGCCCAAATTTTATAACTCATCGCATCTAAATCGAAGGGGAAATCGGCTAGGGAGCTATCGCAATAGGAATTTAAAGTTTCATAATCGACCTGAGTCAAGCTGTCCTTTCCAAGTAATTCTCTAATACTAGACTTATATTTAGAATGAGAATAGGGACTATACGCGCTTTCATAAATGTAACCGTAGTAAATATGCCTTAGCTCTTCTAAACTTAAGCTAGAATCGGCATCATTAAAGCGTGCATTTAAATTGGGATAATAAAAATCACCTTGCTCATCAGCCACCGCTTTTTCTATGGCCTTATAATCTGGTGCGGTGAAATCCCAAGACTGGCCTAATAAAGCAGTGGAAACAACTAAAAAAACAAAGGTGGCGAAGATTTTCAAGTTCGGCATTTTTTAAATTTAGAGGGAATTTAAAAAATTTCTTTGACTAGGGCAGCCCCATGTACTTATGGCTCTGTATACTAATCTGCCATTGCGGATTGGCCATTACATAGTCAGCTATTTTGGGCATCATTTGCTCCCTCTTACTCCACTCTGGTTGTAAAAATAACTTGCATTTATCGCCCACCTTAGCGGCGTGTTCTTCTGCCCACTTAAAATCGTGGTTATTAAAAATAATCACTTTTAGCTCATCTGCATGAGGGTAAAACTCGGCCAAGGGAGCTTTCGTCTTTTTAGGACTTAAACAAATCCAATCCCATCTACCACTGAGTGGATAAGCGCCAGAAGTTTCAATATGAATAATTTTTCCCGCCTCGGTAAGTTTCGTGGTTAAAGGTTCCATATTCCAGGTAAGTGGCTCACCACCAGTAACAACCACCGTATTACTATAAGGCATGCTATGCTCTACGATCGCATCTACGGCAGTGGGAGGATGCAAATTGGCATTCCAACTTTCCTTTACGTCGCACCAATGGCAACCCACATCGCAGCCACCAATGCGAATAAAATAGGCTGCCTTTCCCATATGAAAGCCCTCTCCTTGAATGGTGTAAAACTCCTCCATTAAAGGCAACATTTGCCCTTTATCCACTAACAACCGTGTCTTTTCATCCATTTTGCAAAAGTAAGCTTAGTATTTTACCGCTCGTCGGCAGATGCGAAAAAATAAGAATCACTTTTAAAAATTAAGTGAAGGATTTGGTCCCGCAATGTTTGTAGCTCCCTTCATTATTTATATTTGTGAAAACATTTTACAATGCCCGCACACGAAATCGATTACCGTCTAATTGGCGAAGAAATGCAAGCCGTTGAAATAGAGCTTGATCCGCAAGAAACAACCATTGCAGAGCCTGGAAGTTTTATGATGATGGAAAGTGGTATACGCATGCAGACTCTTTTGGGGGATGGTAGTCGTGAAAATGAAAGCTTTTTTGGGAAAGTATGGAATGCAGGTAAGCGCGCCCTTACGGGAGAAGGGTTATTTATGACCGCTTTCTCCAACGAAGATACCGTGAAACGTAAAGTTTATTTCGCTTCACCCTATCCTGGAAAAATAATTCCGGTAGACCTTAAAGTCTTTGGTGGAAAAATTATTTGTCAAAAAGATGCTTTTTTATGCGCAGCCAAAGGCGTAAGCGTTAGCATTGAATTTAAAAAGCGAATTGGCGTTGGTCTTTTTGGCGGCGAAGGCTTTATAATGCAAAAACTAGAGGGCGACGGTTTGGCCTTTTTACATGCTGGTGGCAGTATCATCGAAAAGGATTTAAAAAGTGGCGAAGAACTTAAAGTAGACACCGGCTGCTTGGTAGGCTTCGAACCGAATGTTGATTATGATATTCAATTTGTGGGCGGTTTACGCAACACTATTTTTGGAGGTGAAGGCGTCTTCTTTGCGCGCTTACGCGGACCGGGCAAGGTATTTATTCAATCACTTCCTTTTAGTCGTTTGGCCGATCGAGTGATTTCTGCCGCACCAAAAATGAATGGCAACAGCAAAGGTGAAGGCAGTATTTTAGGGGGTATTGGAAACCTTTTTGACGGGGATAATTCATGAGAAAATTAATCGTAATCGCCTTAGTCTTTCTCAGCTTCCCAGGCCTCAAAGCCCAAAGCGATGAAGACTTTGAAAAAATAGCGCAAAACCTATTAAGCTTAATTACCGATACCAATGAATTACCGCGCTTAGAATATATCCGTATTAAAACCTATCGCGAAATGGCCGATCAGCAAGACTGGCCCGAAAGTGAAAAGGAAGAATACAAATACGAGATTGAAGCTAAATACAGTTTAGAATACGAGCTCTTCCATAAAAGATTGGGACTATTATTAGACCGCTATTATTTAGAAGCTCACGATGGCGCACAGGCCGAATATCTTTCTTCTGCCTATCAGGCGAAAGCCGACTTTAAAAACACCTACCAAGCCGAAATGCGCTTTTTATATTCTTATAAGGGTATGCAAAGTATAGTAACCTTCCGTTACGAACTTTTTTATAATGGCAGAGGATTAGGCTTTTTCGGCCCACCGATTTTAGAAGATTTTTAAGAATTCCGCTTTTGTAGCATTGGCACAAAGCGAAAATCGCCGTGGTCTTCTACTGAAAAGTCATCCTCACTATTGCGAGTGATTACTTTCATACGTTGCTCTTTATCGCCTACAGGAATTACTAAACGCGCCCCAATTTTAAGCTGTGCTAATAGTGGTTTGGGAATATAAGGGGCGCCCGCTGTAACAATAATACCATCAAAAGGAGCGTACTGAGGCCAACCAATATAACCATCACCAAATACCTGATTTAGCTTGTAATCCATCTTGCTAAGCATCATTTTGCTGAAATCGAAGAGTTCTTTCTGCCTTTCAATAGAATAAACTTTAATACCCATGGCTACTAGAACGGCTGCTTGATAACCCGAGCCAGTGCCAACTTCTAGTACCTTATCACCTTCTTTAAGTCGCATTTTTTCACTCTGAAAGGCAACCGTATAGGGATGGGAAATAGTTTGATCGGCCCCAATTGGAAAGGCTCGATCTTGGTAGGCAAAGTCTTCAAAACTACTATCTAAAAACAGATGACGAGGCACCGTTCCAATCGCTTTCAAAACCAAGCGATCACGAATTCCTTTTTCGATAAGCAACTTTACCAGCTTATTGCGCATTCCTCTATGGCGGGGCAAATCATTCACATGGCGAATTTGCTAATATTTGCCCGAATCGCCACCAGAAGTTTTAAAGAAAATAAACAGTTTTTTGTGAACACTTATTGATTAAAAACCGCTACTCTACCCGCTTGATATAGTATTTTTACCGCACAAAATTTTAGCATGTTAAAAATCGGCGTTTTAGGAGCAGGGCATTTAGGTAAAATTCACCTGCGCTGTATCCTCAATCTTCCATCACATTATCAATTAGTAGGTTTTTTCGACCCACGAGAAAAGGTGGCCGCAGAGATTGCCAAAGAATTAAATATCACCGCCTTTGCTTCGGTTGAAGCTTTAATTGAGGCAGTTGATGTGGTCGATATCGTTACCCCAACGCTAAACCACTTCGAGCTTGCCGTACTAGCAGCCCGAAAAGTAAAACACTTTTTTATTGAAAAGCCCATTACGGAAACACCGGAACAAGCTAAAAACTTGATTAAACTGTGTGAAGAAGCGGGTGTTAAAGCCCAAGTTGGCCATGTAGAACGTTTCAATCCTGCTTTCCTTGCGGTTAAAGATTCCATCAACAATCCGCTATTTATTGAAACACACCGATTAGCCGAATTTAATCCGCGTGGCACCGATGTTCCCGTTGTTTTAGATTTAATGATTCACGATATAGACATTGTTTTGGGCACCATTAAATCTCCCGTAAAAAAGATTCATGCCAGTGGTGTAGCCGTTTTAAGCAATAGTCCCGATATCGCTAATGCACGCATAGAATTCGATAATGGCGCAGTGGCCAACTTAACCGCTAGTCGCATTTCCTTAAAGAACATGCGTAAAACAAGAATCTTTCAAAGGGACGCCTACATCAGTATCGACTTCCTTACCAAAGAAAGTGAAGTGATCCGCATGAAAAAGGATGTAGATGAGGCGGACCCTTACGCTATGATTATGGAATTGAACGACGGCGAAAAGCGTCAAATCTATTTTGAAAAGCCGGAAAGTAAAGCCAGCAATGCGATTCAAGAAGAATTGCGTTCTTTTGCCGACGCAATCAATAAAAAGGTAGATGTGAGCGTTAGCTTAGAAGACGGTTACAAAGCCCTGCAGGTAGCGCATGAAATCTTGCAAAAAATCGATTTGAACCACAACCAAATTACCTAGAAAGGTAGATGTTTAAAAGACTATTCACTTTTGCCTCCATTGGAGCACTGTTTGCTATTGCTGCCTGCGATCAAGATGAGGCCAAAAAGCCTGTCTACTTACAAATAGATGCCATTCACCTAGAAACGGATTATACCGAAGAAGGCAGTGCACATCAGAGCATTACTACAGTTTACGTTTTTGCTAATCAGGAACCCGTAGGGGCCTACGAAATGCCCGCTACCATTCCCGTTATTTTAGAGGAAGGTACTAATGACTTGATACTCTTTGCCGGGATAAATACCAATGGTATTGCTTCATTTCGATCCATTAACGATGCCTTTACCCCCATATATCTAGAGGTAAATAATCCCAATACACCAGGGAAACTGGATACTATTGTTTTAACCGATGAGCAGCTAACCGTTACTTACCGTGATAATTTCAACTTGGTGGTGGTAGAAGATTTCGACGATCCTGGTTTGAACTTCGAAAGTACTTTGTTTAGCGATACAGGGATTTTTAAAACAAATGATCCTGATAGTATTTTCACCTTTACACCCTTTGGTACTACTACGCCCGAGCCCAATAGCAATTCTGGTCTAATAATTCTCGATGACAATAATCCTTTTGTGGAACTTTCATCCGTGGTGGCCTATAATTTAACTCGTGGAGCACAAAACATTTATCTAGAAGTGAGTTACAAAACCAATGTAAATGTTGGCTTTGGGCTTATCGCTGATTTCCCTTCGGGAGATGCGCAAGATGTTACCACTGTAGTGTTCCCAAAAGAAGAATGGAATAAAATTTATATAAATCTGATTACCGAATTTCAGGCTTTTCCGGGAGCGAGCGGATATAAAGTTCTGATAACGGCCAGAAAACCTTCTGATGTTGCTGAGGCTAGAATTTATTTGGATAATATCAAACTGATTTACGAATAAATGAAGAATGCTCGTTTACAAGTCTTTAAGTATCAGTTTTGGGATGTAATTGCAGCTGTTTTATCCTACACTACTCTGTTTGTCTTCCGCAAATTAGTAGTCGAATCGGAAATATTTGGCCTTACAAATTTTGAGTTCACTCCCAATTACTACATCGGCTTAGTAGCGATTCCTTTCTTTTGGTTAATGGTTTATATAATTACCGACTTTTACCGTGACATTTACCGTCGCTCACGTTTAAAGGACCTTTTTTACACTTTCAATACAAGCTTTTTAGGTAGTATTTTTATTTTCTTCGCCTTAATTCTCGACGATAGTGTTTCTAACTATACCGACTATTACCGTGGCTTTTTGGTTTATTTCGGAGCACACTTTTTTATAACCGCCCTCTTTCGATCTTTAATTAGTACCCGCACCGCCTATCGCACACGCAGTGGTAAAATCGCCTTCAACACTTTAATGATCGGCAGTAATGCAAAGGCGGCGGATTTATATGCGCGTTTAGAATCGAGCAGTAACCGTAAAACAGGTCATAACTTTGTAGGCTTTGCCAGTGTTGACAATAATATCCGCTTTCTCCTTGAGAAAAATCTCGAGCACCTTGGCAATCACCTAGAATTACCCCAAATCATTGCCAACTTTGAAGTGGAAGAAGTTATAATTGCAATTGAATCTTCCGAACACCACCGCTTGGAAGAAATTGTGAATAACCTCGAAGACACGTCGGTTAAAATCAAAATGATCCCCGATACCTACGATATCATTTCTGGTAAAGTGCGAATGGAGTCAATGCGCTCCATTCCTTTGGTAGAAATTAACCACCAGCTAATGCCAGGCTGGCAAATGGTTTTAAAGCGTCTTTTCGATATTTTCGCCTCCATTCTTGTTTTCATTATCCTTTCTCCTCTGTTAATTACCGTAATGCTGATCACTAAATTTAGCGACAAAGGACCCATTTTCTTTGTGCAAAATCGAGTGGGAATTCACGGTAAGCAATTTAAGATGTACAAATTCCGCTCTATGGTGGTGAATGCCGAAGAGAACGGACCGCAATTAAGTAGCGAGAACGACGATAGAATTACACCATGGGGCAGAATTATGCGAAAATATCGCCTTGATGAATTGCCTCAATTCTTTAATGTACTCAAGGGCGATATGTCTATTGTAGGCCCCAGACCCGAGCGAAAATTTTACATGGAAATGATTAGCAAGTATGCTCCTCACTACCGTCATTTACAAAAAGTTAAGCCCGGCATTACCTCTTGGGGAATGGTGAAATTTGGCTATGCCGAAAATGTAGAAGAAATGGTGGAACGTCTCAAATTTGATGTTATTTACATCGAAAACATGAGTCTTCTAAACGACATCAAGATTTTAATTTACACCGTGATAATTGTTTTACAAGGTCGTGGGAAATAACTATGGATCAGTACGATTTAGATGCATTTCGCGCGAAAGCGCAACAGCAAAAAGGTGAAACCAAAAAGATCTTTAAAGACTTAAAACGCCTCAAAGCCAAAGAGCTTGATCAAGTATTTCATAAAGCTCATGATGCGGCTTTTCAGAAAATTGATTGTTTAAAATGTGCTAATTGTTGTAAAACTACCGGCCCCCTTTTCACCCCCAGCGATACCAGTCGTTTAGCGAAACACTTTCGTTTAAAACCATCGCAGTTCAGCGATCAGTATCTGCGTTTAGATGAAGACGGTGATATGGTATTAAAAAGTGTACCCTGCCCCTTTCTCGGAGCGGATAATTACTGCAGTGTTTATGACATTCGTCCGAAAGCTTGTCGCGAATATCCCCATACCGATCGCTTCAAAATGCATCAAATCCTAGCCTTGACTGAAAAAAACGCCAGCCTTTGTCCGGCCGTTTTTGAAATAAGCAGAGCGCTATCTGCTAAAAAAGCCTAATTAGTTGGCTGAAATTTTCAGTCTACTTATCTTGGTGGACCAATCAATTAAAGATGCCAAATACATTAGATGCACTGCGCCTAAACTTTAGCCCAGACTCTCTGATTCTTTTAAATATTTGCCTCGGGGTGATCATGTTTGGAATCGCTTTAGACATTAATATTGACGACTTTAAGATTCTTTTAAAAAACCCTAAAGCGGCCTTGGTAGGACTTTTATCTCAATTTATTGTTCTCCCCTTTCTTACTTACCTCCTAATTTTAGTTTGGCAGCCACAGGCCAGTATTGCCATGGGAATGATATTAGTAGCTGCTTGCCCGGGGGGTAATATCTCAAACTTTATGAGTCACTTAAGTAAATCGAATACCGCACTTTCTGTAGGGCTTACCACTTTGGCAACTTTTGCAAGCCTTATAATGACTCCATTAAACTTTAAACTTTACGCCTCCCTTTACCCTCCAACCATGGAGCTTCTTACCGATATAAATTTAGATGAGTGGGCGGTAATCAAAACCATTTTTACTATTGTACTATTTCCTTTATTAGCCGGTCTAGCATTCCGTAAGTGGCAAGAACAAATCGCTAAAAAAATCAGTCCTTTTTTTAAGGTAGCCAGTATTCTAATCTTTATTGCTTTTGTGCTGATCGCTTTTAGTAAAAACTATGATTTATTTTTAAAGTACATCCACGTGGTCGCGCTATTAGTGCTTCTTCATAATGCCATTGCTCTTGGCTCTGGCTATGGCCTAGGGCAAATTTTCGCTTTAAGCAGACGGGATAAACGTACGATTTCGATTGAAACGGGTATTCAGAATTCTGGTTTGGGCTTGGTTATAATTTTCGCCTTTTTCGAAGGTTTAGGTGGAATGGCCCTGCTTACGGCTTGGTGGGGAATTTGGCATATTATAGCCGGCTTAAGCTTAGCCTTTATTTGGTCGAAGCGCAAGAGCTTGGCTTAATGTTTCAGGGCGTTTAATCTTACCGTTGCTGGTATAAATAAAACTACCTAAGTAGATAATCTCTTTCGGCCTTTCTAAACGATCTAATCTCGCGAGTGCGGCCATTTTCCTCTGCTCATCCAAAGGGTGATCTGATTCGATAATTAGCAGTAATTCTTGTCCTAAATTTGGATGATCTCGGCCAGCCAAAATAAAGTTCTCGCTTAAATCTATTTTCTGTTCTAATTCTTCTGGGTAGAGTTTAAGACCGCCGCTTAAAACTACATTATCCAAGCGTCCCTTCCATAGAAATTCATCCTCGTCAAGAAGCTGCGCTAAATCTTTTGTTTCTAATTTTTCGACACCAATTGCAGGCGCATTAATGGATAAGCAAGACTGTGCATTTAAACTAATTGTTACGCCCGGCAATAATTTAAAAGCAGAAGCAAGCACGGGACTTATCTGCCGTAGAGCGATATGAGAAATAGTTTCGGTCATACCGTAACTATGCCAGAGCTGGGCTTTGGTATCTATAATTTGACGAATCAATCGCGGAGAAAGCGGTCCGCCACCTGCAATAACCTTTCCTGCTTGATGCAATTGAGCTAAGGACTGAGAAATTTGCAAAGGCACCATGGCGCTTAGTGCAAAATTCGCATTCGTATCGAGGAGATCAAAAGGCTTGCTGCTTGGTTCTAAAATGGTTAAATCTAAATTGCCCTCCGCAGCGCGCACAAACATCATTATCCCGCCAATTTTATCAATAGGCAAACAGAGCAAGGCCGGAGAGCCCTCTTCAATATTTAAAAATTTCAACGTTGCTCGAGCGGAGTTTCTCATGTACTCCTTTCGTAAGGAAATAGTTTTAGGTTTTCCAGTACTACCTGAAGTTTGAACCAAAAAGTTAGGATCCTTAGAAAACCATCGCTCCTCCAGGCGCAAAATATCTTGAATATATGCTTGGGATCGGATATTTTTAGTATTGATTTTCAACGACTTAAAATATTATTTGATTTTTTTTATATATCATCCCAACCTTTTAAATAGCGCCGCCGTATAATGTGTATAGTTCCTTATAGATTGGTTATTACTAACCAAAGTACCCTGTTTAGTTAGAAAGCGCCGTTTCCCTGCGGCGCTTTTCTTTTTTCCCTAATTTTTATCGAAATCATACATATTCCAATTCCCATCGGGTTTGTAGGCAATCGTTCCGCGTACTATATCTAGTGGGCTTTCAAAATTGTTAGTGTATAAACCGCCTGTGCCTAAACCAGAGGCGAGATGTCCGTAAAGATTGTAATTCCATTGAGAGATGGCACTCAGGCCTAAATTGCTTTCTAAAGCACTAGTAACCCACCATCCAATTCCACGATCCTCCGCAAAATCGATCCACTTCTCCGACTCTTTAAAACCACCAAGAAAACTAGGTTTTAAAATGATGAACCGCGGCTTAATCTCATCGAGAAGTTTCAATTTATCTTCGTCTTTAAACACACCGATCAGCTCTTCGTCTAAGGCTATAGGCATTGCAGAATTTTGGCAGAGATAAGCCATATCCTTTATTTGTCCAGCTTTTATGGGTTGCTCAATCGAGTGAATTCTTAATTTATCCAATTGATCTAGAACTCCTAAGGCTTCTTTTGGACTAAAAGCACCGTTGGCATCTACTCTTAGCTGAAGCTCAGCGGGGCTATATTCTTTACGTATATCTTTTAAAACCTGTAATTCTTGCTCCAGGCCTATCGCCCCGATTTTCATCTTAAGGACTAAAAATCCTGCTTCAATTTTAGAGCGAATCTGACTTTTCATAAAGTCTAAATCCCCCATCCAAATTAACCCATTAATAGATTGACGCTCTAATCCATCGGTAAAATCGCTTGGAAAAAGAACATGATTTTCAGAGACTAAATCTAAACGTGCCATTTCTAAGCCCGCTCTAATACTGGGCCACTCAATTAAAGAATCTTCCCAGTGCCCATCAGGATCTGTTTCTAAACTTTGACAAAGCTCGGTTAGTTTAGCTTCATAATCGGGTCTATCATCAGCACTAAGGCCTCGCAGAATTCCGCATTCACCAATTCCTTTTGCGCCATTTTCCTCTAAAAAAATGAAATACGAATCTTTGGTATTTAATACGCCTCTGCTGGTTCCCGCAGGGTTTTTAAAGTTTAACGTGTATTTTTTCCAAAAAGCAATCATACAATTCTTCCTATACCATACGTAATTGCGAACAACAAAGTAGTTAGTGCCATTTGTTTTAGTAAAGGCTCGAAATCTTTTGCTTCATTAGCCTGGCGCACTTTTAAGAGGTTTATAACCAAAAAAGGAATACTAACGAAATACAAATTTTGCCAGAAAGAACCAGGGTTTAGACGGTTATACACAAAGGCAAAATCGAAAGCTAAAATAAGAAGAAGCGTGTGATAAATCTTGGCCTTTGCCAGGCCTAGTTTTAAAGCCAAGGTATTTTTTCCTGCCTGCTTGTCGCTCTCTATATCGCGCATATTATTGAGGTTCAAAACTGCCATCGCCAAAAAGCCAAGACTACTGGCCGGAAGCAGTACATCAAAACTCCAAACTAAAGTTTGTAAAAAATAACTACCACCAACGCCAACCCAACCAAAGAAAACTAATACGAATAAATCGCCAAAGCCGCTATAACCATAGGCTTTTTTGCCTACTGTGTATTTAATGGCCGCAATTATTGCCAAAACCCCTAAAGCCGTGAAAAGGTAAGCGATGAAAATATTGCCATCTCTACTCGCCCAAAAGCTTAAAATAGTGCCGGAGAGGAAAGATAAAACCGAAAAGAGAATAACCGCTTTCTTCATAGCTGCGGCACTTATCAGCCCACTGGCAATCGCGCGCTGCTCGCCTATTCTATTATCATCCGTCCCTTTTACCCCATCACCATAGTCGTTGGCATAATTGGAAAGAACCTGATAAAACAAGGTGGTAAGTAAAGCAAGAAAAAAGCTTAAACCATTAAATTCACCATCGGCAGCAGCAAGAGCAGTACCTAAAATAATACTGGCAAAAGCTAATGGCAAAGTGCGTAAACGAGCGGCTTTAACCCAAACCCTAAAATCGGACATTCAATTAATTTACTGCAAATATAAGCTAAGACTTACATCCACTTTAGCTTACTTGACTCTATACAGTAGAGTAAATAATTATAAAGCTCAAGGGCCTCATGGAAAGGCAAATGAGAAACACTTTCTCCTCCCGCCGCAGTATAGAGCTGCAAACTAGCTACGGCCCTCCTCTTCTGAAAAACACTTTGCTTTAAGCTTATATTTTGCAATTTGTAATTAGGAATCAATAAGGTTGTTGGAAATACCCAACCCCGCTTAATTAAAATAAAATCGGGATTGACTTTTACTTTGTAGGCCAAAAAATAGCGATAACTAAAAAAGAGCACAAGGGCTAAATAGATGAAAACCAAAGGGTAAAGCCAAATTATTTCCGCAACAAAGAAATTAAGCGCTAGAGCCGCTAGTGTAGGAACAGCCCCCAACCAAATAGCTAGCTGAATAAACAGAAGACTATTTACTTGAAAAGATTGATACGCAAACTTCTTTCGGTCGGGATATTGCCTTTCCAAAACGTTGATTAAGCTTTTTGCTTTGATGCCTGGTATAGATATTAATTTTCTATCGTTAATTGCCTCAGTGCCGGCTTGCTTTATCCTTAAAGTATAAAAACCAATTAGGGCGCGTAAAGGATTCGATTCCCATTTAAAATATTGAATCTTACCAAAAGGTACATTAAAGGTATTTTTAGAGAGTAGGCCGCTACTCATGCGCATGCCATCTTGCCCCAGGAAAAACTTGAATTGAAAATGTGTTAAAGCCGTTCCTGCTAAAGAGGCTAAAACGGAAATAATCAAAAAAAGAAGCACGGCAACAGGCAGCAAAATAATCCACTGCGCTAAAAAGCTTTCTGCCGTTTCCTCTAAATAGGATTCGAAAGGTTTTAATAGGAAATCTTCAAATTGCCAAACATATCCGTTTACAATGGCGAATAGAAATAAGCCCGAACGAAAATGATTTTGAGTTAAACCCACCAGTAATAGGTCTTTTATACTCAGCTCCAAAATCGGTTTCGCATCAATTTTGAGACTCCCTAAGGCACTATCCGCAGATTCCTGCGACGATTCTTCCTCAGCCAGAACTTCGCCTTCCTCCTTTAATTCGTACTTACGCTCCATTAAATACTCCCGTAATTGCTGGGCGTGCTTCTTACTTAAAGCTGGAATTTGAATTTCATTTTGAATACTGCCCGCGGTATCTATTTTAAGGCCAACCACCCCTAAAATCCGCTGAATAATATTTTGATGCGTATTTACCGTTTGGATGCGGGCGAATGGCACATTTATCTTTTCTTGACTTAAAACGCCTTTCTCAATTACGAAGTTATCCCCTTTGATATAAAAAGTGAATTTCAAAAATTGCAAGTAACTGATTACTAAGAATACAGCCGATAAAATATAAGCCCATTCTTCTAATCCTAAACTGAGTATTCTAAACTTTGTACCGAGATTAACGAATACTACCGCCAAAAAAAAGTTGAACGCTTTACGCAGATTACTAAAAAAAATGACCGCAACCCCCAATATCGATTGACGTTGCGGCTTAGAAAGCTCCAAGTTATTCATGGGCGCTACTCAACTTGGTAATGTGATCTCGTAATTTAATAGCACTTTCCTTACTTAAACCTCTTACACTTAGGTCGCTCGTATTTCCTCCTGCGGTAAATACCTTAACGGAAGCAATATCGAAAAGACGGCCCAGCAGTCCTTGGTTGTACTCGCAGTGCTGAATGCGGTTAAAAGGAACCGTAGTTTGTCGGAAGAACAATAAGCCTGTTTTGTAGGATATATCATGTTCGCGTAATAGGTATCCCTTCACTTTAAATGCCAAAGGTTCATATATAATTACCATTAAAACTGCGCCTAAAATTGGAAACAACCAATAGCCGAAATAGAGTTTGGCGAAAAGGCTGAAAAGGGCCCCAATGCCTGAGGCAAATAGTAGGAACAATATCCTGCTGCTGATGCGCATGTACAAATAATCTTCTCGTAAAGACTCAAAGTCCTCGGGCTCTAGCCTTGGAATATCATCAATGTCGATTTTTATGTTTTCAAAAATCATGAGAACGATTTTTTTAGGTATTGAAAGTATTCTTTTAAAACTTGCGGACTGGCCTCGGAAGGCGTCTGAATTTCAAGGATGGCTAAATTATCTTGAGAGTACAAATTTTCCAAAGCGGTTTCAATTTCTTTTTCGGCACTAACCACTTGATAGCTAATTCCAAAAGTTTGAGCCACTCCCGCAAGATTTAATTTATGTTTAGTTTCCTGAAATCGTTCAAAATCTGCATTGTTCTCGGGTCCTTTTATAATCCGAAAAATATTACCCCCACCATTATTCAAAACAATAATTTTAAGGTTTTTAGGTAAGTTATCGTTCCAGAAAGCACCACTATCGTAGAGGTAGGCTATATCGCCTGTAACTAGGCTAACATTTTTATCGCTATTTAAGGCATGACCAATGGCCGTAGCAGTAGAACCGTCTATTCCACTCGTTCCTCTATTTGCGTAATGCAGAATATCACTGCGTTGATTAAAGAGTTGTGCGTAGCGAATACTAGCACTGTTGGCACAATGGAAAAGGCTATTTTCGGGCAAGTGCTGTAAAATATGACCGAATACTTTGAAATCGCTGTAAGGCGCCTTTTCCCAGTACTTTTGATGAAAACTGAATTTAACCCTATCCCAATTTAATATTTCTTTTGACCAGCTTAAATCGCCATTATAATCTATGGTATTTAAAACCTTAAAAAATTCCAGTGGCTTAGTTTTTAAATTTAGCGTAAGCGCTTGGAAGGTATCGATTAAGGAATCGCTTTCGCTAAGATGCCAATGAGCTTTAGGTTTAAAATCCTTCAAATAAGATTTCAACATTTTACTTACAATTTCGCCGCCGAAACTAATTACTAGATCGGGTTGCAGAAACTCCTTTTGCTCATCACTAATGGTGTTAATCAATCGATCAATGGAATGAACACCTTTAATGTCAGTAAGATTACTCAGTGTTTCCGTAAAAAGTAAATGCCCCGGTTTGTCTAACAGGGGTTTAAGAACTTGCTTTAAAGCTTCATCTACCGGTGCTTGACCGGCGATAATCAAAACTTTTTTGGCTTGCAAATAGGGTGAAGTTAAGAATTGCCAATCGGCATTACTTAAATTTTGACTAGCCCCTAGTTCTCTAATAAAGCGAAACTCCTCCTTATTAAAATCTATAGTATCATAAAGCGGCTCATCGAAAGGCACATTGAGGTGCACCGGGCCTTTGAATGCTTTAATTAAAGCCTCGTTGGCAATGCGTTGATTATAATGTTGACCTAAATCATCTTGTGGTTCTCGCAAAAAATTGGCCGCATATAGTACATGGCTCCCAAAAATATTCTCTTGCTGTATCGTTTGCCCCAGCCCTTGCCCGATCCACTCCTTAGGACGGTCGGCAGTTATCACCAATAGGGGAACCTTTTGGTAATAAGCTTCCGTGACAGCTGGTAAATAATTCGCTGCTGCAGATCCACTCGTACAAATTACTGCCGCAGGTTTACGATCCGCCAAAGCCATCCCAATAGCGCTAAATGCAGCAGCTCGTTCATCGGGAATAGAAAAGAAATTAAAGCGATAAGCGCGCAAGGCTATAATTAAAGGTGCATTGCGCGAACCAGGTGATACGATGATATTTTTTACGCCGTGCTTATTTAAAAGGAACGCTAATAAACGTGCATTATATAAAGAAGATGTTTTTTGCATTTTATCGCATTACATTTAGAATGGTCTGCATTTTATTTTCTGTTTCGTTCCATTCTGATTCGGGCACACTCGCTGCAATTATTCCTCCACCAGCATAAAGACAAATCTGCTTAGCACTAATTAATTGGGCGCAGCGCAAATTAACCCAAAAATGACCTTCCCTTTCATTTTTTAGGCCGAAATAACCGGTATAATAACTACGATCGTATTGTTCAAGGGAGGAAATTAATTCTAAGGCTTCTTTCTTAGGGTTCCCCGCAACTGCTGGGGTAGGATGAAGTTTCTCTAAGAGCGTATCTAGCGGAAGCGGTGCAATACTTCGCCCCTTTATGGCCGTAAACAAGTGCTTTAAATTACCTGCTCGGATTGTCTTTCTAGGACTTTTCTCCACCTTCGAAATCCCTGGAACTGAGTTTAAGGTTTCCATTATATAATTGGTAACTATATCCTGCTCTAACTTTTCTTTTTCACCAAAATCGCCCGAATCAGTATAGGCTAAAGTTCCCGCTAAGCTGGCTGTTTCCAAGGCTTGACCTTTAAAAGTTAACAGCGTTTCTGGGCTTGCGCCTAGCCATGTGCCACAAGTGGGATGGCTAAATAAATAAACAGTTGCCGCAGGATAGGCTTCGCAAAGTTTCTCGAATAATTCTAAAGGTTTTAAGGCTAAATCGAAAAGCTGTGCGCGACTAAAAACCACTTTGTTTTGTTCTGCTTTCGCAAGATATGTAAGCAATTGCGCCAGCGACTTATAATACGCATCAGAAGACAGGATTGAAGGAGCATCTTGGTAAAACCATTGCTCAAAATGCGATGGCTCGCTTACTTCAACTTTCAATCGGATTGGCTTTTTTTGCTGAAAATCAACAAAGTGGAACTCCAGCTCCGACTCATCTACCTCCTGGTAAAACTGCGGTTGGTCGTGTGCTTCTTTTAGCACTAAAAAAGAAGAAGGAAAATTGGACATTAATTCGCTTTTCGGAGGGGCATGATCATATTAGTCAGCTTGCAATGCGAAAGTAACCGACCTTCCTCATCACAAATTTTAATCTCCCACAAATGCGTACTGCGTCCTTTGTGCAGAATGCTCGCCGTACCGGTAACTATACCTTCTTTTTTAGACCGTAAATGGTTACAAGAAAGCTCAATGCCTAGTATTGCCGATTTTTCAGGATCAATAAATAAAAGACTGGCCGCAGAACCTAAGCTTTCCGCTAAAGCCGCATTGGCCCCGCCATGCAAAAGTCCCATTGGTTGATGTACACGAGGATTAACGGGCATGGTAGCTTGTAGCATTCCTTCGATGGGATCAACGTCAGTATATTCAATTTCTAGAGTTTGCATTAAAGTTTGCGCACTCATTTGATTGTATTTCGCTAAAATCTCTTTTTTGGTCATTCTAAAAATATCTGCTAATTTAAAATATCCTAAACTTGTCACTAAACTTTGCTGCAGATAATTATTCAACAAGAATAGATACTTATGGTTTGTTGCTTTTCTGAAAATAAATTCCCTTTTCAAGTTAAAATTCTATGGCCGAAATCAAGACAAGCGAAAACACAATGGACCCTTTCCTTTTTTTGGAGTCCCTAAAGGAGGATGTTCAGAAAGCAGATTGTAAAAAATTAATTACTCTCTTTGAAAAAGCGTCTGGAACCAAGGCTAAAATGTGGGGCGATAGTATTATTGGCTTTGGGAAATACCGCTTGGTTTACGAGAGTGGACGAGCCTTAGACTGGATGCTCTGCGGCTTCTCTCCCCGTAAAGGTAAACTGAGCCTTTATATAATGACCGGCTTTGGCAATTATGAGGACTATCTCAAGCAAATTGGTAAGCACAAAACAGGCAAATCATGCCTTTACATTAAAACCTTAGCCGATATTGATGAGCAAGTACTTTTCAATTTGGTAAAGGATTCTTGCGACTATTTAAAAAACAAATACTCTCCCGCTTAAATGAGGCGCTAATACATAGAGGCTTCTTATCTTTGCAGGCCCAAAAAAGAGCAAATGATTAAGATTAGTTTACCCGATGGCAGCATAAAGGAAGTTGAGGACGGCAGTTCCGCTTTAGATGTCGCGAAAAGTATCAGCCAAGGCTTGGCCCGAAATGTTCTATCTGCCAGCTTTAACGAGAAAACGGTAGAGGTAAATGATCCCCTTCCGGGAGATGGATCTTTAGTATTATATACTTGGGATAATCCTGAAGGCAAAACTGCTTTTTGGCACTCTTCCGCTCACCTTCTAGCCCAAGCTTTAGAGCAGCTTTATCCAGGAATACAACTGACCATTGGTCCAGCCATCGACAATGGTTTTTATTACGATGTAGATTTTAAGGGACAGGAATTTGGCGAAGCAGACTTCTCTAAAGTGGAAAAGCTTATGCTGGAAAATGCCCGTCAAAAATCGGAATTCAAACTACGTGCAATTAGCAAAGCGGAAGCGCTAGATTTTTACAAAGGCAATCCGTTTAAGACGGAGTTAATTGAAAACCTAGAAGACGGTACCATTACCTTCTGTGATCATGCCGACTTCACCGATCTTTGTCGTGGAGGACATATTCCCAATACTGGCTTTATAAAGGCGGTAAAAATAATGAGCGTTGCCGGCGCCTACTGGCGAGGTAATGAAAAGAATCCTCAGCTTAGTCGCGTTTATGGAACTTCTTTTCCCAAAGCCGCTCTTTTAACCGAGTATTTAGAGCTTTTAGAAGAAGCGAAACGCCGCGATCACCGCAAATTAGGTAAGGAACTAGAACTATTTACCTTCTCTCAAAAAGTAGGACAGGGTTTGCCTTTATGGTTACCCAAAGGCGCAGAATTAAGAGAGCGTTTAGAACAATTTTTAAAGAAAGCGCAGCGTACAGCTGGTTACTCTCCTGTAATTACTCCCCATATTGGCAACAAGGAACTTTATGTTACTAGTGGCCATTACGCAAAATATGGTAAGGATAGCTTTCAACCGATTCGTACTCCCGACGAAAGTGAGGAGTACTTATTAAAACCCATGAACTGTCCGCATCACTGCGAGATTTATAAAAGTAGCCCACGCTCCTACCGCGACTTACCCATTCGCTACGCAGAATTTGGTACAGTTTACCGTTATGAGCAAAGTGGTGAACTGCACGGATTAACCCGTGTGCGTGGTTTCACCCAAGATGATGCGCACATTTTCTGTACCCCCGATCAATTGAAAACCGAGTTTCAAAAAGTAATAGACTTAGTACTCTATATCTTTAAAACCCTCGATTTCCAAAACTTTACCGCCCAGGTATCTTTACGCGATAAAGAAGACCGCAGTAAATACATCGGTTCCGATGAAAATTGGGAAAAAGCTGAGAATGCCATTAAGGAAGCTGTGGTAGAAAAAGGCCTCGATTATGTGGTTGAATACGGTGAAGCAGCCTTTTATGGTCCCAAACTTGACTTTATGGTGAAAGATGCCTTAGGAAGACAATGGCAATTAGGTACCATTCAAGTTGACTATAACTTACCCGAACGATTTGAATTAGAATATAAGGGTAGCGACAACGAAAGCCACCGCCCTGTTATGATTCACCGCGCCCCCTTTGGAAGTATGGAGCGTTTTGTAGCGGTTTTATTAGAGCATTGTGCGGGAAATTTCCCTTTATGGCTCATGCCCACACAAATAGCAATCTTGCCAATTTCAGATAAGTATCTTGATTACGCGAATAAAGTTTCTAGTTTACTTAAAAATTACGACCTTCGCGCCCTCGTTGACCAACGTGCAGAAAAAACTGGACGTAAGATTCGAGATGCTGAAGTGGCTAAAATTCCTTACATGCTAATTGTAGGTGAAAAGGAAGAAGGAGATGAAACACTCTCGGTAAGACGTCATGGAGGTAGCGATTTAGGATCTATGTCAATTGCTGATTTTATAAAGCATATTGATGCCGAAGTAGCTGCTGAAATCGGTGAATTTGAGTAAATTAAGATTTTTAAGTATAACTAAATAGTATAATTCTGGCTAAGAGATTTCACCACAGAAAAAGAGGCCCCAGAATGGAGCCCAAAGAAGATAAGCATAAGATTAATGAAAAGATTCATTACCCGAAATTAAGGGTAGTGGGTGAAGGAATTGAACCCGCAGTGTATAGCACTAGCGAAGCTTTACGTTTAGCTCAGGAAAAAGAACTTGACTTGGTGGTTATCACCGATAAAGCCGATCCTCCTGTAGCAAAGATTATCGATTACAAGAAATTCTTATACGACCAGAAGAAAAAACAAAAAGAGATAGCGGCGAAGGCACAAAAAACGGTAGTGAAAGAAATCCGTTTTGGTCCGAACACCGATGATCATGATTATGAGTTTAAGCTCAAGCATGCGGAAAACTTCCTAAAGGAAGGATCCAAGCTTAAAGCTTATGTATTCTTTAAAGGAAGATCAATTGTGTTTAAAGATAAAGGAGAAATTCTTTTACTTCGTTTAGCCCAAGATTTAGAAGACCTTGGTAAAGTTGAAAGTTTACCAAAATTAGAGGGCAAGCGCATGATTATGATGATTGCCGCTAAAAAATAAGATTAGTCAGAACCTGTATATAAAGCGAAAGAGTAATGCCAAAGATGAAAACAAAATCCAGTGCCAAGAAGCGTTTCAAGCTTACTGGTACCGGTAAAATCAAGAGAAAGCATGCTTTTAAAAGTCACATTCTTACCAAGAAGACGACCAAACAAAAGCGTAATCTTACTCACACTGGTTTAGTAGATAAATCAGACGAAGCTAGCATTAAAAAGCAGCTAACCATCTAATTAAATTTAGAGTTATTAATTAACCCTGGGTAAGGCATCCAAGACTGTGAATTGTTTGCAGCGCCTTGCACAAAAAATTAAAAATTATGCCAAGATCAGTAAATTCAGTAGCATCAAGAGCTCGCCGTAAAAAGGTGATGAAAATGGCCAAAGGATACTTTGGTCGTAGAAAAAACGTTTGGACCGTTGCTAAAAACGCCGTAGAGAAAGGACTTCTTTACAGCTACCGCGACCGTCGTAACAAGAAGAGAAATTTCCGTGCTTTATGGATTCAGCGTATCAACGCGGGTTCCAGACAATATGGTCTTTCGTATTCTGCATTTATGGGATTATTAAAAGCTCAAGAAATCGAATTAAACCGTAAGGTTTTAGCCGATTTAGCGATGAACCACCCAGAAGCTTTCAAAGCAATTGTAGATAAAGTTAAAAAATAACACATACTAAGTTCTGACTATAAATAACCCCAGCCTAGCGTTGGGGTTTTTTTATGCTCAGTTCGTAAGCATCACCCCTTTCATAATTTTGGTTATTCCCTAACTGAATATCTAAGGTCTCGCCCATCTGCCTAGAGCGAAAAGTTCCCATCCTACCATAGCCATAAAAGTAAATTCTCTCTAAAATCCATTCTTTTCCTGGGCTTAGCGCAAAATGTGACGGACGTAAATAAGCTTCCTTAGTTTCTAAAAGATCCTGTGCTTCCTTACTAAGCACATTACACAAGCCGCTTAAGCGGGCAACATATTCATTCTTGGGATAATGATACATTTCATCGACGCTCGAATCTTGTATAATTTTCCCCGCCTTCATGGCGATCATGCGATCGCAAATGGCCATTAAATCGCTTGGCTCATGTCCAACAATGATCAAGGTTTTATTGCGAGCTTCATGTTCTACAAAAGCGATGAGCTCTTGTTTTAAAATATAATCGAGCTGACTAAAGGGTTCGTCTAAAACTAATAGAGGCGCATCGGCTACCAAAGCACAAGCTAAAGCAACCCTCTGTTTTTGTCCACCGGATAAGTACCGCACTTTTTTATCTTTAAAGGATTGCAGGTGAAATGCACGATGAACCCGAGAAATATATTTCTTGGCTGCGCTAGCACTTAATTTTCGAGCGTAACGAAGAATATTATCATCCGTATTTAGGTCAGGACTAATATTAAAATCTTGATCCATGAGGGCTATCTCCTCAAAACCGGGTACCCTTTCATTGCGAATTTCCTTAAGGTCCTCACCTTTATAATAAATAGCCCCACTATTGGGTAGCTGCTTTGCGGCTATCAGGCGAAGCAATGTGCTTTTACCCGAACCACTAGCGCCAATAATGCCAAGTTTCTCTCCCGGCTGAAGACCAAATCCTAGTCCCTTTAAGGCTTTTGTTTCACCGTATTGGAAGTGAATATTTTTAAGTTCTAGAAGCATGTAAATTTTATAAAAAATACCAACCTATTGACCCAGTTATGCGTTAAACTAACGAAGGACCCAAATTACTATGCGCAAAATAGCATTACTACTTATTTGTATCTCAATAATCGCTTGTAAAAAGGAGAATGAGGCCAATAATTCCCTGCCTGCCGAACCAAGTTTGGTGCAGCAGTTGGAGCAATTTCCCAGTATTTCCTTGTTTACTCAAGCCATTGCTGCTTGCGAAGATACTCTTAATGCCAGTCCTAATGAAATTACTATTTACGCTCCTACTAATGAAGTGCTTAGTACATTTCTACAAGATGCGGGCGCAGCAGATTTCACTGAATTAAAGGCCCGTATTGGTATTGAATTTTACCGCGCCTGGTTAGGTTGTCACTTTTTTCCCTCAGCCCTAAGGTTAGAGCAAATGCAAACAGCCTATATTCCTACTCTAGCTTACAATCCGCTAGGACAGCAAATCCATACTTACAGCCAAAGAGAAAAAAGCGTCTTAGCTCTCAATGGCCAGTTTGTAAACTTAGTTTCCAGAGACAATATAATTCCTTCTGGTATTTTACATATCAGCACGGAGAAAATGCAAGTGCCTACGATAACAAAACTCGTGTCGGCTAACGGCAATAGTTTTAGTATTTTAAAACGAGCCCTGCAACTTACCGAAAACTCACTCGCTTCCTTATTGAATCGGGAGGACCAAATGTATACCCTATTCGCGCCAAATGATGCGGCCTTTGATCGCTTTTTTCAAGATCTAGGCTGTAGTGATCTCGATGGCTTTATTGAAAAATTTGACAATCAGGCTTTAGAGAACTTATTAAAACATCATATAGTACGAGGCTCTTTAGATATAAGCTCTTTAAATGGACACAATATTAAATCGCTTTATCAGGATAAAGAGATCTATGTAAGCTTGGCACACGGCAACTTAAAAGTTAGCAATACTGGCGGTTTTGAAGCCCATATTGTTCAAACGGATATTACCGCATTTAATGGTCGCATTCAGTTGATTGATCAAGTGTTAAAGTTACCTTAATGAAATACCAGACTCACTTCTTTGACGTTCTAAGATAGAGTCTGAAAAGAGAGATTCTTATTGTAAATAGTTTTGTTTGGTTGGTTGAAAAGCCGGTTCTATTTCTTCTGAAATCTGAGCCGGCTTTTTTCGTGCTTATTCGGCCTCAATCAAACTAAATTGAAGCAAGTGATGATGAAGATGCTTGCTGTGCAGTTGCAGCCATTCCTGTACGTTCAATTCGCCAAAAGAGGGATGAATTGAGCTGTGATCGGGAACATTCTCAAAATGTGTTAACATCTTAATCATGCTGCGCATGAGCTCAACCTTCATTTCCTTAAAATCAAGCTCCAAATCTGGCAAAGTATCATACGAATATGGCTTTGCGGCCCCAGGTCGCAGCGCTTTATCACTTTGAATAAAGTCTTTCATTTTAGGCAAATGCTCTGCTGGGGTCTTCACGGTAAACTTTTCTTTAGAAAGGCTTAATTCAAAACCTTTACGAAGATGATCTAGCATTTGGATCGCCGTCATTTCTCCCCATGCTGCCGGACTCTTAGCTTTTAATGCTTTCAAGGCGGCTGGGAAATCAATTAGCAAAAAGTGGTACTCCTTTTTCATTTTTCTCTTATTACAATGCTTATCCAATTATAATCTGGGGTTCGCGGCATAGATTTTTGAATCGGTAACTTCTCCACCTTGAAAATTTTATTGGGAACGCCCTTCCTCCGTAAAGTTTTCTCTAAGGTGCTCATTCTCTGACTACTTAACACAGCATCACCAATATTATCGTACAGTGAAATTTCAAAAAGCATCCCTTCCGATTCCTTAATCATCTCTGCTAGAAGCGTGAGCATAAAATCACCAGAAGGACTAAGACGCGCCGAGGCTTCATTAAACTTTATGTCCATTAAAGGCGCCGTAACCTGCAATTTAGGTATAGCCGTATAGCTTATCCGCCTTTCAGAATTGTACAGTACCTCCAATTCTACCCTTCTATTTAAAGCTTCGGATTCTTCGTCCACTTCTTCAAAAAGCGGAACCTTATTACCAAAGCCTTTGTAATCGAGTCGATTTTTAGAAATGCCATGTTCCACTAAAAAGTCATAAACCATGCGCGCCCTAGCTACCGAAAGCTCAAAATCGTTGGAACAGCAAACGTGCCCTCTTAAACTCAATTCCAAATCGGGGTTTTCGTTCATCACTTTTAAAAGTTCTTCGAAAGCCGAAAAACTGGTAGACAAAGGAACTGCCTGATTGGGAACAAAATTGAGATTGGAAATCCTTAAACGATCGCCCGTATTTAATGGGTAGTCACTTAAACTTCTATCTGCCAAGGGCAATAAAGAAGCATCTACCGAAAGTATTACCTCTACCCTGCGGTTTTTAAAACGCTCTTCGGGACTATTATTATAAGCCGGTTTTTCTTCTCCATAATAGTCCGTTTGGGCATTTATTGGATCCAATCCTTGCAATACGAAATACTTTAAAACGGACTGAACCCGTCTACGCGATAATTTCCGATTGTATTCAATATCCGCTAGGCTGTCCGTATGGCCATAAATTCGGATGTTCTTAATAATATTTACGGGCGTCTTTTTTAAAAGGCTATCAATACGAAGTCTTTGACTGGCCGACAATTGAAAGCGATCCAACTCGAAAAGACATTCAAAGTAAACCAAGCTATCCGTGCTTTGCGCAGATGCCTTGGGTAAAAAGAAGGTTAGAAATAAAAAAGTAGCAAAAACAGAAAATTGCAGTTTCATATTTATTTAATCGGCAAACGTACTAGTTGATTTTCCCAGGCCAACTGCATCTCAAATCCTTCGCCAGCATTTACTAAACTAATCGTAAACTGCTCAATAACAGTAGGTAGTCTTTCTGAATAGACTTTCGCTGCCACCACATCAAATTCGGTTTCTCTACTCGCTTCACTTTTAAAGTTTACTCCCCAAGGATACTCTTTAGAATTGAACAGGATTTCCCACTCTTCCGCGCCGGGAATGGTCCATAAGCTGTATTTTCCTGCTGGCAAAGTCTGGCCTTGAATTTCTAAATCGGTTTTGGTGCTAAAAGTGGTCGCTTCATTGGCACCGGTGCGCCAAACTTCACCATAAGGAATTAAACTTCCAAAAATCGCTCTACCCCTCACCGAAGGTCTATTGTAAAAAATAGCTACATCGTAATCGCCTTGCACATAAGATACCGTCGCCTCTGGTGACATTTTCTTAGTATTGTGTTGCAAATATTTAAACGCTCCAAAAAGCAAAATTGCTAAACTAACTAGACTAATCACGACCCACTTAAGTACTTTCATCCTGTTTAATTTTTTAACGAAGGTAATGGCTTTACTAAGCTATTGCAATCTTTTAGCTTGAGTTCGACCACAAATTAAAACCTAAGCGTTTTAATAAAATGATAAGAATGGTCCACATCACAAAGCTGTAGCGGGATACAGCAAATATTTAAACACGCGTTTATCGATTTTATTGTAAAATCAGGCTGCGCTATTCTAAAACCGCTTTCTTCTCCTTAACGTGAGTTCGACTATAAATCATAGCCTCAGATTTTCAATAAAAAGAAAAGACAAGTCTAGATAGTGCAGCTGTAGCGGGCTACAGCAAATGAACTAGATGAAGTATTTTCACTTTTATTGGAAAAATCATTTAACCCCCTTCTAAAAAGCGGCTTTCCGCGCCGATGCTTCTTGCAATAGCCCGCTATTGCTTCACTGCATAGGCTTGAATTCCACTATTTACAAGGGGTCTGAGGTCTGATTTTACGTCGAATTCACGTTCTTGAAGCTCTTAATAGCCTAATATTCCTTAACGGATTCGGCGCTAATCATACAATTTACAAGAGGCTGAGGACTCCATTTAAGTTGAACTCATCTTTCTGAAAAACTTCGCGCCAGAAACTTTAAATTGCTTCTTCATTTGAAATCAAGATGAGAGCTAAAACTGCCTTTGCCTTAATCGGCATTTTAATTTTATTCCAGTCCTTGCCCATGAAAAGTCAAAGTCCACATTGGGCCAAAGAAGCAATTTGGTATCAAATATTTCCCGAGCGTTTTCGCAATGGCGATCCCAGTAATGATCCGCAACTTAAAGATCTCGCCTATGCAGACCCGCAAGAATTACCCGCTTATTGGCAAGTGCACCCTTGGGGAAGCGATTGGTATAAATTGCAAGAATGGGAGCTTAAAAATGGTGAACCCGAATTATGGAAACATCTCCTAAGAAGGCGCTATGGTGGCGATTTACAGGGTATTATCAATAAGCTCGACTACCTGCAAGAATTGGGAATAACGGCCATTTATTTGAATCCCATTTTTCAATCGCCTTCCCTCCACAAATACGACGGCGAGTCATATCATCACGTAGATCCCAATTTCGGCCCTGACCCCAAGGGAGATCGCCAGTTAATACTGCAAGAAAACCCGCTCGACCCTAGCACTTGGCAGTGGACCAGCGCCGACTTACTAGCTTTGAAGCTTATCGAAGAAGTACATAATAGAGGCATGCGCATCATTTTTGATGGGGTATTTAACCACATGGGCCATAACAGTTTCGCTTTCGCAGATCTGCGAGAAAAACAGGAAAAGAGCCTCTATAAAGATTGGTTTACCATTAAAAGCTGGGATGATCCCACTACGGAGGAGAACGAATTCGACTATGAAGGTTGGTTTGGCGTAAAATCCTTACCCGAATTTAAGGAAGATGAAAACGGCATTGTTGCAGGACCGCGTCAGTATATTTTTGCGGCCACGCAAAGGTGGATGAATCCCATGAATAAGGGCCCGCAGAATGGAATTGACGGCTGGCGCCTAGATGTGGCCTTCTGCGTAAAGCATGCCTTTTGGAAAGAATGGCGTTTACTCGTAAAAAGCCTCAACCCCGAAGCCTATATTACCGCCGAATTGGTAAGTCCATTGGAAGAAACACTTCCTTATTTGTCGGGCGATGAATTTGATGCGGAAATGAATTACAATTGGTCTTTCACTTGTACCGAATTCTTTTTTAATCCCGGGAAATATCGCAGCACGGCAAGTGAATTTGAAGCTGAACTCGCGCGCATGCGCCATGCCTTTCCGCCCGATGTGGCTTATTTAAATCAGAATTTATTCGGCAGCCATGATGTAAACCGATTGGCTTCGCATATCGTTAATCGTGGTATCGGTAATTTTAGAGATTGGGGCACGTATTTCAATCTCTCCAAAGTGAGTGAAAACCCCAATTATAAGGTGGGTCCTGCGAATGCGGAAGAAAAGGAATTGCAAAAGCTCTTCATCGCCATGCAAATGTGCTATGTGGGAGCGCCTATGATCTATTACGGCGATGAAGTAGGCATGTGGGGCGCTAATGATCCAGATGATCGCAAACCCATGCTTTGGGATGATATTGCTTACGAAGATGAAGTCTATCTACCCGATCAAACCAAACGCGCAAAACCCGACCCAGTTTCCGCCGATTGGGATTTGTGGAATTTTTACCGAGAGATGATTGCTCTTCGTAAAAGTCATTTTGCCTTGAGCTTAGGCGACTATGCCAGCATTCTTGTTGACGATGAAAAGGAGCTATTTGGCTTTCGCAGGAAATACGGAGAGGAAGAAATTTGGGTTATTTTCAATAATAGCGACAAAGCCCATTCTACTCGCATTCCATCTTCTGCCGCCAAGCTAATTTCGCTCCGGGCAGATGCGCAAGAATATAGTAACCAGCAAGGGAATTATGTTTTCAACTTAAAGGCTAAATCCTTCCTCCTCCTTAAAGTTGCAAATTAACTTTTTTGAAAGAGCGCGTAAATATAAGGTCGTGGATCTCCATTAGGGTTAGTATAGAGGAAGTCAAAAGACTTTACAAGTTTAAAGCCTTCGCCTAAGTACTGTTGATACATAGCTAAATCGTACTGGCAAACATCTAATCCCGAGCATTTTAGGGCACCTTCTTTACTAAACTGGGCAAGAATAATATAGGCTCCCCTATTGGTTTTTTCTTTTAACAGTTGAAAGTAATTTAAACGTTCTTGCTCTGCGGTAAGGAAATGGAGCACGGCCCGATCAATCCATAAATCAAAAGGTTCTTGCTTGTACAATTCAAGTGGAGCTCCGAGATTATCTTGCACCAAAGTCAGTAAGCTCGTCTGATTTTCAATTTGTATTAAACGCAGCGCTTCATCGCTAATATCACTTAAAACTAAATGTTGGAAGGCTCGGTTAATTAAGCTTTTTACCAAGGTGGTTCTTCCCGCACCACTAATGTGCACTCGAAGTTTTCTGTCTAATTCTAAATCGTCAATTAGCTTTAAAATTTCACTCGACTCTGCCTGATACCAACCCAAAGTCTCCTTCTCTTTTTGATAAGCCTTATTCCAATGCGCCACTAAATTTTCCATAAGCACAAAAGTAGATCTCAGGGCCTAAACTATCGGTGTCTTGTAGTACACAAAAAAAAAGAGCCGCATCAGCGGCTCTTTTAAAATGAAAATATGAAAATTATAACAAGGCATTGGTTTTATGCACTGCATCGGCACTTGCTTGAAGCTCCGCTTTTTCGTCTTCGCTAAGTTCAATTTCAACGATCTTCTCTACTCCATTGGCACCAATAATTGCGGGTACACCAATACAGATATCGCTTAAACCATACTCTCCATCAAGCATACAAGATGAAGGGAACATTTTATGGCTGTCCGTTGCAATGGCATGAACCATAGAAGCAACCGCTGCACCTGGCGCATACCAAGCAGAAGTTCCTAATAATTTAGTTAAGGTAGCACCACCAACTTTAGTTTCTTGTTTTACCTCTTCCATGCGCTCAGCGCTAATTAGGCTAGAAACTGGAATAGAGTTACGAGTAGCTAAACGCGTTAATGGAATCATGCCCGTATCGCTATGACCACCGATTACCATTCCATCGATATCCGAAATTGGAGCATCAGTAGCTTCCGCTAAGCGGTATTTAAAACGGGCCGAGTCTAAAGCACCACCCATACCAATAATTCTATTTTTAGGAAGACCAGTCGCTTTGTGCGCTAAGTAGGTCATTGTATCCATTGGATTAGATACCACGATGATAATCACATTAGGAGATTCCTTAATTAGATTCTCGGCAACAGTTTTAACAATACCAGCATTGGTACTAATTAACTCCTCTCTCGTCATACCTGGTTTACGTGGAATTCCTGAAGTAATTACCGCTACATCACTATGGGCAGTTTTACTGTAGTCGTTCGTACTACCTACAATTTTAGTGTCGAAACCATTTAATGAGGCCGTTTGCATAAGGTCCATTGCCTTGCCTTCTGCGAAGCCTTCTTTAATATCAAGAACTACTACTTCTGCGGCAAAGTCTTTCATGGCAATGTACTCTGCACAACTTGCGCCTACGGCACCTGCACCAACTACGGTAACTTTCATATTATTTGAGATTTGAGGATTAATTTAAATTCTATGCAAAAATAATAACCTAAGCCCGACTAAATATTAAAATCCCTAGATTTTCATTAAAAAGAAAGAACAAGGCTGTGAACGGCAGCTGCGGTGGATTGCAGCCATTCAAAAAGCAAAGCAATGCTGCTTTTGAGGGAAAACAAGGTAAATACCTAGTGCTAAAGCTGAGATTTCTTCATCAAAAGCCCTCCCAAATCCTAGAAAGAAGCTTGGATTAATTGAAAACAGCTCATTACCAAATGTTGAAAGCCAAGTATAAACTAAGCTTAGCTAATCCTTAACTCCCAATGTGAAGATAGTAGCAGCGAAAAATGGCCTGCATGGCAGAGACAATATAAAAATCTATTTGCTCAAAATATACCAAAAGGCCCTAAGCTTTACCAGCGCTTGAATAGCTTAATATCAATATTAAATTTTCATGCCTTAATTTATTTAACACCTTATTTTAAGTTAGTTACACTATCATTTACTACCTTTCGGAAAAATTATATTTAGATGATTTTCCTCAATATAGTGCACACCTCTCCTTCTAAGCTTCACTCGGCTAGCTTAATAAAGGATGCACAGCAGTTAATCCAGCAAATTATAAGCAAGCTAAATACCGAAGGTATCGCGGTTGAAGATTGTGGAAAGAGCATGATTGCTCCGCTTTTCGATCTTTACATGAATCACAATCAGGAAGTTTTTAATGCCCTAAGCAAAGCTTTGGTTCTCGATTACTGCCGAAACTTTAATCTTTTAAAGCACGATACCAACCAAAGCTTCCGAAGTACTTTAAAAATGCACTGCAAAGTTTGGCAAGAAAGTCAGCCTGGGGTGCAAGAATTAGTTTCGGTAGGAAAAAACTCACTTCTTCAGTTTAATAAACAGGCAAACTACCGAGCTTTTTATACGAATGCGACCGAGAAAATGCCCAGTTTGCAGCCTGTATTAGAAATGGTAAATGCTTACTTATTAGCTGATATTTACGCCTTCTTGCCTATTTTAGACGAGGAAGGTTCTATTTCCATCAGTTCTAGAAATTGGGAAGCATTAGTAGCGAGCTACCATCAAGCATTAGAACAGTTTAATGTTTTAGCCCAAGAAGCGCATTTGATTACTCGTGAAAAATTAGAAGAGGCTCTTGCAATATAATTTCTCAATTAGTCATATTGCTTTGTAATTTCGCGGCATGAGGAAACATATTTTTACAGGATTACTACTAACCGCCGTTTCACTTTCGATAAGCTCTTGCTTTAGCCAGCGCTATAAGGTTGGTCCTCTAGAACTAACCGAAAAAACCATCATCAATACCCAAAAAAGCCATTTCCTTTTTTACGGCTTAGTGCCATTAAATGAAGTGATGCTTGATTCTCTTACTTTAGATTCTGCCAACTACCGCGTGGAAGTAATTCACACCTTTCCCGATGTTTTAGTTTCAGCGATGACGGTTGGGGTTTATACCCCATCTACCATTAGAGTGGAAGTTTCGGCCGAAAAGCCCATCCCCAAAAGGAAAAGAATTTTATTGTTGAAATTCCCTGATCCCAAGGAGGAAAAAAAATAAAGCCCCAATTTTCATTGAGGCTTTAAATCTATTATACTATTTACCAAAAAGCGGTTTTATACCAACTCCTGTACTTTAGCTGCTGCTTCATGTAAGGCGATGGCTGAGTGTACTTGTAAGCCACTCTCATCAATCATCTTCTTCGCTAGTTCCGCGTTAGTTCCTTGTAATCTTACGATGATAGGAATGTTAATGTTTTCGATGTTTTTGTAAGCATCAATAATACCTTGCGCCACACGATCACAGCGTACAATACCACCAAAGATATTTACCAAAATCGCTTTTACATTATCATCACGTAAAATGATACGGAAGGCTTTTTCTACTCTTTCTGCGTCAGCGGTACCGCCCACGTCTAGGAAGTTAGCAGGGTTACCACCGGCCATTTTAATGATGTCCATCGTAGCCATCGCTAAACCAGCACCATTTACCATACAACCTACGTTACCATCAAGGTTAACGAAGTTTAAGCCTGCTTCACCAGCTTCTACATCGATAGGATCTTCCTCTCTTGTATCGCGTAATGCCGCGTAATCTTTATGACGGAATAAACCGTTGTCATCCAAAGTAACTTTAGCATCTACTGCTAAAATTTTATTATCAGATGTTTTTAATACTGGGTTGATTTCGAAAAGGCTGGCATCAATGCCCTCGTAAGCGCTGTACAAGCTCGATACGAATTTCACCATTTCCTTTAAAGCCGCGCCACTTAAACCTAAGTTGAAGGCAATTTTGCGCGCTTGAAAACCTTGTAAACCAACTTTAGGGTCAATTTCTTCGGTAAAAATAAGGTGAGGCGTATTTTCCGCTACCGCTTCAATGTCCATTCCACCTTCAGTAGAATACATAATCATGTTTCTACCACTTTCGCGGTTTAATAAAACCGACATATAAATTTCAGAAGTTTCACTTTCACCAGGATAGTAAACATCTTCAGCAATTAATACTTGGTTAACCAATTTACCTTCTGCCGAAGTTTGTGGGGTAACCAGCATCATTCCTAAAATCTGTTCTGAGATGCTACGCACTTCATCGAGATTTTTGGCAAGTTTAACACCACCACCTTTACCACGGCCACCGGCGTGAACTTGCGCTTTTATCACGTACCAAGAAGTACCTGTTTCTTCGCTAAGTTTTTTAGCTGCTTCTACAGCTTCGTCTGGCGTAGAGGCTACTTTACCACGTTGCACGCGCACGCCGTAAGAGGCCAAAATATCTTTTCCTTGAAATTCGTGTAAATTCATCTATTGCTTTTTTCTGAGAGCACAAAAATATGCGCTTATTATTAACCTCGGAAATTTTGCGCCCCTTTTATCTACCTTTGCCGCCAATAATTTTTCCCTAGAAAAAATAATGCGCTATAATCTCTGCCTACTCCTTCTTTTAGCTCAGTTTTCGGTCTTGGGCCAGATGAGTAAAAAATCGCTGGAACCGCTAAAAACAAATGCAAACGCCGAAATTGACGGCGATTTAAGCGATAGTATTTGGACTTATGCTCCCGCTGCAACCGATTTTGTGATGCTTTCGCCCGGAAGTGGCACGCCAATTCCTTCTGCTTTTAAAACTACCGTTAAGGTTTTTTATACCGACGAAGCTATTTTTATTGGTGCCACCATGCTCGACCCCCGTCCTGATTCCATTCTTACTCAAGTGGCCGTGCGCGACGATTACAACCAAAATAACGACTGGATAGCCATTGCGATAAATCCCTTTAATGATGGGCAAAATGACTTTTCCTTTTTTCTTACCGCCGCAGGCTTGCAAGCCGATAGCCGCACCACTGGTAATGGTGAAGATTTTTCCCTCAATAGCATTTGGAAAAGTGCGGTGCAAATAAACGATTCAGGCTGGACCGCCGAATTAATGATACCTTATATATCGCTGCGCTTTCCCAACGAATTAAGCAAAGACTGGGGCTTTAATATTATTCGCAATGTGCGGCGCAACCGCAAAGAATACTCGTGGAACTTTATTGATCGTGCTTCTGGCTACAGCTGGGAATATCAAGCGGGCATTCTAAAAAACATTAAAGATATTAAGCCACCAGTACGCTTCTCGTTGATGCCTTATGCCTCCACTTATGTAGATAACTTTGATGGCACTACCAGCTACGACTTTAATGCCGGAGTAGACCTAAAGTATGGGATTAATGAAAGCTTTACGCTAGATGCGACTTTAATCCCCGATTTTGGACAAGTGGCCTTTGATCAGCAAATTCTCAACCTCTCCCCTTTCGAAAACCGCTTTCAAGAAAACCGACAATTTTTTAATGAAGGCACGGAGCTTTTTAGCATTGGCGATGTATTCTACTCGCGCCGGATTGGTGGAGCACCAAAAAACATCACCAACGCCAATCTTGCGGGTAACGATAGTGCCGATGTAACCGTAAAAACTGAATTCACGCGACTTTTAAACGCTACCAAAATTTCGGGACGGACCAATGGTAATCTCGGTATCGGCTTTTTAAATGCCATCACCGATAATAATTATTCAACGGTAGATTCAGCGGGGCGCGAAAGCCAAAACCTGCTCGAACCCCTTACCAATTATAATGTATTGGTACTCGATCAGCGCATTAATCGCGCATCTAGCCTAAGCTTGATTAATACCAATGTAATGCGCAACGGCGAGTATGTAGATGCCAATGTAGTGGGTTTATTGGCTTCCATTTACAATTCCTCGGGTACCTATCGCACAGATGCTCAAGTGAAAAGAAGTGATCGTTTTCATGAGGGCGACAGCGTAGAAACAGGTCATAATATTTACCTGCGCTTTGGCGATGTGGATGGTAATTGGCGCTGGGCCACTCGTCAGGAGGTATTTACCGATAATTACAATCCCAACGATTTGGGACTTTTACCACGTAATAACTTAATTCGCAATTACAGCGAAGTAGAATACCTCACTTTTCAGCCGAAGGGGCCTTTTAACCGCACCAGTTTCACCTTATTTAGTGTCTACAGCACCTTATATCAGCCCCAGCGTTTTGAGGAATTTTATCTCGGTTTTAATAGCTTTTTCCTTTTACGCGACTTTACCGGAACAGGGATTCGCCTGCGTTTAAGACCGCAAGAATCTTTCGACTATTTTGAAGCGCGTATTCCAGGATTATATTTCAGCAGGCCGGTAAACTATGCCATTAGTTATTTTATTTCTACCGATTACCGCAAGCCTTTTGCCCTCGATTTAGACTTGGATTACGATCATAGTTTCGACTGGAGTCGCGACCACTACACCATTAATGTAGAACCGCGTATTAGACTGGGCGATCATTTCTTTATTATTCCCCAAACTACCTTCGACCTATTTTTTAATGATAGAGGCTTTGCGGGTATAGAAAATAGAGCTCCTGTTTTTGGACGCCGCAACGTGCAAAACTTTACCGCTTTAATTGATGGTAGATATGCTTTTAACCCCAATAGTTCCCTTGGTTTGCGCTTACGTCAGTTTTGGAGCCGCGTTGAATACAGCGAATACTATAATTTAGAGGCCAATGGTAAATTAAGCAGCAATGACGTAGAAAAAAATTACGACCTATTCTTTAATACCTTAAACTTAGACCTGCGTTTTTCGTGGTGGTTCGCCCCTGCTAGCGAAATGGTAATTTTGTATCGTGTAGCTTTGGCCAATGCGGGTAATGCGATTGAAAACAGATATGTGCCCAATATTGAACAAGCACTAGATGCGCCGGTACAAAATAATCTATCCATTCGCTTTAGCTACTTTTTAGACTATAACCGAACCCGCAGCGCTTGGGCAAACCGAAGAAAATGATAGAAGCAAGAAACATAAAGAAGAGTTACGGCGACCTTCAGGTTCTGAAAGGCGTAAACCTCAGTATTAATGAGTCGGAAATTGTTTCCATTATGGGAGCCAGCGGGGCGGGCAAAACCACCCTCTTACAAATATTAGGCACCCTAGAAAATGCCGATAGCGGTGAACTGCTTTTTCAGGGTGAAAACATTAACCTGAAAAGTGCCAAAGAATTAGCGCGTTTTCGCAATGCTAACTTGGGTTTCATCTTTCAGTTTCATCATTTACTACCCGAATTTACCGCTCAAGAAAATATTGCCATTCCGGCACTCATCTCCCGTAAGGATAAAAAAGCGGCCCTAAAACGCGCAGCCGAATTGCTCGATTTTATGGGTTTAGCCGATCGCCGAGAACATAAACCTTCCGAACTTTCGGGCGGAGAACAGCAAAGAGTGGCCGTAGCGCGCGCTTTAATGAATCAGCCTCAGTTGATTTTAGCGGATGAACCAACCGGGAATTTGGACAGCCATAATGCCCAAGAAATTCACCGATTATTTGGCGAAATTCGCAGCGAGTTTAACAGCAGTTTTGTAATAATTACCCATAACCGCAAATTAGCGGAAACCGCCGACCGAATTATTGAAATGAGCGACGGTATTTTAATTTAAAATATATGAGTATTACTGAAAAAATTTCTAGCCTCATCGAAAAGGAAATTGAGGCCATACGCAATATCCCCGTAGATGGCATTATTGAAAAAGCCATCGAACTTATCTACCAGCAAGTGCATCAAAAAGGTGGTAAAGTGGTAGTGAGCGGTATGGGCAAAGCAGGGCACATCGGCTTAAACATTGCCACTACCTTGAGCTCTACCGGTACTCCCGCAATTTTCTTGCACCCAAGCGAATCGCAGCACGGCGACCTTGGCATGGTACAAGAAAATGATGTGATGTTTTTAATCTCCAACTCGGGGAAAACCCGCGAAATTATTGAGCTGGAATACTTGGTGAAAAACATGCATCCTAAAATGCAAATCATTGGTTTAACCGGGCACCCCGATGGACCCTTATCCGATTTCAGTGATGTATTATTATACACCGGAAACCCACAAGAAATTTGTCCCTTAGGCCTCACTCCTACTACTTCTACTACGGTAATGACGGTTGTAGGCGATTTAATTGTAATCCTAATGATGGAAAAAATTAAGTTTACCAAAGAAGAATATGCCAAACGCCATCACAGTGGTTATTTAGGACAACAAGCCCGAAAATAAGATGAGATTTAAACTAATTGCCGGCCCCTGCGCCATTGAAGATCGCGAACTTTCTTTTTCTATTGCCCGCGAGGTAAAAGCCATTTGTGATCGCCTAGATATTGAATATATCTTTAAAGGAAGCTTTAAAAAAGCCAACCGCTCACGCCTAGATAGCTTTACGGGTATAGGCGACATAGAAGCCTTAGAAATTCTCCGCGATATCGGGCAAGAATTAAGTATCGAAACCATCACCGACATCCACGAAAGTCCGGATGCCGCTCTAGCGGCGCAGTATGTAGATCATCTGCAAATTCCCGCTTTCCTTTGTCGCCAAACCGACCTCTTAATTGCGGCGGGTGAAACCGGCAAGGGCGTAAATATTAAAAAAGGACAGTTTCTTTCGCCTGAAGCAATGAAATGGCCAATTCAAAAAATTCAAAGTACCGGTAATACTAAAGCTTGGGTCTGCGAACGCGGCGTGAGCTTCGGCTACTCCGATCTTATTGTAGATGCCACCGCCATTGCGCGCCTAAAAACCTTGGGCGTACCCGTAATTATGGACTGTACCCATTCGGTGCAAAAGCCTAATCGCACGGAAGGCGTAACGGGCGGCGATCCCCAATTAATTGAAACCATTGCCCTTTCGGCCATTGCTACCGGTGCCGACGGATTTTTTATTGAAACCCATCCCGCGCCTCACACTGCCCAAAGTGACCCCTATACCATGCTCGAATTGAGTAAGTTAGAAGGTATTTTAGAAAAAGCCATGCGCATTAGAAAAGCTTTAGCCTAATCTCTATGGATCGTCTCGAAAAAAATCTCCTTTACCTAAAAAGCAGCTCCTCCTCTTCCCTTTCGGTAGATGCGCTTTTAAATGCCATTCGCGCTAAAGAAGCGATTGATTTGCGTTTACTATTAGCACTTTGTACCGAAGAGAGTTTGGCAATTTATGAGCTTTTAGAAAAGGACCTAAGCTTTGAGGCCAAAGAGATTAAGTTTCTCGTGATGGACTGCGACGGTGTGCTTACCCGCGGAGAAATGATTCTCAACGAAGATGGTAGTTCCACTAAAATTTTCAATGTAAAGGATGGCATGGGCATCAAGCGCGCCCAAGAAGCCGGCATGTACACGGGCATTATCTCGGCCGGAACTTCGACTGGTATAGTAGAAAAGCGCGCAGAAAACCTCGCCATGAGTCATTGCTATGTCGGCAAAAGACCTAAACTTGAGGTTTTGAACGAATGGCTAGCCGCCCTCCATCTCAGCATAGAACAAGTCGCCTATATTGGCGATGATGTCAATGATCTTCCTATTTTAGAAAAGGCTGGTTTAGCTTTTTGTCCTAATAATGCAGTAAGCGCAGTTAAGAAACATCCCAAAGTACGTATCCTAAAAAGCCCAGGCGGCGAAGGCTGTTTGCGCGAAATGGTAGAAGAGTATTTGTTAGACTGAGATCGAGCTTAAATTTTTAATCAGAGCGCGGGGAATACCGCATCAAGCCCATTCTACTTGAGCCTGCTTCCACTTCTTGGATTATTAAATCCTTTGCATCGAGTTTTATAATTCGGTAAACACGTTGGTGCTCCATTGTTTTCTGGCTAGTATTTTCCCTAACACCTTGATAAGTTTGGAACTTAAACGTAAGAATACTGTCTTGCGGATTTACTGTCCTTATCAAGTCCCCTACTGAATGATTATTTAATTATTCAGTAAACCTAGCTCGAGTCAGCGACAAATATTGTCGTTAGATGTGGCTTATTTTGGAGCCAAATGCTGAGTAAGAATGATATGGATACAATATTCCACTAAATGAAAAGATTTAGATTAACATTTTTCACTCCATTTTCAAGAGATAATCGAAACACTGATGCAATCCCAATTTAATTTCTACAAAATTCTACTTCTTCCCATAGGATAGGCAAGCCCATGTCGTTTAGTAGAACCATTTAGAAGGCAATAATTAGCTTTTTAAGCTCTTAAAGAAAAGTTTGCCAAGATTTCAAAGCATTCAAACACAGAAGCTTCATTAAATACTTGGAGTCGCTTTCTACTGTTAGGCTATAAATTAAAGAAATTAATTATTTCTAAGAAGTCAACTGATATTTAATTATGCGATATTTACCAAATAAATTTAAATAACAAACCTTTTAAATACTTTAAAATGAAACAATCAATTGTTTCGACTCTAGTCTTTTGTTTCACACTGAGCACATTATCCTTTGCCCAGGAATCAGAAAAGCCCAAGAAAGAGCGTAATTGGACCGTCGGTGTTGGTGGTTTTATAAACTATAACCCGTTTTTTCCTAGTAGTGTAACCTGGTTTCAAGAACGTGGAGGCTATCGCTTCAACATAAATGCAAGTGTTGGATATAAACGTTGGGTGTTAAACTCGTATGTTTACCGGAACAATCATCGAGCAGAAAGTAGCCCCAGTACTGCTAATCTATTTTTCACACTTGGATATCAATGGGTTCTTGGAGAAGATACAAATGCAAAATATAAGCCCGTCTTGGGTGTTGAGTTAGGACCAGGCATGTCAGGTGTAAACATCGGAGTGAGATTATTCAATAGACATCAAGTTCTTTTAACAAACACTCTTGCAACTTTTAGGGGCTATGAGTTTGTTCTTCCTTTTGTAACTGATTACGATCTAGATGGGTCAGTAGTGCTGAAGTATCAGTTCTTGTTTTAAAGATTCTCAGAGCATATCAAGTTTATAAACACAAATGAGGAAATCAATTTCAATTACATTGCTTTTGTGCTTGACAATGAGCACACTATCCTTTGCCCAGGTAACAGAAACTCCCAAAAAAAAGCGTAATTGGATCGTTGGTGTGGGTGCAGCAGTACCAACATACTATCTATTAGGGGATAATGAAACAACAACGCATCAGTATAGCATCACCCTTGGTTATCGAGGTTTTACACTTTCCGGCTACACTATGCCTGTGTTTTTTAAAAGTTTGTATTCCTCATATGAAAGTGCTGACTATATAAATAACTCTCATTTAACATTTGGGTATCAATATGTGTTTTCAAAGAAATCAAATGCCCAAGTGAAACCTATCGTTGGATTAGAATATGGGCTTATTTCTACGGTTTTAAATACTGGAGTCCGATACAAGAGAAGTCAAATATTGTTTTCCGTTATGACCTTTGGTTTTGATAATCTGGTGAACGTGCCCTTGTGGGAAAGAAACGGTGCAGAGAACTATTTTTCACTGAAATATCAGTTCTTATTTTAAGCTCTCAGAACATATCATTTTTATACACACAAATGAAGAAATCAATTTTATTAACCTACTTACTGAGCTTAATGCTCAGCACATTGACTTTTGCTCAGGAATCAGAAACTCCTCAAAAAGAGCGCAACTGGATATTTGGTGTGGGCGCAGGGTTTCCAACAGAAACTAGCTATGACTTTTATACATTTTATGATCAATATTATAATGCCACAGTTGGATATAGAGGTTTTACCGCTTCATTATATCTAGTGCCTTCGGTTGCAGAAAGGATTAGGGATGGTGAAAAAAGAAAGCCAACATTCGGAATTCACTATACGGTTGGATATCAGCATGTGTTTTCAAAAAAATCAAATGCCAAGCTTAAACCAATCGTTGGATTGGAATATGGATATGGTGTATCAGCTGTAAATACAGGAATTCGATACAAAAGAAGTCAAGTATTATTGTCGATAATTACAAATAGCTCTGGTAATATTTTTTTTATTCCATTAAGAGAATCGATTCAAGCCAAAAACTACGCAACGCTGAAATACCAATTCTTGCTTTAAGTTCTTAGAATATACCATTTTTAGAAAGAGCAGCATTGCTGCTGCTCTTATCATTTTAAAACCTACACTTCGCTCTCATCCCGCCATCTGTCGCCTAATATTATAACAAACTCATTTTAGAAAGTAACAGGTCCGATTACACCATTTTTGTCAATCTGATATTTAAATAAGTGTGAAGAACTATAACGGTAAATAGAACCGTAGGGTAAAAATATATTAGCGCCTACCGGCCCATTTAAGCTATTGCTGTAGTTTATAACAACTAAGCCTTTAACATCTTCGGTATCCGAGCATATTGGCAGAGTATAAATAACTTCATAATGATAATGGCCTCTACGATAGCCAAGAGAATCAATACCATATCTGCCTAAAGAATCTAAGTTTACTGTCGGAAAATCTTTTGGCTTCCTCACCGTTCGAAAGTAATCGCTCCCCCCGGGTTCCTGACATTGTAAACAAGAGTCTTTCTCGTAACCAACAAGATTTCCGCAAGGATCGGTTGAACAGCATGTTAAAGTGAAAGTTGCTAGGGCTATAATTGAAAGTATCCTTTTCATGGTGGTTCTTAATTTACTTTTTGAAAGCTAATTATTCATTAGCCTCTCGGCCATTTTTAATAAGCTTGCTGCTACCCTGTTTGGGTTTATTTTAAAATTCGTTTTTCTTAATATTATCGTTGGTAAAATTAAGCCAACTAAAGCTATAAACTGTTTTTTATTCCAATACTGGCGCAACAAATCGCGCCATACCCCTATCCCCACTATACTTCTTAAAATTCTCCGCTTGCTCAAAAATCTCCTTATAGGCCTCGTCGTGTGAGATGGGCGGGTAACCGAATTCGTCTAGTAGCACAATTAAGAAGGCGCGCAATTCCGCTTTAATATCGTCGCGAACGTTCCAGTCGGTGAATTTGGTTTTATCGTCTACCAAGTCTTTTACGGCTTTGGCTAATGCCAACATTTTATCCTCTGGGTAATTGAAGTCAAACTTATTGGCAATCTGTTTAAGGATATCGTAAAAGGCCTTTTCTTCAAAGTCAATTCCTAGTTCTTCGTACGAGGATTTCTCTTTCTTTAGGGCATAGTAAAGCTGAATAATTTCATCGGTAAAGTCTTCTAAAACTTCACTACGCAATACATCGTCTTCCTTGCGCTCATTATACGTATCTATCAAAAACTGCATCTTCTTGGTGAAGTCGATGCCTTTAGCGCGGTTTATCTTTTTAAAGTCTTCTATCGCTTGGGCTAAGAGCTTTTGTAGCAGCTTAATCTTGGTATTAGGCAGCTTAATCTTATCTATTTTCTTGAGGTACTGTTCATCAAAAAGGTCGATTTCTTTTTGGCCGTCCTCTCCTAATTTGAAGATTTCCTCCACGCCATCACTCTCTATGGCGGCTTTTATCATTTCACGCACCTTAGCATTCATTTGTGCGATGTCTGGTGCTTCGCCCTTAGTTAGCTTGAAAACAATGGAGCGCACCGCAATGTAGAAGTGGATATGATCTTTTTCCGTGGCACTCAGTTCACCACTGCCGGCACAAATATCATAGGCGGCTTTAAGGCGCTTAACCAAGGCCATGAAGCGCTTTTCTAGATTTTTAGTGAGCTGCACAAACTCCGCTGCTTTGTTTAAAGTGTGGAGCTGCTCTAAGGGTGAACCTTTGAAATAAGGGCTATAATCGAATTTCTTGTAGAAGATATTTTCCAAAAGCGCTAAATGATCGCGTACTACCGTTATGGACTTATCAATGTCTTCGAAATTCTGACTTTCGATTTGCGCATACATCGCTAAGGCTAAATTCATTTGGCGCTTGATGCCAAAATAATCGACCACCAAGCCTTTCTGTTTGCCTTCAAACTTGCGGTTTACGCGCGAAATAGTCTGAATTAAGCTGTGCTTCTGCAGCGGCTTGTCTAAATACATGGTATCTAAAAAGGGCACATCAAAACCGGTGAGCCACATATCTACCACAATAGCAATTCTAAAATTACTCTTGGCATTTTTAAACTGCTTGTCTAATTCCTTGCGGTATTCTTTGGTGCCCAGGGCCTCGTACATTTCATCGGGATCATCCTTGCCGCGCGTCATCACCATTTTTATGCGCTCAATGGGCATGAGTTCTCTTTGATCTTTGGCGCTTAATACTTCCCCCTCGGCATGGGTTTTCTTCTCGGCCCATTCGGGCTTGAGTAAAATAATTTCTTGGTATAATTGAAAAGCAATTTGCCGAGTACTGCATACAAACATGGCTTTCCCCTTTAAGGTAGAACCTTCGGAAACGCGCTGTTCGTAGTGCTTCACAAAGTCTTCGGCAATGGTTCTTATGCGGTCTGGGTCGCCTAAAATGGTGTTCATGCCCGCCACCTGCTTCTTGCTTTCTTCTATCTGATATTCATTGGCCCCTTCTTCGGCAACAGCGGCATAATAGTTTTCAATTTTCTGTAATTCGTAATTATTGGCCATCACCTTAGCAGCGCGTCCTTCGTAAACAATACGCACAGTAATATCATCTTTTACCGACTCGGTCATGGTATAAGAGTCTACAATTTCCCCAAATACATCCATGGTAGCATCTATGGGCGTTCCCGTGAAACCGACATAGGTGGCATTGGGTAAAGAATCGTGCAGGTGTTTAGCGAAGCCAAAGGATTTTTTGACGCCATATTCGGTCACCTTTACTTTTTGCTGCAGGTTTACCTGACTGCGATGCGCTTCATCGGAAATACAGATGATATTGTTGCGCTCACTTAAAAGCTCGGTGTCTTCGTTAAACTTATGAATGGTGGTTAAGAAAACACCCCCGCTATTGCGCCCTTTTAGCTTCTCCCTTAATTCTTCGCGGCTATTAACGCTTATCACGCTATTATCGCCAATATACTTTTTGGCATTGGTAAACTGACTGGAAAGCTGATCGTCTAAGTCGGTGCGGTCGGTAATTAAAACTATCGTTGGGCTGGCCAGTTCGGTACTTTTCATCAGTAGGCGACTGAGAAAAAGCATGGTATAACTCTTTCCGCAGCCGGTAGCACCAAAATAAGTTCCGCCTTTACCATCGCCATCGGGCCGCTTATGCAGAAGGATATTTTGATAGAGTTTCCGGGCCGCATAATACTGAGGATAACGACAGAGAATTTTTTCTTCTTTGGTACTTCTATCGGGTAAGTACAGGAAGTTTTGAATAATATCTAAGAGACGACTAGGCTCTAACATGCCGCCAATAAGGCTATGCATAGCGTCTATTCCATCCACCTCTACTTCGTGACCACTTATCTTGCGCCAAGCATAATAAAATTCATAATTACTAAAAAAAGAACCTGCCTTAGAGTTTACGCCATCGCTAATAACACAAAAGGCATTGTACTTAAAAAGCTCAGGGATATTGCGTTTGTAACGCACGGTAAGCTGTTCATAGGCTTGGTGTAAAGTGGCTTCTTCTCTAATGGCCGATTTAAACTCAAATACCACCAAGGGTATGCCATTTACATAGAGAATTCCATCGGGAATGCGCTTTTCAAAACCTTGAATTTCCAGTTGATTGACAAAGCGGAAGGTATTACGCTCCGGTTTTTCGAAATTAATAAGGTGCAGGTAAAAGTCTTTCTTTTGCCGATCGTCTCTTTTTAAAATCTGCCCATCGCGCAAGAGCTCGCTAAACTTGCGATTGCTATCGTAAAGGTCTGAAGCGGGTAAGGCCTTAATTTGTAAAATTAGACTACTAATTTCCGCTTCACTAATCGCTTCGGCCTGATATTCTTTTTGCAAAAAGCTTCTAAGATCGGCTTCTATCAATACCGCTTCCTTAGAAGAGCGCTCTAACTCCGCTCCCGGCAGATAGGGATAACCCAGCTCTTGCAGTAAGTCGATATAAACTCGTTCTAATTGGGATTCGGTGAATTTCATAGTGATCCTTTAAGATGCGAATTGAAACACTCTTGCTTTGGCATACTCGTCTTTTTAGGCTTAAATATCATTTTGCATCCCTATTAGGTTTTATGGGCCAGGCTATGCCTTGTAGACGATTTGCTATGCCTTTAATGGTTTTTAAGACCTCTTCTTCTGCAGGTAATGAACCGAATACCATATCCGAAAAAGTAGTTAAGTACGCCTCCCTAAGCTGAGCCCATATTTGATCCGGCTCTTTAAAAAGTATGGCCTGACTAGGATGCTCAGCAAGCCATTCATTTTTTGATTTATATCCAATTAAATCATCTTGGGCTACTCTAATTAGCATCGGTTCAAAGTCTGGAGAATTCAAAAACTTAGCTAAATCATCTAAAAGCAGAAGCTGGTGTAAATCGTAAAGATGGCGGATTTTAAGTCTCAAATCCCTAATTGCCTGGCCTGAATGTGAAAAGCGCACCAAACTCATTACTTTTTCACAAATCGTTCTTTTGGGCGATAAAACCCTTACTGGAAAGGGGAGCATTTCATAGTCTTTCGCCATTTCTTGCTGACCAGCTCCTAGCATCATTTCATAAATAAAAGAGCTTATTTCTTTCTCGACAAAGGGCTCATGATAGCCCAGCCAAGAAGATTCTAGAATAACTACGTCGCGAATTTGACCATAATCGCCCCCAAACTTTTTGGCATAGCTGTGGGCTGTTTTTCTAATCATGCCTCTTTTATTAGTAAGCCCCTTTATTTCGATTTCGGGAAGCACTAACTCTATCGATTTAGAAAGCTTCCTTAGTCTCTCTTTTAGTTGGTTTCCACTTTGCCCTTCGTTTAACACCACCATATCAATGTCTTCCGAAAAGCGTTCAATTATTCCGTAACACTTTGAAAGAACAGTCCCACCCTTAAAAACAGCATAGGCTGCAGCAGCGCTGCTAAAAATAGTTTGCAGGGCCACGGTTACCCAATAGTCTTTTTCAATATAAATCTCCTTAATGCCTTTTTGCTGCGCGGTGTATTGTACGGACTGCCTAAACAGCTTATCATTTTCATGTAGCCTCATACAATATTCCATTTGTTTAAATTGTCCAATACCTTCTCGTCTAAACCAATTTTGTAGCGTGTAATAGGATTTAAGCTTTGTTGCAAAATATCGGTATCCATTTCTGGCATTACCTGGTTAACAATAGCACCGAGCAAGGCGCGGGTTGAAGGTGGGTATTTTAAAGCAAGGCGCATTAAACCTTGTACGCTTTCTGGTGAAAGCTCCTTTACAATAGCTGCAAAACGTTTGAGGGATTGCTTTAGAGGAGCATCTGGTATTTTTTTGATATTTTTTATAGCATCGAGCAATTGCAATAATGGAATGTTGCTTTTTGTAATGGTATTTTTCTGTTTAACAAAAACCACTTTATACTTGCCACGCTCAGTAGCGGGGCGTTCACTGGCGCGGCCAATTTGAATAATTGGACTCACTTGCGTGCTTAAACCAAGGCGGTTATAAATACTGTAGCCCGTGAGGTAGCCGATAATTTTTCCGTCCTTCTCTAAATAGTCCTTTACGATTTGCTGTTCACCGGGTTCTAATTCCCCAAAGGGAGTTTCTTTGGGTTTATAGTATTTGCCCTTAGACAGCTTGTTTAGCTTACCTGCAGCCACTAATCGATTGAGTGCTTTTATCACCGCTTCCTTTTTTCCTACCCCCTGCATAAAATCCTCATAGGTAAAGACATAACCTTTAGGCATCCTCTGTAAGGTGTAAGCTATGTAATCCGTGGTTTTCATGCCTTTTTTATCCATGGGCTAAAAGTACAATTTGTCCAGTTTTTTAACTAATAAACTGGACATTTTTAAAAGCAGACCCTATTCCCGCTTTTGGCAGATAGGGATAAGCTAGCTCTTGCTTAAGTCGATATAAACTCGTTCTAATTGGGATTCGGTGAATTTCATGATAAGATGAAATAGAATCTTAATTAATCCTTTTTACAGTTAGAAAATCCTCTAAATGATTAAACACACCCTTTAATGGTCCGTTTTCCATTTTATCAATAATAAACGACCCTAAGTCGCTTATTTCATTGAAATTTAATGTGAAATTTTGTGTCGCAAAATGAGCCCATCTTTTGTTTTTTGACTCAAAGAAATCTTTATTAAAAGTGTCTTTTTCTTCACCTGAAAAAATTCCTTTGTCAATTTTTTTACAGAACTCTATTGCCTCATGTGAAAGCTCTACGACAATTTTTAGTTCTTTTTTTTCATTCAATAAATCTCCAAATAAAATGGTGAACTTCAAATAAGAGTGTTTTTTAGATTTAAAATATCTAAGAAGTTTTTTATCGGATTTTACAGTAACTTTTTTAAGATTAAAAGTTAACTGATCGCATACCGATTCAACTTCTTTAATAATATACCGTCTTGCAGAATTCATCAAATCAGCGGCCCTATTAAGCTCATTCTGGTGTTTATAATAGAATTCCAGGTTTTCAGTATTCATTACGCTGCTTATATTTATTATATTTTGATAAAAATCTTTTAAGAATACTATGTACTTATCACTTCCATCCAACAGATATGCGCCACTATTTTCCATTACTCTACTCATAAGGTCTAAATGCGAAATATGCACATAGTGATTATGGCTTATGCTATTAGCATTGTAATTTTTAATGGATAGTATTACTCCAATTTTCCTATTACTTTTTACTTTTATGGTATCCCAATAGTCTTTTAAATTATTGTCAAGCCTATGCCATACCTTATTCTCAATGATAATGGCATTATCATCATTTTCTAAGAGTAAGTCAATCCGGCCATTATCTTCAGTTCTGGGCTCTGTACTAATATTACACTCTACTAAATCAATAGTTTTATTGAGTCTTTTTAAATCTGAGTTTAGTAGTTCTAATAAAGATTTAATAAATAAATCGCTCAAGTTATGCTCCTCGTCAACATTAAAATAGAAAGCGTAAATATTGGATAGCACATTTTCGTAATGCGGCTGCTTAGCAATGCCCAAAAAGGTCTTTGGTGGCTTCTTGACCTCAGGAATCTCTGCCTGTTCCAAAAATGAATGTAGTTGTGCTAAGTTCATCGTTATTTAATAATCAATTCTTGATAAAACTTCCAGTTTATCTTTATTCCCTCGGTCTCATTTCGCTTCTCAATCTTTTTCATCATCGCCTTTCTGTGCCCTGAGCCAACAAACATGAGCCCCTTTATAAATGGATTCTCTGCTGCATAACGATAAACATTATCCAACATCACATCTTCTCGTTTTAAGATGACCTCTTTATCTTTACGATACAATTCGCGCAATTTAGGGTCATCTAGCTTCCTTAAAACTGCTTGTTTAAGGCTTTCAACTTTGTCCATATTTTCGTCATTTGCAGAATCATTCAGGTAAGTAAAGCCATATTTTGAACCTATAGCATAGACCTGATCTAAAAAGCCTCTCAACTGGGCAGATTCATAACCGGCACTTTCTGTGAGCTTTTGGCTTAATACAGATTGGTCTTCATTGTATTTACTAGTTCTAGGGTAAGTATCTACTGGTACATGAGGCAACAGATGTTTTAAAATATATGCTCTTATCGCAACAGATTCTAAGTTGTTGAGTGTATTGGTCTCGTAAGCCTCCTTAAAGAGTGCTTCTGAAAGTTCTTCGAAAATGACATCAGGGTTTACGGCTTCTATAATTTGCAATAAGGCATTGACGGTGCAAATACCGCCTTCTTTATGTCTAGTGAATATTAATGTAATATTAGATTTCATTAATTTCCTTCTCAATCAATTTGAACTTATCCTTTACCTCTTCGCCTATATAGAATTCTAACAAGTCTTTTTTGGTAAGGGTGCCTGTTTCAAAAAAGCGATTTAAGTATTGCTGGTTGAACTCCATGAGTTGCATGGATTTCTCCAACTGTTTTAAGATCGCCTTATTGGTATCAATATTCTTTTCTACCAATGTCTTGATGGAACGTACTTCTTGTATATCCTTTATAATTCGTGTAAGGATGAAACTCAATGTTTCTTTGTCAAAATCGATGTTTTTGGCGTTTATAGCAATGTCTCGAGCCAACATGTATGCAATGGACAAGTTGGTATAATCGCCTTTTTGTGAATCTATAATCGCAATAAAACCAATTTCTGGAATGAACCCGACATTCTCACAATATTTTAAAATTGAATTGTCTACCAATGAACGGTCTAAAACAATAAGGCTAACCTTAGAATCTCGGTTGGCATTAGCTTCTATTAACTGACTCCAGGCAGTATCCGTTTTGCGGATAAATACATCTTTCGAATCTATTGGGCCTAACTTGACACTCTTATCAAACTTGCATTCTATGGCAATTATTAAACCTGAGTTGCCATTCACTTCACAGACTATGTCTCCCGTTTTGTTTTTTGGTATTGCACCAGCTGCATTCCCTGTTAATATCGCCTTATCATTAATCTTCTTTTCGCTAAAAAAGGTGTTTAGATACTCTGCCATGTCATCTTCTGCCAAGACACCTTTAATGGTAGACTTATAAAAGAGGTCTTGCTTCATGTCGAAGATCATTTTCAAACTTTCTAGCTCTGTACCTAGTTCATTTGACGTTTTAGAGAGAAAGGCCGACAAGCGGTCTTCCATTAAAGCTAGTACACCTATGTATAAAGCTCTTAGAAATTTAGCATCTCGTTGATCAGCTGGTTGATTGTTGAAGTAATTGAAAACTATTTCGTTTTCAACTTCAAAAGACTGAACTTCTACTCTTTGCAAATTCTGATTTAACCTGATTTTCGACATAATGATTAAGCTATTTTGTCATAGGGGTATACATTTTTGTAATTCCGATGCAAATACGAACCTATCGAAGGGGCTTCAAGAAGGTTTTGAAATTCATGTTCAGGAACGCCCTTATAGGTGTACATACTTCCATTTAAAAATTGCACATAAACAGTTTCATTTCCAATATCATAGCCAATGCTTTCGATATTTGATGAACTAACAGGATTCATTGTTGGGATACTCATATTTGAAAATTTTGGTTTCTCCAGGATTTAATTAACGCTTTATACTCATCTTCTTGCTTCTCAATTTTCAATTCCCATAATTCTGAAACTTTTGGATCTGAGCCTTTTGGAGCATTAGCAATTTTGTAAAACTTTACTCTTGAAGGAATTTTGACAGCCTCTCCAGAAATTAAGGCCTCACCCGTTCTTAAACTAGGGAGTAAGTCTACCATAGATTGAAGTTCGTCTTGAACGGCAGATTTAATATGTCCCCTATCCTTCGAATTATTCATTCGAAGAGAAATCATGGTTCCGCACTGGCTCAAAACAGTTTCATCTAATTCTGATGGTCTTTGTGTAACCAATAGCAAGCCGACACCATATTTTCTTCCTTCTTTAGCTATTGTTTGTACAGTTCTTGAAGAAATTGAATTTTCTCCTGCTTTTAAATAATTATGTGCTTCTTCCAGGACGATTAACAAAGGCTGGTTTTTTCCCCCAACTTTTGTTTTCAGCCCCCAAAACAATGCATCATAAGTTATCTTTAGTAATGTACCAGAAATGGAAGTCATTATCTCACTCGGCACACCGGATAAATCAAGAATGGTAATAGGTGAATTTGACCCCAACCAATTTCTTAACAAACTATCCAGATCCTTTGTGACAACTCCGTCTAGATTAGGTGTCATTTCGCCAGGGTTAAATAAAAAACTGTATCGGCTATCTTTTAAACGGTTTCTCATACTATCCAAGAAACTAAGAAGTCCCTTAGCTTTGTTATTTAGATAAGGCGCAGCATTCCCCATTCCAGCTGGCTCATACTCCGCAGAAACTAAATCTTCAGCATTTCCTACTTGAGTTAACGCTGTAACATCTCTTGCGGCAGTAGAAAAAGTTATTCTTTCAAAATCATCCAATTCGTACCAAAGATTTTTGATACTAAAAGGTATCGGGCTATCTGCTGTAATAGATTCATCAGAGACATCTAGATCATTATTACTTGCACTGAGTTTTTTAGCGTTTACTATTTTTTCCCGAATATATTCTTTGTTCGAATCTGTCAAGTTACCCGAAAACAAATTCATTAACTCGTTGAAAGGCAGCGCCCAAAAAGGTATAAACAACCTATTTCCTTCTTGAGCTGAATTAACCTCTAAAACTTTTGAATGCCTGCTCAGGGTATCATTATACTCGCCATGAGGATCCACAATAAGAATCCTTGAAGCACTAAATTTTTTATTTGCAATCGCTTCTAGTAGTACCGTTACAGCGTTCGATTTTCCACTACCAGTTGAGCCAACTATTGCACAATGTCTTGCTACAAGTTTATCTAAATCTAATTTAGCATCTAAACTTTCAGAAGCGCTAATGTTGCCAACTGTAATAGAACTGCTGTCCTCTTGTCCACCATAAACAATATTCAGGTCCTGAATTGTTACTAAATGTACCTTATCACCTGTTGTTGGATATTGTGTCACGCCTCTTTCGAACTTTCGCCCAATTTGCTCTCCAACCAGAGTAATACTTATCCATCTTGTATTTACAAGATTATCATAATCCTTTAAGACCAAATCTTTTAAGTTATCTGGAATTGCGGCTGAGCCAATTTGTGTTACTATTCCATATAAGCTTGCATAGCCAAGAGGGATTTTTACAAACGAACCTATTTGACCAATACGATAAACCACGCCTTCAATAATTGGCATGTTAGACTTAGAATTGTCTAACATCCGAACTGAAATGGAATTCCCACTAATACTATCTATTTCACCAATTTCTGTTGATCTTCTACTTTGCATTATTCCCAAGTTCTTTGATTTCGTTATAGGCAATCATTTGATCAAGAAAACTCACCAAGTTTGAAAAATCAGGTAAAACAAATTCACCAAGCCCTGTCCAAGTTTCAACACCTGTTGCTGTGTCTATCTCTGGGCCATCTTCATCATAATACAAATTTACCTGTACGGTATCATCTTTTGATGGTTCTGTTCGGAGTCTCCACTGGCCTTGTCTGCAGCCTATAACAGCATGTCTATAACCATAAAAGGATATTTTAGGATTGTTTAATGCTATCTTGGCAATGCCGTCTACTTCTTCTAAATGATAATTAGGCGATGCAGAAGTTTGGTCTTTGAACTTATCATAAAGCAGCCCAATTACATGCGAACTAGTCTTTGTTTTTAATGCGGATATAATGCGCTCGTTAATATGTTCGTCTCCCCAGCTATACCCACATGTAAACAATATTGTATCGTCTTGTTTCAAAAAGCTACTTAATCTGTCCATCAAGGATTCATAAGGCTGCTTCTTAGAATCTTTGTATTTCAGACTAGAAGGGTAAATGAGAATATCATTCTCATCTGGATTCACCCGAAGTATTCTTTCAGTATTCTCGTCAAAATGCCAACCTAGCGAACCATGAATTTTCCAAACCTTCGTCTGATTGGTTAAAAAAGATAAATCTTCAACCGATTCAGGATTAAAGAAAGGTCTATAGCTTCCGCAAAACCCATCATAGTATGGAATCTGCTTTTGCTCTAGCCCAAGCTCAAATAGGAAATCATAGTTTGTTGTGAATATTTCTATCGGAAACTTCCTTTCAGCCTGACCTATCCAATTTGCAAAATCAGTTTGAACCAAATCATTAACAGTTTCAATTGAGACGGATTTTCCAGCAGCATCTTTGTGAACACTAACTTTCTGCCTTATGCTACTCTTTACTAATTGGATGAGCTCTTCAAATTCAGATTTTGTTAGTTTGTTTAGTTTATTCGGCCCGTGTAGGAGTTTTGATTTTTGCTCCAGATTTGAAAGGATAGTTTCAATATTATAAGAAGCAGCTAACTCGTCTTTAATTTCATCGAGCGCAGATTCATATTTTGCATCGATAGCGGCAATTTCACTAACAATATCAGTTGTCATTTTTCCAATTGCAGGCACTGTTAAAGATGTCTTCCCCTTTTTTACTGCTAAAGAGCTTCCGGCCCCAAACAAAAAACCAATTCTCTTTTTATCAGAAACTAAAACTTGTTGGATTCCTCTAATATACTCGGCTGGATCGTGATATTTTTCACTCATGTTATTGGTTAAATAGGTTTTGTCATTTTATTATAATATTCCCCGGCACCCTAAGCTTACCACTAATTAATTGTGGCAATAAAGTGTCGCGCAATTGGGTGAGTGTTTCGGTTTGTTTTTGGCTTTCAATAATTTTCTGAAAACTTGGTAAAACCATCTCTTCAAATTTCTGAACAAGATTCAAATCAGATAAAATCATCGGTGCGCTCATAATTTCATTTGCACTTATATTTGGTTGTGCGCTTCCTTGAGCAGTGTTTACAATGAAATCTGTATTTCTTGAGTCATTAAAAAAGCAATACACAAACCATATTGTCCTTAGCTCTAAAGTTTTTGAATAAAACTTAGCAACACGTTGATTCAAAACAATAAGTTCTTCTTCATCTTTTACAACAACACCAAACTTTCCAACCGTTGCACCAGTCATTGCCATAAGAATATCTCCGGTATTTAACCAAAAATCTTCCCTTTGCTTTGCAACCGATGTACTAACCATCGACAAATCTGATTTATCAATTGAATTATCCCCCTTGATACTTTTAATTTTAACTACTGGCGTGCCATTTTTTTCAACAAAATCTTTGCTCTTAAATGCAAAACCGCCTTTTACGAAATATCGATCTCCCAGTTTGCCATTTCCCCACCCCTCAGGCACCCACTTTCCTAATTCCTCATTAAACTCAAAACTCGCGGGGAAGAGTTGGGCCAGCGCGGGATTTTTAGTAAGAAGTTTCTTCTCATCTGCCACTGCTTGGCGCTGGGCCGCTTTCTTTTGCAAGGCAGGGGGAATGGTATTGCCTGCCGCTAAGGCATTGTCTAGCACAGGATCGAAATCGACAAACCAAGACTTAAAAAGTGCTTGGGCCATGGCTTCTAAAGTTTCGTTTTGTCGCCGGTTAAGCTCGATTTTATCGTCGAGAGTGCCTAAAATATGGGCGATGGCTTTTTGTTCTGGGAGAGGAGGCTTAACTATTTCAAGTGATTTAATGCTTTTTAAACTTATTGTCTTTTGAACTGCACCAACAACCAATAATTCGATTTGATTTTTAATTAAAGGTGATATTAATTGATAATAAAGGAATCGCCAGTTAATACCCTTTGGAACAATTAAAGCCGTGTTTTGCCCTAAACAAAACTTTATGTCTGAGTCTACATAACAGATGTTACCATAGCTTCCAACTCTCGAAATTACAAGGTCTCCGATTTGAGGGTCTCTTCCTTTAGAAAAGTCATCATATACTTCTTTGGAGACCCTATTTGTGTTTGAAAGGTCTAATCTTCCTCCAGTAACATCTACAACACGGACCATCGGCATTCCAGTTAAAGAATATTGGGGAGTTTTATGCCTCGAGTCAATTATATGAGCTAATTCACTTAACAAAACGACATCCCGTTCTTTACTCATAACCCAAATCCTTCAAATTCTGCATAATCGCTTGATCCAAATCCAGGGCTTCTGCCATTTGGCTTTTCAAAGTGGCACTAAGCTCTTCCATCTTTTCTTCAAAGGGAATACCGTCGTCTTCCTCTTCGGCGGCGCCCACATAACGCCCAGGGGTTAAAACGAAATCGTTTTTCTGTATTTCTTCTAAGCTAGCTGATTTGCAATAACCCAACTCATCTGCATAAGTGCCATTATTCGCTTCTCCGCGCCAAGCGTGATAAGTACGGCTAATGGTGGCCAAGTCTTCATCGGTTAATTCCTTTTGGGTGCGGCTAATCATGCTTCCCATTTGGCGGGCATCAATAAAAAGCGTTTCCCCGCGGCGGTCGCGCAAAGGCTCCCCGTTTAAGGGTGAATGCCCCGTGGCTTTGTTCTTGGTCATAAACCACAAGCAAACGGGAATCTGGGTAGTATAAAAAAGCTGTCCCGGTAGGGCAATCATACAATCTACCCAGTCTTTCTCAATCATTTGCTGGCGGATATCGCCTTCCCCCGAGGTATTGGTACTCATAGAGCCATTGGCCAATACGAAGCCCGCTGTGCCTTCTTGCGAAAGCTTACTCATCATGTGTAATATCCAAGCGTAATTGGCATTGCCAATGGGAGGAGCGGTAAATCCCGCCCAGCGTGCATCATCTTCCAATTCGCTTTTCGCCCGCCATTGGCTTTGGTTAAAAGGCGGATTGGCCATAATAAAGTCGGCCTTCAAATCGGGGTGCTGATCTTTGAAAAAGGTATTCGCCGGCACTTCGCCTAAATTTCCCGCAATACCCCGGATAGCAAGGTTCATCTTAGCCAGTTTATAAGTAACAGCGGTGAACTCTTGTCCGTAAATGGAAATGTCTTTGGTGCTGCCTTGGTGGCTTTGCACAAACTTTATAGACTGCACAAACATGCCACCCGAACCGCAGCAAGGATCGTAGATTTTCCCTTTATAGGGCTCTAGCATTTCGGCTATCAGCTTTACAATACTTTTAGGCGTATAGAACTCGCCACCCCCTTTCCCTTCTGCGGAAGCAAAACGCCCGAGGAAATACTCATAAATGCGCCCCACGATATCTTCTTCCTTATCGCTTACGGTATTAATATTATTGATGGTATCGAGCAAGGCCGCCAAACGGCTGGCATCCATATTTAAACGCGAAAAATAATTGTCCGGCAAAGCGCCTTTCAGGCTAGGATTGTTCTTTTCGATAGTGTGCAAGGCTGTATCAATCCGCAGCGCGATATCGTCTTGCTTGGCATTTTCCATTACATAGCTCCAGCGACTTTCGGGGGCGAGGAAAAAGACGTTCTTCATATTGTAGAACTCTTTCATCTCCAGGTACTTTTCTTTGCCTTCCGCTACTAGTTCTTTTCTGCGTTCTTCAAATTTATCGCTAGCGAACTTTAAAAAGATCAGCCCCAGTACGACATGTTTGTATTCAGAACTTTCAACCGTACCGCGTAATTTATTGGCGGTATCCCAAAGGTTTTCTTCAATGAGTTTTTGGTCTTCTTTTTTGGTTTTAGCCATTAAGAGGGTATTGTGTTTTAATGTTGATTGTAGAAAGGGTTAAAAATAGCGAATAGATAAGAGGATTAGCTTCGCAAAGGCACTATTTGGTCATTTTGGTATCAACCAAAAATGGCTTTTGAATGTTATTCTCTAAATCTAAGAGCTCTTCGGCTTTAAAGATTTTGGTACCAAAGTAGCTGGTCTTCTTGTTTATGGAAAGCCATGACATTTTTATCGTTTTATTTAAGTCACCTGCACTGACATGTAATTTGTTGTCCTTTAAAAAGACTACTGCTTCCGTATCATAAATTATATAATTCTTATAGTAGATCTCATTCCCTCCATGATAGGTAGAGTTCAGGGGAAAAATGTAATAGGTGTAAATAGTGTCGCGTTCAAAAACATCTTCGCTAAAACTATACTTAAATACCTCATTACTTTCTGGTAATGATATTTCAATGGTAGAGTCAAAACTAATCGGTAATAATGCAAAGTATTTTTCAAACTTAACGCCCGGTGGTATTAGTAGGGAATTACTCAGGTTGAATCGCTCCAGCGCTTGAGTATAATCGGCATTACCCTGCCTGTTAAGATGTAACTCCTCCTTTAAAAACTCTGTAGACAAGGGTCTTAACAACTGCCCATCGTTTAAGATTTGAAAGTTATTTCTGAAAGTTTTAAAGTGGCTAGATTTATTAGAAAATTCTATTTTGAAAGTACTTAAGTATTTTCCGCCTAAAAAGTAAGGATTATAAGCTTTGTGCAAATAATAATCTTTTCCATCAGACTCTTCTTCCTCCATATCCTTTGGTTCAATAAGGCCTAAAAACTCGGTACGTTCCTCAGGCGTTATTTGCCCAGCATCAAGAAGTTTATCTAATGCTTTTACGAGAGGCTCATAATCAATGACATCCTCTATAGTATACTCATGCTTGGGTGGGTCTGGAACAAAAAAATTCTGCTTTCCATACTTCAACTGTCCGCTTTTAAAATACTCTTCATAAAAAAGACTATCGACTGCTGAAGGTGCGATTGGAGTTATCGTTATCTCTAAGCTATCGACTACAACCTGGTCATTGATATGTTCAAAAGAGATTTCTCTGGCATAAGAGGACTCGGCTATATCAAGAGTTTTAATTTGGGCTTGTGGAGCACAAGCAAAAAGGGTGAGAAAAAGGAATAGCGATAGTTTTTTGAGGACTATTTCTTTTAACTCGTTCATGAGTTTTTGATCTGCCTTATTCGTTTTGATCATTTTGCAAAGTATTGAATTTTGTTGTGGATCAGGTCAAATAGCCAAATGCTCAAGTAGAGCTTTACTACCTCATAAACCACATTTAGACTAGTATTTCCCGCGCTAACCAAGTTGTTCTGCGCCAGCATAAATTGACTGCTACCTAGAAGTAGAGAAAAGAATAGGAATAGTTTCATAGCCGGAAAAGGATTTCCAAAATATTATTAATACCAATATGTGTCAACCCTTTCCTTTAAGAGGTAAATCAGTCATTCCCAAGACCGCGAGCTCTATAAGCTCGAAACATAACCTCAAGGCGAATTTAATGTTTTTAGTAATAGAAGATATATTGAGGCATCAAAACCTTTGACCTTTGTTTTTAGGGGTTTAGCTTCAAGAGTTTAGTCAATTTATCATAGTAATTCATTGAAATGGATGCACACTCTTGGAGGTACAGGAGTGTTATAGTGTTGGAAAGATTATTTGAGTTGTTATTTACAGATCGTGTTAGCGGCTTGGCTATGAGCAGTAGCGTCTCGCAGGGCGCTATTGCTTATAGGTTTTGTTGACTAATGGGTTTATTCATTTTCAGTTTTCGGTTTTGAAATATGAACTTTCATAAGCTCTTTTGGTGAAGGTCTATTGGAGCCAAATTCATGCTTAGCAAAGCACATTTTGGCAAGCATTGTTATCTCCCTTCTTTCTTCTTCCGTAATAAAATCAAAATTGTATTTGGCCATCAGAGCGTTATGGATATCGTATAGATAGAACGAATTTTTATTCAATAAGATAATATAATCCTGAATATATTTCCTCCATTCTCTTGGTCTACAGAATACCAACAACAGGGCTAGTTTATGCTTAGTGTTTGAATCTTTAGTGTTTTGAAAGGTTTCATAAAGGAGAGGAGCTATTTTACTTGAATAAAGGTCATCTTTAAAGTAGCCAACTACATTAGTCATATTGACTTGAATAATCCTGTTCAATCGAGTTTCAAATGTATCTCCAAAATCACCCTGAAGCGCAAAACTATGCCCATCAAAACCTGCCGTACCCTTATCGGCTAAAATCGGAGTAAGAGCGAGTAAAACGTTTGATAATTGTTCCCAACTTCTAAGAATTTCATTTAGAATATTTCTCTTAGCATCAGGGTCTACGTAGTCGCTATTTCTCAATGCTCTTGCAGATGCACGTATGTTTTGCATTAGATTATGTAAGGAAAACTCAGCAAAGAATGATTGAATACTTTGATTATATGGCCGAATTTGATTGTAGTTTCGGTCAGCATGTTGATCCTTAATATTATCGGGAAGACCTGAGTTTATAACATTTTCACTTAAATCACTCTGTGCCTTTTGTATTTGTGCTTCTGTAGGTTTCCATTGTATTTGAGAGAAAATATTCATGTCATTGGAAAGCCTGACTTTTGAATTTACAATATCGCAGGTTTCATGTATATCTTTAGCTAAAACCTCTAGCGCATCAATTTTATTTCTATCAATCCCTGTGTAGAATTCAATAATTTCTGGAAAGGATGTGTACTTTTTAGATTGAAATATGTAGTTAGCAAATTCCTTGTTGTTATGCATTCGTTTTGCACCGAAGTAATAAACCCAAAATGACTGTCCGCTAAGTTAATATTTATTTCTGCTGCCATACCATGGCTGTTC
>CAXBOS010000001.1:0-429065 GCA_963977415.1 uncultured Schleiferiaceae bacterium | reverse complement strand
GACTGGGGTAAAATCTATAATCAGTTTATTATTATGTTTGAGAATCGTTTAATTAGATAACCAACCCTGGGTGATTTACACACTTTTCGGTACAGTGTCGAGAAGGCAATTAATAAACTGCGGTCATCCTGAACTCGTTTCAGGGTCTAATTAATTGATTATTATATCATTACATAAATGAAAAAGATCAACGCAGATGATTACAAAAGCACTCCGTTTAAACTCAGCTTAACCGTTTTTTAAGGAAGAAGATTCCGAAATGAATTCGGAATGACGGTGAGGTTGCTGCTTGCGTTTAAGGCATTATTTACTATCAGCTATTCATTCGGCAGGGTCATCCTGAACTGGTTTCAGGATCTAATTAATTGATTATTCGATTAGTGCAAACATGAGAGAGGTTGGTAAAGAGGCTCACCAATTCATTGCCTCAAAATTCCTGCTTATCTATTTTATTTCTTGTAAACCTTCCTAAGCAGCTGATTTCCCGCAGTATTAACGATAATAAAATATAAACCTGAGGGCAGCTCCTTTAAGCTTAGCTCAATTTTGCTTTTATCTGGTTCTACTTTTAAATCTTTAAAAAGTGTACCATTTACAGAAAGAACTTGCACTCTATTAATCTCATCTTCACACTCAATATTCATCCATTCCGATACTAGGGTGGGATAAATGTCCACTACTAGTTCTTCAAACGAAGGGTGTTTTAAAAAGTGGTTTCCATTAGAGTCAATAAATAATACTCTTGCTTTAATCTGATTCCAGTAAACTCCTAAGTTCAAGGCCATGCTGCCATTTGATAAAGGCAACAACTGTCTAAACTTTGTATCATAATATCCCGATTTCGAAGTATCCATAATTATATTTTCATATTTCAATACAGAACCTTCATATAGCCTCACTTTTAGTGCCTGTATATCAAATCCAGACAAAGAAGTATCTAATTCGGATAGCGGAAAATCAAACTCCTCTATGTAGAAGCTAAAGCGTCCACGGGAATAGAAGTGGAAGTAATGATCTGGGTTATGATTTAGCGTATCTGGATTATACGATAAGGACTTTACTTCAAAAGAGTCAATATTTAAACCTGTTAAAAGATCCTCTTTAAGCACCACTCGATCTAAGGAATTATTCGAATTATATCGGACCTCACTGCTAATTAAGGTATAGTCCTCATAATCAATTTCAGGAGCCATATACCAATTTCTAATAACCGATATAGGCCTAAGGCTGTCTAATAAGAACAAAGCAAATTTGCCTTTAAACTCTGGGATTGGGTTCGCTGTATCTATCTTCAAAAAATCACAAAAAACTACAGCGGTGTCGCTTTTTCGCCAAGAAGGACCTTCGATATAAATATTAAGCAACTTATAAGTACTATCTAATCCCATACTAGAGGCAATCTGAGCACTATCAATCGTCAACAAAGTATCTCCATCTGCTATCGCTAAAGCATTCATTTCATTCTTTAGTGGATTATAGAGCCAAAAAGCATCGCGGGAGTTAATAAAGACATCCCTTTGGTAAAAGTTAGGAATAATAAAGTTGCCTTTAAGGCTCCATTGCACTTGGTGATTGTCTGACCTTCTAATCTCTAATTCTTTTGACAATGATTCTGCTATGCTGGAAAAAACGGATGAGGAATCTCTCGATATTAAATAATGACCATCATTAGTCCAAGCGCAGCCAACTGGAATAGTAGGAATAATTGCTCCAGCTAGAGACACGGAGTCTAATAAGGTGCCGTCAATACCAATTTGACTTAGCACCGGTATATGATACCTACCAGGACGATTATAAATCAAAGTAGCCGCATCTATGATACTATCTCCCGTACAATGTAATTTGAACGTTGCATAAGTTAATGGTCCACTGTAAGTATCTTCTGTGAGATAGGACCATTGGGCAGAACAGTTAAAATAACTGACTAAAAAACTTATCGTTAATAGTATGCTCCTCATTTATTTGCTGAATTAGTATTTAAAAAGCTTAATAAATCTGCTTTGCTTTATCTTCAACTTGTTAAGCATCTAATATAGCAGGTTTACCCTGCTAACAAGCAGATATTTTAAATAAATAGTTCCGAGTAATTATTTTTAATTCATCACATCATTAAAATAAGGAGTGCTAAAACGAGTCTAAAAGGGTAATGTTTCAGGGACCAATATTTTTTGGCATCAGGCTACTACCCAGATGAGACGGGTTTGCACAGATGGTCACAGTTGCATTCCGTTTAGACTCTGCTTAACCGTTTTTTTAAGGAAGGAGATTCCGAAATGAATTCGGAATGACGGTAAGGTGGTGGTTCGCGTTAAGGCGTTATTTATTGTCGGTTATTCATTCGGCAGGGTCATCCTGAACTGGTTTCAGGATCTAAATATCTTTACCCGCAAGCAAAAAAACCAAGCCCATTCCAAGCCCTAAACAATTCATCCTCCCATTCCTTTACCTTAGCATTAAGAAATAAAACGTGCCCAGCCCCAAAAAAAACATCAGCTTTTTAAGAGCAAAAAAATGGTTCCGCAGCATGCAGTGGGAGCCGGCCTCCTTTCAAGAAGCAGCATGGGAAGCCTTTCGAGCGGGAAAATCGGGTTTGGTAAATGCGCCTACCGGGAGTGGCAAGACCTACAGCCTGCTTATTCCCATTCTATTGGAAGCACCTAAACCACGCGGATTACAAGCCATTTGGATTACGCCCATTCGCGCTTTAGCCAAAGAAATTCAGCAATCGGCTGAAAAAGCAGTAGAAGCTTTAGGCCTCGAATTTTCGGTAGAAACCCGCACCGGCGATACCAGCGCAGCCCAAAGAGCTAAGCAGAGCAAAGCCATGCCCAACCTCTTAATTACCACTCCCGAGAGCCTGCACCTTTTACTGGCTTCAAAAGATTCAGCCCGCATTTTTAAAAATATACATACGCTAGTGGCAGATGAGTGGCATGAGCTTTTAGGTTCTAAACGGGCTGTACAACTAGAGCTAGCCCTTTCTCGCTTACGCGGGATGCTTCCCCAATTGCGCACTTGGGGAATCTCCGCCACTATCGGCAACTTAGTAGAAGGTATGGACGTATTACTTGGTCCTAATTTTCCCGCCGAGCAAAAGGCTTTAATTCGCTCCGGGCAGAAGAAAAATATTGAAGTTTTATCCGTTCTCCCAGACGATATCGACGTGCTTCCTTGGGCGGGACACCTCGGCATAAAAATGCTAGAAAAAGTAATTCCCCTTTTGGAAGAAAGCGAAAGCACCCTCATTTTTACCAATACCCGCTCCCAGGCGGAGATTTGGTACCAACGCATTTTAGATGTTGCCCCGCATTTCGCGGGCCTCATCGCTATGCACCACGGCAGCATTAGTCGCGATTTACGTTTTTGGGTAGAAGATGCCCTTTATACAGGACAGTTAAAAGTGGTGGTTTGTACCAGTAGCTTAGACCTAGGCGTTGACTTTCGTCCTGTAGATACTATTATTCAAATCGGATCTCCGAAAGGGGTGGCCCGTTTTATCCAACGCGCTGGCCGCAGTGGTCACCAACCGGGCGCAAGCAGTCGCATTTACATGGTACCCACCCACAGTTTAGAATTGGTAGAAGCCGCCGCTTTGCGTCAGGCGGTAGAAGACGAAAGGGTAGAAGAACGCGTGCCCTACTTCCGCTCTTTTGATGTTTTAGTACAGTATTTAGTAACCCTTGCGGTGGGGCTGGGATTTAAGGCCGACGAAATTCTCGCGGAAGTTCGTGAAACTTTTTCCTTTCAAAGTATAAGTGAAGAAGAATGGCAGTGGTGCCTAGACTTTATCTGCAAAGGAGGAAACTCCTTAGCGGGTTATGATGAATACCACAAAGTAGTGGTAGAAGATGGCGTATACCGCGTAATTCAAAGACGCATTGCCATGCGGCACCGCATGAGTATTGGTACTATTGTAGGTGATTCTTCCGTGCGTGTAAAGTTAGAGCGCGGCGCCAATTTAGGCAGTATTGAAGAATATTTCATCTCCAAACTAAAGCCAGGCGATGTCTTCTGGTTTGCCGGTCGTAACTTAGAGCTAATTCGCATTAAAGGCATGGAAGCCTCAGTGCGCTTGAGCAAGCGTAAAAATGGCTTGGTTCCCAGCTGGCAAGGAGGACGGATGCCGCTTTCGGCCGAAATGGGACAAGTGCTGCGCTTAAAAATTGAAGAAAGCTTCAATCCCCAAAGTAAGGATCCCGAGTTGAAGCTAATTGCTCCGCTGTGGGAAGTACAAAAAGAACGTTCCCTAGTACCTGCGCGCCACCAATTTCTCATTGAAAAGATGGAGAGTAAAGAGGGGTATCATTTATTCTTCTATCCCTTCGAAGGTAGAGCGGTGCACGAAGGAATGGGCGCACTTTTAGCCTATCGCCTTTCCTTATTTAAAAAGATGAGTCTTTCCATTGCTATGAACGACTATGGCTTCGAGCTTCTCTCTGATCAGCCCATTCCCATTGAAGAAGCTTTGGATTCCGATATTTTAAATACTCGCGATTTAAGGCATGATATTCTTCAGTCAGTTAATGCCATTGAACTAGCTAAAAGGCGTTTTCGCGATATTGCCAGTATATCCGGATTGATCTTTAAAGGCTATCCCGGGGCACCGGTAAAAGACCGGCATTTACAAAGTAGCTCACAGCTAATTTTTAATGTTTTTACCGACTACGAACCGGACAATACACTCTTGTTGCAAGCCTATGAAGAAGCAATGGAGTTTCAGCTCGAAGAAGGGCGTTTACGTCAAGCCTTGGAACGCATTGAGAAACAAGAAACGGTAATTGTGGAAATTAAAAAACCTTCCCCTTTTTGCTTTCCCATATTAGTAGACCGTTTACGCCAGCGAATGAGCAATGAAAGCTTAGAAGATCGGATTAAGAAAATGAAATTAGAGATGGGATAGGCCAAGAAAATAAGCCGTTCCTTTGCAGGATATTCATTTTAAAGCGCGCTTGCCTTGCATCCAAAAAATATTTTCAGCGAAGACTACGATTTCCCTAAGCTTATAAAAATAGTTCCTGCCTTAAAAGAGCATGTTTTTCGCAATGAGTTTGAGCGCGATACTATTAAATTTTCCGATAATAAGGCGGTTAAATTACTCAACCAAGCTTTACTGAAAAGTCACTATAATATTGATTGGGATTTACCCGCTAAAAGCCTTTGCCCTCCCATTCCTAGTCGTTTAGATTACCTTCTACACGCAGCCGATTTAATTGGCAAAAAGAATGCGAAAGTACTGGACATTGGCACCGGGGCGAATTTAATCTACCCCATCTTGGCGCAAGCCCATTTTAACTGGCAATGTGTGGGCACTGATGTAGATGTGCAGGCTTTAAAACATGCCCAAACTTTAATTGACAAAAACGAGAGCCTCGGGAAAATTGGCCTGCGTTTGCAGAAAAATGCCGGTAAGACCTTATTAGGCATTATTAACAAAGAGGAAAATTTTGACTTGTTAATTTGCAATCCACCCTTTTATAAAAGTGCAGAGGAAGCCCATAAGAACAACTTCCGCAAGGTGAAAAACCTTGCGCTCGAAGGAACGGAAGACCGTAATTTTGGCGGAGAAGCCAATGAGCTATGGTATCCTGGTGGTGAAAAAGCCTTTATTGAAAAACTAGCTTTTGAAAGTAAGTTTCACGGCCGTCAAATCCGCTGGTTTACCAGCCTGGTAGCGAAGAAAGATCACGTTTATCATATTTCTAAAGCCATTAAAAAGGCGAAACCTACCGACTTTAAAGTGATAGAAATGAAGCAAGGCCAGAAAGTTAGTCGCTTTGTAGCGTGGACTTTTGCTTAGGCAGATTTGTAAGAGTTTTAAGGCCTAATTTCATGTCGAACTTAGGTTTATGACAAAAAAATATTAGCCCTAAGCCACAGATACTTCATAATATTTTGAAATAAATATTGATATAGTATAATCCCGTAAAGATGAAGACTAAGCCAGCTATTAAGCGCATCGCTTTTTCTAGCTTGGTAATGGCTTTAAAGTACATTCCTAGTTTTTCCATGCTAAAGGCAATTACAAAAGAAAAGAGGATTACCGGCAAGCCTGTACCGATGGAAAATACGACTGGCAAGGCCAAGCCCGCTTCAGCAGAAAGGGTCATTGGAATAAGCATGGCGAAAAATAATGCCCCACTATAAGGGCAAAATGCCAAAGCGAATAATGCCCCTAACAGAAAGGAACCTAACAATCCCTTGGTCTTAAAACGATCGGAGAGCTTATCGGTGAAACTACCTCCTTTTATAAAATTCAGTTTAATGACATCGAGCATTATCAGACCAATAATAATTAACACAAAGCCAATATACTTTTCTCCATTGCCCTGAAACAACTTTGCTACTTGGAATTTACTGGCTCCAAAGTATATTATGGCTCCAATAAAAGTGTAAGAAAAAACTCTACCCAAGGTATATAAAAATCCGCTCAGCAGTACTTTCTTCTTGTTGGTAATAGTTTTAGCAATGAAAGCAGTGGCTGTGATATTAGTAGCTAATGGACAAGGCGCAATGGCGGTTAAAAGCCCCATGGCAAAAGCGGCCATAATCGGTATGTCTCGGTTTTGAGCTAGTTCATTTAACCACTCCATATTCTAAGACTTCTGGAATGACTCTATTTCTTTTTTCAACCCAGCAATGAATTTCTCTTTGTTACTGGCATTCATAAAGGCAAAATCTGTTAAGTCCTTCTTTTTACCCGTTTGAGGATTATAAAGAAATAAGGCCGTTCCAGTAGCCTCAAATTGTTCCGCTTTCTTTTCATTCTTTTCAAGATCCACATTAACTAATGAGAAGGGTATGCCTGGGAAGTCTTTCAAGGTTTCTCGACTTAGTTCTTCTATTTTATTGCAGGTCATGCAACGGTGCTCGGAGTGAAACTGGATCACTTCCATTTTAGATGCATTAGCTAGATCTCCTCTTTCACTTGTGCTTTGCGCTTGACTGTTGCAAGAAGCCAAAAGCAATATGAACATGGATAAGAAGGCGGTGAGAATGTTTTTTGATTTCATTTTATTTCGATTTTAGATTGTTGCGTGTTTATTGTTGCGTTTTGAGTATGTTGTATTATTAATCATAAGAGCACATTAAATAAAAAGCCCGACAGGATAATGAAAAGCGTTACTAAGCCAAAATAGAGGGCGATCAGCTTCAAGCTCATTACTTTTTTAAGCAGTGTTGCTTCGGGAATAGATAGACCAACAGTAGCCATCATAAAGGCAATTGCGGTACCGAGGGGAACCCCTTTTGCCACAAACACCTGAATAACAGGTACAATACCAGCAGCATTAGCATACATAGGCACAGCAAGTATCACGGCCAAGGGAACCGTCCACCATTGTCCTCCTCCTAGGTACTGGCCAAAAAAGTTTTCGGGCACAAAGCCGTGCATCGTGGCTCCTATGGCAATACCAATAATTACGTACAGCAAAACGCCCCTCACAATGTCCCAAGCACCACGAGTTATTCCGGGTAAACGTTGATTAAAAGTTAATTTCTCATCTGCGTAAGCACCCTGTTGCATTTTGTTTTGCAAAATTTTCTTCACCCAATCTGAAAGCAAAGGTTCAAGGTTGAATTTACCGAGCAGCCAACCACCTAAAGTGCCTAATAGAATTCCCGAAGCAGCATAAATGAAGGTAGCTTTAAGACCAAACATCCCTACGAACATGGCAATAGCAACTTCGTTTACCAAGGGGGAACTTATGAGAAAAGAAAAAGTTACTCCTAAAGGAATACCTCCCTGTACAAAACCGATGAATAGAGGAACCGAGGAGCAAGAGCAGAAGGGTGTAATTGCGCCAAAGATGGAAGCAAAAAGGTATTCTAAGCCGAATAATTTTTTTCGGTGTAAAAAGTCTCTTAAACGCTCAACTGGAAAATAGGCGTTAACAATTCCCATTAATAATACGATTAGAAAAAGCAGAATTAAAATTTTCACCGTATCGTAGACGAAAAAATTTAGAGCCACCCCTAATTGGCTATCCTCAGCAATAGCAAAAAAGGAGTAGATGAGCCAATCTGCAAAATCTTGTATCCAGTTAAACATCACTCAGTTTTTAACAGCAGCTGGAATTTGAACCTAAGCCATTATTGCTGGAAATTACAGAAGGATCACCTTTTATCGGAAAACCTCTTTGAACCCACCGCACTATGCCGTGTTTCATATTCAGTACATGGCTGTAGCCGTGGTTAATTAGAAAGCCCGCCGCCCTTAAGCTTCCTTCTCCATTGCCAACCAGAACCACCACTTGGTCTTTAGGGATTTCTAGGTAAAGATTATCAAATTCGCTCAAGGGAATATTGAGAATACTGGGAACGTCAAAAGAGAGTTCTGCTACTTCATGTTCTTCACGAACGTCAACCAAAAAAGCTCCTTTTTTAACATAAGCCTGCGTGGTAGTAGGACAAATTTCCTTTACTAAGCTTTGCGTTTCCATAGGTTTAAGCCTTAATAATTTGCACTATTTCGCTTAGCTGCGCTACCCGTCCCTTTACTTTCACCTCTTCATTAATCATCAGTACCGGCGTGGATAATACGTTGTACTTCATCATTTCCTCTATGTCTTCCACCTTAGCCACCTTTGCTTTTATACCAGACTGCTCTAGGGCAAGAAGCACATTATTATAGGTGGTTTTACATTTTGGGCAACCAGGGCCTAGCACCTTTATATCTAACATGACTTTGATCTTTTAACTATTCTATTCGCAAATCTACGAACAATTATTCGTAGTTCGCAGTATTACGAATTAGTATTGAAAAAAATTAGCCGAAAACCTTAGTCAACAATGATTTAGCTAATTGAAAGTTTTCTTGATTAATACAGTATTTGGTGGAAGGAGGGGTAATATCGCCTTGAATAAGGCCTGCGCTTTTCAGCTCTTTTAGATGTTGCGATAGTGTTGACTTAGCGATAGGAAGTTCTTCTGCCATATCACCGTGATAACAACAAGCTTGTGAACCCAACAGCTCTAGAATGGCAATACGCACGGGATGCCCTAAGGCTTTTGCAAACCTTGCTGTGAGTTCCTGTTCTGTGGAAAAATAATTCTTTTTGTCGGTGCTGGGCATTAGCTAAGTGCTTCTTGATGTTCGCAAATGTACGAACTACCACCATGAAATTAGTGATTGCTGGGCTTCAAACAGAAAATTAAAATACAGTTTATTCTTAATTATGTCTATTCCATGTAAAATTAGGCCTCAGGCCCCTTATCAACGTGAGTTCGACTATCAAACATAGCCTCAGATTGTACGTCGAATTCACGTCTCATTAATATTGGAATTCAAGCCGAAGCGATGAGGCAATTAAGAGTTTTTACCACTAAAGTGAAAATGTAAGACGATAATTTACAATAACCACATATACTGCTCTGTTGCGGAAAACACGCAAATATCTCTTAGAGCGCATCTACCGAGAGTGAAAAAAAACTAATCCGTTAATTTACGCATAAGTGCCTCTAAAGGACCCATGCTAAAATGTTGGCGCCAAAACCAAGCGAAAATTACACAGAGTACACTAAAAATTAAAGCATAGGAAAAAGAAAAATCAATCGATAGCTGACCTATTTGCTCAGGCAGAAAAAGTTCTACCAAGCCCATGCCGATGATAACGTGAGCCACATAAAAAGTAAGGGCTAATTGGCCCGTGCGATTTAAAGCTAGGATTAGCTTAGAATCTGATTGTTTATAGCCCCATAAAATACAGGCTGAAATTACCAAGAGCGCAATGGCCATTCCGCTAAACATGTAAATGGGTAGAGGCGGCATGGGGCTCGTACCTAAAATTTGACTAAGCCCTTCTGTAGCGCTAGAATCCCCATCAGCCAAAATGCGAATGCTAAAAACAGAGAATAACTGAAGGCCGAAAAATAATAGACCCGAACCGAGTAACATACGCTTTAAATAAGCCGGATTTTGCAAGTCTTGTTGACCAAACCAATAACCAACCAATATAAAGGCCGCCCAAGGAATAACCGGATGAAAGCCGTTAACAAAAAGGTTTCTTGCAAAGCCCTCCAAAGTCCAAAAGTCGAGATAATTTAAGGTGCTAAAGTCCCAACCCTGCTCGTAATCTATAAAACTTAAAAGGATGGGAAAAGCTATGATCAAAGCTAGAGCGGCGCCCATAATCACCTTGCCCCTTTGTTTTAAAAAGAGCAAGACCAAAAGCAGGTATAGTCCATAGAAATGAAGAATATCAGCTGGCCAGATTAAGTAATACGAGATACCGAGCACAAATAAGAAAAAGGCTCGCTTTAGGATACGTTTACGGGCCAAAGCTAATTTGAGCGTATCCTTACTTTCTCGTGCTTTCTTGGTTAGCAGAGCTATACCTAAACCCGCCAGAACCACAAAAGTGGCGGCAGCTTTACCATCGAAAATGGAGGCAAGGGTTTTTAGCCAAGGACTGCCTTCGGTACCGAAAACAACTTTAAAATTGACGATAATCATTCCGATTACGGCGAGGGCGCGCGCCACATCGATACCTACAATTCTAGTCTTCATTTTTCTTTAAGCGTTTAGCATCTTTTAGACTCTTGCTAATCATCCACTCCAACTGACCATTAACGCTACGAAATTCATCGTCGGCCCACTTTTCCACCTGTTTGAAAACTTCAGGATCTATTCGCAAGGCAAATGTCTTTTTCTTACTCACAAATTTAATTTAGAGAACCCGTATTGACCACTGGGATTACTTCCTTATCACCACAAAGCACCACCATTAGGTTACTTACCATGGAAGCTTTTTTATCATCGTCAAAATCAATAATGCCATCGGCCGACAATTGTTGTAAAGCATCTTCCACCATCCCTACTGCGCCCTCTACAATTTTTTTACGAGCCGCAACTATAGCCACTGCCTGCTGACGCTTCAGCATGGAGCTAGCAATTTCGGGAGCATAGGCTAAATAACCAATCCGTGCTTCCATTACGCGAATGCCCGCAATAGCCAAACGCTCGGTGATTTCATTTTCTAAGGCCTCGTTCACCTCATCCATACCCGAGCGCAGGGTTAATTCTGCCTCTTCATCATCAAAATTATCATAAGGATAAGAACCCGCCAATTTACGCACCGCCGCATCCGTTTGTACACGAACAAACTCTTCATACTGATCCACATCAAAAGCGGCTTTATAGGTGTCGTTTACTTGCCAAACCAAAATAACATTGATAAGAATCGGGTTACCAATTTTATCATTCACCTTTACCCGCTCGCTATCGAAATTACGAGCACGCAAAGAAATTTTCTGACGGGTATAAAAGGGATTGGCCCAAAAGAAACCATTATCGCGCACCGTGCCTTTGTAAGCACCAAAGAGCACCATCACTTTAGAACTATTAGGATTGACAGTGAAAAAGCCACGCATTAAAACAAAAACCACGGGTAGCATTAGTAAAGCAATTGGATTCCTCGCCATGGCTACGCCTGCGATTATTGCCACCAATAAAAGAAATACTATTAAGAGGAAAACATAGCCACTGGAAGGCTTGAGGGTTTTTTCGTTAGTCATTTTGATATCATTTTAATATCACAATAATACAAAAAAATAAGTAAATATTCCAGTCCAGCTAATTCCCGAGTAAAAGGCTAGCGCGTTTTAATTAAAACTCTGGTTCTGGTAAATAAGAATATCCCCCTCTTGACGAACTAGCTGATACTGCTTTTTTAAGGCCGCTAAACTTTTCGGTGAAGTAGCGAGTAAATTTTCGAGCGCATCTTGCGAAAGCATAAGCGCTAGTAAGGATACTCCTTTTTAAGGATGAAGTAGTCCTCTATTAAGCGGTCAACATCTTCCGCACTGGTACCATCGTAAAAACCACGAATACGTTTATCGGGATCCACTAGAATAAAGTTTTCCGTGTGGATAAAGTCGGCTTCATCGCCTTTGCCACCGCCATCGAAAATGGCGAAATAGGACTTGCGCGCTAAATCGTAAATATGTTTTTTATCGCCCGTAAGCAAATGCCATTTTCCTTCTACCGCCCCTTGTAATTCGCCATAGGCTTTCATAACGGGAACGCTATCCATTACGGGTGTTACCGAATGCGAGAGAATGGTAAAATCCTCTTCCATCAATTCCTCTTGAATACGGCGTTTTTGCACCGCCATATCCTTACAGATATCGGGGCAAACCGTAAAAAAGAAATCTGCTATGTATATTTTGCCCTCCACATTAGCTTCCGTAATGGTATCGCCAAACTGATTTACCAGCTTAAAAGGTAAAACCTTGTGGTTGATACCCACGCGTTGTAATTCTTCGGAAACCAGGCGTCGGTCGAGTTCCGAAGGATTATAGATGGGTAGTTTGGGCGGTGGCTTAAGAATGTAATAACTTGCCGTTATACCAACAATAAAGACGCTGGCCAAGATGCCGAGTCTTATCCAATCCGTAGGACTAAGTTTTACTTTCATACTGCAAAGAAAGAAGGTAATTCTCAAAATATCGTTGCCCGCGCTTATAATTCCCCGCCGAATACAAAAATTTATTCCTCTCCTACTTAAGGGCATTTATACAAATACAATTAGTTTTGAAGAAAATTTAGAAAAATGAAAAAACTATCTCTTTTTGTCCTGTTATTTAGCTTCAGCTTTGCTTGCCAAAATAATACTCCAGTAGAAGAAGAAACTGCTGTAACAAGCGCATCTAGCGAAAGCTTAAAAAAAGAGGTTATGGACCTGCACGATAAGGTAATGCCCGAAATGACCCCCATGAGTAAATTACAAGGACAATTGCAAAAAGCGGCAATTGGCTCACCCGATAGTTTAAATTATATGACGGCGGCGCAAGATTTGAAATTCGCCAAGCAGGCCATGATGGAATGGATGCGCGGTTTCAGCAGTACGTTTAACGATGATATGAGCGAAGCCGAAAAAGTGAGTTTCTTAGAGGCCGAAAAGGCCAAAATGATGCGTATTGACAGCCTAACTCAGGCAGCCATAAACAATGCCCAAGAATTGTATACTGCTATACCAGTTGCACAAGATTCTCTTTAGAAATAGCCTTTAGCTTTAAAGTTATTGCATCCCAAAAAGCCAGGCGAGCCTCCAAAGCTTGCTTGGCTGCTTCTTGGGCCTCTTGCCATTTCGTCTCATCATTGCCACAAAGTTCGCTTATCATTTGCTCGGCCATAGGACCATGTTCGTCGCCATCAATTTCAATGTGACGCTCCAAGTAATAGACAAAAGCGCTTAATCTACCCTCGAATTTTTGATTGAGATCTTTCACGATTTCGGTAAACAAATCGGGTATTAAGTCTTCCCTACCGAAACTAAAAGCCGCGGCCACTTCATGCACCTTATCGCGTTTTACCACGGCATAGCTGTTCTTCACAAAGTTTAAGCAAGCGGCATCCATTTCCGCCACATTGTATTGCACCAAACTTTTTAGGTTGTGACCCTCTTTGGCTTTGCGCACCAAACGATTGATGGCTTGTGTATCGGCACCACATTGTTTCATGGCGGCGAGGTACATTTCATAATGACTGGAAGGCTGATTATTAATATCTAAGTCACTTTCCTCGGCCAAAACAATATCGTTAATTAAGCGGCGTGCAATGCGGTTATCGCTTGGCACCCACGCTTCACCTGTAGAGGTTAGCTTACGCTGAAGTGTTTTTAAGAGCACCATAAAGTCCCAAACGGCATACACGTGCTGCTCCATAAAAAGCTGCAATTGCTCCATGTTCTCCAAATACTGGTAGAGCTCATGGTTGAGCAGTTGCTGACGTAAATCTTCAATACTGCGCTTAATGCCGAGAATATTAAAATCCATCTTACTTTGCTTTCTTATAAATGGGTACGGTAGAGCAAGCTTCACCAAACATGATACTTTTGGCCACCTCTTGCAAACGGGTAGTAAAATAAAGATAGGCATGAGGCGGAATCGGTAAATCGCCACAACCTTTTAAAATAACACGCTTATCTAAATAAGGACTCAGATCGAGTTCCTTTAGAGACTCTTCCATTAGCATGGCCTCCAATTGCTCGGGGCTGCCGTATACTACCTTTTTAGCGATAGACTGCAAATGAGATGCGAGCAACATATAAGCCCACTGCGGCACTATGGCATCGGCACTGCAAAATAGGGCCACATAAGCGCCAACGTATTGCTCCCAATCGTGCTCTTTTAAATAAGCGCGGAAGTCTTTTTCGCGTAAGATTAAGCCTTCGTAAAGCCAAGGACTAATATCGAGCGAAAGCCGAGGACCACGCGGATAGTAATCTTCCAGTGAAAGGGTTATTAAGCCACTTTCGGCTACTTTGTTCTTAATCTCTTCCATGCTATAAAAAGCCTAATTCAAGCATCGCTTCCTCGCTCATCATGTCTTTGGTCCAAGTAGGCTCAAAAGTAATTTCTACTTCCACCTCTTTTACCTCCGCTACGGTGCCTGCTTTTTGCTTCACCTCTTCAGGTAGACTTTCGGCCACCGGGCAATTCGGCGAGGTTAGGGTCATTAAGATTTTTACATCTCCCTCAGTGCTTACCTGCACATCGTAAATTAAGCCTAACTCGTATATATTTACTGGTATTTCAGGATCGTAGATTGAGCGTAGCACATCTACAATATCATCTCCTACCTTTTGCATTTCCGCATCTGTCATCCTTGGCAATTTTAAGCTTTTGCGCCTTGCATAGCCAGCGCATAAAATTTCATTTGTTTAATCATACTTAACAAGCCGTTGGCTCGCGTGGGACTTAAGTGCTCCTTTAAACCAATTTGGTCGATAAAGGACAGATCTGCCGCAGCGATATCTTCTGCTTTTTGCCCATCAAAAACACGCACTAATAAAGCAATCAAACCTTTCGTTAAAATCGCATCCGCATCGGCAGTATAATTAATGGCTTTCGCATTACCATCGGCATGCAGCCATACTTGACTCTGACATCCCTTGATAATATTATCCTCCGTTTTGTACTGCTCATCAATTATTGGAAGCGACTTACCCAAATCAATTAGGTATTCATAGCGCTGCATCCAATCTTCGAACATCGCAAATTCGTCGATAATTTCTATTTGTACTTCCTTAATACTTAACATCTTAAATCGTATTTACAAGGTGTACATGGCTTACCGCCAAATCCTCCTTGGTTTTTGTCCTGAAACAATCAGCCAATTCAATTTTCTCTAAGTCGTCTATCCTTCCTGGGCGTAAATCCTTAGCCGAAATATGCAGCTCTAATTGTTTATACAACTCTTCATAATCGCTTAAACGCCAGCGGTTTTGGGGCTGCACATCATTATCTATTCGCTGCCAAGCCTCGGGACTAAAGCGCAGGAAGTTATAGATAGTAATCGAATTATCGAGATGGGCAAAATGATCCGACATATCAATGAAATGACTCATCAGGCCATTTTGTTTAAGCACCCTTTTAAATTCAATTAAGATATTACGTAAGACCCCGGCATGCACGTGTTCAAACACATTATTGCTATGAATCAAATCATAGGTTTCATCCTTATCCTGAAGATCTTGCGCATCCCCAACCCGATATTCGAAATTAAAAATCACCAATAAGGTTTCGTAGGTCGTATCGGCTACTTTAATTTTTTTGAGTTGGCTTATCCGCTCGGGCAAGAAGTACTCTTTTAAATGCTCCAACTTCCCTGCCTTAAACCATTCCTGATATTTCTCAATGGTTTCCCCAAAAGACTCCTTCGTCATTAAAGGGTTGAGGTCTATGCTAGTACAGTTTTTCGCACCCGCTAAATACAAGGCCATGGGAACCACTGGGTACCAACCTGTTCCTAATTCGAGGCTGCAAAACTGGCCTTGCGGCAGATGCGTTCTAAAATGCTTAAGGTGGTCTTCGGCATGGACGAGTTTATCCCCAAAATAATCGTCGCTTAAGCGCACGCCTTTGGTAATATTTTTTTGAAACCAGAAGTTCACCTTATGGCTATTGGGTAGCCACGAAATCAACTTTTGAATAATTGCCTTAAGCACCCATTTTTTCATGCCTTCTAACTTAACATTGCTACGCCTTTTTGCAAAGCGGCAATCATTTGGTCTATTTCAGATTTGGTATTGTAAAAGGCAAAACTTGCTCTTAAGGTACCGGGAATATTAAAGTACTGCATAATTGGCTGCGTGCAATGGTGCCCGGTACGCACCGCTACGCCTAACTTATCGAGGATTACACCCAAATCGTAAGGATGAATATCGCCAATTAAAAAAGACACCACGCTGGTTTTATGTTCCGCTTCGCCAAAAATGCGAAGATTGGGGAAATTAGCCTTCAGTTCTCGGGTGGCATATTCTAAAAGCTCTTGCTCGTAGGCAGATATGTTGGCTAAACCAATCTCGTTTACATAGTCAACTGCCAAACCTAAACCAATGGCACCGGCAATATTTGGCGTACCCGCTTCAAATTTATGGGGTAAAGCAGCATAGGTAGTTTTCTCGAAAGTCACCTCAGCAATCATTTCCCCGCCCCCCTGATAAGGAGGTAGTTCATTCAGTAAATCTTCTTTGCCGTATAAAATTCCGATTCCGGTAGGACCGAATAGTTTGTGACCACTTAAAACATAGATATCGGCATCTAGATCCTGCACATCAATTTGCAAATGCGGCGCAGCCTGAGCCCCATCTATTAAAACCTTGGCTCCTACTTCATGGGCAATAACAATCATTTCCTTTACGGGATTGATGGTTCCTAAGGCATTGGAAATATGGTTTACCGCTACCCATTTGGTTTTAGCAGACAATAAACTTTTATAGGCATCTAGCGAAAGCTCGCCCTTGCTATTAATGGGGATTACCTTTAAAATCGCCCCAGTTTGCTCGCAGAGCATTTGCCAAGGAACAATATTGCTATGATGCTCGAGATGCGAAATAATTATTTCATCTCCCTCTTTAACTAAGCCCTTCGCTAAAGAACTGGTAAGTAAGTTTATACCATCGGTAGTTCCTTTGGTAAAAATGACTTCCTGCAATTTCGCCGCATTAATATGCCGCTGAATTTTAGCACGTGCCCCTTCCATGGCATCGGTAGCCAAACCACTAAGGTGGTGAACGCCGCGATGCACATTACTATTTATGGTCCGGTAATAAGTATCCACTCCTTCAATCACCTTAAGCGGCTTTTGCGTAGTTGCGGCATTATCGAAATAAACCAAGGGCTTTCCGTTTACCTCCTGATTTAGAATGGGAAAATGCGCACGAATAGACTGAATATCAAGCATAAATTTATAGGGCTACAGAGCTAAAAAATATTGAATTCTTATAATTATAATTCGAAATCGAGGTTAACATTTAGCTTATTGGCAATTTGCTTATTCAAGCGCTTACGCAGAGCGGGTAATTTCACATTTCGCAAAGCATCATTAGCAAAAGCATATAATAATAGAGCCTTTCCTTCTTTTTCAGGAATACCTCTACTCATCATATAAAACAGGGCTTCATCATCAAGCTGACCAATGGTACAGCCATGTGAGCACTTTACATCGTCGGCATAAATTTCCAACTGAGGCTTGGTGTCAATCGAAGCTTTATCAGTTAGCAATACATTGTTATTTTGCTGGAAAGCGTTGGTTTTTTGCGCATGAGGATGCACCATTACCTTACCATTAAAAATACCTTTAGCATTGCCATCGTAAATACCCTTATACATTTCATCGCTATAGCAATTAGGAACCTTATGATCTACTAAAGTATGATGATCGACGGTTTGCCCCTCGCTAATAATAGTAATACCATCAAGGGTACTCTCGGTATGCTCTTCCTCTAAAAAGAAGTTGAGATTGTTGCGAACGAATTTATTTCCAAAAGAGAAAGTACCTAAATTAACACTCGAATTGCGGTACTGTTTAATGCTAGTACTGTCAATTAATGAAGCGGTATCGTTATCGTTTTGAATTTTGTAATAATTGAGACGCGAGGAGCGTAATGCGAAAATTTCGGTAGCCGTATTGGTTAATACCGCGCTTTCACTTAAACTCTGGTGACGCTCAATAATCGTTACCTCCGCATTTTCCTCCACTACTACCAAGTTACGCGGCTGGGTCATTATTTCATGACCGTGATCGGTACTTACAAAAAGAAGCTCTACGGGCTTATCGGCCGTAATGTTCTTTTTGATGCGAATAAAGGCGCCTTCTTTAGCGAAGGCCGTATTCACTGCCGCAAGGGCCTCATCTTTGGGTAAGGCTTTCGCGAAATACTCATCGCTTACATCCTGGTATTTGTGTAGCATATTGCTAAAGGTGCACACGTCAAAACCCTGATGGGTCGTTTCGCTTAACCAAGAGCTGTAAACGCCATCTACAAAAACCAATTTGTAAGTATCTTGATCGCTTAGAAAAAAGCGTTTGATATCCTTAAACTCTACCGAAGTGTCTTCCTTGGGGAAGATACGGTAATCAGGTTTTAAGATGGGTTTCAGGTTTGTGTAGCGCCATTCTTCGTGGCGTTTACTGGGAAAACCCATCTGCAAAAAGCGCTGAAACGCTTCTCGGCGTAGTGCGTGTACGGCACTCTGTGCCTCACCGTTTAACTCGTTTTCAAGAACGAGGAAAGACGATTCTAATTTATCTTTTAATGCCTCCATTTTAAATCAATTTTATGCAATTCGACTTAAAGGGCTGCTTCTTCCTTCAACCAATCGTAACCTTTAGACTCCAATTCGTGCGCGAGACTTTTATCGCCACTTTTCACTATTCTCCCTTGGTGTAAAACGTGTACAAAATCGGGCACGATATAGTCTAAAAGGCGCTGATAGTGAGTAATTACGATAATCGCATTCTTCTCACTCTTCAGTTTATTTACACCATTCGACACTATGCGCAGTGCATCGATATCCAAACCAGAATCCGTTTCATCCAGGATCGCCAATTTGGGATCTAGCATCGCCATTTGGAAAATCTCGTTGCGTTTCTTTTCACCGCCCGAAAAACCAGTATTTAAAGAACGACTTAAAAAGGCGCTATCTATTTCCAGAAGGCCCATTTTCTCGCGCATCTGCTTAAGCATAATGTTGGCCGGCATGGGTTCTTGACCACGAGCCTTGCGTGTTTCGTTGATAGCGGTTTTAATAAAATTGGTAACCGTTACACCGGGAATTTCTACGGGATATTGGAAAGACAAAAAGATACCCTTGTGTGCTCTTTCATCGGCATCAAGGTCGCTTAAATCTTCGCCTTCGAAATCGATATGACCGGCGGTTATTTCATAGTCTTCACGACCCGCAATTACCGACGATAAGGTACTTTTACCCGAGCCATTTGGGCCCATAATCGCGTGAATTTCACCGGGTTTAACCTCTAAATTTATTCCTTTTAAAATCTCTTTATCTCCAATATTAGCGTGGAGATTAGTAATTTTTAACATAGCTTTATTTCTACAATTCTTAACCTACTGAACCCTCTAAACTAATGGCGAGAAGCTTTTGTGCTTCTACGGCAAATTCCATGGGTAACTGATTTAATACATCCTTACAATAACCGTTTACAATAAGAGCAATGGCTTCTTCTTCGCCGATACCCCTTTGTTTACAGTAAAATATTTGGTCTTCACCAATTTTAGAGGTAGTTGCCTCATGCTCTACTTTGGCGCTCTTGTTTTGTGTTTCGATATAAGGGAAAGTGTGGGAACCACAACTGCTACCCATTAAAAGCGAATCGCATTGCGAGAAGTTACGCGCGTTTTCAGCACGGGGACCAATTTTCACTAAACCGCGGTAGCTACCATTACTTTTTCCGGCACAAATACCTTTACTAATAATGGTACTCTTGGTGTTTTTACCGAGGTGTATCATTTTGGTTCCCGTATCGGCTTGCTGGTAATTATTTGTTACCGCCACCGAGTAAAATTCACCGACGGAATTTTCCCCTTTTAAGATGCAGGATGGGTATTTCCAAGTTACCGCAGAACCAGTTTCCACCTGGGTCCACGAGATTTTAGCATTGCGTTCGCAGATGCCTCTTTTCGTTACGAAATTAAAAACACCACCCTTGCCGTTTTTATCGCCCGGGTACCAGTTTTGTACGGTCGAGTATTTTATCTCGGCATCGTCTAAAGCCACTAGTTCTACTACGGCCGCATGCAATTGATTCTCATCGCGCATTGGAGCCGTACAACCCTCTAAATAAGACACATAACTACCTTCATCGGCAATTAACAGAGTACGCTCAAACTGTCCTGTTCCCGCTTCATTAATGCGGAAATAGGTACTTAATTCCATGGGGCAACGCACCCCTTTAGGGATATAACAGAAACTACCGTCCGTAAACACGGCAGAGTTTAGCGCCGCATAGTAATTATCGCTTCTGGGCACAACAGTACCGAGGTATTTCTTTACCAATTCCGGATACTCCTTAATAGCATCTGAAATAGAGCAAAAAATAATGCCCATTTCTCCCAGCTTTTCGCGGAAGGTGGTTTTCACCGAGATGGAATCTACCACCACATCCATGGCTACGCCCGAAAGACGTTTTTGCTCATCGAGGGAAATACCTAATTTGGCGAAGGTTTTCAATAATTCAGGATCCACCTCATCGAGGCTTTCCAATTCTTTTTTACGCTTTGGTGCCGAATAAAATGATATCGATTGTAAGTCAGGCTTAGTATAATGAACGTTCGCCCAATCGGGTTCGGTCATTTTCAAAAACTGCTTGTAAGCGTCTAATCTCCATTCGGTCATCCATTCGGGCTCGCCCTTTTTGGCAGAGATAATACGAATTACATCTTCGTTTAAACCGGGAGGAACTTTATCAGACTCTATGTCGGTATAAAAACCATATTTATATTCCGAAGCGGTAACTTCATCTAGGTAACTCTCTTCTGTTTTCATAATGAGATTTAAAAATTAAACCGCGAAGCTTTCGCCGCAGCCACATGTGCGAGAAGCATTGGGATTGTTAAAGGAGAATCCTTTGCCATTTAACCCGCCGCTATATTCTAAGGTAGTGCCAATTAGATATAAAAAGCTCTTCTTATCTACCACTATCTTTACATCCTGATCTTCAAAAAGTTTATCACTTTCTTTTATTTCAGAATCAAAATCAAGCTTATAAGACAAGCCGCTGCAACCGCCGCTATCTACTCCTACTCTTATATATGTATTTTCTAACGCTTTTCCGCTTTCGCCGAGAAGGCTTTCTAAACGCCTTCTGGCCGTATCCGAAACCTTAATCATACGCTATTTAGATTTAGTCAAAATTAATGCAAAGGTAAGCAATCGCTATTCTTTATAAAATAGGCAACAGCATTATTCTGATAGTTAAGCGATATCTTAAGAATTGATTTCCGTTCGGGTGCCAACTTTCCCAGCCTCTTGCTAGCAGCTTAAGAATCTAAAAAACCACTATCACCTAAAACCATCTCACGGATTAATCCACCACTTACTTGATATAAGTGATTTTTACCCAAGGGAAAAAACAAGAAAAGTACTTATACCAAACCATAGCTATCATTAAATCTTGGCCCGAACTTGATTGCAATTCCTTTCTTGAAGCACAATAAAAACAGGCTTATTTGGCTACTTTTGCAAAATGGCAGAAGAAAGAGAAGAAGAGTTTACCAGCTTAGAAAAAATCGGCGAGTTTGGCTTAATTAAAAGATTAACGCAAAACTTCCCCTTAAATCAATCGTCCAGTATAAAAGGTATTGGCGATGACGCCGCTATCTTGGAATTTTTAAGCGGTCGTGTTTTAGTAAGTACGGATATGTTGGTGGAAGGCGTGCATTTCGACCTAAGCTATATGCCGCCACAACACCTTGGCTATAAAGCAGTGGTGGTAAACCTTTCCGACATTTATGCCATGAATGGCCGTCCTACCCAAATTACTGTAAACCTCGCCATAAGCAATCGCTTTGGCATTGAGTATCTCGACAAAATTTACGAAGGAATTCGCAAGGCCTGCGAAGTGTATGAGGTAGATTTAGTAGGAGGCGACACCACTTCTTCCTACTCTGGATTAACCATTAGCATCACGGCCATTGGCGAAGTAGAAGAAGGCCTGGAAGTTTTACGCTCCGGCGCCAAGGAAAAAGATCTTGTGGTAGTTAGTGGCGATTTAGGCGGCGCTTATATGGGTCTGCAAATTTTAGAACGCGAAAAAAGAGTTTTTAAAGAGAACCCCGATATTCAGCCAGAGCTCGGCGGAAACGAATACGTTTTAGAACGTCAGCTGAAACCCGAAGCGCGTAAAGACATTCCCGAATTACTGCACAAATTGGGCGTTAAACCAACATCGATGATTGATATTTCCGACGGCCTAAGTTCGGAAGCCTTGCATCTTTGCGAAAGCTCACAATTGGGTATTCAATTGTACGAAGAGAAAATCCCCATCGACCCGACAGTATACAAATTAGCAGAAGAGTTTAAGCTTAATGCGACCACAGTTGCCTTAAATGGTGGCGAAGACTATGAGCTTCTTTTCACCATTCCTTTAGAAGATCACGATAAAATTAAAGGTAATCCGCACCTTAGTGTAATTGGCCACATGTTAAGTGATAGCAAAGAAAAAAACCTGGTTACCCGAGATGGGAAATACATTCCGCTTAGTGCCCAAGGTTGGAATTCGTTCGAATAAAAAAACTAAAAATTAGAGTCTAGTTTATTCTCTATTTGGGCGGAAACTCTTTTACCGACTAGGTTTTAGAGCTTCACATTTTGCACTAACAGAGTACTAAAACTCTCTAGCCTTGTCATAAATTGCCAAAACCCATAAGAAATAGGGCATTTTACGTATTGCCCCATTTTAAAGCTACTACTATTTTAGCAACAGCTTTAAGCCTTAACCAAACATATCAAATGGGTTGAACCTTAACCAAATCTGAACCCGCCTGATTAAAACCGTTTCCAAAATCTCATAGTTTGTGGAAGCGGTTTTTTTATGCTTGGGCTTGTCTTCGTAAATCGAAAAAAAGACCCTTTTTAACGATTATGCGCAATGATTCTTCCGATAGAGACTAATTTTACCGTATCATACAAGAAGTTTAGAACTCATATTATGCGCAACTCCATTTTTCTATTGATTTTCCTCTTTATCCTTTCCTCTTGCCAAAAGGAAGATAGCAATAGCACAAACTCCAGCCCAGACCCCAATATTGCGATCAAAGATTTAGTGGTTAGTCCAAATTTTGACTTCCGCACCGACGCCCTTATCAATTTAAATATAAGTGACGAAGAAACTTATCGGGTAAAATACACGGTTTTTGCCGCTTTTGATGGACAGCTTGAAGAAAAAATTGCGAGCATTTTCCCACAAAGCACTAGCACTCAAGCACAAATTTCAGTGCCAACTTTTTGCAAGCGCATTAAAATTATTCGCAACGCCAATGGTGTGATTTCCACCATTTATGCGAACATATCGGGCAATGCTGCTTCGGCAATATTTACAAAAAATTCGGGCAAAGCAATGAATTGCTCTGAAACGCTTTATGCCGTAAATGGCCAAGGTGGCTTTTATACCATAGATGTTGAAAGTGGCGACTATAGCGCGACTACAATGCCTAATCTTGCTGGCGGTGGCTCTATTGCATGCGCGGTGGATCAAGAGCAAGGCATTATGTATTACAATACTGGCACTACGCTACGCTATTACGACTACAATGCGGGAACCTTTCATGTAGCACAAAATGGGAATCCATTTAATGGCAATTACCCGCGCATGGAATACAACTATGTAGATAGCCTACTCTACATCGCTAATGACAATAATAAAATGTACACGATAGATCCATTGACCAATCAAATTGTAAATAATTACAATATTGTGGGTTTAGATAATAAAACAGGGGGAGATATCGCCATTTCTAAAGACAGCACAATTTATATGTGCACATTCTCCGGACTCTATCGCATAGCTCTAAATGGCAACACTGCCAATGCCACAAGAATTAGTGCCGAGAATCTGCCCTTTCAGCCCACATCAATGGCCATTGATAGGAATGACCGCCTCTATATTGCAACTAATGATGCAAAATCGAAATTAATCGAAATGGACAAATATGATGGCGCTTGGTCAGTTGTGGGAACTTATCCTCATAAAATAAATGACCTGGGTTCTTATAAGTGTGCGGTGGCTGACTTAGCTAATATTGATAGTGACAACGACGGAGTGATCGATGCCTTAGATGATTTCCCAAATGACCCATCTGCCGCAGAGGCAAAATACACGCCTTCTGATATTGGTTGGGGGTCGCTAGCTTTCGAAGATCTTTGGCCCTCACAAGGCGATTTCGACTTTAACGATCTAGTAATAAACTACCGCTTCACTCAAATAGCTAATGCGGCTAATAAGGTGGTTCGCTTAGAAGGTAAATTCAGAATTAAGGCAATTGGAGCTTCTTTCCGCAATGGATTCGGCTTTAAAATAAATGTAGACCCTAATTTAATCAGCACGGTAAGCGGCTTCAATCTTACCGAAAACTACATTAACCTTGACGGGAAAGGTATAGAAACGGGGCACAGCAGCGGATCTACCATAATTGTTTTTGATGATGCCTACGATAATATCCAAAAACTTGGCAATGGTCAATATGTAAATACGGAGCAAGGTCAACCGATTTCCGTGGGCGATGAAATAAACGTGATCATTACCTTTACCAACCCTATAGACCCAGCATTACTAGGAAGCGCACCTTTCAACCCCTTCCTAATTGTGGATGGAAATCGCGGTCGCGAATTACATTTGGCAGGCATGGCCCCTACGGACCTCATGGATCTTAGCATTTTCAATACCCTTGACGATGACAGCGACCTTAGCAGCCAACGTTATTACAGAACGGAGAATAATCTGCCTTGGGCGATTAATGTAATTCACGAATTCCGTTATCCTGAAGAAGAAAAAGCCATTAATACCGCCTACAATTTCTTTAACGCTTGGGCGCAAAGCAGTGGCAATAGTTATAGTGATTGGTATAAAGATAATGCTGGCTACCGCAATACCGCAAATATAATTTTAAACTAGAAACGCTTAGTTAACAATATTTACGAAAGTGCTCCACATAACTAGAAGTGGGGCATTTTTTTTGAAGTGCACTCAGCTTCTCGCTAGAAATGTTTTTAATCCCCCTAGAAGCTCCGAAAAATTCTCAATATGGCTCATGTGGCCTTCACTAAGAATGAGCGGCTCTACTGCTTCGTGAAAAAACTGTTCTTCCAATTGTTCCCAAGCCAGCACAGGATCTTTTTGCGAGGCCACAAACAAAATAGGATAAGGCGCAAAGTTTAAGATTACCTCGCGATCAATGCGAATCTTCATCCCCTCCAAAGCGGCTACAATACCCTGAGCTGAAGTACTTAAAGCCTCTTCCTTAACCTGCTTAAGCTCAGCATGAAACTTTTTTCGGTTTACCGGACGAAAAAGCATCGGAATAGAATTACGCACATATGATTTCGGATTGCGCTTTACTAAACTTATCGCCCGGTCGCGATTATGTTGACGTTCTTCACTGTCTGCCCTGGCGGTAGAATTCATCAAAACCATACCTTTCAACATATCGGGATAACGATCGGCTAAAGCCAAAGCCACATAACCACCCATAGAGTGCCCCACTACTATGGCACGACGAATTTTCAAATGATCGAGCATGGCCTTTACCACTTCCGCCATTTCTTCCATGCTATGCACATAAGCGAGGTTTTCACTTTCACCATGCCCGGGCAAATCGAGACTAATGCAACGGTACTTTTTGGGCAAAGCTTCTATAACATCATTCCACATAAAGCGATTTTCTAAAAATCCATGTAGAAAAACTACCGCTGTTCCCTGCTCAGAATCGGATGCTTTAAATTGAGTGTTCTTATAGCTAAAGTCGAAATGCTGCAAATGAAAAATTTTGGCAAATTTAAGGAGAGTGATTCTAATACTCTTTTTTAGGATGCGCAAAAAAAAACCGTCTTAATCTCTCGACTAAGACGGCTCTTTATTATGATTAAAATGGCTTAGCTATTCATAAAATCTTCAATCTCGGCCACTTCCTTGGGAATTCCGCTGGTCATGTTGAGATTTTCCTTTTCGCCTATTACGATATCATCTTCTATGCGAATACCGATACCTTCTTCGGGAATGTAAATCCCTGGTTCACAAGTGAAAGCATTACCCACTTCCATTTTCACATCCCAATGACCTACATCATGCACATCTAAACCAATATAGTGCGAGGTTCCGTGCATAAAGTATTTTTTATAGGCCGGCCAAGCTGGGTCTTGATTCTTGACGTCCGTCTTGTCAATTAATCCCAGTTGGATTAATTCAGCCGTCATTAAATCACCTACTTCTTTGTGATATTCATGCAACTGATTACCTGGGCGTAATAAATCGAGGGACGTTTTTTGCACGCGTAAAACCGCATTATACACTTCCGCTTGACGCTTAGTGAATTTGCCATTTACCGGAAAACAACGGGTTACATCGCTAGCATAATTAGCGTACCAGTTACCGCAATCGAAAAGCACTAAATCGCCGTCCTTACACTCTCTATTGTTCTCTATATAATGCAGAACACAAGCGCTTGCACCACTGGCAATAATGGGCGTATAACTAAAATCGGTAGCGCCGTTTCTCTTGTATTCGTGAATAAACTCTGCTTCCAGTTCGTATTCCATTACGCCGGGTTTTAAGAACTTCATAACTCTTAAAAAGGCCTTGGTATTAATGGCGGAAGCCTTCGTCATTAAATCTATTTCAATGGGCGACTTTACCGCACGTAAGCTATGCATAATGGGCGCGGCACGCTCATATTCTTGCAAGGGATACTTTTCCATAAGCATCTTGCGAAAGCGATCATCGCGGGTTTCCACGGGAGAGGCAGCCCGTAAATGCTCGTTCGAGTTTAAATAAACCGACTTCGCCTGACAGATCACTTCTCTTAAAACCTTGTCGAATTCGCTTAGCCAATAAATAGTTTGCACCCCACTTACCTCAGTAGCCTGTTTTTTGCTCAGTTTTTCTCCTTCCCAACGAGCAATTTGATCGTTCGTTTCTACTAGGAATAAGATTTCTTTATGATTGGGATTAAAAGCATCTGGGAAAACCACCAAAATACTTTCTTCTTGGTCTACGCCAGATAAGTAAAATAAATCGCGATTTTGCACAAATGGCAAGGTACCATCGGCATTGGTAGGCATTATATCGTTGGCATTAAAAATAGCCATCGCTCCGGCGGGCAGATGCGTCGCCAAACGTTTACGGTTTTCTATAAACAGCTTAGAATCAATTCTATCGTATCTCATGCTAAATATTTGATGTATCGCAAAGGTAAGAAGATAGGCTGCTCTCGCAATTTCTATGCAGTAGGAGTTCTTGTAATCATTCTAAATAAATTTAAGCGTTGGCATGTCCTCAGTACTTGTTAAATTTGCGAAAACACAGAACACCGCAACAAACTATGGCAAACTCAGGGCTTTTAGGCTCATCCATCGCTAAAAAGTATTGGATGTCGCTTACAGGATTATTCTTAATATCCTTCTTAATCGTACACCTACTAGGCAATTTGCAACTTCTCGACCTCAGTACAGAAGGGCAAGAACAGTTTAACATCTACGCTAAATTCATGACGAGTTTCCCGCTCATTAAAATCACAAGCTACTTTTTGTACGCTAGTATTTTATTTCACGCAGTAGATGGAATATACCTCGCCATGCAAAACCGCAAAGCCCGTCCCGAGCGCTACGCAAGCTATAAACCCAATCGTAATTCTATTTGGGCATCACGCAATATGGGTCTTTTAGGCACAATTATCTTGGCCTTTATCATTTTACATATGAGCCAATTTTGGTATACGATGCACTGGGGTGAAATTGGTATCGATGCAAACGGAAACAAAGACCTCGCTAGCGTTGTTATTAAAACCTATCAAGATGGAACTGCTGGTTTAATTATGGTATTACTTTATGTAATTGCCATGGCTGCAGTAGCTTTTCACTTGTACCACGGTTTTCAAAGCGCTTTCCAAACCTTAGGCATTAACCACAGTCGTTATACTCCGCTAATTAAAAAAGTTGGCGCTGCCTTTTCGATTCTTGTGCCCTTGGCCTACGCTATCATTCCCGTATTTGTATTAATGGCAAAAAATTAAAAGATAGATTATGAAGTTAGATTCTCGCATTCCCGAAGGCCCATTAGAAAAAAAGTGGCAAAATCATAAAGCCAACATCCGTCTCGTAAACCCCGCCAATAAAAGAAATATTGATGTAATCATTATCGGCACAGGCTTAGCCGGCAGTTCTGCTGCTGCTTCCCTTGCGGAGATGGGTTATAATGTAAAGGCATTCTGTTTTCAAGATTCTCCACGTCGTGCGCACTCAATCGCCGCACAAGGAGGTATTAATGCCGCAAAAAACTATCAAAACGATGGCGATTCTGTGTATCGCCTTTTTTACGATACCATTAAAGGGGGCGATTACCGCTCGCGTGAAGCCAACGTTTACCGTTTAGCCGAGGTATCTGCTAATATTATTGACCAAGCGGTTGCGCAGGGAGTTCCCTTTGCCCGTGAATACGGCGGAACCCTCGATAACCGCTCTTTTGGTGGAGTGCAGGTAAGTCGTACTTTTTATGCTAAAGGTCAAACCGGACAGCAATTGTTATTAGGGGCTTATTCGGCTTTAAGCCGCCAGATTTCGAAAGGCAAGGTGAAGTTATACAACCGCCACGAAATGCTTGATGTAGTTACAGTAGACGGAAAAGCCCGCGGAATTATCGCCAAAAACTTAGTAACCGGTAAAGTAGAGCGCTTCGGAGCACACGCGGTAGTTATTGCTTCGGGTGGTTATGGAAACGTATTCTACCTTTCTACCAACGCGATGGGATCTAACGGTTCTGCCGCTTGGAAAGCCCACAAAAAAGGAGCTGCTTTCTCTAACCCTTGTTTCACACAAATTCACCCCACATGTATTCCCGTTTCTGGATCGCACCAGTCTAAGCTTACGCTGATGAGTGAGTCCCTGAGAAACGACGGTAGAATTTGGGTACCCAAAGATCTTAAAGATGCCGAGGCGATTCGCGAAGGCAAATTGAAAGCAACCGATCTTCCGGAAGAAAAAAGAGATTATTATCTCGAACGTCGCTACCCAAGTTTCGGAAACTTAGTACCTCGTGATGTAGCTTCACGTGCCGCCAAAGAGCGTTGCGATGAAGGTTTCGGTGTTAACAAAACCGGAGAAGCGGTTTATTTAGATTTTGCCGCCGCCATTGAGCGTTACGGGAAAACAGAAGCCAATATTCAAGGTATCGACAACCCTACCAAAGAGCAGGTTAAGGAATTAGGAACCAAAGTGGTGGAAGCCAAATACGGTAACCTTTTCGCCATGTACGAGAAAATCGTAGACGATAATCCTTACCAAACACCCATGATGATTTACCCTGCGGTACACTATACCATGGGGGGATTATGGGTAGATTATAACTTAATGACCAATGTTCCCGGATTATTCGCCTTGGGTGAAGCCAACTTCTCCGATCATGGTGCCAACCGCTTAGGAGCCTCTGCCCTTATGCAAGGTTTAGCCGATGGTTATTTTGTAATTCCTTACACTATTGGCGATTACCTTTCAGAAGAAATTAGAACAGGTGCTATTGACACCAATCATGAGGCATTTGCTACTGCAGAAACTGAAGTAAATGAAACCATCGACAAACTTTTAAATAAGACTACGAAAAAGCACTCCGTAGATCATTATCACCGCGCCCTCGGTAAAATTATGTGGGACAAATGTGGTATGGCTCGTAATGCCCAAGGTTTACAAGAAGCGATTAAAGACATTCGTGCTTTAAGAGCCGAGTTCTGGGAAAATGTAAACGTTCCTGGGTCTAAAAATGAAATGAATCCTGAGTTGGATAAAGCCATGCGCGTAGCCGACTTTATGGAATTAGGCGAGTTAATGTGTCAAGATGCGCTTACACGAGAAGAATCTTGTGGAGGCCATTTTAGAGAAGAATTTCAAACTGAAGAAGGTGAAGCACTCCGTCGCGACGAAGAGTTTGCCTTTGTTAGCTCTTGGCAATACACCGGTAACCCGAGTGAAGCCGAGCTAATTAAAGAGGATTTGATCTTCGAAAATGTTGAATTGAAAACACGCAGCTACAAGTAAAATTGGCCTAGAGCCCTAAAAAATTAGAAGCATGGATTTAAAATTAAAAATTTGGCGTCAAGCTAATACCAACAGTAAAGGAAGCTTAAAAGACTATCAAGTTAAGAATGTAAGTGCCGACAGCTCTTTCTTAGAAATGATGGATCAGCTCAACGAAGAATTAATTGACAAAGGCGACGATCCCGTTGCTTTCGATCACGATTGCCGCGAAGGCATCTGTGGCATGTGCTCGATGCACATTAATGGCGAACCGCATGGACCAGAGTCTGGCACCACAACTTGCCAGCTGCACATGCGTAAATTTAAGGATGGCGATACTATTTATGTAGAGCCGTTCCGCGCCAAAGCTTTTCCAGTACTAAAAGATTTAGCAGTAGATCGTGCCGCCTTGGATCGCGTTATTCAAGCGGGTGGTTTTGTATCGGTTAACACTTCAGGTAACACCCTTGATGCTAATGCTATTCCAGTGCCCAAAGCAGATGCAGATGCAGCCTTTAATGCAGCCACCTGTATCGGTTGCGGAGGCTGTGTGGCCGCTTGTCCTAATGCATCGGCCATGTTATTCGTATCCGCCAAAGTTTCACAGCTATCCCTTCTACCGCAAGGTAAAGTAGAAGCTAAAGAACGCGTAACCAGCATGGTAAACCAAATGGACTTAGAAGGCTTTGGCAACTGCTCTAATGTTGGCGCTTGCGCAGAAGAGTGCCCGGTAGGAATTTCGCTAGAAAATATTGCTCGCTTAAACCGTGAGTACTTAGGAGCCAGTTTATCAAGTAGCAAATAAATAATTAATTATTACTTTACTATAAATTGAACCCTGCTGCTAAGGCAGGGTTTTTTTTAAACCATAAAAAGGGCAAGCATCCGTTATATTCGCTCGAGTTAGATTCTTTAACTTATTGCCAATATTATTACGAGCATTAATATGTACTTTTGCCCACTAAATATTTACACCCTTTGTCTGAAGCGCTAGTAGTCATACCAACCTATAATGAAAAGGAAAATATCGAGCGAATTATTCGCACGGTCTTCGCCCTACATTCAGACTACCATGTTTTAATAGTGGATGACAACTCGCCTGACGGGACGCAAGAAATTGTAAAGCACCTGCAAGGCGAATACGAACACAAGCTTTTCCTTCTGCCTCGAGCGGGAAAGCAAGGTTTGGGCACTGCTTATCTAGCTGGTTTCAGTTGGGCCTTAGAAAGAAATTATCAGTTTATCTTTGAGATGGACGCCGATTTTTCGCACGACCCCAAAGACTTGGAGCTGCTTTATAAAACTTGCAAGGAAGAAAAATTTGGGATGGCCATTGGCTCGCGTTATGTAAAAGGAGTGAACGTAGTAAACTGGCCCATGAGCCGAGTATTACTAAGCTATTTCGCTTCGCGCTATGTGCGCATAATCCTAGGTATTCCTGTAGAAGATACCACGGCTGGTTTTGTATGCTTTCGCAGAGAAGTGCTTGAAAAAATGAATTTTAAAAAGATTCGTTTCGTAGGCTATGCCTTTCAAATCGAAATGAAGTTTATTACCCATAAATTAGGATTTAAAATAAAGGAAGTGCCCGTTATTTTTACCGACCGAACCTTAGGCACCTCTAAAATGAGTTCAGGTATAATTAACGAAGCCGTTTTTGGCGTTCTCAAGCTTAAGCTTCGTAGTCTTTTACGACGCCACCAATAACCTGCTTTTTTAACCATGAAAAAGAAGATATTAATCAAGAATGCCCGCCTCGTAAATGAAGGGCAAACCATCGAAAGTGATATATTTATTGAAGATGGCCGTATCGCTAAAATTTCTCCAAACTTAAGTCAGCGAGATAGCGACACCCAAATTATTGACGCCGCTGGAAGCTATGTTCTGCCAGGAATTATCGACGATCAAGTTCACTTCCGCGAGCCAGGCCTCACTCATAAAGGTGATATCTACAGTGAGTCGCGTGCGGCTATTGCTGGCGGAATTACTTCTTATATTGAGCAACCCAACACTAAACCTGCGGCTACTACTCTAGAAAAGTTAGAAGCTAAATATACTATTGCTGCCGAGAAGTCATTCGCCAACTATGCCTTTAATATTGGTGGCGCGAACGACAACCTCGAAGAACTTAAAAAAGTAGATCCTCGCTGGGTGTCAGCCGTAAAAGTTTTTATGGGAAGCAGCACTGGTAATATGCTGGTTGACGATCTAAAAGCTTTGGAAGGAATCTTCTCGCAAGTAAATCTCCCGATTATTACACACTGCGAAGACGAAGCCACTATAAAAGCCAATCTTGCGGAAGCAGAAGCCAAATATGGAGAAGCTATTCCCATGTCGATGCACCCTTTAATTCGCAGTCGTGAAGCTTGTTTAAAATCTTCCAGTCTTGCGGTAGAATTGGCCAAGAAATTCGGGAGCCGCTTGCATGTGTTCCACATTAGCACCGCCGAAGAATGCGAGCTTTTCGATAATAAACTACCGCTAGCGGAAAAGAAAATCACCGCAGAAGCCTGTATTCATCACTTGTGGTTTAACAGTGATCATTATGCTGAAAAAGGCAGTCTTATAAAATGGAACCCGGCCGTAAAAGACGAAAGTGACCGTCAGGCTATTTTCAATGCAGTATTAGACGGACGTATCGACGTAATTGCAACCGATCACGCTCCGCACACTTTAGAAGAAAAAAACAACCCTTACCTATCTGCCCCGAGCGGTGGACCCTTGGTACAACATGCGGTTCCTGCAATGATGGAATTTGTGCGCGACGACAAAATGAGCATTGAAATGCTGGTAGAGAAAATGTGTCACAATCCCGCTATTTTATTCAATATTAAAGAGCGTGGTTATTTACGAGAGGGCTATTGGGCTGATATCTGTATTGTTGACCCTTCTCGTCCTTGGCGCGTAAGTAAAGACAATATCCTTTCGAAATGCGGCTGGTCGCCTTTTGAAGAAACCACTTTTAGAGCGAGAGTAACGCATACTTTGGTAAACGGTAGCCTTGTATATGAAAACGGAAAAGTTTCCGAAAACAAAGCCGCTCAAAGACTAGAATTTGATCGCGAAGTTTAAATATTATCTACTTCTTAGCTCAGCCTTTTTAATGGCCTGCGCCCCCGAAGCACCCCAGAAAACAGCGGATATTCCCGATTGGGTTATCTCTGAGGATAAGATGATAAACATCTTAACCGATGTTCATATTATTGAAGGATCTCGCATTGGTAAAAAGGTTTTAGGCGATACCCTTTACGCCCTAGATCATTATATGAAACTTTGGGAGAAGCATGATATTCGGGAATCGCAGTACGATAGTTCCTTTCGGTTTTACTCGCGCAATGCCGAGAAGATGGATGTTCTTTACGAGCAGGTGCTCACCAATTTAAGCACGATGAGTAGCGCTGTAGAAGGCGAGATTGAAGCAGTGACAGAGCCTGAAATTGGCGCATCAAACTCTCAGGTAGAGGTGATTGACACGTCTAAAGTTACGCCAAAACAAGAAATAGATTCGAGCGCCACCCAAAAGAAAACTGCTATTTCTGCTGATAAAAGCTAGCTAAATCGGCAATGGATTTTTCCACAGGAATAAATTCATAGTCAAGGGCCTGTTTCACCTTATCATTTTCATAATAATAAAAACCTAAGGAAGTTCGCGCAGTTTCTTTCGTTACCAATGGCGCCTTGCCAGTTATCCTGCTTTTTAAGGCTTCCCAACGCCAAGCGAGTGCGCTCATCCAGGGTTTTACTTCAGTTTGAGGTCCTTTTACACCTAGGGCATCCGCCATCATCGCAAAGACTTCTTGATAGGAGCGGTTTTCCGAAACTATTACAAAGCGTTCCCCTTCTATATCCGTCGTGGCCAAACGCAACATGATTGCGGCAACATCACGCACATCTACAAACCCATTTATGCCTTTGGTATAATAATTAAATCCTTCGGCAATATTTTTAATTAAAGCAGCTGAGCCCTGCGACCAATTACCCGGACCGAGAATTATGGTGGGGTTAACGATGGCTACCGCTAGACCTTCTTCTCTACCGCGCCATACTTCCATTTCGGCGGCATGCTTACCAATGGCGTAATTAGAATTCTCGTCGCTCTCAATCCAAAAGCTATTTTCATTAAGACGATTTTCGCCTGGCTTACGTCCCAAAGCTGCCACGCTGCTAACGTGAATAAACTTTTTAACCTTAGCGACTAAGGCAGCATCAATCACATTTGCGGTAATTTTTGGATTATCGACTACTGTGCTTTGAAAATCGCGCGGATTAAAGCTTACCGTGGCGGCGCAGTGCATAATAATATCTACACCGGGGAGAATAGTATATAAATCGCTGCCATCTAAAAGATCGACCTCTTGCCATTCTATTTTGGCAAATAAACTTTCCGCCTCTTTGCTATAATAGGAAAAGACCTTCCGTAAGGACTCCTTATTAGATTGGGCCCGATGCAGTACTACCACTTCTTCATTTTGCAAAAGCAAACTGTAAACCACATGTGAACCTACTAAACCAGTGGCTCCCGTTACTGCATACCGCATCTCTAATTTTTAAGCGAAGGTAGCCAAGAAATTAATTTCAAGCATTTTTTCGCAAATAATGCTGCTAAATGTATTGATATTAAAAAATACCCTGTGAAATTTATAGGGCTTTCCAGCGCTAAGCTCTAATTTTGTGAGCCTTTAAGTAGAACCATGAGCAATTTTGTAGAAGAATTACGCTGGCGCGGCATGTTGCATGACGCCATGCCCGGAACCAATGAACAACTCGCTAAGGAAATGACCTCCGCTTATGTGGGTATTGACCCTACAGCAGACTCTTTACACATCGGTCATTTAGTTAGTATAATGATGTTGAAGCACTTCCAAAATGCGGGCCACAGACCCTTAGCCCTGATTGGCGGAGCAACGGGAATGATTGGTGATCCATCTGGCAAAAGCAAAGAGCGTAACCTCCTAGATGAAGCCGCTTTGCGTCATAATCAAAATGCTATTAAAGAGCAATTGCGCCTTTTTCTCGACTTTGATAGTAAAGCAGACAATGCGGCTATTCTGGTTAACAATTACGACTGGATGCGCGATTTCACCTTCTTGGATTTCATCCGTGATATCGGTAAACATCTTACCGTAAATTACATGATGGCCAAAGATTCGGTTAAGAAACGTCTTAGCGGCGAGGGTGAGGGCATGTCTTTTACCGAGTTTACTTATCAATTAGTACAGGGTTACGATTTCTTGCACCTCTACCGTGAGTACAATTGCAAAATTCAAATGGGCGGTTCAGATCAGTGGGGAAATATCACTACTGGCACCGAATTAATTCGACGCAAAGAAAGCGGGGAAGCCTTCGCTCTTACTTGTCCTTTAATTACCAAAGCCGACGGTGGCAAATTCGGTAAAACAGAAGAAGGAAACATCTGGCTTTCGGCCGAATATACTAGCCCTTATACCTTTTACCAATTTTGGCTAAACACCAGCGATGCCGACGCGGAGAAGTATATTAAAATATTTACCATGCTGGGGCAAGAAGAGATTGCGCAACGCGTGGCGGAACATAACGAAGCGCCTCATCAAAGGGACTTACAGCGCAAATTAGCGGAAGAGGTAACCACTATGGTACACGGCGCTAAGGAGTTGGAAATGGCCGTTAAAGCTTCCGAAATCTTGTTTGGCAAGAGCACCGAGGAAGACTTAAAAACTCTTGGTGTTCGCACTTTGCTAGAAATTTTTAGCGGCGTACCGCAATTTGAAATTAAAAAGGAGCTACTAAGCGAAGGCTTAGATATCATTACCCTCCTTGCGGAAGAAACGCAGGTATTTAGCTCTAAGGGTGAAGCCCGCAAAATGCTACAGGCCAATGGAGTAAGCTTGAATAAGGCTAAAGTTTCCTTAGATAAGCAGGTAGATTTGAGCGATACTATTGCCGATCAATATTTATTGGCTCAAAAAGGAAAAAAGAATTATTTCTTGATAAAGTTAGTATAGGCTAACTCGAATTTTATAAAGCTCAAAAGGGGGACTGATTTAACAGTCCCCCTTTTTTTTTGCTATCATTCTAATTTAAAATCTTAGGCTTAGGTAAATTACAAAGCCAAATTCTCCAATAAAATTTCTTCCATCACCTCACGCTGCTTATCGGTAGCTTTATAGAAATAGGTAATTTTAAACTCACCGTCCTCCCAGCTGTCTTTAACTTTGGGAGCGGTGATAGTATGACCATTAGTTATTACCGCATAAGGACTGGTGGATCCACGAAAAACCATGATCACACGAAAATCTTTTTCTTCCGCGGAAGTGCGGTTGTTCTCGCGAATTACAAAAGCATTTAAATCGCCATAGGAAACCTCTTCTGCATTGTGCAACTCCCATAAAGCCTGAAATCGCTCTTGCTGTTCGTTGCGGTTTTTTACGGTAAATATTTTTGAAATCTCTTCTTCGGGAATGCTGCGCTCCTCAATATTAGTTTGATAGATATAGGCCTGAATAATTCCTCGGTAAGTGTTTTCACCACGAAAGGCCTCAATCGTATCGATTTCATAAAGCTTTAAGGGCAAGATGCTTTTACCAATTACTTTTCCTTCTTTATTGAGCAATTTACGTCCCGCTAAAATCTCTTTATCGGCAAAATCAGCTGCTGTAAAATAAACCTCTTTGCGCGCTTTGTACCAGCCATCGTCACCTTCAAAGCTGTAAAATAATTCACCTGCCTCCAATTCAAAACTTTTTTCTCCACGCGGTTTTTCAGAGAAAGCGGCCTTTTCTTCGGTTAGCTGAGCGCTTAAAAATTGAGAACCCAAAAGGGCTAATATCAAGAATGTGTTTTTCATAAAATTTTTATGCTTTCGCAAGATGCTTACTCTGCCATAACGCAGACCTTGCTCTTATCGTTTGTTATAAGCCACTATTTATAAGTGACCTGAGGTCTAATTATACATCGAATTCAGTTTTTTAAGAAACCATCAAATTGCAGCCTCTAACTTCGGCCCGATCAAATCGTCCCAATATTTCAAAGCTACCATCCTCATTAACGCGCACTAAATCTTGGGTTTCAATAAAGGCGCAACTATCTATATTAGCTAAATCAATAATATTTAGAGCTCCTGTTTTCCCCAATTTTACTGGACTAAATGGATCTTCCAACTGCCTCGCCGAGACACGCATCCAGGGCGGACATTCAAAAAACCCTTCGCCTTTGCTATAAGCCTGAGAGAATAGTTCCGTCATTCCATACTCCGAGTGAATCGTGCTCACCTGAAAGCTCGCTTTCAGAATGTCATGTAAATCGCTTCGTATCATTTCCTTCCGTCGCCCTTTCATACCGCCCGTTTCCATAATGATACTACCCGCTAAATTTTGTGGATATGCTTCCGCCAAATCCAATAAGGCAAAGCTTACGCCCAGTAAGAGTATCGGCACATGGGCCTTCTTTTTTTCTGCTAAAAGTGTAGTTAATTCTTCGAGATTATCGAGAAAAAAACCCGAATCGCTATCTTTCGAGTGATTGATAAAATCCTGCGCCATCCTAATTAAAGAAGAACCCGATCGCTCTAAATAAGAAGGCAAAAGAGCGGCTATGAAAAATTCATCCTTCTGTGGATAAAATGATTTGAAGATAGTGCGGCAAACCTCATCGTAGAAGTCGATATCGTGCACCAAGTGCCTGCTGCTTCCGTAGCCTCCGGTGCCAGAGCTTAAAAATTGCTCGGGGGCAGATGCGCTAAACAGACTTACCAACTGCGATTTAAAAAAGTCGATTGGCATAAAAGGAATGTCTTCTATGCTTGCAACCTTTGCGGGATTAAGGCCTAAAAGCTCTATCCAACGACGGTACACGGGATTGTGTTCTGCCTGTAGCCGGAATACAGCCAAAGCATTTTCCGCGAAATCCAACGCAGTCGTCCTTAAAATCGTATTTTTAAGGCGACCATAGTCGGATAACTTTATTGCTTGATGAACGTTAGTAAACATATGCGAATTAACCCTACAAAACTACTACTCTTAATTGGTCTTGGACTTGCTTTTGTTAGCTGTGAGCAAAATCAAAAATTTGTTGACCAACCCAATTTGCAGTGGCGAACGGCCAAAATAAAATACTTGGGCGATAGTGCTGATAATAGAAGGGTAATTGACCTCACGGTTTACTTTACCGATGGCGATGGCGACATTGGTCGCGAGGATATAAACGGCAGTAATGATACTTGTATTTTAAGCGATTACGCGAGCTTTTTAGAACGCTTTGACCTATTTATCTACTATTACGAAAAAGTGAATGGGCAGTTCCGCCAAATCCCTCCTAGCGATAGTTGTTTACCCTTCCACAATATCCTACCAAACCTTACCCCCATTGGTCAAAATAAAACTTTAGAAGGCGATATCACCACGCCCTTCGACTATTCGAACTATCCTTTAAATGCTACTGATTCGATAAAGTTCGAACTGCAACTAATAGACATTGCTGGTAACAAAAGCACCCGAATTAGCAGTCCGGCTATTGGGATTTAATTTTGTAGATCGCTCGAAGAAAGGGTACTACTAATATTGGCGGCATGGTCGGCAATCCGTTCCATTTCCGCTAGTAAATCGCTGTAATACATGCCACTCTGAATGCGGTATTTACCTTTTTCAACCTTCTCTATATAATCTGCCTTGAGCGCTGCAAAAAGCTTATTAATTTCACGCTCAACCTTTACTGAGCTTTCATAATAATCTTTAACATCCGAGCTGTCGATTATCTTAACCATTAAGTCGAGACTTTGCGAAACTAGCTGTGATAAGCGCAGAACACTGTTGCGCATTTCAGGCGTGAAGTAGGCTTTCTGCTCTTTGCGATTGGTTAGGTTGCGGCTCACCTCTAAATAAATATCACCAATGCGCTCTAAATAATTGGCTACGTTTAACATCGCTCGCACTCGATTATTCCCAAAAGTACTTAACTCACTTTGACTAATCTTACTGAGGTAATTAGAGATTTCCATTTCCATGCGATCGGAAATGTCTTCGTATTTCTCTAGTTTCTCTACGTATTGATTAAGCTTCTTTTCGTCCATTTCTACAATTAGCAATGGAATATACTTGTAAGCCTTGCGAATTAAATCGCCAAAGTTGAGTAGCTCTTTACGTGCTTCCAGCATCGAAAGTTCGGGAGTTGCCATTAAGCCACTTCCAATATAATCTAGATTAAAAAGCTCATCTTCTGTATTTCGCGAGGGCACCATCCAAGTGGCAATCCGCACCAAAAGCGGTACAAAATTTAAACAGAGTAAAAGATTGAAAAGATTGAATAAAGTGTGGAATAAGCTTAAAGACAGAGCAATTACCGCATCGTCTTTATAAGGGTTTCCATTAAAAATCAGCTCACTCAAAGTTGCTACAAAATTGAGGAAAAATGGAAAAAGGAAAATGGCCCAAAGCACGCCAAGTACATTAAAAATTAAATGTACCCTAGCCGCTCGCTTGGCGTAAACATTCGCTACTACGGCTGCTATGTTAGCGGTAATGGTGGTACCTATATTTTCCCCTAAAATAATGGCCGCAGCCAATGGGAAAGAAACAAACCCTTCTGCGGTAAGCACCAGAGTAAGGGCAATAGCCGCGCTAGACGACTGTAAAAAGAAAGTAACTACTGTGCCCAGTAGAACAAATAATATTGTTAAAAGTAAAGCAGATAAATAGCTGCTTCCTTCGTAATTGAATTGCTTTAAAAAGTTTAAAGCTTCCATGTTCGCTTGCCAATCGGGCAAGGACTCGCGCATAAAAGAAAGACCCAAAAAGAGGATGGCAAAGCCAAAGATTGCTTCACCGTACAAGCGCAATTTTTCTTTAGACAGAAAGATCAGAGGAAAGGCCAAAGCCAAAATGGGAAGACTTAATTGCGAAATAGAAAACTTGCCCATCCCTAATACGGCCACAATCCAAGCAGTAACTGTTGTACCCAAATTGGCACCCATAATAACACCCACCGACTGTTCTAAAGTAATCAGTCCGGCATTAACAAAGCTCACAATCATTACCGTCGTTGCCGAGGACGATTGCAAAATTCCCGTAACACTAAAACCTGTAAACACCCCGATGCCCCTGCTAGCGGTCATAGTACGTAAAGTACTGCGCAGCTTGGCCCCCGCTACTTTTTGAATAGCTTCGCTCATCACCTTCATCCCGTAGATAAAGAGACCTAGAGCACCAATAATGGAGAGAATATTTAAGATAGGGAAATTCAAGTTTTTCAGTAATTAAAAAAAGGGGCCCCAAAAGGGCCCCTTTCCTTTTGTATATTCAAATTATTAACGAATAACCAACTTACGGGTTAGGCTATAGTCTGCAGTTTTGATATTTAGCATATAAACACCAGCTGCTAAAGCTTCGGTATTTACTTTAACCTCTAAATCTGTGCTACTTACAGTTTTAACCAATTGACCATTAACATTGCGTACTTCAATAGTTTTTTCGGCATTGTTTTCAGTACCAATAGTGAAGTAGGTGCTTGCTGGGTTAGGGAAAATACTGATGTTGGCCTTAACTAAGTCATTTAAACTAAAATTAGGGTTCATATCACCTGGGCTACCGACATCGCCATTAATGCTTGAGTAAGCACCATTGTTTCCGCCAGAGGAATTTCCTAAATACATCCCACTCATATCAAACTCAAGTGATACACCTGCATTAACTGCAGCGCCATCATAGGAAACGCTAGAAATTAATCGACCACCATCATCGTATAAGAATACCGCATCACCATTAGAGCTTAAACCACTGAAACCGTTAAACTGGTTATCCGTATTAAGAACGATTAGGTTATTTCCTGTTTGCCCCCATTCTGCGATCCAATCGCTTACATCAAGGGTGCTAGCCGCATCTAAGAAAATGGCCGCTTCGCCTGCAGGTAAAGAAATGCTAGTACCAATGGTATGAGTTCCAGCAGTAGCGCTTTCATCATCCCAACTAAATCCGTTAAAATCTACGGCACTATTGCCATTATTTCTAACTTCAAACCAATCGCCATTAATAGTAGCGGGAAGGTTAGAACCGGCACTTGGCATAACCTCACTAATATATAAGCTAGGTAAAGTAACAGGAATAATATCCATAGTATCTCGTGGGAAGATTTGGTAACCTTCGTCGTGAGGAACAGAAGAGTCAAACTGCCCACCAGCGCCTATTACATCAAAGTAACCCGTGGGAGCAGTAGAACCATCTATATCCGTGTCGCTATCGATACGCATTACCAGTGTATCAACACCATTGGTTATATCTAGGTTTACACTAGAACCGGGGAAAGCAGGCCATCCTGCAGGATTTACTAAGTAAAAGCCATTGAGACGGATATACTCACTTTCGGTGCTTTCATCTAGTGTGAAAACTTGAGTAGGTTGCTTTAAGGTTCTATTCGTAGCTAAAACAGTGATAGAATCTACTTTTAGTTCCGTCAGACCATTAAAGAAATCAACCACACCTGATACGCGAATCGAATCGCCGCGATTTACCTGATAACCACCGGGCTCATCTACAAAGTTGAAAACATTCATGCCCCCAGTGTTATCGTAAATGTAGAAGCTATAACCCGCATTTCCATCAAAGTCATCTGTGTAAACAGTTCCAACAATTTTACACTCTACTCCTAAGGAATCAGCGATAAAGTCCGCATCTACTGATTTTAGATCCGCAATATTATAGAGAGGAATAATTTGATCATTATCCTCAATAATTAGGTCGATAGAATCCGACATACCGATGGCAAGGTTGGCAGAAGCGTTAACCATGTGAACGTATAAAGTTTCGTTGCCCTCTAAGATGGCATCGTCGATAATCGTAAATACGAAACCGGTTGAATCTTCTCCCGCAGGAATGATTAATTCTAAAATTCCTAAAGCATTGGGCATAGGCATAACTGTTCCATCTGCAGTAGTTAAACCTAAACCGGGCGTAAGCATAATACTTAATGTATCATTAGTAGCCGAAACAGGGTTGATGTTCACTTCTACTGTGAAAGTACCAGCCGCTTCCGAAACTAAAGTACCCGTGGCGGTTACAAAGTTTGCGGTAGAAACCATAGGAGAAGTATTCACACAAGAAGAACTGTGGGGACCGAAGAAAGTAAAGGTATTACTAGGGTTTACCGTCCATTCGGTTGCACCAATCGCCCAATCCGTTTGACCTGCAGAAATATTCATATTTCTAACCAAAGTATTATTAGCCGTAGAGCCTGTGCCCACTGGCCAACTTGAACCAGGATCAATACCAATTACACCAATAATATCCAAAGTATCATTCATTACTGTATCTACCAAAAATAGAGCATCATCACCATTGAAATGCGCTACCGATGGGAATGCTAAAGCGGTATCGGCAATTGCCAACATAATTGGATCTGCTTGATTAGCAACAATAGTGTAAGTAGCACCAGAGGCTAGCATTCCACTTAAATTAAATTCATTGGTGAAGCTACCGCCGTTACCAGATAAGTATACTTTATAAGGGCCAAGATCCAAGGGAGCATTACTAGGGTTATATACTTCAAAACCTTTATTATTACTACTTCCCTCAATATACTCTGAGAAGAAAGGCTTTGTACATGGTAAAGCGATACACATGGAAGCGTGCGCTCCAAAGAAGTTGAAAGTATTAGACGGCTGAACAGACCATTCGGTAGCACCGATAGTCCAGTCAGTCTGACCCATATTAATGGTTGTATCTCTTACTAAAGTATTGTTGGCGGTAGAACCAGAACCTACGGTCCAGCCAGAACCTGGATCAATACCAATTACACCAATAATATCAAGGGTATCATTCATAGTAGTATCTACTAAGAAAAGTGCATCATCACCATTAAAATGTGCAACCGATGGGAAAGCCAAAGCGGTATCGGCAATGGCTAACATGGTTGGATCTGCTTGATTGGCAACGATAGTGTAAACAGCACCAGAGGCTAGCATTCCACTTAAATTAAATTCATTGGTGAAGCTACCGCCATTACCGGATAAGTAAACTTTATAGGGGCCTAAGTCTAAGGGCGCACCAGTGGGATTGTAAATTTCAAATCCTTTATTATTGCTACTTCCCTCAATATATTCTGAGAAGAAGGGCTTAGAACAAGGAGCTGAAACTACCGCTGTAAACTGGCTCAATGCCAAAGTTTGTGTTCCAATATTATCGCCTGATTGACCACCATTTCCATCAGAAAAATTAACCGCGGTATAAATCATGGCATTAGCTGGAGGGTTTGCACCTGGATTCCAGTCGAAAGTCCAAGTATTCACACCCATGCTTGAAGCATTTCCAGCACCAGTATGGTTTACATAACTACCATTAATTTGAGCGTTATTACTAGCCGAACTTAAAGTTCCAACATGACCAGTGGCGTCTTCAATAGAAGCTTGGAAACCAATAGTTCCATTCATTGTTGAGCCATCATTGGCCGTAACGGTAACTGTGTAATTGGTATTTGCTTGATATCCACTGGCGGGGATATTGGTGCTAATTGTAATGGTTTGATTGGTGATAGTTCCGGAAGTATGGCAACCTGCGGTGGCACAAGTTGAAGAACTTTGCGGAGAACCATTTCTACCAGCAGGAGCGCCGCCAGAATTGGTAAAGCCTTGATAGCTAATCAAGCTTGCTCCAATCGTAGCAAATAATACGGATAACTTTTTAATTTTCATTGTTGGAATTTAAGCTGCAAATGTATGATTTTGTGCAGATTTAAAAAGAAGGAGAGTTTAAGCCATTATTAAGCTTAAACTCTCTTTCATGTAGTAAGTTAGTAGAAACTATAAGTATAACCAATAGAAACCGCTACGCCTGGTGCCCAGCCGGTAAATATTTGTTCGGTTGCCTGATAAGCTTGAAAAAAGCTTTCGCGACGGTCGTTTAACAAGTTGGCCACCTTTATATTAAGTGCCGACTTTTCATCTTTCCCAAAACGCTTGTTTACCGTTAAGTTTAAACTATGGAAAGGTTCAGTATAAATATCTGGCGCTAGGTTCCCTCCTACAATTTCTAAGGTGCGACCTTTCACATTATAGAAAACACCAGCACTAAGGCCACTTTCCGATTTATCGTAACTGAAACCCGCATTAATAATATAAGGCGCCTGCCCTGCCATTGCACGTGTATTCTCAATGCTTTGACCTTCTTTCTCCGTGCCCTTACGAGCGGTAAACTCTACATCTGTCATATCAATTTGAGAATAGGTATAGGTAAAGTTACCCGAGAAGTTAATATTTCTCAATGCTTCGCTAAGAATAACGAGGTCCTTTCTGAATTCAAATTCGCCTCCAATTAAAGTACCGTTACCAACGTTACGAGGTTGAAAATCGCGTAAAGCGGTAGGAATACGTACTAATTCAATAGGCGCATCGAAGCTTTTATAAAAAGCACTGAAAGAGATAATATCGGCTCCATCAAAAAATCGTTCCCAACGAATATCGAAGTTATTGATCAGCGTGGACCTTAAATTTCCATCCCAGTCATTTTGATAGATTAAAAGCCCTCCATTAAAGGTTCGGTTAGAAATTGGATCTAAAATTTGGGCAAAAGACAACTCCTTAAAAGAAGGGCGAGCGATGGAGCGGAAATACGAAACTCTTAAGTTTTGATCATCGGTAAGCGCGTAAATTACGTTAGCTGAAGGAAATAAATCCAGTGCGTCTAATACTAAAGCATTATCTAAAATATTGGCGTTCGGATCATTCGGATTTTGGGCACCTACCTGATCGCGCCCAGTATGACGCTGTTGGAAAAGCTCAGCTCTTAAACCAACTACCGTCTTTAAACGCTCGGTTGGTTTAAACTCTTCTGAAACATAAAATCCAAAATTATTAATATTTGACTGATACTCATTGGGATTGCCTTTACCTGCTAACTGCTCGGGATTATAGTATAATTGTCCGTTAGGAAATAAATTATCGTCTATTAAAATTTCATTAGCATCGCCACTAAAAACAAGCTGAGTGCCACTAAATTGTTGGAGGTTGTAGCGATAAATTACGTAATCGCGATACTTGAAAACATGGCTAGCGCCAAACTTTAATTTAGAGTCGCGACCCCATAATTGATGCTCATGGCTGACATCAACCTTACTAACTTGGTTTACTTCATTTAAATAACGCCAAATACGGCTGGGTAAACCTCCTTCACCTGGATCGAAGGTTGAGTCACCCCTACTAATTGAGAAAGCCGTTTTACGAATATCTGGATCTTGAATGGAAGATATAGTAGTACCTAAAGTCCAGTTTATTTCCCAATCACCGCCATCTAAATAGTGTTCTCCCGCTAACAAAGCGTTAGTTAGTGCACGCTGATTAAATTCTAAGTTATTCGAAAAAGCTTCGTAATCCGAAACCTGAGCGGCACCGTCTAAGGATGCAATATTTAATTGCGCCGCTTTCGAAACCGAATTTTGCAGGTGCATTAAGGTAAGCTTGTATTTAGAACTAAAGGTCTTATAACTAATACCCGCTAAACCCCCTAAAAGAATCGTGTTTTCTGAAACTACTCCAGTTTGAGTGCTAGCTTCAATCATTTCATACTCGTCGGAAAAACGCGAACGTTGGTATTCACCGAAAACAATATCATCATAAAGTACCCGCGAATTATCGTAGGTAGCAGAAAAAATATAACCCAACTTATTACCATTATCTAGTTTGTACTGATCGCCCATGGATATTCCTAAGCTGTAATCCATAATACTAGTGGTAGGCACCGCGCCTAAAGTCTTATTGAAGCTTTTATTGAACCTTTCTACATCTGCGTTAGGGTCAAACAAAGGCACCGATCCGCTACCATCTGCCCTAGGAATGGCACGCGTACCATCATCAAATCCTAAAAAGTCAGTTGAACCGCCTTCATAGGTAAGGTAATCGCTATTAAAGTGCATAGTTGGATTATAAGTAACACCAACTGAAACATCCAAAATTTTCTTACTGGGAAATTCTTTGGTTTCGATATTTACTACTCCTCCGGTAAAATCGGCGGGTAATTCGGCCAAACCACTTTTAAGTACAGTAAGGTTACTAATTAAGTTAGTGGGAAAGATGTCAATTTGAATCGAGTTTTTATCAGGATCCAATCCTGGAATATCTACACCGTTAAGCATCGTTTTTGTGTAGCGGTCTCCTAATCCGCGCACATACACATACTTACCGCCTTCTACCGAAACACCAGTTACCCTTTTAGCCGCATCACCCGCATCAGAATCTCCTGTTTTACGAAGCTTTGCTGCAGAAACACCGTCCATCAAGTTGGTAGACTTACGCTTCACAGTAACCAAAGAGGCCTCCGAGTTTCTTACGGCTTCGGAAGTAATAACAACTTCAGCTAATTGGCTACTAGCTGGCTCTAATTTAACCGCATCTACAACAGTAACCTCGCCGGCAATAACTGTAACGCCAGTTACCAAAAGGCTAGACATCCCGATAAAGCTATACTCGATGGTATAAACACCTGCTTCGGCGCTCAGCTCAAAGTTTCCGTCAAAATCGGTGGTTGCTCCATTGGTTGTTCCCTTTATTACCGCATTGGCACTAAAAAGAGGCTCGCCATTTTCCCCGTCAATTACTTGACCTCTTATGGTACCCTTTTGGGCAGAAAGAACTAGGGGTGCTGAGAAGATAATAAAGGTTACAGCTAATTTTAGGAATTTCATAATCCTTAAAAATTGAAAATATATTAAAATGCAAAAAAAGCTTGCCCCTAAAGGGCAAGCTTATTATTTTCTTTTGTTCTGAAATAATTTATAAACCTAATCCACTCAATGCTCCAGAAGCACCAGCCCATGTCCAACCAAAGGTTGAAGCATCAGGACCTACGGTGTTTTGGTTCGCACCAACTGCAGTAAGGATATTGGTAGGTACACCTTGGAATACTGAATCAGCAACCTGACCAGTGGTTAAAGTATATTCCCAACCAGAGTTAGTACCAGTACCGTCACCGCCGAAAGAAGATACCCCGTCAACATAGCTAGCATCCATTCCGAAGAAGTATACATTACTAACACCGGCATTGGTATTGCCATCCCAGTCTACTAAGTCACCAATAGATCCACCTGCATAAACAACACCATTGTTAAATTGGTGAGTTCCGCGGTTTAATGAACCTTCTGGACCGTCTAATTCGAAAGCAGAACCATTAGGAGTAACGATGATGAAATCAGAACAAGTTCCAATCCAATCTTGATCAGTATCCAAACCGTCATCACCTGAGTTCCAGATTAAAACATTGGTTAAGCTAACGCTTCCACCAAACCACTCGATCCCGTCGTCAGCGTTTCCAGTAACTTCAATATTATTGATAGTAGTAGCAGAGCCTACACCACCTAAAGTAAGACCGTTAATTTCGTTACCATCACCGATAGTTGTACCACCGTGGCGAATAGAAACATAAGATAAGGTTCCGCTGTTGTCAGCATCATTATTACCACCGTATAAAGCATCTTCAGAAGTTGGTACACCTTCGATTTGCAATTCAGCAACATCTTGATCGTTATCGTTCTGAGCTGAAATTGGAGCCTCACCTAAGATGATTACACCACCCCAAAGACCTCTAGTAGAAGGATCCATATTCGGAGAAGTAATCATTCCTGGCTCAATTGCATCAGCACTACTAGTAAAGATGATGGGCTCAGCGGCAGTACCTTGAGCGTTAATCATACCCGAACGAGTAATAATTAGAGCAGAAGAGAAAGCTGCTTGACCAGGGGAAGCTTTTATAATGGTACCTGCTTCGATAGTTAAAGTAGCGTTGTTTTCTACAAACACACGGCCATCCAAACGGTAGATATTATCTTTCGTCCAGGTAACATCACTAGTGATACTTCCTGAAACAGCGACAACATCGTTTTCTGGAGTAACTTCTGGGACAACTTCATCATCGCCACAAGAAGCCATTGTGAAAGCGGCTAAAGCCGATAAAGCAAATAATTTAAACTTTTTCATTAGGAGAAATATTGTTGTTTTTTCTTGTCGCAAATAAAGAGCGGTCTTGTTAAGTCCGTGTTAAGCCAGTTTAAAGCTTAAGCTTAACATTTTTAAGATGGATTTTTTAGGCTTTAGTTATCAAAAGGCCCTAAATTAGTGGGCTGCCCCGCAGTATATACCAGTTTATAAGACATTGATATAGATTAACGATTTGTTAAGCTGCCCAACTAGGCTTTATTAATGGCTATTTTTGGCAGCGTTAATCAAAAAGAAAATGAACAACAGCGACTATACCATACTTTTAGTAGACGATGAACCCGATATTTTAGAGTTCGTTAGTTATAACCTCAAGAAGGAAGAGTTTAAAGTTTTAAAAGCCAGCAATGGTGCAGATGGACTTAAAAAAGCCATTAAAGAAAAACCGCATCTTATTTTATTAGATGTGATGATGCCGGGGATGGATGGCATTGAAACCTGCGATCAAATTAGAAAAACCCCCGTCTTAGAAAACACCCTAATTGCCTTTTTAACGGCGCGTGGGGAAGACTATTCTCAAGTGGCAGGTTTCGACGCTGGCGCAGATGACTATATCACCAAACCCATTAAGCCCAAAGTTTTAATTAGTCGTATTAAAGCACTTTTACGTCGCTACGCGCAAAACGGAAGCAGTGAAGTTGAGGCCGAGAATATCCAAGATTTTGGCATTCTCTTTATCGATTTAGATAAATACCAAGTGCGCCTAAAAAACCAGAAACTTGATTTACCCCGTAAAGAGTTTGAGCTTCTAACTTTACTTACCTCTAAGCCTGGTAAAGTATTTCATCGCGATGAAATTTTAGATAAAATCTGGGGCAACGAAGTAGTAGTTGGCGGCCGAACCATTGATGTACATATTCGTAAATTGCGCGAGAAGATTGGCGAGAAGTTTATTAAAACCGTCAAAGGAGTAGGCTATAAATTTGAAAGTTAATTTTCCATGCGTTTAGACAAGCCCTTAACCTTGGCTCTAATCATTGCCCTTTCTATTGGTGGGCTTACATTTGGGATTACCACCCTTTTGCGGTTAATCTATAATATTCAAGGCGTACCTTATTATATTACGGGGATCTTGTCTTTTGCCATTACCCTAATTTCTTTCTTGTTAATCCGCATGGGCGTAGAAAACTTCATCTACAGCAAGGTTAAACTTATCTATAAAAATATCCACGAACTTAAAGTGGGCTCTGACTTCGACGAACGTGAAATAATTCGTTCTACGGATTTGGATATAGTAACACGTGAAGTTTCTGAGTGGGCCGATCAAAACCGTAATGAAATTGCCGAATTAAGAGAGCGCGAAAACTTCCGCCGCGAATTCATTGGTAATATTTCGCACGAACTAAAAACCCCTATTTTCAATATTCAGGGTTATTTACTTACTCTCCTTGATGGCGCCATTGACGATGCTGAAATCAACCGTCGCTATTTAAAACGCGCCAACAAGTCGGTAGATAGGATGATCAATATTATCGACGACCTCGAAACCATCAGCGCCTTGGAATCGGATCGCGTGCAAGTTTTTGCCGAGAAATTTGACCTAGTGCTTTTGGTTAAGGACGTAATTGAACTTTTAGAAGCACCAAGCAAGAAAAAACTCATCCGCTTAAGCGTGAAAAGAGAAAATGATAAAGCCGTAATGGTAATGGCAGATCGATCTAAAATTGAGCAAGTGTTGATTAACCTTATTGGCAATGCCATAAAATATGGTAATGAAAACGGCCAGGTTGAAGTAAGCTTTTTCGATATGGATGAACACATCCTTACCGAGGTAAGCGATAATGGTAGCGGTATTCCTTCAGAAGATTTGCCGCGGATTTTCGAACGATTTTACCGCGTAGATAAGAGTAGATCACGCGATGCTGGTGGCACGGGACTAGGTTTATCTATTGTAAAGCATATTTTAGAAGCACATAAGCAAAGTATTAATGTGCGAAGCAGCGAAAACCGTGGTTCTACTTTTTCATTTACCCTTAAAAAAGGCTAAATAATTGATCCCAATTAGCGTGTTCTTGTTTTTGCTGAACACGACTAAATCCGAAGTAGGTACTCGCTTTGGCCAAATCTTGCGAAAGCTGTAAATCCTTTTGCCTTACCGAATAAAATCGATTATGCTGCAGCAGATGCTTAGCTAAATACTCCTGTTCACCTTGACCAGGGGTAGGTATTAAAAGTGCATTTTTATCCAGCTTGTAATAATCCATTATGGAAGAATAACCCGAACGGCTAATAATTAATTGCGCTCCCGAGATTAAACTTTGTAAACGATCCGTTTCCAAGCGCGGAAAAATCATAATATTATCCTGCACATTCAATGGAATACCCGTTTCGTTGCTGCCTCGCACTAATAAAAGACGATTCATTTGAGGCTTCCATTGCTCCAATATCTTTTTCTCCAATAAGGTTCTTTGTGGTTCTGGCCCGCTTAAAACAGCCACGGTATAATCGCCCGCAACCACTGATTTGGAAAAACTAAAATGCGATAAAGGCCCCACATACTTAAAGGGAATTTTAATGTGATCGGGTACACTTAAATTACCCGCCAGAAGGTGATCTTCTGTATCGGGAATCCAAAGTTGGTTAAAGTTATTAATAAAATGAGCGTGGGCTAAACTGGCTAAAGTTGAAGCCCATCCAAACGAAAGTTTTAACTGGTGACTGAGGTAAACGCAGGGAATATCGGGATGAAAAAAACCTAAGCGATTATCGGAAATAATGCCATCAACCTGGCGATTCTTTACAATATCTCTTAACAGTGCCCGCTCTCTTTTAACTGCTACATTAATTTTAGGTAATTGTGAGGCGAGTTTTAGCCACTGGCTGTTTTTGCTGCTGTAACGTACATTGTATGCAGGGAAATTTATAAACTCTAATTGCGGAAACTCGTTTTGTAACCAAGCTAAACACTCCCCATCAGAAACCACCAATACTTCATAGTCTCGCTTTAAAAGCTCTTTAATAACCAGCTTAGAGCGAGTGGCGTGACCTAAGCCCCAATTTAATACCCCATAAACTATCCTTTTTGACATGGAAGCGATAAATAAAAAAGTCAATAAACTACTTTTGCCCTATGGCGCGTAAAAAATTAGAACGCTTTGCCGAAAATAAGGCAATGCATCATGTAATAGAACCGAAACGGGAAGAAGTTTTAAAAGGTTTAGACTTACAAGGCAAATGGGGAGAGGAGTTATTTGGCAATGACAAACCCATTGTGCTTGAGTTGGGATGTGGTAAAGGAGAATATACCTTGGCCATGGCGCAGCGTTTTCCCGAAAAAAACTTTATTGGTATTGATATTAAAGGTTCCCGCATTTGGTATGGAGCTACCGAAGCCAAAGAAAAAGGCCTCAAAAATGTTGCGTTCCTTCGCACCCAAATTGAGCTTATTGACAATTGCTTCGATGCGGGCGAAATTGCGGAAATATGGATCACCTTTCCTGATCCGCAAATAAAACATACCCGCATTAAGCACCGCCTTACGCATCCTAACTTCTTAATGCGCTATCAGTCCATTTTAGAAATGGGTGGTTTGATTCATCTTAAAACCGATAGCGAATTTTTACACGGTTATACGCTTGGCTTGCTGCAGCTGATGGGCTTCCCCATTCACAAAGTAATGCACGACATTGATAAGCAATTGAAGAAGGGAGAAGAATCGCTTTTACAGGAAGTAAAAACCTATTATGAGGAGAAGTTCCGTAATGAGGGTAAAAAGATAACCTATATCCGCTTCAGCTTTGCCTAGAGATTTCTACCAGCGAGTATATAGCGTGGTGCGCGAAATACCAGCCGGTAGAGTTTGTTCCTATGGAGCGATTGCAAAATTTTTAGGAGCAGCGCGTAGCTCGCGAATGGTTGGCTTCGCCCTTAAGCAAAGTGGGGTATTAGATTTCTTGCCCGCCCATCGCGTTTTAAACCGCAATGGCTTTTTAAGCGGCAAACACGCTTTTAGTCCTCCCGAACTAATGGCAGAATTATTAGAAGCAGAAGGCATTAGGGTAGCGGACGATCAAGTGCTTAATTTTAAAGAGTTATTTTGGGATCCCGCCGAAAACTTAAACTACAGAGAATTTTAAATGAGCGCAGGTATTTTATACATTGTCCCTACTCCTATTGGCAACTTAGAAGATATGACCTTTAGAGCGATTAGGGTTTTAAAGGAAGTGGATCTCATTTTAGCCGAAGATACCCGCACCTCAGGTAAGCTGTTAAAGCATTTCGAAATTGATAAGCCACTTCGGTCCTTTCATATGCATAATGAGCATAAAGCGGTCGAATCATTAGGTGAGCAATTAGAAGCTGGTCGGCAAATTGCCTTAATTAGCGATGCGGGTACACCCGCTATTTCGGATCCCGGCTATTTAATGGTAGCCAAGGCCATTGCCTTAAATATTGAAGTAATCTGTTTACCAGGAGCTACCGCTTTTGTGCCTGCCTTGGTCAATAGCGGCTTAGCAGCGCACAGCTTTTGCTTCGAAGGTTTTTTACCCGTAAAAAAGGGCCGTCAGACTAAACTAAAAGAATTAAGTGAAGAGGCGCGCACAATTATTTTATACGAATCTCCCCACCGCATCGCACGCACCTGCCGCGATTTAGCCGAATACCTTGGTCCCGAAAGGGAAGCTAGTCTTAGCCGAGAGATTTCCAAAAAATTTGAGCAAACAAAAAGAGGCAAACTTTTGGAGCTTGCCTCTTGGTGCGATGACCACAACCCCAAAGGAGAAATGGTTTTATGTGTAGAAGGTTATACTAAAAAGCTTAAGCGTCAAGCTTAAACCGTCATAATTTCCTTTTCTTTAACCGCCAGCACCTCTTCCACTTTAGCAGAATATTTATTGGTCAGGTTTTGAACGCGTTCTTCCGCATCTTTAATTAGGTCCTCGCTAACGCCTTCAATTGTTTTAAGCATATCATTGGCATCTTTACGTGCTGTTCTAATACCAATTTTTGCTTCTTCGGCTTCTGCGCGTGCGCGTTTTACTAAATCGCGACGACGTTCTTCGGTTAGAGGCGGAATATTAATCATTACCATATCCCCATTGTTTTGTGGGTTCAAGCCAAGATTAGCATTCATAATCGCTTTTTCTATTTCGCCGATTAAGCCTTTCTCCCATGGTTGCACCGCTAGGGTACGCGCATCGGGGGTAGAAATATTAGAAACCTGTGATAAAGGAGCTAGAGAGCCGTAATACTCGACACGCACACCTTCCAACATAGCAGGGTTAGCTCTACCGGCACGAATTTTTAAAAGTTCTTTATCCAAGTGTTGAAGCGACTTTTTCATGTGTGCGCCTGTCTCCTCAAAAATTAATTCTATCTCTTCCATAATTTAAAACAATAACTAATTAGCAACTAAGGTCCCTACCTTTTTACCATCCACTAAATCTTGCAGGTTTCCAGGTTTATTCATGTCAAAAACAATAATCGGTAAATCGTTCTCTTTACTTAAAGTAAAAGCCGTCATATCCATAACGTTCAATCCCTTATCATAAACTTCCTTAAAGGAGATTGATTCGTAACGGGTTGCGGTTGCATCTTTTTCTGGATCAGCAGTATAAATACCATCGACGCGTGTACCTTTTAAAATCACATCCGCATCCACTTCAATTGCTCTTAGTGTAGCAGCGGTATCAGTAGTAAAGTAAGGGTTTCCAGTTCCACCACCAAAAATTACTACTCTACCTTTTTCTAGGTGACGTGTAGCTCGACGACGAATGAATGGCTCAGCCACTTTATCCATTTCAATGGCGCTCATTAAACGGGTTTTCACACCCGCTACCTCTAAGGCACTTTGCAAAGCCAAGCCATTAATTACTGTAGCCAACATACCCATATGATCTGCTTGTGTGCGATCCATACCTTCACTGGCTCCTTTTAGGCCACGGAAAATATTTCCTCCACCAATGACAACAGCCACTTCTATGTTCTTTTCAACAACCTGTCTGATTTCTTCAGCGTAGTCTTTTAAGCGATCGCCATTAATTCCGTACTCTTGGTCGCCCATTAAAGATTCGCCGCTTAATTTTAGAAGGATACGTTTGTATTTCATGATGGATTATGATTGGTATTTAACGCAAAGATACAAACCTGAGTCCGATCTAAAATTACAGTATTAGATTTTCAACAAAAGAAAACGAGTCTACTCCTTGCTGCTCTATGCAATGCCGAAAAACTAGCCAAGGAAGCTTTTTTATTTATTACGCTCAGTTTTATTTTATAAAAAAACGCATCCAACTTATGGAATCCTAAAAAAAAGGCCCCTTTGAAATGAATCAAAGGGGCTCCTTGTATGAGAATTGTAATTTAGACCTAAACGCCTAAACCTACACGTTTGTAAGCAACCGCTTTCAAGTCAGCGTTTACTGACTGTAAGTATTTTGCCACCGATAATTTACCATCACGGATATAATCTTGTTCTACTAAAGTGTTTTCCTTAAAGAACTTGTTTAAACGACCTTCCGCAATTTTGTCAAGCATTGCCTCTGGCTTTCCTTCTTGACGAGCTAAGTCTTTACCAACTTCGATTTCGCGAGCTATGGTTTCTTCGCTAACACCAGCACGATCCAAAGAAATAGGATTCATAGCTGCTGCCTGCATCGCCACGTTTTTACCCGCGTCTTCAGCTTCTAGGCTTAAGCCTACAAGAGTAGCTAATTTGTTTCCAGCGTGAATGTAAGTTGCTACATAAGGAGCTTCTATTATCTCGTAGGATCCAATTTCTAATTTCTCACCGATAACACCAGTTTGCTCAACTAATTTCTCAGCTACAGTCATGCCATTAAAAGCAAGAGCTAAAAGTTCCTCTTTAGTGGCTGCTTTATGCTCGATAGCCAAGTTTAATAAACTCGTAGTTAAATCAATGAAGCTGTCATTTTTTGCTACGAAATCAGTTTCGCAGTTAAGGCTTAGTACCGCTCCAAAAGCGTTGTCGCTTGAAGCACCTGAAAGTACACAACCCTCGGTTGCCTCACGATCAGCACGGTTAGCGGCAATTTTTTGCCCCTTTTTACGTAGAATATCTACTGCTACTTGAAAATCACCTTCGGCCTCAACCAAAGCCTTTTTACAATCCATCATACCGGCTCCGGTCTGTTTTCTGAGCTTGTTTACGTCTGCTGCAGTTATATTAGCCATTTGTATTTGTATTTAATGTTGATTTCTAAAAATTAAAAGAAGGGACAAAATTTAATTTATCCCTTCTAAATATTACATACTCTAAGTTAAGAATAGATTAATCTTCTGCTGCCTCGTCGGCATCTACATCAGAATCGCCAACTTTCGCGGCAGCTTTCTTAATCTTAGCGTCTTTTGCTTTGTTTTTATCAGAGTTGCGCTCTTCTAAACCGTTGCGAATAGCGTCGGTTACTTTGCTTACTAAAATATTAATAGATTTAGTAGCATCATCATTTCCTGGAATCGCGTAATCTACTTGATTAGGATCTGAATTAGTATCCACGATTGCGAAAGTAGGAATACCCAATTTACGAGCTTCTTTTACCGCAATGTGTTCTTTGTTGATATCTATAATAAATAGAGCTCCTGGCAAGCGAGTCATATCAGCAATTGACCCAAGCTGTCTGTCTAACTTGTCACGCTGACGATCTACTTGAAGACGCTCTCTTTTACTAAGGGTTAAATAGCTACCATCTTCCTTCATACGATCGATGTTTTGCATCTTTTTGATCGCCTTACGAATGGTAATGAAGTTGGTTAACATACCTCCTGGCCAACGCTCAGTGATATAAGGCATATTAACGCCACCAGCCTGAACCTCAAGGATTTCTTTCGCTTGCTTTTTGGTTGCTACATACATGATTTTGCGACCACTAGCGGCAATTTTCTGCAGAGCTTCTGCGGCTTGGTTTAATTTTGCTTGTGTTTTATACAAGTCGATAATGTGAATACCATTACGCTCCATAAAAATATAGGGAGCCATGTTGGGATTCCATTTGCGCGTTAAGTGACCGAAGTGCACTCCTGCGTCTAACATTTCTTTTACAAACTGATCTGCCATGAGATGTTTAATTGTTTACATTCACTAATTACAACCCCAGGGTGGTAGAATACTAACCCCTCGGATTTGGATACTAAACCCAAATAGATAATTCTTAACGTTTCGAGAATTGGAATTTCTTTCTCGCTTTTTTCTGACCGAATTTCTTACGTTCCACCATACGTGGATCACGCGTAAGAACACCTTCTGGTTTTAACGCGATGCGGTGATCAGGATTGATTACGCATAAACCGCGGCTAATTCCTAGGCGAATAGCTTCGGCTTGACCAGTGATACCACCGCCGTCAACGTTTACCATGACGTCATACTTACCAGTAGTTTCGGTGATTAAAAACGCTTGCTCCACCTTGTAGTGAAGGGCAGCGGTGTCGAAGTAGTCTTTATAATCTTTCTTGTTGATTGAGATTACGCCAGAGCCTTCTTTTAAGAAAACTCGAGCCACAGACTTCTTTCTTCTTCCAATAGTGTGAGTTACAGACATACTCTCCTTATTATTTAACTGTGTTAATGTCAACTAGTTCTGGCTTCTGAGCCTCGTGAGGATGCTCAGTACCAACAAAGGCGTGTAAATTGCGAAACAACTCACTACCTAAGCGATTTTTAGGAAGCATACCTTTCACAGCATTTTCCAAAACCTTCGTAGGTTTCTTCATCATTAACTGTGCTGGGGTAGTAAAACGCTGACCACCAGGATACTCAGTATGACGAACATATTCTTTCTCAGTAGCTTTCTGTCCAGTAAGAACAACTTTATCGGCATTAAGCACGATAACATTGTCTCCACAATCAACATGTGGGGTGAAATTCACCTTATGTTTTCCGCGTAATAAAAACGCGATTCCAGATGCAAGGCGACCTAGGGTTTGACCCTCAGCGTCGACTACTAACCATTTCTTATCAACAGTTTGGCTGTTCGCCGACACTGTTTTGTAACTCATTGTATTCACAACTACTTAATATTTAAAACGTTACCTTGAGTAAAGCTACTCCCCCGAAAAGGGGCTGCGAATTTACAACAATAATTTTCACTTTACCAAACCTTATTAACCATAAATCGTTGAAAATTAAAAGGCTTGTACACAGCTAACTTTCCACTATCAACACAAAGCTTATATTTGCTGTCTTATTTCCCTAATATTCTCTCAAATATGAACAAGTTTTTTTTCTTGTTAACAGTATTAGTAACTCTGAGTTTTACTAGTGCGGCTCAACAAGTAAATCATGAAAAGTGTGCTTTTGATCATTACTATCAGGAGCAAATGAATGACCCTGCTCAAAAAGAAGCTCTAATTGCGACTGAAAAATTAATTCAGAGCAAAATTGCAGAAATGAAAATGCAGGATAACAAAACTGCTGCTACAGTAGTAACTATACCCGTAGTATTCCATATCATTTATGCTAGCTCACAGGATAATATTTCTTTATCTCAAATTGAAGACGGCCTAAGAATACTAAATGAAGATTTTCGCCGCCAAAATGCAGATACCTCGCAAACACGTGCAATTTTTAAACCCGTAGCAGCGGATTTCGAAATAGAATTCGCCCTAGCCAAAAAAGACCCTCAAGGAAACTGCACCGACGGTATTACCCGCACGCAAAGTCTTGAGTCGCTTTCGGGCGATGAGGGCTCTAAAATCATAAAGTGGAATCGCAATAATTATCTTAATATTTGGGTCACTCGCAACGTCTCCAACACCTTGCCTTCTAACCCTCAAGGATATACCCTGGGTTACTCCTTCTTCCCCCGCAACAACTCACTCGTTTCAGGCGATGGGGTAATTTTAAGACATGACCAGCTGGGAACCATAGGCACGGCAGCAGGTAATCCAGGACGCACACTAACTCATGAGGTGGGTCACTACCTTGCCCTACACCATCCTTTTGAAGGTGGCTGCACGGGTAGTGGTGGATCAAACCCCGTAGGAAACGTAGGCGGATCCACTAGCGGCGATTATTGCGCAGACACTCCTCCTGTTTTTGAAGACAACAACGGCTGTACCCCCATTAACTCTTGTAACTCTGACAATCCAGACTTACCAGATCAGATTGAAAACTACATGGACTATACCAACTGCCAAAATATGTTTACCGCCGATCAAAAAGCGAGAGCCAGAGCAGTTATTAATAGCAACGCTTTAAGAGCAAACCTTGTTTCTCAATCGAACCTGATTGCTACCGGAGTAGTAAACCCACCTGCTTGCACACCAACCGCTATTTTAGAAAGCCCTAAAAATGTGGTCTGCGTAAATGAAGTGGTTCAGTTCAACGACATTTCAGAAGATGGCACTCCAAGCACGTGGAGTTGGTCTTTCCCCGGTGGAACGCCTAGCTCTTCCACTGCCGAAAACCCTACCGTAACTTATGCTAACCCTGGTAAATACGATGTAAGCCTCACCGTGAGTAACAGCGCAGGGTCTAACAGTACAACTTTAACAAGCTACATAAACGTTAAAAGCTCTATTAACCCTTTCTTTAATCTTACATGGGTGGAAAGCTTTGAATCAGGCAGCATTCCGGGCGTAGTTTCCATTATTGATAAAGACCAAAATCCCTTTAAACCATTTAGCGGAGCGGGCTCTCATCTTAGTAATTGCCTGGTTTTAGAGAAAGTAAATAATAATGCAAGTGGTGATATCGATGAAATCATCACTCCCGCTATTGCTACGGCGGGTGGATCTAACCTTAATTTATATTTCGATTATGCTTTTGCCGCTCAATCCAATGATAATAGCGATGAATTAGAAGTATTCGTATCACGCGATTGCGGTGACACTTGGATTAGAAGACGCTTCTACAACAGTGGCCGCTTACGCACTGCCCCTAATACCACCGGTAACTTTGTGCCTAATGGCCCAAGCCAGTGGACAACGGAAACCCTAAACTTCGACGCTTATGTTCAAAACGATCCCATCTTAATCAAATTTGTATTTAATAATGGTGGTGGTAATAATTTCTACATCGATAATATTCGTTTCGGACAAGGAACCGATGTGAGCCTTTCTGAATTTGGCGCTGCTGATCTTAAGCTTTACCCCAACCCCAGCAATGGCCGACTTACTATTAAGATGAGCGACTTATTAGACAATCATCTTAATTTAGAAATTGTAGACCTTGGCGGCAGATTGGTTTATAATCAAAGCTTACAAACCAAGAGCGCAAGCCTTGAAACTCAGTTAGACCTAAAGCTAAGCACTGGTGTATATCTTATTAATATAAAGGGTGATCGTACCAATTTCAGTGAAAAGCTGATTATCGAGTAGATTATTAAGCTTTATACAAAAGCCCCTTCTTCTTTGATTAGTAGAGGGGGCTTTTTGCATCTGTTTGTACAAGGTTGTACTCCAAAAAAATTGTTAGACGCGATAAATCGCGTTTCTACAAAATGCCGAATTACAATTAAATTTCCCTTTTCACCAACCCACGCGATACATCGCATGGCTATGGAACCATTGAATCTCCAAGCCATACTAACTACTAAATAGTAAAAGCGCAGCGTACTAAGTACTAAACATCAATGCGCCTCTAGCCAATTTGCACCGTAACCACTCTCTACCAATAAGGGCACTTCGGTTTTTACGGCCGTTTGCATCTTATCAACGATTAATGCGGTTACTTCCTCCAATTCTTCTTTGGGGGCATCGAAAACCAATTCATCGTGAACTTGTAAAAGCATTTTGGTTTTAAAGGGCGCCAGGGCTTGATCGATATTAATCATGGCGATTTTAATAATATCGGCCGCCGAGCCTTGAATAGGAGCATTAACAGCATTGCGTTCCGCGTGTCCGCGCACCACCGCATTTCTACTATTAATATCTTTTAAATAGCGACGCCTGCCTAACATAGTTTCTACAAAACCCTGCTCGCGGGCGAGTTCTTTTTGAGCTTCAATATAATCGCGGATGCCTGGGTAGGTTTTAAAATAGCTCTTAATTATATCGCTGGCCTCGCCGCGACTCAAACTGGTTTGCTGACTTAAGCCATAGGCACTTACGCCATAAATAATACCGAAATTTACCGTCTTCGCATTGCTACGCATCTCCCTACTTACATCCTCTAGGGGAAGCCCAAAAACTTTGGCCGCCGTGGCTGTATGAATATCTTCCCCGTTTATAAAGGCCTCCATCATAGTTTTTTCTTGACTAAGCTGGGCAATTAAGCGCAATTCAATCTGACTGTAATCTGCCGCTAAAATCACGTGGTTTGCATCACGAGGAATAAAGGCTTTACGCACTTCTTGTCCACGCTTGGTGCGGATTGGTATATTTTGGAGATTAGGATTATTACTACTTAAACGACCCGTAGCCGCCACTGCCTGATTGAAGCTACTATGAATTCTGCCGGTTACATCACTTACCATATCCGGCAGCGCATCTACGTAAGTACTTTTGAGTTTAACCATTTGGCGATAATCCAAAATCTTTTGAATAATCTCATGATCTTTAGCTAAGTCTTGCAACACATCCTCACCGGTGGCGTACTGTCCGCTTTTGGTTTTCTTCGGCTTTGCAATCAACTCCATTTCACCAAAAAGTACATCACCCAATTGTCGTGGCGATGCAATATTAAAATCGGGATTACCCGACAGCTCGTGAATTTCCCTATCAAGGTTCGCAATGTCTTCCGCTAGTTCTTCAGATAGCCGCGATAAAGCTTCCCGATCGAGGTTAATGCCTTCCATCTCCATTTTCGCCAACACTTTCACCAAAGGCGTTTCAATTTCGGCCAAGACTTTAGCGGCGCTACTATCGGCTAATTTCTCCTTAAAAACTTGCGCTAAACGAAGGGTGACATCCGCATCTTCCCCAGCATATTCGGCCGCTAAAACAGGATCGACCTCACGCATGGTTTTTTGGTTTTTCCCTTTCTTACCAATCAACTCTTCGATAGATTGTGGCTGGTAATTTAGATAGGTTTCCGCCATGATATCCATATTATGGCGCATGTCGGGATTGATTAAATAATGGGCCAACATGGTATCGAAAAGGGGGCCATTAACCGGCATATTGTATTGATGCAAAACGCTGAGATCGTACTTCAAATTCTGTCCGATTTTTTCAATTTCCGGATGCTCAAAGAAGGGTCTAAACTCTTCCAAAATCGTTTTTTCTTGCCCTTGCGGTAGATGCACATAATAAGCTAGTCCGGGCTTATACGAGAAGGCAAGTCCTACCAAATCTGCTTTTTGCACATCCAAACTAGTAGTTTCGGTATCGAAACAAACCGACCTTTGCTTTAATAAGTTTTCCAGCAAAACCTTGCGCTCCTTTGGGTGTTGCACCAATTGGTAAAGGTGCTCACTATTCGCTAAATTTTGGTAGCTGCTGCTATTCGTCTGCTCCTCGCCTTCCTCCATGGGAGCTGAGAACATATCCATTTGTCCACCGGTGTCTTTGGCCTTAATCTTTACATCGCCTTGGGGGGCATCTGCCGTAGCGTCTGTTCCTAAAACTCTGCGCGACAAAGCTCTGAATTCCAATTCTTTAAAAAGCTCTTGAATCTTTTCTACATCGGCTGGATCCTTTTTAAAACTCGACTCTTCAAATTGTATGGGCACATCTATAATAATGCGCGCCAACTTTTTAGAGAGCAGCGCTTGCTCTTTATTGTCACGAATTTTTTCACCTAATTTCCCTTTAATTTCTTCCGCCTTCTCGTACATCCCCTCCATGGAGCCATACTGCTTTAAAAGCTTCGATGCCGTTTTGGGACCAACTCCAGGAATGCCAGGAATATTATCCACCGCATCACCCATCATGCCCAAGTAGTCTACCACTTGGTCTACATTATCAATATCAAATTTGGCCTTAATCTCCTCAATACCCCATACTTCGGCCGGATTACCGCTGCGACCGGGACGATACATAAAAATATTTTCACTCACCAACTGCCCGAAATCCTTGTCGGGCGTCATCATATACACCTCGTAACCCACTTTCTCTGCCTGCTTGGCAAGGGTACCAATTACATCGTCGGCTTCATAGCCATCTACCCCTAAAAAGGGAATGTTAAAGGCTTCCGCCATTTTTCGGATGTATGGAAAGGCCACCTTTATTCCTTCTGGAGTTTCTTCGCGTTGGGCCTTGTACAAATCGTACTCTATATGTCGTACTGTGGGCGCACTGGTATCGTAAACTATCGCAATATGCGAGGGATTTTTCTTTTCTAAAATCTCAAGCAAGGTGGTTGTAAAACCAAAAATCGCCGAAGTATCCAATCCATTCGAGTTGATTCGCGGGTTATTTATGAAGGCGAAATAAGAGCGATAGATAAGAGCAAAGGCGTCAAGTAAATATAATGTAGGCTTAGACATAGACTTTTTTATGAAGCACGAAAATAAGATTAATAAGCCATCGAGAAAGGGATGAATAGCTTAAATAGCACTGAGACCACTACGGCCCGTAAATACTCTGCCTATCTGCTAGATTTAAATCTGCCATTTCAAAAACCATCTAGCCTAGTGCAAAAGCTGTCTGCCCTAAAGATTAATACTTTAATTTCGCCGCCGTGCACAATTTCCGCAGCAAGCGGTTTATTCCTAAAAATCTATACGTGTTATTCAGAATCTTATTACCCCTCGTTTTACTTAGTCTGGTAGACATTTACGCCTATCAAGCTTTTAAAACCCTGTCGCGCGACCAAGTTTGGATTCGTTACGGCTACTGGATTGTTTCGGTACTTTTCCTAATCTTAGTACTTTATACTATTTTAAATTTCGATCGTAGTTCTGGTCCACAAAACCCTGTTTTTAAAGTGGTAATGGCCAGCTTCGTGCTCTTATTTGTTCCTAAATTAATTATCAGTTTATTCCTCCTAACGGAAGATGTGACCCGCATGTTAGTAGGTGTTGCAGGACAGTTTTCGGGCTCTGATTCTGAATCTTTCCTACCCTCGCGCCGAAAGTTTGTCAGTCAGATTGCGCTCGGTATAGCGGTTATTCCTTTTGCCGGAATTTTATACGGCGTTATCAAAGGTAAGTACAACTATAAAGTCTTAAAGAAAACCCTTTACTTCCCCGATTTACCGGCGGCCTTCGAAGGTTTTACCCTTACGCAAATTTCGGATGTGCACAGTGGTAGCTTCGATAATGCCGAGAAAATAGCCTATGGCATCGACCTGATTAATGAGCAGGAAAGTGATATGATTGTTTTCACAGGCGATCTAGTAAACAATAGCGCTGATGAAATGGAACCATGGAAGGAAGTCTTTTCTAAGTTAAAAGCACCAATGGGTAAATATTCCATCTTGGGCAACCACGATTACGGCGATTATGTTACTTGGCCATCTGCGCAAGCGAAAGAAGCCAATATGCAGAAGCTTTATCAAACGCATAAAGACATTGGCTTTGATCTTTTGCGTAACGAAAACCGCTTGATTGAAAAAGACGGGGAAAGCTTCCGTTTAGTGGGTGTTGAAAATTGGGGAACTGGTGGTTTCGTGCAACATGGCGATTTAGATAAGGCTACGGCCGATACCAATGCGAATGACTTTCACGTGTTGCTTTCACATGACCCTTCGCATTTCGACCAAATTGTAAAAACCTATCCTAAAAAAATGTCACTTACCTTAAGCGGACATACCCATGGAATGCAATTTGGCATTGAAATTCCGGGCTGGATAAAATGGAGCCCTGTAAAATATCGCTATCCCAAATGGGCGGGTTTATACGAAGAAATGGGGAAATACCTTTATGTAAATCGTGGCTTTGGCTTTTTAGCCTTCCCAGGAAGGGTAGGCATTTGGCCGGAAATTACAGTTTTGGAATTTAAAAAAGGGGAAACAATCGTCTGATTAAGTATCTTGGCGGCTCAAAATATTCTCATGAAGACCATTCTCCGTTTAGGCCTACTTATTTTATCGATTAGCTTATTATCATCTTGTGAAAAAGATGAAGAAAACGCCACTAGCGAACCAACTTTATCTACCGTTCTCAAAGGCAATTTCAATATTACACGCGCAGATTATAGTGGCAGCCTAGGCACCATTTTAGGCAGCCTTCCCGTTTCAGGCACTGGCACCAACACAGATGGTAATTTCCTTTTTGAATCCTTCACCAAAACGACCACCTACTTATTAAACACGAATATGGAGGTGGCCTCCACTAGTTACCCTCTCTACCTTGCAGGGGCCGGAACTTTTCAAATTCTAAGTGAAAACAGCTTTAGTATTAATGATCCCATAACTGGCTCAACCACTTATGAGGTAAGTGCGATGACCGCCAATAGCCTGGTATTAAGTCGGAGCTATGAGCGCGACACCTTAGGGGGTAGCGCCAGTTTAGTCCTAAATCTATATTTATCGAAAGACTAGACCCTAAAGTTATTTTTAGGAAATTCTTTTAGAAATAAACTAAATTGGATATGAAATCAGGCGAGGTAATTGGCTTTACTTCACCCTTTATCGCTATTCCTAAGTACTAATTATCTGCAGCTTTAGATTCTTGCCATGGTCCGAATCCTTTGGTAATTGTTGGCGACTCTATGTTTAATTTGATAATGTGGTTTTAACCTGAGTTCGGTTAAAATTACAAAGCACAGTTTCAAAAAAGTGTTTGGATATGAGGCTATTTTTCAAAGAGTTGTCGAGATAACTCGCGAATAAATAGCGAAATAGACAGACTCTTTGTTGAAATCTTTTTGAAGAAAGCCTTCTAAACAGCCATCTTTACCCTTTCTCCTTTTGATTTGGCCCGCCAAATCAAAAGGAGAAAGGGTAAATCTCACTATTTATAAGGCTTCTGTGCAAAGTAATTTTAATCGAACTCAGGTTTTTAGAGTTTGTACAAGGCGGGGCAAGCTTTTGATTTACTACATTCGTAATCTAATTTCACCACATGAAAACAGTTTTTAAACTAAGCCTTTTAATACTTACCATTAGCCTAACTTCCTGCAGTAAAGATCGTGATAATGATCCTTCAAGCAGTCAAAACTTAACCGGTTTAGCGGCCTTTTTAAATGGCGAATTCAACGTTACTCAAACCGATTACAACGGCAGTCTTACCACGGTAATCGCTACTATTCCCTTAAATGGAACAGGAACGGGAACACAAGGTTTCTATAATTTTAATGCCAATGCGAAAACCGTTTCTTATTCTGTACAAACCACCATGCAAGCTTCGGTGTTAGGGCAAAATATCGACTTTCCTGTTAATGTAGGTGGAAACGGAACCATACAATATGTTAGCGATACACGCTTCACTATTACTGATGCAAATAATGGCACTACCACTTACGATGTAAGTAATAAAACCAGTACTGGCTTACGAGCCACTACTCGCTTTGAAACCGATACTTTAGGCGGTACCGTAGATTTATTGTTAGATGTATACTTGGAGAAGAAGTAGTTAGTCGCTACTAATTTTTGCGGGTATTTTAAATTTCTCCTTTTTAGAGATTGACGTAAATTTTATCTCAGAGCTCTTACCCATATTATTTAAAGCCGAATCCGGCTTATTAGATAATCATCCTTAAAACAACCTAAATTGGTAAGGATGATTATCTACTATGGTCCCTCCGCTAAGAATCATGCGGACGCCTATCAATTTATTTATAAGTCTGCGGGCAATACCTGAACTTGGTATTAGCTCAAGTTTTTAAGCATATCTTTTACCATGGCCTCTAGGCTAAATTCAGGCTGCCAATTCCAATGTTCGCGCGCTACCGAATCGTCGATGCTAGAGGGCCAGCCTTTCGCGATTTCATTGCGAGAGTCGATATTATAATCCATCTTAAAATTGGGTTTTTCCTTGCGAATGGCGGCCGCTAATTCTTCAGGATTAAAGCTAAAGGCGCCCACATTATAAGAGGTTCTAATTTTAACTTGCTCGGCGGGTGCTTCCATAATACCAATGGTTGCTTTTATAGCATCGGGCATATACATCATGGGCAGACTAGAGTCCGCGCCTAAATAACAGGTGTAATCCTGATCCTTCGCCGCCTTATGGAAAATATCCACTGCGTAATCGGTCGTACCACCACCGGGCTCCGTTTTATAGGAGATTAGTCCGGGGTAGCGCAAGCCACGCGTGTCTACTCCGTATTTCTTAAAATAATATTCACACCAAAGTTCGCCCGCTAATTTGCTGATGCCGTATACTGTACCCGGATCCATTACCGTTAATTGTGGGGTATTTTCACGCGGGGTATTTGGGCCAAAAGCAGCGATAGAACTAGGCCAGTACATTTTTTTAAAATGCTTTTCGCGTGCCATTTCTAAGAAATTGAAAAGGCTTTGCATATTAAGGTCCCAACCTTTCAAGGGCATTTTTTCAGCGGTGGCCGAAAGCATGGCTACCAAATGATAGACTTGGGTAACATTGTGCTTCTTAATGATGTCGAAAGCAGCCTTGGCATCCAGGGCGTTGAGAGTTTCAAAAGGGCCTTGGGCAAGGCGCTCGGCTGAGGGCTGACGCAGATCGGAGGCGATTACATTATCCGCTCCGTAATTGTTACGCAGGGTTTCTACTAAGTCGGTACCAATCTGGCCGGATGAGCCGAGAACTAATATTTTTTCAGACATCTTGCATTTTTTGAGAGAGGGCAAATATATTCACTTATTTGGTCCCTTATAACCTGAGTTTGGCCTAAAATTATAGCCTCAGATTTATATTTACCCCTTCGTTAATTTATAAGATGAACAAATTCTTAAAATCCCTTGGTCCAGGAATTCTTTTTGCTAGCACCGCCATTGGGGTAAGCCATTTGGTGCAAAGTACCCGTGCTGGAGCAGATTATGGCTTCGGGCTTTTATGGGCCGTAATTTTAGCCAATGTTTTAAAGTACCCTTTCTTCGAATACGGAGCACGCTATGCCAGCGCCACCGGTGAATCGCTAATTGATGGCTATAAGCGCAAAGGTCTCTGGATGCTGTGGCTGTATGTGGGAATTACCTTGGCCTCGATGTTTTTTGTAAGTGCTGCTGTGGGAGCCGTAACCGCGGGATTTATGCATCAACTTTTGGAGCTGGAAAAACTCTTTAGCATTAAAATCACCACCGCCTTAGTCTTTATTCTGTGCATCGCGATCTTACTTATCGGTCGTTATAAAATCCTCGACCGCCTGATAAAAGTAATCGGCTCGGTGCTTTTAATTTCTACCCTAAGTGCCTTTTTTATAAGCATCTGGCAAGGACCGAAAAGTAGCGACTTTAGCTTCTTTAGCACTGAGGTTCTCGATCCTTCCGGGCCTGGGTTTCTGTTTTTAATCGCCTTAATGGGCTGGATGCCCACTGCAGTAGACTTATCGGCTTGGTCTAGTTTATGGACCATTGCCCGCGCTAAAGAAAGCGGCTACCGTCCTAGTTTAAAAGAAACCCTTAACGAGTTTAGATTTGGCTATTGGTTGAGTGCTTTTTTGGCGCCTTGCTTTTTAGTTTTAGGTGCCTTTTTAGTCTACGGAACGGGACAAAGCCTGAATGCCAGCTCGGCGGGCTTTGCCAACGACATCATTTCCTTATACACTGAAAACATTGGCGATTGGAGCGAACTTCTTATTGCCGCATCTGCTTTTAGCATTATGTTTGGCACTTGCATCGCAGTATTTGACGGATATGCCCGCGCAGGAAGGCGAGTAATTGTACTCCTGCGAAATAAAGAAGGTCTTAATCAGTCAAATTCTAGGCTTTATTCTTTCCTATTGTTGGTAATTGGCGGTGGCGCTTTGGCGATTTACTATTTCTTTGGCACTTCACTTAAATCGCTAGTTGATATTGCCACCAGCATTAGCTTTGTGATTGCACCCATTATTGCTATCGTAAATTTTCAATTGGTAAGCCATCTGCCCGAAGAGGCGGCCCGACCTAAATTGTTGATGCAAATTTTAAGCTATGCAGGCATTATATTTCTCAGTGCCTTTAGTTTAATTTATTTGTTCTTTGGAATTTTCTAAGCCTGGTAAGTTACCCGCCACACTCTGCCTTCGCGCGAATCGAGAATATAGAGTGCTCCCGCTTGATCTACCGCTAAACCGCAGGGTCGGTATTTCGCATCTGCCGGCGAGCTAGGATCGTCACTTACACCTGCAAAACCAGTAGCAAAACTAGTATAACCGCTTATCGGGTCGTTACCAGAGAAGGGCACAAATACCACACGGTAGCCTTGCTGTGGGAAAGGCGCCCTATTCCAGCTGCCGTGAAAGGCGATAAAAGCGCCACCTTTATAGCTTACCGGAAATTGATTGCCTTGATAAAATTCAAGCGCATTTGGAGCCCAGTGCCCAGGAAAACCCATTAAAGGATAATCGACACCGACACAACGACCAATACTATCGCTATTACCGCCGTATTCTGGGTTGAGAAATTTAGTACGTTTCTTCCAGTCGAAATAGCAATAAGGCCAGCCGAAATCAGAATCGGGCTCAATTCTTAAAAACTCTTCTGCGGGTTGCTCCGAGCTTTCCTTTTCACTGTAAATGTCTGGCCAAAATTCATGCAATTGATCGCGCCCATGCTGCATGGCATAAAGCTTTTGGTCTTTGGTATTGTAGGTAATACCCACCGCATGTCTAATACCTGTTGCATAGCGCTTTCCATCCGCAAAAGTTTGGTTTAAGGTACTGGCACTAAATTTCCAGATTCCTCCTGATGTTTGTAAAAGTGGACAAGGATCCTGCCCTACCACTCCAGGTTGACGATCAGGGTCTTGACAAGCGTTAGAAGGTGCGCCAATAGTTACGTACATACTATCTTGTGCATCAAAAGCCAAAGGCTTGGCTGCATGCTGATTTTGACTCGGTAAGGTTAAAACCAATTCGCGTTCACCCGAAGGCACTAATTCATTGCCCTTAAAAGCGCGGCGAAAAACTTGTTCATTGGTACTGAAATACAAGTAGTTATTATGCACCTTTATGCCCGTTCCTCCAGCAATTTCCTCAAAATATTCGGTAATATCCACCTTACCATCGGCATTGGTATCGCGCATGGCTACAATGGATTTTCCTTCTTCAGCTACCGCTAATCGAGCATAAATATCACCCGCTTTTCCAATGGCCAAATGCCTTCCTGAACCTAAGTTATCGGCGTAAATTTCCGCCTTAAAACCCTCGGGAACGCTAATACCCGCAGAACTTTGCTGCGCTGCGGTCTCAGTCTCGGTCTCGGTGGTCGGTGCATCATTTTTACAAGCAATAATCGCTAAGGGGAAAAGGAAAAAGGCTAGTTTACGCATGCTGGTATTTTTTACAAACTTAGCATCTTTAAGCACAAAGCGGAGTTCAATTATATACTTCTGCTAAAGCGTTTCAAAATAAGTTCTAAATCCTGTGGCTTAAAAGGCTTCATAATAATATCATCCATACCCGCTTGCAGTACTTTGTCTTTCACCTCATCGGGAGCACTAGCTGTTAGGGCTATAATTGGCAAAGGCCGAGCGTGAAATTTGGGACTAGCGTGAATAGCGCATCAAATACATGGTGCTGTTGATTCCGTTTAATGGAGTTCTAATTTCATGACTCATATTGGCTAAAAATCGCGCTTTGCCCTTTGCTTCTTTGGCATAAACATTTAGTTTTGTCTATCTACGTTCAAATCTTTAAAGTAGATTTGTTAAAAGGCTAAAAACCCGCCTTGAACGTAATTCAAGTCACTTCCCAGTATTTACAATCCTAACATCTTTGCGGTCTAGAAAAACAAATGATTAAGTCCTTCATCACAAGCAACAAATTCGCCTTTATCGGAACCGCAGTAGGTTTATTGGCTGGCTATATCTACTACCAACAAATTGGTTGCGTAGATGGCTGCACCATAACAGGAGACCCTCTAAACTCCAGCCTTTACGGTGCCTTAATGGGCGGCATTGCTTTAAGTATGTTGGATGCTAAAAAGAAAGAAAAATGAATATTCAAGATCTAATTAATGCCGGCAAAGGCACAGTAGTAGATGTACGTTCGCGCGGCGAGTTTATGGGTGGTAATGTAGCCGAGTCGGTAAACATTCCCCTCGATGAAATTACCCATCGCATCGAAGATGTTAAAGCTTTAGAAATGCCCTTAATCCTAGTTTGCGCCAGCGGTGGTCGCAGCGGAATGGCCGAGCAATTTTTAAGCGCCCAAGGCCTAGAATGCTATAATGCAGGCTCTTGGTTAAACGTAAATTATATGCAAGCGCAAAAAGTTTAAATTCGTGGCCTCGCTTTTAAGGCGCCCCTATTTTTATGAATTATAAAGAGCAAGTAGTAAGCACTGTTTTCCGCACTTCCTGGAGTTTTAGTCGTTGGTTAAGATTGGGAATTGGCCTGGCCATTGCCTACAGCGCCTACCGCGACGAAAACGGATTGGTGGCCGGTTTTGCCTTCTTTCTAATGCTCCAAGCCCTAAGTAATACGGGTTGCGCGGGCGGCCAATGCAGCATTCCCAGCAGCTACGAAGCGAAAAAGAACGAAGAACTAAAGGCCGATAAGTCCAATTAAAGTCTTATCCTTTTTAATACTAATCCCTCCTTTGCGAGGGATTTTTTTTTGGGTACCAGGCGGGCTATCCGTTCCAAGTCCTCGCCTATTCGCCGCTTCTTTAAGCCCTGCGATGGCTTCCGCCTCCTCGTGGCAAAAAAAGCAGGCTCCTAGGCTGCGGGCTTTCCACTACTATCCCTGGTACGGAGCTTTAATTAAAAAATTGTAATCCGTTCTGCCAAGCAGAATCTCTGGATACGTTTAAACCTTTTCAGTCCACCATTCACCGACCAGCCTCTACCACTAAAATGGCTTTAAGCTTTCTTTAACAGCTATTTACCAGACCCTTATCTACTTTAGCCAAACGAAAACAAACATAAAAACATCATGAAAAAGTTATCATTTTTAGCCCTAGCGGCTGGCCTAAGTATTAGCAGTAGCGTATTTGCAAACCACCCCGGAAACGAAGAAATTCAACTTCCTATTTACATCATCGCCGAAGCAGAAGAAGGAGAACCAGGTACCACTTTAGAAAATACCGTTCGTACCTATATCGAAAACTACCACGAAGGTGACTTCCAAGAAATGATTAGTGTTTTACACAAAGATTTTACCAATCAGGGCTTAAACCACGACGGGAAGTTAAGTGAACGTCAAAATGCGCAAGACCTAAAACGTCTAATGCAAGGTCAAACTCAAACCGCTCCCGAACTACAAGAAAACATAATTACCGTAACCGGTATTGAAGATACTGTAGCTACTGTTTTACTGGAAACCGGCACCGATGTCGCCCGTTGGAATGAATACATCACCCTTGAAAAAGAAAACGGTAAATGGAAGGTGAAAAAAGTGTTTTGGAGCTTTAAATAACAAACACTCCCTATTCTCTTAAAGAAGGCTGTCTGCAAAGACGGCCTTTTTTATGGCTCGATTGCTACCTTTTTCTTGCTTCTAATTTTAAATATAAACGTTCTACCTTTTCTCTCGCCCAAGGGGTTCTTCTCAAAAACTTTAGGCTCGATTTTATGGAGGGATTACTCTTAAAACAATTTATATTAACTCGCATGGAAAGATCTTCCCAGCCTAAGCTTTCGACCAAACTTTCTAAGATATCCGCCAGTTTAACTCCATGCAAAGGATTGTTGATCTGCTCATTTTTAACTTGGCCGTCTTTTTCCATAAAAGCGAGATTACAAAAAAGAAAGCGAAAAACTGCTTGATAACCTCTGTTTTAAACAGAATTCTATGGCTTGCTTATAACTAAGTTCCGTTTTTGCTTTTGCTTTCTTTTTGTTTTGATGAGCTTATATATTAAATCATCATAAACTAAACTGCCGAGTAAAATAAAGGCCGCAATTAGCAAAGTGTTTCACTTTAAGCTGAGGCGTGTATAGAGGAAGCCCCCGAATAAACCGCCTGCAAAAAAAGAGGTGATTATAAAAACCCGCAATTTAATAATTGCTTGCAGTTTCTCCCTGTGCGGGTGTCTTTTAGGGAAAAATAATTGGGAAAGATAAAACCATGGCAATCTGTAAATTCTGCTTTAAAGTACGGCCCTTGCCTTGATGTCTAAACATTGCGTTTTGATGAGTCGGTTTCAGATGACAAACTGTAGATTTCAATCTATCGCGCAAAGATGATTGAATTTTGGCAGCAGATTAGAAAAGAGCAAAATGCTTGATACAATATTATTTCTTACTAAAGCCAAAGCCGCTAATAAGCGTAAATAATTTTAAGCGCATCTTAAAATTACGATTTCGCAATGGCAGTTGCCCGATTAACAGAAATAAAAGCGCATCCTAAGTCGAAAAATTATTTAGACTAAACCAAACAAAAAGTGCCTTTCCTTTAGCTACAAAGTAGGGTTTAAATTAATTTTATTAACTAATTTGCCGATACCTATAATTAATCCTATGCCATGCGATTTTTAAACTTTTTAAAGCTTGTTCTTATCGCAACTACGATAACTTTATCCTCTTGTTCTAAAGTAGATGATGTCGAATCAATTCAAAACATTCAGCTACCCACTGTTGAAACGAGATTCTTAAAAGTCAATGGAGTGTTTATCTATTGCGGGGGAGACGTAACCAACAAAGGTACTGGTGGAAACCCTTTTAAAGGGGTTGTTTGGAGCTTTAAGTCAAATCCGAGCCATTATGAAAATGAAATTTACCACACTTTTGCTGGCACCGGTTTATACGAACTAATTATTCGAAACCTCCCTGCCGACACAACTGTCTATTTTAGGGCATTTGCTAGCAATGAAGCTGGAAAAGTATACGGTGAAGAAATGAGTGTAAGGACAGGCCAAGCCAATCCCAAAAACGCATATTTTAATTCTCGTGGCTGTCTAGTTTGCAAAAATTATAAGGCCGGTGAATACTTTAAGATAAATGATGAGGAATACCTTGTTGTAGACAACGGCTCCATTAGATTGGAGTCTAACTTACAGAATGCCCAATTCTTATGTACATCAAAGGTTACAAATATGAAGGACTTGTTTAATTTTCGCACTAGGTTTAACCTCGACATAAGTCAATGGGATGTAGGCGGTGTAACCAACATGGTTGGCATGTTTCAAAATGCTAAATCATTCAATCATGACATAAGCAATTGGGATGTTAGTAATGTAACTGATATGGAACAGATGTTTTTCTTAGCTATCTCCTTCAATAAAAATCTTAACGATTGGGACGTTAGCAAGGTGACCAAAATGAATTCAATGTTCGATGGCGCAATCTCCTTTAATCAAAAAATTGGAAACTGGGATGTAAGTGGGGTAACTGAAATGATCGCGATGTTTTCAGGTGCCAATTCTTTCAATCAGGATATCGGAAGCTGGGATCTTAGTAATACGGTAAATATCGCCTTTATGTTTTGGCGTGCCAACTCTTTTAATCAGGATATTGGAGATTGGGATGTAAGTTCTATCGGCTTCGACCATAGTATGCGCGGTGCTTTTAAAGATGCTAAATCTTTTAATCAAGATCTTTCAAATTGGTGTGTTGATAAAATTCAGAATGAACCAGAAGATTTCAGCTACGGAAGCGCAATGACTAGCGCTCACCAACCCGTCTGGGGAACTTGCCCTCCTTAGTCTGTATTTTCATTTTCCAAATGATAGGGATAGTATCCTGCAAAGCCAACTATGCAGGATAGATAGGCTAAAACAAAAAAATTATCTCATCCCTTAAAAAACATAAACTGCCGAGAGCAGAATAGAACTCAAGCGCATTTGATAGGACCAGTCGGAAACATCCTGCACATTAGTGCGGGCACCTCTGTTAGAAGTAATATAAGTAAACTCTTGCTGGCCAAAAGTATAGCCAAAGCTCGGTAAGACTTCTGCCCCTAAAATAAATTTATCGCTAAGCTGGTAGTTAAAACCTAGTACTAAATTCATACTCGCAGTAAAAAGTTGGGATGCGTTAGTGGATTGGTCGCTGCCATTAACGAACATGTTTTCATTATTCGCTTCATTTAATCTTAGCCCTAAGCCTAAGTCCAAGCCGTAACGAAAGGTAAAATGCTCATCTAAAGTTTTACGAAACTCTTTACCTGCCATTAGATCTGCGGCAAACCTTTGACTCCTATTAGAAAGGCTATCACCCACGGAATTGTCTGAACCACCACTTACATTTGCGACGCGAAAGCGCCACAAAGCCTCAGCCTTACCCTGCCGATAGGTTAGCCCAAAACTATTTAGACCCGTAAAGATTAAGCCAATCTCGCGCTGTTTCGGCGCATCCTGACTTTGAGCCCCAAGAGGCATCATTAATACTATTGCGAAGAAGGAGATTAAGATTTTTTTCATGTCTAATGAATTTTATGTTGCGAAGATTTCTGTGAAGGAAATTAATCCCTTAATCCAAAGAACGAATATTTCGATCTTTAATGCAAATACCCTTCGGTTAAGCGTAGGCACATCTCCCCAAAGTTCATCCAGGCAGCCCCAATTTGACACAAACAAGTTACACCCAAAGAAAAAACCCTTGCTAATCTACTGATTAACAAGGGTTCTAGAACTTTATTAGTTGCCCCACGAGGACTCGAACCTCGACCGACTGCACCAAAAACAGCTGTCCTGCCAATTAGACGATGGGGCATCTTGTAAAATTGGATGGCAAAAGTAACTAAGTGAAAATATCTGAGCAAATTTTTCTCCGTGATTTCTCACTATTTTTTAAAATAGCTCTCAATGCCACTTTTAGCCTTAAGCCGCCTCGCTTTTAACTCCTTCTAAATACGCTCTCAGCCTCAGGTTTTCAATAAAATAGAATAGACTAGTTTAGAACATGCCGCTCTAGCGGCCTCCAGCAATTGAAACAGAGCAGGGATTTTCGTCTTTATTACTAAAATATAGCGCCCCTTTTAAATAGCGACTTTCGGCGCATCACTCCCTCGCAATAGCCCGCTATTGCTTCGGTTGTTCTGCTTGAATTCCACTACTTAAAAGTGGTCTGAGGCCTTATTTTACATTGACTCAGGTTAAAACCTGAGCGCAACGCTAAAATTAGAGCCTCAGATTTTCAATAAAATAGAATGGACTAGTTTAGAACATGCCGCTCTAGGGGGTTACAGCAATTGAAACAGAGCAGGGATTTTCGTCTTTATTACTAAAATATAGCGCCCCTTTTAAATAGCGACTTTCGGCGCATCACTCCCTCGCAATAGCCCGCTATTGCTTCGGTTGTTCTGCTTGAATTCCACTACTTAAAAGTGGTCTGAGGCCTTATTTTACATTGACTCAGGTTTTAACAAACTATTGAGACCTTCTTAGCGGCTTTATTTTATAAATTCGCCCCGCTACATTAATAATAGACACAAGCATGCTTGCGAACTACAAGAAACTAAACAACATCCTCGGCTGGTTGGCTTTTGCCATCGCTGCGATTACCTATTACTTGACCATCGAGCCCACGGTAAGCTTCTGGGACTGTGGAGAATACATCTCTACCTCCGTTAAGCTTCAGGTAGGTCACCCTCCCGGTGCACCCCTCTTCCAATTAATGGGTAACTTCTTCTCTCAGTTCGCTTTTGGCGACGTTATGGAGCAAGCGAAAATGGTAAACTTACTCTCTGCCATGAGCAGCGCTTTCACCATTCTCTTCTTATTTTGGACCATTACTGCCCTTGGTCGCAAATTCTTAAGCAAATATGGAGAACTGAATGATGCTCGCTTAACCGCCCTTTTTGGTGGCGCTATGGTAGGTGCTTTAGCCTATACTTTTAGCGATAGCTTCTGGTTCTCCGCCGTAGAAGGTGAGGTTTATGCCATGTCTTCTCTCTTTACCGCCATCGCATTCTGGGCGATTCTTAAATGGGAAAACGAAATTGATCACAGCACCCGTGCGCACCGTTGGTTGATTTTCATCGCTTACATGATCGGTCTTTCTATCGGTGTACACATCTTGGTATTCCTTACCATCCCTGCGATTGTAATGGTGTATTTCTTTAAAACTGACCAAAAAATTAGCCGTAATAAGTTTATTATCTACAACTTAGTAGGTATCCTAATTTTAGGAGCCATCTTCTCTGCTATCATTCCGTTCATCTTAAACATGTTTGGAAAGTTGGAGATTTTTATGGTGAACTCCATGGGAATGCCATTTAACTCGGGTACTATTTTTACCATCATCTTAATAGGTGGAGCGGCGGCTTACGGATTAGTATTCGCTCGCAAAAAAGATTCACCTATTGCTAGTACTCTTATCCTTTCCGTGATTTTTATCCTATTAGGTTATTCCACATTCGTAACCTTAGCGGTGCGTTCTAATGCCGACACACCTATTGACGAAAATAACCCCGAAGATGCAATGTCGCTTCTTGCTTATTACAAACGTGAGCAATACGGCGATTTCCCCGTTTTTTACGGACAGTCTTTTAACGCTCCTTTAGATCCGCAAAAACCTTTCTTAGACGGCAACCCCGTTTACCGTCGCGATGATGAAGCAGGCAAATATGTAGTGAGCGACGATCGTAAAGCTAGCATTAGGAATTTCTCGAAAAGCCACATCGGCTTCTTCCCACGTATGTGGAACGACGATCCTGCTGCAGTAAAATATTACAAGCAATACGCAGGAGTAACCGATATGGAAGGGCCTGTTCCCCTCAGTAAAAACATTGCTTGGTTTTTCAATTACCAAATGGGCCACATGTGGTGGCGCTACTTTATGTGGAACTTTGCAGGAAGGCAAAACGACGACCAACACCGCTACGAATACACCAAGGGCAACTGGATTAGTGGTATTCCTTTCATAGACGAAGCTCGCCTAGGTCCGCAAAGTAACTTATACTACCACGCCGAAAATAATCCCGCCCGCAATGTGTATTATATGTTGCCTTTTATTTTAGGATTAATCGGTGGTATTGCCCATTACCGTAAAGCAGGACCGGATGCCTGGGTAGTAAGTTTATTCTTCTTCTTTACTGGTATTGCCATTGCCGTATATCTTAACCACAAGCCATTCGAGCCGCGCGAGCGAGATTATGCCTATGTAGGTTCCTTCTATGCCTACTCGATTTGGATAGGTTTGGGTGTAATGGCCATCTTCGAAATGCTGAAAGGCAAAATGAAAACTCAGGCTATGGCTGCCGTAGTAAGCGTAGTATTATTAGCGGCTGTACCAGGTATCATGCTCGCCGAAAACTGGGATGACCACAATCGTAGCAATCGCTATGTAGCGCGTGATATTGCCCGTGCTTACCTTGATTCTTGTGAACCCAATGCGATTTTATTTACCAATGGTGATAATGATACTTTCCCACTTTGGTATGCGCAAGAGGTAGAAGGCTACCGTACCGACGTACGCGTAATTAACCTCAGCTTACTAAATACCGACTGGTATATTGATCAAGCTAAGCGTGCAGTTTATGATGCGCAGCCTGTTCCTTTCTCCTTCGAACACGAAGAGTACCGTCAAGGAACGCGTGATGTGGTTTATTATCAAGATCGTGGCGTTAAAGCCCGTTGGGATGTTAAAGACCTTATCCGTTGGGTGAAAAGTGATAATGATCAAACGAAATTTACCGCTTTCGGTGGCGAAAAAGAGTTGATTTACTTCCCCACTAAGAAATTACGTATCGATATCAATAAAGAGCAAGTGCTCGCCAATAAGGTAGTAGCAAGCAGCGATACCGGTAAAATTGTAAACTATATCGATTGGAATCTTAAAACCAATGCCCTTTCTAAGCGCGATTTAATGGTAATCGATTTAATTGCCAATAACGATTGGACCAGACCCATCTACTTTAGTGTAACCGTGGGTAACAGCAGTCAGGCCTTTTTCTGGTTAGATGATTATTTCCAACTGGAAGGTTTAGCTTACCGCTTTGTGCCAGTTTACGCACCACGTGCCAATAATGAACCTGATTTTGGTAAAATCAACAGCGACATTATGTACGACAACCTAATGAACAAGTTCGCTTGGGGAAATATGGAAGTGGATGGTGTTTACCTAGACGAAACCAACCGTCGTGTAACCTTCAACTTGCGTAATATTTACGGACGCTTAGGCAAGCAACTGGCCTCAGAAGGTAAAAACGAAAAAGCCATTGCGGTTTTAGATTTAGCCGAGGAGAAAATGCCAGAAACTAAATTTGCTTATGACTATTTCGTCTTCAATATTATTGAAGGTTATTATCAAGCGGGTGCGAAAGAAAAAGCCCAAGCAATGATTAGCACTTTCGCCGATCGTTTAGAAGGAGAATTGGCCTATTACGGACAGTTTAAAGGAAATGATCGCAAAATGGTACAGAATGAGATCAATGCCGCTTCTAGCTATTTCCAAATGCTCGTACGCCTGGTTAATCAATACGAAAACAATAACAGCCAGAACTTGGAGTCTTTGCAAAACAATGAAATTTACCAGCGTTATGCTCAGGCCCTACAGCCTTTCGGCCGCGCATAAATTTTAAAAACCTAATACTTAAATTGCCTCCCTCGTGGAGGCAATTTTTTTATGAGCTATTTCCTACATAAAAGCCCCTTTTGGTTGCGAAGCTTATTCCCTAAATACATCTGGCGACAGCCGATACTTAAGGGAGAACCTAGCATTTACCTCACTTTTGATGATGGCCCCATTCCAGAAATTACACCTTGGGTTTTAGACCAATTAGCAGCCTATCAGGCGCAAGCCACCTTCTTTTGCATTGGCGATAATGTGCGTAAATACCCCGCGGTTTTTAGGCGCTTGCAAGCAGATGGCCATAGTATTGGCAACCACACCTTTAATCATTTAAAAGGCTGGAAAACTGCAACTTCCACTTATGTAGATAACGCCCGCAAATGCGAAGACTACTTTCAAACAAATCTCTTTCGTCCGCCCTATGGACGCATAAAAAAAGCCCAAGCTGAGATTCTCAGTCGGGCTAATTATAAAATTATTATGTGGGATGTACTGGTGGGCGATTGGTCCACTAATCTCACACCAGAAGGCTGTTTAAAGGCCTGCCTTAAACACAGCCGAAATGGCTCCATCATTGTTTTTCACGACTCTTTAAAAGCCGAAGAAAAACTGCGTTACGTATTACCTAAAGTATTAGAACACTTCAATAAACTAGGCTATAGTTTTAAAACGCTTGGTTAACCTTAGTTAGCGAAATATTCTAACTGCTCAATAATTGCTTCGGCACTTAAAACTCCACTTTGACGCCATTTTTGTTCTCCTTTGCGGTAGATCATTAAAGTAGGCACCCCCTGAATCGCTAGTTTTTGCGCTAAAGGCTGATTGCGGTCCACATCAATTTTTAAAACTTGAATACGGTCGCCCATGCGTTGTTTAACCTGCTCCACTATGGGAGAAAGTACCTTACAAGGTTGACACCAAGTCGCGTGAAAATCAATTAGCACCGGTTTATCGGCGGCTATCAATTCCTTAAAACTCGCCATTGTTTAAAACTATTTAACCAATTTCTGCTTAGCACCTTGCCAGGCTAAAACACCACCGCTCATATTGTAAACTTCGCTAAAACCTAGCTTTTTCATGGCGTTTACACTTTTAGCACTGCGTCCACCACTGCGACAATACACCACATATTTTTTAGCAGTATCTAGCTTCTTAACTTCCTCTTGGAAATTAGCATCGTAAAAGTTAATCAGCTTCGCGCCATCTAAATGACCCTGCATAAATTCTTCGGGAGTACGCACATCAATTAGTACAATATCTTGATTGTCCGCAATCATTTGCGATACTTGCGTAACATCTAAATTGCTTCCACCACTTTGAGCACAAGCCGATAGACCTGTTACTAAAAGAGCCATTAAAAGTAAATTTCTCATTCTTAATTTTTTACTGCCAATACTGAGGGATATCCTCCGGCATTATACACTTCTGAAACTCCATTTTGCAATAACCAGTTTTTCGCGCTTTCGCTGCGAGCACCGCTACGACAAAATACAACCACCGCACCTTGCGCCTCTTTAAAGCGATCTAAATTAGCCGCTAAAGTATCAAGGGGGATATTTACTGCACCAGGCACCGCTACTTCAGCCACCTCGGCGGGAGTGCGAACATCTACCAAAAAGGTATCCGCTTTGTTAATTAATTCTTCCATAGATTTTGTTTTACAGCTGCAAAAATAGACTCTTTCTAATTTAGTCCTCGGTGATAGCTATCACTTTAATAACCTTTGTCTTCAATGGCATTAATATCCCAACCAAATTTTACGCATTCTAAGCTGATCGGCACTTAAGTTTTCGATCGGTTTTAATTGGTGGGACTCTTCAAATTCTATTTGCTGCGCTTCTGCCTTGAGCGTTTTAAATTTAAACTCGCCCTCCTTCTTTTTTGGGCGTGCAATGCGCATTTCTACTTTATCACCAGGCTTTAAACTGGTCTGATAATTATCTAAAACTTGTCCCAAGTTGGTGATATCCAAAGTATCGCCATTAATGCTAATCAATTCGTCGAGAGGCTTTAAGCCTAAAGCACGACCAAAGTCATCAAGGCCTTCTTCTTTCGCTATAATTATGCGAGAGGTTTCGAAGCTGTAGCTGAATTCATCACAACCCAAGCTCCAACCTAAAGTAGTGCCCTTGGGGCGGTAACTAAAACCAAAAGGTTCTAATAATTCGGCAAAGGGCAAAGGCTCTGCTGCAGCAAAATGACGCAAAAGAAATTCTTCCACCTCGGGAAAACTGTGCTCCGCAATAATGGCAAACAATTGATCATCTTGAAAGAAAGTGTCGGCTGAATAAATATTCCCCAAGGTTCCTAATAAGTCGATTAAGCGCATTTTCCCATCCGAAATGTTCATTAATTTCAAATCTAAAGCCATAGCGGCCAAAGCCCCTTTTTGGTAAAAATTAAGGTACTGATCTTTAAAGTAAGTGAGGGTGTACTTGCTAGCTAAGGTGAGTGGAATAAGGCTATCGTACTCGTCGCTACTATACATTTTATCTCTTAGCACCTCAATAAACTCTTGCTCGTTATAATTCTTGTTACGCATCTGCACTAGATGCGAATTATACTCCGTAACCCCTTCGTACAACCAAATATGCTCTGACATTTCGGGATCAATAAAATCGAAATTATGGATGTACTGCGAATGAATACTAAGAGGGGTTACAATATGGAAAAACTCATGGGCGGTGATATCGCGAATACCATCATAAAAGAAATCGTTAGCTACTTCGGGCATGTATAAAACCGTGGAGCGATGATGCTCAAGCGCACCATAACTATTTCCCATATTTTCGGAAGAGACACAGTAAATTAAAACCGCATATTTATCTACTGGCAAAGTGCCTCCTAAATAATCGGCCGATCCTTGTAATACATCTAAAATGTTTTCTAAGCACTTGCGGGCACTCACTAAACCCTGTGGGCTGTAGAGGCTAATTTCAATTTTAGAATCGCCCACCATCGCCGAAGCCGTATCGGGTAAACAATACAAAATGGGATTATCGTGCAGTTCAAAATAGTTGGCAATTTCAAAAATATCGAGGCTATCACTGCGCTCGCCTTCTAAAGCGGTTCCACCATAAAATCCCTCAGGTTTGCGTACTTGCAATTGGTAGGGGAAATCTTGATAGCCCTTTATATAACCGATGTAACCAAAATTATTGAGGAGAAAAACATCCTTTTCATTGGAAGTCCCTGCTGGCTCAAAAATATCGTGTTCTAAATCCTCATCGTAACTATCGCTTGCGGCATAGGTGATTTTATACAGTGCCTTCGCACCAAAAATTTGCCAGCGGTTAAGATCCAAACGCTTCACAACCAAGGTATCGCCTTGTGCCGTTAAGGCGGTAAAGTTATTTACGAATTGACCGTAATTATGTACATCATAAGTACCGGGAACAATGCGGGCCATATGAAACTCTGCGGTGTCGCTGGCTTGTAAGGGAGGAACGATGCTAATACTTATTTGATCATCTATGAAAGTGAGCAGGTCTTGTAAAACAGTGTAACTTTCACTCGCCTGAAAAGGCTTAAATTCGGACTGAGCCTTACTAGAGAAAACTAGAATAGAGAGCAGGAAAACAAGATATCGCATAAAAAACAGACTAATTTTTGGCCTACGAAAATACAGTATTAAGTAGCGAATAGGCAAACGGTGTTCAATCTAAAATCGCCACTTTTGTAAACAAGCTAAAAAGAACCTGGCTTTATAAAACCTGAAGAAAAATGACAGCTATTTTCACCCTACTTGCGAAAGTTCTCCTCCCCCTTTTCCCCACTAAAACAGGGGATCGCGAAAAAGATCTCAAAGCCTTCGCCATTGAAATTCGCGATGAACTTAAAGATGCGCTTTACCTCGCCGTGGGCGTTGCCTCCGCAGCATTTGGTTTAGAAAGCTTCCTTATTCCCAATGGTTTTATTGACGGCGGCGTAACGGGTATTTCCTTAATTGCCAATGCGGTTACTGAAATTCCAGTGCCACTGCTTTTAGTACTCTTAAACTTACCCTTTTTAATAATGGGCTGGCGCACGATTTCCTCGCGCTTCGCCTTAAAAAGCATTGGTAGTATTTTTCTACTCGCGCTGGTAATCCAGTTTATTCCTTTCCCTGTGGTGGCAGAAGACAGTATTCTCGTCGCTGCTTTTGGTGGTTTTTTCCTTGGCTTAGGAATCGGGATGGCGGTACGTGGTGGTGGAATTTTGGATGGCACCGAGGTTTTGGCCATTTACATCAGCCGTAAATCCAGCCTTTCCGTGGGAAATATCATCTTGCTTTTTAATGTCATCATTTTTGGCGCTGGTGCTTATTTCCTTTCGGTAGAAACGGCCTTATACGCCATTCTCACTTATTTTGCCGCCTCTAAAACTATCGATTTTGTGATTGATGGTATTGAAGAATATTTGGGAGTTACCATTATTTCTAACTACAGCGAAGAAGTGCGCTTAGCCATTACCAACAACCTTGGCCGAGGCTGTACTATTTACCAAGGTAAAAATGGTTATACGCCTTCCGGCGGAAGCTCAAAAAATATTGATATCATATACACCGTTATTACACGTCTAGAAATGAGCAAGTTGAAAACCGAAATCAATAAGGTAGACGATAATGCTTTTGTAATTATGAACAGTATTATTGATACCAAAGGGGGAATGGTGAAGAAACGCCCTATCGAAAAGCTAAAAGCGCAGAACTAGGCTCTTAAGTACTGCTATTTTCCTCTTATTAAGCACCACGCCAAGAATCTACGCTATTCTTCTTGGCGATAGCCAAAGAATGCAGGGCAACAATACCATAACCGATTAGCAAGGTAATTACTGCGGTACCCACAATTACCGGCGCCTTAATTTCGGTTTGAAAGGCAAAATTCGCCAACCACAATTGGGTAATATATATGGCCAGTGGTACCGCTATCAGGACGCCAACAAGCATCACCCACAGTAATTCCTTAAACACGATATTTACCATTTGCAGGCGGCCTGCACCTAGTAAACGGCGAATGCCAATTTCGCGGGTACGCAGGCCGGTGGTAAAAGAAGCCAAGCCCACAAAGCCTAGAATACTAATAAAGATGGCGATAATAGTGAGATAAAGAATCAAGCGCGACTGTCGCATTTCTTCCGTGTATAGTTCCAAAAGATCGCGACTTAAGAAGGAAAACTGAAAAGGAGCATTGGGAACCATGCTAGTCCAGCGTCGTTCTAAATCGTCTAAAGCCACATAAATATTGTTAGGGTATACTTTTACGTGCAGTACGCGCGACCTTTCTTTACTTAAAAGTAAAACTAGTGGCGCCACTTTGGTATGAAGCGAATGCGCATTAAAATCTTCAGCCACACCAACCACCACCGCATTTAGCATGGCTTCTCCCCTTTCGTTAAAACTAGTATTAAGCTTCTTACCGATGGGTTGCTCCCAGCCCATAAACTCTACTAAAGACTGATTAACAATGGCATAGTTAAAACTTGAGTCCTGCTCATCTTCCATAAGGAAAGAACGCCCTTGCAGTAGATCAATTTGCATGGTTTTAAGGTAGTCTCTGCTTACTCGTAAAAAATCAAGGGAATGTCTTTGAAAGCCTTTATTGGCCTCTGTTTCGGCTTCAAAAATTCCACGATAAGCCCCTCTACCAGTAACGCTAGCGCCCATGGCCACCGATTCTACGTAGTCACTTTGGGCAATGTTATCGCGAATTTCCTGTAAGTGCATCACCGAATTGGTGTCTTGTGCCGTTATTAAAATCACATCGTTGGGGTTGAAACCCAGATTACGATTCTTAATAAAATCCATCTGCTGATACATGAAAAAAGCGGTAATTACCACCGTTACCGAAACTGCTACCTGAAAGCCCACCAATAATTTCCGGGGAATATTGTTCTGCCTTTGCAGACCCTTTTTATTGCTAAAAGCATCGAGCGGGGAAACCTTAGAAAGGCTTAGTGCCGGATATAATCCACTAATTATTCCCACAAAAATTGAAAGTACCAAAGGCAGCCACCATAAATACGCATCACGTTTAAAGTTTAGCTGCAAATCTTTATCAATGGCATTAGTAAGTGGTAAAACTTTGGTACCAATCTCTACTAAGGCAAAAGCTAAAAGCAAGGCCAGCAACGTAAGAATAGTAGACTCCACCAAAATCATGAGCTGGATATCGCCTTCACTTGCGCCTAAAACCTTGCGCATCGCTGCCTCCCGAATACGGCGTAAGCTGCGGGCCGTAGCCATATTTACATAATTTATAATTGCTAAAACAAGCACTAATAGTCCAATTCCGGCAAAGCCATACACGTAAATCAAGCTCCCCCCGATAGCGTCGAAACCAGGATTTGTATTAAAATGGATATCACTTATTTGCTGCAATTTCACACGATACTCGGCCTGCACGGCATCGGCCATACCTGCCATGTAGCGATTAAAAAATTGATCAAAATTGGCTTCAACATTTTGCGCCTCAAGGGCAGATGGGACTTTAAGAAAAGTATAGTGACTAACCTGCCAGAGGGAAACGGCCAATGATAGAGTGTCGCTCGCTACGCGAGGCTCGGAAATAACCGCATTAAAATTATGATGCGTATTGTCGGGGATATCCTCAAAAACACCCCTAACTTGATATTCAAAATTACTGGTATTGAGCGTTTGCCCTAAAGCGGACTTGTTCCCAAAATACTTGCGGGCGAAAGACTCGGAGATTACTATGCTTCGTTCGGCAGTAAGACTAGAATCTACTTCACCTTCCAGAAAATGACAATTAAAAACCTTAAAAAAATTGGCATCAGCTACCAACAATTCATTTTCATAACCTTTTACGCTATCGCTGTGGAAGTACACGGAGTTTTCGAAAGAAAAGAAATGAGTGGCTTCTTCTACCTCTGGATAAAATTCCTTCATTAAACTTGCTAGGCCCGCACCTGAACCACCGTATTCTTCTTCGGTACCATTAAGTTGAAAAGAAGAATTTACCCGATAAATATTTTCATAGTTTGGCCAATGCTTATCGAAGTTAAACTCTGCATTAAGATAGATGCTTACGGTAATGGCTACGGCCAAGCCAATGGCCAGTCCACCCAAATTTAATAGGGTATAAAGCTTTTGCCGATATAGGCTGCGCAGGGCAAATCTAAACTTAGAACTGGGCATGCAGTACCTTCTTTTCCGAGACAACCTGCCCATCCATTATACGCACAATGCGCTGAGAATAAGAAGCATCGTGACTGCTATGGGTAACCATTATTAAGGTGGTGCCTTCATCGTTTAGGCGACTGAGCATTTCCATTATTTCATTGCCTTGGGTAGAATCGAGGTTTCCGGTGGGCTCATCCGCTAAAATTAGACTTGGCTTAGCGATAATTGCGCGACCCACCGCTACTTTCTGTTGTTGTCCACCACTTAATTGGTAAGGAAAAAAATCGCGACGATGCCCCATGCCTACCATCTCTAAAACCTCCAATACACGCTGACGGCGATCTTGCACCGAATACCCCAAATAGTGCAGAGGTAACTCGATATTTTCACTTACCGTAAGATCATCGATTAGATTAAAATTTTGGAAGACAAAGCCAATTTTCTCTTTTCTCAACTTGAGTTTTTGGCGTTCAGTAAGTTCAGAAACATTAGCGTCATCAAAAACAAACAGACCCTCATTATAGGAGTCTAATAAACCAATAATATTTAGTAGTGTCGTTTTACCGCAACCCGAAGGGCCCATAATAGAAACGAATTCGCCTTTTTTAACCCTTAAATCAACTTCACTGAGCGCGCGAGTTTCAACGCCTTGCGCCTGGTATATCTTGGTAAGATTATGAAGCTTAATCATAAAAAAGGTTTGTAAACAGAGGGGTGAAATTACAAGAAATCCGAAGATAAATACATTTTGGAATTAAAGATGCTCGGATAAGAGATGCATGTAAAAAATTAAAAACCTCGGGCTGAGATTTAATTGCAAGGAGGATAACCGATTTAACCCTAAATTCTGCTACTTGAACTAATTAAACAACCAAATTCAATTTTGCAATTAAAGCCCGATGTAAAGAACGTTGCTGCAGGCAGCTCCCGAGGTTTTTAAAAATTTTTACGTTTTAGTTTTCATGATATGAATAGGCGAAGGCTATGCCACAAGTCTAAATATTTGATTTTCATTTAAATAACTAAATGACATTTTATTTCTCTGTTCGAAAATGAACAACACCTTGTTCGTATTCGAACAGAGAAGTACTTTCGTTAAGTGAAAATTCCTGCCCACATAGTTATTGTTGATGATGATGCTGATGTACTAACTAGTGCACGTCTCTTTTTAAAGCAACATTTTCAAACGCTCAGTACCAGCGAAGATCCCAATAGTCTCAACCAGCTTCTCACGAAAAGTAAGGTAGACCTTGTTTTACTAGACATGAACTTTCGTAAGGGTCGTAATGATGGCGCCGAAGGATTGTATTGGCTTAAACATATCTTGGAAATAAGTCCGCAAACCCAAGTGGTAATGATGACAGCTTATGGCGAGGTGGAGCTAGCGGTAAAAGCGATAAAAAAAGGAGCTTTCGACTTTGTATTAAAGCCCTGGACCAACGAAAAACTGCTCAGCACCTTAAGCAACGCCTTACGCTTGGCGCAAGAAAAGGCCAAAGTGGAAGTTTATCGCAGTAGCAATAAACAGTGGGAAGATAATGCCGGGCTTGCGCAAGAAGAGCTCCTTAGCCGATCGCCCGCGATGCAGTCGGTTTTAGAAACCCTAAAAAAAGTAGCCAGTACCGATGCCAATATTTTACTCTTAGGAGAAAATGGTACGGGAAAAAGTGTGCTATCCCTCGCCATTCACCGAATGAGCAAGCGCAATGAAAACCCTTTTGTTACAGTAGATCTCGGTGCGGTAGCACCTAATCTTTTTGAAAGTGAGCTCTTTGGTCATAAAAAAGGATCTTTTACCGATGCCTCAGATGACAAAGCAGGTCGCTTTGAAACGGCCGATAAAGGCACCTTGTTTTTGGATGAGATTGGTAATCTTGATCTTAGCTTACAGTCTAAATTATTACACGTTTTACAAAGTAAAGAGTTACGTCGCGTGGGCGAGAACAGTAGTAAAAAAGTGGATGTCCGCCTGGTTTGCGCTACCAATAGTCCTTTGCACGATTGGGTGCATGAGCAACGCTTTCGCCAAGATTTACTCTATCGTATTAACACCGTAGAAATTACGGTACCGCCTCTGCGCCAGCGCAAAGAAGATATACCCTTTTTAGCACGACGTTTTTTTGATCGCTTTCGCAAGAAGTATTTGAAAGAGGACCTTCAGCTCAGCCTTAACGCCATTGACGCCCTGTGCGATTACCATTGGCCGGGTAATATTCGTGAGCTAGAGCATTGCTTGGAACGCGCCGTAATTTTAGCGAGCAGCAAAGAAGTGCGAGCTGGAGATTTAGGACTAAAAGTGGAACAGAACGGCAAGGTACCCCCTGGCTTAAACTTGGAGGAAATGGAAAAACATTTAGTGCAAAAAGCCATGGACAAAAATGCTGGCAATATTTCTAAAGCCGCAAAAGACCTAGGTTTAACTCGTGCCGCACTATACCGTAGATTAGAGAAGTATGAACTTTAAATCCTACCCTTTTCAGTTTGGCTTACGCCTGATGGGCATCATAATAAGTATTACCCTTGGGCTTTACCTCATCCAAAAGTTCAATCTCTTTTTCACCTTATTGGTGCTACTACTCCTTATTTTAGTACAGATATGGGATTTCTGGCGCTACCAATCTTCATTAATTCGCGAAACTAAAAAATTCTTAGAAGCCGCCCGGTTTGGCGACTATAGTACCCGTTTCGAACTCGCTTCCAAAGGTGGCGTTTTTGCCGATTTAGAAGAGGAATTTATGCTTTTACTCAATCAGCTTAAAACATCGCGTGCCAGCCAAGATAATCAAGAAGCCCTGCTAGGAGAAATATTAAAAAACATCAATCTTGGTATTTTAGGTGTGAACGGAAATAAAGAGATTTTCCTGATTAATGAGAAAGCCCAAGAAATTTTAGACATACCGCCCTTTCAAAGGTGGGAACGTCTTAGCGAACGTATCCCTGAATTAAAAAACTTAATCGGTAATTTCGATTTTACCGGTCGCAAACTGTGGGAACACAATACCAACGGTAAAAAAACCGAACTCTACCTCGATTTGCAGCATATTAAATTAAAGGATGAAACCTTCCACCTGATCAGCATTAGCAACATCCACCAAGAGGTAGAAGCGAAAGAAATTGATGCCTGGCATAAACTCATTCGCATTTTAGCACATGAAGTAATGAACTCGGTTACGCCCGTAGTTTCTCTTTCCGAAACCGTAAGTACTATGTTGGTTAACGATGACGGAAAGAATAAGAAAATATCGGATTTGGAGGAGCAGGATTTGGAGGATATTCGCGAAGCCTGCAAAACCATTGTAAGACGTAGCAAAGGAATGCTCAGTTTTGTAGAGGAGTATCGCAAATTAACCCAGCTTCCCGCACCGGCTAAAGAGGTGATTTCCATCAAAACGCTTTTCGAGGATTGCCTTAGTCTTTTACAGGCCAGCGCGAAAAAACAAAACTGTATAATCCGCTATAAGCTAGACCAGCAAAGGCTGGCCCTAAAAGCCGATCGTAAAATGATTGAACAGGTTTTAGTGAACTTGATTAAAAATGCCTTAGCGGCGATGCCTGCAAATCACCCTGGAGAAATTGAGCTCAGTGCTAAACTAAGTGAAAGTGGTGTGGTCATCCGCGTAAGCGATAATGGTGAAGGCATTGAAGAGGATTTAATTAATCAAATATTTGTGCCTTTTTTCAGCACTCGTAAAAACGGCTCTGGCATTGGCCTAAGTCTTTCCAAAAATATTATGAAAATGCATGGCGGCGATTTAAAGGTCCAAAGCCAAGAAGGGGTGGGTAGTAGCTTCCTGCTTCAATTTAAAGATTAGTCCAATTATCGAAATCGTCAATATTTAATCGCTCACAAGCTCAATTTGAGCCTAAAAATCTGCTAAAAATTGAAATAGTAATTTAGGAGCCGATTTAAGCCCCTCTCATGCGTAAAGTTATTTTCCTCAGTTTGCTTTTGCTTACCGCTTCCCAAACTATTAAAAAACCTCAATCGGGCAGAGAAAGCTATAAGAGCTTTTTAGCCGAACACCCTTTTAACAACCGACCCCGTTTAAGTAAAGCCGAGTGGAAAAATAATCCTCCTCAAGATCGACCCGATTTGGCCTGGGAGCAAAATTATCTGGCTACTATGGACCCTATATTAGGTAGACCCGCGGTTGAACGCCTCGAGCAAGTTTACCAAATAGTAGATCAAAGTAATAATCAACTTAGCCCCAGCATTCCCGGTTCAGCGGCTAGTCCTTGGACCGAAAGAGGCCCCGATAATGTAGGCGGTAGAACGCGTGCAATTATGTGGGACCCCAATGCGAGTTCGGGTAATAAGGTCTGGGCCGGCGGTGTTACCGGCGGACTTTGGTATAATAACAACATTACTTCTGGTACTTCCGCTTGGGTTTCTGTTAGTAATCAATGGGATAATTTAGCCATCACCGCGATTGCCTATGACCCTAATAACAGTCAAATATTTTATGTAGGCACAGGCGAAGGCTGGGGTGCGGGTGCCTCGCGTGGCGCGGGGATTTGGAAATCTACTAATGGTGGCACAACTTGGACCCAGTTGAGTTCCACTACCAATTACCATTATATCAACGACTTGGTAGTTCGCAATGAAAACGGCAGCAGTGTAGTTTATGCTGCTTGTCGTGAAAACTATTTCCGTGGACAATGGCATGGAGTAAACGGCCTCTACCGCAGTGTAAACGGGGGTACTTCTTGGTCGCAAGTACTACCTAATATACCGGGCACTTCTTCGCAATATGCCGCCGCTGATATTGAAATTGCCGCTGATAACCGTATCTGGGTTGGAACGCAGGAAACTTCTCTAGGCTTAAGCGACCAAGGTGGCGGTAGAGTTCTTTACAGCGACAATGGCACCACTTGGACGGTTTCTCGCACCATTGCCAATGGCGAAAGAGTAGAACTAGCTTGCGCTCCTAATAATTCAAATTATGTTTATGCCCTTACGGAGATTGGCGGGCAAGCGGGGGAAATTGCTCGCAGCACCAATAAAGGTAGCACTTGGACTACCCGAAATGAACCCGCCGATGTTGACAATGGCATTCCCAATACCGACTTTACCCGCGGGCAAGCTTGGTACGATCTAATTATGGCGGTAGACCCCAACAATGCCAATACGCTTATTGTGGGTGGCATTAATTTATTTCGTTCCACGGACGGTGCTAGTACTTGGAGTCAAATTTCTAAGTGGAGTAATAATAACAACTTAGCCGCACTTAATTGCTCTTATGTTCATGCCGATCAACATCAGATTGTATTTAAACCCAACAGCTCTAGTACGGTGCTTTTCGGCACCGATGGTGGTGTTTTTTATACGACTTCATTAGCTACAGCCGCAACGGCCAATGTTATTAGTGCGCGCAATCAAGATTATAATGTAACCCAGTTTTACGCAGCGGCCCTACACCCAAGTGCGGGGAGTAATTACGCCCTCGCTGGGGCGCAAGACAATGGCACCCAAAAATTTACTACCGCTGGTTTTGGTAGCACGAGCCAAGCTACTGGTGGCGATGGAGCTTATTGCTTTATTGATCAAACCAATGCCAATTACCAAATTACCTCTTACGTTTATAACAATTTCTGGCGCAGTACCAATGCTGGTTCAAGTTGGGGAGGACGTTTCCAAAATGACAATTCAACTGGGCGTTTTATTAATCCCGCTGAATACGACGATAATCAAGGAATTTTATATTCCGCTCGCACGAGTACAACGGTAAATCGAGTAACAGGCATTAGAACTTCACCTAGTATTTCTAGCATCAGCGTAAGTGGCATGAATAGTATGGCTTCTCACTTGCGCGTTTCGCCTTATACCACTACCAGCACTACCTTTTTTGTGGGAACAGAAGGTGGTGACCTTTTTAAGGTGAGCAATGCTAATTCAGCACCAAGCTCTTCCAATATTGGCAGCAGTAGTTTTCCCAATGGGCATCTATCCTGCGTAGAATTAGGAGCCAATGAAAATGAACTTTTGGTTACTTTTTCTAATTATGGCGTTAACTCGGTTTGGTATAGTTCAAACGGCGGAACAAGCTGGCAAAGTAAGGAGGGAAATTTACCCGATATGCCGGTAAGATGGGCCTTGTTTAATCCTAACAATCGCAACGAAGTGATTCTCGCGACCGAAGTCGGGGTTTGGTCTACTAGTAATTTCAATAGTAGCAGCCCTAACTGGACCGCCAGCAATAGTGGCCTTTCTCGCGTTCGCGTAGATATGTTACAAATTAGAGATAGCGATAAAACGGTGATTGCCGCTACCCACGGACGCGGTCTTTTCAGCAGTAATGGTTTTAGCGTTCCTCAAGTGCCTGTTGCAGATTTTTACGCCGACCCAGAAATGGCTTGTCTTAATGAAAACATCCAGCTCAGCGACTCCTCTACTGGGAATCCCACTGCTTGGCAATGGAGCATTAGCCCCAATACTTATAGTTTTGTGGCAGGAAGCTCAAGTAGCAGTCAGCACCCACAAATTCAACTCAATGCGGCAGGAACTTATACTGTAAGTTTGATTGTTTCAAATGCCAATGGTAGCGACACCCTTAGCAAAAGCAGTTTTTTACTTGGAGGCGGTTTAGGCCTTCCGTTCGTAGAGGACTTTGAAGGGACAAGTAGTCTTTTCACAGTCGAAAACCCTGATAATGGCGTCACTTGGGCCTTGAACACCATCGGCGGAAGCAGCCCGGGTAATACCGCCGCGGGCATAGACTTCTTTAATTACAATAGTGCTGGTGAGCGAGATGGACTTATTAGTCCGCCCTTGAATTTTAGTAATTATAGCAGCATTAGCCTCGACTTTGATTATGCCTATGCCCGCTATAGTTCAGCCTATCGCGATAGTATGGCCATCTACATAAGTACCGACTGCGGCACCACTTACCAGCGTATTGCTAGTTATAGTTCAGATGCAGGTGTAAACTTCGCTACGGTAGCCGATCAAACCTCAAGTTTTAGCCCATCTAGCGCGAGCGATTGGTGTGGAAATTCGATTATTACCAACTGCCCAACTATTAACCTCAATAGTTATGCGGGGCAATCGGAAGTGCGGATAAAATTTGAGGCAATTAATGGTTATGGCAATAATCTATACCTCGATAATATTAATGTAAGTGGCATACAAAGCTCCAATATACCGCTAGCCGACTTCTCTGCTAACGACAGCAATGTGTGCGCGGGAAGCACTGTTAATTTTAGCGATTTAAGCACAAATAGCCCCACTACTTGGGCCTGGACCATCAGTCCAGCCGGCTACACCTACACGGGCGGCACCAATAGTTCTTCGCAAAATCCGCAAGTGCAATTTAACAATGCTGGCTCTTATACAATTAGCTTGAACGCCAGTAATAGCTTTGGCAGTACTAACACCACTAAAACCGCCTTTATTCAAGTAGATGCTACTATAAATCCTAGCGTAAGTATAAGTGCCAATGCCAGTGCTTGGTGCGCGGGACAAAATGCAATTTTCACGGCTAGTCCCACGGCGGGTGGCTCAAGTCCTAGCTATCAATGGAAGGTAAACGGGCTTAATGTGGGAACGAATAGTGCCAGTTACAGCTCCACCAGCCTAATCCAAGGCGATGCGATAAGTGTAGAAATGACGAGCAATAGCATTTGTGTGAGCAATCCTGTGGTAAGTAGCAATAGTATTAGTGTCATTATTAATCCCCCAACCGTTCCTAGCGTTAGCATCAGCACGGCCAACACCACGCTCTGCGCAGGTAGCAACGCTAATTTTAGCGCCAGTGTTACGAGTGGCGGATCTAGCCCTAGCTATCAATGGAAGCTAAATGGTATGAATGTAGGAACGAACAGTTCAAGCTACGCCAATTCTACCTTGAACAATAACGATCAGGTTTGGGTGGAAGTTACCGGCAGCGGATCTTGCGCAAGCAGCAGCCCGGGGATATCCAATACCTTAAATATGGACATTCGCGCCTTGCCGGTTATCAGCACCATGAGTCCGCCCTTCGCGCCTCTTTGCTTGGGCGACAGCTTGGTTCTTTCGGCCACAGTAAATTCGAATGGAATTCCGGGAACACTTACTTCTTGGTCGGGAAATGGCGTGCAAAATGGGGTGTTCTACGCAAGTCTTGCGGGAGCAGGAACGCACAATTTAAGCATCGGATATTTATACTCCAGCGCGCCTAATTGTCCGGTAAACGCCAGCTTTCAGGTTAGTGTTGATGCTTTGCCTAGCCCTAGTTTTTCACGCTTGGGCTTGGTATTGAGTGCTAACCAAAGCGCGCCCAATTACTTGTGGTTACTAAACGGAACTCCGGCCCCAGGAACCAATAACCAAGCGACTTATAACCTGCAAACTAATGGTACTTATAGCCTAGAACTGAGTAATACTATTTGCAGTTTAGAATCAGATCCGGTAGACATTATTGACCTAAGTCTCGAAAGTCTGAAAAACGAATGGCAGTGGCAGGTTTATCCCAATCCCAGTCGAGATATTTTGCATATTAGTCTCATGAACCCCGGTCAAGCCAAGATGGAAATCGCCCTCTACGATGCACGCGGGGCTCTGCTTTATACTTCACACCGAAATTTAAATGGGCAGGAAGTATTGGAAAGCTTATCGGTAAAGAATTTTGCGGCCAGTATCTATCACCTTAAAGTGAAGATTGGCGACTTAGTATTCGACGAAAAAATTAGAAAGGAATAGTGCCCTATCCAGGGCCTTTTTCCTTTTTCCGCTTTCGCGAGATGCGCAGGAATGATGATTAATTAATCTACCGTCCAACTGCGTTTACCCCGCAATAAATCATCTAAATCCGTCTCGCCTTGGATTTCCTTGGCGTGATTAATTTGGGCGATAAGTTGTTCTTCGTAGCAAGGGCGATCTTCTTGGTAGAAAACACCAAAGGGTCGAGGGAAGTTATCATCAAAAAAGCGACTTAAAAGATAAGCCTTAGTTGCATCTCTACTATCGTGAATCCAAAGATCGTTGGCCGAAAAACCTTCTTCCAAGTCAACGATTTCGGGCTTTAAGCCATTCAAGCGAATACCTTTTTTGCCTTCATCAAAAAGCAAAGGCTGTCCCTCTTCTAATAAAATTATATGCTGTCCTTTTTGTTTTTTATCGCTGTAGCTAAGAAAGGCGCCATCATTAAAAACGTTGCAATTTTGATAAATTTCGATAAAGCTGGTACCCTTATGGAGATTAGAGGTTTCTAAAACGCCTCTTAAATGCACAGGGTCGCGGTCTATGGTGCGTGCTACAAAAGTCGCATCTGCGCCCAGCGCTAAAGCCAAAGGATTAAATGGATGATCGAGGCTGCCCATAGGACTACTTTTGGTGCGTTTCCCCATTTCCGAAGTAGGGGAATACTGCCCTTTAGTTAGGCCATAAATTTCATTATTAAAGAGCAGTACATTAAGGTCTAAGTTACGACGTAAGAGGTGTATAAGGTGATTTCCACCGATGGACAAACCATCGCCATCACCAGTAATAACCCATACACTTAAGTCGGGATTTACCATTTTCAAACCACTCGCCACGGCGGGCGCTCTCCCGTGAATGCTATGCATTCCATAGGTATTCATATAGTAAGGAAAGCGTGAACTGCAGCCAATGCCAGAAATAAAAACAATATCCTCACGCTTAATTCCTAAACCAGGAATTACCGACTGCATTTGTTTTAAAATACTGTAATCACCGCAGCCGGGGCACCATCTTACCTCTTGATCACTGGCCGCCTCTTTAGCGGTAAATACGGCGCTATTGGGCTCAGTCATTTTCTACTAAACTTTTAATTTTCTCTAAAATCTCTTCCGCTAAAAAGGGCTGACCTTTTATCTTATCCAAAACCTCAGCATCCACCAAGTATTGATCGCGTATTAGCCGCGCCAATTGTCCATTATTGAGCTCGGGAATTAGTACGCGCTCATAGGCAGATAGGATTGCTCCTAAATCTTCTGGTAAGGGATTAATGTATTTCAAATGCAATTGCGCTACTGCTAAGCCTTGCTCTAAAGCATGTTCAACCGCTACTTGTATAGCACCAAGGGTATTGCCCCAACCCAGCACCAATAAGGGTCCACTGGGTGGTCCTTGAATTAATTTCTGGGCAGGATAATCTTTCGCAATTAAACGCACTTTACGATCGCGTACTTTCACCATTGCTTGGTGATTATCCGCCTCATAACTAACATTACCCGTTTCTTGCTCCTTTTCCAATCCGCCCAAACGATGCTCTAAGCCAGGGGTTCCTGGAATAGCCCATGAGCGCACGTCCCTTTCATCCCTTTTATAAGGAAGGTAATGCGACGCATCGGCTTTTACTGTAGGCGGTTTAATTGACGCTAGAGAACTCGCCTGAGGGAATTTCCAAGGTTCGGAACTGTTGGCAATATAACCATCGGTTAATAAAATAACAGGAGTCATGTGTTCTAGGGCAATGCGCGCCGCTTCAAAGGCTGAACTAAAACAATCAGCCGGAGAATTGGCTGCGATTACAGGAATGGGCGCCTCACCATTTCGGCCATAAAGCGCTTGTAATAAATCGCTTTGCTCCGTTTTAGTAGGTAATCCTGTACTAGGGCCACCCCGCTGCACATTAACAATAACCATGGGTATTTCTAGCATGAAGGCCAAACCAATACCTTCGGTTTTTAAAGCCATTCCAGGACCCGAAGTACCCGTTACCGCCAAGGCACCGCCAAAGGAAGCACCAATGGCAGAAGTTACTGCGGCAATTTCATCTTCCGCCTGAAAGGTTTTCACCCCCCGGTTTTTATGCGCCGCTAATTCGTGTAAAATATCGGAAGCTGGAGTAATGGGATAGGAGCCATAAAACAGATCTAGTCCACTTTTTGCAGCGGCGGCAATTAAGCCTAGGGCCGTTGCCTGATTACCGGTAATATTGCGGTATTCACCCTTTTCCATTTGGGCGGGTGCCACTTTAAAACGACTAATCGCCTCGATGGTATCGCCATAATTATAACCCGCATTTAAGGCGCGTAAATTGGCTTCTAAAACTTCGGGCTTGGACTTAAACTTCGCTTCTAAAAACGAAATGGTGGTTTGTAGGCTTCTACTGTAAAGGAAATAGATAAAGCCCAAGGCAAACATATTGCGTGAGCGATCTTTATCGCGACTACCGAGACTTAAATCTTTCAGTGCCTCGCGATTTAATTTGGTAATATCGACGGCGTAAACCTGATACTCCTTGGGGATATCTTCGATAGGTGTACTGCTTTCATCGTAAGCCGCCAAACGGAGGTTTTTCTTATCGAAACCAGCGGAATCTAAAACTATAATTCCCCCACTTTTCAGGTTGGGGAAGTTCTTTTTAAAAGCGGCGGCATTCATGGCCACCAGTACATCGGGGCGACCGCCAGGCGTGTGGATTTTCTCGCTTCCAAAATTTATTTGAAAACCAGAAACTCCCGCTACCGTTCCAATAGGAGCTCTAATTTCCGCAGGGAAATCGGGAAAAGTACTTAGATCGTTTCCCGCCAAAGCGGTAGTATTGGTAAACTGCGAACCCGCGAGTTGAATTCCGTCGCCTGAGTCGCCAGCAAAATGAATGGTTACTTTACTTAAAGACTGGGTGTTCATTAGGGCATCATACTTACTTCGTTGACTTTAAGAACTTCGGGGGCATGCTTTTTAATGGTCATTTCCACGCCGCTTTTTAAAGTCATTTGGTTTACACTGCAGCCAATGCAGGCGCCGTGTAATTTCACCATTACGATTCCTTCTTCATCTAAATCAACTAAACTTATATCACCTCCGTCCGATTTTAAAAAGGGACGAATTTCATCCAGTGCTATATTTATGCGTCTCAGAATATCTTCTTTGTTTTCCATAGCTTATTTATTTACGGCCGAGCAACCAGCCATGGTGGTAATACGAGTAACCTCGGTGGGCGGTAACTCTTCGTTACGCTTCATTAATTCCGAAACCATATTGCGGGTTATTTCCTCAAACTGTTTTTGCACGGCGGTACCCTCTTGTAAAGCAGCGGGGCGACCCACATCGCCCGATTCGCGGATACTTTGCACCAAAGGTAATTCACCTAAAAAGGGTACTTGCAATTGGTTCGCTAAGTTACGCACGCCACCCTGTCCGAAAAGGTAATATTTATTATCGGGTAACTCGGGAGGACTAAAGTAAGCCATGTTTTCAATCATCCCTAAAATGGGAACATTAATGTTTTCCACTTTAAACATGGCCACTCCTTTGCGCGCATCAGCTAAAGCTACATTTTGCGGGGTACTAACGATTACCGCTCCCGAAATTGGCACCGCTTGCACGGTACTTAAATGAATATCGCCTGTACCCGGAGGAAGATCAATAAGCATAAAATCGAGCTCTCCCCAGTGCGCATCTCGCAATAGCTGATTTAGCGCCTTGGAAGCCATGGGTCCACGCCAAACTACTGCCTGATCTGCCTTAGCGAAAAAGCCAATCGACAGAATTTTTATGCCATAGCTTTCAACGGGGTCCATTTTGCTTTTGCCATCTATAGTAATGGTACCTGGACGCGCATTTTCAATATCGAACATGGTAGGCACAGAAGGACCGTAAATATCGGCATCCACCAATCCTACGGAAAAACCCATGCTTTTTAGGCTTATCGCCAGATTCGCAGCTACGGTAGATTTACCTACTCCCCCTTTACCCGAGGCGATGGCAATTATGTTTTTCACGCCCGGTAAAGCTTCGCCTCGAATTAAATTGGCGCGCTCTTCGGCGGCTTTAGGCACTTCGATTTTTACCTCGACCTTTAGTTTTTTATCTATTTTTTCGTGGATCACTTTTAGGATATCCACTTCCAATTTCTTTTTCACATGTAGAGCAGGCGATTCGGAAATCACTTCCACCACTACTTCATCGCCAAATATTAGAACATTCTTTACGTGATTCGCATCTACCAAATTGGTACCTGCTTTAGTGGCAGGTATCTCTTTTAGTACCGCTAGAACGTCATTTTTAGTTAAACTCATTCTCTTTTAAGATTTAGGCAAAAATAGTGTAAGAATTTAGGTAAACGAAGGATTATCCGCTTTAGACTAAGCAGAGATAAAGGTACCCTATAAACTGGAGAAATTTAGCCAAAAAGATGTTGAAAAACCTCTTCTACTTTTCCGCAGGAAATAAGTTTTATGGCAAACTTTTCTTTACCTAGTTTACTGTGACTGCTAATTACAATTTCTTCGTAACCGAGTTTTTGTGCTTCGCTAATACGTTGTTCTACGCGCGCTACGGGACGTAATTCGCCGCTAAGGCCCACTTCTGCTGCAAAGCAAAGTTTAGGAGAAAGCGCGATATCTTCATTGCTCGATAAAATAGCGGCAATTACCGCTAAGTCGATGGCGGGGTCATCTACGCGAATACCGCCGGTGATATTTAAAAATACATCTTTAGTCCCTAAACGGAAACCGCTGCGTTTTTCTAAAACGGCCAAGAGCATATTTAATCGACGGGCATCAAAACCGGTAGTGCTGCGCTGGGGCGTACCATAAACGGCTGTACTACATAGGGCTTGTACTTCTACGAGCATGGGACGAATTCCTTCTAAAGTAGCGGCAATCGCATTACCACTTAAATCGCTATCGCGTTCAGAAATAAGAATTTCAGAAGGATTAGCCACGGGACGCATACCTTCACCATTCATCTCATAAATACCAATCTCATGCGTAGCCCCGAAACGATTTTTATGGGAGCGTAAAAGACGGTATACATGATGACGATCGCCTTCAAACTGAAGAACGGTATCCACCATATGCTCCAATAATTTAGGTCCCGCTAGTTGACCATCCTTGGTAATATGTCCAATTAAAAAAATGGGAGTGGCTGTTTCTTTGGCAAATTGTATTAGTTCGGCCGAGCACTGACGAATTTGCGAAACCGAACCCGGCGCTGAGTCAATTACCTCAGAATGTAAGGTTTGGATGGAATCGAGAACGATAAATTCCGGTTGGTTAAGACTAATTTGTTTAAATATTTCTTGGGTATTAGTAGCGGTCAAGAGATAGCACTCTTCATTTTTTATACCGATACGTTGGGCCCGCATTTGTACCTGCTCCTCACTTTCTTCGCCACTCACGTAGAGGCATTTTTTAGAAATATTAAGAGCGGTTTGTAACATCAGGGTAGACTTACCGATTCCCGGTTCTCCCCCAATTAAAACCACTGAACCCGCTACTATTCCACCGCCTAAAACACGGTCGAATTCTTCGTCGTTTGTACTTAGCCGTGGTCTTTGAATAATTTCGGTATCGCGAATAGATCGCACCTTAACTTTAGCATTGGTACCCGCTTTGGATGCAGTAGAGCCCGCTTGCCAAGCAGGGGTTTTTGAAGGCGCCTGAATTAATTCTTCTACAATAGTGTTCCATTCACCACAGCGCGAACATTGTCCCATCCACTTGCTGTGTTCGGCGCCGCAACTTTGACAAATATGAGATGTTTTGCTTTTGGCCATTATAGCGCGGCCATCCTTGCCTTCAGATCTGCCGAAAGGCCGCTAAGAGTCATTCCATCGATGGCAAATTTTGCCAAAGGAATTTGTTTCATTAATTCTGTTGCATCACTATAAGTAAGGATGCCATCGATCACTTCAAGGTTAGCCACTTCAAAAATGCGGTTTGGGCTCGTCTCTTCAGGAAGCGCGATAATCAGCTTATCGGCAAAGGAAAGATAATCGAGAAGCTTATGCAGATTTTCGGCATTGGGCTCCCAATGGGCACAGATCAAAACCAAGCTCGCTTCGCCGTAAATATCCCAAGCACTTATTTGATGATTCATATCAATCACCGACTTTTTCTTATTGCGTAAGGCTTCTCTTAAGGTCATTCCGAATTTGCTTTTAGTTTTTTACGAGCACGGTAAATAAAGGGCATCGCGATTAATCCTGCAATGATGGTCATTAAAAACTGCCCGCCGTGCACCAGGGTAGCAAAGCTTAATCCATCTACCTGCGATACACCTAAAACCGATAAGGCTAGCATTACTAAGTAGTGATAAGAACCAATGCCACCAGGCGAAGGAACCACCATTCCCATCCCGCCTGCTATCATTACAAAAAGGCCGTTTGCCAAACCTATCTCGGCTGTGGCCGGAAGGGCAAAAACAACGACATATATCATTAAAAAATAGTTCGCCCAAATGAATAAAGTATGCCCTACAAAGGCCCATTTATTTTCCACTTTGGCCAAAGAAGCAAAACCCTCTTTAAAGCCCTGCCACAGTTCTCTAATCTTTGCGAAGAAAGGTAAAGACTGAATTTTATGACGCAATAAAAACGCAATCAGAAGCACTAGTAAGAATCCACCAATGATTAAAAATTTGGGCGAAATACCGGTGCTCGCCTCGCCAGGACTTTGTGCAAAAGCCTCCTCGAAGAAATGAGCAAAGTTGCTGAACTGCAAAATTACGGTGAGCGCGATGAGGCTAAGCAGCATGAAACCGTCGATAACCCTTTCCAGCACCACGGTGCCGAATAGTCTTTCTAGTGGAATTTCATCGGTGCTGCGCAGAGAGGTGCAACGCATTACTTCACCGGCACGAGGTACCGCAGCATTAGCAAAGTAGCCAATTGAAACTGCGTGAATGGCATTCCAAGTATTGGCTTTTTTACCCAAGGGCTCCAAAAGTAAATTCCAGCGCATACCTCTGCTTATAAAGGCCGCGTAGCCCATAAGCATGGAAATTATAACGTATTTGTAATCGGCCTGACGAAAGTCTTCCATTAGTTTCGACCACTCTGTTTGGCGAAAAGCCAGGTAAAGAAAGAGAGCCCCGATACTAGAGAAAAGAAGGTATTTGACTATGTTTTTCAGGCTTTTATTCAAGCGAACTTAGTTTAAGCTATTAGTATTCTCGTTGGGGAAAATAATGGTGGGTTTAAAAACCTTAGCCTCCTCAAAAGGCATCTGCGCATAAGCGATAATAATAATTATATCGCCTGGTTGCACCTTACGCGCGGCCGGGCCATTCATGGTAATTTCACCTGAGCCCCGCTGACCTTTGATTACATAGGTATCGAGACGTTCGCCATTATTTACATTAACGATCGAAACCTTTTCGCCGGGAATAAGGTTTGCTGCGTCCAATAATGACTCATCTATGGTAATGCTACCGATATAGTTTAAATCAGCACCGGTAATCTTAACGCGGTGGATTTTAGATTTTAATACCTCTATTAACATGGGGCAAAAGTAGTTCAAAGGATTAAAAAAACATCTCTCAAAAAAATGCCTTTAACGAATACTTAAGTTATCGATTAGTCGCACCCCTTCGCAAAGAGCGGCGATATAGATTCGTACGCTTTTCGCCTCTTGCCAATCGGTAATTTTTCGCATGTTGGTATCGTCGGCAAAATCAACGTACTCTAGCACAAGCGACGATTCGGCAAAGCGTTTGATGATCGCCTCCTTTAGTGCTTCGGGACGATATTTAAGATAGTTCTCTTTAGCCCAATGCATACTTTGATAAATGATTTTCGCCTCGTCCAGTGCTTGCGGAGATAAGCGAAAGTTGCGACTGCTCATGGCTAAACCCGATAGATAACGCTGAGTTTCGACACCAATGATTTCCGAGTCAAGTTTAAAAATATCGGCTATATGCTTAATGATCCGTAATTGCTGATAATCCTTTTCTCCAAAGTAAGCGCGGGTCGGTTTTATCATTGTTAGAAGACGTCGCACCACGGTGGCAACCCCTTGAAAATGACCTGGGCGATAATCGCCTTCCATGCCTTTATCGAGCCCCATTAAGTTAATACTCTCCGAACTCACCTCCTGGCCGTACATTTCTTCTACCGACGGTAAAAAAACCGCATCAACTTTTATGGCATCAAGCATAGCAATATCTTGCTCGTCTTTACGCGGGTACTTCTCTAAATCTTCGGGATTATTAAACTGGGTAGGATTAACAAAAATGCTAACGATGGTAAAGTCATTTTCGCTCTGCGATTGCTTGGCCAAGGCTAAATGACCTTCGTGCAAGGCGCCCATGGTTGCTACGAAACCAAGGCTTTTCCCTACGCTAGAAACACTATTATAAAAATTACTCAGCTCCTGAGCGCTTTTAAACACTTGCATTTACGGGCTATTCAAGCGGGTAAAGCTATAATTATAAATTGAGTTATTCATAAAAAAGCTATATTTTTGCAAACCCTAAAGAATATGTAGATCAACAAGGAATAATGGAAAGCAAGCGAATACTTTATGTGAGTCAGGAGATCCACCCCTACCTGCCAGAGAACGAAATATCTAAACCTTCCTTGGAGATTCCCAAGAAAATGAATAACGGCACGAACCAAGTTCGAGTGTTTATGCCGCGCTATGGCTTAATTAACGAGCGTCGCCACCAATTACATGAAGTTATTCGCCTTAGTGGAATTAACATCATCATCAATGATGAAGATCAACCCTTAATTATAAAAGTAGCCTCTGTACCTCAGGCCAGAATGCAGGTTTACTTTATTGATAATGATGAGTTCTTTAAGCGCAAATCCATTTTCTACACCGAAGACGACGAGTTTCATTCTGATAATGATAAACGCGCCTTATTCTTTTGCCGCGGGGTAATTGAAACCGTTAAAAAATTAGGCTGGAGCCCAGACATCATTCATTGTCATGGTTGGATGGCCAGCTTCCTACCTCTATATATTAAGAAATTCCACCATGATGATCCCATGTTCTCGCATAGCAAAACAGTCCTTTCTGTTTACGGTGCCACAGAAGAGAATATGAGTAAAGACTTACCTCAATATTTAAGTTTCGATGGCTTAAGCGACGAGGAGGCCAACGCTTTCGCAGATGCGAATATTTCTAAAGTTTATCAGGCCAATATGGCTTATTGCGACGGTGTTGCCTTAAGCGGTAAAAGACTTGCCGATGAAATGAAAGATTATGCAAAAGCAAACGTTACTCACGTTGTTGATGTAACCGAGTCTACCGAGCCTCATGTGGAAATCAGAAAACTCTACGAGGAAATTACAGTAGAGGAATCTATTGCCTAAGCAAATATGATATTGAAGAAACTACAAGTTTTTAGTAAAAGAGCCATCTTAACCATGGCTTCTTTTGCTTTATTGAGCGCCTGCGAAAAACCGACTGATGGTTTGGGTTTTGATCAAGTTATTGGCGGCACCATCGAGGCCGATACCATTCACGTTCCCATTATTAGTTATACCACTGCGGTAGATTCGATCCTGGTCGCGCTTCCTTATCAGCAACAACTACTTTTCGGTGGCTATAATTCTACCCGTTTAATAGGGCGAACGGTTAGTTCCAATTTTGGAACTGAAGAAGCCCGGCTCTTAGCACAGTTATTACCCGAGCAGGTAAATCCTGACTTTGGCGATAATCCCATTATCGACTCAGTTAATCTTTACTTGAGAATTACAGAAGCTTATGGCGATACTTCTATTGCTATGAACATCAGCGTAAGCGAATTAGAGCAGAGCTTTAGCAAAGACTCGAGCTTTTATAGCAATTATAGCCCCTTGGTGGGAAGAGAAATTGGACGACTCGACAATTATATGCCGCAGCCTAAAACCAATGTTTTGGTAGAAGACCTTCTGGCGCCAGCCACTATTCGTATTCCCCTAGATTTGGCTTTTTTCCAAAGTAAATTTGCCGATGTAGGTAATGGTGAATTTGATTCCTTAGCGAGCTTCACCAACTTTGTGGAATACTTTAAAGGAATTGAAGTTAAATCCGAAAATGGAGGCTGTGTTTTATACACCAACCTCGCCAGTAATTATAGCCTCATTCGTATCTATTATCATAATGATTTAGATACTACCTTTACCGACTTAAGTTTCAACCAAGACAAAAGCACGGTGCCAATAACCTTTAGCACTTTTAATCAAGACTATAGCAACTCAGATATAGACCTGAGTACGATTGATAGCACCACTGCCCAAGACCTAACTTATGTGCAGGCCATGGGTGGCGTAGTGACTGCTTTTAAGTTTGACTTAAACAAAATTGATTCTCTTAGTCAAGAAGGATTGATAATCAACCGAGCTTTAATTGAATTTTATACGGCCCAAGGTTTAGGTACTGCGGTTGCACCGAGTCCTAGAATGGAGGTCCGTCTTTTTAATGGCAATGCGTTGGGAGACCGCATTTTAGATTATCAAGTAGACGGGGGTGGCGATGGCAACTTAAGACGCGGTGCCTTAAGAGAGAATCGTTATATTTTCGATGTAAGCCGTCAACTTTTTTCGGTACTCAATAGCGGGGTGAATAATAGCATGGCTATTACACCTCTTACGCGCACCACGGCGGCAAACAGAACAATTTTAAGGGGAGGGAAAGAGCCGCAAGAACAAGCAAAAGTTATAATTTATTACACAAAACCTTAAAAAAGATCTCTCATTATGTGTGGAATCGTTGGCTATTTAGGAAATAAAAATGCAGTGCCCGTTGTAATTAACGGCCTGAGAAGATTAGAATACCGTGGCTATGACAGTGCGGGTATTGCCGTATTAAACGGTAATTTGAAATTAGTAAAATGCAAAGGCAAAGTAGCTGACTTAGAAGCGAAAATGGGTGACTCCGTTGAAGAATCAACCATTGGCATTGGCCACACACGTTGGGCTACGCATGGTGAGCCTAATGATGTTAACGCCCACCCGCACGTCTCTAACAGCGGTGAAATTGTATTAATACACAATGGCATTATTGAAAACTATGGTTCTTTAAAATCAGCCTTAATATCCCGTGGATTTGAATTTCATAGCGATACCGATACGGAGGTTTTAGTTAACCTTATTGAAGATGTAAAGCGTTCTGAAAAAACCACCTTAGCGAAAGCCATTAAAATTGCCCTTAACCAGGTAGTTGGTGCTTATGCTATTGCTGTATTTGATATTAGCAATAAGGACCAAATCGTCGTAGCTAAAAAAGGTAGCCCCTTGGTAGTTGGAATTGGCGTTGGTGAATATTTCATCGCTAGTGATGCTACGCCTTTCTTAGAGTTTACCAAAAAAGCGGTTTACCTAGAAGATGATGAGATGGCCATTATCAATCGTGGACAAGACATTGAAGTCCTATCCATTCCAGATAATAGAGTTATTGATCATTATGTGCATCAATTAGAAATGGATCTTGCCTCTATTGAAAAAGGTGGCTATGAGCATTTCATGCTAAAAGAAATTTACGAGCAACCTAAATCTATTGGAGACACTTTAAGAGGTAGATTATTACCCGAACAAGGTTTAATCCAAATGGATGGTATATATCAGTTTCAAGAGAAACTAGTGAATGCCAACCGCATTATCATTTTGGGTTGCGGAACTAGCTGGCATGCTGGCTTAGTGGCTGAGTATATGTTCGAAGACTTAGCGCGGATCCCAGTTGAAGTAGAATATGCCTCAGAATTCCGCTATCGCAATCCTATTATCACGGAGAAAGACGTTGTTATTGCGATTAGCCAATCGGGGGAAACCGCAGATACTTTAGCCGCTATTAAATTGGCTAAAGAAAGAGGCGCCACTATATTCGGTGTTTGTAATGTAGTAGGATCCTCTATTGCCCGTGAAACCCATGCCGGTGCATATACCCATGCTGGACCCGAAATTGGGGTAGCTTCTACCAAGGCTTTCACCTCTCAAGTAGCAGTATTGGCTTTAATGGCTATTAAAATTGCTCATAAGAAGGGCCTACTGAAAGAAAGCTACTACCACCGCTTATTAAGTGAATTGCACGAAATCCCTAATAAGATTGAACGCATGCTTAAAAGTGATGCTCAGAGTAAGTTTATTGCCGAAACTTTTAAAGACGCCCCTAACTTCCTTTACTTAGGTCGTGGTTATAATTTCCCGGTTGCCCTAGAAGGCGCTTTGAAATTAAAAGAGATCAGCTACATTCATGCCGAGGGTTATCCTGCTGCAGAAATGAAGCACGGACCTATTGCGCTTATCGACGAGAATATGCCGGTGGTAGTTATAGCACCTAAAAGTGGACAATACGAGAAAATCGTTTCCAATATTCAAGAGGTTAAAGCGAGAGAAGGTAAAGTGATTGCCATCGTAAGTGAAGGGGATAGCGAAATCGCACAAATGGCCGATTATGTTATTGAAGTGGAAGATACTATGGAGGTATTCTCTCCCTTATTAACTACCATTCCTTTACAGCTACTTTCTTACCACATCGCGGTTATGCGCGGTTGTAATGTTGACCAGCCACGAAACTTGGCCAAGTCGGTTACAGTAGAATAAGTAGAAAAACTTAGCATAAAAAAAGGCGACTCAAATGAGTCGCCTTTTTTGTTTCCAGTCCTTGTATAATACGATAAGTTCAACTAAAATTGACCAGCTCCGATTTATAACAAAGATAAGTCTGCATCCTGCAGCGGTGGCAGACCATAGCAAAGGAGCTTAACACAGAATTTTACTTTCAGCGAAATAAAGCGTGGAAAATACTTTCCTTCATTTTAAGAACCTTGCTTAGTCTCGGCAATTTTAGCCTTGATACCTAAAAAAAGCCTTGGCTCTAGCTAAAGAACCAAGGCTTTCTAGATTTACAACCAGAAGAAAAAATTATAACACTTGTAGTTTAGTGCGGCTTAATTCCACTCCAGACTGGTTTACCAAGCTAATTAAGTATATACCTTCACCAAGATTAGGGGTAATAGATAGGTTTTGGGTATTAATCTCACTGGTATTGTATTCGGCCACTTGCTGACCTTGAATGTTATAGATTTTAATTGCTGCAAGATCCGCTGTTACCGAAAGATCGATGTTCAGACTGCCTCCTTGAAGCATTGGGTTAGGATAAACATTAGTACTTATAAGGTCCATTTGGGCCAAACCAATTGAGTTTGCTTTGCGCGCGGTACGAGGACGATAAATAAAACCTAAAATACTTCCATTTACCTCATCCACACTATAAGACGCAAGAGGACCTTCGCAATTGTTGATTGGGTAAAAAAGTACGGACTTAGAGGTTACCGTGCTGCCCTGAGATAATCCAAACAAGCCTAATAAAGGTGCCGGAGCGGGTGCTCCACCTAAAAATACACTGTCGACATTGGACTCCGTCACTTCAATCATAAAGGCATCTACAGGAGGCATTGCGTTACCATTTTCATCAGGAATAATAATTTGGCCTGTACCAACCACCGATCTAGTTTGTGAAAAAGTAGTTTGAAAAACACCTGGCGTTCCACTTAAGCCAGCGGAAGCTACGGTTGCGTTATAATTAACTCTATGATTATATTGAGAAGACCAAGAAGACTGGCTTCCCACAGGAAACTTTAGATAAAACAAAGTGTCAGTATAGATTACTCGCTGCTGTGGAATTTCCAGTTGATCGTTTGCACCACCCGTAAAAGCCGTTAAACTTTCGGTAAGACCCGAAACATAAGTAGCTGAAAAGGTATAACCAGAACTATTTACGCTGGTAAATTCGGCCGAAGGAATTGCTTGACCAGTAGGGCTATAGAGATCTCGAAGACGATACTGCAAAGTACCTGGGTAATAAACTAAACTGTCGCCGGCACTAAAAAACTGTTGGGTGGCAATATTTCCATTGGGTACCAAATTAGAATAATCCCAAGTTTGTGCTAAGCCTTGTGTTGCAGGGCTTACGCTTGAAACGCCAGCATAATAAAAGGTGTCTACAAAGGCCGCTGGTCGGATAAAAGAATTAGAGGTTAAGCTTTGGGCCAAGAGCAATGGTCCAAAAGCTACCAAGCCTAAAACAGAAAGTAAAATTTTCTTCATCGTGAAAAGATTTATTAATTAGAGCCGCAAATATCTGTTATCGTTAGACTTAGGCGCTAGCAGATTTGAAACATGATTTTTAAAAAATAGAACATGTTATTACAAACGAACCCTTTTATGATAATTTTGAACCTTACTCAAAGCAAAATGCCCATAAATTGGTCTTTCCTCTTTGCAAGGCTATCGCATTCTAAAGAAATGAACCCGGCGTAGTGCCATACTTATCTTTAAAGACTTTCACAAAATAGGTTGTGCTATTAAAACCAGAGAGCAGGGCAATTTCAGAGACATTTCCATCCTTTGCCTCTAATTTAGACTTTGCCTTTTCGAGGCGGTAGTTTTGAATGACCTTATTTGCAGATAGATCTAACAGCGCTTTTAATTTTCGGTTAAGATGCGTTTTACTCATTGCAACAGCGGCGGCCAAATCTTCAACCGAAAAATTTGCTTCCGCATGATGCGTCTCCAAAGCTTTATCTAATTTCTCTAAAAATTCGCGGTCCACGCGATTCAGTAAATCCTTATTAATGTTTGGCAAATCTGTTTTACGGGATAGATTTCGCCATTCCGCTCTTTGCTTCATTAAGTTTGAGATCCTTAAAAGCAATTCTTCCGTATTAAAAGGTTTTAGAAGATAATCATCCGCCCCTATTTCCAAGCCTCTGTTTTTCGCTTCTTGGCCCGCCTTAGCCGTCAGCAAGATCACCGGGATATGACTAGTTCGTAAATCACTTTTGAGACTTCTTGTTATTTCATAGCCATCTTTAAAAGGCATCATTAAATCACTAACTACTAAATCGGGCATATGCTCCTGAGCTAAACTTAAGCCAGTTTTTCCGTCTGCAGCCTCAAGCACACGATAGTGCTCCTTTAACTGCCCGAGTAAATAGGCTCTTAACTGCGGATGATCTTCAATTATTAAAACAAGTGGTTTAGACTTACCCTTTGGATCATTATCTACACCAGGGTAGAAAAGCTCCTCTGGTAATACTAATTCATCCTCAGGCAGTAAATCAGTGGCTAGTTTAATGGTAAAACAAGTTCCTTCGCCCAATTTACTAGTTACCGCGATACTGCCTTGATGCTGCTCTACTAAAGCCTTAGTTAAGGCTAGGCCTATGCCCGTACCGGGCGATTCTGCATTCTTATTTTCCGGAGCCTGGAAGTAGCGGTCGAAAATATGGGGTAGTGATTTTTCACTGATACCAAAACCATTATCCTTTACACTTAATACCACAAATCCATTCTCATTTTGAAACAAGCGAAGTAAAACCTTACCTCCCGCAGGCGTAAATTTGAGAGCATTGCTAAGCAAATTATTAACGATTTGCTGAAACCTTAAGGTATCCAATCCTATTACTAAATTCTTACACTCGGATTGGAACTCTAGCTTTATCCCTTTCTCATCTGCCAATGAGCGAAAACTACCCATTAAGATCTCTAAATGTGCCGAAATTCTTACTGGTTTCAAGGATAATTCAATAGGAACGGAATCCAGTTTACTTAAATCTAAAATTTGATTTACCAAGTTTAATAAACCTTGAGAAGCTTGATGAGCGGTGCGTAATACTTCTTTAGTACTACTAGTGGGCATGTCCTTCAACACTCGTTCAAGTGGATCTATTACTAAGCTTAGGGGGGTGCGTAATTCATGTGAGATATCTTGGAAAAACTGCGTTTTCATCTTGCTTATCCCGTCAGCTTTAAGTTTTTCCAGTCGAATAGAGTTCACTTTTACTGCTAAAGCATAGAAGAGAATTAAGGAAAAAAGTAGGGTTCCTATTTGAAAGGCATAGGCAGCCAAGTGGAAATTTGCCACCATTCCCGCTCTATCTAAGGCTAAAAATATCGCTCCAAGAATTAATACCCCAAAAGACAAGAGTAATATTCGAGCGCTTTTCTTGCCCTTAAAGCTTAAATATGAGGTAATACCCAGACTGGTAAGTAACCAAATAATTAAAAATATATTTATCCATACACCGGGTTTAAAAAATATTACGGCAAATAAGGCGATCAAAGTTTGCAAGGTTACCGCCCCATAAAAACGATAAAAGGAAAGTAGCTTAGTCTTGAGTTCTAAATATTCAGAAATAAAAAAGAAGCCAATCAAAATTTCAAAGACCAGCGCTGTATTTGCTTGCTGATAACCATCAAACCAGGGCAACCACTCTACCAGATAGGCGTTTATATTCATCTGTTGATGAAAGTAAATAATGGTAAAGGGCATGACCAGCGCATAATAAACGAGGGATTTACTTCTAAGCAGTACCGAGGCCACCGCGGCAATAATGCTTAGGAGAATAATAAAGCCTGCAAAGAAAAATTGAACAGAAGCTCTATTTACATAAGCGTAATTAATGGTTTGAGCATTACTAATAAACAGCTCGTTAAAATGGGGGTCTGAATCATTTTTAGGAAAACGCACATAGGCAACGAATAGGACCTTTTCTTGGCGCGGGATTGTGACGGGCAAATAAGTGGAAGAACTAAAAATTATGCGCTCAGATGGAGCTTGCCTTCCACTTGCAAGGCTAAGGGTAGGTAAACTAGTCTTCGGGAAATTAAAGAGCAAAACCGTATCCGCCTTTTGACAGAAACGCAGATACAAAAAACGCACAATATTTAAGTTATTCTCTAGCTCGAATGCAATCCAAGCCCCATTTTTAACCGGCCTTTCTAAACCAACAGTTTGATCAGAAATAAACTGATACATGCTGGAGTCTAGCTTCAAATCCTCTAAACGAGGATAGAAATTTAAAGAATCTGTATACTTAACACTATTAAGATTCTCTTGAGATAGAATAAAAGTTTCGGCGCTTTGCGCGAGTGATTTAGAAGGGAATAAAAGTAGCCAGGCCGCTACTGCAAGCTGTGCTGTTTTAATTAATAAATTCCATCTCCCTTTCATTTTCTATTCGGTAGAAATTAAGCAAAAGCAAACCGCGAAGCTTGACAAAAATAATTGCTTTTCCTAGATAAATATAAGGGCAGAAAGGATTCGGAATAAAAAAAGGGTTCCCGATTGGGAACCCTTTAATATAATAATATTAAAACTTAATTAAAGCTTAATCGTCAAGCGCATCATAGCTCTGGGAATCCAAGCGTAAGAAGCTAAGTTATCTTCTAATTGTTGCTCTTCTTCAGAAGTGTTCTCTAACATTCCAGAAGCTACAATGGTTACATCAGGACCACCAGCGTAATAGGCACCTAATTCGATACCAAAGCCAGCACGTTTCTTAGGCACTGCTCTACCGAAACCAAAACCTAAATAAGGAGCGATACCCGTATAATCAAGGGTAATGTCGATATCACCAATTTCCTCATTGTTTATGATTAGATCTCCATAACCGATATCATCATTCAAGAGTACTAAGGTGTTTACACCTACATTGTTAAGGTACGATAAACCTGCTACTAATTTGAAAGCCTTATTGGTAGTAGGATGATACTCTAACATTAAATCAAAAACGGTAGAGTTCAAATTGGCATTAACATTTACGCTCTGACCGCTAATATCCATATCGGTATTAAAGTCATTGAAAGAAAAGGCCAAGAAGCCCGCTCTAACATTTAAAGAGCGATTGATATTGTAGGCATAATCGATACCAAAACCTGGTAAACCTGCGCTTAAACCAATGGCACTACGATTTTTCCACATGGGGTATTTATCTGCCTTAGTGGTACTTGCGGTAGAATCATTTGACTCCTGAGCAAAAACTGTTGAAAGTCCTAGACCTGCTAACAGTAGAGTGTATGCAAACTTCTTCATGATCTTAAAGCCCTAATTCATTACAAGCGCTGTTAGGCATTGTAATTTCATAAATGGTTCCATCTATTACCTTCACATTAGAAGTATCCTTTTGGGTCTCTCCTAACTGAGCACGGAAATCATAATTTACATTATTCTCCAATTTTGGGAAAGCTGCGAAGGTTACACCTACGTTGGATTGAGTAAAGGTATAAAGGTGCTCATATTGATCGGTAGTTCCGGTCTTCTTAAAGTACATTTTCACACCTGCGGGTGGAGATACTAAAGTGTTAGAACTTCCACAATACAATCTGTAACCAATACTAGGAGGAGTAACTTTTGGCTCTATTTTTAATAGTCTCATAGAGTAACCAAAGTAGTTAGCCGTTTCGTAAGTTAAATTAAAGTTAGCCGGGTTAATACTAGAGGATGGAAAAACCTGAATACTTGAATATGTTCTAGTTGTTGTAATTAAGCGCTTTGGATTGAAGGCATAATTTGGTCCGAAGCTACCTCTGATGCGGAACCAAGAAGAACGCCACCATCCGAAATAGCGATACGAGAACCGCGTCCATAATGCGCCATTAATAGAGCCATTTCCGGTACCATTGTCTGCATAGTAAGCACCTGCTCCGTAACGACGGTAAACTGGTCTCCACCATCTTCTCCATCTCCATCTCCACCAAGATAAGTGGGTAATGGTTGGATCCACGAAAAGGTCTCCTGTAGCTGGGTCCTTTTGTACAACAAAAGATCTGTTTTCAACATCCCAAGCCACGTCGCCTTCGGAAAGACTCATTAAACCAACAGAATCGCCCTCTTGATATTCACGGCCAAACTCTGGGTTTTCTGAACCGGCAGGAATTGGAATTCTAGTAGTAACTCCACCAGACATTTTACCACCTGAGAAACCTCTTACAGGAACACCATCAATATCCATAGTAATATTGAACGTTCCCGTTTGTTGTAATAAAAGCGTATCCGTATTGTTACCTTCTTTAACTATCTGCACTAATCCTGTTCCATTAGGCATTGCCTGTTGGGCTGATTGAGAAGTATCGGAAAGACTTAAGATATTCACATTTAAACCGGTGCTATTGCGCTTTGCTGTAATTTCATTACCATTCTCATCCAAAAACTTTACGTCTGTTGGAATAGTCATTTGAATTCTAGAAGTACTATCTGGAGAACCTGTATTAATTACAAGGGGTTGAGAAAGAGTATTGGTGGTTGGATCAATTCCTCCGTTCGCCGTTTTAGTTCCAATACTATTTGGCAAATTATTTAAGTTTAGCATTTGAGCTACATCTGCTAAGAAATAGTCTTCCGTGCTAATAAGCATTGGTAATTCGGTTTTTTGGTAACCATCTGCTTCGAAAACAACTCTAAACCGTAAGGGGTTTCCAGCAGTTGGTTCGTTTCCCTTGGCAATCATTAATTGTAAAGTACCAAAGTTTACTTTAAAATTCTTGGTTCCATCAATATTGTAAACCGCAGCTGCGTTATCACCTACAACGCTAACATTAACATTTTTTGCAATGGGAGTGCTCGGATCGGTTAGATCTTCCACATCAATCTCAACTACATACTTGTAAAAAGTTGGGCTGATGTGTACTTGGAAATCATCGAGGATGTCGTCGGGCTTGGTGCAACTAAATGCAAACATTGCCGCAAGAAAAAGGTAAAGATACTTGTGCTTCATGGGGATTGATTTAAGTTTTTCAAATAGAGTTATTAACGTTAAGTTTTACTAAAAGCGTAGCCCCTCCATTAGGCATTTACTTTAAAACAAATTGTTCACTATTCTTTTGCAATATTAATCAATTAACAAATCATTTTAGATAAAACTTGTACGTTTTAGCGTCAATAACACTTTTATTAACACGAAAGGCCTCTTCCTTTTAAGAGTGCAAGCCCTTCCAAGCCAGACCTATCCCTATTTTCCTACCTTTAGCGCATGGACATGTCACGGAAAAAACCGCATTACCCAATTCATAAAGAATTGCGTAAATATCTTAAAAAACACCAACGCGAAGTGCCCTTAGCGGCTACTTATGAAGTACTGCTTAACTTCACCACGAGCATTCCCGTGTTTGATTCGCATGGCAATGATACCCTTTGGCAAAGCGTGCTTTACGATAATTTTCTGCAGGATGAAATTCAATTGGCGCTGGTAGCAATTTATGCGGCGCTTAAAACCGATGGCGATCAATCTTTTGTGGGGCAGTTGCGTACTGATCGCATAGACCATTGTCTTTTTGGTAATTCCAACCCTTTTCGTATTCGCATTGTTAATACCATTAACGACAACCACGACTATTACTATATTAAGAAAGCCGATGCTTCGCGGATTTACGGATTGGAGTTAGAGCATTTACTCAGTCCTAACCGCATTGGTTATTTAACCGATAAGGATACTTTAGTAGAAGAACATATTGCAGGCATACCTGGAGATGTTTTTCTTAGTCGTTATATAGACCGACCAGGCTTTGCCAAAACCCGTATGGCCAAAGAGTTTGTGAAATTTAACGAGCGCTGCTTTACCATGTTATTGGGCGATATGCGTTCTTATAATTATGTGGTGGATGTAACGCCCGACTTCGATATGGAACAGTACCGCGTAAGGCCGATCGATTTTGACCAACTGACATACGAAGGACGTAAAAACCACTATCTACCCCAGTTTTACAAGGAAAACTTAGAGATAATCCAGTTTTGCATGGAGGTGCTTTCGCCAGAAAACGTTGATCAATATCAAACAGAAGAAAGAACACTAATTCGTAAGCGTTATAATCACGCCCAAAAAAAGGTGAATGAGCTTCTTAACTCTATGCAAAAAGTACCCCTTTCTAGTCCTGATAAAATTGCATCGCTTAGTAAGGACCTAAACGTCTTTCACGAGTGCGAGGATTTTACGGGCCTCAAAACGATGGGGGCGGTTTTGCGTATCCACTTGAGTAAGATGATTGAAAGAACCGAAAACAGAAGCTATCTCGGACGCACATCTTTTAAAACGTGATTTCGATTGTAAATTAAGAATCTTCTTTTTTAAGTTTTATCCTTCGCTCTCCCATCAGAACAAAAACCTCATCCTTTTCATTTTTGCGTATTTCAAAATTTTGATCGGGACAATACAGGGTGCTATCATTGCGCAAATACAAACCGAGCTCGATCTTTCCAGGAAGAATTATTTTTAGCTGTTCACTACCATCAGCCTTAATGCTAAAAGCATTGGCTTCACCGAGCACAAAATCGCCCAGCCAGCTTTTCAATTGCTGGGCTTTGGGTTTTTGATAAAAGGAACGAAAATTATCCATCGGAGGCTCCTCTTTAACTAAGTACGCATCTACCGAAAGGTATACCTGCGCAATACTAACTTGTAAGCGCCTTAGCATACGCAACAGATTTTGACTGGAATAGGTGCGGTAGGTATGCACAGCATTAAGGTAAAAGGGAGATTCCAAAAAATACGATTGGGCTTCCTCGGACATTTGAGGAGTACCGAGATATCGGAACCACACAAATTCTGCCGACCACTTTTCAATGGTGCCGATAGAGAAATCGCTTATGCGCTTTTCCATATCCTCGATGGCCGAAATTTCGTCGTGGTATAAGGATTCCAATTGCGGTAGTAAGGAATCGTATTCAGGACCAAAATAATCGAGGTAACGCTCTAGGTTTTTAAAAGCATTTTCTTTGAAAGAGATATTATTGTAGCTAACCACCAAAGAGGAATAGCGAGGGTTAGTAAGATAATCCTCCCAAGTTACTTGCTCTGTTAAAACCCGCACAATTAAAGAATCGATCAATTCTAAATTCTCAATATGCTCTTCAAGGTCTTTAAAGTTGACCAGCATATCTCTTTGCAGTTCTTTTAAAATAAGCTGTGCTTTGGCCTCTTCCTTTGACCGTTCGTTAAGGTTGTTGATATTCAGGGCAATTAAGATTCCTGCAATTACTAAAACCATTTCTATGGCAATGTAAAGCAGGTATTGACCGAGACCCTTGCCTGCGAAAAAGTTGAAACGCCCTTTGCGGAATAATTTGGCCATAATTATGTTTTTATCTTAAAAGGTATTTTAGTCGGAATCTGCCCATTCAAATATATTCAACTAAAGCTTAGTTTCAAGGTAGGCTCAATACTCTAATTTAAGGCTAGCTGTAGCGAAGAAACAAGACGGGATAGTGAGTGCCGTGGAGTGGAGGTTTAGAAGTTCGATGGAGTTTTGAGCCAATCAGTTGCGGAAGTTTTTTTTTTGCGACAGTAAAAATTGTCGCAAAATCTTAAAACTCTGATAACCAAGTAAAAGATGCTAATTTACGTGGCATAGTCGTCAAGTGTTGAGATATAGTCGTTCGCTTAAGCTATGATGGTCGACGAGGCTTGTTGCAAAGTGTGTGATAGCTTGCGATAAAGTGTGTCGGAGCAGGTTGCATAGTCTCTGATAGCTTGCGGTAAAGTGTGTCAGAGCGCGTTGCATGGTCTATCCTACGATGATGTATGGTCTAACACGGCTGATTAGAAAGTAAACAGGCCTGTTCTTAGTAATATACTATGGCCTGTAAATCAATTTTAAGGCCTGCGAATTGGTCTTCACCCCTTGACACGAAGTCTTAACCTCCTGGGATGGAGCCTTCATGGCTTGTAAGTTGGCCTGCACCTTTCTATTAAGACGGCGATTGCGACAGTTTCGCAAAGTAGGTAGCGGGGGGAAATGTTTAAGTTTAGGGAGCTGCTTTGGGGTTTAGGGGTAGAGTAGATTCACTATTAGCTTTGGTTGATGAGACCGTCCGAAAGGGCGGTCTTTTTCTTTGGGAACTAAATTCGCGAATCAATCACAGAATCTCCTTCACCCTGCCTACCTGCCCGTCTTCCAACAGCACTTTAATACCATGCGGATGTTGGGGTGATTTAGTTAACGTGAGTTCAACTATAAATCATAGCCTCAGATTTTCATTAAAAAGAAAAGACAAGTCTAGATCGTGACACTGTAGCGAGCTACAACAAATGAACTAGATGAAGTATTTCCATTTTTATTGGAAAATCCATTTATGCCCCTTTTAAAAAGCGGCTTTCCGCGCCTCTGCACTTTGCAATAGCCCGCTATTGCTTCACTGCATAGGCTTGAATTCCACTATTTACAAGGGGTCTGAGGCCTGATTTTACGTCGAATTCACGTTGGTTAAGATGCGAGACACTATACCTTCGGTTAAATTACCAAAGCGCTGATCTTCCTTCAGCACTATCGCAACTTCCGCTCCGATGGAAATATTTTTTCTTAGCGTTCCGTTCATGCTTGCACCTCTATTTTCTCGCCGTTGAACTCTATACTGTCGCCAACGCGGATTTTCTTGCGCTTTTGCATTTCAATTTCTTTGTTCACGCGCACGGCACCCTGCATAATAAAAGCATGGGCCTCACCGCCCGAGTTTACCAAGCGACAAAGCTTCAGGAGCTTATCAAGGGGAATAAACTCGCTGCCTTCGGTCATGGTAAATACTTGGCTTTTCATAGAGAATGTTTTGAGAGGCAAAGATAGTGATCTGCTGAAAGAGGTTTGAATTTCCTAAAGAATTAAAAATCCCCAATCCTTTAAACTATTAACCCACTTCAATTTCTACATCGGGGGAATTACGATACTCGTAATAGCGTAAAACTTCTTCCAAGGCAAGCTTTAAAGCCTGGTTAACCGGCATTATTCTATTGCCTAAACGGAAGTCAATTTGCGACAAGCGCATATAATACTCGGTGAATATTGGAACTTTTAAACCCTGATTAATAGATTCATTTATCGTTTCATACTTCTCCGCCTGCCCTTCTTTAATAATCTTGCAAGTAGCTAAGCGTAACTTTCCATATTTATCGGTATTGGCCGAAAACCCAAACAAGCGGCAGATCAAACCACGGTATTTATAGGTAGCACAGTTTCCTTTGTCCACAAAAGCTAAGGGTTGATAGATAAAGCAAGTTGCGCTTTTAGTCCCTGCTAATAATTTCAGGGTATTTTCCGCCTCCCCTTGCAAAAACAAATGAAAAGCCCAGGGAAAAAACTCTAAGGGAGAGGCCTCGATATCGGGGTGAGTACAGCACTTTCCGCAGCCCGCTACACAGGAAAGACCCGATGATTTTTCAAACTGAACACTTTCCTTTTCTAAGTCTTTGAAAAGGTTTTCTACCAGCTGCACTTTCTGCTCAATCGACATGAATTTTTTTCGAAGGTAGGCTTAAAACTGACATCCTAATTAAGGTCGATATTAATTATTATGACGTTTATTTTCAGTACTTTAAATCAAATATTTTACTGTAAAAGCCGAGCAAAGTTGTTTTGTGCAAGGCTAAATTTTCTTAAGTGCATTGCAGTAGGATGAAGCTTGCAAGGAAAGTATTAATTTGGAGATCAGAGAAGGTTGATCTGGCTCCTAATCCGTTCGATTAGTAGCGCCATAATGCGCTTGTTAAAAAGGCTGGCTTGCGCACTGTATATTTCAAACTCCTCGAGACTAAACATGGCAATACAAATTCCCAAGAGTTTGTTTTTTAGGGCAATGTTCTTCTGGAGGCTATTTTCAACAAAGAGGGCCTTTTTCTCCATCGAAAAAGTATGAAAGGGACTTTTCGACTCCTTAATATAGTTTGCAAAGAGCCCTAAAATAAGCTGGTTTTGCAGCTTTAGTACTGGTCTTAAAGTAAGACTCTGAAACCTTTCTTCGGACGTGCTCTTTGCTAGCTCTTTGGTGGGAATGTGATCCCTTAAACTTAATCGATCGGTCATGCTTCTATTACTCTTCTTGGTGGCTTTGAGAGAACCCTACATGCAGTCTTAATGTTTAATAGGAATTTTGTTCAGGTGTAATTCTCTGACCTTTTTTTACTCTTCACTAAAGAAAGTGAGTTCTGCTTTAAAGGCCGTTTTTTCAAAGTCCTCTTTTTCAATCCACTTCAGCGAGGTAATAATTTCCACTTCACCATCACCCGTCTTATGAAAATCCCAAATAACCTTCGCGGCATCTCCGAAAGGGACAGAACCCTCCACTTGCTCGCCAAATAGTCTGAGGATTAAATTACTATCTCTTAGGCCGGCACATAATGACTTTAGCAGAATTTCTTGGGTTATCTCTGTTTCCAAAGCCTCTCCTGCCATGCTTGCCTTTATTACTAAAGCTTCTGTATCGGGAAATTTACCATTGTAAGCCTTTCGTAAGAATTGGTTGATATTAAAAAGGTCGTAGTGAAAAGCTGGTTCGCGATAAGATTCCGCTACCTTCTCCTTTAACATTTCGTGGGCTAGGTTTTGAATTTGACCATCGCTGAGCTTATCGCCCATGTTATATTTTAAAATAATCTCTGCGGCTTCGGCGGGTTCATAATCCGCTATAGCCATAAAGAGAAAATCTAAACGTTCCTGCTCTTTAAGTTCCTTCGCATTTGGATAATCAAATTCCTCCAAGAGCTTGATATGGTCTTTTTGTTGCCAATAATCATCGAGGTGATTTACGGTTTTCAACTCTAGTATTTTTACTTCAAGTTCCATCCTTCTTAAATTTAAATGATAATTCTAGCCGCAAGATTTTTTAGCGGTAGTTATTCAGGCGCTTGAAACGCGCTAGATTTTAGGCACTTGTTATTTATAGCGCCTAATGCATGCGGGCCTAAGGTTATTTAGGTCTTGATAAAGCCAGCGAAAAGCCTGAATTGCTTAAGGTAAGGATTAGGATTGGGAGGGGAAAATTTTTGGGGCAGGAAAATTAAAGCATAAAGCTTCTTGACCCTCGTTTCGCTGCACTTCTCCTGGGCCAGGAAGCTTTGAAGTTTGTATTTATTTTATAATTTAAGCCTCTATAAAAGGGATGCTAATAATACTATTTCCCATCAAATAAAATTCTAAATTACAAGTCATAGATTTTATTTTGTTCCACAACATTTTTTAGCCCTACAAATAAATCAAGAGCAATTGCTAAATTTTAAACTTATTAAAATGAATAGAAGTACGTTAACCCAGAGTTTAGGACTAGTGATGCTATTATTCCTTTCCTATAGCTGCCGAACTGGAGCGCATATTTTACTTGATAACTCCACAGAAACATTCGCACCCACCGATTACCAATCGATTGACGTTTTCTGCGAGGAGACCACCTTAAAAACAGAAATTATACTTGGGGAGGTGGTTGTTAATATCGATGCTGGGTCAAATAGCAAATTAGCTATTAAATACTTGAAGAAAGAAGCTGCTGCCATAGGAGCACATGCTATTACTAATTTACGTCTAGAGTACGATTACGGTGGTTGGACGTATGCGATAAAAGCTTCTGGCACGGCAGTACGATATAAATTACCTTAAGATGAAAAGATTATATACCTATTTAATCCTCCTACTTCTTGCACAAAGCTGCTCGTTTTCAACGCACTATTTGCAAACTGGGGCTAATTACTATCCTCCTACTAGGCCGGAATTGGTTAAAGTCTATTCTAACGACCTTAAAAAACCCTACACGGTGATAGGCCCGGTAGCAGCGGGTGTAAACCTTAATGAGTCTAAGGTTCTCGAGAAGTTGAAAGAGGAGGCTGCTTCCATGGGAGCTGATGCCATTATTTTTACTAAACTGAATGAGTTCACCTCTTTTAGCCCTTTAACCGGTCTTTCAGGTGTTGCTATTAAATTTGTTACTAAAGAATAAAGGGACTCAAGTTAAATAGCGATAGCCCCATTAGTGCATAAATGAGCGGGTCTTATTAGACACTACAAACGGTATCACTCATCCGAAACAACAATCCGTGTCGACAAGGATGACTGTGGTGAAAAACTTTATACTCCTGTTCTATGGCATTTGACAGAACCCTGCAAACATGAAAATCATGAAATGAAAACAGCAATTTTTGCAATACTATCTATTCTGATTTTGATTCCATTTAAAAAGATTCAAGCTCAATCAGACAATCTAGAAAATAGTATCATTGAGATAATTAAAGCATTTGATTTTAATGACTCTGATAGAATAAATCAATTCATCCATCCTGATTATGGTTTGATTGTATTATTTCGACGCGGGGTAATAGACGAATTCCAAAAAACGAAAAAAATTGATTTCAAAAATCCAGTTCCAAAATACTTACCATATTTCACTTTCAAACTTGATGTGAACATCAAATATCAGACTTTACCGTCACACGATTGTGATTCAGAAAATTGGAATAAGATCGGACTTTATTGTGATACAAATCAGAGAGATGATTTGTTATCAAAAACGGCATTGAACCTAAACTTATACCGTGATGAAAATATTCCGATTAAAACAATCCAGAATTTTAAGACCTTAGAGAGTAAAAGCCGCAGAGTTGTGCTCATTGACAACGATGGTGGAGAATTGATTTTTTACATAACCTTGATTAATAATAAATGGTACTTAACAATTCTTGATAGAGTCTCAGGTGATTGTAGTTCTTAAAATAAAAAGAAGCTTATGAAATGTTTTAATCATCCAGAAATTGATGCAGTCGGGATTTGTAAAAACTGCAATAAAGGATTATGCAAAGATTGCTTGACCGAAGTTGAAAATGGGATTGCTTGCACAGGTACTTGCGTTGAAGAAGTTAACCAATTGAATTCTTTGATTAACAGAAACAAACAATCTTATAATACAGCTTCAGGAGCATATATGAGAAATGCTTATATATATGGGGGCATGGGGATAGTATTTATAATTTTTGGACTCCAAACAGAAGGATTAACTGGATTTCTTTCGATTATGGGATTGCTCTTTCTTGTTGGTGCTGGATTTAGTATAAATAGTGCAAAAAAGTATAAAAAAGGACAATGAAAAAACGCCGTACAATAATAAATATATAAAATGCGGGGCGGTTTGGTAAATCTGAACTTTAACGCATTTATTAAAAACGTGGTGGTTTGATGGTGAAATGCATTGAAATCCCGCACGACGCATCTTCAAGCTATTCACGAGTTTCGCTTTAGGGGTCCAAACTATTTTTTTCTCCCGTACTATCGGTCAGCAAAATAGTTACGGCTGGTCTCGAAATTCTTCAATAAAATGCTGGTTTTCATCGCTAATACCAAGTAGTTTCGATGTTTTCTCTTGCTTAGGGAAAGATATGAGCTATTAACAACCGAAGCTCCGGAAATACCTTATCCCCAAAAATGTATGCAAATTGTATGCAAATAAAAAAGCCAGCAAGTTTGTTTTGCAACGTAACCTACTGGCTTTCAGGTGGGCCCAGCAGGGCTTGAACCTGCGACCAAGTGATTATGAGTCACCTACTCTAACCAACTGAGCTATGGGCCCTTCTTGCCCGAGGACAAGGGGCGGCAAAAATACAAATTATTGTTAATCCCCAAGAATATAATGCGATTTTAGATACCGTAATTTATCCTTAACCTTGTGCCCCGAAAATAGAAGCTATGATTAAAAATATATTCTTTGACTTTGGCGCCGTTCTCATTCCCATCGACGAGATGAAAACCCGTCGTGCTTTTGAGGAATTGGGCGCACTACCCGCTTTGGCTCAGCAAGATGAGCTCTTTCAGCAATTAGAGAGAGGGGAAGTTAAGGAAGAGGAGTTTTTAAAAAGCATTAGCTCTTTCTTCTTTCGTAAAACAATATTAAAAAGGGATCTGGCGAAAGCCTGGAATGCCTTATGCCATGAAGCGATACCCGCAGAGTCGATTCGACTGGTGCGTCAGCTGAGTAAAAAATACGATTGCTATTTATTGAGTAATACCAATCCACTGCACCTAGCCCAAATTAAAGAGAATAGCGGTCGTTTCGCCTATAAGAAGTTTATGGATTCCTTTAAGGATCTCTACCTCAGCCACGAAATGGGTAGCCGCAAACCGGAAAATGCTTTTTACGAGAAGGTATTAAAGGATCATGAGCTTAATCCCGAAGAGTGCTTCTTTGTAGATGATCGTGAAGAAAATATTGAAGCTGCCAAAGCCTTAGGTATTAAGACTTGGCACTTCAATCCGAAAAAAGATTCTATTCTAAAGATCGTTAAAAAACTAGACTAGCTCACCGTTCCAATAACCATCATGTTTTCTAGGGTAGGACTTTCACTACCACCCATGGGTTCTAGGGTAATGGCGAAGGCCTGTGCACCTGAAACAGTAGATAACTCCTGCCAGGCTACATTTTCCTCTAAGGAAACCATACCGAGGCTTTGAGGCTTACCATCTACAATGGCCCACAATTGATATTGACTATCACTCGGTTCTGCGGGCAAGGCTAAACGGTGGAAATAGGCTTTTTGGGTTACTTTATTCCAGTACATGGCCGAATTGGCATTCATGTCTTCCTTGGCTGGACCCATCACAATCTTTTGCACGTCGGGATCACTTACTACGGCGAGTAAGCCATCTTTTAGCTGCATGCTGGATGCCATTTCCTCGTAGTTGTTTTTCAATTCCTCCATTTGCTCCTGCTGCACCAACATTTCACCCTTCATTTCTAAAGAATTACTGCGAGCACTTTGCCATTGCCAAACCATTAAGGCTCCAAAAATAAAGGCTATCGCCGCGGCGTAAGACCAATAATTAACCTTGGGGGAATCATCTTTGTCCTTATCAAGCTCTGAAAAATCAATAAGGATGCTTTTATCCTCCTTTTGCTCTGTCGGATCTTGCTTTGGCAAGTCTTCTTGCGGCGGAAGATTGTCTAAAATTTTAGCGCGTAAATGTGCGGGAGGCGCTTCTGCGAAGTCGGCTGCCCAAGTACTCATTATGTTTTCTGAAGAACGGAGTACTTCATTAATTTCGGGATAGATCTTGCTTAAGCATTGCACCTCTTGACGCTCTTGCTCACTAACAAAGCCCATTAGATAATCGTCGATTATCCCGCTTTCTATGTACTTTTTAACGTCCAATGTCTCTAGCTAAAAGGGTTTTTAATTCATTTATCGCTTTCCTCGCTCGGGTTTTTACGGTTCCGAGTGGGAGATTCAACTTTTTGGCTATCTCTCCTTGAGAATATCCTGAAAAGTAGGCAAGCTCTAATACATTTCGATCTTCTTTTCGCAGCTTGGCAATTTCTTCTTTCAGGCCAATATGATCTACGGGGAACTCCGTGTTATGATTTTGCTCAATAACATGTACGTTACTATCCGTATCTTGGATTTGGGGACGGCGATTATTTTTACGCATCAAGTCTATACAAGTATTGCGCGCTATATTAACCATCCAGGTATAAAGTCTTGCCTTGTTTGGATCAAAACTCTTTCCTGCTTTCCAAATTTTAACCATTACTTCTTGGAAAACCTCCTCGGCATCTTCTGTGCTTAGAAGCATTTTCCTACACACCCCATACAGGGCCGCACTATAATTATCATAAATTAAGGCCATGGCTTTTTCGTTGCCACTCAATAAGTTACGAGTAATCTCCTCCTCAATTGGCGTCTTGTTGCTCAAATATTTTCGTATTCAGAAATCCAAAAAATATATACCTGCGTAGATGATAGTGACAATTTAAAAAACACAAATACAATGTTCTACACAAGAAATTCAAAATTACTAAAAATCGCCATGGCAGCTGTAATTACTTTTAGCTTTACTAGCTGTAGTGATGATGATGAAAACAACACGCCGACCACAAACCCAGAACCTGAGGTAGCTACACTATCGGTAAGCAATCAAGTTATTTCGCAAAACACCGTAATGGTAGAGATGATCGATATTCCTGCTGACGGTTGGATTGTAATTCACGCCGACAACGGCAGTAATGGCCCAGTGGTACCCGCCATTATTTCGGAGCCAACTTTTGTAAGCGCGGGTGCTAACCAAAACATTGCTGTAAGCTTTAGTTCTGATGCTACTTTAAGCGACGGAGACCAAGTATGGGTAATGTTACACGAAGATACTGGTATGGAGATGCAGTATGAGTTTGACGGCAACAATAACCTAGACCCTCCTTTTATTGCTAGTGGAGCACCAGTAATGACCCCCATTACTATTAGTTCTGCCTCTATCAACTCACCCGATATGGCGGTAAGTAACAATACTGTGGTACTTCCTTCGGTAACTGCTGCGGCAGATGGTTGGTTAGTAATACACAACGACGATGGAATGGGCGGTATCGTTCTACCCGGAATTATCGGAAAAACCTTGGTAAGCAAAGGAGTAAACACCAATGTAACTGTACAATTAGATGCGGGAGTAAACATCATGCCCGGTCAGAAATTATTCCCCATGTTACACCTCGATAATGGTACCATTGGTACTTATGAGTTTGATGGCGTAGGAGTATTTGACGGACCTGAAATTTTTGGAAACGATGCCTTTCCAGGTAACGTAATCTTTACAAGCTTTACTGTAACCCAATAGATTAGAGTAGAGATTTTATCCCCTCTGAAACGGCCTCAACAGAAATATTGGGGCTGTTTTGTTTTTGGGTAATTCGATTGTAATACAATTGTAATTCAGTGGGAAGAAAGGCGGTGAGGAGAGAGAATTCGGTGGGGATTTAGTGTGAGAAATATGTCGTGCGTTGGGAATAATGAGACCCTGAAACAAGTTCAGGGTGACGATTCTTAATAAATAGCTGGGTTAGTATGCCACTTTAGATCCCAAGGTCATTCTGAACTCGTTTCAGAATCTCAATTTTTTAAAACGAAAGCAAGAAAATCTGTGGAAAGCTAAATGCTCGATGCTGCTCCCGTGGAACTGACTTTATTAAAAAGAGACCCTGAAACGAGTTCAGGGTGACGGTAGGAACGGGCACTTCTCGGTATCTAAAAGCACCATTCTTAAATTGAAGATTTATAATGGTTTCGGAGGCTGAAATAAATTTTTTTAGCGGTCATTCTGAACTTGTTTCAGAATCTCAATCTATTAAAAAACGAATGCGATAAATTCTCTGGGAAACTGAATGCTGGATACTGCTACCGTTGGAACTGATTTTATTAAAAGGAGACCCTGAAACGAGTTCAGGGTGACGGTAGGAATAGGTACTTTTCGGTACTCAAAAGCACCATTCTTAAATTGAAGCTTTATAATGGTTTCGGAGGCTGAATAACCTATGATTGCCAAGGTAATTCTGAACTCGTTTCAGAATCTCAATCAATACCAATCCGCGGCTAAATCCTCCCATTCTGGATTTAAGCTTTCCACGAGTTCATTCTTCCATTGCCTATGCCAGTTCTTTAATTGCTTTTCTCGACAAATTGCATCATGCATTGTTGGATGTCTTTCGAAATAGACCAAGATTTTAAGTTTATACTTCTTAGTAAAAGTTGAGCCGTAACTAAACTTATGCTCCCCAATTCTTCTCTCGAGGTTATTTGTAACACCGATATATGTTACTGTATGACTCTTGTTGGTTAGTATATAAATGAATCCTTCTGGCATCTTATGGCACAATGTAAGTCCATCCTTACATTGTTGAAAACCGTTCAAAATTTTAAATAATTAGTACCACTGGATCTTGTTGCTTCACTTAGATCAAAGAGAAATGTGATTAAGCAATCCTAACTGAAAAGTAAGCATTCAACAGCAAGGGGATAAGTTGTTTTATAGGCTATTAGAGACCCTGAAACAAGTTCAGGGTGACGGTAGGAATGGGCATTTCTCGGTATCTAAAAGCATTATTCATAAATTGAAGATTTATAATGGTTTCGGAGGCTGAAACAACTTTTTTAGCGGTCATTCTGAACTCGTTTCAGAATCTCAATTCTTTAAAACGAAAGCAAGAAAATCTGTGGGAAACTGAATGCTGGATACTGCTCCCGTGGAACTGGCATTATAAAAAGGGACCCTGAAACGAGTTCAGGGTGACGGTAGGAATGGGCATTTCTCGGTATCTAAAAGCACAATTCTTAAATTGAAGCTTTATAATGGTTTCGGAGGCTGAAATAAATTTTTTTAGCGGTCATTCTGAACTCGTTTCAGAATCTCAATCCTTTAAAACGATTGCGATTACAATCTTTGGAAAACTTAATAATCGATACTGCTCCCGTGGAACTGGCATTATAAAAAGAGACCCTGAAACAAGTTCAGGGTGACGGTAGGAACGGGCACTTTTCAGTATCTAAAAGCACCATTCTTAAATTGAAGATTTATAATGGTTTCGGAGGCTGAAATAAATTTTTTTAGCGGTCATTCTGAACTTGTTTCAGAATCTCAATCTATTAAAAAACGAATGCGATAAATTCTCTGGGAAACTGAATGCTGGATACTGCTACCGTTGGAACTGGCATTATAAAAAGAGACCCTGAAACAAGTTCAGGGTGACGGTAGGAATGGGCATTTCTCGGTATCTAAAAGCACCATTCTTAAATTGAAGCTTTATAATGGTTTTGGAGGCTGAAACAACTTTTTTTAGCAGTCATTCTGAACTTGTTTCAGAATCTCAGCTTTTAAAAACGATTGCGATTACAATCTTTGGAAAACTTAATAATCGATACTGCTCCCGTGGAACTGGCATTATAAAAAGAGACCCTGAAACAAGTTCAGGGTGACGGCAGGAACGGGCATTTTTCGGCGCCCAAAAACGCTGTTCTTAAATTGAAGCTTTATAATGGTTTCGGAGGCTGAACAACTTTTTTAGCGGTCATTCTGAACTCGTTTCAGAATCTCGCTTTTTAAAAAACGAAAACCTCAACCCTAACGAAAGCCAATCTCACTACTCAATACTCTGTACTCACTACTCTATACTCACTACTTCTTATCCATACACAACTCCACCAAAACGCCATTGCTGGACTTGGGGTGTAAAAAAGCAACCACTTTGCCGTCGGCGCCTGGCTTGGGAGTTTCGTTGAGAACGCGGAATCCCTTGGCTTGTAAGCGGGCGATTTCCGCTTCGATGTCTTCTACGTCAAATGCAATATGGTGAATGCCTTCGCCGCGTTTCTCAATAAATTTTGAGATGGGACTGTCGGGATTAGTGCCTTCTAAAAGCTCGATCTTATTTGGGCCTACCTGAAAAAAAGAAGTGCTCACGCCTTCGCTTTCTACTTTTTCTACTTTATAATGCTCCTCATCGAAAAGGGCGGCAAAAACTTCATTGGCGGCTTCCAAGTTTTTTACGGCAATGCCAATATGCTCAATCTTACGCATCTTAAAATCTGTTAAGTGAAACTTTGCATTTCTACCAATTTGTGATAAATCCCTTGCTTATCCAGCAATTCTTGGTGACTACCTTGTTCGGCGATTTCACCCTCGTTTATCACTAAAATTTCATCCGCATGCTGAATGGTACTCAAGCGATGCGCAATAACTAAAGAAGTACGGTTTTCCATTAAACGGAAAAGAGCGTCTTGTACTAGTTTTTCGGATTCCGTATCGAGCGCACTAGTGGCCTCATCTAAAATTAAAATAGGAGGATTTTTAAGGACCGCACGGGCAATACTCAAACGTTGTTTTTGTCCACCGCTGAGCTTACCACCGGCATCGCCAATATTGGTGTCATAACCTTTAGGTAAGCCTACAATAAAATCGTGGGCATTGGCAATTTTTGCGGCCGCAATTACTTCTTCACGCGTAGCTTGCGGGCGACCTAAAGCGATATTATAGGCAACGCTTTCATTAAACAATAAGGTCTCTTGGGTAACGATGCCTAATTGCGAACGCAAATCGAAAAGCTTCACCTTTTTAATGTCGATGCCATCGATTTTTAAGCTGCCACTATTGATATCGTAAAAGCGCGGAACCAAATTGGTCAGCGTAGTTTTTCCGCCACCACTCTGCCCTACTAAGGCCACGGTTTTACCTTTTTTAACGGTAAGGTTTATATCTTTTAAAATCTGCTTTTCTTGATAGGAGAAACAAACATCTTTAAACTCAATGGCGTCGCTAAACTCTTCTAATGCCTCGGCCTCGGGATGATCTTGAATAGGGTTCTCGGCATCTAATAATTCCAACACCCTTTCGCTAGAGGCATTACCCTGCTGTATCTTATAGCTAGCCTGAGATAAGCTCTTACTGGGGGGAATAATTTGGTAAAAGAAAAGTACGTAGGCGATAAAGCTTTCGGCGGTGAAGTCTCCTTGCTCCAACACTAAAGAACCGCCGTACCAAATAATAACGGCCATAACCAAAGAACCCATAAACTCGCTGATAGGCGAAGCTAAATCGTTCTTGCGCAATACCTTATTCATTAAAAAGTAGTAGTTGCTGATGGCTTTTTCAAAAAGATCCCCTTTTTGCTTTTCCGCCGTAAAGGCTTTAATCACCTTTAAACCACTTACGTCTTCTTCCGTAAGGGAAAGTATCTCGCCCACTTGTTCTTGGGCTTTTGTACTAGAGCGCTTAAGGCTTTTGCCGATGCGTGTAATTAAAAGCGACACCAGGGGCAAAAGTACCAGTACAAAAAGGGTGAGCTGCGGGCTCATCCAAATTAAAACGCCCAGCGAAGTTAAAATCATAATCGGCTCGCGGAATAACATTTCGATGGTGGCTAGCACGCCATTTTCAATCTCCTTTAAATCGGAAGTCATACGCGAAATGATATCCCCTTTTCTTTGCTCGGTGAAATAACCAATCGGCAAAGCCAATATTTTTTGATGCAAGGCGCGGCGTAAATCGCGGGTAATGCCATTACGCATGGGCGCCAAAGTATACTGCGCTAAATAGCGGAAAATGTTCTTGAAAAAGAAGGCGCCTACCACCAAAAAACAAACGTATAAAAGGGCTTCTTGCTGCCCTGTATCGGCCATGCGGGTGCCTATTTCATAGGCGAGAAATTCTTCTGCATAGGTGAAAAAATTAGCCTTGTAAACGGGAGCCTCAGCTGCCATCGGAGCATTATCAAAAATAATCTGTAAAACAGGCACCACCAAGCCAATACTAGCGAGGCTAAATACGGTTGCCATCAGGTTAGCGAAGACGCTTAAAATTATTTTTCCTTTGTAAGGGTAAGCATAGTGTGCTATGCGCCAAAATGGTTTCATTGGGGCAAAGGTAGACATAACAATAGATTATATAAATGCAATTATCGCTAAGGTCTTGTTAAAGCAAATTGGCCTCTTAAAAAATTTACCTTTGCGCCTTAAATCGACCTATCTAAGCTCTCTATAAAATGAAAAAAAGACAATGGGCCATAATCGGTGGCCTACTAATTCTTGTTGTAGCCTTTGGCCTAAAAAATAAACTCTCGCAAAGTACCGAAACCGAAAGCCCTAAAAGCATTACCCGCTTAAAGGCACTGCGTGTAGATGAAGTTAAAAACGGACCGGTATTTCTAAATATCAAAGTGGATGGACCGGTACAAGCGCAACAAAGAATCGACCTCTTTGCCGAGGTAAACGGCGTTTTAAGTTTACAAGCCACCAAGTTCGATGCAGGACGCATCTACCGCAAGGGAGAAATACTTTTAGACCTTGATAATAGTGAGGCCAGCAGCAGTTACCGCGCCTTAAAAAGTCAATATACTAATGTGCTCGGGCAAGTGATTCCCGATATTAAAATCGACTTCCCCACCCATTTTGACACTTGGTATAAACATCTGCAAAATATTAGCGCGGGAAATTGGGAAGCACCGAAAAGCACCGATGATGAAAAGTTGCGCTTATTTTTAAACGCGCGAGGAATTTACAGTGCCTATCAGAATGCCGAAAGTGCTCGTATTCGTTTGGAGAAATATCAAATTCGTGCACCTTTTGATGGCAGCCTAACGGAGGCTTTAGTAGAGCCCGGTCAATTGGTGCGAGTGGGGCAAAAACTGGGCGAATTTATGGGCCAAGGAAAATTTGAAATGCTCACTTCTCTCAGTACTACCGAGGCTCCTTTAGTTAATATCGGCGATACCGTTTATTTGTCATCTAGCGAAAGCGGCCACGAATACAAGGGCATTGTTTTCCGTAAAAATGCCAAAATTGACCCCAGTACGCAGCGTCTAAATATCTATGTTCTTTTAGAAGATGCGCGCTTGGTAGACGGTGAATATTTAAAGGGAAGTATTTCCGGACCAAGCCTGGAAAATGCCATGGCCTTGTCGCGTAAGTTGCTGCACAAAAAAGCTAGTATTTACGTAGTTAAAGATTCCGTTTTGGCGGAAACTAGCCTAGAAATCTTGCATCAAAGTCCTGAAATGGTAATTGTACGCGGTCTAAAAAATGGCGATTTGATTCCCCAAAAACCCATTGCTGGCGCCTATGTAGGCATGCCCGTGAAAATTATTAGTCAATAAGGATGAAGCGTTTCCTAGAATTTTTCATCAAATACCCCATTACCGTTAATGTGCTCCTTTTCGGATCATTAATTTTTGGGGCAGTAGCCTGGACCCAACTCAATTCCACCTTCTTTCCGCTTATCCCCGAGCGTTTTATTATTGTAAATGCGATTTACCCGGGCGCTTCTCCAGTGGAGATTGAAGAAGGAGTGGTTAACAAAATTGAAGAGAATCTTAAAGGCATTAGCGGCATTGAGCGTTTTACTTCGAGCAGCAGCGAAAACTTGGCCACCATTACCGTAGAAGTGGAGCGCAATGCCAATAGCAAAGAGGTTTTAAACGATGTAGAAAATGCTGTCAACCAAATTAGTTCCTTCCCCGGCAACATGGAACCCGTTACCGTGTTTCTGCGCGAAAATCTTACCCTCACCATCACTTTCGCCCTTACGGGAGATGGCCTCAGCCTGAGCAGTCTTAAAAATACCGCTCGCAATCTGGAAGATGAATTGCGGAAAGTAGATGGCATCAGCAAAGTGGAGCTTTTAGGCTTACCTAACGAGGAAATCGAAATCGCCCTTAATCAGGAAAAGATGCGGGCTTATAGCCTAGATTTCAGCACAATCAGCAATGCTGTAGCGAGCAGTAATTTAGACATTACGGGCGGTAAAGTTAAAACCGATGAAGAGGAATTACTGATTCGCGCCCGTTATAAAAGTTACGATCCTACTGATCTTCTGAAAGTGGTTATTAAAGCCGATCCCCAAGGGAAAATTGTGCGCTTGGGCGATGTGGCTGAAGTAAGACGACAGTTTGCCGATGAGCCAGCCGGCGTAGGTCTTAATGGTAAAACTGCGGTAAAGGTCCTTATTAATAATACCGATAGCGAAGATATTTTGAGCACCGCCAAAAACGTGAAAGCCTTTGTGGCCCAGTTTAATGAGGAGCAAAAAATTATTGAAGCCACGGTGGTTAACAACCAGGCTAACCTCTTGCAACAGCGTAAAGAACTACTGATTGAGAATGGCCTTATTGGAGTCGTTTTAGTATTAATTCTCCTTTCCCTCTTCCTTAACTTTAGAGTGGCCTTTTGGGTAGCGGCGGGCCTACCCATTTCCTTTTTTGGGATGTTTATTATTGCTACTTATTTCGGCGTTACCATTAACGTAATTTCCCTTTTCGGGATGATTGTGGTGGTGGGTATTTTAGTAGACGATGGCATTGTGGTGAGTGAGAATATTTACCACCATTTTGAAAAAGGAAAGTCTCGTATTCAAGCGGCCGTGGACGGAACTCTGGAAGTTTTACCCGCAGTAATTTCGGCGGTATTAACTACTATTATTGCTTTTTCCACCTTCTTCTATATCAATGGTAGAGCGGGCGATTTCTTTTCGGAAATGTCCTTTATCGTTATTGCCACTTTAGCGGTTTCCTTAATTGAGGCCCTCATTATTTTACCCTCGCACATTGGTCACTCTAAGGCCTTAACGCATAAGTATAAAAAGAATAGGCTGGAGCGGGCTTTAGAAAATGGTTTAAACCAAGCACGCCTTCGTTTTTATCAGCCCATTTTAGAATTTGCCTTGCGCTATAAGTTTCTCATCTTCTCCTTTTCCATCGCCCTCTTCCTCATTACTTTAGGTGCAATGGAGGGGAAAATTATTAAAGTAAGTTATTTCCCTTTTATTGATTGCGATAATTTTGCTGTTAACCTAAAAATGCCCGCGGGCACGCGCAGCGATGTTACCAATAGCTATTTAGATCGGGTGCGCCTTGCGGCAGATGCGGTTAATGATAGCCTGCGTCCTTTAATTCCAGGCGAAAAAGATGTTATTCGCTTGGTTGAGCAAAGTCTGGGACCGAGTAGTAATGAAGGTAGCCTTGATATTATCTTATTAAACTCCGAAGAACGCGTGATAGGCAGTACCATGGTAGTGAATGCCTTACGCAAAAAAACCGGCCCTATTTACGAAGCGGAAAATATCACTTTCGGTACGGTCGGGGCTTTTGGAAAACCGGTTTCTGTTTCCCTTTTGGGCAAAGATTATGAGAAGCTAAATGAGGTGAAAAATCGCCTTAAAGCGGCGATGAACGAGATTCCCGACTTGCGCGATATTATTGATACCGACATTGAAGGCGTGCGTGAAATTGACATTGAACTAAAGGAAAAGGCCTATCTCTTGGGTTTAAATCCCGCTTCGGTGATGAGTCAAATTCGCAATGGCTTTTTCGGCTTGGAGGTGCAACGTTTGCAAATTGCAAGAAGACGAAATAAAGGTTTGGACGCGCTACGATGACGCAACCCGTGCCTCCCTCTACAATTTGGAGGATATGTTTATTCGCAGTCCCCAAGGAGGGACTTACCCTTTACGCGATATTGCCGATTACGAAATTAGCCGTGGTACCCTTAGCATTAATCACCTCGATGGTGCGCGTGAAATTAAGGTGGAAGCCGATTTAGTAGACCCTAACGGTTCTGCTCCCGATATGATTGCCAAGGTGCGCGACGAACTATTACCGTCCATTTTAGCCGATTTCCCCGAAATTGAAGTGCTTTACGAAGGCCAAAACCGCGAAGCACAAAAAACCATTGAATCCGCGAAGCTTACTCTGCCTTTGGTTTTAGTATTAATTATTCTGGTAATCACTTTTACCTTCCGCAGTTTTTACCAAGCTGTGGTAATTTTCACCCTCATTCCCCTCAGTTTAGTAGGCGTAGCTTGGGGACATTATTTGCACGGTATTCCGCTCAGCATCTTCTCCTTTTTAGGGATTATCGCCCTGATTGGAGTGATTGTAAACGACTCATTAGTGCTGGTTAGCAAGATGAATAATTACCTAAAAGAAGGCCTCGACTTTGCCGATGCGGTAGCCCAAGCGGGTTTGTCACGCTTTCGCGCGATACTCTTAACTAGTGCCACTACAGTAGCGGGATTAGCGCCTTTAATTTTAGAGAAAAGTGTACAAGCGCAGTTTTTAATTCCCATGGCGATTTCTCTTGCCTATGGAATTGTAATGGCCACCTTCTTAACTCTGGTTTTATTGCCAGTTTTACTGAGCTACCTCAACCACGCCAAAGTTTATGGTTTATGGTTTTGGTCGGGCCAGAAGCCCAATCACGAAGAAGTAGAGCCTGCTGTAATTGAAATGGAAAGTGAACATGATTAAATATATCCTTCCCCTCGTTTTCATTCTAAGCATCTCGGCGCAAGCCCAAGAAAAGCTAAGCTTAAAAGATGCCGTAGCCCGCGCTTTAGAGCAGAACCTTAGCATTAAAGTAGCCGAGCAAGATTTACGTATTGCCGATAAAAACAATAATTGGGGGAATGCCGGACTCTTACCTCAGTTAAATGCCAGTGGCTCTTTTGGTCACTCGCAGGTAGATCAGCAGCAACAATTGGCCGTGGGTGGCGACGGTGCTCCTTTGGTAGAGCAAGAGTTTCAGGATGCCGTTTCTGATAATTATCAAGCGGGTATTAATGCCAGTTATGTCCTTTTTGATGGCTTAGGTCGCTTGAACAATTTAAAGCGCTTACAACTGCAAGAGGACCTTTCTGATGTACAATTGCGCTTCACCATTGAAAACACCTTACTGAGCGTTTTTAATGCCTATTATAACCTAGCGCGTCAAGAAGAATTGATGCTTATTGCCAAGGAAGCGATTAAGCTTTCGCAAGAACGCTACGAAAGAGCGGAAATTGCGGTAGAACTGGGCAGCAGCAGTCGCATTGAAGCCTTAAGTGCGCTAGTAGATTTGCGCAGAGATAGTGTGACCTATTTAAACAGTCAGCGCGATTTCCAGCAGGGAATGCGTCAGCTGAATTTCCTACTAAACTTTCCGGTAGACACTATTGTAAGAGTAGATACCTTAGTTGAGCTAAGCAACAATCTCGAGTATGTGCCCTTGCATCAATCGGCCATGCAAAATAATGCCGCTATTATACAAGCGCAGGTAAACCGCGAATTGCAAAAGCGCAACCTGAACGTAGCGTGGAGCGATCGTATGCCGGAAGTAGCCGCCAATGCGGGCTATAATTACAGTCGCCAAGAAAACGAAGGCGGATTTTTACGCTTAAGTCAAAGTACCGGTTGGCAATACGGGCTCAGTGCCCAGTGGAATTTATTCAACAGCTATCGCAGTCAAACTGCAGTTGAAGTGGCACGCATCGCTGTTTTTCAATCGGAACTAGCCACCGAGCAAGCCCGTTTACAGTTAAAAACAGACTTGGCCAATGCTTGGTTAAATTACAAGCATGCCCAAAAAATTTCGGCCATGGAAAAACGCAATTTAGCAGTGGCTTTGCTTAATTATCAGCGCACCAAAGAGGCCTATCGTTTAGGACAGGTTAATAATGTGCAATTGCGCGAAGCGCAGATTAACTATATCAACTCTAAAGCATCGCTAAACAATTTGCAATACCAAGCAAAGGTCGCAGAGATTGATTTGCAACGAGTGGCGGGGACCTTGATGAATGCGGGGTAGTAGAAACCAAGTCGGAATTGAGCTATTAATAAAGAAATCGTAAAAGCCGCTTAAAGTAGAATGATCGAACAAGAATACATTTGGATAATTGGCGCTACTGGCTTTGTAGGCAAAAAGTTAGCTAAGAAGCTAATTTCAAACAGCGAACTTGTTTGCTTCGGTAACAAGCGCCTGGATTTAGAATTAATGGAAGAAAGTAACCTTATAATGAGTCCCTTAGAGGACTTTGATTATGATTGGTTTCTTCGCTTCCCTCCTAAGGTTATATTCCATTGTGCCCGTTTAGCTGGCTCAAACCCCACTAAACGTCTAGGTGCGGCACGTAAGGGAGCAGTTGCCAATCAAAAAATGATTGACTTTATTCAGGATCTTAGTAATCCACCAACCGTTGTTTATTGCAGCGGCACTTTGATGTATGGGAATCAAAAAGAAGCGGTAAACGAAACAGGAGCCTTGAACCCTATTGCTTATGCAGAGCAGTATCAAATAGCGGAAAAACCATGGTTAGTGGCACAGAAACAAAGTGCGCTGGACGTCCGCTTTGCACGTCCCGCCTGGATTTTAGGGACGGATTCCTGGTTTTATCACTATTTTTTAAAACCGGCATTCGAAACGGGCACCGTGCCGTATTACGGAACTGGGCAACAACAAATGTCTATCCTTTCTGTGGAAGACTGTGCGGGGCAGTTATTCCATTGTTACCGTAATGGCAGTCCTAAATTTGATTATAACCTTTACAGTTTTGCACCCATTACACAAATAGAATTTGCGCAGAAAATAGGACAGCATTTGCATTTAGAAACCGAGGCTATCAGTTATGCCGAAACCGAAAAGCGCTTTGGACAAACTGAAGCCGCAGCTTTATGCTCGAATATTCCTGTTTATAGCCAGCATCAAGACTGGAAAGCCCAGTATCACAATCAATTCGACAATTTAGATGCACTTTTAATTCACGCCTTAGCGGAATTCAAAAAAGAGGCGTCAATGTACACGTAAATCATAAAGGGCGTATTCCCCGAAAGAGCCTAAAGGACCTTTAGCGATGGCCCTATCCATTTGCCACAAAATATGTAATCCCTTAGCTGGTATGCGTTTATGTAAACGATGATAATACCAAGCAGGATAGAAAATACTAAAGCCTTCTCGCTTGCAGCACTTTAAATGAAGCGATTGGGAAATACTTTTAATTTCGCTGCTCGAATAGCAACGACTAGCTAAAAATTCAGTTGGAGAATACCCCCCCCAAACTTTCTTTAAGCGACTAAATGCAGTTTTTGGTTTTAGCTTAAGGCATTCCCAAATCATCCCTCCCAAATACCACTTATTAACAAAAGTGAGCACCATTCTGCCTTGAGGATTTAAATGCGATTTTAGAATCTCTAAAGCTTTGGGTAAATCCTCTACCGTATTCAGCGCCCCGAAAAAGACATAAATAAGGTCATATTTCTGATTCGGAAAAAGGGTTCCTATGTTTTCTACACTTCCCACGGCTACGCGTGCATTGTTACTTCTTAAGCTTTCGAGTTTTGAATGCGCCAGATTTACCATTTCTCCAGAAACATCTATCCCATCTACCTGAGCTACAGGAAATAATTTTGCGAAGTGAATCAGGTCAAAACCAGGTCCAATTCCAACTTCCAAAGCACTTTGAAAAGGCTGGCGTTTTACTTCTTCTCTAAAAGCTTGTCGAATGCGTTGCAGAGCTTTATTTTTCCAATACCGTTTTTCAAAATCACTAGCGTCCTTATCGTAATAGGCACTTACTTCGTCGTAGTATTTCATGTTTGACTTGTCTTAGAACTATGCTCCAAAATGGCTCCGAAGGACCAAAATAAAAATGCTCCAGCGGGCTGATTCAGGAAGTTATTGAAATTCATGTGAAAGAAATAAGTTATTAAGCCCAAGAAAAGAGGTATTAGTATTTCTCGTTTTTCTACTTCAGGCCAAAAACCAAAATAAAACCAGCGGCCCACAATCACCAAGAAAAGCAATAAAGAAGGCCAGCCATTTTCAGACAATTGCAGTAGCAATTCCGAATGTGCCGTTCCCCCAGATCCCTCAGGTGGATAATCTGGATTCTTAACGGTTAGGCGGTTTTCTAGTTCCTTTTCTTGAAAAGGAATATAGGTAAATTGGTAGGTTCCTGGGCCAAATCCTGTATGAGGTCTTTCAACAAACATTTTTAAGGCCGATACCCATCTATTTAAGCGCTCGATATTGCTTACATCTGTTTGTACATTCGTAACCGACATAGAATTTTCTACCAAAGTGGCATTCGGATCGTGACTGTGGTATTGGTTGTAAGTGAATACTTCCTCAATTTTTTGCAAGCCACCGAAACCCAAGCCGCCAGAGATTAATAGTAGAGGGATAATCCACCTAGCTTTCGGCCCCAACTGCAACAAAAGCACAAAAGCAGCCATAACAACTAAACTCCATAGCGCTGCTCTAGAACTGGTAAATAGGGTAGCAAGACTAAAAAATATAGCTGCTAATAAATACCAAGGAGCTACTTTAATTTTTCCCCAAGTAAAAGCCGCCAAAAACGCTAGGCAGGCTCCTAAGTAGGTATGGGAATAAAAGAAGGGCTTGTAAAGACCCGAAACCGTGATAGGATTGTAATCATAAGACGCATAATTTATAAACCCATAAATAAGCACCACCACTAGTCCGAGTCCAAAGGCTATGATTAAATTGCTATACTTCCCTCCATTATCTCGCCAATCAAGCGGGCCGTAATAAAAAACCAGCACGTATAAGCTATTAAGGATAAGATACTTTACTGAGACCGCCAGCATTTCACTGTAAAATAAAGCCGGAAGAAAACTAAAAATCCAAAGAGCTGGCCAAGGGTACTTTTTTAATAGCGCAAAAGACTGTCGATAATAACGCAACAGCACTACAGGAGCAATAACTATTATCAAATATTCTATGGGAACCACAATTTTCGCCGACTGAAAAATGACAAGGCCAAAAGAAAGAGGACTTAGTGCGGCAAGAACAATAAAAAATGGACCAAAGCCATTTTTACGATCCACTATCACACTAAGTAAAAGGGCGCTAATTAACAGAAAAGCGATAAGGGTAAAGCGCTCAAAAAAAACTGCCACTCCAAATAGACCGAGCGCTACCAGCCCTAAAAACTTATAGAAGCCTTGATCCATTAAAACCTTGCTTGGGAAGTATTGTATAAACGTAAAAGCCCAGGGCAGAAAGAGCCGCACCCAAAATGCCAATAAGAAAGGCTGGTAATCCGGCAGGGCTATCATTAGGGCGGGCCAAATAAATAATGTAGGATTTGGGCGCAGGAGCTTTGAGGTGAGCTTCAAGTCGCTCCTTTCTTACTTTTAAATCACTCATTGCCCCTACTTCGGTGCCGTAAAGGCGTTCATACTTAAAAACCTCCGATGCTAAACGCAAGGAGTCTTCAACCGCTTCGAAACGAAGAGAGTCTAAGTGCCCTTGCAAATTGAGCATTTCTATCGAAGTTTGATTGAGGTTTGACTTAACGAAATCAAGCGATTGCTGGACATTCTGCACCAGCATGGCCTGTTTTAAAGAATCGGTAATAGCTATTACTCCATTAGCAATATCCGCGGAAATCTTTGGATTACCCTTCGCCTCTACCTCTACTAATACAGCTCCGTTTCGGGTTTTCGACACCTCATAATCAAAATCCGCCGTTGGATAGAGTGCTACTAATTCATCCTTTACTCTTTCGGAGCGCATTAATTCAATATGCGCGTCCACCTCAGCAGGTGAACCAAAGCCCATTCCATTTTGGCTAATTTGCTGCTCTAATAAGGTTAAAGGCACAAATATAGAAGCCTCTGCTTCGTATGTCACTGGCCGTAGGTAGGCGAGTATAAAAAATAACATACCTATGATCAGACTAAAAACAACTGCCTTTTTGTTCATTTTAATTTCGAATTGAGTAGTAATGACGTAAAACTCGCCCTTGAAAATTATTTGGGAAATAAGCTGAAGACTGAGAACTTATTTCATAATGCGAATCTGCCTTCTCCTGTTTTTGTAGAACATGATTTTCAAATCTTTTACGACACCATTCTTCAAATCGAGGCCCGATAAAGTAACTTAAAAGTCTCTCATAAAAGTTCATTTTTTGGTTGACCTTAAGAAGCTTGGGCATTCTCACGTTCGGGAAATAATCAAATACCCACTTATTTGCCATCAACAATTTACGCCAATAGCTTGGACGACCAATGGGAATTAAGGATACAATTTCTGTTGCGATATAGATATTCCTTCGATCAAAACTCAAATGGCCTTCATCTCTTAATAAGTTTATGCAGAAGAACTTATGCGAGTTAAAAAGAAAGATTTTTTTAAATAGTATTAGAAAAAACTTAGCGGTCCAAACCCGATTAGGAGCTACTACTAGAAAGAAATCGATGTCGTCATCTTCACCTCTTAAACCTTGCTTAGACAAGGAGCCCGATATAAAAACAGATCTCACAAATGGGAACAGAGAAATTAGCCGTCCCATATAATGTGCTATTACTAACCATCTGCGGTTACGTTTCTTATTCTTAAGGCGAAAAATAATTGAATCAGAATTTTTGGCATAGAATCCCTGCTTCTCATGAATAACTTGATCCTCTACCAGCTCGGTTAAAACCTTTCTTAAAACTGAAACGCGAACCCTTATGCCAAGGTAACGATGAATTTCCCGCAGCGCTAGCGCATGCTGGAAATAATCGAAGTACCAAATGGTATTCATAATTTCATTTTTGAGGATATCCTCTTCTATCCTAATTGTGTTTCCACGATACATCGTCATTGCCCAGTCACTTTTTCCACCTTGTTAGGCTATTAGCCGTTTCTACTCTTTTATCAATTTCATGCTTTTTTTGTCTTTATCCGAAATAAGCTCTAAGACATAAATTCCATTGCGTAAGCCATGGATATCAATATTGAAATTATGCTGGTTGAATGTTGTTTCATTTTGAATAAGCTTGCCTTCAATGGATGATATTCTATACGCCTTTATGTTCTGCTCACTTTCTACACGTATAAAATGGCTTGCTGGGTTTGGGAAAATGCTAATGTTTACTAGATCACCTAAATTCTGCATACTTAAAATAGTGTTGTTTTCGAACACCGTTGCTCGACCAGCAGCATTTAAGTTGCCAACCAAATTTGAAAAGTCACCTATAATTACTTGACTTCCCGAATTATTCATACTCACTGCTGTTCCAAATTGAATTCCTCCGGTTACACTAATGCTATCCAATTCTACCCAGTCCGTTCCTTGAAACTGATGAATTTTTGCATAATTACCTAAAACAGTTCCAGAAACAATAATATCTCCAGAACTATTTATGTCATTAACATCTCCAAAAAAGTCACCGCCCTGTGCACCAATTAGGTTGCTGCCTTTTTGTATCCAGCTAGTTCCATTCCAATCAAAAATCTTAACATAACCGCGTGACATATTAAAAACATCATCTCGAGCGCCAACTACTAAGGTATTGCCGTCACCATTTAAAGCCACCCCTGCACCAAAAAAATCATCTTCACCATCTCCAATTAAATCTGACCCTTTCTGCACCCAATTGCTTCCATTCCACTCAAAAACCATCGCTCTACCAATATCGCTTAGTGGACTATCGTGATTAACTGCACTTGCAGCTAAAGTAGTTCCATTAGAGTCTAGATTAATCCACCTGCCAAAGCCATCACCAGGCATACCGGTACTAATATCACTACCCAACTGGTTCCAACTGGTTCCATTCCATTGGAATACACGAATATAACTAGCCCTAACAAAAGGCTCTGCTGCCACCGCAACAATACTTCCATCTGAACTCAAACTTACAGCAGTTCCATAGGAATCATCAGTGCTACTGCCAATTAAATCCAACCCACGTTGTATCCAATTAGAACCATTATACTCATAAACCGCAGCGAATCCGTTGGTGGTAGGGCTTGTTGTAAAGCCGGGTGCTCCTATGGCAACCACATTACCATTATCACTAAGTTTTATATCATCTCCAAAATTATCTCCACGATTATTACCGCTTATAGAATTGCCTTTGAGTGCCCAAGTTGCACCTTGCAACTCATAGACCTGGACTTGCCCCGTATTATCTCCGTTGGAATTTGCTTTATTTGGTAATCCTACGGAAATATTTTGCCCCGTACCATCTATACTTACAGATTTTCCCAATCTACCAGATGATTGTGTACCCTCAATATGGTTCCCAAGCTGTGTCCATTGTCCAAAACATAAAGTTGGAACTAATGCTAAAAGTGTAATTAATGTTTTCATTTTATCTGTTTTGTGAAAGTGGCTATTACTATAATATATAAGCCGAAACAAATTTGCATTGTCGCATTAGATTGAGCCTCACGCCTAGACGTGAAAAGTAGTTTTTTGGGGCTATAATTGATTTTAAAAGGCCTTTTCGTTGAAATTATTTGCTCGAGGACCAATTCGATCAGGCTTCTTAAAGACTGCTGTTAATAGCAGATCGCATTACTTTATCTTAATTAGGTGACCATTAGAGCCTATAATGGAAGGTAATTTGAGTATTTAGATATACCGATCCCGTGCCTTAACCAACCGAAATTTTCATAACCTCCATAATTAAGGAGGTCTTTTTGTAGCGCGACTCTTTGATATCAAAAATTTGATACATCCTGCGCAGTGAAGAGCCTAAGCCGTCAATGGATAAGTATACCGCCTCCGCCAATTGTTGATTGGATAATACTGGGTCGTCTAAGAGTAAATTTAGCACCTTCCAATCCGTTTCATTCAACTTTCGCTCAATTTTGGCTTCTATCTTATCCCGCTTTAACTGAAAGGATGCTGCAGAAACCGCTAAGGAAGACTCACGCCTTTTTATCTTTTCAATTTCTTTCAATAAGGACTCTTGTTCTTGCTTGAGAACTCCAATTCTATAGCGAGCAAAAAAGCTAAGCACAGCGATGAAAAACACGCTTAAAAAGAGAATGAGGTAGGTTTGTTTTAGTTGTTTCAGCTTTAGGCTTGCTTTTTCATTTTGACTCTTCAGCTCACTTTTATGTAATTTCTTATTGAAGTCGCTATAAATGGCAGTTCGTATTACTGCAGCATTATTACCCTCTTCCAGCTCCTTATTGTGAAACTGAAGATAAAGTTCATGCATTTCAAGCGCTTTCGCAGATTTGCCTAAAGCCTTATAAGATTGGTATAAAACCTTATACAATTGTGTTAAACTCGCATTGCTTTGAGAAGCGATAACAGAATCTTTGAGCTCAAGGCTAATTATTAAAGCTTTATTTGGATCACGATCTGCAATTAGTTCTGCATAAAACAGCTGACAATCAAGTAAGTTAACTTTTTCATATTCTATATTGAGATCAATTGCTTGCTTTATTTGGTAAAGGGCCGAATCAGTACGGTTTAGCTTCTTATATAATTTCGCTAAATAAAAATGCGTATTGGCTTTTGATGCGGCACTATGCTTCTCATTAAAAATGTGGAGTGCTTTGTATAGGTAAATTCTAGACTTTTCTAAATCAGACTTATCTAAAAACAAGGCCCCAGTATTTAACCAAATATTACCACTGTATTCTTCTAATATCCCCGCTTGAGCGTATTTCGAAAAGGCTTTGGTATAACAGTTTAAAGCCGAGTCAAGCATACCAACATCGTAATAAATTAAGCCCAAATTGTTCAGTAAGTCGGCTTGGTAAGCTACTTCTTCTGGCTTTTTCTCAATAAAAGTAAATCCCTGAAGATAGTAGTCAATAGCCTTTTGATAATCTTTTTGAGCCCGATAGATGTTCCCAATATTGGTATTTAAAACCGCAGCCTGAAGACTATCACCAAGTTTCAATTGAATTTGCAGAGCCTCTTCTAACATTACCAAAGAAGAGTCTGTACTACCCAAGAGGTAATAGATATAGGCACATTCGTTTAAGGCCTTGGAAATCTCTTCCTCAGAATTTTGCCTTTGCGCTAATGTTAAGTGCAGGCTTGCCAATTCTAAAGAGGACTCTGGCTTATTGTAAGTTAATAAAGGATAAGCCGCATTAATAGCCTCGATTTTAGCCTGGTCCGTCTGCCTTGAATCTAACCAAATGAGCCGCAAACTATCTAGTTTTGATTGCGCTATAATGGTCTTCGGCAAGCTTACTAAAGTGAGTAAAAATAAAAATAGGCTAAGACTAGGGCTGAAAATTGACTTTTTTAAAAACATAATTGTACTAAGGTAGCAAGGCTTTCTAACAAAGTAGACGTTTTCTTTGGGTAAATGGTTTATTTAAATTCTAAGCTGATTTCGATGTGAAATGAGGCCTACTTTCTTCAATTTTTAAGGTAATAATAAATCCAATCCCTCATCTACCAAAGTGAAATAACACAAAGCAAAGAACAAGCACCATGTATTTTTTTGGACCTAAAAAAACCCGCTTCTTTCGAAACGGGTTTTCTCCTAGTGTTAATTGCGCTAATTAATCGCAGCCTAAATTTGCTACAACATCATAGGTAATCCTTGAACCTCCTCCTACAAAAATTCGCTTTTGGATGTAGAGTGTTACCTTGGTAATACTCTTGCCCGCGGGAACGTTAAAAAAGTCGCGGGGAACAAAATACTTTTTAAAGATACCATCACCATAATAGTCCATTTGCAATTGCGGGAAGTTTCCTACCTGAAATGCGTTGGGAGCTATATTAACGGTGGTACTATCACTTAAAGTGGCCTGGGCAAAAAACCAAGCGCCGTCGGCGGGTAAATTTTGCATGCCTGCTTCTGATTCTTCTTTATTATCGTAGTATAACATAACCAAATCCGTGTCTACAAATCTTCCTGGGAATAAGAAAGCAGGGTCTCTTTTAGTTACAGGAGGATCAATAGGAATGGTTACATCTGTAGACTTACGATCGGGATCGCCGTAACCGCCGCCGTCTTTTGGTTTAACCAAAAAGCTAAGGTCGTTGGCAAAAACTGTCTGTGCATCTACCTCATAAAACTCCGTGGGAGTTAAGGTAAAAGTATAGATGTTTTCGGCTTCCTTGGTCATTTTCAAGGCTTCATTACTCTCTTTCCAGGGAGCGGTACCAACACCATTTACTAGTGGATGCGGATCTTGATGCTCTGCGGGAGACCAGGTCCAAATGTATAAATCTAGCCCTGCTGCTGCGTCGGCCTGTAAATTCTGTACATGCTCTAAAGAAGCATCGAATTTAGAAATGTCTACAATAATTTTCAGCTCTGTAGTAGGGTCTTGATACTCGGGTGGATCAGTAGTTACCTGAGCATTTAAGTTAATAGAAGCCCCTAATCCTAATGCCAATAAGGCGATATTATTTATTATTCTCTTCATGGCTTATTTTCTATTAAAAGTGTAGATATAACGCGCGTAAACCTGATCGCAAGAGCTCTTCATTTCTTGGAAAAGCATTAACTGATCAATTTTACGAACCATACTGCCCAATTCTACCGCCGTAGTATCGCTGTTGGTAGAAATCAGGTACATGCTTGATGGAAACTCTGGGTCGTTAAAAGCGTAAAGCCCATTTAAGCTAGTAAAAGGCAATCCATCTAAGCTACTGGCATTAATAGCATAAGTAGAAGAACCGGCATCAAATGCGATTTCTACCGAATTGCCATTAAGGAAGTAGTCACTTACCTCCATGGTTTCCCACTGAGGAAAGGAACGGTCTTCAATTTCTACCTTTCCTAAGGTCCAACTGCCTTCTAAGCCGGTAATTACAGAATAGGATTCTCCAATTTCTTTGTAAGGCTCAGGCTGACATGCTATCACTAAAGAGATGAGCACACCTAAAACTAAATACTTCTTCATTTTCTTAATCTTTAAAATTAGCAACCACCAGTTGGGTTAAGGTCGAAAGCTGAGGTTTGTTCTGAAATTGGGAACTGAATAATCATTCCATTACAATCCCAAGGATTATTGCGTATTTCAATGGCTTCACCACCAATCGCTCCTCTTCTTTTCAGTTGTTGGATGCGATCACCTTCGCCGAACATTTCAATGCGACGCTCATAGCGGGCCGCATTTCTCACTTCCGACACACTTGCGCCCGCAGCCAAATCATTAGCATTTGAGCCATAAGCTCTTAGGCGTACATCATTAATATCCTGTATAGCAACACTTAAATCACCGCCGCTTAAAGCAAGTGCTTCCGCGCGTAATAATTTAAGATCGGTAAGGTGTAGAACGGGAATATCGAAAAACTCTTGGTTAAATTTCTTCACCAATACCACAGCTTCAGCATCCTCGCCAATCACTTCAAAGAAGTTTTTAATTCTTCGGTCGGAAGTATCGGCCGCATAAATATCGTAAAAATCTTTGTTTGCTTTAAATAAAGGATCCGCACCATCTAAATCTGAACGATAATTATCCGTAAAACCAGTAGAACGGAAATCGCGTAGGGTACTATTTGAGGTAGTGGTGAAAATTGCTTCAGAAACATTTACCGTATCTAGCTCAAAGCGGTCTAATGAATTACCTAAACTATAACGACCGGTATTAATTACGGCATCAGCATGTTGCACAGCCTTGGCATAATCTCCTTGCTGAAAATAGATTTTAGCGAGGTAAGCGTTAGCCGCATCCTGGGAAGCGTAGTAATCGGAGTTTTGCACTAAATTCGGCAAAGCAGCTTCAAAATCGGCAATAATATTAGCATAGTTCGAAGCCACACTTTCGCGTGCTACAATCGACTCTTCGGTAGAGGTTTTGTAAATCAAACCATCGTGGCTGTTATCGGCCGTATATCCGTAAGGCTGGCAGAAGAGTTTTACTAATTCCCAGTGAGAAAGGGCCCTTAAGAAATAAGCTTGCGCTGCAATTTCGGCCTTTTCGGTCGCTGAGAAATCAAAATCTTCGATAACTTCTAAAACGCGGTTTGCTCTAAAAACGGTGATATAAGGATCTTGGTAAATACCGCCAATCGTTCCATTAAAGAACAAGGTATTGTGGTTATACACTTCCGATAAATCCTCATTAATGGTAGGGTCGGCAAGATTATCAGCTAAAAGCTCATTAAGATATTGCACACGACCATTGTAAACATTGGCGGTAACATCGTAGCAGCTTTGCAATAAATCTAAAACATCTTGCTTAGACTGTAGAGCCTCTTCCTCAGTAAGGTCGGCACCTTGTAAGTCTGTTTCAAGCATTTTTTCGCAAGCGGTACCTAGTATTAAGCCGCCTGATATAATTATATAGGTGAAAAACTTTTTCATGATACTTAGCTTAGAAATTAACATTTAAACGAACAGAATAGGTACGCTCTTGCGGAGGCGTTAAGTAAGTGATATTCACACTCATGTTACGATCTGTTGCATTCTCAAAATCACGTGCAATTTCTGGGTCTAAACCAGGGAAAGTAGTGAAAGTTAAAAGGTTGGTACCGATAAAAGAAATTTGAGCGCCTTTAAGGCCCATCGCTTTCGCTTGATCATTATTTAAACGGTAGCTAAGAGTTAGGTTTCTTAAACGTAAGAAGCTACCATCGTGTAACCACTGATCGGTATTAATCCACGGAGTATTAGAGCCTAAATTGGCCTCATCTAGCGTTAAGCGCGCATACTCGGCTTCATCACCGGGTTGTCTCCAACGGTCAAAGGTACCGAGCGTTCTGTTCCAATCATCTACACGTCCTAACTGACGTTTCGAAGAACTATCGTAGATATCACTACCAATGGTAAACACAAATAATACGCTTAAATCCCATTGCTTGTAGCCAAAGGTATTGGTAATACCACCCACAGCATCGGGTAATACGCTACCTACGGCAACGCGATCAGCTGGATCCCAGTTGAAGGTAGGATTGCCATCAATGTCTAAGTAAACGGGACGACCAGTAGTAGGATCTACATGGGAGAAACGTACTAAGAAGTTTGTTCCTACTGGCTCACCCACTACCGTTCTAGTATCGTTAGTACCGCCACCAACAGCATCGGCCGAATAACCACCTAAACTTTCAATTTCGTTGTGGTTATAAGCAATATTGAAATCGGTAGTCCAACGGAAGTCACCCACTAGGTTACGACTCTTAATTTGAAATTCAACCCCTTCGTTTAATAAGGCCCCTACGTTATCGTAGAAGTTTCCAAAACCAGAAACACGTGGCAAGGTTACGTTCAATAATACGTCGGTGGTGTTTTTGCGATAGTAAGCGATTTCACCCGTAATACGATCTTCTAATAAACCGTACTCTAAACCGAAGTCAAAAACTCTGGTAGTCTCCCAACGTAAATCGGGGTTAGGGTTGTTAAGTGGATAAAGGATATCACGACCATCATAAGCCTGCGCATCTCTGCGGTAACGAGCAGCAAACTCTATATTCGTCAAGTTTGCGTTTCCAATCCAGCCGATACTTCCTTTTAATTTCAAGTAATTGATAACGCGATTGTTTTTCATCCAATCTTCGTCACTAATAATCCATCCTAAAGAAACCGAAGGGAAATAACCAAAACGGTTATCAGGACCAAAACGCGAGCTACCATCAGAACGCAATACGGCTTGCGCAAGATACTTTCCTTTGTAAGCATAGTTTACCCTTCCGAAGAAAGACATAAAACGAGAGATGAAAGAAGTTTGCACGGAGTCAAATTCATAATCATTACGTAATTCAGCATGATTGTAAAAAGGACCAGGAGCATCTTGAACGAAGTTACGTGTACCGGTAATATTTCCCAAGGAATCGCGCACGGTCATCGAGTAAGTACGCGTAAAGTTTTCTTGATACTCCGTACCTAGCATGAAATTGAACTTACTGTTATCATTCACCTGCCAATCGTAGCTACCGGTTAAGAAACCGTTGTAGTTATAGGAACGCTGTGGAAAGCGATCGGCGATACCTCTACCGGCGGTAGAATTATCAACATTGGTGGTATTGGGACCCGCAGGATTATAAATATCTTCCATAGACTGGAAATAGTCTAAAGAGGCACTACCTAAAATGTTAAAGTTTTTGAAAGGTGAATAAGAGATTTTCGCATTATTAATAGAGCGAAGATCTGTCATACGCCATTCCTTTAATTCGCGCTGTGCCACTGGGTTGTTGCCCACACCTGCTTGCAACCACCAATCGCCAGGACGGTTAAGGGTATCGCCATTTCTAATATTGTAACGATCCCATTTAATTGGGTAAATAGGTAAAGCGGTACTCATGGCAGAACCTAAACCACCCGTCCAAGCATTATCCACACGATTATAAGTACTGCGGGTTAAACCGGTACTCATGCTTAAACTTAACTTATCTGAAATGCGATAATCGCCATTAAAGCGACCACTCAGGCGATTGTATTGATCACCTTCTATATAACTGCGGTTTTCATCGTAGGACAAACCAGCATAGTAATTAAACTTATCCGTTCCCTTAGAAACACTAAAATCATAAAATGCTTTGTAGCCTGTACGCACCACCTCATCTACCCAGTCGGTATTGGTATTTTGTGCGTCTTCCCATGAAACAGAGCGTGGTAGCGTAGGCGTGCCCGTGTTACCATCGTTAATCCAAGCCTCACGGTATAATTGTAAGTACTGATCTGAGTTTAACATTTGCGGCATCCTGGTAGGCGTGGAAACCCCTTGGGTGGTGGAGAAGTTAAACTTCAGTCCTCCTTTCGATCCACGCTTGGTAGTAATTAAAATTACTCCGTTTGCACCTCTCGAGCCGTAAATGGCCGTAGCAGCAGCATCTTTCAAAATCTCTACCGATGCGATATCGTCTGGGTTTAAAAATGCCAATGGGTTTTGGTTCATCCCTCCACTGTTACCGCGCGAGAAGAAATCTTGGTTTAGTTGAGCACCATCTACAATATAAAGAGGGTCACCACCGGCACCAATACTCGTAATACCACGTACGCGCACCACCGAAGCAGAACCAGCTAAACCACTACCGGTTACAATTTGCACCCCTGCTGCCTTACCTTGAATCGCCGTTTCAAAACTAGGCGTAGGCATGTCGTTAAGTTTTTTGGCATCTAATTTTACTACGTTTCCGGTCATATCCCTTCTACGCTGCACACCGTAACCAACTACTACAATTTCCTCTAGCTGACTAGCGCTTTCTGATAATGTAGCATTCACAGTTTTCTTTTCGCCTGCTTTCAAATCAAGCCCAATTCTTTTATTGTCGAACCCGATAAAGGAGAATTCTAAAACAATTGAACCGGGTTTAACCCCCGTAATGGTGTATTTTCCATCGAAATCGGCTGAAGTTCCAACCCCTTGCTGTCCTACTACAACCACCGAGGCACCTGGTAAAGGCAAGCCTCCTTTGTCGTAAATAGTTCCTTCAATAACCTGAGCCTCTAAACCCCAAAAGGAGAGTGAGAATATCAGCATTAAAAAAGACTGTAAAGTTCTTTTCATAGAAATAAAAATAATTGATTAGGTCCACCAAAAGTAAACAAAATGGATAGTAGTGTAAAAAGTACACTAAAAAAAAAGAGGCTTTTCTAGTACCTCCTACCATAAGTATAGCTAGAAAGCGACTTTGAAGGGCAACTTAGAATGAGAATAATTAAGGATCAGTGCCTGAAATGGGTACTTTTAGGTAAAGTTAGTGCGCTAATTAAAAGTTATTTTTAGGTTAAAGTTGCTTGTAAGGCTCTCTCTTTCCCTGCTCTTTTCCCTTCGTTATATGATAGGCTAAATAGACTATGTTCAAAAAGACTTTTTAAGAGTGGTAAATATCGCTAAAGCTTTCCTTGAAATCCGAACCACAAAGTGAAAGAAAAACTGCGCGTGCCGATAAGGATACATTACCTAGTCATTTCTGATTGGAAAATACGGCTGCATCCGTTCCCAAATAATAATTGATGATTTCCAGATAAGCATCCGTTCCAATAACACTATGCATGAAAATAACCAAACCCTTAGCTGAATTCGGCAAGAGAACAGCAATGCAATGCCAACGTTTTAAATAAAGCTAGTGCGGCTTTCCGTGAATTCCTAAAGAACCGAGATCGTCATCGTCAACCGCGACTGTGTCTGCCGAAGATGAAATGCCCGCATTAGCTTTAGGTGTTGTTGTAGCCAGTTTTTTATTCTTTTATATCATCATCGCAAATTACACTACCAGTCGACCTTAGTTTAGAACGTCTTCTTTTTTGAATCACCCATTTAGAATTGACCATCAGGATTTCTGATGACGACCAAGACATGTTGCAGTCACCAGGATATTTCACATAGTCCTCGAATGACTTGTCTCCTTTAAATTCTACAAAATATTCATAACAGGGATATTCAACTCTTGCCATTGAGTCGGCCGTTGTCCAGGCTTCTAATCTCTACTGATGATTGTATTCGTCTATTGTCGTTTTAAGGCTATCGTACTCAAAACATGCAACGGTGTCCAAATTTTGGCTCAATTTAAAAGTCGAGATTTCCTTAAAGGTGAAAACACCATTGTTTTGTGCAACGGTAAAAGACAGAGATAACGAGCATATTAGTATCAGAAATTCTCTCATTTTCAAATTGGCTACCGGTCTAGTATAAGAATAGTAGCGGACTTTTACACACTAATTTTTCGTTTTAACACAGACCTTTTATATATTTACTTACTTTCGTTTTAGAAATTAAATCGCTATTATTTTTATACCATGTTGGCATATAGTTTTTTTAATAACTAGCATCAAACTCATGTTCAATAGCTTTTAAACAGCTTTTTTGGTTTGTTTTTTAATGATTATAACCATTCTAAAGGTTCTTATATTGTTTTATCTTCATAAAGAAATTGCCTGTCATGAAGTTGTTCAAAAATATCTTTAATATTATGAGATCCGCTTAAAAAAATGCATCAATTTTACCATATAAACTAACGGTAAACCATTCTTTTTAATAATGTTCGGTTTTCCAAAGTTTTGTGCTTTTCCAATGGAAGATCCAATAACCATTGGGTTCATAAGTTTTAAGTGTAAATTCTTTTTCTGGTTTTAGGTGTTGTAACTCTGTAAGAACAGCTTCCATCTTATTTGTAAGGGTTGAAATGAATTTAGTCTTACAAACACCTGTCGATGTTTCAGATTTCTGATCTCTAAACTGCTTACCATTTAGCAGTTGCGTAGCTTTGTTTTTAACATCTTTATTAGCTCCAACTTATGCTAATTTTTCCACAACAATATATGAAACAACTTTATGATCTAATAGTAACTCCTGAAGATTTATATGGTTAGATGCTATTATTTATGTTGCCACCTCATCTGTTAAGCCATTAACTAATAAGTCTTGTCTTACAGCTTCATTAGGTTCATCTACAATACCAAGTTTTAATAAAACTCGTCTATATTAATAAGGTTTTAAGTAAAAATTTAATTCATTAAGTTTGTCTACTAATTCTAAACGTTTGTTGGTAGAAAACTCTAATTCTGGAGTTCCCCACAAGCCTTTTTATCCATTTCGTTAGTCTTAATATTAAATTTTGCTTGCAAACAAATCACTTGTAATTTATAAGCTCCACTAATATCATTATTGGGCTTCCAAGTGACATCAATTGCTTTCAAATTTTTGGAGAATTTAACAATAATAAACTGCCATAATACTCATGAGTTGTTTTTATTGATGAGTCTTTTTCGGTAATAAAATTCCATTTTACATTCCAGCCAGAAGGTATTTTTAAAGGTTGAAGGTTCAATAAATTACTTAAAATAGATTAGAATTAGTCTTCAAACCAAATGTCTTGTTTATAATAAGGATATGGTAAATCGTCTGAGGTGTCGTATTTAAATTCTGATGCTTCTTTGCGTGTTAACCAATCTATCCAGCCCCATTTTCCGTTATTTTAACTGCAAGCTTTGGCACACCATCTGCAATAAAATTTTTATAATCTTCGTAAATGCAAGTTACTGACTGTTTTGCTTTACCGTTATAACTCCAATATGATAAGTACATACCTACTTTACCTTTGTTGTAAACTGCCGTGTATTTTTTGTTGTATCCAAAAGAACGAATACTATCATATTTTGTAGGTATCAGTGTTGTTAAATCATTTTCGCGTAAAGATTGATACATACCCCATTTTTTAGTGGCTTTATTCCTTGCTTTAAAAACACCATCTCCATTACCTTCATCAAAAATAAGTATATCTACTTTTTATTTATTCTTTGAGGCAACAAACATATCTTTTGCCCAACCTTCTATTCAAACTAAAGGTACATCTTCTGGATTTTCCAACGAAGGATCAACTAAGTTATGTTTTCAAACCAATCAACCAATCCCCACTTTTCATTTTCTTTTACAAGTGTATAGACTTTACCTTCAACTTCCTTAACTAGAATAGCATCGTATGTACAGTATGCTTTATTTGCAGTATCATACAATTCAGACGGATTCATAAGGATACCATACTTTTTATTATTTTTAACAATGATGACAGGTTCCTTGTTATGAAACCAGCTTTTAGAATCAAATTTGGGTGAGACAATCTCATCAAAATTAATTTCCACCTTGTCTAAAAAAAGTTCTTCAACATCCTCATCGGAATTTTCATAAGCTTCAATCTTATAAATCCCCTATTTTTTAGTGGAATTCATTTTTACTTTAGCTAAATTAGGCATACCAGCTATCCATTCAATATCTTCAGCTTTCATGGGCTTTAGAATTTGTTTGTCTGGGGCGTTTTGTTGTGCGTTTAGGATGTAAGAAAACACTAGTGATAACAGTAAATAGCTAAAATTTTTCATGTTAAATGGATCTTTTAACTCGTAACTACTTTTAAACATTTTTTTAATTAAAGTTTATTTAATTTTTTAGTTTTTTAATATAATTCCAACTTTTATGTAATTTCCATCTTCCTAAATATTTACCTGTTTCATCAAACTTATGTGCAATTTTATAATCTTCAACTGTTCGGCACCAATAGTGCGTTACTTCTATGCTTCCAAACGCTAATGATTCTTGAATTTGATTTTCTTTAATTGCAGCATACTTAATTGGGACAATTTCTTTTCCGAATCGATTAACAATTCCATGTAAACCATTATTCATTACATATAAATTAGGTGAAGAATCTGAGTTTGATCCAAAAGCTACAAACTTATCATATTTCGGATAAACTACATTAGTATCTTGACCGGATAAAGAAGGTTGGTTTATAAAACCCCATTTTTGAATTTTATCATCAAATAATAAGAGGTAATTATGATCTTTATAATCCTGAATATATAACCTGTTAGGATAATCTTTTTTATCATTCAAATTATATAGAACTGATCTCCTAGTTGGAATAATAAGACTGTCAGCTTTAATTTTTTCTTTAATAATTTCAAAGTAACCGCTTCCTAAATAGTTAATAGGATGTATGTTAGCAGTTAAAACATTTCCGGATTCATCAATTAACCCATATACATTATTTTGATTTTTAACTATATAATATGATTTGTATTTAAAATAGACTTTTTTATATGACTTTGAGTTTTTTAAAATTTCATCTGTTTTTTTCTTGTTATCTGCGTTGCGCTTTTTTTTATCAGCAATTTTTTTTAAGTAATCTCTTTCTACATCTAGATTTTCTGAAACATACGATTCAAAAGACTGCATTGGGAATTTTGTGTTATCTAATTTAAAATCCAATAGTGGGTCGGTATCATAATTTTCAACAATTAAATTCCAATACTTATTTAATATAGATACATCTTTAAATTTTATAAATTTCACATAAAAATAATAAAATTCATCCGTCCTTTTTTTTGCTCTAATTTCGCTTATATATAAATTATACAAATATGGATGATTATTAATTAGGCTAATTGGAATTACAGCTATAGAGGTGTGGTAAACATTATAAATTGGTGGATTATTTGTTTTAAATCCATATGAGTTTTCTTTTCTTGTATAGTCACTAATTGTAGGAGAACCTTTTTTTCTTGATAGTTGAACCATTTTCAAGTATATATTCCCAGTATCAATACCCTTTAGGTTTTCTAGGGATACATCACTAATATTTTCCTCTAAATCACTTAATGAACTTTGAAGATTAAAAAATAGACTAGTTTCCTCCATCCTCCTATTTTTTTCAGCAGTAACTTTATCAAGTTCAGAAATTTTCTCTTCTATTGCTGGATATTCTTTCTGACTTTCTTTATACCTTTGATAAGATTCATTCTTAAAGTCACTAATTGCTTTTTCAAACTTATCATAACTAGCATTAACACGATTAATATCTTGTTGTGCTTTTTGGTAACCTGTAAGAGGATATCCTCCTATTTTTATAGAATTAGGTGACGTTTTATAATAGTTTTCTGACTTTAAATCTTCTCTTTCTCTAGCTTTTCTATCTCTTTCTTGGGCAATCTCAGTTTCTTTTAATTTTTCTTGGGCTTTTTCTTTTTGTTCAGCTAGGTAATTATCATTTTTCTCCTTTCGTTTTAAAATATCGTAAGAAGAAGCAATTTTAGCTAACTGTTCGAAATAAGTGTTTTTTAATTTTCCAGAAAATTCTAAATAAAAATCATCAAAACTCACTTTACCACCATTATGGTAGTTTTTTATAGATTTAATGTTTTCATTATTTAATTCAACATTATCTAAATGTCCTTTTCTAATACCTAACATACTGAATTTTTGATCAGCAACAGAATAATGATTTGTAGCACTTTTAAAATTTAGGTAGCCATCTATTAAATCCGATTGTATGTTATTAATTTCGATTGGGAAACCTTCATCCATTTTGTAATAAAATTCTTCTTTATATTTGAAAGATGTAATTTTATACTCTCCAATACCAAATTTCACAGCTATTTCTCCAAGTCCGCTATTATATATTTTAGCTTCTAAAGTTGCTTCATAATTATATTCTCCTCCGTTTGCAGTCCCAGAACCTGTTATTTTTTCATAGTACGTTTTAGACTCTTGTGCTATGCTATGTGTTACAAATAAAAAAATAAATGTGATTGCAAAAATTACTTTTTTCATGGTTGTTATTTTGTGTTTCCTGTTGCATTCAAAATGTTTGCCAACGGTTTGGCTATGCTGCGTATCCCGCAGGGTATGCAGTATAGGTTTTGTTGGCACAAGTTTTTAATTATTTAAATTAAACGATATAGGAAGGTTCATAGTGACTTTAACCATTTTTCCTCTCTGGTGTCCTGGCCTCCAATTGGGCATTTGCTGAACTACTCTTAAAGCTTCGTTGTTAAATATTTTACTAGAACTTTCAATGACTTTAACATTTGTTATACCACCATTTTGGTCAATTGTGAATTGCACTATAACTTTACCTGTCTTACCTTTCCTTTTTGCTTTTTCTGGATATATTAAATTCTCTTGGATGTATTTATACATAGCCATATCTCCTCCATAGTAGGTTGGAAATACTTCAGAAATTGTTATAATTTCAACATTGGTTTTATTGTCTAATTGTTCTCCATTTTCAAGTAATAGTCTGAATTTACTATCAATATACTTGGTAACACCTCTTATTGTATCCGATTCGTTTAAAATATATGACCATGAGAAATTTCCATTTTCACCAATTGTGTAGATCAGTTTAATCTGATCGTCCATATAGTAATTAATAGTTTTATCAATTTTGTTATCGATGTAATTACACTTCATACGCGTATTGCCATTCTTATCTGTCAATATCCAAATTCCTTGCTTTAAACCATTATTGTCGACTAGGTTCATTGTGTCTGACTCAATAACCGTTTTATTTTGGCTATACAAGTTTGCTAACAATAAGCATAGGCAGATAGTTAATATTCTTCTCATAATTTTAATTTGTGCCAACATGTTTTATCCCCAATTTTCTTCCTACTACCCCACTCCTCGATAAGGATAAGCTCAATTGATCAAGAAAGCAGAAAGAACAAAATTATAGCCTCCCAAATCTAATAAATAGACTCATTGAATTAGTGTAAGGGCAATTAAATTACGAATAACCTAAGGCATAGGGTGTTAATCACTAATTTTTATCTCGGAAGGGTTTTTCGACCTTCTGAAGCAATTTCAAAGAAATTAAATGGCATAATACTTTAAACCTTAGCTCTAACCTGAGTTCAATGTAAAATTAGGCCTCAGCCCTCTTATAAATAGTGGGTTTAAGCCAGAGCGGTGAAGCAATTGCGGGCTATAGCGAAGGGCTTAGGGGTAGAAAAACGCTTTTTAAAAGAGCCCTAGCAGTGGCTTTTTAAGAAACATTATAGTATCCGATTAATACGACAAGACTAAGCCACTTAAAGGAGCGATATCAAAACCGCCATCTTCTCGCCTTTCGGGCATAGCTAGGCTACTCATAAGCACTTTATAATCCGCTTGCGCAGATGGGGAAAACCATGTTTTTATCTGCCCCGTATTATTAAAGATGCAGAGCAATTGCTCATCTTCCCAAGTTCTTTCATAAACCAAAAGGCCCTGCTTTTCGAAATCGCGTAAAAACTCCAGTTTGCCTTTTTGTAAAGCTTGGTGGCGACGTCGCAGGCTAATTAATTCGCGATAATAGTTAAACAAGGTGGTATCGAAAACCACCTCATCGCTAGGGCGATCTAAACCTAAGGGATGTTCACTTTCATTTTGAAACTCTAGCTCGGGCCAAATTAGGGGTTTGCGGTTATCGGGATCGTCGGCGCCCCACATGCCCATTTCATCGCCACCATAAATTTGCGGAGCACCAACATAAGTAAATTGGTGCAACAATAAGGCCTTCTGTTTTTGACCGGTATAGGCATCCGGTTTATTAATCTTATACTGCGAATTTTGTGAAACTTTCGCATCGAATTTATAGAGGTTATTATTGTAGAGAGACGTCGACAATCGGGGCACATCATGACTAGAACTGATATTCATTAATGCGAGACTCGAGCCGTAACGCAAATTGCGTGAAAAGGATATTAGGCTATCTGTCAGCTCTTTAACCCCGCTAGAGTCTGGGGAAGGATTGAAATAAGAACGAGCTGCTCTATACCAGCGATAATTCATTACGGCATCGAAAATATCACCTTCCAAATAAGGGGCGGGGTTTAATAAATCGTGGGGGAATTTCTTCCACCATACTTCGCCAATTAGATAAGCTTGTGGATTAAGATCTTTTACGACTTTTCGGTAATCGCGCCAAAAACCGAGGGGTATTTCTGCTGCCACATCTAGGCGAAAGCCGTCTACTCCATCTTCGGGATTGCCATCGCCGTTCGGGTCGAGCCAGCGTTGGGTGATGGCGAAAATATGGTCCTTTACCGCTTGACTGTATATATTTCCTTCGAAAGCCTGAATATCGGCCGAATGATCGAGCGCATGGGTTTCCTTAATCTCGGGCAAGGTGGGCACGCCAAACCAGCCTCGATAAGCAAATTCATTACTGTCTGTTGTGGGATTATCCCAATTTTTTACCCAGTACCAATCGCGATAAGCGGATGTTTCCTGTTTTTCTACTAAATCTTGCCATGCCCAAAACTCATTACCGGTATGATTCCACGAAAAATCAATTATGAGGCGCATACCACGCTGATGAACAGCTTCAATTAACTTCAGGAAAAGGCTATCCGCGCTGGTAAAACGCCAAGTGCTCGGGTCAGCGGGGTCTTCTTGGGCGATAATTTCTTTATCCGCATCTGGGCTTGGCCCAAAATTAATATCGATATGTCGCCAATTGCGTGCATCGTATTTATGCAAAGAAGGCGCATCATTTATTGGATTGAAATAGAGTGCCGTTACTCCCAAAGAATCAAGGTAATCGAGTTTTTGTAAAACCCCTGCCAAGTCGCCCCCGTAGCGACGAAACTGCAATTTTGCATCGAAAGTATTGATTGGATTTCCGTTCCAATCTTTAAGGCTATCTAAAGCGGCAAAATACGCATCATCGGCATACCAATCTTGGCCCCATGGAGTAGTTTTCCAATTTGCAGGTAAGGGATTAGCATAAGCGCCGGCAATATCAATGGGGCGCGGATCATTGCTGGTATCGCCGTTATGAAAACGTTCTACAAAAATCTGATACCAAATAACCTCTTCTGCCCAAGCGGGAGGCAAGGTGTTTTTAATTTCCAAGTCTACTTCCTGACAAGCCGAAAATGGAGCAAAAAAAAGACCCATAAAAAGGGTCTTACATAAAATTCTATTAAACTTTTTCATGGTTTAATTTATAAAGTACTGCGGGCTTGTGTAAAACCCCAGTTTGTTTCTGATTGGTGGGCGAAACCAGTTTCTCTTTGAGAATCTTCTTCCGGAAGTTTCGCTTATCAAGGTCCTTCCCTAAAATTGTTTCGTAAAGCCTTTGGATATGACCCAAGGTAAATTTTTCGGGTAATAATTCGAAACCTGTTTTATAATTTACAAAGTCATCGCGCAGACGCTCTAAAGCCTCAAAAAGAATTTTATTGTGGTCGAAAGCCAGCTGGGGCGTTTCTTCGATATCTTGCCAAAATACTCTTTCCGCAAAAGAGCTTGCCTCAGGACTAAAATCCTCCATTTTCACTAAGGCCATATAAGCTACGGTAATTACACGCGCTTGGGGGTTAGAACGGTAGCTCTTCAGCCAGTCTAAATCCTTAATATCACTTACACGATCCGGATCACCAAAGGCTCTATACTGTTGTAAGAAGATTCCAGAAAGGCCACTTATCTCAAATAATACGCGGTTGGCCGCCTCATCAAGACCTTCATCATCTACAATCAAATCACCCGGAAGGGCCAATTGAACTTTTTCTTTATCTGATAGCTTTTGCTCGATGAGCAATACCTTTAACTTTTCATTATCGAAGCCGAAAACAACGCAATCGACCGAAACATTGGGGTTTACATTTTTCGTCGTCACTTTTTTGAGTAATTGGGGGAGATGGTTTCAAAATTCTATGGCAAAAGTAGTATTTTTTTTCGCAAGTGTAAAATTTACACTAAGTTTGCTCAATCACTACAGCAACAATGTCAAAAGAGATAAAATCAATTGGAGTTTTAACCTCCGGGGGAGATGCTCCAGGAATGAATGCCGCGATTCGTGCGGTAGTTAGAGCTGCAAATTACTATAATTTACGTGTATTCGGAATTTACGAAGGATATCAGGGCCTAATAGAGAACCGCATCCTCGAATTAAACGCAAGATCGGTAAAAAATATATTAAATCGCGGGGGTACAGTATTAAAATCCTCACGATCTGAAGAGTTTAAAACCAAAGAAGGCCGTAAAAAGGCATATCAACACTTGGTAGACCGCGGAATTGACGCCTTGGTTTTAATTGGAGGAAACGGAACTTTTACAGGTGGGATGTACTTCAGTCAAGAGTTTGACATTCCTGTAATGGGTCTGCCCGGCACGATTGATAACGATTTAGCTGGCACTGATTTCACCATTGGCTTTGATACGGCCTGTAATGTGGTAATTGACTGTGTAGACAAAATTCGCGATACAGCCGAATCGCATAATCGCCTCTTTTTTGTGGAGGTAATGGGACGTGATTCTGGATTTATCGCGCTAAGAACCGGTTTAGCCTCCGGAGCTTTAGATGTGGTTTTACCCGAAGAAGATCAACCCATGGAAGACCTTTACCAAGAATTGGAGAAAGGTGCCAACAACAATAAAATGAACCGTATTATTATTGTTTCCGAAGGAAACAAATTGGGAGATACTTGGACGGTTGCCCAAAAAGTACGTGAACGCTACCCGCAATGGGATTCTAAAATCACTATCCTTGGTCATCTTCAACGCGGCGGCTCTCCCAGCTGCTTAGATCGCGTATTGGCGAGTCAACTAGGCGTAGCCGCAGTGGAAGCTTTGCGCGAAGGTCGCCAAGGGGAAATGATTGGCATGGTTAATCATAAACTACTTTTCACCCCTTTTGACAAGGCGATTGAAAGTAAGAGCAAAATAGACATGGAGCTCAATCGCATTCTTAAAATTTTATCAACTTAAGTAAATAATCAAAAATGAAAAATATCGCAATTAACGGCTTTGGTCGCATTGGTCGTTTAACCTTTCGTAACCTCATAGAAAACAATGAAGTTAGCGTAGTTGCCATCAACGATTTAACCAAGCCAGAAATTCTATTACATTTATTAAAGTACGATTCTGTGCACGGACGCTTCCCGCACACCGTTAGCCTAGAAGGAAATACCTTAGTTATTGGCGATCATAAAATTAAACTTTTGGCTGAGCGCGATCCCGCTTCTTTGCCGTGGGCTGAAATGAATATTGACCTAGTACTAGAATGTACTGGTATTTTCACTTCTCCCGAAAAGATGGAATTGCACCGTCAGGCGGGTGCTAAAAAAGTTCTTTTAAGTGCCCCTGCGAAAGGTGATGTTAAAACCGTTGTTTTAGGAGTAAATGATAGCGACTTAAATGCCGACGATGTATTTTTAAGTAATGCTTCCTGTACTACCAACTGTTTAGCTCCTATGGCTAAAGCTTTGCACGATAAATTTGGTATCGTAAAGGGTTTCATGACGACTACTCATGCCTACACGGCTGATCAAAACCTACAAGATTCTCCGCATAACGATTTACGCAGAGCTCGTGCCGCCGCTCTTTCTATTATTCCTACCACCACTGGTGCTGCAAAGGCTGTTGGTCTTGTGTTACCCGAGTTGAAAGGTAAATTAGATGGCTTCGCCATGCGCGTTCCTACCCCTACGGGTTCGGTTACCGATCTTACCGTAGAGTTGAGTAGAGAAACTACTATTGAAGAAATTAATGCCACTATAAAAGCTGCTGCAGATAGCTATTTAAAAGGCATTTTAGAATATACAGAAGACCCTATTGTATCTGCCGATATTGTTGGTAGCAAGTATAGCTGTATTTTTGACGCTCAATTAACCAACGTAAATGGTAATATGGCCAAAATCGTGGGTTGGTATGATAATGAGGCAGGATACTCGGCACGCTTAGCCGATATGGCCCTTAAAATGGTTTCTATTTAAGAAGCACTAATTTGTTGTAAATGATATATTTGGCAGAAAGCGGAAGTACCAAGTGCGACGCAGTATTTTTAAGTGATGATGGCGAAGAAATAAAACGCATCCGCACCATTGGTTTCAACCCTTATTTTCACGACCGTCATTTTGTGGCGGAAGAAATTCAGAAAGTAGAGGAAGTAGCCGCTATGGGCGCAGAAGTAAAACAAGTTTTTTTCTACGGAGCAGGTTGCTCTTCACCCGAACTTAACGAAGAAGTGGCAATCGGCCTTAAGGCTGGATTCCCTAATGCAGAAATTTTTGTAGATCACGATTTACGCGCTTCTGCCTACGCTACCTGGAACGGAGATCCGCAAATTACTTGCATCCTCGGCACCGGTAGTAACTGTGTATATTACGACGGTAAAAATTTAGTACCTGGAAATTCAGGTTACGGTTTTATAATTGGCGATGAAGGTTCGGCGAGCTATATCGGAAAACGATTGGTACGCGCCTACCTTTATCATCAAATGAATGAAACGCACCGTCGCGAATTCGAACAAACTTTTCAGGTAGATAAAAACATTATCCGCGATAATGTTTATGCGCCCACTGGAGCTAATGTGTTTTTAGGATCATTTGCGCCTTTTGCCCATAAATACCTCGACGACGCTTTCTACTATCAAATCGTATTTAACGGTTTCCGCGAATTTGTAGAAACACAGGTATTGCCTTTTCCCGATTCACGTAAAGTGCCCATTAGCTTTGTTGGATCTATAGCGCATCATTTCGAACCCGTTCTAAATGATGTTCTTGATTTCTTTGACCTTAAAAAAGGTCGCATCATTCGTCGCCCAGTGGATGGTCTCATCGACTTTCACAGGCGTGATCGTATGAAACTAAAAACTAGCTAAATGGCCCCAATTAAAGGTTTTCTATTTGATTTAGATGGCGTTATTGTTGACACCGCTAAATTTCATTTTAAAGCTTGGCAGAGACTCGCGGCCGAATTAGGCATTCACTTCGACGAGGCGGATAATGAAAAATTAAAAGGCGTAAGCCGCAAAGAATCGCTCGAGAAAATTTTGGAATGGGGCCACACCAGCCTCGAGCCAGAGCGTTTCGAAGCGATGATGGCGAAAAAGAATGATTGGTATTTAGAATTTGTAAAGGAAATGTCTTCCGATGAAGCCTTACCGGGAGCAAAAGATTTTCTTGCCGCCTCTTTAGCCCTTAAACTAAGAGTAGGACTAGGTTCTGCCAGTAAAAATGCCGAGCTGATCTTAAACTTACTGCAAATTCACGATTCTTTCGAATGCATTATTGATGGCACCAAAATTACCCGCTCTAAGCCCGACCCACAGGTCTTTAGCATGGGAGCCGAGTTTTTAGGCATCGAGCCACAATCCATTGTAGTTTTTGAAGATTCCCAAGCAGGTATAGAAGCGGCTCGCGCCGGCGGATTTCGCAGCGTGGGTATTGGCGACCCTAAAATCTTAGCTGATGCAGAGATTGTTATTTCTGGACTGCATCAATACAGCCCTTCCGAAATAATAAACAAACTGAACTTCTAAACAGATGCACAATAAATACTTGGTTACCGATGAGTGGAAAATCATTGAAGACCTATGGCGCCCCGAATTAAATCAAGGCTCTGAATCTATTTTCAGTATTGGTAATGGCTTTATGGGCCAACGCGCCAATTTTGAAGAAGATTACAGCGGACAAAGTTTACAAGGTAGCTACCTTGGTGGCGTTTACTTTCCCGATAAAACCCGCGTAGGTTGGTGGAAAAATGGTTACCCAGAGTATTTTGCAAAAGTGCTCAACTCCGTAAACTGGATTGGCCTTAAAATAGAAATCGACGGTATAAACCTCGATCTGGCGAAAGCGACCGTAAGCAATTTTTACCGCGAGTTGAATATGCAAGAAGGGCACTTAACGCGCCGCTTCCGTGCCGAAATTGCCCCCGGTAAAATTGTAGAAGTAGATGCCCAGCGTTTTGTAAGCATGACGCGCAAAGAAATTGGTGCCATCCGCTATAGCTTTAAACTTATTCAGTTTAATGCCTCCGTTAAAATTACGCCTTACCTCGATTTTGACGTTATCAATCACGATAGTAACTACGAAGAAAAATTTTGGGAAAGCGTATCTGAAAATGTAGCGACCCAAAAAGCAGTCATCGAAGCGAAAACTAGAAAACTTGATTTCCACGTGGCTGCGGCCATGCGCTATGAATTGTACCGCGGTAGTGCGCCTATTACCCTGTATCCGGAGATTAGTAAAAAAGACAAATACGCCGATAATTCTTTTACCGTAGCCTGCGAAGCGAACGAAAATTATAGCCTTTATAAATATGCGGCTATTTGTAGTTCCTTCCATTACGACAAAAAAGATCTTCAGCAAAAAGCGGATGAATTAGCCAGTATTGCTCGTCGCGATGGTTTCGATAAATTATTGGCCGAGCAAAAAGCCGATTGGGCCCAACGTTGGCAGCAAAGCGATATCGCCATTACGGGCGATGCCGAGGCACAACAAGGCATTCGTTTTAATATTTTCCATCTTACCCAAACTTATACTGGTGAAGATGCCCGTTTAAATATTGGTCCCAAAGGATTTACCGGTGAAAAATACGGTGGTTCTACTTATTGGGATACCGAGGCTTACTGTCTACCATTCTATATGGCTTCTGCGGGAAAAAAAGTAGCGCGTAATCTCTTAATATACCGTTATAACCATTTAGAAAAAGCCATCGAAAATGCCGCAAAGCTAGGCTTTAGCAATGGAGCGGCCCTTTACCCCATGGTTACCATGAACGGAGAGGAATGCCATAACGAATGGGAAATCACCTTTGAAGAAATTCACCGTAATGGCGCGATTGCCTTCGGAATTTTCAATTATATCCGCTATTTCGACGATAAAAATTACCTCGCCGAATACGGTTTAGAAGTACTTATCGGCATTGCTCGTTTCTGGGCGCAGCGCTTTACCTATAGCGAAGCCAAAGGACAATATGTAATGCTGGGCGTTACTGGCCCAAACGAATACGAAAACAACGTTAACAATAACTGGTACACGAGTTATATCGCGCGCTGGTGTATCCAATACGCGGCCGAATCTTTCGAAACAGTGAAGTCGCTAAACCCATCTGCCTTAGAGCGCATCTTGGCGAAAGCCAGCTTTAAAGCGGAAGAGGAATTAGCGCAGTGGGCCAAGATTAGCAGCAATGTTTTCTTGCCAACTGATGAAAAATTAGGCATCGTTTTACAGCAAGAAGGCTATTTAGATAAAGAACAAATTTTAGCGGCCGATTTAGCCATTTCGGAACGCCCTATTAACCAGCATTGGAGTTGGGATCGGATTTTACGCTCTTGCTTTATCAAGCAGGCAGATGTGTTGCAAGGATTTTATTTCTTCGAAGACGATTTTAGCAAAGAAGAACTGGAGCGCAATTTTGATTTTTACGAGCCACGTACCGTCCACGAAAGTTCGCTTTCCCCTTGTGTGCACGTGGTGCAAGCCGCCTATTTAGATAAACTCGATAAGGCCTATGAAATGTATTTACGCACCAGCCGTCTCGATTTAGATGACTACAACCGCGAAGTACACGAAGGCTTACACATTACTTCTATGGCGGGTACTTGGCTGGCAGTAGTGGAAGGTTTTGGAGGCATGCGAGTACGCGATGGCAAGCTCTATTTCAATCCGAAATTGCCTAAAACTTGGAAGACTTTATCCTTTAAAATAAACTTCCGCAACTCGGTACTCAAGGTAGATTTGAGTCCGACGAAGCACCACATCGAAAAACTATCGGGTGATGCGGTGGAAGTTATTGTGCACGGAGAATCTATTTCTCTCTAATTTACACCTATCTACTAAAGCGGCTCGATTGAGCCGCTTTTTTTATGCCTTTGCCGGCCAGAGCTAAATTGAAGATGGAAAACACCATAAACCTTTCTGAAAAGCAGTTTTTGGCGCCTTAGCCTTTACTCATGACATCTTTTTTTTTACTACACTGATTTTCAATGGATATTACACGATAAAATAATACTTCTCAAGATCATTCTCCTTTCTTTTTCGGTTACGAACACTTGTCCTCTTTCAGAGGAGTTCGTGAGTTCCGCTTCGCTCCAGTAGATCGCAAAACAAAAAGATCAAGGCTGCAATTCCTCATCTTAAAAATATTCCCCTTTGCCAAGCTCAGTGGGCGAGCTTCCTTTGGTCGCTTCCCAATTCGCTAGGGCAAAAGCTTTTATTTTGAAGCTTCGTAATTGAGGCCAGAAAACCTACTAATAAATATTTCGATAGATAGAAAATTAGACTTCGTATGCTTTTTCCGGGGTGGCAGTCATTAAATCTTCTTGGTTTTAAAACCTAAAAATCTTCTCTCACAATGACCCGCTATTGTTTCACCGCTTCGGCTTAAAACTCGCTATTTATAGGAGGCCTGAGGCCTAATTTTACATCGAGCTTAGGTTAAAACAAAGTAATAAATCCTTTCTTTTGAGTATTGCCTAGCCGCAAGGTGTAATAATAAACGCCACCATCTTCGTGCTTGGGTGCCCAACAGGTATTCGGATCGCTGCTGTTAAAAACGCTCTGCCCCCAGCGGTTAGCAATTTCAATGGCGAAACAATTTTCAAAGCCTGCCCAGTTCTCAAAACACCAAACATCGTTTTGCCCATCGCCATTAGGACTTAAAACATTCGGGATTAGTTATGAGTCTGGGTTTAATGCAGAACCTGAGCTTATAACTTATAGTCTGCCTCACCTTAGGAGCACATCATAATCAAAAACTGATTGATACTCAATAAATAAACGTTTAGCAATCCTAAATTTATACAAGGTAATGCTAGATTTATCAAATAATTAGACACTATGAAAACTTTAAAAATGCTGCCGATCATGGCTTTGATTTTTTTTACCTCCTGTGGTAAAGATGGCCCTGGTGAAACCCCTCAGACTTCCGTAAGCGGCTACGTGTATGAAAAGGACACTCAAAAGCCTCTGGAAGGCATTCCTGTAAAACTAGTAGATATGGGCGGTGGCGCTTTAGGCTTGGCCGGTGGAGGAGGTGCTAATAGCAGCCAAGCCTTATTTATTACTGGCTCTGACGGTTACTACCACTTTGAATTGGAGGGGGACGGCAGCTATGGCATATTTACCGATGGTCGCTGGCCTGACTACTATCCTTTGCCTGGCTATAAATCGGTTTATAAAGGCGAACACAATGAAATCAGCTTTACCCTGCAGCCTAAAGCTTGGCTCAGCATATCGGTGGAGAATGTAAACCCAAATAATTATTTAGACCGAATAATTATCAAACTACCTGAAGGAAAAGAAAGGGAATTTTATGGTCCAACGGTGAAAACTTCATTTATCGAAAGTTTTGCTGGAAATACAAATTTCAAAGTTTACTGGTCAGTACACCGTGAAAACACCCCTTTAGAAATAAGAGATTCTTCGGTCTATATATCTGGATTCGACACCACGGAATTTAGTATCCATTATTAATTGAAACGACATGAAACCAAAAAAACTACTTTATGTGATTGCCTTTATCCAGCTTATAGTCTCCTGTGGTAAAGATGGCCCTGGAGGAACTCCTAAAACCACGGTAAGCGGCTACGTGTACGAAAAAGATACTCAAAAGCCTCTGGAAGACATTCCTGTAAAACTGGTAGATATGGGCGGAGGCGCTTTAGGCATGGCCGGTGGGGGTAGTGCCAATAGCAGCCAGGCAGTTTTTGTTACAGGCCCAGACGGCTATTATCATTTTGATTTTGAAGGGGACGGCAGTTATGGAATATTCAGTGATGGCCGTTGGCCGGAATACTCACACTTGCCAGGCTATAAACCAGTAAATAAAGGAGAACACAATGAGATTAGTTTTACCCTACAACCTCAGGCGTGGCTGAGGCTACATATAAAAAATGTTAATCCCCATAATCATTTAGACAGGATATCCTTAATGCCCGGGAATTCCCCAGTAACTTTCACTGGAGAAGCTGTGGATGTATTTGAAATCTATAAGGTTTGGGGAAATACAAATAGGGCTTTAAAATGGGCTGTGGAAAAGAACGACTTGGTGACTAACTATTCAGACACCATCTACCTCTTGGGAAATGATACAACCTTTTATGAAATTCTATACTAATGTCACACCCTTTTAGCCAGAACCGCGCACCACCACATAGTAAAACCCCACCTGCGGCAACAGGTGGGGCCTTTTTCATCAGTTTTTCAGTTTAAAATACATCAAAAAACCAATTCAAATGAAAACCAAAAGTATTTCTTTTTTGGCAGCTTTGCTGTGCCTAATATACGGCATCCATGGGCAGGGCTATAATCCACAACTGGATAGCATTAAGGCTCGTTACCAGTTTTTAGATAGCAACTATATTACCACCGGTACATTGTACGATCGCTTCCCGCTATCGGGTCTGGGCGATAGTATTTACCATGCCCACCCAAAAAACTATCAAGGCCTTCCGGCTACTGATTCACTAAGTAGCTTTTCCATCGGTAAAAACCTGTTGCGTGATTTACTTATAGCGTCTTACCATCCTAAGATCATACCCAATGGGAGCAACATAAATCAGGAAATGCGCCAAATAGAAGCCAATGGTAATATACCACTTGCAGTAACGAGCATTCTTTACCAGCATATGCATCCGCAGGCGATAAAAGATGGCTGGGTTACTATAGATACAAACACCAGCTATTTGTACAACGCGGTGGATAGCTTGCATATACAAGATACTATTTATGATAACCAGGGGCAGGTAGTTGGAATAGTCGATACCGTTATTTATCAAAATGCAGATAGCCTGGCAACCTTGGCCTTTCCAGTACATTACACTACCACAGCTTTTACTTCAGTAGGTGTAGTGCCTTACGACTTAAACACCCCTCTCACTTTTAAACTGCCAAACAATCTTTTTGTAACTAACCGTCCTCCGCCCAGCAGCATGCATATAAACCTGGGCAACGGTAGTGGCTGGCAAAAACTGAGCACTGGAACGCCCATAACTGCAAGTTACCCGCTGCATGGAGTAGTAACCGTTAAAGTAAGGCTTGATTATAATGAAGGTGATGCACCTTATGAAGCTCGTTTCAAACTCAACCTTATTGAGAAGGCTCCTGACCCACACGATCAGATAATATTCTCAAACCTACCCACAAATACCAGCTGCCAAATATCTGATAACGGCTATGGCACTGGTAACGGAATAATCAGCATTAAATATCATGATGAAAATATACGTGTACTTCGAAAGCCAATAATACTAGTAGAAGGTTTTGATTCTAACTACGGAACTGATATTGATGATTCAAACCCTGATCAGAACCGCTATCGTAGCTTATTTAAAGGCTATGGCTCTATCAACTGGAATGGCATTTCTACAGGTAAGTTTTACAACTCTGATTACCAGCAGGTTTTTTCGTGGATGGATCAGTTTCCTGTTATGCTGGATAGTCTTACCGCTGCGGGCTATGACATTGTCTTTATTGATTATAAAACCAACCGGGAGCGTATTCAGAAAAATGCCAATATGCTAATTAAGGTGATTCAATGGGTTAATGATCAAAAAACTACCGATGAAGAAATAGTGGTGATGGGTGCCAGCATGGGGGGCCTAATAGCTCGGTACGCCTTAGCCAAAATGGAAGCGGATGGTTGTTGCCACCAGACAAGAATGATGGTTATTGCCGATTCTCCCCAGAAAGGAGCCAACATACCTCTTAGCGTACAAAGCTTCGTAAGAGAGGCTTGGAAAAACTATATGAGCGATGATGCAAAGTATAATTTTAATTATGTGTTGAAATCTGAAGCGGCCCGACAAATGGTGATCTATCATTTAGAGGGGCCCCAGACTATTCGCGATAATTTTGTAGCTGAACTGGACTCTCTAGGCTTTCCTCAGAACACCTACAATATAGCTGTGGTGAACGGTCGGGGTGATGGTATCGGCCTTAATTATGGTCCAGGTGATGTGCTCCTTAAATGGGAACAGGACTGGTTAGTACCTTCCTCCTTTATTCCCTGTTTTCCTTCCGGCCTTTCAGGCTTAACCATTTTCCAGCAAATAGCTTACGCCACTCCTAATAGCCCCACCCAGCCTAGCGGGGCTGTAATGCTTCGTACCAAACCTTTAGGAAACACCTTATTCAACTATGGGTTACTCTGGGGCTTTACGGCAGGGCATAAATATGTTTGTGCCACGCTATTACCGGGCACAGCAGCGGTAATTTCAGCGGCATGTCCTTTATGCGCTCCTATTGTATGGCCTTTATTACCCGTAGCTCAGGGTGTCAACTCAATGATATTCAGTGGGTTAAATACTGCAATTATTAATGATAACAACAATAGCTTACAAAACAACAAATACTTTAACCGCCCTACGCTACCTTATGATAATTCCCCAGGAGGTATGTCCAACACCATGAAAAGCATTGCTGATGGTGCCCCTAGCTGGTTATTTGGTATATTACATGTAGGTAAAACCAAGCACGGGCCTAATGCCGCCAATCATAGTTTTGTACCTACAATTAGTGGCTTGGTACTTCCGGATAGCATAGGACTGTTTGACAACTTATTCAATTTACCTGAAGCCCCATCCTATTATTCACCTTTTGATAAGGTATATATACCCCAATCAGACCCACCAGCTCCGCAATATCACGTTCAGTTAACACCAGGAAACATAGGCTTTATGATAAGTGAACTGCGCCAAAATGACCCCAAGGCACAGGGGCAAACTCAAGGGGCAGAATTAAAAGTGAGCAATGGCACGTATAATCTTGGGGAGGAAGCACGACAGATACTTACCAGCGCCACTATCTATAGTGGGGGTAATTTGTACATTAACGGTTATCGCCCCCTATATTATGGAGTAGGGACCTCATACACTCAGGCAGGAAGCTATTTTGAAGGCAGGACCAATGATGCCTGCGGTTCACATGTATTAGTGAAAAATGGTGGAGAATTTATTATTGGTGATAACAATACCCCCAGTAATAACTTTGCCAATATGCTCTTTAAAGATTTAGGAGTATTGGAAATAGAAGCAGGGGGCACATTAACCGTGTATCAAAATTCCCGGCTATTAATTGAAAGTGGGGCTGAGCTAATAATTCACCCTGGGGCAATAATAAACCTTGCTGGCACTAATGCAGTTTTAGAACTGCAAGGCAAGCTTACCATAAAAGAAAACGCAGTTTTTTCCCCTACTGGTCCGGGGTTCGTGAGGTTTAACCAAACCGGGCTCACCCCGGCAGACTGGCCGACCCTGTTAAACTATGAAGCTAATGCGCAAATGCATTTTACCGGCACCGGCATGAATGATAAACGGGTCGAAGTAGCCATGAACACCCCTATTTATAAGAACCTGGACAGCCTCATTTTTACCAACTGCCGGGTGGAAATTGCCGAAAGTGTATTTTTTGGCATCCACAGCAGTTTAAGCAGTACCGGCAGCCATTTTACTAGTATAGACTCACTGCGGCCAGCCACCGGTTTAAGGCTGTATGGGCAAAAGTATGTTAGTATAAACCAAAGCCGCTTTTCTTATTCGGTTGAAGCTTTGCGCGGCAACCTGCTCACTTACGGTCACCCCCTGTCAATTTCCAATAGTGAGTTTGATCATAATACCATTGGGCTAAAGTTTATTGGTAAGAACTTTAACCTAACCAATGGGGATTTACATGATAACCTAACAGGACTGACGGCCGAAAATATAGATGGTGTTTCCTGGGTAAAAAATTCAGATTTTCTGGATAACATTGGTAAGGCCATTGCGGTAGTAGGGCAGCACGGCTCCATTTTAAAAGTTTCAGGTTCTAACATAGATAATTCAGATAAAGGCGCATTTACGGAGGGTACCGTATTACAGGCCTGGTGTAATAGTTGGCAAAACAATGATGTAGCCATACAGGCCGAGGAGGGGGAAATTTTAATGGGAAAACCCCAGGGCCACAATAACAGTTTTAGCGGAAACCGCCTGGATATGTACTTTTTTGAATTAGACCGTCTGCGGTTTGTAAATGGTTATAATTCCTTAAGCGGCTGGTACCGCTATATGGTAGGCACCTTTTCGGGTAACGCTACTAATTACTTGCATTATAATAGCACTACCACAGGCTACGAGTTAAATGTTAAAAACAATAATCTGCCTACTGTTGGCGGCACTATGGTACCCGTTGACCTTAGCCTTAACCAACAACAAGTGGGACTGCACAATTGGGGGCCGCCTAGCCTGGCTATTACCCCCTGCCAAAGCGCAGGACCTTCACTGCCGGGTATTACCGATTGCTGCTTTAAAACAAGCTTTACCCTACCCATTAGCGGTTTGGGCACTTTACCACTGGATAGCGCTGTACTAGTGGCGGCAAGTCATTTAGATGATGGTGATTTAACTACCATTGATTATTTAAAAGAAATACTGGAGTACGTAAGCGATAACGGCTATTGTTACCCCGGAATGGAAGATTGCCACGGGTATACCATGACCGATTTAGATGTGCTTATACTTAGAGATGCCTACCAGTATTACTTAACAGCTCTTTCTAATGCTTACCGCAATGGCCTCATTGAATTGAACCGGGCAAACCCGGCCGGTGAGCAGAGTGAATACCTTAGCTTTTTTATAGATGAAACCAACCATAGGTTAGTGAACGAAGTGCCTAATGTAGGGGTAACCGAGGACTTGGAGTTCTATTATAACATTTCAAAGGCACACGCTTACCGCATGGGTGAGCATTATAATGAAGCTTTAGCGATTTTAGATAGCCATGAGCTATGGAGCACCTCCCGCGAAATGGCCCAGTCCAGCTATTGGCAATGCGTTTGTGATGCCGAAAACGCGTTGATCTTAGAAGAGTTATCACCAGACAATTTTGCCTATAATCTGGAAAGTTGCCGAACTAATCTATTAGCAAAAAAGGAACGGTATATACCCAATTTTGGAGGTGTGGAGGTAGAGCTTAATAGAGAAACCCGCTTTGAAGCTTTACTGGCACCTAATCCAAGTAATGGAAGCACCAATTTAGTCTTCGCAGAACCAACGCAAAGTGGCACTTATGCGGTGTATGCAATTGATGGAAAATTGGTCGCACGAGGCACCATAGCGAAAGGAGTAACAGAAAAGGAATTAGCCCTTAACTTGCCCGCGGGTTACTACACGGTAAAAGTGAGAATAAATACAAACGAAAAGACCTTGAAATGGATAGTTAAATAATAGCAGAAACTACTTTTGAAAATTAAGAGGTCGTCATTTTATGACGGCCCTTTTTTTATCTTACCAGGCACTAAGAAAAAAACGCGCAATTTGCCTTTCTATAGTAAGCATCTCAATGATCACATTGTAAAAAGGATCTACCACTGATAATAGTTTGATTTTCAATATTTAAGAATATGCTAATTCTAACTACAAACCTAAGCTCGATGTCCCATTTTTTTTAAAATCAAAATGAGTTTTAAAATTGGTCAAAATGCCAAAGTCCTTAACAAGAAGCGGCTACATTTATATTAATACCTTACCCACTAATTAAATAAGTGTACTATTTACACATATGATTATATTTGCTAAATTTCCGCAGAATATGAGAAAAGGCCACCTACTCCTCCTTCTTTGTCTCTGCCTATTGAGCGCCCAAGCACAAGTAGCTTTACATGGGCTTTATACCCCCGTTCAATTAGGCCAAGACACTACTCGCATACTTTTAAGCGATTATGTGATTGATGAAGAAATATCCTCGCTTTCCTTACCCGAGGGACTGCAAAATATCAGTACCAATCCGCAAGAGCTCGTTTTGGTGGGCCGGCTGAAAGAGAAAATGTCTAGCCTTAGCTTCAATCATCAGGGTAAAACCGAAAATCTAGTATTGGTTAAGCCATCTGCGCAAGCGGTAGAAATAAAAATTCCCCGCAAAGCCATTGGCAAGAAGAAAGAACTGCGCTTAATTGGCGCTTTCAATAACTGGAACCGCGGGTCGGAACCGCTGAAAGAAAAAGGTAAATTTTATAACGGTACCTATCTTTTAGAACCGGGGCGTTATGAGTATAAGTTATACTTAGATGGCCAAGAAATGGTAGACCCTGCCAACCCCAACAAGGTGAGCAATGGCATGGGTAGTTTTAATAATATTTTATTGGTAGAAGGCGATAGCATAAAACCAGGCGACTTCGCAGTAAGCCTTGACCGACAAGTGGTTTCTGTACGAAGAATAGCTCCCGCCGAACCGCATCTTATTGTGATGTGGAATAATCAAGTACTCGCTTCTCCCTGCAAACGCAGTTACCCGAGCAGTTGCATTAGTCAAATTCCTGAAGAAGCTAAAAAAATAAAACGCAGTTATATCCGCATTTACAGTTACTTGGGCGAAAGTAAAGGCCGCGATCAAATTATTCCGCTGGAATATGGCGAAGCGGTTTCTTCCGCAGAGCAACTAGATCGTAGCGATTGGCATAATGCCCGCCTCTACTTTTTAATGGTGGATCGCTTTAAAGATGGCGATAGCAGCAACACTATGCCAGTCCATGATTCTATGATTCATCCCAAAGCCAATTATTACGGCGGCGATTTAGCGGGGGTAGATCAAAAAATTAAGGATAACTATTTTCAAAATTTAGGCATTAACAGCATTTGGCTTTCGCCCATTACCCAAAACCCCGACGATGCTTGGGGTCTGTGGAATAAGGGTAAAGTGACTACTAAATTTTCGGGTTACCACGGCTATTGGCCCATTAGTAATATTCGGGTAGACTATCGCTTTGGAAAGAGTGCCGACTTCACGCAAATTATCGATGATGCCCATGCCGATGACTTAAACGTTATTCTCGATTATGTAGCCAATCACGTGCATATCAATCACCCAATTTACCAAAACAATAAAGATTGGGCTACGAATTTATATTTACCCGATGGCACTAAAAACACCGAGAAGTGGGACGAATACCGTCTTACCACTTGGTTTGATGATCACCTGCCCACCCTCGATTTACGTCGCCAAGAAATTGTAGACCCCATGGTAGACTCGGCTCTTTTTTGGGTAAAGAATTATGACTTAGATGGCTTCCGCCATGATGCGACCAAACATATTGATGAAATTTACTGGCGTACCCTTACCAAAAAGATTCGTGCCTTGCGCAGCGAGCCTTTCTACCAAATTGGCGAAACCTACGGCAGTCCCGGCTTAATTAATAGCTACATTTCTACGGGAATGCTCGATGCCCAGTTCGATTTCAATTTATACGATGCCGCTGTTTCCGCCTTCGCTACAGGCGAAAATCTCCAACACTTAAAAGATGTTTTCGAAGCCGGTTTGGCCACTTATGGCTATCACCATTTAATGGGAAATATAACGGGTAATCAAGATCGGGCGCGCTTTATCTCTTATGCCAGCGGTGATGTGAAATTTGATGAAGACGCTAAACAAGCAGGTTGGGATCGCGAAATCCCGAAGGCCAATAAACAAGCTTATCAACGTTTGGCACTCTTACACGCTTTTAATAATAGTATTCCTGGTATTCCTTGTACCTACTACGGCGACGAAATTGGTCTGCCGGGCGCCAATGACCCCGATAACCGCCGCATGATGTATTTTGAAAATTGGGATGCCAATGAGAAGGAATTGTATACCAAAGTACAAGAGCTTAATAAATTGCGCTCTAGCGAATTAGCCCTCATCTACGGCAGTGCAGAACTTTTTATAGATGGCAGTTTAATCATCATTAAGCGTGACTATTTAGGGAAGACTCTTGTGAGCATCTTAAACACGAGTAGCCAAAGCAGCGAGGTTAAACTTCCTTTTGAAATAGCTAATCTTAAAAGACTCAATCAACATACCAAAACAACTCAATCGGATATGGAATACCTTGGCTTGGAACCCGTTCCTGGCTTAAGTTTTCATATTTATGCCAATTAAATTTACACCTACTATTTACACTACTACTATGAAAAAGCTTTTAGCCCTTGGTTTTGCCGCGAGCTTAATTGCCTGCAACAACCCAGCAGAAACTGCTAAAACAGAAGAAAATAAAATTGTAGAACCGACAACTCTTATGACGAAGAACACGCCCGCTTGGAGCAAACAAGCCTCTATTTACGAAGTAAATATCCGCCAGTACACGCCCGAAGGCACCTTTAATGCCTTTAGCCAACATTTAGATCGCTTGCAGCAGATGGGCGTGAAAATTTTGTGGATTATGCCTATTCAACCTATCGGTAAAGAAAAGCGCAAAGGAAGTTTGGGTAGCTATTACTCCATTGCCGATTACGCTTCTACCAATCCCGAATTTGGCACTTTAGAGGATTTTAAAAACCTTGTTGCTGAAGCGCATAAACGCGATATGAAAGTAATTTTAGACTGGGTGGCCAACCATACTTCCTGGGATCATACATGGATAAATAGCCATCGCGATTGGTATTCTCAAAATGATCAGGGGGAAATTATTGCCCCCGTTGAAGATTGGAGCGATGTAGCCGACCTCAACTACAATAATTACGATATGCGTAAAGCTATGGAAGACGATATGATCTTCTGGGTGCGCGAAGCAGATATTGACGGTTTCCGTTGCGATATGGCCATGATGGTACCGATGGATTTTTGGGATAGTGCCCGCGTTCGTTTAGAAGAGCTGAAGCCCATGTTTATGCTAGCCGAAGCGGAAGGTCCCGAGTTTCATGCAAAAGCTTTTGACATGAGTTATGGCTGGGAACTGCATCACCTTATGAATGATATTGCGAAAGGACACAAGTCGGTTAATGAGATTGATTATTATCTGGGCAAGCAAGATTCGCTTTATAGCAAATACGATTACCGTATGTTCTTCATTACCAACCACGATGAAAATAGTTGGAACGGTACCGTGGGTGAGCGTATGGGCGCTAATGGTCAGAATTTCCACGTATTAGCCAGTACCTTACCGCAAAGTATGCCGCTTATTTATAGCGGGCAAGAAGCGGGGTTAAACAAAAGATTAGCCTTTTTCGAAAAAGAACATATTGATTGGAGTGATACTTCGCAGTATGAGTTTTACACCAAATTAACCCATCTTAAATTAGAGCATCCAAGCTTGGTTAACGGTAGCGAGCAAGGCGGTTTTGAAAGAATAGACACTGGCAACGATCGTGTTTATGCTTTTAAGCGCATGAAAGAGGGAGCCGAATTATTAGTGTACGTAAACCTTGCTGAGCAAAATTTTCAGGCTACTGCACCCTTAACGGGAGATACGAAATATGAAGACTATATGACAGGAGCGGAAGCTAGTGCTAACATTGATGTTCCTGCTCATTCCTTCAAGCTGATTACGAGCGCTCCTTAATTATTCAAATCCAAGTATATGAGCACTCCATCCTTTGATACGGCCCAAAAGGCCGCCTTGGAAAAGCCAAAACTGAGTATGCGGGCCATTATAAACCTCAGCATGGGTTTTATGGGTATCCAAATGGGCTTTGGTCTACAGAATGGTAATGCCAGTAGAATTCTTGCCAATTTCGGTGCTGATGTGCATCAGCTTAGTTGGTTTTGGATTGTAGCGCCACTTACTGGTTTAATTGTCCAACCCATTATCGGGCACATGGGCGACAATACCTGGGGGAAACTCGGGCGACGCAAACCTTACTTTTTGGTAGGAGCGATTCTCGCCAGTTTGGGCTTGATCTTTCTTCCCAATGCCAATATTGTGGCGGGGGAAAGCATGAGTGCCACTGACTTTATGGGCATCTCCGCCATTTTATGGATTGGTATTGCCTTTTTAGCTCTAATGGATGTTTCATTCAATATTTCCATGGAGCCTTTTCGCGCCCTCGTGGGAGATATGTTACCTAAAAGTCAGGGAACTTTGGGATTTAGCGTGCAAACAATTTTAATTGGATTTGGGGCTATTTTAGGGTCATTTCTTCCATGGATTCTGCACAATTGGTTTGGAGTAGCAAATTTTGCCCCTCAAGGTTCGGTCACTCCCAATGTAGTCTGGTCTTTTTATATCGGTGCTATAATTTTAATGGCCACCATATTATACACCATTGCTACTGTTAGGGAGTACCCTCCGAAGGAGTTTACGGCCTATCAGGGTGTGGAAGAGGACTCTTCTAAAAGTAAAGACAAAGGCTCAGCTTTCAGTGTAATAATGACTGATGCTTGGGCAATGCCTAAGCGCATGAAACGACTAGGCTTAGTTCAATTCTTCTCTTGGTTTGCATTATTTTCTATGTGGGTTTTTACCACCGTGGCTATTTCTCAAAATGCCTACGAGGTAGAAGTAGATAAAGACACGTATCAATTTGCTTTGGAAACTTTAATGAAGGAGCCTCTACCAGTAGATCCTGATGAGCTCGAAGATCATCTTAAAATGATCGAAGACTTTAAGAAGCGTCAACCGCGCAATGGTATGTATTTCGTGAACTCAAGCCAAGCATCTAATTTGGCTGACGGTACATTTAGGGATGATAAATCGCTGGATGACATTGCTCGAAGGGCTATTTTTGATAATCCAGGAGATTTCCAGAAAGCGGCAGAGGACCAAAGCCAATTTGTTTGGCGAAATGAAGGTGTTTTAGAATACATTTTAAACAATGGTAATTTCCAGTTTGAGCAAGAGGTGAGAGCCGCCTATACTTTCAAGTACATAGACAGCCAACATGCTAAAGGTGGTGATTGGACAGGCGTTCTCTTCGGTACTTATAACGCTGTCGCGACAATTTTTGCTTTTCTACTTTCTTATATGGCACGACTTACTAGTAGAAAACTGGTACATATTATTTCACTTATTGCTGGAGGACTAGGTTTGATTTCCTTGGTATTCATTCAAACCCCGGGATATATGTTGTATTCCATGATAGGCGTGGGTATGGCATGGGCCAGTATTTTAACCATGCCCTATGCCTTGTTAATTGACAAACTTCCACTCGCCAAAATGGGCGTATACATGGGTATTTTCAATTTTTTTATTGTGATCCCACAAATCATCAATGCTTTAATTGGTGGCCCCATTGTACATGCCTTATTCGACGACTATGCCATTTATTATTTAGCTTTTGGTGGCGTCTTATTCATACTGGCAGCGCTTCTCACCTTGCGCATTAAAGAACCGCTTTTTGGCGAAGCCAAACATATTGCCGAGCAAGAAGCCGCTTTAGGTCAGTCTTAATAGTATTTGATTATCCAAAAAAAAGCGACTCTGGGAATATTTCTGGAGTCGCTTTTTTTATTAGTGGGGATTCGGTTGGGATTCGGTTGTAATTCAGCGGGAAGGAAAACTAGTTGTGGAAAGGGAAATCTATTAACCTGATATCGACCTTAAATTATAGTTTCAGATTTTCATTAAAATGAAAAGGCTAGTCCGTATCGTTCAGCTGCGGTGGACTGCAGCAAATTGGCTAGATGCAAGATTTCAATTTAATTGAAAAAAAAACTTAGAAGCGTCTTCTAAAAAGCAGCTTTTTGCATCAAGATCAGCTTATTAATCAACCCTTAAACTTGTTTTATGTATTGTGGAACCTTTGGCATCATTAATCAAAAGTTGATACATCCCTGACTTTACATTCGATGGTAAAACGAAGCCCTCGGCTAACTCGTTTAAATTCCCTTGTGCTTCTATTTTTCCCTGAACATTGTAAAGCGTCCAACGCCAGCTTTTACCAGCTGGCTTATTAAAAAACACAAGACCATCATTTGGGTTTGGAAAAATCTCCAGGTTTACTGCGGATCTGCTCTCTTGAAGCGCTAACTGATTGAGAGGAAAGGTTCGAACACTAAGCTCACCGCATCTATTGATAGCTTTAAGAGTTACGACATAATTTAAGCTTGGCACATTGTAAATATGGACTGGTGCAATTCCAGTATCACTATTTCCATCACCAAAATCCCAAATATAGGAATTGGCATTGCGCGACAAACTGGCGTTAAAACCGATGCGTAAGCCAGCATTAATTGGATTTAAAATAGTGTAGGTCCAATCTGCCTTAGGGCTAAGACAAGAAGGAAAATTTTGAGAAAAAAAGCTTGAATCCCCACAGTTGTTAATGGCCAATAAACTTACTGTTTTCGCATTAAAATTGGTGTACTTTACACTAATGGTATCTCCCGACCCTGTAAAACCATCATCTAAATCCCAAAAATAAGCGCTTGCTTTATTTTGAGGATTCGCGATGTAAACAACGCTGTCATTGCGGAATTCTCTACTAAAGTCTGCCTCTAAGGTATCACAAACTTCAATAATCTTTAGCAAGCTATCTACTTGCCCGCATTCATTGAAAACCTTGATTTGGATTGAATACAGTCCCGCCTTGGGAAAGATATAATTAGGGTTAAAACTTTGACTAACTCCTAATGTGTCAAAAGTCCAAATGATAGAATCAGCATTTTGTGATAAAGATGTAAAGTTCACCCCTAGAAAGCTACTAACAGAGGTGAAATCTGGTAATACTGGGCCACAGACTGTTGCAAAGGTACCAGCAATAGAGTTAGTCAACTGACTTCCACAACTATCAATAATTCGAATTACATAATCATTACCCGGCTGCAAACCTGTAAGCGTATAAGGGCTAGAAACGTTTGGAATATCAACAATGGAAGAAGGACCATTAATCACATTATACCAACGTAATTTCGATTGCGAATTTACATTTGTTGAAAGCCAAGTAAGGGTCATTGAGCTACTATCGGCGGCGGTTTGCGTTAAAAATCTGGGCGCTCCACAATTAATCCCCAAGTTTTTTACCTCTACTTCGTCTATGGCCATATCACTAGCGAAACCCAAAGCTGAAGCCCCAAAGGTAACTTGTATAGTATCGCCAGAAAATTGTAATAAACTTACCGAATCTTCCAACCAAGGGCTTGTTTTATTGGCTTGTCTTTGCCCTGTTTTTGTTTTTAGTACGACCAAGGCACCTGTTCTTTTGGATAGAGCAGAAACTGTCAATGTTCCTATATCTGCACCATGCAGGTAATATTTAAAGTAAAGATAAGGCTGATTGGCATTCACTATTGCTATAGAAGGGCTCCTTATTATACCTAATGTTGCTCCACCGCTATTGGATTCATAGCCAATAAATTTCCCGGTACCACTTGCATCAACCGTTGGTCCTGTGTAAAAATTAAAGTTAGTTTGTAAGCTTCCCCATTTATTGATGATCGTATTACTGGGCCTAAACCAGCAAGAATCAATCGTATCGCCGCTATTTATGAAATTAAAAAAACCTGACCCAGGAACCCAGGAGTTACCATCAAAGTTCTCGGAATAAGGGAGACTATAAACTGTACAATTTTGTGCTTTTAGCATAACTGAAAGAAGAACTGCCAAAGCGAGGAAATAATTTCTAATGCGCATCTATTTTAAATCCTTACAATTAACTTTATTGGGCTTCATACTTTTTTTCACCCTTTTAACCCTCCAAACTTTCCCTCATTAATCCTTTAAAGCTACCCGAATTTTGAATCACCCTCATGAAAACCGCCTTTACTAGAAAATGTTCTAGTAAAATGCATTTATTGCTTCTTACTTTAGTTAGCTAAGGGGTTTAAAATATTAAAACAACTGGAAGGAGCCACGCTCAATTGGTGCAAACTGACCCAAAATACTAGATTATTAAGTGTCAATTCCAAGTAAAATAAGGCCACAGACCATTTAACTAGTAATTCAACTTCGCAGTGGCGAAGCCAACAGGATTGAGCGGAATGCTAAGTCGTAAAACTCGACTGTTTAGAAAAGCCTTTCCTTTTCATAAAAATATGAGGCTATAATTTTAGGCCAAACTCAGCTTTTTAAAGTGGCTTTCCTCCTATCTTCTTTCAAACAATACTACTTCCCATGAAACTCCATATCGGGTAGTTTTTCATCATTCTTCAAGTAGCGATTAAACCAACTTAAAACCTGAGCCGTACGCTCATCTCTATGTTCAGAAATACCATGATCGCCGCCTTCAAACATGATAAGGCGATAAGGCCGACGCAGGCGATTCAGCTCCATGGCCATTTTTAAACTTTGCTCGGGTTTTACGCGCCAATCGCTTGTACCGTGTAAAATTAATATCGGGGTTTTCGCATTTAATTGATCGACCCATTGCAAAGCCGAACGCCTGGCTAATTCGGTTGCCCGATTCTCTTTATACTGGGGAATCAATTCGCCTAAAACATGTTCTTCGAATTCGGGGCGATCTTGCACCATCGCTTCCAAATCGGAAACGGCTCCACCTACCGCGGCCGCTTTTATTTTATCGCTTTTCGCTAAAGCTAGATAGGTCATCATACCACCTCTGCTCCAACCGAGCATTCCTATTCTATCACTATCCGCTTCTTCAATTTCAGCCAAAACATCAATTAAGGCTAAGACGTCATTTATATCATCGCCGCCAAATTGCTCTTGCCCCTCACCGCCTACTACGCCGCGGTACTGACTGGCAATAACAACATAGCCTTCCTTGGCGATTTCTCTTAAAGTTAGCAGTCCTGTAGATATCACTAATTGACCAAACTCCCGATTACCACCGCGGTTGTAAATTATAGCGGGAAGCTTTTCTTTTCCTTTCGGCTTAACCAGCAAACCCTTTACTTTTAGGCCTTCACTCAAATAAGTAATGCTATAAAGCTCAATATCATCAATATAACGGTAGGCGTCTTTCCACTGTCCCTCTTCAACTAAATGCTTGTAAACTGGGAATTTAGTATAATCACTAATTAGCTTTTTCTCCAACAGCAAGTTTTCGCTTTGACCAAAACAGCTAGCTGAAAAAAACAGTAAAAAAGAAAGGGTAAGATGTCTCATTGAAATTGGTCAAAAAGTTTGGGGCTTCAAGTTACCAATTTCATTTCTTCTTTTGTAAAATGCTAATGCTCATTTTGGGCAGTTCAATGCTATTGCCACTAAACGCATTTTGCGAAAGCACATTTATAGCCTCCGTGCCTTGCGGCCAAACTTCCTCAAAACGTTTCAAGTCTACCATACGGCTATCATTTTGGTTGGTGTTTACCAAAACTAAAACGGTATCGCTTGCGCTGATGCGTGCGTACACATAAACATCGTCTGCCGGCACAAAGTGCGTGAAAGAACCCTCGGTAATGGCCTCCGAGCTTTTGCGCCAGTTTAGTAGTGTTTTTATATAATCAAAGGCTTCATTCTCGCTAGCCGTTCTGCCTTGGGCGGTAAATTTATCCAGTGAATCACCCGCAAATCCTCCGGGAAAATCCTCGCGAATTACCCCATGATTCTCGGTTTCCTTCATTAAAATTTCAGTCCCGTAATAGGTCGAGGGAATGCCCCTCATGGTATAAAGAATACCTAAGGTAACTTTCAGTTTACTAAGGTCTTCGTGCAGTTCCCCAAAAATGCGCGCCTCATCGTGATTGTCGACAAAGGTTACGAGGTTTTCGGGGTTTTTGTACAAATAATCTGCTGCCAAGCGGTAGTATAATTTGGCTACTCCACTGGTCCATCCTTGGTGTTGATCAACACTTTCCTTTACCGCATACTTAAACTGAAAATCAGTTACCGCATCTAAATGCGAGTGATAAGGATTGTAGCGATTATCGCCGGCGAAATAACTTTGAATTTCGGGCATGTGAACCCAAATTTCCCCGAAGAGGAAAAAGTTGGGCACTTCTGCTTTAATGCGCGCACCCAATTCGGCCATAAATTTCTGGTCGGGATAAGCATAGGTGTCAATTCGAAAAGCATCCAAGCCATATTCTAATATCCACCACAGTGAATTTTGAATTAAAAAGGCAGCCATGTGCGGATCTTGCTGATTTACATCGGGCATATGATCATCAAACCAGCCATTGCTAAATTGCTTTTTATCAGCAGCCGAAACATGCGGATCCATTAAGTTTACTGCGCGGAAGTTGCTGCGTATTTTCTTCATATCGAAATGAAAGAAATTGCTGTCGGGGGGATTAAGATGCAGTAAATGCTGCGAACCAAAGTGATTATAAACCACATCCATTATTACTTTCATGCCTCTAGCATGAGACGCATCTACGTAAGTGGCAAAAAGAGTATTGGAGCCAAAGCGAGGATCGATATTATAATGATCCGTAATGGCATAGCCGTGGTAGGATTCTTTAAACTCATTATTGGTTAACAAGGGACAAGACCAAGTAGCGGTGAAACCCAAATCTTGAATATAATCGAGTTTAGAGATGATCCCCGCTAAGTCGCCACCGTGACGACCAAAGGGGTATTCACGCCCGTATTTTTTCTCGTTCATACCTTTTACATAATCATTTTTCGGATCGGCATTTACGAATCGATCGGGTGAAATTAGGTAGATCGCATCGCTAGGATTAAGTCCGGCTGGCTTTGTTTTCGGCTCTTTAAGTTGGTACTCGATCTTAGTTTTACCACAATCAATTTTAAAGCTATTCCCTTCAAAATTTTCTAAGTTCACCTTAAGGTAAACGTAATCGTGGTTAGTGGCAAAGCTCGCCTCAGCCTCAATATTGTCTGCTTTACATGTAGGTAAAGACTTAAACCCATTAGGGGAATAGAGCAAGATTTCAAGCTCTTGGTTTTGCAGTCCTTTAAACCAATGTGGCGGAAATGCTTGGGTTTGCGCGCTGGCGCCCTTAATTGTGCCTAAGACCAAAAGGGTCAGGAGAATGAGGTTGTACTTTTGAAACATTAAAAATTACGTTTTAGCTTATGGCAATATTACTATATCCGTAATATTTTTCGTTAATTTGTCTAATAAATGTAATATTTACACTTACTTAATTCACTATTTAAATTTTTTATCATGAAAAAAATCTACACACTGGCGATGGCGATGCTGATCGGTGGTGCTGCGTGGGCTCAGAGTAATCTTACCTTTCAGGTAGATATGGCTGGCCAAACAGTTAGCGCCAATGGTGTACACATTGCAGGTGATTTTCAGGCCGCTGCAGGTGCTGCTGGCAACTGGGATCCCGCCGCAACCGCTTTAACACAGGTTGGTACTTCTACTATCTACGCTGTGACGGTAAACATCCCTGACGGAGTTTACCAATTCAAATTTCTTAACGGTAATGCTTGGGGCGACGACGAAGGTGTTCCTGCCGCTAGCCAAGTAAGTGCTGGTTTAGGCTATGACAATGGCAACAGTAACCGTTGGGTTCGCTTAAATGGCAGCGACACCTTAGCTGCTGTTTTATTTGGAGGTGCCGCTCCTGCTGGTCATTCTGCTGTTTCTTTAGTATTAGATATGGGCTTAGAAGCTTCTATTGATCCTATTGTAAGCGTAGCAGGTGATTTCCAAGGATGGTCTCCTGGTACTACTCAGTTATATGATGTGTTGGGTGATAGCATCTACCGTCATATTGCTTATGTTCCTACTAACGATACTATGAATTTCAAGTACCTAAATGGTGGTGCTTGGGGTACAGACGAAGGAGTTCCTTCTGGATGCTCGGTAAACAACAACCGTCAGTTAATTATTGCTGGTGATACTGTATTTGGTCCTACTTGCTTTGCACAGTGCGGTCCTTGTTTCATACCCGATACATTTAACGTTACTATTCAAGTTGATATGAGCGGAGCTTCTTGTAACTTCGACCCAGCAACTGATTCAGTAGACTTCGCTGGCCCGTACAACGGCTGGGGCGGTGGTGACTTTTTAAGTGACCCTGATGGAGATATGATTTATGACATCACCGTTAGAGTTCCTTCTCCAGAGTTTACTTACAAAGCGCGTATTATTAAAGGTGGAAACCCTACTTGGGAACCAGGTGGAAACAATGTAGTTAGCTTTACTGGCGACACTTTAGTTCCTGCCCGTTGTTTTGGTGTTGCTACTTCAGGTGCTTGTCCTCCACAGCCTAACCCATCAGACATTACTTTCCAAGTAGATATGAGTAATGGTCCTGCTAGTTTCGTTAAAGTATTTTTAATTGGTGACTTTACCGACCCTCAGTGGCAAGGAGGTGCTATCGAGCTTACTGCTTCCGCTACTCAGCCAGGTGTTTTCGAAACTACGGTAAATCAAATTTGCCCAGGAAAAATCGCCTTCAAATACATGATCGAAGATGGAACAGGAACGCAAGTTGAAGAAAGTTTTATTAATGCAACAAACAATACTTGTTTAGAGCCTTCTGGTACTGGTGACTTCAACCGTTTTTACCAACGCCCAGATGATCAGCCAAAAACTATTTCTGCCCCTTGGGAAGATTGTGCTTCTATTGGCATATTAGAAGACTTCAGCGCTAGCGTAAATATTTACCCTAACCCAAGCAATGGTATTACCAATATTGAAGTTCCTGCTGGAAAACACGAAGTACGCATCTACAACCTTACTGGTTCAGTAGTAGCTTCTTTCAGCAATGTTGAAAACAACGTACAATGGAATGCTGGTGATTTAACTACTGGTGTTTACCTAGTAAATGTTTCTAACCAATCAGGACTTACTGCTACTCAAAAAGTAGTATTAAAATAGATTTGTTTTAGTCTAATTGTTAAAGCCCGGCCATTTATGGTCGGGCTTTTTTATTTGATATGTTTGCTAATCAAGATGAGTTCGTCGTAAAATTAGGCTTCAGACTCTTTATCAATTGAATAATCCAATAATTCTATTTCATATTCATCTTGGCTTGACCCAGCTTAGCGCAGATTAGGCCTAAAAAAAGCCGCTTATCCTAAAGACAAGCGGCTTGGGTAGTTATTCTTTTTCGAGTCTAGCAGTACTCGTCGAAAGCCATTTTAATATTGTCGGCAATGGCTTCAGCTGCGCGACCTTCGATGTGATGACGCTCAATCATGTGCACTAAATTACCATCTTTAAACAAGGCAATACTAGGCGATGATGGTGGAAAAGGAGCCATCATAGCACGAGCGGTGTTAACGGCTTCAACATCATTTCCTGCGAAAGCGGTAATCATTCGACTAGGCAACTTGCTGTGCTGCGATGCCATTTTAATGGCAGGACGAGCATTGGCAGCGGCGCATCCACAAACGGAATTGATAACCACTAAGGTTGTTCCTTCTGCTTTAATATTGCTTTCTACTTCTTCTTTGGTGCGAGTTTCAATTACACCAACTTGACTTAAGTCGGCTCGCATAGGAGCAATGATATCTTCTGGGTACATAATATTTAATTTTGGACCACAAAGGTACAATTATAAACTCTCGTCCCTAAATGATAGGATTATAGAATGATAGCTTAGGACTATGAATTAGATAAAGAAATGCAAGTTAACGGGAGACTTTTCTTGTGCAAAGCTCTCCACTGCTTTTTCGAGCATTGCCAATTTGCGTTTACTTAAAATGGTAATGGAAAATTTATCCGAAACCTCTTTCCCTTGGGAGTTGATATAGGTTATCACCAATTTTTTTCGATAGCCGCTCATGTCAATTTTAAGGTCGGTAATATTCATTTTGGGAACCGATAAGGTTTTACCAAAAACGGTGCTTAAAGCAAGATGAGATTTGATTTTAATACGATCACTTTCCGCATTAAAGCTAAACATGGGAAAGCCAAAAAAGGCATAAAACAATACAATCGCGAAAGTGATAATTGTGGTGAGATAACCATTCAGTGCTAGTCCCCCTAAAAAGTTAGGGACAAAAAGCAAAACTAAATCGGCAACAATTAAGGTAACCAAGGCGATCGGCGCCAGCTGAAGGGTTTTTCGAATTTGGAGGTTAGTAACAAACATTGCTAGAATATTGAGCTATAAGGTACAAAATTTAAGTGAAACTTACTAAAACTCATCTTTTCCCCCTAAAAAATTGTTTCAACAGTTCACTACTTTCTTCACGCATTATGGGGCCAATGAGTTGGGTTTTAGGATGTAATTTCCCGCCTTCCTTTAAAAACCCTCTTTTTTCATCTTCCGCTCCAAAAACCACCTTGCCAATTTGCGACCAGAATAAAGCGCCCGCACACATATTGCAAGGTTCTAATGTTACATATAAAATACAGTCTCTTAAATACTTAGCACCAAGGTAATTGGCTGCCGCCGAGATGGCTAAAATTTCGGCATGTGCGGTAACATCCAACAAACGCTCGGTTTGATTGCGGCCGCGACCAATAATTTTCCCCTTACTAACCACTACCGCACCAACCGGAACCTCATCTTCTTCCATGGCTAATTGCGCCTCTACCAAGGCTTGGCGCATAAAATAATTATCGTCGAAAGGCTCTATCATAATACATTTGAAATTTTGTGCTAATTAAAGCGCTTCAAAAATAGGGAAGCCTTTAGATATTGTAATTTTGCCGGCTAAATATTAATACATGTATCGATCTCATACCTGCGGGCAATTAAACGCCTCATTTATTGGACAAGAAGTTAGACTTAGTGGCTGGGTGCAAAAAATTAGAAACCTTGGAGGCATGACCTTCATCGATTTGCGCGATCGCTATGGCATTACTCAATTGGCTTTTAACGATGGTGTAGATGAGGCCCTTCTGCTTAAAGCACGAAAATTAGGACGCGAATATGTTATTAGTATTACCGGCGAAGTTTTAGAACGGGAGAATAAAAACCCTAAAATGTCGACGGGTGAAATTGAAATTAAAGTAACAAAGCTTGACATTCTTAATGCCTCTCTTACTCCACCATTTACCATAGAAGAAGAAAGTGACGGTGGCGAGGAGCTCCGCATGAAATATCGCTATTTAGACTTGCGTCGTGAGCCCGTTAAGAAAAACATTATGCTTCGTCATAAAGTGGCTCAAGCGGCCAGAGCTTTTTTAAATAGTGCCGACTTTTTAGAGATCGAAACACCTTATTTAATCAAATCTACCCCCGAGGGTGCCCGCGATTTTGTGGTGCCTTCTCGCATGAACGAGGGGCAATTTTACGCTTTACCGCAATCGCCTCAGACCTTCAAACAACTTTTAATGGTTTCTGGTTACGACCGCTACTACCAAATTGTAAGATGCTTTAGAGACGAAGATTTACGCGCTGATCGCCAACCCGAGTTTACCCAAATCGACTGTGAAATGGCTTTCGTAGAGCAAGCTGATATTTTAAGCACCTTCGAAAAATTTGTAAAATCTCTACTAAAGGATATTAAAGGTGTGGAAGTAGAAAACTTCCCTGTTCTTACATACGCCGAAGCGATGGAACAATACGGCAACGACAAGCCCGATATTCGCTTTGAAATGAAATTAAACCAAATCAATAATTTGGTTCAGAATAAAGGCTTCCAAGTTTTTGATGATGCCGAAACAGTACTAGCGATTTCGGTCGAAAACTGTGCAAGCTATACCCGCAAACAGCTAGATGCTATTACCAATTGGGTGAAGCGTCCGCAGATTGGTATGAACGGCCTAATTTGGTCGAAGTACAACGAAGACGGGAGTTTTAAATCTTCGGTCGACAAATTTTACAGCGAAGAAGAGCAGGCCCTTTGGCATCAGCAATGTGGTTCTAAGCCGGGCGATTTAATTTTGGTTTTAGCCGGCGCCGAAACCAAAACGCGTAAAGCCATGAGCGAATTACGCCTGTATATGGCCGAAGAATTAGGCTTGCGTAAAGCAGACGAGTATGCCCCACTTTGGGTAGTTGACTTCCCCTTATTAGAATGGGATGAAGAAAGTGGTCGCTTCCACGCAATGCACCATCCTTTTACTTCACCTAAGCTCGAAGACTTTGCACTTTTAGATACGGATCCTGGCAAAGTACGCGCCAATGCCTACGATATTGTTTTAAACGGGAATGAAATTGGCGGGGGTTCAATTCGTATCCACGATCGCGCCGTACAAAGCCGCATGTTTGAAGTGCTTGGCTTCAGCCCGGAAGAGGCCAAAGCGCAATTTGGCTTTTTAATGGATGCCTTTGAATATGGCGCCCCTCCCCACGGTGGGATTGCCTTTGGCTTCGATCGTTTGGTGGCGCTACTTGGCGGTTCAGAAACCATCCGCGACTTTATTGCTTTCCCTAAAAACAATTCCGGCCGCGATTTAATGATCAACAGCCCTTCCCCTATCGATGCTGAACAATTAAAAGAATTAGGAATTGCTTTAGAGCAGAAAGGTAAATAATGACTCCGAAGCCAAAATCTTTACTCGGCAAGTTTTTACTGTGGCGTGCGAAACATATTTCGCAAGATCGCTTTGTGCTTATGCTGAGTGTTTTAGTAGGCTTCATTACTGGATTAGTAGCGGTTATTCTTAAAAACACTACCCATTTCATCCAAGAATTGGTGCGCAGTGATTATTTAGATCAATACTTCAACCTTTACTATTTTGCCTTTCCCCTAATCGGTATCATACTTACCGTTATCGTAAAGCGCATTATAAACAAGCCCATTTCGGAGGGGATTCCTTCCACGCTTTATGCCATCTCGCGCCGTAGCGGATTTTTACAGGTTTATAAAACCTATGCCTATTTAATCACCTCCGCGCTTACTGTTGGTTTTGGAGGATCGGTAGGATTAGAAGGCCCAACGGTAGGAACTGGATCTGCTATTGGTTCCAATTTAGGGAGAATGATGCACCTCAACTTTAGGCAGCGCATTCTTTTAATGGGTTGTGCTACTGCGGGGGCTATTGCTTCTATTTTTAATGCGCCTATTGCCGCCATTATTTTCACCATTGAAATTTTTAGTCTTGATTTAACCTTAGCTTCTTTAGTTCCCTTATTGCTTGCTTCCGTTTCGGGCGCAGTAACTTCCATTTTCATTCAAGGCAACGACTACCTTTTTCACTATAAATCGCTTGCTGCTTTTGAAATTAGCGATCTTCCACTTTATGCCCTTATGGGCGTTTTAACCGCCTTGGTTTCGGTCTATTTCACTAAAGTGTATTTCTATTTCGACGAACTTTTCACTAAGATCAAGAGCACTTGGCAAAAGGTTTTAATAGGTGGTTTATCCTTAGGGCTCCTTATTTGGTTAGTACCCCCCTTATATGGTGAAGGCTATGAATTAATCAACAGCTTGCTTAACGGCGAAGTTATTTCTATTGTAAATCAAAGCATTCTTTACGACTGGTTTAGTGGCCCTTACATTGTTGTGGCCTTACTTTTAGGATTAGTATTTCTGAAAATCTTCGCTTCGGTTTTTACTTTCGGTGCAGGGGGAGTTGGTGGCATTTTTGCACCCTCACTGTTTGTAGGAGCGGCTCTAGGCTTTGCCTTTGCCTATTTGGTTAATCAAAGTGGCTTAAGCACAATTAGCACTACTAATTTCTCGCTGGTGGGCATGGCCGGCCTAATGGCAGGAGTTTTACACGCGCCGCTTACCGCGATATTTATGATTGCCGAAATAACCGCTGGTTACGATCTTTTTATCCCGCTAATGACGGTTTCTGCCATCTCCTATCTAGTTACCCGTAGTATTTTACCCCATTCTATATATACGATGCAGCTGGCTAAAAGAGGTGATTTACTTACGCATAATAAAGATCAAGCCATTCTAACTCTGCTTAGTATTGCCACTGTAGTAGAAAAGGATTTCAAAAAAGTGAAACCAGAATTTACCTTAGGGCAGTTGGTAAAGGTGGTAAGCCGTTCGAAGCGCAATTTATTCCCGGTAATTGATGAAGAAGGTGTTTTAGTTGGCGTGCTTACGCTAGATGACTTCCGGACGATTATGTTCGACCATGGCCTTTACGACAATACTTATGTTTCGGAGCTTATGAGCCCGCCACCAGCGGTGGTAGACGTAAAAGAAGACATGTCTTCGGTTATGAAAAAATTTCAATCTAGTGGAGCTTGGAACCTTCCCGTTACCGAAAATGGAAAATATCTTGGCTTTGTAAGTAAGAGCAAACTATTCTCTGTTTATCGCCGCAAACTAATGGAGTTCAGCTAATTCAGCTGCTTCTTTTCTCCCCAATTTACTTATCGACCAAACCTATTGTTCGCAAATGCGTTGTTTATAAGCGACTATTATTTGCTTTTTTCGGCTATTTTAGCGCTCCCGATTAAACCCTTTTAATAATTGTGAACGATTTATGAAGAAGACAACAGCCTTGTCCCTGGCAATAGGCCTTGGAGTAACAGCCTCTATTGTAATTGCCTTTCAAACAAGTTCCGAAAGCCCTCAAGTAGATCGTTTTCAGAAATATGAAGAGTTTTTAGCTAGCCATCCTTATAACGATGATGCACGCAAAATTGACCTAGAAGAATGGGAAAACATGCCTAAAGCAGACCGTCCCGATTTAGCGTGGCAGCAAAATTTCATCATGACTATGGATCCCGCTTTGGGTTATCCTACTCCAGAAAAATTACAACTTGCTAAAAGTAGATTGCAAGGTGCCGCCGCTCAGTATAGCATGAAAAACGCGGGTTTAGATACTAGTAATTTACCCGATTTAATTTGGGAAGAACGCGGTCCTTATGATGTAGGCGGAAGAACCAGAGCTATTATGTATGATCCAAATGACCCAAATTTAGAGAAAGTTTGGGCGGGTGGTGTAACCGGTGGTTTGTGGTATAATACCCAAATTAGCAATGCCTCCAATCCTTGGGTTCCAGTAGATGATTTTTGGAAAACCCTGTCTATTAGCGCCATTGCTCATGACCCTACCCATACCCAAACTTTTTATGTGGGTACGGGTGAAGGCTTTGGATCTGGATCAGGTGGTATGGGTGATGGACTCTATAAAAGTACCGATGGCGGTTTAACCTGGAGTCACTTAATCGCTAGCACGAATATGAAATTTGTACGCGATATTGAAGTGCGTAATGAAAACGGGCAAGGAGTTTTATACGTAGCGGTGCGCAATGCCGACTATAGCGGATTTACTGCCCAAGTTGGCGATGAAGGTTTATACCGTTCTGACGATGGTGGCCAAAGCTTTACTCAAGTTATGCCTCTGGTTTCGGGCCAAAATTATCATTACGCCGTTGGCGATCTCGAAATTGGGCCCGATAACCGTATTTGGGTTGGATCAGTAAATGCTATTAGTACCAACGGAAATCGTGGTGGTGGCGACATTCTATACAGTGACGACGGTTTGAATTTTACCAGAGTTAGAAACACCGATGGAGAAAGAGTAGAATTGGCGGTAGCTCCTAGCAACGCTGCCTTTATATATGCCCTGATCGAAAAAAATGGCGTATTAGACAAATTGCTACGCAGCACCGACTCGGGTACTACTTGGCAAGCTTTAGGCGAGCCTAATGATGATGATCCGGGTATTCCTTCTAGTGATTTCACTCGTGGTCAAGCTTGGTACGATTTAATTGCCCAAGTAGATCCTAATGACGAAAGCGTAGTAGTGGTAGGTGGAATTAATTTATTCCGTTCCCAAGACACAGGTAATACCTGGCAACAAGTTTCCCATTGGTATGGCGGCTTTGGTTACCCTTATGTGCATGCCGATCAACATGAATTTATATTTAAACCTGGCTCTTCCAGTGAAATTTTAAGCGGTAGTGATGGTGGGGTGGCTTACTCTAGCAATTTTAACTCCGCCTTCCCTTCCTTTGGCGATCGCAATGCTGCCTATAATGTTACCCAGTATTATGCGGGAGCAATTGACCCGCGTGCGGGCTCTAATGTTATGCTAGCGGGATCGCAAGACAATGGAACCGAAAGATTTAGTCAAACAGGCTTAGGTCTTACTGATCGCGCCACCGGCGGCGATGGTGCCTATTGTTTTATTGATGAAATATCCTCTAACTTCCATATTACCAGCTACGTTTACAATGCCTACTGGCGTTCCTTTAACAGTGGCAATTCTTTCGGTCAGCGCTTTATTAACAACAGCGATGGCCGTTTTATTAACCCCGCCGACTACGACTCCGATTTAAGCATACTCTATGCGTGTAAAAATGCACGTAATATTTATCGATACAGTGCGGTAAATGCATCGCATATAGAAGAGGATTTAGAAATTCGCCAGTTGGGTGGAAGCGCTACTAATATTAAGGTTTCTCCCTATTTTGATACGGCTAGTACCGTATTCGTGGCGGGTGGATCCGGGAAACTATTTAAGGTAGATCATGCCGATGGCAGCAAGCCCGAAATTATTACTGAGCTTACTGGCTCTAATTTCCCAGCGGGTTATTTAAGCTGTATTCAGGTTGGCAGAAGCGAAGATGAGCTACTAATTACCTATTCGAATTATGGAATTCCCTCCGTTTTTTACACCAACGACGGTGGGCAAAATTGGGTAATAAAGGAAGGTGATTTACCCGATATGCCCGTAAGATGGTCGCTCTTTAATCCCCGCGATTCCAATAATGTTATCCTTGCTACTGAGCTTGGGGTTTGGGAAACGCGCAATTTTATGGATGCTTCTCCCAATTGGGTTCCTTCCAACAATGGACTGGCCAACGTTAGAGTAGATATGTTGCAATTAAGAATGAGCGATTATACCATTATGGCCGCCACGCATGGCAGAGGCGTTTATACAGCCCAGTTTGCTGGTGGCATTGGCATAGATGAGCCAGCACTTGTGAAAACTAGTCCTGAATTTAATATCTACCCCACCCTTGCCAAAGATTTTATTACAATAGATGGGCAAGAAGAAGGTATTTGGGAAGTTAATTTATATAACCTTCAAGGACAGTCTATAGTAAGAGATCGCTGGACCAAAGAAGCAGGCGGTAGCAAAAGAATCTTATTACCCAATTTAAAGTCGGGTACCTATATCTTAAATCTAAGAAAAGGTAGTACGCTAGTTAGCCGCAAAATTCAGGTAAGGGCCTAATACCTCCATTTGTGTCCATACGAAACGCCAATATGAAGGATCTCGGAAAGCTCAAGCAGCTCTTCCGAGATTCTATTTTGAAGAGTGGCTTAGATCATTATACCGAGGCGCAATTAAAGGCTTGGAGCGATAGAGCCAATGTTTCCTCGCGTTGGCTGGGGCTGATAAAAGAACATATACTATACTACTAGAAGTAGAAAATGAAGTGATGGGCTTTGCTTCCTTAAGAGGTGAAGACTATTTCGATTTTCTATATGTAAGCCAAGATCAACAAGGTAAAGGATACGCGAAGCAACTGTATATTGCCATCTTAGCGGAAGCGAAGAAACGCGGCGCTACGAAAATATACAGCGATGTAAGCTATATGGCTAAGCCCTTCTTTCTAGCACAAGGATTTTCCATTCTCAAGGAGAATGAGAATAAACTAGGCGCAGAAATGCTAATCAACTTTAGAGTAGAAAAAGAGCTCTAAGCCTGAGCAGTGGCGCTGATATTGCTAAAAAGGCTATCGAATAAAAGACGGCCATCTTCATTGCCTAAATTAATATCTGCGGCTCTTTCTGGATGAGGCATCATGCCAAATACATTTTTACCGGCATTACAAACTCCAGCAATATTACGAGAAGCACCATTAAAATTTGCCTCTTCACTTATATGGCCATCTGCGGAAGCATAGCGAAACAGAATTTGGTCGTTGGCTTCTAATTGATCTAGTACTTCATCTGAAGCATAGTAACGTCCCTCGCCGTGCGCTACGGGGATTTTATAAGTTCGTTCCGTATCTAAATTGGCTGAAATAGCGGCGGTTTTGCTAGCGGGACTTAAATGTACATTCTTGCAAACGAAGGTATGGCTGGTATTGTGTAAGAGGGTTCCTGGTAAGAGACCACTTTCGCATAAAACCTGAAAACCGTTGCAAACGCCAAGTACATAACCACCGGCATTAGCGAAATCAATTACCGAATCCATAATGGGTGAAAATCTAGCGATAGCACCCGAACGTAAGTAATCGCCATAAGAGAATCCGCCAGGAATGGCCACCATTTCCACTTGCTTTAAGTCGGTGTCTTTATGCCAAAGCTCTACCACCTCATGACCTAAATTTTGAAGGGTATAAATCATGTCGTGATCGCAATTGCTACCTGGAAATACTACTACGCCTATTTTCATCGCTCGAATTTTTGCAAAGGTAGCATATCCGCAAAGATATCTTTTGCGTAAAAAGCAGATTTTAATCTAAGGGTAAAGCCGGGTAAATAAGGCGTTTAAGCTCTCCGGCTACATTTAATAGATTAAAGCTGTAATTACCTATAGTTTATGAATCGGCAAAATTGTAGCAAAAAAATAGACGCCCTAATTAAATCAGGACGCCTATTTGAGAGGTCTTTGAAAGGATTAAACCCTTTTAATGGAGCAACCTATTTCGCGGGTATCATTATTAGAAATTTCTTCGCCCGCGTTTAATTGTTCCAAAGCTTCTTTTAAATAATGCTTGCTCGCTTCTTTCGACTTATTTTCATATTTATCGTTAATGCTACCGCGATAAACTAGTTTCATGTCACCGTCGAATAGAAACACATGGGGTGTAGTTTTCGCTCCAAATGAATCGGCCAATTTGCTATTTGAATCAATTACATAAGGCAAATTATAATTCATTTCTGAGGCATGTTTTTGCATTTCCTCCATGCTATCATCACCTTGGCGCTTCTTTTCGTTGCTATTTACTAATACCATTCCGATATCATACTTCGCTGTTAGTTCGTTCAAAGCAGGGTATTGGTCTTCCCATGCTAAAACGAAAGGACAGGTATTACAGCTAAAAATTACTAATAAGCCTTTCTCCTTCTTTAGTTGACTAAGCGTTATTTCTTTGCCACTTATATCGGCCATAGGCAAATCTACCATGGGCGCTTTCTTTCCTAATGACAATATTTCATTTGGCTTAAAAGCCGAAAATGACGCCATTATGGCAAGGACCAAAAGTCCTGTTTCAATTATTCTTTTCATCTCCCCCAGATTTTTAGATGTTAATAATATTTGTCAAAGACATTTAGGCAATGGGGGCTATGCTCTGAAAATAGATAGTGATTTATTCTAGTTATAAACGGTATCCTCCTAAAAATACCGTTTATCACTGACTCTTCATTACACTAAATTGAGATTACAAAAGTAAAGCTCCCCCTAATAATGTACTTATGACACTTTATTAACTGCAATAACGACAAAATGTTTTATTGGAGAAAGTTAAATTTCACATAACCCCTAGTTAATCTGCGAAAGTTTTCAACAACAGTTAAAAGAACAATAACTTAGAGTCTCACCCGAATACCCGGTCCAATTAAAAAGAATCCTTTTTTCTGCTTGAGTAGATAACCATAGCCCGCATATATTGGGAAACTCAAACGGTTTTCACTTGACGTTGGATAAAGAGAACCTAGAAATACCAAACCTACATCACGGTTGTCACTATTTTCGGAAAAGTTAAAGGCATCTAAAGCAATAAAACCCGCCCCCAATTTAAAAGGCTGAAGTTTGGCCACCTTGCGAGGATGATAAAAACTCATCTGCGCCATCATCGCAAAGCTAATTCCCCCAAAATTTGAAAAGTCGTTTTCACCTGCCTTTAAGATTAGCAAGCCCGCAGGAAATGAAACATCAATATTGTAGTTAATCTTCCGCTCTAAATAAATCCGCACTTTCTTGGTAAAACCTTCTCCAGCGTGTTTATCCTTCTGATGACTAAACTCTAAATCGATGGTGGCCCACTCGGGTAAATCGTAGGTTTTACTATTAATAACCTCATTAAGGTTTAGATCTTCATAGCGGCAGTCCTTCTCATTATAAAATTTAAAACGGGGAGAGTTAGAGGCCGGGCAAATAACAATATTCTCAATTTCTTGCAGCTCAATTAAAGCGCCACTCTTATTGCTAATCTTAATTTTCAGCTTCAAATATTGTTTACCATGGAGGCCGTCTACTACATCAATTTTTTTGGGGTCAAAGCTTATTAAAATGTCTGCCAAACTCTTATCGTAAAAAATCGGTTTGGCCAATTCATTCAATTGGTAGCGTTGTAAGCCCAAGCGGATATCAATAAAATCAAAAGACCGTGCTTTTTGGTAATCTCGCAATTGCAGCGATTTACCCAAGCTGTTACCATTTTGGAAAATCTCTATACTCCGAGTCTCTAAATTCATAGGAATTTGCAGCCTAAAAAATGCTTCATTGGCGTTTCGCACCAAAGTGTCGCCCTCTAAAATCGCGGCCCCATAAAAAGTAATTTCACCTAAGTGCAAAGACTTACCTTCTAGCTTAACTGTTAAATTCTCACCCGGATAAACCACCGCTCCCTCCTGCCAGTCTTTTCCTTCACGCTGCAGCGAGATGCGGGTAATTTCAGTTTTTGGATTACTGTTGAAATTGGTAATAAAACGTGCCTTATCGCCATCTTTTATATAAAGATAACCCTCCGATTTCCGGTGGTAAGCATAAAGGCGCAGCAGGCATAAAACCTTATTATTATTGAGTTTACTTTTGGTGTATAACTCCCCTATTAAAGGACCGCCCTTTTCCTCTTGGTTTTCGATGCGATAGGTTTTTCCCATGGCCAAGAAAGGATGATCCTCCAGCTGAATTTCATAAGCTCGGTTTTGACCAACTTCCAAAGTATAGTCTTCTTGCTTTACGTCTAAAAATGCCAGACGACTCGTTTTTACGGCAAACTCCTGCTCGGCGGCAGGAAGATTGAAAACCAGATTGCCTTTCTTTAAAATAGGCTTCTTAGTTTGCAAGCTAAAGTTTAAAATTTGTTTGCCGGCTTGCAAGGCCGACAGATGTATCAAAACCCTACTGCCATCCCGCGAAAAGCGGTACTTTATGCCTTCGCTCTCTTGCCAACGCTGCTCTAAAACCAGATTATCAGCATTATTGGTAATGATTTCAAATACTTTCTCTTCGCCAATAAACAGCACGTCATCTTTGGGATAAAATGCAAAATAGGTAGGGTGTACCGCCAACAGAGGAATCTGAAATTGCGGCCCATCTCCTCGCTTACTTTTAAATTTCAAGGCGAGGAAGTCGCTATTATTCAAATCACTAAAACGAATCTTATATTGTTGCTCATCACCGCTACTAAAGCTATCTACCACGGCATAATCAATGCTAGGCATCAGGCGAAAGCCCTTTGCGCTATTAACATTTTTAAAAGAAACTTGGGCTAATGTTAAAGCATCGTTGTATTGAAACATCAAGAAATTCTGCATATTAAAGCGCTTCAAATCTTGCGGCCAGCGATACTCAGTGGTGTCTACTGCCAAGTTTAAATCCTTTATAAATGCAGAAGGGGACTGCCCCCAAAGAGCGGTCCCCCACATAAATAATAATGTATAGCGTAACAATTTCCCCATGACTTAAGAATTAAAGCAAAGGAAAAAAATTGCGGCGACTATAAAGGAATATTTCCGTGCTTCTTCTTCGGCATGCTATCCACCTTATTTTCTAGCATCTTAAACGCTTTGATTAATTTCTGACGGGTTTCGTCGGGACGAATAACCTGATCTACATAACCACGAGCGGCGGCGCGATAAGGATTGGCGAAGATTTCGGCATACTCGGCTTCCTTCTCTGCTAATTTTGCGGCGGGATCTTCTGCTGCTTTTATTTCCTTACGGAAGATGATTTCCGCGGCGCCTTTCGCACCCATAACTGCAATTTCGGCCGATGGCCAAGCGTAGTTCATATCTGCGCCAATGTGCTTAGAGTTCATTACATCATAAGCTCCGCCGTAGGCCTTGCGAGTAATAACCGTAATACGCGGTACAGTAGCTTCGCTAAAGGCATATAATAATTTAGCTCCATTGGTAATAATGGCATTCCATTCCTGGTCTGTTCCAGGCAAGAAACCGGGCACATCTTCAAATACTAATAGTGGAATATTAAAGCTGTCGCAGAAGCGCACAAAACGAGCCGCTTTAGTAGAAGAATCAATATCTAAAACTCCTGCTAAATAGGCGGGCTGATTGGCCACAATACCAATGCTTTTTCCCGCTAAGCGAGCAAATCCCACTACAATATTTTGGGCAAAATCTTTATGTACTTCTAAAAAACTGTCCTCGTCTACCGTGCCGTCAATAACCTCACGGATATCGTAAGGCTGATTGGGGTTATCGGGAATTATGGAATTTAAAACCTCGCGCGTTTCATCGCCTGCCTCATAGGGTAAAGAAGGAGCGTCTTCTTCGCAGTTTTGGGGCATATAGCTCAATAATTTGCGGAAGCCGTTTATACAGGCCAGTTCGTTTGCGTAGGTAAAGTGGGTAACGCCAGACTTAGTACTATGCGCTGATGCACCGCCTAATTCTTCAGCGGTAACCTCTTCGTGGGTTACTGTTTTTACAACATTTGGTCCTGTTACAAACATGTAGCTGGTTCCTTCTACCATGCCAATAAAATCGGTTAATGCGGGAGAGTAAACCGCACCACCTGCGCAAGGCCCCATAATAGCAGAAAGCTGAGGGATAACGCCACTCGCTCTAGTATTGCGATAAAAAATATCGGCATAGCCACCAAGGGATACCACTCCTTCTTGAATACGAGCACCGCCTGAATCGTTGAGACCAATAACGGGCGCTCCGTTTTTCATGGCAAGATCCATTACTTGACAAATTTTCTCGGCATGGGCTTCGGCCAAAGAGCCGCCAAGTACCGTGAAATCTTGGGCAAAAACATAAACCAAACGTCCGTCGATTGTTCCAAAACCGGTTACCACACCGTCACCTAAAATTTTCTGTTTATCCAAACCGAAATCCACCGAACGATGCATTACTAACATTCCGGTTTCTTCAAAACTTCCTTCGTCTAACAAAAAGTGAATTCTTTCTCGGGCGGTTAATTTTCCTTTAGCGTGCTGGGCTGCGATGCGCTTTTCGCCACCACCCTTTTGAGCTTCAGCGATTTTCGCTTCTAGCAGCTCTAATTTATCTGGCATGTTAGACATGGTAGTTGTAATTTTTTCGGATTTTAAAAACACCGCAAATTACTAAAGAAGGCTTAGAAGGAAGCTAACATTTGTTAGCTTTTTACGAAAAACTGGAGCCTACTTACTTCCGTCTTCGATGCGAAGATCAGGCTGAGGTTTAATTTTTGGCTAATCTCGGGTATATGGCTTCTAACAAGATGATGCAAAAAATAGAAAAATGGCGCGCAGAATTTAGCGCAAAAAAAATGGCCAAAATTTCTTCTGACCATTTGTAAATTAGAACAAAATATCTGCTTAATCCTCGGGAGTTTCGGTAGGTAATTCTCCGCCTCTTTTCTTGCGCATTTTAGCCCCTTTTTTAAAGTGCTGTTGGAACTCCTCAAATTGCTCGGGACTTAAAATGGCCTTCATTTTTTCGGCCATTTCCTTACGATCGGCCTGCTCACCTTTACGAGCCTCCATTTTTTTCTGATGGTGAGCGAGCAATAGGGGCTCTATTTCTTTTTGCTGCGCTTCCGTTAAATCCAATTTCTCGGTCATCTTTGCTATCATCTTATCCACCATTTCCTGTGGGTCATGGTCTTTAAATCGGTCTTCCTTATTTTGAGCAAAACTGGGTAAGACGAAGAGGAGTGACAAACCTAAAAGGGCTACTAACTTTTTCATTTTCTTAATTTTAAATTCACCCCTTAGAATAAAGAAAAGACAAATGGTTTAATAAGCCTAAGCGCTTTAAGGTACTTTTAACATAAGTTCGACCTGAAAAAGTGATTGCAAAGAAAAATAAGGCTTCAAACCTTTTATAAATAGCCTGCGATTATACAGTTTGCCTATTGTGCTACAAATCTACATTCCGCAAAGAAAGGCGGACTTCTTTAAAGTCTTCTGGATTTTGAATAACTTTAATTAGCTTGGCGGCAACCGTATCAGCAGAAGCTAATTCATCCTTACGCTTATACTCCACAAATCGGTCTACGTCGGGGAAGTCGCTTTTGGCTAAACGACGAATTTCACCTTGCATTTCGGTATCTACAATACCAGGTGATATGGCATAGCTGCGCACCTCGGGATGATCGATCGATAGCACCTCGCTAAACATATCAATAGCAGCTTTACTAGCACAGTAGGTGCTCCAACCTTTGATTGGGTACGATCCTGCCCCCGAGGAAATATTAATAATAACTTTCGGGCATGGGGACTTCGCTAAATTTTCCAAAAACAAATGACTCATTACCGTTGGAGCCATAATATTAATGCGATAGCTGCTATCTATTCGATCGGGGTCTAATTTTGCCACCGGCTTAACGTGGCCTAAAGTTCCTGCATTGTTCACTAAAACTATGGCTTCTACATTTTTACTGCATTCAAAGCCAATATTATGATAGGCCTTTAAGTCGGCTAAGTCGATGGTAATATGCTTGTAATTTGGGTGCTCAATAACATTTCTACGGCTAAAACCCGTTACCGAATGTCCTTCCGCTAAAGCTCTTTCTGCTAAAGCCTTACCAATACCTGAGCTTGTACCCGTGATGAAAAATTTGATCATAATTTTTAGTTTAACGCTTGTTCTAAATCATTTAATAAATCCGCCTCATCCTCAATTCCAACGCTTAAGCGAATTAAACCATCCGTAACACCCGCTTTTTCACGTTCTGCTTTGGGAATAGAAGCATGCGTCATAGTAACGGGATGGCCCGCTAAAGATTCTACGCCACCCAAGGATTCGGCTAGGGTAATTAATTTCAAATTGGAAACAACTTTTACGGCATCCTCTAATCGATCGCCCTTTACCCTAAAGCTAACCATACCGCCGAAATCTTTCATTTGCGCTTTAGCTATGGCATGATTGGGATGGTCTTCAAAACCTGGCCAATAAACCGCTTCTACCTTGGAGTGATGGCGTAAAAAGTTTGCCACTGCTTTACCATTTTCACAGTGGCGCGCCATACGAACATGTAAAGTTTTTACCCCTCTTAAAGTTAAAAAAGCATCCATCGGCCCGCAAACGGCGCCGCTAGAATTCTGAATAAAATACAGTTGATCTGCCACCTCTTTGTCCTTTACCGCCAAACAGCCGAGCACCACATCACTATGGCCCCCGAGGTATTTTGTGGCACTGTGCATCACGATATCGGCACCCAATTCAACTGGTCGCTGTAAATATGGCGTAGCAAAAGTATTATCCACCACTAATAAGGCCTTGGCATTTTTCGCCACGGCACTCATTGCTTTAATATCGATAATGTTCATCATCGGGTTAGTAGGGGTTTCCACCCAGATGAGTTTAGTATTGGCATTAATATATTGCATCACATCTTGGGCCTGACCCATGGGTACGAAGTGAAACTTGATACCGTATTTTTCAAAGATCTGGGTAAACAGGCGGTAAGTGCCACCGTATAAATCGTTGGTAGAAATAAGCTCATCGCCAGGCTGCAATAACTTAATTACCGCATCAATTGCCGCCAAACCACTCCCGAAGGCCAAACCATACTCCACCCCTTCTAAACTAGCGATAGAGTTCTCTAATGCATGCCTAGTAGGGTTGGCGCTGCGCGAATAAGCATAGCCTTTATTTACACCAGGCGCAGTTTGCGCATAGGTTGAAGTTTGAAAGATAGGCGGCATTACCGCTCCCGTTGTCTCCTCGAAACTCTGCCCTCCATGAATGGTTAATGAATTGAATTTTAGCTCCTTTTTTTTCATAACCACATCTGCTTTTAAGCAAAGGTATTAATTCAGTTCTGCGCTTCAGCCTTGAGCGAGGATAGACTTATAAACCAGATTTTAAAGGCTTGGAAACAGCGCAATAAAATGTCTCTCCAAAAAAATACAATTAACTACCTTCGCGCTTCTCAAATTAAACTAGCAGAATTATGAAAAAACTATTGAGTTTCTTCTTGGCTATTGCCCTCGCTCTTCCGGCGGTAGCAAATGAAGGAATGTGGTTGCCGCTTTTATTAGGCCGCAATTACGCTGACATGAAGGCAAATGGCCTTCAACTAACACCCGAACAAATTTACGATGTGAACAACGGTAGCTTAAAAGATGCTATTGTTTCTTTTGGTGGATTTTGCACGGGTGAAATCATTTCTTCTAAAGGCCTTATCCTTACCAATCACCACTGTGGTTACGGACAAATTCAGTCGCACTCTAGCACAGAAAACGATTATTTAACCGACGGTTTTTGGGCTTATAAAATGGAAGATGAACTTCCAAACGAAGGCTTATTTGTACGCTTTTTAGTGCGTATGGAAGATGTGACCAATAAGGTTTTACCTGAGTTGAACGACGACATGAGTGAAGCGGATCGCAATAAAGCGATTGCTGAAATTGGTAAAAAATTAGCCGACGAAGCCATTGAAGGCACGCACTACGATGCCAATGTGAGAACTTTCTTTCACGGCAATGAATTTTACCTTTTCGTTTACGAAACCTTTAATGATGTGCGTTTAGTAGGAACGCCTCCTGAAGCAGTGGGTAAATTCGGTGGTGACACGGATAACTGGATGTGGCCGCGTCATACTGGTGATTTCTCTATGTTCCGCGTTTATAGTGGTCCCGACGGCAAACCAGCAGAATATTCTACCGAAAACATTCCTTTAAAGCCTAAGCATCATTTACCGGTTTCCCTAGATGGGGTTGTAGACGGAGACTTTACCATGGTAATGGGATATCCAGGTAGCACAGATCGCTACTTAAGCAGCTACGGAGTTAAGCAAGCCGTTGATTTATACGGACCTGCCGTGGTGCGCGTTCGCGACCTCAAGCTAGACGTAATGAAAAAGTACATGAGCGCTGATGCAGGCACTCGTATTCAATACGCGTCTAAATATGCTCGCGTTTCTAATTACTGGAAATATTATATCGGTCAAACCGCTCAATTACAAAGCAATGGCGTATTCGAAAAAAAGAAAGCTATTGAAGATAAATTCCAAGCTTGGGTAAACCAAAATGCCGATCGCAAAGCTAAATACGGCGAAGTGCTAACTATGTTCGACGAAGCCTATAAAGCAACCGATGCTGGCGTTACTGCTGGTGTTTACGCTCGTGAAGCGGGTATTTCGGGTCCCGAAATTGCTTTACAAGGATTGCGTTTCAACCGTACGATGCAAGCCTATTTTGCGGCTGCAGAAAAAGCTGAGGAGTCCGAAGGCGAAGAAAAAGAAGCCATGCAAAAACGCATGGACGCAGTTATCGATGCGCTTAAATCTTCGGCGGATGAGTTCTACAAGGATTATAACGTTGCCCTAGATGAAGAGATGACAGCTAAACTAATGGCTCTTTATGCGCAAGATATTGAGGTAGATCAACAACCGGAGATTTTGAGAGAAATCACCAATAAGTACAAAGGTGATTACGCAAAATATGCCTCCAAAACTTTCTCCAAATCTATCCTTCGCTCGAAAGAGTCGTTAATGGAGTATTTAGAAAAGCACAAAGCAAAAACTCTTACTAAAGATCCCGCTATCGCTTTAGGCGAAGGACTTTATGCCGCTTACCAAGCAAGCAGCGACAACGAAGGAAACGGCGACAAACTTGAAAAAGCTTACCGTTTATTCACCGCAGGCTTACGCGAGATGAATTCTGATGTAAACTATGCTCCCGATGCTAATAGCACTATGCGCTTAACCTACGGCACTGTAGGTAGCTACGACGGTCGTGATGCGATTCATTACAAGCACTACACCACTGCTCAAGGGATTTTAGAGAAAATGAATAACAACGATCCTGAGTTTGTTGTTCCTACCAAATTAGAAGAGCTTATCAAGCGCAAAGATTTCGGTCGTTTCGCTAATGCAGAAGGGGAACTACCAGTTTGTTTCATTCATAACACAGACATTACTGGTGGTAACTCTGGTAGCCCCGTAATTAACGGCAAAGGCCACCTTATCGGTACTGCCTTTGATGGTAACTGGGAAGCGATGAGTGGCGATATCTATTTTGAGCCCGAAATTCAGCGTACCATATCAGTAGATATTCGTTACACTCTTTTCATCATCGAGAAATATGCTGGAGCTCATAACCTCCTTAGAGAGATGACTATCATCCACGAAACGAAAGAACCAAGTGCCAAGGCGAAAGCGGCCATGGCTAAAAAAGAAGAGGCGACTAAAGCTTCAGAAATGAAGTAAACCGCTTCCTACTAAATTTTTAAGAAAGCTGTCTGGACCTGTTCAGGCAGCTTTTTTTTATGGCAAAATGCGCTCTGAAATTACCTTCATTTATAAAATAACGTGAGTTCGGTCTTAAATTAGTATTTTGAGCTGGTCTTATCAGCCTATGGAAAAACTAAAAATTATAAGAGTTCTTATTCTTATTCTAGCATTCGCTGCTTGTAATCAAAGCGACCTCAGCTCTTCGCAATCACGTCGTCCTAAAACAGAATTAGACGGTCCCATTGTAAAGAGAGATCTAAAAGAGATCGCGGAAGAAGGAAAACTAAGAGCGATAATGATTTATAGCTCTACCTCCTATTTTTTGTATCGCGGTCAAGCGATGGGTTTAGAATATGAACTAGTAAAGCGCTTAGCGGATCATCTTGGTTTAGAATTGGAAATTGTACTCGCCTCAAATATCGATGAAGTATTTGACCTTTTAAACCGAGGCGAAGGCGATATTATAACTTACGGCTTAACTATAACTGAACCTCGTAAGGAGCTCATAAATTTCACCGACTACCTCTACACTACCCATCAAGCCTTAGTGCAAAGAAAGCCGACTAACTGGCGCAAATTACCGCGACATAAAATCTCCAAATCATTAGTAAAAGACGCCATTGAACTAATTGGTGACACGGTGCATTTGCATCGCAAATCTTCCTATTACGAACGTATGATAAACCTGCAACAAGAGATTGGTGGCAGCATTTATCTCGACACGGTTCTGGGAAACCACAATATAGAAGACCTGATAAAAATGGTAGTAGACGGTAAAATCAAATACACCGTTTCTGATTATAATTTAGCTTCAATCAATCAAACATATTACCCTATTTTAGATGTGGAAACCCCTATTAGCCTTTCACAACGTATTGCTTGGGGTGTGCGTAATAATGGTCCCGAGTTCTTAGCTACCGTTAATCAATGGGTAAATCAGATTCGTAAAACAGATGTTTATCATTTCATCTACGACAAATATTATGTCCACAAAAAATCCTACAAACGCCGCGTAGAAAGCGAGTTTTTCAGCAAGAATAGTGGTCAGATTAGTCAATTTGACACCTTAATTCGCAGGCATGCGGAAAAACTAGGATGGGATTGGCGTTTAGTAAGCTCTGTCGTTTATCAAGAATCGCGCTTTGACCCCAGTTCTACCTCTTGGGCAGGAGCTGGAGGACTAATGCAGGTAATGCCCAGCACTGCGGAAGGCTTGGGATTACAAGATGTTTACGATCCCGAACAAAACATTGAGGCGGGAACACGCTACTTAAAAAACATTTGGGATAAATTTGAAAATATAAAAGACTCTACCCAACGCATAAAATTCACCCTTGCCTCTTATAATTGCGGTTATGGACATTTACTAGATGCCCAAAGACTCTGTTCCCAAGATGGGAAAGACTCATTACAGTACGATGCCAATGTTGAAGTTTGGCTACGTAAAATGGGCGAATACCGTTACTACAGCGATCCTTTAGTAAAATACGGGCCCGTGCGAGGTGAAGAACCTTATGGTTACGTGCGCGATATCTTTTTGCGTTATGAACATTACAAACGATTAATTCCCTTAGACCCTTCAATCTTGGCCATAGGAGAAAATGAAAAGCAGCTTAGTAGCAGCTCTAAACCTTAATTCAATATTGTGTGAACTATTTGTTTAGGAGCGGCCCAAGGGAAAGACTAATTTTGCCCCTCTAACTCACGACGATACTTCTGTACAAAGATGAAGGAAAGCATTACTCTGGCTGGTGAAGAACTATGGCTATTAGCACAAAAAGCCATCTACTGGCCTGATAAGCGCACACTTTTTATTGCCGATACACACTTTGGTAAGATTGGTCATTTCAGAAAAGAAGGCCTTGCTATTCCCGCCGAGGCGCAGAAAAATAATTACCAAAGACTTTTCGATTTACTACTGCAAGTACAGCCAAAGGCACTTTATTTTTTAGGCGATCTCTTTCATTCTACAATGAATAATGAATGGTTAAGCTTTATGGAAACTATTGCTTACTTCCCCCATTGCGAATTTCATTTGATTAGCGGTAATCACGACATACTTCAGGCCGCCAATTATCACGAAGCCCAATTGCATTGCCATTTAGAAAGTGTCCCTTTAGGGCCATTTTGGTTAAGTCATGAACCCGAAGAAGCTCCTGAAGGATTCTACAATTTGTGTGGTCACATTCATCCTGGCGTAAGCCTAAAAGGAATGGCCAAGCAAAGCTTAAGACTACCCTGTTTTTTCTTGGAAGAAAGAGGAGGAATATTGCCCGCTTTTGGAGATTTCACCGGTTTATACACCATGAAAGCAAGGAAGGGTACGCAGGTTTTTTTAATTGCAGAAGGAAAAGTGATTAATGCTAAAGGCCTCGGAAGCTAAAATAAAAAACTAGTTTGGGCTATCTATTTGGAGTCTGGGAACCTAATTAGGCCTGGAAATCACCTTAAGAAATAACGCGAAGATTGTCCTCACGCGAATCTTCTTCCATATAAAGAAGGAGTCCTTGCCATTTCTTAATCGCGTCTTTCAGCATTTTGGCATTAAAAGGCTTGGGAATAAAATCATTCATACCGGCCTCAATACAGCGTTTTTGATCTGCCACCTCAGCATTAGCGGTAACAGCAATAATAATCGGACGTTCAGGCTGATCTTTAACAATGCGCTTGGTGGCTTCAATACCATCCATCTTAGGCATTTGCACATCCATGAAAATAATCTGATAGCGCTTGGTTAAAGCCATTTCCCAGGCCTCTAAACCATTATTAGCGATATCTACCTCATAGCCCATGGTCTTCATAATCATAACCAAAAGCTTTTGATTTATGGGATTATCTTCTGCGTATAATATCTTTAGACCTTCAATTTTTTCTTGGTACTCATCTTTTAGCTCTTGCGCGTGTTTAGATAAGTTTAAGCGAGGAGTTTTTAAAACAAACTCGCATACTACAGTAGTACCATGACCAAATTCACTGTCAACCCATAACTCGCCCCCCATTAGCTCAACTATATTAGAGGAAATGGTAAGACCTAAACCTGTACCACCATGCGTACGGGTATTGCCCTCGTTACCTTGATTAAAGGCCTTTACAACTTTATTTAAGTCTTCGCCTTTAATACCTATTCCAGTATCCTGAACAGTCATTTTTAAATTTACCAAATTGCCTTCTACGCTTTGCATTTGCATAGAAAAGTTAACATTACCCTTCTCGGTAAATTTAAAGGCATTGTCTAAAAGATGGTATATCACTTGTCCTAATCGATCGGGGTCACCCGCCAACTCTTCAGGAATGTTTTCATCGTAATGCATCTTGAAATTGATCGCACTACTATCTTTAGCACCCGCCTGTTCGATGGCTTTATTAACTACCGCTTTTAAATCAAATTTGCGCGTTTCTAGTTTTAAAGAACCAGAATCGATAGCCGAGAAATTTAAAAGATCCATCAATAAATTGTTCAACTGCTCGCTGTTTTTGCGAATGGTCTCCAATTTAGCCTGCTGATCAGAATCCAATTTTGAACGCGATAAAAACTCCGTCATCCCCATAATGGCATTCATGGGAGTTTTAAGTTCGTGACTTACCGAGTTCATAAAGTTTTGTTGGCTCACCACGGCACTTTCACTTTGGGTAATGTGCATTCGCATGTTATAACCAAAGCGCTGACTTAAAGCAATGGTTTGCGCGATTATAAAAATGATATAACCAAAAAAGGAAAAGAACAAATGCCCAGTGCCAAAGCCAAAAAAGGCCGAAAGCTTTAAAGTCATAACTCCAATTAATGCCAAAACAGAAATGGTGGTAAACCAGCTCATACTATGGCTAAAGCGAATGGCTCGTAAGTAAAATGAAGTGGTAACAAGAAGTGCTAAGGCAATAAACAAAAGGTAATAATCGATAAAGGCTGTAAAAGTTTGAGGCGGCAACATTACACTTAAAGCCATTATTAATGAAATTGCTCCAATTGTGTGAAATATCCACTCCGGAGCACGGCGCGCAATTAAATTTTTATAGAAATAGGTAAAGAAAATAACGCTAAGAAACAAGCTAAGGTACTCTAAGCGAATAGCGGTATACCAATTTAAGCCACCAAATACTTCATGTAAAATATAGGTGTCTGTGCCAACAATCCGGTACATGTAGGTTAAGGCAAAAAGGCCAAAGAATAAAAAGGCAAAATCTAATTTCTGAAAATAATATACGATTAAGGAAAATACCGCGGCAATCATTAAAGTTCCCGCAATAAATAAGGAACCACTAACCGCCATATTTTTGTAAAAAAATATGGTTTCCGATGGCCCAATGCTGATCGGAGCTATTGTGCCACCTTTATGATGTTCAAAGTTAGAAACATGAAGCACTAAGCGATTATTACCCTTTACTAATTTTATGTTCGCCACTTTAGGTAGCCAATAAGGTTCCGATGAGGCCAGATCTTTTCCTACCTCGCCATTTTTAGAAACTAATTGACCGTTTAAGTAGAGGGAATAAGCCGAATAAAACTCTGGTATTCGCAATGCCAAATTATCGGTTCCCTGAGAGCTTACAATATTTAACTCATAGCTTGCAAAACCTTTAGCGTGATAAGAATTACGTAGTTCTGGAATATCTGACCAAGGCTCTCCAAAGTCAAGAAAGAAAGGACGTTCGCTTGTCTCAGGAGCCTTTTCGGGATTTACAAATTCTTTCCAATAAAAGCGCCATCGGCCCTCCAAATCAATAACCTCAGGCTCAGAGAAATAGGTGTCTGATAAAACAATTTCAGCATTAATGACCTTCGCCGCCTTTACCGCTGACGGAAGAAGGCTAAAAGCTAGGAATATTAATATGTACGAAAGTTTCTTCACCTATGTATTACTGTAACTATTGTATAAAGCAATCAAGATACCAATTAATAAACACTTAATTATGAGATACTTAAATTTTAAGTGCTTTCTTAAGAATTCCCTAATAGAGATAATTTTTCCAAATTTGGGAATTGTGCTGCTTTTCTCTCAAATGCGGAATAAATATGATGCTTTTTTTTTGAACTAGCAATACTTACATAATCCGAATTTACTCAATATGAGAGAAGAGGCCTAGATTAAAAAGCGAGATTACGCGATACCATTACCAAAAGACTAAATCGCTTTACTTATAGGAAGGGATAAACTTTTGAAACAAAAGTCAAAAGACCACTTCATGCCAATCGAAATCATTATTTCAAATTAATTCGGCGCCTAAATTGGCGGGCACAGCTAGAGCTAACGCGAGGCCTAAGACTGCTGGAAATCCTCAAAATCAGATTAATACTCCCCGCCAACTTCCCTAGCATTGAAATTAGGATTAGTAGATTTAGCAAGCACCTTGGGCCGCGATAAAGTATGGCTCGTATCACTTAAGGCTTCCATAAATCTGATGAGCGCTTCCTTTTCTGCACTACTTAATCCTAGTGACTCGGAGCTCAATGTTTGACCCTGCACATCTAGGCCCCGACCGGCTCCGCCACCCTGCTCGTAAAACTCTATGACCTCTGCTAAGGTTGCATAAGACCCATTGTGAAAGTAAGGCGCCGTAAACTTTACGTTGCGCACATTAACCGTTTTAAAAGAATGCTTGTAAAACTCGGCTTGATGAGCGGGAATTCCTGACGCATATCGACCTAAATCATCATCTAGCTCCAAAATATCTGGTCCTTTCAAAAGCCCTAAAACCTCAGACTCACTTTCCTCAAACATAGGTGGAACCAAACCGCTAAAATTAGGCGCAAAATGACAAGTCCCGCAATTGGCTTTTCCCATAAAAAGGTTAAACCCCTGCTTAACTTGGGTGCTAAGCACTTGCTCTTCCCCGCGTAAATAGCGATCCACGGGACTGTTAAATGCGGTCAGTTCCTTTAAATACGCAGTAATCGCCATCGACAAAGTTTGTCGATTTATTTCCCCATTATAGATAGGGAAGGACCGGCCAAAGGCTTCTTTATACTCGGGTATGGTATTTAATCTTTGCAGAATTGTTTTGTAATTATTTGCGAACTCATCAGGGTTGAAAATCACATGCTCAATTTGACTTTCCATGCGATCGGCTCTTAAATCGTAAAAGAACTTCTCGGTATAAATGGCATTAATCAAACTTGGGGAATTGCGTTTAATATGCTTCTTCCCATCTATTGCTAAACTAGTTGGATAACCGTCTGTAAAGGCTAATTCGGGACGATGACAAGAAGCACAAGAGCGTTTTAAATTGCTGCTTAATATGGGATCGAAAAAAAGCTGCTTTCCTAAATCGGCCATTGCTTGATCGGTATTTAACAAGCCCGTAAAATAAGCTGGGTTGAAAAAGTCCTGTCCAAAAATAGAGCGCGCCTCGTAATTAAAAGCAAGTTCGCCATGGTACACTTCCTTAGCAAACTCGTAACCCAGCTCTACATGCAAATCGTATAGCTTGCCGTAAAGCGGATTTAAATACAAACGGATAAAATCTGCCCGATTGAAATCCTTAAAATTAGGAGCCGACTTTAAATATTGCACCCCATCTTGCCATAGCTTCTTTATTTCCTGGCTTAAAGCCTGATTGGTATTTATTAGCAAATAAGGCTCGCATAAAGAACTTAATGCCAGCCATGAAGCCTCTGACTCACGCATATCTTCGCGACCAGCGGGAGTATCAAAACCAGTAATACCAAGGGATAGAATGCGAATTAAGCCCAATCGCATCGTTTCAAAAACCTGACGATCGCTAAGGCGCAGATATTGCATACTCCTTTGAACCTGCTGATATTGAAACAGTAACTCCTTGGTTAATTTTCGAACTGCTTGTATATCAAACTCATCTGCGGAAGCAAAAATTTGCTCCTCCAAAATTTGCAAACCCTTAGGCTCAATTACCACTAAACGCGGTGCATTGCGTTCTACTTTAGGCAGTGGTGCGCCATTGAGATAATCGTTAAAATCTTGCGGACTTAAATAGGATAATAAAGGTTCGAGTTCCTTGAAGCTTAGGCGTAATTGTAAAAATTCCCCCTGCAGGTCTTCTTGGTCAAAATTCTGTTTCCCCAATTGAGTTTTAAAGCCCCCTAACTGTGTTTCAAACTCGCTTAGTTTAGTTCTAAAAACTTTCTGTAATTCAAGCGCAGGATTAGGTTTAGCGCGATATGCAGAACTTATTACCCCAATAAGAATTAAAGCTAAAAAAATGAGTTTTGACTTTTGCATTGGAAAGAACGATTGAAAATTAAAAAAGAGGCTGCTTCATTACAAAGCAGCCTCAGATTAAACAACATGCAGATTACTTAACTAAAAGTTTTTGGGTTTGACCCGCAGCGTTTTGTACATAATAAACTCCAGGGTTTAAGTGACTGATATCAATATCTTGTACCTGACGGTAAACGTTCATGCGCTTACCTTCCACATTGTAGATTGCGATATCACTAAGCTCTTTAAAGTATAGGGTGCGAGTAGCAGGATTGGGATACATCTCGAAAGTTTTACCTTCAAAAGCCTCCTCGTCTAAGCCAATAGTAACTTGATCCCAGCCCGTAATAGCTACCGTTAAAGAGTTGTTGAATGGAAATGGGTTAGAAGTACTAGGGTGCTGAACATTAAAAAGAATGGTCTTTCCATCGTTAGTACCAATAGCACCGGTGATTTCTGCGCCAACAGGCACTACTGCAATACGCACTAAATCGTTAAGAGTAGGATTTGAGATGCTCATATCCAACATAAATAACTCACAAGTACGATTTGAAATACCAGCTGGGGTTCTTCCTTTCGAACTGCCATTTAAGTCTTCATTGATAAGCATATAATCTTTACCATTGATGGTGATTTTATTCAATCCATCAGGGTTTGATAAGTGTTTATCAGGATAAGAACTTACACTAGGATCTAAGGTAAAGTAAGGACCGCCTTCTAAGAAAACCGATGTTTGGCTAGTAGCAGGATCGTACATCATAACACGTCCATAATAATCCCAATACTCGCTACTGTCAGGACTAATAGTTTTACCAAATTCAAGGCTTTGCTCTGCCGCTCTATCCAAATGATGCGGAGCAAAAACAGCACCTGCTGCTTTTTCGCCAGCCCAAGCACCTGCGGGATTATCTCTACCTGTTTCGGTAAAGTAAACTTTTCCGCCTATTTCAGTTACCCATTCAATACGGTTAAACATAGAAGCCCCAGCACTTACAGCACGAGCATCAAAGTTTAACATGTTGTTCAAGTCGCTATTGTCAATTTCCACCCACTTCGAAGCAGCTGCATCGTGCTTGTATACATAAGTGGTTCCTTGGGTGAAGTCTCCAGCGGTAGTAGCTACAAATTTGGTAAAGAAACCAGGGGTAGCATCGGAGCCTAAATAAACCGTTTTATTGTCTGGCATTATCGCTCCGCCTTCAAAAGGTTGGCGACCCCAGTTATATTGCTTACGTATTGCTTTAGCTTCGCGGGGATCAATTTCCACCATAAAGTTGTAGTTCTCATACTTGGCGATTGTTTGGCCATTATAAGCAGGAAAACCTTCACTAACTGGGCTAGTAGCTGTTCCGGTGCCGATGGTAAACATGCCCGTGTCGCGATCTGCTAAATCGGCATTGGAACCTCTCCACCATTCTTCGGCGGTCCAAATTCTACCATCAGGAGCAGTGATACCACCACAGTTCATCCCCGTTTCACCTACCTTATTAGCAAAATCAACGGCGAAAAATTTACCCTGACGACCATCACTTAAAGTTTGATCAACAATAATCAAAGAGTCGGTGGCTGGGTCGCGACGTACTTTAAAAACACTCATTCCACCGCCGTCGCCGATAGAATCATTGGCTACAACCATTTCGTGGTTTACGGAAATCCAACCTAAATCACTGCCCGAATTATCAGGTGTAAAGCCGATAAAGTCGTGCCATTGCTTAGCCAAGGCCTCGCCCGCATTGTTTCCGTAAGTTGCGGTAGTTTGCACCTTGTGGTGGCCGCCAATAAATAAATATTGCGTGATTAAAGGAGAGCTCGGCACTATTATAGTGCTAGGCTCCCAGTTGGTCACATCAATTTCAGGATTAAAATTAGTCTGAGCTTGAGCATTATAAAATGCCGCACCTAGACCTAAGAAGAGTACTAATTTTTTCATCTTAAATTATCATTGGTTTTTTGATGCTGCAAATTTTAATTGTGATTGTTAAGTCAAAAGGGCTTCAGCTTTAAGCTTTTACACATCTTAGTAAGGCTATTAACACAGAGCTAAAAAAGGCTTAACACTGCTGGAAATGAGATGCGCTCTATTTACCTATCATCCTAAGTAAGTTTGTTAGTGCTCAATATTTTAGAATAAACAGCCGGTATTATCTTATAGTTAAGCCTTATCTATTAGAGCTTTTTAATGGAAATTGTCTTTTCTTGCGGCGGCTGAATTGGAAGCCCTGAAATTTAGGTGCTTATAAAACTTTTTTTAACAAGGCTTTAACGCGTGTTTAAAGGCCTTTGCTTCAAATTCGCAGGACTGTTAAAACCCGATTCCTAACCGATTTAAAGGAAACTATATGGATACAAGTCAAAGCTCAATCGACATTAGAGCATTGAACGAGAAAATTGAAAAAGAAAGCGGATTTGTTGACCTTTTAATGATGGAACTGAACAAGTCTATCATCGGTCAGAAAACCATGCTCGAAAGACTTTTAATTGCCTTATTGGGAAATGGCCATATCTTACTAGAAGGGGTCCCCGGTCTCGCCAAAACCCTCGCTATTAAATCACTTTCCGAAGCGATTGAGGCAGACTATAGCCGTATTCAATTTACCCCCGACCTTTTACCAAGCGACGTGGTAGGCACCCAAATTTACAATATGAAGGACAATGAGTTCGCCATTAAAAAGGGACCCATTTTCGCAAACTTCGTATTAGCGGATGAAATAAACCGCGCGCCCGCCAAAGTGCAAAGTGCTCTATTAGAAGCCATGCAAGAACGTCAAGTAACCATTGGCGAAAAAACCTATCCGCTACCCAAACCATTCTTGGTTTTGGCCACACAAAACCCGGTAGAACAAGAAGGAACTTATCCCTTACCGGAAGCGCAAAGCGATCGCTTTATGCTGAAAACAGTTATTACCTACCCGAAAAAGGAGGAAGAACGCCTAATTATGCGTCAAAACCTAAGTGGAAATAAAGAGAAGATAAATCCCGTGGTTAGCCTCGAAACCATTTTAAGAGCCCGAGAAGTGGTAAAAGAGGTTTACATGGACGAAAAAATTGAGAAGTATATTCTCGATATCGTTTTCGCCACCCGTAAACCCGAAGAATATCGCTTATCATCTTTAAAACCACTTATTGAATTTGGAGCTTCTCCGCGCGGTAGCATTGCTCTAGCTAATGCCGCCAAAGTGCAAGCTTTTATTAAACGTCGCGGATATGTGATTCCCGAAGATGTGCGCGCCGTAGTGCAAGATGTTCTTCGTCACCGTATTGGCATCACCTACGAGGCAGAAGCGGAAAACGTAAGCAGCGTAGATATAATCAATCAGATTATCGATAACGTAGACGTGCCATAGTCTTTAATTTTAGAAATCTAAATCCAATTTTTTTTATCCTAAAAGCCTTTTAGCGCCTAATGGACACGCAACAACTTCTTAAGAAAGTACGCCGCATTGAGATTAAAACCCGACGATTGAGTAATCATATCTTCTCGGGTGAATATCATAGTAATTTCAAAGGGCGAGGTATGACTTTTAGTGAAGTGCGCGCTTATGAAATTGGCGATGATATTAGAGCGATTGACTGGAACGTTACTGCCAAATTAAACGAACCTCATATTAAGGTTTTTGAAGAGGAGCGCGAGTTAACCTTAATGCTTTTAGTAGATGTAAGCGGCTCTGAGAACTTTGGATCTCGCAATCAGCTTAAGCGCGAAATGATTACCGAAATTTGCGCCACTCTGGCCTTCTCGGCCATTCAAAATAACGACAAGGTAGGTGTGCTTTTCTTTAGCGATAAAGTAGAGAAATTTATCCCTCCCGCTAAGGGTAAATCGCATACCCTACGTATTATTCGCGAACTTATCGAGTTTAAGCCGCAAAGTACCAAAACCAACATCAGCGAGGCCCTCCGCTTTTTTAGTGCCTTTCAGAAAAGACGCGCTATAGTATTTGTACTAAGCGATTTTATGGATACACGTTATCGTGATAGCCTAAAAATCGCTAGTCGCAAACACGACTTAACCGGCATTCGCATATTCGATCCGCGTGAAGAAGAATTACCCAACTTAGGCTTGCTGCCTCTGAAAGACCCTGAATCCGGCAAAATCCATTGGGTAAATACCTCATCCCATAAATTGCGGGCCAAATTGCGAAAGCGTTTTAATGATTCTAAAGCTTACTATTTGGAGAGTTTTTTAAGAAGTGGTTCAGGTGAACTTTCCATTCGCATCGATCAATCGTACGCCTCAGCGCTATTAGGATATTTTAAAAAACGCAGTCGATGAAAAAAGTAATTCTTCTTTTTATTGGCCTCTGCAGCAGCGTTCTCTCTGCCCAAAATATCAGCTTTACGCTTGAAGCAGATACCAATAGCATCTTAATCGGAGAACAAATCAAGCTTCAGCTTAAAGCGGAAATTCCCGTAGGCGACAATTATCAATGGCCTTTTTTACCCGATACTATCAATGGACTGGTTATCCTAGAAACAGGCTCTATCGATAGCCTTATCGAAAATGATCGCCTTACTTTAAGCCAAAATATTAATATTAGCTCTTTTGATAGTGGCTTTGTTCATATTCCCAGATTGGCCTTAATTAGTGGCAGTGATAGCGCCTTTAGTCAGGGCTTTATAATTCGAGTATCCTTAGCAAAGGCCCAAGAAGACAAGGAACTTTACGATATTAAGGGGCCGAAAGATGCGCCTTTTGAATGGCTGCCAATACTCTATATCGCACTAGCCATAATTGGCTCGGCTTTACTTATTTTCTATCTGCTTAAGCGGATGCGCAACAATAAGAAAGCTCCCCAAAAAGAACTAATTCCAAGTCTACCTCCCGCAGAATGGGCTTTGCAAGAGCTTCAGAAACTAGAAGCGCGTAAGCTTTGGCAAGAAGGGAAACAAAAGGAATTTTACTCTGAATTAATCGATATCCTTCGTCATTTCTTAGAAAGAAAATATTCGCTTAAAGCCATGGAAAGCACGGCAGAGGAACTGATAGAGAAGATTGCCAAATTAGAGATGGCATCAGAAAATTTCAGCGCTTTAAGTAAGAGTTTGCGCCTTAGTAGTATGGTGAAATTTGCCAAGCAACAAGCCTTAGCCCACGAAAATGAAGAAGCCTTTCAAGCAATTAAAGATTTTGTTTTAAAGACTCAGGTTAAACAAGTGAAGGAGGAAAAGAATGAGTAAGTACGAATTTCAAAATCCCGAATTTCTGTGGCTTCTTTTGGTTTTGATACCCATTCTAATCTGGTATTATCTCAAAGAACGAAAAAGTCATCCCGAGCTGCTTTTCCCAGAAACAGAATTCTTGGCTCATCAAAAAAACAACCGCTGGGCCTGGCTACGCTTTATTTCTCCCTTTTTTCGTGTGGCCATTATCAGTCTTGTTATTATCGGTTTGGCTCGTCCGCGCAGCTCGCAAGAAAAAAGTCGTAGCCGGGATACCGAGGGCATTGACATTGTAATGGCGGTTGACGTTTCGGCCTCCATGCTTGCGCAAGATTTGAAACCCGATCGCTTAGAGGCTACGAAAGAAGTGGCGGCAAACTTTATTGAAGGCCGTCCTACCGATCGCATTGGGCTAGTGGTTTACGCTGGTGAAAGCTATACGCAAACCCCGCTAACTACCGACCATGCCGTTTTGCGCAATGCTCTCGCTGGTCTTCGTCACGGTTTAATTGAAGATGGAACAGCCATTGGCATGGGCCTCGCCACCATAGTGAATCGCTTAAAAGACAGCAAAGCAAAAAGTAAGGTCGCCATTCTACTAACCGATGGAGAAAACAATCGTGGGGAAATTGACCCAATTACCGCTTCTCAGTTGGCCAAGGAATTTAATATTAGAGTCTATACCATAGGTGTTGGCACGAAAGGTTTGGCCCGCACGCCCATTGCTTATGATGGTCGCGGCGGCTTTCAATTCGCTAATTTGGAGGTTAATATAGACGAAGAACTACTGCAGCAAATAGCGGATGAAACCGGCGGTAAATATTTCCGTGCTACCGACAATGAAAAGCTGCAAGCCATTTACAATGAAATTGATGCGCTTGAAAAAACCAAATTAGAAGAAATTAAGTTTTATACCTACGACGAGAAGTTTGATGTTTTCATACTCTGGGCACTAGCCCTATTTAGCCTAGAGGTAATTTTGCGTTATACCTTCTTAAAAAGCTTCATTTAATGTACCAATTAGAAGAACCACAATACTTTTACCTGTTACTGCTTATCCCTGCGGTACTGGTATTCTATGGGCTTTTTCTCACTTGGAAAAGAAAAGCACAAAACTATTTTGGCGACCGCGATTTATTGCAAAGACTTAGTCCTGAGCGCTCTAAAAACAAACCCCTATTAAAGCTCATACTAGCGCTTTGTATAATAGCTCTTTTAGCACTTGCCTTGGTAAATCCGCAGGTTGGCTCACGACTGGAAAAAGTGCAACGCGAGGGAGTAGATATCGTTTTTGCCATCGACGTAAGTAAAAGCATGCTGGCGGAAGACGTACAACCCAACCGATTGGAAAGGGCAAAACTTATTATTTCGCGTACGCTAGATGAGCTGGTAAGTGACCGTATTGGCATTATTACCTACGCCGGTCGTGCTTATCCACAATTACCAATTACCACTGATTATGGTGCCGCTCGCCTCTTTCTTAAAAGCATCAATACCGACCTTATACCCTCTCAAGGAACGGCCATTGGAGAAGCGATTGATTTAGCTACTCAGTATTTTGATGATGCCGATCAAAAAAATCGTTTACTCGTAATTATTAGCGACGGGGAAGATCATGAAGAGGGTATTGATGACGCGATTGAGAAGGCACGCGATCAACAAATTAGCATATACACCCTCGGCATTGGTAGTGAAAGAGGCGCACCCATTCCCGAAATGAACGGATCGCGCCGTATTGGCTATAAGAAAGATCAAAATAATGAGGTGGTTATCACCAAACTGAATAGTAAATTACTGGAAGAAATTGCAGAAGAAAGTAAAGGGAAATACGTTTCTGGCAACAGCACCCGCAGCAGCGTTAACTTTTTGATGGAGGAAATAAATGCCATGGAAAAAAAGCAATTTGAAACCAGCCTTTTTGCCGATTACGAAGATCAATTTCAGTGGTTACTCGCTCCTGCCCTACTTTTACTTTTACTGGATGTGTTTATCCTTGACCGTAAAACTCAGTGGTTTAAAAATTTAAATCTCTTTAAGAAATGATGACTAAGAATTTTTTGGCCGTCATTGCTACGCTTCTTGGCTTGACCTTACAAGCACAAAACAGCAATGCAAAAATTAAGGAAGGTAACGACCTATATAATGCAAATAAATTTGATGAAGCCGAAGTCGCCTTCCGCAGAGCCCTAAGTGAAGAGGAAAAAAACCAGGCCTTAGGCAATTTCAATTTAGGAGATGCACTCTACAAACAAGAGCGCTATGCCGAAGCATTGGAGGCCTACGAAAAAAGTTTAAGTCTTGCCGAAAGCAAAGAGGAGCAAGCAGAAGCCTTGCATAATATTGGGAACACGCATTTACAGGAAAAGAAATTGGAAGAAGCTATTGAGGCTTATAAAAAATCTCTTACTCTAAATCCGAAGGACGAAGAAACGCGCTATAACCTCAGCCAGGCTATTCGACAGAAACAAAAGCAAGAGCAGCAACAGGAACAGAATAAAGATCAGGATAAAGATCAGGATAAGGACGACGATAAAAAAGACGATCAGAAGAAGGATCAAGACCAGAAAGATCAGGATAAAAAAGACGACCAAAAGAAGGACGACCAAAAGAAAGACGACGAGAATAAGGAAGATCAAGACCAGAAGGATCAACAGAAGGATCAGGATAAAAAGGACGACAATAAGCAGGATCCCAATAAATCGCCGTCGCAAGGAAAAGATAAAATTAGTCGTGAAAACGCTGAGCGCTTGCTGCAAGCTTTAAACCGCGATGAAGAAAAGTTGCAGCAAAAACTTTTGCAACAAAAAATTAAAGCCAAACCCATTAAAAGCGCAAAAGACTGGTAATGAAACAACTCGGCTTCTATATTGCACTTTTCCTAAGCTTTAGCAGTTTGGCTCAAGTTAGTTTTACCGTTAGCGTAGCCAGCAAAAATGTGCAGCAAGGACAGCGCTTTGCCGTAGAATTTAAGGTAAACCAAAGGGGCGAAAGCTTCCAAGCCCCAGACTTTAACGGCTTTAGCGTTTTGGGTGGACCTAATACTTCGGTGAGCACTTATATGGATAATAGTGGCACCCGCTTTAATCTTACCTACAGCTATATTTTACAAGCCAACAACCTAGGGAAATTTACTATTGGCCCTGCTTATATAAAAACTGGTGGACAAACTTACCGCACGGAGAGTATCGATATAACTGTTAGTGAGAAAAAGGAAGTTGCCCAGCAAAATGCCAAAAATGAAGATCTTATTTTAAAAGGTCTTGTTTCGAAGCAAAGCGTTTACCAGGGTGAACCCATCTATGCCCGATACCGGCTTTATTTTCGAACTGAAATTGGCCAACACAGCTTTAGAGAAGAACCTAATTTTAAAGGTTTCTACCGCGAAAATATTGACGAAAAACGCATTGAAACGAGCGAAGAGTATATTAATGGTCAGCGCTATGTGGCAGCCGATTTACAAAAAATGGTCCTTATCCCGCAGCAAGCGGGCCAACTGAAACCGGGTAATATTGGCCTAAATGTTCCCATTCGCATTAATTCGGGCCGGCGCGACTTTTTTGGCTTTCCTATTACCCGTTCCAGCACCGAAGAGCTAAACGCCGACTTCCCGACCATTGAAGTTAAGCCGCTTCCCGACAAAGGTAGACCTGATAATTTTAGTGGGGCTGTGGGGCGTTACGATTTTAAAGTGAGCCTGAGCGATACCGAAATAAGCACCGATGAAAGTATCACACTACGCCTCGAAATAAACGGCACGGGAAATATTAAACTCGCCGACATTCCCCAACCCGAATTTCCCCAAGCCTTCGAGGTTTTCGACCCTGAAATTACCGAACGAAGTAATGTAGGCTCTTACGGAATGAAAGGCTCTAAAGTGATAGAATATTTGCTTGTGCCTCGTTACGGCGGCACCTATAAAATTGATCCGATTGCATTCAGCTATTTTAACCCGCAAAGCAAATCTTACGAAACCATTAGTAGCGACAGCTACGAAATTAAGGTAAAAGGTGGCCAAGTTTCGCCCAATTTGGCGGGTCAAGCCCAGATGGGTGGCAACGAAAAAGAAGAGGTGAATTTTATCTCGAAAGAAATTCTATTTATTAAAACCAAGGCAGGCAGGTGGCTAAAAAATGACGACCAATTTTGGTTGAGCCAAGGTTTTTGGGCTAGCTTAATTCTACTTCTGCTGATTAATTTAGGCCTATATTTCTTTTGGACCCGAGAGAATAATAAACGTGCCAACCCCAGTGCTTTACGCGAACAAAAAGCTGCCAAAAAAGCCGCCAAACGACTAAAAAACGCTAAAAAGGCCCTCGATCAAAATCAAGCATCAGAATTCTACCAAGCCTTATTGGAGGCCCTTTGGGGTTATTTTTCCGACAAGCTAAAAATGCCAGCTCACGAACAATCGCGCGAAAGATTACTAGAAGAATTAGCCAAGCGCGGCCTTTCCCGCCCTACTCAAATACGCTTAGAAAAAATTATTGAGCAAGCAGAAATGGCGCGCTATACCCAAGCTACCATGACGAATGCCCAAAACGACTATCGAGAAGCCAGCGCCCTATTAACCGAAATTGAAGGTGAGTTATGAAAAAGCTAATCCTACTTTCATTTAGCATTCTCCTTTTTTTACCTGCAGGCCTAATGGCCCAAAAAGAACTTTTTGAAGCAGGAAATCGCGCTTACCAAGCAGAAGATTTTATAAAAGCCATTTCTCTCTACGACAGTGTTTTACAATCGGGGAAAGAAAACGCCGCTTTACATTATAATTTAGCTAATTCCTATTTTAAAGAAGGTAATATTGGTAAGAGTATTTTGCATTACGAGAAAGCTTTAAAGCTAAAACCGCAAGACGCAGAAATCCAGAATAACCTGGAAATTGCTCGTCAAAAAACCATCGATCGATTTGAAGAAGTGCCCGAAAACCTTTTTCAAGCGAGTCGTTTAGCCATTATTAGTTTACTAAGCCCCGATAATTGGGCGAGAGTAGCGCTTTTCGCTTTCTTACTGGCCACCATTGGATTTGCCCTTTACCTCTTTAGCCAGTACCTACGACTGGGTTTTATCACCATAATTAGTGGTTTAGGCATCACGTTATTAGCACTAATCTTGGCCTGGAGCCACCAAAACTATTTGAATCATAATCAGGGAGTTATTTTATTAGAAGACTCGAGTTATGTAAAAAGTGGTCCGTCTGAAAGTGCTGATGATGTTTTCATTTTACACGAAGGCACCAAAGCTCTGCGTTTAGAGCAATTTGAAAATTGGTCGAAAATAAAATTACCCGATGGTAAATTAGGCTGGCTTTTAAGCGAAGAAATAGCTGTTATTTAATTCCCCAAAAATTAGGCTATAATTTAGCCCTTGTCCATGAAAATATCAATCGTTTCCAGCAGTACCCGCACAGGAAGAATCAGTCACAGAATTGCCTTAGCTTTAGAAAAAGCCATCCATGAAAAGGGTCATCAAGCAGAAGTAATTGACCTTGCAGAATTGGCTCTGCCTCCTTTTGAGGAGCGTTTTAGTCTTTTAGAAAATCCCAGCGCAGAATTACAGGATTTAAACCAAAAGTTAATCGCAACCGAAGCCTTTATATTTTTAAGCCCCGAGTATAACGGTGCTATTTCTTCGGGATTGAAAAACTTTATCGATCTCTTCGCCAAGGACCCTTTCAGCGCCAAGCCGATTGGGGTGGCTACCGGTTCCACGGGCGCGATGGGAGGGGTACGAGCGGCTTATCAGCTACAGCAAAATATCCTCACTATCAATGCTTTTCCTCACCCACGCATGCTTATGGTGGGTAAAATGGATCAGGTTTTAGACGAAAAAGGGACTATTGTAGACCCTAGTTATGATCGTAGCCAAGATGGGTTTTTAACCGCCTTTCTCGATTTCGCCGAACGCTTGAGTTCTTAAAACTAGACTGCGGGAACCGAAATCCCACGCAGGTTCCGGTAGAGTTCTAAAGCGTAATTATCGGTCATTCCACTTACATAATCCAGCACCGTCATTACCTTTTCGTAGGGGCTTGCGCCTGATGCGAATTTATATTGACTGGGAATTAAACTAAGAATTTTGGAATGCCTCTTTTGCGCTTGATCCTCACTAATTAGCACCGCTTCTACTAGATCTTCAATAAGGCCACTCATAATTTTGAAGCCAGCTAGTTCAATTTTCACCACTGATTCGTGGTTGTAGATTTTGCCGATAGACTTCTTTTCGATGATGCTTAAGGCCTGCTTTAAATCGGCTAAGGAATCGATCAAACTCGTTTTAAACTGACCCCTTAAAATGGCTTCGCGGTTCTCTATAAAGCTATCGGCGCAGCGGTTTACCAAAGCCGTTATGGCCTTAGCCCGCAAATAAGCCACCGATTCGTTTTTATCTTCCCGTAGCGTCTCCAAGTTTTGTCGCAAACGACTCATATCGCTTTTGCCATCGGCTTCTATCAAGGCCATTAAATCATCACGTACCTCCGCGAAGCTTAATATTCCTAAACGATGGGCGTCTTCATAATCGATAATGCTATAGCAAATATCATCGGCGGCCTCTACTAAGTAAACGAAGGGATGGCGGAAATAAGCACGTGGCGTGCGGCTATCTTCCAACATGCCAAACTCTTTAATTACCTTATCAAAAACCTCCGCATCACTTTGGAAATAACCAAATTTTGACCGGTGCTTCCCTTGAGATTTATCGCGGGCTAAACTTTCGCAGGGGTATTTTAAAATACTAGCAAGGGTAGTATAAGTAATTTGATAGCCGCCTTTTAAACGGCCATTGAACTGTTTCGTTAAGATGCGTAAGGCATTGGCGTTTCCTTCAAAATGGGTTAAATCTTCCCATTCACCGGGCTTAAATGCCGAGCGAAAACCCTGGTCGTTTTGACGATCTAAAAAGTACTTGGAAATTGCTTCTTCCCCCGAATGACCAAAAGCGGGATTACCTAAATCGTGGGCTAGGCATGCCGCTGAAATAACAGCTTTAAGCTGATCTTGATAGAACTGCACCGAACGGGGGTTCTCTTTAATTTCTGGTAATTCGGCTAGGCGCTCACCCACCATCATCCCTAAAGAACGGCCTACACTAACCACTTCGAGTGAATGCGTGAGTCTATTGTGCACGAAAACACGTTCGGGCAAGGGAAACACTTGAGTTTTGTTTTGCAGTCGGCGAAAGGCCGATGAAAAAATAATGCGATCGTAATCGCGCTCATAAACCGAGCGCTCATCGAAACGAGCGATATCCTCGCCAAAGCGCATGGGGCTATAACAATTGTTCCAGTTTATTTTTTCCTGCATAGCGCGAAGTTCGGTAATTTAAAAATGTGAGGAAAATATAATCTCTCTCTAAAATTTAGGCTTAATTAGTACCTTTAAAACCCTTTAAAAACGCATCTGCCCGCGAGCAAAATACCACAGCATGAAAAAATACCACACCTTATACGTTGCCGCTTCTAAACAGCATGTTGGCAAAACCACCTCTACGCTTGGACTCGCTTATTGCCTACAAAGACTGGGTTTAGACGTGGGCTATTGCAAACCTGTTGGTCAGTCTTTTGTAGAGTTGAACGATTTAAAAGTAGATAAGGATACCATTTTGTTTGCCGATTTAATCCGCTTTGATCTGCTACCCGAAATTCATAGCCCCGTTATTTTGGGTACGGGTGCTACTACTGACTTTTTAGATAATCCGGAAGACTTCGATTATCCGCAGAAAATAATGAACGCTAAGGCTGAATTAGAAAAACGTAAGGAGCTTACCATTCATGAAGGTACCGGCCACCCAGGAGTGGGTTCGGTGGTAAATTTATCTAATGCGCGCGTGGCCAAAATGCTAGACGCTCAGGTTATCTTTATTGCCGAGGGTGGTGTAGGTTCGACCATCGATATGATTAATATGTGCATCTCCCTTTTTAGGGAAGAAAAAGTGCCCATTTTAGGCATTATTGTAAATAAAGTGCGTGAAGATAAGATTGAAAAAATCCGTCCTTACCTGCAAAAATACTTAGACAGTGTTGGCATTCCTCTTTTGGGAATGGTGCCTTATGATCGCACCTTAGCTTATCCGGTAATGGGTACTGTGGCAAAAGCTATTTTCGGAAAAGTACTTGCCAACCCCCATAATTTAAAAAACAAGGTGGCCGATGTTTTAGCGGGAACCGTTATTGATCGTGCCAAATTAGAGAAACGTAAAAACCTTCTATTAGTCGTAGGAGCGCATCGATTAGACAATGCAATACAGCGAATAATTCATATAAACAATGAGGCTAATGTAGAAGAATGGCCTTTGAGTGGCATTATTATTTGCGGTGAAGGCGAGGTAAGCGACGAAACGAATGCCATAATTGACGAATACGAAACGCCTTTATTACACACCGAATTAGATACCTACGGGGTAGTTTTAAAGGTTTCACGTATTGAAGTTAAAATTAATCGCGACACTCCTTGGAAGATTAAGCGCGCTATTGATCTTTTTGAAGAAAACGTAGACCTTGATTATATTTTAGCCCAAATTAGTAAGCCTTGATGCTCGATTTCAAATTAGCTAAGGTCTTTCCCAAACCCACTATTTATGCAGGTTATGTGCTAATTGCCATCGGGCTTTTTTCGGCCTTATTTCAAATTTTCGCCTTAGCTTTCAGCTTGATAGGGGTTTTTGTTAGCCTGAGTTATAATGGAATTCAGCTCGATCCTTCACAGCGGCTTTACCGCAGTTATAGCCATATTTTCGGTTTTAAATTTGGGTCATGGAAGAGTCTGGAAAAATTTTGTGACTTAAGCATCTTGCGGCGCGAAGACGCTTACAAAGCCTATAGCTACGCTATGTCTAGCTTTGAGAATAGCGCGGTATATTTTGGTGTTTTCTTATTGAATAAAAACCACCGACAGAAATTAGAAATTCAAAGACATGGGGATAAAGATGCTGCCATTGCATCCGCTAAGAAGCTAGCCGAAGAGCTTCAGCTAGAATTCGTAGCGTATCAGCCTCAAATTAGCCAGAAAAGCCAGCATAAGCGAAGACGATAATTTGTGCTAATTACTCCCGCGGCTTCGCTTTTACTAAAAAACGGCTATTAAGCTCGATGTCTACCGCATTGAATAAAAACGCCTTGGTTATGGTTACTACGCGCATATCATATTGCGCTTTTTTAAGGTAATCTTGAAGATCCGTACCATTAATTTGCAGAAATATTTGTCTAACATTTGGGTCTGGGTCCACTAAATTGGCAATTTGTTTTTCGGCTAAACCTTCAGCATTAATGTAAACAGTGATGGATTCTATGAAATTAAAATTTCCATCTGCTGGATTTAGTAGTTCCAAACTGAGGCTACTCAGGCTAACTTCACTTATCAAATCAGCGCTGGTGTTATTGTCGGAAAAGGTAGTAGCAGAGTTCGTTTCAAGATTGGTAATAGTATCACTTAAAGCAACATTTACCACGGTGTTAGTCGGAATGCTATATTGCCCCGATGTACTGAGGTAAAAATTAAGCTCTGGTTCAACATTTCTGCAAGAGCCAAAGAGAAATAAAGAAAAAGAAAGTAATAGGTACTGTTTCACAAGGGCAAAGCTTAAGACTGACAAATGTAATATTTAGCCTATTAACTCGGCACGCTGGTTATTCATGGACACCCTTATTTTTAAATGGCTAATTCCATCTTCTGGTTAAAAAAATAGCTTTTGTAGATCGCTACTGCGCTAAAAATTCCACTAAATCAGATGAAGAGATATTTTTTCCTTTTAAGGTCAGGCTATCAAATAACAAAGGACTGTAAACCGCAAGAAAGACCGAGTAAACTGTTAATGAAAAGGCTTCGGTAAAATTTTTCGATAAATCGAAAAATACCATATATTTGCCGTCCTAAAATACGGGGGATTAGCTCAGCTGGCTAGAGCGCTTGCCTGGCAGGCAAGAGGTCATCGGTTCGACTCCGATATTCTCCACCCAAAAACCCAAAACACCGATTACCGGCGATTTGGGTTTTTTTCTGCCATTTTTTTGGCAGAACCAGTTTAAATTACTCCGAAAATTAAATGCCACTAATCTTAAAGAGACTGCCTTGGCGCCTCTTTTATTGTATTTAAAAACTCCCGCGGACTCAAACCTTTTTCTTTCTTAAATGCGCGATTAAAAGTGGCTTTGCTATTGAAACCGCAATCGAAAGCTAGAGATAATAGGGTATAGGAACCACTTCCCTCCTCTTGCGCCAAGCTTAAAAACTCTTTAATTCTTAGTGAATTGATGTAATCGTTAAAATTACATTCCTTTTTAAGGTTTATGGCCGCAGAAAGTAGGGCACTAGGCCGTCTTAATTGCTTGGCTAAGTCTTTCAGATTTAATTGCGATTGCAGGTATAAGCGTTCTTCCTCCATAACTTTATCAAGAAGACAATCGACTTCTTCGAGTTCGGCTAAGTATTTTTCAGATAGCCCAAGAGATGGTTCCGAATTCTCCGACTCTTTAGTTGTGTAGGCCAAATTAGGGGCTTCCTTTTGCGTCATACCGCTAAGGCCGACGTAAACTGACACAGCCACCAAAGCCAAATTCCACCACCAATCTTGGTAAAAACTTAAATCTAAAAAATAATCGAGAACCTTCATTAACTCCCTAAAAGAGATCCAAAATAACATCAAGTAAATGAAGTTTCTAAACCAGCTTAGGCTGATCGACTCGATATCGGAAAAGCTTTGATCAATCCACCTTCGATAACTATCGTACAGACGTAAAGAGTGATAAAAGTAATAGCCATAACTAAGCCAACGGGCCAAAAGCGCTGGGAAGCCTAAATAGTAGTAGAAGGAACTTTCTTGCCATGCCATAACCGACTCTGGTCCTAAGAGAAAAATTAGCAGATTTACCGTAAACCCTATGGCCCAAGGGGCAAAGTGCCAATACTCCTTCGCTTCGAAACGCCACTCTAAATTAACCTGTGCCTTCAAATAGAAGAACATGATTGGACCAAAGAGAAGGGCTACTCCTCTAGGAAAACCGCTCAATTGTTCCCACAAAACATTAATCCCTGAAAAACCAAAGGTATAGTCTTGCAACTCCAAAGCGAAAATTAGCATCAGAAAAGCTAGTAGCCTATCGCTCATCATTTCTCGGTAATAGGACCTAAAGAAGAAAACCAAGAATAATAATAAACTTAGAAAATAACCAAACTGAAGAGGGGTGGTGTAAATGCTCATCTTGACGAGCTAAATATAATTTTATTTTCCTTGAGTTTAATTTAAACCAAGCTCTTGCTTACGGCGATTTAATAATTCGGCCACATCCAGCACTGTTCCCGCTTCTATACTTTCATCCACTCGCAATAACAAGTAATTTCTGAAGCCTTCTCTGAAAAGTATTTCCTGCCCTACTTTTAAACTTACCCCGCTATTGGATAAGGGTGATAAATTCGGGTTCATTACATCGGGGATGATTAAGGGGATCGATCGTGTGGTAGAATTTCGTAAGGTAAAGGGGATGACCTTTGCTGCTTTGGTAATGTCTGAGCCCAAGGATTCCTCCTGTACTTCCAAGTTCAAAGAGGCTGCTGTTGCACTGTTATTTGTAATTACCAAACTGTTCGCCTGGGCTACATAAACTTCTACCTTTCCTTTTTTACCTAAACCAAATCCTTCCACCTTTTTACCGCTCTGCTTGTTTTCTAGTGAAACTTCTAGTCCATGATATCCCCTGTTTTGAATTTGCACTTTGTAGAAAGCAAAATCGCGGTAATCCATTTCTACACTTTGTTTAGCCCGTATTTGTATAACGCTGCGCTGGCTGTTGCAAGCCATAGCCAAAAAGGTAATTACTAAAAGTGCTATTCTTTTCATTTGAGATTTTTTAAAGTTCCTAGCTTATAATTTTGAGTGCAAGTTGCCACAAGCTAGTCCACGATTCGCCTTAAAAGGTGAAATGAGACCGCTCAAATAATTATTTGAGACCAATTATTTGGTCTCCCCTTTCTTAGGTGCAAATTTAATCTTCTAATTTTTAGATGGTTAAATCTAATTTGCTTAATTAAAAAATTTCATCTCCAAAAAATTACAACCTTTCAACAGTATCGGCATCTTTAAAGTAGAATGCGAATAACCGGCGTGGAAGAAATAGGAAATTGGGTTAGTAATTGGAAAAAAGGGGATGCGGCTGCAGCCCGCAGCCTTTACGAATCCTGCAGCAAAGCGAGCTACAATAGCATTCTGCGTATTGTAGGCCGTGAAGATATTGCGCAAGACCTGCTACAGGAAACCTTCATTATAGCTTTTAACCGTATTAATGACCTAAAGAACCATAAGACCTTCCCCGCTTGGCTTAAACGTATTGCCATAAACCAAGCGCTGCAGTATTACCGCAAGCACAATCCCATTAAGGAAGATGAATGGAAAATTGAAGAGCACGAGGAAATAATGGAGGAAGAGTTTAATAGCTTAAGTGAACTTGATATTGCCGATTGGCTCAAAATAATTGAGGAATTACCCGCTAAATGCAGATTGGTTTTTCAACTTTTCTATCTAGAAGACCTCAAACACGAAGATATAGCTATACGCTTGAATATCAACATCTCCACTTCAAAAAGTCAATTGCGCTACGCAAAAAGCATAATAAAACAAAAACTATTAAACAGTCATGTCAATTAAAAAGTATATCGAAGAAAACCGCAGCAAGCTTGATCAAGCCGAGGTTCCGTCGAAATTATGGGAATCAATTAGCCCTCAAATTAAAGCACCGCCAAAAAAACGCTATCCTTGGTATTGGGCGGCCGCGATTGTAGTGCTTGGCCTTAGCATTCCCCTGGTTTGGCAAATGCAGCTTAAAGAAAAGGCCCTACCCCAACAAAGACAACTTTTACCCTCCTCTTTTTTAAGCTTAGAACGAAATTACAGCCAAGAATTGGATAGCCTACAAAAACGCATTCCACTGGCAAAGTTGCAGGAGGACCCCGATTTAAACTGGATTTTTAATGAACTAAGCGCCTTAGAAAAGATCAATGAAAAATACCGCGCCGACATCGGTAAAGGTGTGCCCGAAGAAGAGTTGGTTAAAGTACTTATTGATTATTACGAAAAACGCCTGCATCTATTAATCCGCATCGAAAGAGAACTAAAACGAAAAGAAAAACATTTCCCCCATGAAAACATTAATTTATAGCCTTTTAGGCCTTTGTATTGGCTTCTACAGTAATGGCAAAGAAATAGCCATTGAGAAATCGGCGCATGTTTCGGTTGATGCATCTGGCGTAGACCAACTAAACCTAGATGCTAAAAACACCAAGACCTTCATTGAAATTTGGGATAAAAACGAAATTTCCGTAGATGCCACTTTCTATTATCGTGGTGAAGAGGATCACGAAAAAATTAAAAAGTTTCTAGCCTCCTTTGAAGAGAACGTTAAGGCTGGTATCACTACCCTAGGGAATGAGGTGAGCATTAACACTTATCGCACTGTACCGAGCAAAATGAAAGTCGGCTGGGCTAGTTTCGTGGTATTAGATTTGGAGTTTTCCGACGAAGAGGCAAAACTAGTGTACAACCTAAAAGTACCCGCTTCTCTTTTTATGAATATTAAGCATTCTTATAAAGACTTACGCATCAAAGGAAACCTAGATAAAATTCAGATTGAGCAATATTCGGGCAGACTGAGCCTTGACAAAGTAAATAAAGCCAGTCTTAATTTAAAATACGGCGATGCCAATATTGTTGAGTTGAAGGAAGCCGACATTATGCTTTATGAGCAGAAACTAAACGGTGAAAAATGGGGCGACATTAAGCTTAATGCGAAATATTCAAATCTACGAATCCGCACTATGAATAGCCTGAGTGGCGATGGCTATGAAACTAAATACCGTTTTATTGGGCTTAAAAAGCTAAGCGGTAATTATAAATACAGCCGCTTTGATGTGGAAAAAATGGAACAAGCCGAATTGCTTTGCTACGAGTTTAATCTCGAAACGCAAAGTATTAAAAGCTTAAAACTCATTAATTCGAAATACAGTAATTACCGCATCGATACGCTGGGTACCTTAAACATCAGCCAAAGCTATGAAGATGATTATTCCTTACAAATGGTTAAAAATATTTACTCTGCGGAGAGTAAATACTCCAAATTTACCCTGGGCGCCTTAAGGGGCGACTTCACGCTAAACGGATACGAGTGTACGGTAAATACTGTCTTAGTGCTAGGCAAAGCTGGTAAGATTGATATCACTGGCAAATACCTCAATATCTCGATGGGTCTAAATAATCGAGCTTACAAACTCGATGCATCAATGCAGTACGGAAAGCTAAACTACCCCAAAACCCTTACTGGCAATTACACCCAAAAAGGAACCAACACTAGTGCTAGTTTAAGCAGCCCCCAACTTGGCACTGACTTTTACACCATTAAAGTGTCGGGCTATGAAATACAAATGGAAATAAGGTAGTGTAAATCTATTTTTTAGAGCTTTAAATCAAAATTGACCTCACATTGGAAAGGGCATTAACTTCGGTTTTTGCCCTTTTTAACTGAGTACGGCCTAAAATTATGGTCTAAGGTTTTTATTATTTCACCCAAATTACTGAGTTAAACTCTTGATATTCATTCGGCTCGTAGAGCGGATTATTAGGATCTTGCATCCATTGTCCGTTAACTATAAAGCGGTAGGTGCTTTTCCCTTTCGGTAGATGCACATCAGCATGCCAACCATCAATTTCCTTAGTGAGGCGGAAGCCGTCCTCACGCCAATCAATAAAACTACCCGTTAAAATCACCTCTTCTACTCCGTTCGCCAAGGGGTAGAAAAACTCGGTATTGGCCTCGATACTTAAAACCGAATTTTGGTAAGACCCCCAGCCAATCCGCAAGGGATTTAAAGGATCGAGCTTAAATTCACCCGACTGATTAACAATAAACTTATACTCGTAGTTCCCTGCTGGCAAAACATAAGGCAGAACCCAACCGGTATCCGATTTTTCCATGGAAAGCTCAGAACGACTCCACACATTAAAATTACCGGTAACATGCACCATTTCAGCGTCTAAATCAAAAGGATAGTAAAAATAAAAAGTATCACCAATGGAAACAAAAGAGTTCAGGTTACCTTCGTCGTCCCTACGTGTTACGGGGTTCTTTGGATCTAATATCCACTCATCATCCACCACAAATTTATAGGCGTGGGTTCCTTCCTTTAAATAGAGATTTAGTTCCCAGCCCCCTTTGCAAGCTCGCATTGGGTCTTCATTCCAGTAATTTGCCGATGAAGCCCAAGAGACCGCTTCTGCCCCTGCGTGATTAGCTAGGAAAAAGCGATAGTTATAATTGAAATAGAGGGAATTCTCATTTCCCATAAAATCGAATTCACTATTTAGGTTTCGTGGATCTAAAAGCCAGTAGCCATCTACAATATATTTATATAGATGTGGGCCCACCTCCAATTTTAAATCTACATAATAACCCGAATCGCATCTCCTTAAAGCGGTAGCGCTGGTACTCCAATCGTTAAATGAGCCCGACAAATAAACCGATTCTGGTCGCAAACCTTCAACCTTCAGGTAAAAACGAGTTAAGCCATTATCCAGCTGAATTACTGCTGGTTTTTTAAAGTGATTTACCCCGTAGGTATAATTCGCTGGCCGCGTTAAATAATCCTCTTCCCCTAAAAGGGAAAGCATCTCTCTCTGGCTTGACGCCTTGCCAACTAGCTTTTCCAGCGATTTTTGGAGCACGATTCTATCCGATTTTATTTCGGCCACTTTCCAAAGTTGTTCGTTGGCAAGGCCATTCTTCCACATTATCGCTAAGCTATCTTGGCGCAGGCCAAAAGTAGCCAAGAGGCTATCCAAACTTGCTAGAGGTAAATCCTTATCGATTATACAAATTAGGTCTTTACCCTTAATTTTATACTCCACATTGGGATGCTCTTGTGCCCAAATAGCGCCTGAAAAGAAAAGCACGAAGCTTATTGCCAAGAACTTTTTCATAATCCGTCGTACATTTTAATTCGCATTTCTTTTTTTCTGAAATTAAGACTGACTACGCCCTGTCTTAACAGATCATTACCCACAAAACCTGCTACCTGATAACCGTAGGCTTTGCCTATTAATTCTAAATCGGTCACTAAAACCTGACAAGCTTGTAAGGGTGCTAAAAAGGTTAAATTTAGCAGCGTTCCGTAAAGCACTTCCGTTTGTCCACCGCCCGCTCCTATTAGGGCTCTCCGGCTGCGAATACTAACTACTTCATATACTTCTTCGGGAAGATTATTGTCCAATAATACAGCCTCTGCGCCCGTATCAAAGCAAAAACTTACATCTACTCCGTTAATCAAGCCAGGAGCGATTATGGCATTATTGTACATTTCAAAATTAAGGCTATGATCTGCTTTATGGGCTTCCTTAAATGCCAATCTATTCCCTTTGCGGTCCACTTTATAAATTAGCAACTGTTGGGCCCGAATATCGATTTCCATTTCGGTGCGCATAAAAAGGTTCAGGCCTAAAAGTCCGAGAATTTTAATCCCCCTTTTATTTTCAATATTGCTTAAATCGCTAACATCGGCTTCGAGATTTTCATAATAGAGCTCATTAATTTTTAGCTTCCCTACGCGCGCTATTTTTTGATTTTGTAGACTACCATTAATATCGGTAGAGGCAAAGTCGGAGACTTCTTCATAATCGCGAAAATAAGTGGCGTTTAGCACTAAATAGGGCGCACCCGTATCGAGAATAAAGTTGCCGCGCAAGCCATCGATAGTGGCTTCCACAATAATCAAATTTCCCACACTGCGCACGGGCACGACCAATTTTTGAAAATCCCCCTTGGGAGAAGGCCTCTGCATTAGCAAACGCTGATTATACACTCCGCCCCAAGGTGAAGCATGGGCCACATCTGCCGTGAGCGAAAGGAAACTGCTAAAGGGCAGAAGGCAAAATAGGCTTAGTAAAAGTCTCAAGCGGTACTATCTTGTTCGGCGCGTAACTGAGCGCTGGTTTTGCGACTACCATCGTGGCTCCAACCGGGAGGACCAAAGAGGTATTGCCAAAAATAGCGTGGGTGCTTGCGGATATCCACAAAAATTTGCCACCATTCGTGGGTAGCGATGCGCAGTGGATTATAGGTTTCAATATTTTGGGTGAGGCCGTAATTGGGATGTTCTTCTTCGGGGATAAAAGTGCCAAACATCCGATCCCAAATAATTAAAACGCCTGCGTGATTGGCATCGAGATATTTCACGTCACTGGAATGGTGCACGCGGTGATGCGAGGGTGTATTAAAGATAAACTCGAACCATTTCGGTAGGCGATTAATCAGCTCGGTATGAATCCAAAATTGATACAATAAGCTAATGCTTTGCATAAAAACGAGGGCCAATGGCGGGAAGCCGAGCAGCGGTAGCCAAAGGTAAAAAACAAAGCTGCCTGTAATTCCGCCTGTCCAAGTTTGCCGCAAAGCGGTGGCCAAATTGTAGTTTTTAGAACTGTGATGCACCACATGGCTGGCCCAAAAATAACGGATGGTATGTGCGCTGCGGTGGTACCAATAATAGGTGAAATCATCGGCGAAGAAAAGCAAGAGCCACATCCACCAAACGTATTCTAGCTCGAATATCCTAAATTGGTAAACTAGCATATAGGCGCCAAAAATTAGTCCTTTGCTCAAAATTCCTACCCCCACATTTCCCAAACCCATGGCAATGCTACTCAAGGCGTCCTTAGCTTGATAGCTTGGGATGCGCCGCCAAGCATTGAGTACAATTTCGAGCAGCACGAAGAAAACGAAAAAGGGAATAGCCGCCTGAATTAAGTTGGGAAACATAGTGAGGAAAGAATTAATCCCTCAAAGCTAAAAATTATTCAGGTTGATACTACCCAGATGAAAAAATAGCTCTATTTCCACCAAAAATAACAACCTTTGCCGCGAAAAATTATTGCATGGTTTTAGAACTTCTCAAAGACATACTGGGTAACAGCGTTTCCATTTTCACCATAATGAACCCGCTTTCGGTAGGGGTAATTATGTTGGGTTTATTGGATGAGAATGCTAGCAAGGAAGAAGTAAGACATACTGCTAAAAGAACCACGCGTGCCTCCTTTGTAGCTATGTTAGTTACCTTTTTATTAGGGACTTACATTTTCCAATTCTTTGGAATCTCGCCCGACGGACTGCGCATATTTGGGGGCACCATTCTCTTTGTTATGGGTTTAAACATGGTGCAAGGCCATGGCAAAAAAGTAAACCACAACATGAAAGATCAGCAAGCAGCTTTAGAGCGCGAGGATATTAGTGTGGTTCCTCTAGCCATTCCGGTTATGGTGGGCGCAGGTTTAGCCACTACTTTAATTAACCTCAGCATTGCCGCAGAAACCTGGCAAGATTACCTGAGCGGCGTACTCGCGATAATTGTTTGCTCCATTGCGGCCCTTCTAATTTTGCAGAGAATGCCTTTCATTAAGAAGACCCTGGGCGATAATGGCCTAAAGGTTTTTAACCGTATTATGGGTTTGGTGGTAGGCTCCTTAGCCGCGCAGATGTTTCTTAGCGGGGTTTTCTCTTTTTATCAAACGCATTTCGCTTAAGCAGGTCTGCGCCAAGATGCGCCCCCTAAAAGCACTATCTTGCCTACCAGAAAAAGTTACACTTTTATGAAAACTCTCCATAGTTCTTTGGCCTTAAAAGGCTTATTACTAGCATTAAGCCTTAGCCTTTATTCTTGCGGAGGTAGCGGCGATGATGAACGCACTAGCGCTCCCTCCATAACTATTCTTAGTCCAGCAGATTCGCTGAATTTAAGCAATAATAAGGTCCCCGTAGAAATTCTTTTTAGCGATAACAGCGGTTTGGTTTCCACCGAAATTACCATTGGTAATACTGACCTAGGAAATATCGTGTACCACTACTCCCAAAGGGGCTTGAGTGGTTTGAATGACAATTTGCAATTTGAGGCCGCAATCCCTCCCACCATTAATGCCGCTGGTGAAAATTATATCATCGTACAATGCTTTGACGAAGACGGTAATGAAACTTTCGTAGAACAAACTTTTTATTTTCTTAATCAGGATAATTCGGCTCCTATTATAAACACCATTGCCCACCAAGGCATTTTAACTAGAGACCCGCAGGCTTCTATGTCAATTGCCTACGATTTAAGGGATGACCAAGGATTGGATAGCCTCTATATTTATTTTATGAAAAGCCAAAACGGCAATCTTCTAGGAGATACTCTCGTAGCACAGGGAATTAAGCTAAACGGCGAAAAGAATCGTCAAGGAATCGCCTACTTTACGGGTAGTCCAAGCTATCCTGGCGGAAGTAGCTACAAAGTTTTAGCGAAGGCCTTCGACCTTGGCGGGAATAGCCGTCAGTATATCTCTCCTGCGGAATACAGTATCCCCAACTAGTATCAAAACAGTCTTTAAAAGTATTAAGCGGCTGTTTTAGGACTGAGGCGGGTAAAAAGGAATCCAAAAATAAAAGATACAGCAAAGGCAGGTCCCATTACATCGAGTTGTTCAAAATAAGGGCCAACACCCTCCAATTCCTGCACATAAAACTTAAAGAAAGGCACGGCCATAAAGCCGCTTAGCATGCAAGCCAAAGCGCCCCTTTGATTGAAGGCCTTCCAAAAAAGGGAGTAAATCATCATCGGACAGAAAGTAGCGGCAATACCGGACCAGCCAAAAATCGTAAACCAAAAAACAGTTCGCCCTGGCACCATGATAGCCACGATCATTGCCAAGGCCAAAGCGATCAAGGCCATTATTAAAGTTATGCGAGACGATAATTTGTTTAGCTTCTGATCACTTACGTTTGGACGAAATACTTTTTGATATAAATCGCGTGTAATCGCGCTGGAAGCCACAACCAATAAAGAGTCTATGGTAGACATAATCGCGCTGAGAATAATAGCAATATAAATAGCAACAATAAAAACTGGGAAAGTAGCTTTAAGCAGAACCATTAAACTGTCCTCACCCGCTATTCCCAAAACACTTTCGGGATCTTGACCCGCTTCCGTAAAGAGGTAGCGGGCTAAAACACCAATTGTAACAGCCGCCGCATCGGTTAAAAAAGTAAAGACTATCGCTACCCACTTGCCCTTGTCAATTTCTTTGGTGTTTTTAACGGAAATAAAGCGCACGTACACCTGCGGCGATCCTAAAAAGCCCAAGCCAATAAAGGCAAAACCCGCCATGGTAGCGGCTTGCATCCAAGGATCATCAAAAGCACCCCAAATACTTACCAAATTTGGATCTATTGCTTCTAGGCCACTGTAAATATCTCCAGAATGGTCAATAGCAAAATAGGCCACCAAGGGCAAAGCCAAAAGGCCCAAAAACATTAGAACACCTTGAAAAACATCAGACCAAACCACGGCAACAAAGCCACCCACAAAAATATAGGCCACCACAATTAAGAAGCCCGCAATGGCTCCCGTGTAGTAATTTACCCCTAAAAAAGTTTCAAAGGCCTTGCCGGTAATATCTATTTGCGCACTTACGTAGATGATTACAAAAACGGACAAGCATAAAGCGGCTACCACGCGCAATAAATGACCTTTTGCCTTAAAGTGGCTTTCTAAAAAATCGGGAATGGTAATCGAATCGTATTGGTCGGTGAGGCTTTTAAACTTCTTGGCCATAAAAAACCACGAAATCGCCACGCCAATAACTTCGCCTATCACTACCCAATAAGCCGAAAAACCCGCTAAGGCACCCATCGCCGTAAGGCCAATTAACAACCAACCTGATTCGCCTGTGGCACGTGCAGAAAAAGCCACTAGCCAATAGCCTAATTTCTTGCCCCCCACATAATAGTCATCCATATTTTTCACCCTTTTGGAAGCGACAATGCCGATTCCAAATAAGATGGCAAAATAAATTCCGAGGACGATTAGGTTGGGAAGCATCTTTTAAGAGTTTACAAGATTGGCCTCGGCAAATTGCTCTAGTTCTTGAAAAAACACATCGATATCCGCAAAGGTATTGCCCGCATTAACGGTAACCAGACGAACAAATTCATCGCCATCGAACTGCCCGTAACCTATCATCAATTCGCCACTTTGGTAGAGCTGATTGCAAAGAACATTGGCGGGAATATCTTTATAATTGAAACAGACTCCAATAGAGTTGGGAAAACTATACACTGTATAATCTGGATTTCCTTGCACGTATTTTAAAGCGTGATTGGCTAAATCGAACTGCCAATCTACAATTTCACCTAAACCTTTGGTGCCCACCGATTTCCATAAAGTCCAAAACTTTAAAGCATCGTTGCGACGACCGCATTGCAAAGAAGTTTTTCCTAAATTATAATCATCACCATCGGTTTGGTATAAATAATCGGCATCATTAGCAAAGCTCTCGTAGAGAAAACGCTTGTCTTTCACTAAAATAAGTGAGCAAGATAAAGGGGTTCCCAACATTTTGTGGGCATTATAACTGAAGCTATCCGACGCCGCGGCACCTTGTAAAAGATGATTATAGCGTTCACTAAAAATGGCGCTACCACAATAGGCGCCATCGATATGAAACCACAAATTAAATTCTTTGGCAATTAGGGCTAAATCTTCAAAAGGATCGAAAGCTCCCATAACGGTAGTTCCGGCGGTGCCAATAACTAAAAAGGGTTGTTTGCCCGCTTCTATGTCCCTCTTAATTTGAAACCTAAGGTCTGCGGAATCCATTCTGCCTTGAGCATCGGCTTTTACGTAGCGTAATTGATTACGGCCAACCCCAATAAAGGCTGCATTTTTGGGGACTGAATAATGTGATTCGGCTGAAGTGTACAAACACAATTGCCCTTGCATTCCTTCCGTACGCGCCGACTCTTGCGCTTTATCACGCGCCATTAGCATGGCCATTAAATTGGTCATCGAACCGCCAGGCGCTAAAGTTCCATCGGCCTCAGCGGGGTAATTTAAAAGTTCGTTGGAACGGTGAATTAACTCCTTCTCCACCCCAATCATGGGTCCCCCTACTTTATAGGTGTACATGCTATTATTAAGCAATACCGCTAGTAATTCGCCTAAAGTTGATTTACTGTTGCGGCCCCCAAAAAGTTGGTTGAAAAACTTACGACTGGCCGTACGGGGAGTGCTTAAAACTAAATCGCGTAAAAGCTTAGCAAAGGTCTCTTCGTCTACCCCCTCTTGATTTAAACTGATGTCTAATTTTGAAAATAAAGCTAAGGGCTCCATCGGTTTCAGTACCGGTTCAAGCTTTTCGGCCTCAAATAATTCCTCCGCTATCGATCGAAAAAGATCGAGATCATTATTCATAATTTTTGGGTATTTTTTTGCAAGAAAGGCAAATATAGCTTTTTAAATATTAGCGAAAAACTGAGGGATTTCACTCTAATTCCGTTAATTTTGGAGATATTTCTACAAATTACTCTCATTTTTTACCGTTTTTTATCGAAACTGAGAGTGCTCAATTTTAACCATGGAAGCAGATATAGACAGCGTCAAGAAGCTTATTGAAGTATTGGAAAATTCGCAAGCAAGTGATTTTTCCAAAATCAGTGAGCGGCTAAAACTCTCCGCCGCCGACTTTATTGAATATGCCTCTTGGAGCAAGGACTGCTATACTCGAAATTGCATCAGCCGCAATGAGCATTACGAGCTACTTCTGCTCTGCTGGGATGCTAAACAAGATACTCCCATTCACTGCCACAACGGAGAAGAATGCTGGGTTTATAATCTCCAAGGTTCTTTTGAAGAAATACGCTTCGCGTTAAAAGACCAGAGTGAAACGGACTTAGTCGAAACCAGTCGTGAATCGATGAAGCCCGATGAAATTTCCTATATGCACGACAATATGGGCTTCCACAGTCTGCACAACCGCAGCACACAGCGTGGCATGACGCTTCACTTATACATGAATCCCATCGACACTTGTCGCATTTACGATGAGGAAAAAGGGCGATTTATACGCAAAGAAATGAGCTATGATACGGTGGCCGAAATGGTTGACAGCTAATTCAAAACCACTTTCTCCTTCTTGCCACTTTCCCTATCCATTAACCAGTATATACCTTTCGGTAGATGCGAAATATTCACCACTCCGTTTTCAAGTTTAAGAACATAGTTTCTACCGGCGATATCGCGTAAAACTAAATCTTGCGACCAAGGTCCTTTTAAAAACAATACGCCCTCACTTGGATTGGGGTATAGCGCATATTCCTCGGCTGGATTGGCCTCCAAACTTACCGTCTGACATAAAACTTTCATGATCGCCTGCCACAAATCATCGTCAAAACCAGACAAGGCCAGTAACGAGGAATCGGCTGCTTCACCTTGCCTAACTACCACCATATCAAGGCTGGGCACCATATAAATGCGTTGGTCATTTTTACCAGCAGCCATGTATAAATCTGCTGGTGCCGCCGGAATTATTGCACCCGGAAAACTAAAGCTAAACCCCGGTTGCATGTAAGTGCTTTTGCCATTTAGCCAAGTTAGATAACCATAAGCGGGATTAAGCGCCTGACTACTTTCTTTCATTTGCTTTATAAAAACCGTATCGGCGATTAAGCTTTGCCCCGCCCAGTTAAAATCATTCAGCATTAGCAAACCAAAACGCGCCATGGCGCGTGCATTGCTGAAATAAGTGTTAGCCACCCATAAACCTCGAAGTCCGATACTACCAAAATATTTTTGTGCTGTATATAGGTTTAGGCTGCTGCCAGATGCCGATTCAATCACATCCTGTAAAAGTAAATAAGGGGCATTATGATAATACCATTGTGTGCCGGCATCCGCTCGGTATAGTAAACAAGAATCGGCGGTACAGTCTTGATTAAGGACTTGGTAGTCCAAGCCCGTTGTCATGCTTAGTTGATTCTCAATGGTAATTAGGTCTTCCTGATTTAAAGACAAGGAGGTCCAAGGACGACCCAAATAATCGGAGCTTTTATCGCTAATATCCAACAAACCCTCATCTTGAGCGATTCCAATTAAACTTGCGGTTAGCGTTTTTCCGGCAGAAGCCCAATACCAAACCGAATCAGGCCCAAAGCCATTATAATACCTTTCGTAGGCAATTTTCCCTCCCTTTAAAATTATAAATGATTTCGTATTTGCCGCGATTAGTAAACTATCGAGCGTGCTCAACTCTAAGTTACACCAGCCCATTTGCTGGGGAGATATGGTGTCCCAAAAACCCGTGTTGGGCGGAAAGTAGTTTTGGCCCCATAGAAAGCTCGGCGCTAAGAGAACAAATAAAAAAAAGCGCGCCAGCTTCTTCATTCTAAACCCAAATTATGTTGTAAACCCAACGTATCGAAACCGGGACGAATAAAACTTTGGGCATAGGGAAATTCGTGACGCATTTCGTCTCTTAAATTCTGCGAAAGCTGCCAAAAACGAATGAGCATTTGCTCTGAATCGCCCATATATTGCAAGAGTTTCTCGGTAGCCAAACAGATATCATTTAATACTAATAGGGCAATTTTTGCGCTACCATTCCAATCCGACTGCAGTAACTCCAAGCCTTGCACAAAATCGTGTTTCCCTCCCAGGGCACGACTTAATTTCGGTCCGATAAAATCTTTGTAACGGTCTAAGGCACTAAAAGCATTATCAATTTCCTGCTCTTTTTGCTTGCGCAAGATGGGTTTAACTAAAAACTCCTTTAATAAACTAGTCTCTAGGTAAAGTAGCAGTTGCTGATAGTATTCATCCCATTGATGAAAACTAAGCATTAAAGAATGCTTCTGTAAATTTAGCGGGGCTCTTTTCTCCTGCTCCTTTTTAACCTTTTGCAGCGCTTCACTCGAAACAAGATCTAAATTAGCAAAGGGGTTTTCACTTTCTACTTCGTTGGGTTCTGTACCCTCAGCCAAGACCGAAATATCCTCTGAATCGGAATTTATAACCTGATACACCCCACAACGGTGTGCGAGGGGACAACGTTGACACCAACGATTGCAATAATTTTGGATTTCGGGAATTCTACGCAAGAGTATATTTTCTTCTAAGGTAAAATTTTTGCCTTAGAGGAGATTCAAAACAAGACTTAAAAAGGAGAAACTATTTTATCGAATCCCGATCGGCTAACTGCTCTGCTACAATTTCATTGGTGCGTTCAATGGCGGTACGCAATTTATAATCGCCCCAACTGTTTTTGTAAAACTTATGCAGATATTCGTCCAATTTGCGAATCACAAAAACATTATAAGCCCCTTGAATTTTCCCTAATCGCGTAGGGTTTAAAGTGCGCAGACTTAAAGAAAAACTTCCTCCCAAATATTCTATATAATGCCAAATTCCGGCAGGCATAAAAAGGGTCTCACCTGGTTTGAGTTCCGTCTGCCAACCTTCTGCCAATTTTAAGGCAGGGTACTTTTCATAGTCAGCGGCGCGTATATCGGCAGCACTGTGGGTGGTGAAAGGTAATTTATAGAGGTATTTTGTTTGACTTTGGTCAAAAAGGGTAATGCGCTTAGTGCCGCCAAACTGCGTTATAAAAACGTTCGACAAATCGATGTCGTAATGTAAGCGTACATCACTACCCGCAGCGCCAAAAAATAGATAAGGGTAATCTTCTAAATAACCCTCCATAATGGGCGGAAAAGTAAAATCCTTTAATAAGGATGGCTCTAATTTAAAGAGGTTGAATAGGAAAATTCGCAAATCGGAAGGGGTGTCTTTTTCCAAGATATCCAAATACTCGGCAAAAGTAACTTCCTTAACAGCAGGCATTTCTATTTGCGTTGGCTCATGATCTTGCCAGGCACCGTGCAATTTCACCTTATGCCTTCCAGCGATTTCCTTTAAATGAGAATAGGTCCACTTTTGTAATGCGGGCCAGTCTTTCGCGTAGTTTGTCAGCTTAACTGGGGTAAGAGTTTTAACGTAGCGCTGGTAAAAATCTTCGGGTTCAATATGCTCTACTACATCAACTGATCTTAATTGCATTATTGGTTTTATTTAACGCAAAGGTAAAAATTGCAAGAACCTATAGGCCGCTTTAGCGATTAGCATCCAAATTGAAAAGAACACAATTCTTAATTAAAGCCTTGATTTTGTTTAATCTAGGGCTCGCGGATAGGAAATGAGGCTAGATTTTCACGCTAATTTTCACATGAATTTAACGTAAAGTGAGTTTACTCAAAATGCCTAAACTCTGCATAATACACACAAGTTTTCAAGCCCTAATGCTGCTCCATATTTGCAGTATCAGCATGTTTTAATTGCTAGAGACTTAAGCGCATCAAAACCTAAGCAACCTAAATAGGCTAATTAAATTATGGCCTATTCATGCTTTTGCCAGTATCTCTATCATTTAAGACAAGCCCCAATAGCTTTGCGCAGCGATGTAAAATCAAAAAGGGCTAGCGGTCTTAATCCTTTTTCAATAATTCACGCAAACATTTTTCGCTTCCGTAAAAAACTTCAAGGCTTCAAAACCCCCTTCGCGGCCTACGCCACTGTTTTTCATTCCCCCGAAAGGGGTGCGCAAATCGCGTACTAACCAATCGTTAATCCACACGATACCGCTATGAATTTCTTTAGCTACGCGGTGGGCCTTATTTAGGTTTTCTGTGAAAATGGTACAAGCCAATCCGTACTCCGTGCTATTGGCCATCATTAAAACTTCTTCCTCACTATCGAAAGGGGTAAGAGTAACCACTGGTCCAAATATTTCTTCTTGGTTGGTGCGGCAATCGAAAGCCAAACCTTCGATAACGGTGGGCTCTAAATAATAACCCTGATCGTAAGGGGCGGGTAAATTCACTTTATTGCCGCCCGCTAAAATCTTTCCGCCTTCTTCCTGCGCTAGTTGGATATAGGAGTATACTTTTTCCAAGTGATCTTTAGAAACTAAAGCGCCCATGCGTGAATCGGCTTCTTGGGGTGGACCAACCTTTAATCCCGCTACGCGCTGTAAAAAGCCTTTTTTAAAGTCTTCGTAAATAGAACGCTCAATAAAGATGCGACTGCCGCAAAGACAAATTTGTCCCTGATTGGCAAAAGCGGCACGCGCACTGATATTGATGGCTCTTTCTAAATCGCAGTCAGCGAAAATGATATTGGGATTTTTTCCACCCAATTCGAGCGATAATTTTTTGAATTGCGGGGCGGCAATACTAGCAATACGTGCTCCTGTAGCAGTTCCTCCGGTAAAGGAAATCGCCTTCACTTTAGGGTGCTCTACCATGGCTTGTCCGGTTTCGGCGCCTAAACCATGTACGATATTTAAAACCCCTGCCGGTAAGCCTACTTCTATGCAAATCTGCGAAAGCAAAAAGGCAGTAAAAGGTGTTACTTCCGAAGGTTTAGCTACCACGCAATTGCCTGAGGCCAGGGCGGGCGCGATTTTCCAAGTGAATAAGTAGAGCGGCAAATTCCAAGGGGAAATGCAAGCAACCGTGCCAATGGGCTGACGAAGAGTATAATTAAAACCCTTTTCGCCCATATTATGAAACTCGTCTTCTTGGTGTAAAATAGCGGTGGCGAAGAATGCGAAATTGTCGCGTGCCCGGGGAATATCCACCGCTTCGGCTAACTTTATCGGCTTGCCATTATCGCGACTTTCCGATTGCGCGAGATGGCCTAACTTGGCGTCGATTGCCTCCGAAATTTTAAGTAAAAAACGCGAACGCTCTTGAATACTTAATGCCGACCAAGCTGGAAATGCGGCTTCGGCAGCTTTTACTGCTGCGGCGACGTCATCTGCCTGCGAGCGAGGAATTTTTCCATACACTTTGCCCGTGGCGGGTTCGTAATTATCAAGATACTCGCCCCCTTGCGGCGCTACTAGGGCGCCATTTATATAGTTAGCAATAATTTCCATGCTTAGAGATTTGGTGTTCTTCCCCCATCTACCGGAAGGTTTATGCCACTAATGTAAGCGGCCGCTGGTGAAGCTAAAAAGGCAATGGCATTGGCTACTTCCTCGGGAGCAGCAAAACGTCCCAAAGGAATTTCCGCCGTCATTTCTTGCGCTACCTCATCTTCTTTAGCGCCGGTTTTATTGGCCTTATTAGAGATAATGCCCGTTAAACGACCGGTCTCCGTAGCGCCGGGCAGTACATTATTTACGGTAATGCCATCGGGACCGAGTTCACGCGAAAGCGTTTTAGACCAATTGGCCACGGCTCCACGAATGGTATTGCTGACGCCCAAGTTGGGCAATGGTGCTTTAACGGAAGTAGAAATTACATTGATAATGCGACCATAATTGGAGGCGCGCATTTTTGGTAAAAGCAATTTGGTGATAAGCTGATTGGCTAATAAATGCTGACGAAAAGCGGTAATAAAAGCTTCAAGATCGGCGGTATGTGCCGGCCCAGCGGGTGGACCACCAGTATTATTGATAAGAATATTAAAGGTCAGACCTTTTTCTAAAACGGTGCTAAGAACTGCTTCTAGAGAAATAAGGTCGTTAAAATCGGCGCTTAAAAACTGATGTGTTTGGCCACTCGGGCTAGATAGCTCGGCGAGTACGCTTTGCAATTTTTCGGGATTGCGAGCTAAAAGAGTAACGGTCGCGCCCATGCGGGCTAATTCTAAAGCGGTGGCTTTGCCAATGCCATCGCTGGCTCCGCATACAAGGGCATTTTTACCACTGAGGTTTAAATCCATATCTTAAGTTAATTCGTCTGATTCTATAATTCCATCGCGTAGGCGAATGATGCGTTTGGCGTGTTGGGCAATCTCTTCTTCGTGGGTTACGAGAATTACTGTATTGCCGAGGGCGTGAATATCACTGAAGAGGTTCATTATTTCTACCGAGGTTTTCGAGTCGAGGTTACCGGTAGGTTCATCGGCGAGGATGATGGAAGGTTTATTTACCAGAGCACGCGCTACTGCTACTCTTTGGCGCTGCCCACCCGAAAGTTGATTAGGGCGGTGATCCATACGGTCGGAAAGGCCTACTTGCTCTAACACGTCGGTGGCGCGGCTCACTCTTTCACTATTGCTCTTTCCCGCATAAACCATGGGAAGACTTACGTTTTCAAGAGCCGTGCTGCGTGGCAAGAGGTTAAAGGTTTGAAAGACAAAACCGATTTCGGTGTTGCGTACCTCTGCTAGTTCATTATCGCTCATTTTACTAACGTCCTTGCCATTTAACCAATATTCGCCACCGGTAGGCGTATCAAGGCAACCAAGCAAGTTCATTAAGGTAGATTTTCCACTTCCCGAAGGACCCATGAGGGCCACGTACTCATTTTTCTCGATATTCAAGTCGATGCCCTTAAGCACCTTAACGGTTTGACTCCCAAGGGCGAAATCGCGGGTGATTTGCTTTAATCTAATCAGTGTTTCCATAAGCGCAATGTGGCGGGGAAGATACCAATTTGCGGGGGAAAGCGGAAGCAATTATTGCTAAAGCTTTGGGCAGGACTGGGTGGGAAAGGGAATTGGTAGATTCCTTCGGAACTTGAATCTATGAGCACCTATTTGATCCGTTTTAATCTTTTCTTCTCACTAAAACCTAATGAGAGGATAAAAACATAGAAGCTTGCCTTAATCTGCCTTCGCTGTTAAATTAGCTTAAGAGCTAAAAATTCTTTTTCTCCAACAGCGCCATTAAAGCATGATTTACATAAAGCTTCTCCTTCCCCACTTTTAGCGATTTCAAAAAACCTTTCTCCTCCAGCGCCATTAAATAATTACCCACTGTTTTGGGCGTTCCTAAGCCAATATCAATTAGATGTTGCCTTTTTGTGTAGGGTAACTTAAAAATAACTTCCAGTAATTCCTTTGAATACTCTTTTGGCAATTGTTCCTTAATTTTTTGCCCTGTATCTTCCATTAGAGCAATGATAGCCTCTAAGCTTGCCAAAGCTTTAATAGCAGTTTGCTCTACCATGTCGAGCATATATAAAATGAAAGCCTCCCAGTTTTGCTTTTCCGTCACTTCCCGTAGATGGGCATAGTAGGCCTCTTTGTTTTCAATAATGTATTCACTTAAAAATAAAGCGGGAATATCCAGTAGCTTTTCCATTTTCAGTTGCAGTAATAACAGGATTCTACCCGTTCTACCATTGCCATCAAAAAAGGGATGAATCGCTTCAAATTGGTAATGCGCGATAGCCATCTTAATTAAAGGATCGAGTTGATCATTCTGATTCACAAACTTTTCAAAGTCTGCTAACTTTTCGCGAATACTATTTTCTCCCGCTGGAGGCGTATAAATAATCTCACCATTAGGGTTTGCTAATTTTGTGCCACTCGAAGTTCGAATCCCCGCCGAATTTTGCTTAATGCATTGTACCAATTCAATACATAAATTAGTAGTAATAAAAGGCCTTTCTTCCAAACGCTTCACTCCTAGCCAAATGGCTTCTTTATAACTTATCACCTCCTGAGCAGCGGGATCTTTATGCTTTTTATCGGCTACTAGTGCTTGATATAAATCATCGTTGGTGGTTATTATATTCTCAATCTCCGAACTGGCTTTTGCTTCCTGAAGATGCAAAGTGTCTAAAAATAAACTAGGATTGGGAAGGTTGCGAATAGCACCATTTAACTGCGCTAATGCCCTACTGGCAGCAATAGTCTTCAGCAAAATCGCTTTGGTTTCACAATCGAACTCCGGCGGAAGCGACGGTAAATCGTTGTAAGCTTTGGTTTTATCAAAAGCCATTATTTCGAGAGTAAATTTTACACTTGTTGCGCATACGAGGGTAAATTTACAATATTTTTACTCTCGTTGTCTTTGTGCGGGTAAATTTTACTCACGTAAAAAATTCTTTTCGCACCGATGACTACAGATTTTGATCATCTCCTAAACCATGGTTTCAAAAACTTTGATCCTTTTAAGGGCACAACTAATAAATGGGGCTCATTAAGACTCTGACTCTCCGCCCCAAAAGTCTCCAAAATATGAGTACCGCCTTTAACCCAGCCGAGCCTTTTCTTTTAGTAACTTTGCACCCAAATTTCATTCATAAATTATTATGACTCTATTATCTGTCATGTTAGGAGCTGTTGGTCCTTGGCAAATCATTCTTATAGTAGCGCTTGTCCTCTTATTATTTGGAGGTCGTAAAATTCCTGAGTTAATGCGCGGCTTAGGCGGCGGCATCAAAGAATTTAAAGATGCTGTAAAAGAAGACGACAAAGACAACAAAGATTCAGATAAAGGCAACAAAGCCTAAAAATTTAAGTACAATACCTTGGCGGACTATTCTAACCTTCAGGCTCTACAAAGCGATTTAAGTAATGGTAAAACTAGTTGCACCCAACTTGTAGAGCATTACCTACAAAAAATTGAGGATCATAAAGACCTTAATGCCTTCGTGGAGGTCTACTCCCACGATGCTCGCAGCAGAGCCACGGTAATTGATGCCAAGATAAAACATGGCACCGCTGGGAAATTAGCAGGATTGGTGATCGGTATTAAAGATAATATCGCCTACCAAGACCATGGCCTTAGCGCCGCCAGTAAAATTTTAGAAGGTTTCACTTCGCTCTATTCGGCCACTGCCGTAGAAAGGCTTTTGGAAGAAGATGCGATTATTATTGGTCGCCTCAACTGCGATGAGTTCGCCATGGGTTCCTCCAACCGTTTTAGTCATTACGGTCCCGTAAAAAACCCGCTCGATAAAAACCTTGTTCCCGGTGGTTCATCGGGTGGTAGCGCCGCTGCCGTAGCGGCAGGTTTATGCATGGCCAGCCTCGGTAGCGATACCGGCGGCTCTATTCGTCAGCCCGCCAGCTTTACGGGTATTTATGGTTTTAAACCCAGTTACGGACGGATTTCCCGCCACGGACTTATTGCCTTTGCTTCGAGTTTCGACCAAATAGGTCCTTTCTGCAATAGCATAGAAGACACAGCGCTACTTTACGAAGTAATGGCTGGCGCCGATCAATACGATAATACCTGCAGCCAACGCGAGGTAACACCGGTTTCCCTAGATGGGGAAAAACAAACACGCAAGATTGCCTACTTTAAAGATGCGCTAGAAAATGCGAGCCTCGACCCCGAAGTACGTGCTCAAGCAGAAGCCTTTATCGAAAAACTAAGAGCCGCGGGGCATACCGTGGAAGGTATCGACTTTCCGCTACTCGAGTATCTTGTACCTACTTATTATATTTTAAGCACTGCCGAAGCCAGCAGTAATTTAGCGCGCTACGATGGAATCCATTTTGGTTATCGCAGTCCTAATGCACACGACTTAGAAAGCACCTACAAACTATCCCGTACCGAAGGCTTTGGCCCCGAAGTGAAACGTCGTATTCTTTTAGGAACCTTTGTTTTAAGCAGTGGATATTACGATGCTTATTACGGCAAAGCTCAAAAAACCCGTCGCTTGGTTAGCGATAAAACCAATGAAATCTTCCAAGATTATGATTTCATTTTTTCACCCACCACGCCGCACACACCTTTCCCTTTAAACCAAGTGGAAAGTGACCCTACTCAAATGTATTTAGAAGATATCTTCACTGTACATGCTAACATTACCGGTTGCCCTTCTATCTCCTTGCCGCTAGCTCAACATAAAAACGGTCTACCCTTAGGTATGCAGTTTACAGCAGCCAAATACGAAGAAGCTGATTTGCTGCAATTTGCACACACATTAGTTAACAATTAAAGGTTAGTCCTTTCGTTAAACCCTCATTGAGGGGCTCTTTATTATTCTGTAAATTCCCTTCTTAGCTATTAGCCTCATGAAGAAAAAAATAATTTTACTCTCTACTAAGGTTTTATTTCTCCCGGCTCTACTTTTTGGGGGAAACCCTAAGAAAGGGGAAACCGATAGTATTGTTAAGCCTAAACTGGTAGCTTTAGACGCCATACAATTAGAAGACGATCCCTTTGCTGCCCGTCTAGACAGCCTATTAAGTCTTAGCTTTTTTGAAGATTTAAATAGCGTTCGCTTGAACGATTCCGATAGCATTATGCTTTGGAACACCACTAATGCCGAAGCACCTCGCTTTAGCGATAGCATTTATGCCGCTCGCTTAGCTGCCTTAAATGAGCTCAGCCCCATGGCCTTGGGCTACAACTCTACCGTAAAGTCGTATATCGAATTGTACTCCATTCGTCGTCGCGAGCAGGTTAGTAAAATGCTTGGTTTAGCCCAATATTACTTCCCACTTTTCGAGCAAGCTTTGGATAAATACGACATGCCCCTAGAGCTTAAATATCTAGCGGTAGTTGAATCAGCCTTAAATCCAATGGCACGTTCACGCGTAGGTGCAACAGGCTTATGGCAGTTTATGTACGCCACGGGGAAAATGAACGGCTTAAGCGTTAATAGCTATATCGACGAGCGCAATGATCCCATTAAATCTACCGAGGCGGCTTGCCAGTATCTCACTCACCTTTATCGCATTTTCGACGATTGGAATTTAGCATTAGCGGCCTATAATTCTGGGCCAGGCAATGTAAATAAAGCGATTCGTCGCAGTGGTGGTCAAAAAGATTACTGGGCCATTCGTCCCTACCTTCCGCGTGAAACAGCTAGTTATGTGCCTGCCTTTATTGCGGTAAATTACATTATGAATTACCATGAGGAACACCTCATCTTCCCAACTCAATTAAAGCCTTCTTTTTTTAGTACGGACACGGTAAATATTAAAGAGCGCCTTAGCTTCGAGCAGATTACTAAACTAATAGACATTAGTGAAGAGGAATTAGAATTCCTCAATCCTGCTTACCGTCATAAGCTTATTCCCAAAAAAGAAGGAGGCGCCTATGCCTTGGTTTTACCGCAAGATAAAATTGGTCTTTTTGTTAGTAACGAAGATTCGATTTACAAAATAGCAGCCCTACATTTCGAAGAAAACCAAGCGGAAGTGCCCGAAGAAGTTCCGATGAACGATCGTATCCGCCACAAGGTGCGTCGGGGAGAAGTTTTAGGAACAATCGCCCAAAAATATGGCGTAAGTGTTAGCAGCATTCGCAGCTGGAACGGTCTGCGCGGTAACACTATACATATCGGGCAGAGACTAACTATTTACCCGCGTCGTTTGCCCACAGAAACTGTCGCTTCTAACAGCTCCAAAAGCAGTAATAGCCCTTCTACGCCCAGTAAAAGCGGAGAATACGAAAGTTACCGCGTGCAAGATGGGGAGACTTTTTACTCCATTGCTCAAAAATATCCCGGTATTAGTGCGGAAAACATCATGTCGTGGAACAATATTGACAATGCCCGTCGTTTAAAACCAGGAATGACCCTCAAAATTTATAAAGAAAGCTAAACGCCTATGAACGCTCTAAAATCCTTCTTTCTTCTTTTCGTAAGTCTTACTCTTGTGAGTGCCTGCACTAATTCGGAAGAAGGCAAGGGAGCCTCAGGTATTTTTGGCAGCGAAAAGGTGCTACCCCCTAGTAATGGCGGCATTTTAGATATTCTGGTTGTTGCCGATGATAAAGTTTGGGATGGCCCTGCAGGAGATGCCTTCTTAAAGCATTTTACGGCCATGACCTACGGCTTACCGCAACCCGAACCACTTTATACCGTTCGACAAGTAGGTAGCCGCGATTTCGGCGATTTATTAAAAAGGTCGCGCTATTTAGTGCTTCTTAGCCTCGGTGATAGCACCATCTTTACCAGTGAAAACGATAAGTGGGCTCGCGATCAGTTAGTATTTTACCTTCAAGCTCCTACCGAAGCCCTTCTGCGCAAGCATATTTTAGCCAAGAATAAAGAAATGGACGCCCTTATAGAGCAGCGCGAAATGCTACGCATGAGTAAACGCATTGCCGCTCTTACCCATAAACTCTATCCCGATTTTCTAGCCGAAAATTATATCAAAATTAGCATTCCCAAAGACTTTGAAATTAGCGTCGAAAAGAAAGACTTAGTAATTTACTGGCGCCGTACCAAAGTGAATGATATGGGTATTATTATTTACCGTGGTCCGCTTCCGCAAGAAAGCGCTATAATTGGCGAACACCTTGTTCCTCTGCGCGATAGCCTCACTAAACTCTATGTAGCAGGTGCCCGTGAAAACAGCTATATGGTTACCGAAGATCTTATTAAACCTCAAAGCGAACCCACTGAAATTTCCAATAATTTCGCCCTAAAAACCCGCGGACTTTGGCGCAGCGAAGGCGACATTATGGGCGGCCCTTTTGTAAGCTATAGCATTTACGACGAAAAGCATAAACAGCTCATTTATATAGATGCGTTTTTACTGCAGCCCGATAAAAAGAAACGTAAAACGCTCTTCGAATTGGAGAGTATTTTGAATACGATTGAAATTACAAACTAGTGTAAAAGGTCGTACAAAACCGGTAAGGATTTCAACTTCCCAAAGTCGGTGAAGTGCAAGCGGTAATAACTAAGGATGTTTTCTAAAACCTGCCTGCGCTGACTAGAGTTCTTTAAAGCAACAGCCGCAGAATTTTTATAGCCTTCTGCCTGAAGAGCGGCCCAAACACGGGCTTCATTGCCATAGATATAATAAGAATGAAGAGGCTCCACCAAAATTTCTTGCGCATCTAGCAAATCATAATAAGGTGCTTCACTATCTTTTTTAAAATGTGGCTCGAAGCCTAAAAAAGCACTGAAATCCATTAAAAAAGCCGGCAGAAAATTTCCCAAAGAGGCCTGCTCCTCGTCTAAAAAAATAAAGGCTTCTTTCAAAAATTGATACAATTGCGGAGCGGCGGCTTCTTCCTTTAAGGATTTACTAAGCAGCTCTGCCAAAAAAAGAGCCAAGCAAGATTTAACTGGGTCAAAGGGAATTTCTTGATAAGGATGCACCAAACGCAATTCTTGCAAACGCTTTAATTGACCCTTCGATTTGTCGCTATAAACTATTTCAACCAAGCTTAAGACCTGCATTAAAGGCTGACGTAAGCCCTTTTTACTTGTACGCGAAACGCTGCTAATTAGTGATAAAAGTCCGCATTCGGGACCAAAAACGGTAAGTACCATGCTGGAATCGCCATACTTTACCGCCCGTAGTATAATCGCTTCGCTGCGAATTTGCATTAATTGATAATCATGATTTTAGCCACTTCCGTATTGGCCCCTAAATCGTCGCTAATAAAGGCCAAGTAAATCCCTGATGCTACGCGCTCGCCGTTAAAACGATTGCCACTCCAAATGGCTTGCCCACCTTCTGCCACGGTTTCAAAAACAATATTACCTTCCAAATCGGTGATTTTAACCTGTGCATTGGTTACCAAACCACGAATTAAAATGGGGCCACTATAACCAGGCTCCACGGGGTTAGGATAAGCAAAAACATCAGTCATACGCTCTTCACCGGCTGTGGCCTGCCCTTGGTAGGACACTATTCCTTGATCGGAACCAAAGTATACCATACCCGTTTTATCATCAATTTCAATATCTAAAATAGTATTACTCGCCAAGGGACTGTTCTCTTTGGAGAAACGTAAAAGTTGAACGCGTCCGTTTTCATTAGTATAGAAAACGCCGCTATTTACCGTTCCAAACCACTTTTTATTGGAGCCGTCAATTTCAATATCATTAATGGCCTCCGTTCCTAAAACTCTTTCGCCATTGCCATCGCCATCTTCATCTATAACAATGATAGAAGCATCATAACTACGATTCGCTTCAAAAATATTTTCAGGACTAAAAAGCACCGCCAAGCCCTCGTTTGTACCAATCCAAATTTCACCATCCAAATCTTCCGCAAAGGAAAGAACCGTTTCTGAGGGTAGGTTACCAGAGCCTTCCGAAGAGCCTAAACTGCGGTTTTCAACGGGAATGCCATCTTCTAGGCGCACTACGATTAAATCACCATTACGTACCTGCAACCAAACTTGGTTAGAGGTAGTAGCCATAACTTTTAACACATTAGCACCTGAACCTGAGGCTCCTAAACTATAGCTTTCGATCGTTCCATCAGGACGAATTACTCCTAAAGGCTTTTCGGTTAAAGAATTACTAAACCAAATATTACCATTTTGGTCCATGTCCATATCGGCCACACGATGATTACCCTGGCCTTGAATAGAAGGTAAAACACCATTCGTGCTAGCCTCGTTAATTAAGCGCTCAACCCGAACTTCCTCTCCTGAAATGAAAAGTTCCAAAATTCCCGTTCCATAAGAAGAAGCATAAAATAGATTGGCATCGGTAGGATGCGGCATTATTTCCACAATATCCTTATAGCCATCAAATTCTACTGAACGATAATTAGTCCACTGTAAATCAAGTAGTCGAAAAAAGCCTTCTGAATTAAACTGCGGTGTTCCAACCGCATCAATACCACCTGGACAAACCAAAAGCCCAAAATCACTTTGCTGCATGCGCATTACGTTTTTGGTACGTGGACTATTGGGCACTAAGGGAAAAGGAAAAATTTGAAAGACTTGATATATCCCCGAAGCCGCATCGGCGATCCAAAAATTTTCAGGATTAGTGCCCATCACCGCTGCAACCGGACTAAAAGCACTATCACCCACGGTAATTGAGTTCCAGTTTTTTACAAATTGAAAATTCGCATCATAGGCGCGAGCACTAAAATTATTTACCACTACCAATGTACCCTTCGATTCGCGTAGGGCGCGGTTATCGGCAATTTCATTAGCATCGAAATGCAACCACTGTCCGTTTTCACGATAGTAAATGGAATCCCTATTGGGTTCAATATTGCGATTTACAAAAAGACGGTTATCAAAATAACAGATAAGATTGACCGAGCGTCCCATTTGAGGATCTTTCTTCCAATTGGCAAAGAAAAATTTTGCCGAATTAAGGGGGGCTTTGTACAATCCTTCGGGTGTTGCCGCATAAAGCGTATCGCCGTCATCGGTGATCTGATTAACACCTAAAGTAGTACCATTAGGGCCAATAATATAAGTTTCACGTACTAAGCCCGAAGAGATTTCATACGCCAAAATGCCAAAATTAGTGGCAATAAAAGCGACGCTGTCCAAGATGTGGATATGGTTAATGCGTTTTAGCCCACTGTAATTACTACTTAACCGTAAATCGGGGAAAGTTGTTACCTCACCATCGCGGTAAATATCCAAGTTTCCATTTTCATAACCGATTAAAAGTTCATCCGTCCTCTCGCTGTAAGCTATACAAGTTAAGCCCACATCACTTAATCCATTTACCTTCGAAACCCGATTAATTGCCCGATCGCTAAGATTATAAGTGTATAATCCTTGCTCGGAAGCCACATAGGTTATTCCGTTTTCCTCTACAATGTCAACCGAGTTCGCATAAGGTAAGTGGTCAACCCACACCCCTAAGTTATTCGATATCTGCGATTTAGACACAAAAGGGAGAAAAAATAAAATTAACCAATAGCATTTATTCATTGTAACAGAGCTTCTTGCGTATGTGAACGCTAAAATTAGCCAAAAATGATAGGCGGGAATAGATTTTACCATAGTTACGAAATCCTATATTTGCGAGATAGCACAAATTTTATTTTAATGCACACAAAATATAGATTGAATGGGTTGTGGAAGTTGTAGTACCAGTGGCATTCCCAAAGGTTGTAAAAGTAACGGCGCTTGTGGCGTAGACGGTTGCGAGAAACTTACAGTTTTTGATTGGCTTAGTGATATGGAGTTACCTAGTTCGGTAAATCCTTTTGATTGTATAGAAGTTCGTTTTAAAAATGGTCGTAAAGAGTATTTTAAAAACGTTAATAATCTTAAGCTCTATATGGGCGACGTGGTGGCCGTAGAGGGTTCACCTGGTCATGACATCGGCGCGGTTTCCCTTACGGGAGAATTAGTTCGCCTACAAATGAAGAAGAAACGTCTCAATGTAGAATCACCAGAAGTTAGAAAACTTTACCGCAAGTCCAATCAGCGCGATATCGACCTTTGGCGTATTGCCCAAGAACGCGAGCATGCCACTATGGTGCGCAGCCGCGAAATAGTAAAAGAATTAAACTTAGATATGAAGCTAAGCGATGTAGAGTACCAAGGCGATAATGCCAAGGCTACTTTTTACTATATCGCCGAAGATCGCGTTGATTTTCGTGAGCTCATAAAACGCTTTGCTTCAGAGTTTAAAGTACGAGTGGAAATGCGTCAGATTGGTTCACGCCAAGAAGCGGGAAAAATTGGCGGTATTGGCTCTTGCGGCCGCGAACTGTGCTGTAGCACTTGGCTCACCGATTTTCGTTCGGTTAATACCGCCGCGGCACGTTACCAACAATTGTCGCTAAATCCTACTAAACTAGCGGGACAATGCGGTAAACTAAAATGCTGCCTTAATTACGAGCTCGACACTTACTTAGATGCCCTTAAAAAATTTCCAGATACCAGTAAGAACCTGCAGACGAAAGCAGGTGATGCTTATTTCATGAAAATGGATATTTTCAAAGAGGTTCTTTGGTATGCCAATCCTACCCCCGGAAATAACGAGTGGCTAGCCATTAAACTTGCTGATGTGAACGCCATTATGGCGATGAATGAAAAAGGGGAAAAACCCGATTCACTCGATGACTATAATGTTAATAATGTTCAAACAGAAGAAAAAAGCTACGAAAACGTTGTAGGTCAAGATGAACTTACTCGCTTCGATAATAAAGGTCAAAAAGGTCGCAATACCCGCAATAACAATAATCGCAAACGCAATAGCAACCAGGCCAAAGGCCCTAACAATAGAGCGAACCCCACTGCTCGCAACGCTAAGGATCCCGATGCAAAAACGGCCACCAAAGCTAGCCCTAAACCTGCCCATAAGCCTGAGGCTAAAGTAAATCCCGAAGCTAAAGCGGAAAATGGTGAAAATGGTCAGCCAAAAAGACGACCCAACCGCAGACGTTACAAACCTAAAAACAAAGGCAATCAAGGTGAATAAAATGTGTAGGTATACCTCATTAGCGCCTCTCTTATTAATTATTGCAGCTGCTTTTAATTTAAGCAGCTGCGATGAACGCCCCTACTTTGAAGAATATTTAAAAGTGGATAAAAATGGTTGGATAGCCGATAGCAGCGCCCAGTTTCAAGTACAAATTGACGATACTAGCAGCGCCTACGCTTTAGTTTTCAACCTACGCGCTAACGACAATTACCCTTACAGTAACCTGTACCTTTTCCGCAAAATCCTTTCGGAAGAAAGCACCGAATATGCCGATACGGCACAGCTATTTTTAGCAGATGCCTATGGGCGTTGGTTGGGCGATGGAATCGGAGAGCTCAAAACCTTTCAACGGGCTTATCGCCGCGAGCCCCTAAGCTTTCGCAAGAAGGGTATTTACACCTTCGTATTCCGTCAGGCCATGCGCACTGATGCTCTAACAGGCGTAGAAGAGGTTGGTTTAACCGTATATAAAATTGAAGATGGCAAAGACAACAAATAGCCCCAAAAAAAACGACTATCGCCGCTATGTAAAACTATTTTGGTGGCTCATTTTTATCGGTGTTTTTAGCCTTGCTTTAATTATCGGGATTACCGCTTTGGGCGGATTTGGTCCTCTGCCCACCTTCGATGAAATTGAAAACCCCAAAAGCAACTTAGCTACCCAAATTATAAGTTCTGATGGTGAATTACTAGGTAAGTTTTACCATGATAACCGTACCCACGTTGATTATGAGCAGCTTTCTCCTCACCTGGTGAATGCCTTAGTAGCTACCGAAGATGAACGCTATTACGATCATTCCGGTATAGACTTCGAAGCCTTGGCGCGGGCAGTGATAAAATTAGGTTCGGCCGGAGGGGGTAGTACCATTACCCAGCAGTTGGCCAAACAACTCTTCTCTGAAGATCCCAAAAATATTATCGACCGCATCCGTCAAAAACTGAAAGAGTGGATTATCGCGGTTCAGCTAGAAAGGCAATACACTAAGCAAGAAATTATTGCTATGTATTTCAATCAGCTTGACTTCATTTACAATGCGGTTGGCGTGCAATCTGCGGCAGCCATCTATTTCAATAGCAGCACGGATAGCCTCACGCTAGAACAAGCAGCGGTAATTGTGGGAATGGCTAAAAACCCCTCCCTCTATAACCCCAAGCGCAAACCCGAATTAATGCAAGAGCGTCGCAATGTGGTGTATCGGCAAATGATTCGCAATAATATGCTTACGCAAGAAGCCTATGATACTTTAAAAGATCGTCCTATTGTTTTAGACTTCCAAAGACAACGTCACTTTGATGGGCAAGCCCCTTATTTTCGTGAATATCTAAGGCAATACATGGCCGATTGGATAAAAGAAAATCCTAAAGCAGATGGTAGTTCCTATAACCTCTATACCGATGGTCTTAAAATATATACAACCCTAGACTCACGCATGCAAGCTTACGCGGAAGAAGCGGTAAACGAGCATATGAGCAATCTACAACGCGTGTTTTTTAAGATGGAAAAAGGACGTAAAACAGCGCCCTTCCATTCTGTGACCGAAAGTCAAATTGACAATATTCTTAAGCAAGCAATGCGCCGCAGTCCGCGCTACCATGGGTTAAAAAAGAAAGGTATGTCGAACGATAGCATTGATAGCGTTTTTAATACCCCGCGTCAAATGAGCGTTTTCTCTTACCAAGGTGATATTGATACCCTGATGACTCCCCTCGACTCAATTCGTTATTACAAACACTTCTACCGAAGTGGACTACTTTCGGTTGAACCACAAACAGGTTTTATTAAAGCCTGGGTGGGTGGTATCGATTTTAGCCACTTTAAATACGACCACGTAATTCAAGGAAAAAGACAAGCAGGCTCACTTTTCAAACCTTTCGTTTACGCAACTGCTATTAAACAAAAAGGCTATTCACCCTGCTTTGAAGTACCTAATGTGCGCACTTGCATCGAGCGCGGTAAGTTTAATTTATTGAAAGATTGGTGTCCCGAAAATTCCGACCATAAATACGGTGGAGTTTATAGTTTAAAATATGCCCTCGCTCACAGTGTAAACACAGTAACCACCTATTTAATGAAGCAGGTCGGCCCCGAGCCCGTTATTCGTCTGCTCCACGAAATGGGAGTGAAAGATGAAATAGACCCACAGCCTTCCATCGCTTTAGGGACAGTAGATTTATCGGTTTACGATATGGTAGGTACCTATACTACTTTTGCTAATAAAGGAGTTTATACCGAACCAATTTTTATTACCCGCATTGAAGATAAAAATGGGGTGATTCTTCAAGAGTTTAGTCCTAAAACCAATGAAGTAATGAGCGCCCAGGATGCTTATGTAGTGACGGACCTTTTAAAAGGTGTTACTCAGCAAGGAACAGGCGCCCGCTTGCGCTCCGCTTGGGGAACCTATACCAATGATGTAGTAACGGGCTTTCCTTATGCCTTCACTAATCCTATTGCAGGAAAAACAGGTACTACGCAAAACAATGCCGATGGCTGGTTTATGGGTATGGTTCCCAATTTAATTACCGGGGTTTGGGGCGGCTGCGAAGATCGTTCGGCCCATTTCGGCGCTACTTATTACGGACAAGGAGCCACCGTTTCCCTGCCTGTGTGGGCTATTTATATGCGTAAATGCTATTCCAACCCCGATCTTGGCATAAGCAAAGGTGATTTCGAAAAACCAGTGGAACCACTCACTATTGAACTTAATTGTGCGGCCTACAAAGCGTCGCAGGGGCAAAGTTTCAGTAACGATACCACTGGCCTTCGCAATAATGTTGATCCCCAATTTGATATCGATTAAATATGATACGAAAAGTTGTAAAAAATGCCGAGGAGGCAGCACAAGGATTAAAAGATAATATGACCCTAATGCTGGGTGGTTTTGGCTTAAGTGGCATTCCTGAAAATTCCATTTTAGCTATTCGCAGTAATGGGGCAAAAAATTTAACCTGTATTAGTAATAATGCCGGAGTGGATGATTTTGGCTTGGGTTTACTCCTCCAAACTCGTCAAATTAAAAAGATGATTAGCTCCTATGTAGGGGAAAATGATCTCTTTGAAAAACTAATGCTTAGCGGGGAATTAGAAGTAGACCTTATTCCGCAAGGAACCCTAGCCGAAAGATGTCGCGCTGCCGGCGCCGGTATTCCCGCCTTTTTTACGCCTGCTGGTTTCGGAACCGAAGTGGCAGAAGGTAAAGAGGTGCGTTATTTTAAGGATAAGCCTCATATTTTAGAGCATGCCTTCGAAGCAGACTTTGCCTTTGTGAAAGCGTGGAAAGGCGACGAAGCAGGGAATCTTATTTTTAAAGGAACCGCTCGGAATTTCAACCCCCTTATGGCGATGGCCGGTAAAATTACGGTTGCGGAAGTAGAAGAACTTGTGCCTGCTGGAGAATTGGATCCTAATTTCATTCATACCCCAGGTATTTTTGTGCAACGTATTTTTCAAGGAGTAAACTACGAGAAACGCATTGAGCAACGTACCGTCCGTAAATCTTAAAACATTGGACAAGAAGCGGCTTTACCAGCGCAGCTTTATTGTAGTTAGTATCATCGCCTGGGTTTATTTAATCCTTCGAGCTTACGCCAATCCCTTAGTTTTTGATGAAGCAACTAGCTATTTTTTATTTGTTAAAAATGGCACTTTTTGGCCCGGACAAGCTTATTGGTCTGCCAACAACCACTTCCTAAACTCTCTTTTGGGTCATGGCTCCGTTTTGGTATTTGGTCCCCAAGAATGGGCCTTGCGCCTACCTAGCTTAATTGCTTTTCCATTTTATGCGCTTTTTGGCTTTCGCCTGATGAGTAAACTACAGAGTACTGTGCTTCGCTGGTGGGCATTCGTGCTATTTTTTACCAGTCACGGTATTTTAGAGTTCTTTGGCTATGCAAGAGGCTACGGACTAATGCTTTGCTTTATACTGGGCAGTCTTTGGTATTTACGCGCCCTTTACCTGCAGTTCCGCCTAAGCACTTTATACTACCTCCTACTTTTTAGCTTTTTAGCCCTGCTCAGTAATCTTAGTTGTTTACCATTAATTGGCTTAATCCTCCTAAGTTCCCTCTACCTTAGTTGGCGATCTCGCAAAAGCGTGGGTCTGAAAATTCGCTTAACCGCTTTAACCGTCCTTCCTTTCTTGTTCCACCTTTGGTGGATTCTTAAACTAAGAGAACACCGCGAATTGTATTATGGTGGGCAAAGTGGTTTTATCAGCGATAGCCTTAATTCTTTGGGAAGCATGGTCTTACATCCTGATCTTTCGCCCTATATCTTTCTAGCAGCAGGTGGCCTATTCTTAATTAGCCTAATTATTGGTAAAGCCTGACGCAGCTTTCAAAAATTAAATATTGAATTTTGGTGCTTACTATCTTTCTTTCTAATTACTGCCTTTTACCCCATTGGGCATTGGCTTATCCAGTTAAACTTCCCCTACGATCGCGCTCTAATCTATTGGTTAGTTTTTGGTTTAGTTACTCAGTTTGTTTGGCTCGATAAAATTCACCAGCAAGGCCACAAAAGCGTGCTATTAACGCTTAGTTGGACTTTAGTATTCCCGCTTTTATTCTTAGCTCAGCTTTCGCTCAATCGGGTTTCTTTTTCAGGTTGGAGTAAGGAACAGGTTCCTGATCGCTTTTACCAGAAATTAACAAGTCTCCATGCCGAAAACATCGGAGGCTCTTATTTGCACGTGCCGCAATGGAGCTTTCTACATAATACAATTAAGGGATCTCTTCCCGCCATTATAATCAGCGATAGTCCCAGTCTCGACTACCGCTTAAGCGAGAAGAAAGATTTGCAAAAATGGAAGGAGAATTACCAGCCCATCGATAGCAATAATGCTGGTCTTTATCTCTTGCAGCGTAAAAGCTTTAAAGATAAAATTGCCTTAAAGCGCATTGAGCTAGCCGCGCAAGAAAAACATCAGCAAGGGCTCCAGATTTACGAGAGTACTGATAGTCTAGTGGCGGATGCCATTTCGGGCTGCGTAAAAATCAAAACCGAAAATGCCGCTAATAAATTATGTATTGCCCTACAAGGCCTAAATGAGAAAGGCGAGCAAGTGTATTGGCAAGCTTTTAGGGCACGCGACTACTTAAGCGATAAAAAGGAATGGCAGGATTGGCGCCTTTTTGTAAGTTTGGAAAACTTGCCTCAAAGTAGTGATCGGCTAAAACTTTTTATCTGGAACCCAGAAAATGAGACCTTTAGCCTACAAGCTAGTGAATGGACTCTTTGGAAATTGAAATAAAATATACCGCATATGCTCGATAAAAACGGAATTGCACAACGCATCGCTCAAGAAATGGAAGATGGTTTTTATGTAAACCTCGGCATTGGCATCCCTACCCTTGTGGCAAATTACATCCCCGATGGCATTTCCGTTGAGTTTCAAAGTGAAAACGGTATTCTCGGCATGGGACCCTTTCCTACCGAAGATCAAGTAGATGCCGATTTAATTAATGCCGGTAAACAAACCATTACAGCATTACCGGGTGCAAGCTTTTTCGATTCAGCCATGAGCTTTGGGATGATTAGAGGCCAGCATGTGCAAATGACCGTTCTGGGCGCAATGGAGCTTTCGCAAGATGGCGATATTGCCAATTGGAAAATTCCCGGTAAAATGGTGAAAGGCATGGGAGGAGCGATGGATTTAGTTGCTTCCGCAGAAAACATTATCGTAGCGATGATGCATACCAATAAAGCGGGCGAATCGAAACTCTTGGAAAAATGCAGCTTACCTTTAACTGGCGTAAGATGTGTACGAAAAGTTGTAACCAATTTAGGGGTTTTAGACATTAAAAATGGTGCTTTCTATCTCCGTGAATTAGCCCCGGGTATAAGTGTAGATGAAATTAAAAATGCCACTGCGGGTAAGCTTATCGTAGAAGGTGATATTCCCACCATGAAATTGGCTTAATGCAGAAATTTCTCAAAGCGAATAATTTCTATTGGTTACTGGTAGTTGTCTGTGTTTTCGTTTTCAGTCTGTCACGTTTTTGGGATAAAAAACCGATTATCGACTGGGACATGACGCTGTATTACAGCTATTTGCCGGCACTTTTTATTTATGATGACTTGAAATTTGAGCAGCCTACCGCTGAATGGGGTAAGCGTCATTTTTATATGAATAGCGACACTAAAGGTAATCGCTATGTGAAAATGACCGGTGGCTTAGCCATTATGTACAGCCCTTTTTTCGCTATAGGACATCTTTATGCAAGTCTCAACAATGCGTACCCTGCCGATGGCTTTTCTGCACCCTATCGCTTCGCCCTACTGGCTTCCTCCTTATTTTTTGCGCTTTGGGGACTTTATATACTGCGGCTGGTTTTACAACGATTTTTCTCACCATGGGTAGCCAATCTTAGCGTAGTATTAATCTACATTGGCAGCAATATGCCGCATTACAGTTTTGTAGAGCCCATGAGCCATGTTTATAATTTCTTCTTGGTTTCTGCTATACTTTATCTCAGCCTCAAGTTTTGCGATAAACCCAGTTTTAAATTGGCCATTACCATTGGGGCTTTGGCGGGCTTAATGATTTTAATTAGACCCACTAATGTTCTGGTTTTACTCTTCCCGGTCATTTATCTCGCATCTAGCGGAAGCTTAAAAAACAGTGGTGAGTGGTTGAAGTATGGACTAAGTGCCGCTTTCTTTGCTCTTTTAGCGGTAAGTCCGCAGCTTTTCTATTGGCACTATATGACCGGGAACTGGGTCCTATATTCTTATAATGATGAACATTTCTTTTTCCTCAATCCACATATTTGGGACGGCCTTTTCAGCTATCGCAAGGGTTGGTTTGTTTACAGTCCGCTTTTACTTTTTGCGGCGCTAGGTTTTATTGCCTTGTTTAAAAAATCGAAGCTCCTTTTCAGCGGTAGTTTAATTGTTCTGGCCTTGGGGCTATGGGTAAACCTTAGCTGGTGGTGCTGGTGGTATGGCGGTGGATTCGGCGCGCGCTCCCTAATAGATTTTTTACCATTTATGGCTTTAGGATTAGCGGCATTTTTACAATGGCTAAGTACTCAAAAGAAATTAGTAAAAGCACCTTTAATACTAGCTATCAGCTTCTTAAGTATCTGGTCGATTTTTATGAATAAGCAGTATAAGAGCAGCATTATTCATTACGACAGCATGAGCAAGGAGCTTTTTTGGAAGCAGTTTTTTAAAGATCACTTTGTAAAAGACTACGAAAGCTATTTGGAGCACCCTGATTATGACGCGGCAAAAAAGGGGGAGGAAGATTATTAAATTTGAATTCTACGTGAAACTAGAGCTATGACTTCCATTGATTATATCCCTAGCTGTAAAAAGATAAGGCAAGACAGTCTTGCACTGCAATTTAGTTTCAATCCTAAAGCTACCTTCAGGGTCAAGAATAACTAATCTCTTTAACAGCCCAATCTTAGCGCCAAGTGCAATAAACTGCTATAAAAAATCTAAAACACGCCCGTAGTTACTCTGGTAGCCAAATCTATAACTCACCTTAAGATTTAGAAAAAAGCCAGTAGGGCTATACTCCTCCATGGGTTCAACGCTGGTAAAATAATAGCCATATGCTGCATGATTCCAAAACAGCATGGTTTCGATTCCCCAGCCGTCATCATCATCATCCCAACGAACCAAGGCTCCTTGCCAAGGCTCGCGATCTTGATCGGTTCTGAACTTCTCCATTAAAAAAGCAAGTTCAATATTGCTACCATCGCCAATATCTATTTTAACCCCAACAGCCTGATGCCTAATACCACTGTATTTACTATAGTGGGCTGTTTCATCAACGCCTTCGCCGCTGGCAGAAGCCGTATAGCCCACGATATTCATAAAGCGACTTTTATAGTGGTAAGTTAAATAATAGCCTCCTTTTCCAATTCCAAATTCATTTCCCCAAAGCTGATAATGATAAGAGGTACCTACCCCCATTCCTAAACTCCACTCATGGCGGTAAGTGTAAAAGAAATTCTCGTGAATAACTGGGCTGAGAATCAATTCTGCGGAAATGCCGCCGTTAAGGCTGTGGTATTCTTCAAATACCTCAGAGCCCGAGGCGGGAAGGGTATTTTGCCGACTTGGCGCGATCAGCAAATTGCTGCTAGCTTTGCCACTTACTTGATATTCAAAGCTTTTTGGGCGCAGGTCAATCTCATTTAAAATATCCAATTGAGCATAATTTAAAAGAGGTATAAGGATAAAAAGTGAGAGGTAAATTCGTCTTTTCATAGTCTAAAATTGAACTGCAAATTGAATAGTCAAACGATTAAGCCTTGCATCAGAGCCGCCCGAGGGCAATATTTTATCTGAGCTGTAGTCTGGATCAATTATACTTCCTAAACTACGTTCGAAGACTAAGCCGATAGAGGTGCTGTTTTCCCTTCCCGGGATGCCCATTCCGATAGCAAAACGGTAATTGCCATAAGCGTTCAGTAGCGGTAAGTCGTTTTCATCATCAGAACTCCAATAGCCATCAATTTCACTTGGATTTCGAGACTCCAAACTATTATAAAAGAAATAGTGATAACTATACCCCATTTCAGCATAGTAACGAGCCAGTGCCTTGGGTAGGTGAAAACGCATTGTGAGTGGTATACTTATGCCTGCTCTATGCATTCGTGAATAAGTTTGGATATCAGGAGCGTCCCAGCGCACCCCAGAATAGGTACCATCAACACCCGTTCCTATACCGATACCTTTGTGCAGCTTAAAAAAATAGTGAAACCCAATTACATCAATACCAATAAAGGGCTCGGTAGAACGGTAACCTGAGGTATCAGATTGAATCCACGTTAAATTAGGCTGCATAACACTAAGGTAAAAGCCTTCAAATTCTCTTATTTTTTGGTAGGCCAAGCTAGGGTTTCGCATACGTAAAGCCGAATTGTAAAACCGGTCGAATCGACGATGAAAATTGATATTATACATACTACCGTTAAAAGTGGCTTCCGGGTCGTATCCGTAAAGTCTTTCCCCTACTCTTCTGTAATTAAAAACTGCTTCTGCGCCCAAGCTAAAACGATTGCGTTTATTCCACTCTAATCGAATTCCAGGTGAATAATGAAAAAGAGCTGCTGCGCCGCCATTTCCATTCCATGCATAATTGCGCTCTAATACTCCTAAGACTCCTAAAGTAGAGAAATCAGATCCTTGATTATTAATAAACCTAAATTGTGGGCCAGCGGTAATTCTACTAAAACTAGTTTCTGCTTTTCCACTTCCAAATTCGCCTGGATCAATCCATGGTTCATGATAAATATTACGAAGGCCACCACGATAGCCCACATAAATCTGCATGCCAGGACCTCCAAAATAGCCATGTAAATCTAGTGCTCCGCCATAGCTAAACTGTTGAAATAGGAGACCATGACCCGCGTAAAGATCCACTGAAGCCCCTAGACCAAAACGCTCCGAATAAATAGGCCAGTAATCGAAACCTCCTCCTAATTCTAGAATAAAGCTCTGGTAATTATCCGTGCTGTTACTGGTTCCAAAATTATTCCCATCATACGTTTCGCTTTCACTATTGGTAAAAATGGGGACTGAAGATAAACTATAACCTACTCTTCCGCCAATCATATCTCCCGGCCCAGCCATGGTGCTAAGTGGCACATCGCTATCCATATTATTATAGATAAGTCTTCCTATCAGCAGATGTACCAATATTGCTTGGGCACCCATTTCCCCAGCAGCCATCATATTGTCTTGCGTTGCTTGATTGCGGTTCTCCCAATATTGATTTACCCGCTCTTGTCTTTCGTATTCTTCCATTGCCGCAGACTTTGCTCGAGCTTCCTCGTCATAAGCAGATTCTTCGCTACTGGAGTTATCTTCGTCTTCGCTCTCTTCTTCAGATCCTTCATTTGCTGAATCCTCCTCCTCAGAACTTTCTGCCGCAGCAGACTCTTCTTCAGCAGTATCCTTCTCAGTCTGCTTTTGCCTCATCTCATCTGCTTTAGCCTGATAGTCTGATTGCTTACTCTCATCTACTCTTGCAGCAGCCTCATATTTACCTGCTGCAGCTTCGAATTGCTCATCTGCGGCTAAACTTTCTGCTTCTTTAGCAAGACTCTCCGCCTTTTTCACCACCCTTTCGGCCGATATCTTTTCTGACATTTCTTTTGCCTTAGCCTGCATCGCTTCACTTTCGGAAATGTAACTAGCCTTTTGATATAGACCTTTTGCTGTTTCCCAATCTTCACTGGCCTCTGCCGCTTGAGCTTGGCTTCTTAAATCTTGAAACTCCTTATCTTTTTGAATTTTACGAATGGCATCATGTACTTTATAATCTACACTACTAGCGGATACTAAGCGGATATTTCGAAGGCTTAATTCATTAATTCCCTCTTTCCATTTCTTTTCTTCATTATTTAAACCTAATTGACCAAGAAGATCGTAAGTTTCCCCAAAGCAACCAGTACTGGTAAACCCAACGAGGTTGTCAATTCTAACATGACCTAAGCGATACGATCCTTGATATAGATCTGCTTCCAGATCATTAATGTCAATTTTGAAATCTGAGCGATAGGCCGAACCAATTTCACTAGGGCTGTACCAGGTCCCCTCAAAAAGATAAGAGCCAACCGAAGCCTGAGATCTATCAAAGTTCATTGCCATAACTACTTCGCCGTAACAATTACGGAAACCAAAAACAATAGGTATGTTAGAGACCTGATAGCCCTCAGTTTTGGGAGTGTAACTTACAGAACTTCGCATTGAAGGGCCACTTTGACCATGCATTAAAAAGCTGCTAACAAAAAGTATGGCTGCTAATAGTAGTCTTTGCTTCATTGGTCTATTTGTTTTCTATAATCTTAATACTTATCGCTTACTAAAAGAATTGACATAGACTCCTTAGTCAGCATTGATTGCTCTTGTTTTAATAATAGGCTAGGAAAAAAGGTAGCGGCAGATTTGCTCGTGTCAGAATAGTCTGGTCGAATTACAAGCCTTAAGTACAGAGCTGAAATTAAAGCTGATAATGTTGGAGGTATTGCAAAAGCCTTCTCCGCACTTCCAGAAGAAAAAACCAATTTTGAACGGACTCTTTTAAGATCGAAATCTACTGCCAGTAATTTTTTGCTGATTGCCTCTTGTTTGACCCCACTAGATGGATGAGAATAAAAAGCTATCGATTTTCTAAAATGATTGCCAACAGCACTAAAAATCTTAAATAAAAGTAACGAATAGAATTTCCCCATATCCCGATTCAGAATTCGGGTGGAAATTAGAAAATCCCAGTTAAACCTTGGCTAAATGCAGCACGAACAACTCTTTTTCGAACATGAGTAACATTAAAATAGTCTTCGTAAGACTAGCCCTCCACCGCCGCAATCAATTTTTTCGTGTACTCTTCTTTTGCCTCGCGGTAAATTTCTTCCGAAAAACCGCTTTCCACCAGCTCACCATTTTGCAAAACCAATATGCGATCGCAGAAGTATTTTACAATTTGCAAATCGTGGGAAATAAACAGGTAGGTAAAACCAAACTCGTCTTTTAAGTCGTTAAGAAGATTGAGAATTTGCGCCTGCACACTAACGTCGAGTGCACTGACGGATTCATCGCAAACAATAAACTCAGGTTGTACGGCTAAGGCGCGAGCAATACCGATACGCTGTCTTTGTCCGCCGCTAAATTCATGGGGATAACGCGGATAGTAATCTGCTAAAAGGCCCACCTTTTCTAAAAGTACCTTGGTTTCAATTTCCGCTTGCTTTTTATCCGCTCGTTTTCTTTTGCGAATTACGGAAGCAATGGCCTCACCAATAGGAATTTTAGGATTCAAAGCCGAAAACGGATCTTGAAAAATTATCTGAATTGATTTGTGTAAGGCACGCCATTGCTTGGCTGAAGCGTGAGCAATATCTTGATCTTTGAAAAAAACCTGGCCTTGTTCTGCCTTTTCTAGGCCTACTAAAATTCGACCGAGAGTGGTTTTGCCTGAACCCGACTCTCCTACCAAGCCTAAGCTTTCTTGAGGAAAAACTTCGAAGCCAACCTGGTGCAAAGCCCGGTGCTCGACTTTCTTAGCCCAAATACCCTGGGTGCTGCGGTAAACTTTAGCTAAATCATTAATGCGAAATAGGGGCTCTTGCTTCAGTTTCATCTTAGCTCGATCTTCTCGAACCGTTGGACTAATAATCTCTGTTTGATGAATATCATGCTGCAAAAAATCGCGTACCAAGGGCAAACGACGGTAATAGGTATCCGCCGTAGGTCTGCAAGCTAAAAGCCCCTTGGTATAAGGATCTTGCGGCGATCTAAATAGTTTTTCAGCACTAGCAAATTCTTTCACACGCCCCAAGTGCATCACCATAATTTCGTCTGCCACCTTACGCACCACCCCTAAATCGTGGGATATAAAGAGCATCGCCATTCCCTTCTCTTCTTGAAGTTTCTTCAGTAAGGATAAAATGCCCGCTTGCACACTTACATCGAGAGCGGTGGTAGGCTCATCGGCAATAAGAATTTTCGGATCGCAGGCAATCGCCATGGCAATCATAACGCGCTGTTTTTGACCGCCGCTCAACTGGTGAGGATAGGATTTATAAAGGCTTTCCGCCCTCGGCAACTCTACCTTTTTAAAAAGAGTAATTACTTTCTCCTCTATTGCTTTAGCGCTTAAATCGCTGTGGATTTCTAAAATTTCCGCCACTTGCTTGCCGCAGGTCATGGAAGGATTAAGCGCCGACATGGGTTCTTGGAAAATCATAGCGATATCCTTTCCCCGTAGTTTACGCCATTGCTCTTCGGTGTTTTTTAGAAGCTCGCTTTTTTGGTATACAATCGAACCTTCCGCTTTTAAATTTTGGGGCAGAAGCCCCATTAAAGCCAAGCTGGATAAGCTTTTTCCAGAACCAGACTCGCCCACAATCGCTAAGGTTTCGGATGCTTTTAATTCGAAATTAAGCTGTTGCACGATAGGCGCATCAGGGCTACTTATTTCTAAATCTTTTACCGAAAGCAGGACTTCACTCATATTAAATTTGGTCAAAGGCGTGGGGCGCTTCAATCTGATTGATTTTCAAAAATACCTTTGCCAAAGTTAATACGTCCTTTTCGCAATACACCTGGATACGGTCTAAATCATTTTCCTTCCAAAAAACATCGCCTACCATGCTGCCATCAATATCATCTTTTGGCGTAGGAATCCCGAATACGGCTGCTAAGAGCTTAAGGCTCGTATAATTTTTATAATCGCCAAACTTCCACAACTCAAGGGTATCTAAATGCGGGATTTCCCAAGGCTTTTTTCCGGCATTATTAAACTGCCCAGGTAAGGGAATACCATTTATCAGCATACGACGGCTAAGGTAAGGGAAGTCGAATTCCTTACCGTTATGGGCGCATAAAATGTACTGCGGCATACGCTCCATTAAGGCCGCGAAATCCTGCAATATTTCGGCTTCTTCGGGAGAGGAAAAGCTTTTCACGCGAAATTCCAAAGGCCCACTTTTTGACGTGAAAAAGCCACAGGAAATACAAACTATTTGTCCGAATTCGGCCAAAATTCCTGCTCGTTTGGGGTAAAAGTCTGCCGGACTTTCGTCTTCTGCTCTTTGAAAGCGCGTTTTCTCGGCCCATAAATTTTGCCAATCCTCGGCCAAAGCTTCAAAGTCGGGCTCGGCACTTACTGTTTCAATGTCTAAAAACAATATTCTTTCTAGGTGTTCTTCTTTAATCATATCTAAAATTATCTACTTAAAACAATTGGAGTTCTCATTAATGCGCTTATGCCCTGGTCATTATAATATTCTAACACAGCAATATAAATACCCGCGCCCAATAATTGCCCCTCACTATTAAAACCATCCCAAGTGAAATAACCTTGCTGGGCGCTAAAATCGTATTCAGCCAGGCTCCGAACTTTCTCCCCTTTTGCCGAAAAAACATCCAGCGTAATCACACTGGCACCACCTTCACATTTAAAATAAAGCTGCGCCTCATCTAAATACCCATCTCCATTGGGACTAAAATATGGAGGAATTGCTTCCCATTCGGCGTTTTGCATTATAAAAGCTTGTTGCGAATTGGCCCGTCCAGGAGTGGCATACGCTTCCCTTTCGGTAGCGCTTTGCCAGTGCTTTTCGCTCGTAGGCAGATGCGTAAAATCTACCCTTTCTAGGCTTACCCCGCTCGTTTCTTCCAATATTTTAAAATGCCAATCGTCCGCATAGTTTCCACGGTCAATAATTTCTAAACGCGTATTTAACAGCGCGAAAGCGCCTTCATCGGAAGGGAATGTAGGCAAAGAAGCTTCTCTCAAATTAGCCTGGGCACAAAAGTAATTTTCCCTTAAAAACTGTATATCTTCACTTACAGCCAAATACTCGCCCGGGAAGAATAGCTGGCTTTCCGCGCTAAGGTTCTCTATATCATAAGCACCTAATTCTTTATCCCAGCGGGCTATACGCAGATGGGCCAAGTCAAAAACTTTGGTGCTGGTATTATAGATTTCGATAAAATCGGCGCCGCCCGTTTTCGGAGCGAATAATATCTCGCTTATTAAAATATCTCCTTCTTGCGCATCTACCGGAAGGGCGAAAGGAAGGTTTACAAAAAAGCTAGTATTACCGCCACAATCGCTTAAGCTGTCTAAAAAGCTTAGGCTATACTCTTGCCCGTATACAGGTGCTTGCGCGAGATGCATTTTTAAAAGGTCTTGGTTTAAAGACCAAACAAGGGAGTCGATTTCTAAGGACGGTTTGGTTTGAATGTTTGTTACTTTAAAGGGCGTACCTGCCCTAATGCTTTCGCTAAATTTGAAGAGAATCGCCTCTTCTTCCCAGGCTATAAATTGGACCTGAGGCGCTAAAGTATCGCTGGCGCCTCCGCTCACCGAATTAATAGAACCTGGCGTTCCCCCTTGGGGCGATTGGCTAGCCTTCCATTGACTGGATCCGCGGCAATAGGAACTGCCGATGTTACGCTCTAAACTCCAGCCGCCATCGCTTTTAAGAGCATCATTATACCAATCTGTTTGATATTCGAGCGCATCTACCAGAAGGTTGTCGGCTGAAAATAACTGCAGAGCGGCCCCATCATTTAGTAGACTGAAAGCGCCTAAACCCACATCAAGGCAAGGACCTAGGTTTGCAAAAGACTCTAATTTTGAGTTGCTTACGATTAGAAGAAAACTATCGGGCTGTAATTTATAATGAGGAAAAGTGTAATCCTTATCGTTAATCCGCAAGCGCCAATCCTTTAAATTTAGGCTAAAGGAACTGGCATTATATAACTCCACATATTCGCTTTCGGGTAAAGCCTGTGGAGGCAGTGCAACGGGTGGACTGGGGTCAATCATCATCTCATTTATTAGCAAGTGACCGCGCTCTGCCTGATAGTTTAAAAAAGTGATTTCCCCTTCAGCTACATTTCCCGCCAAATCGTAAACATCTTTGTAATAGAGCTTGATATCCCTATTTATTGGAAAAGCCTGAGTAAAAGAAAGCCCCAATTTCTGACGGTTTACACTGTCTAAACTGAGGCCAATGGGTCGATCGGTCGAGTCGAGGTAAAAATTCTGAAAATAAAGACTTAAAGAGGAATCGACGGGCTCATTAAAATAAATAATTAAATCCTGATTCTCTATTTCTACACTGTCCACCAGGGGAGCGATAGTATCACGAAAAACCTCCCCTTGCGCTATCACTTTATGGAAAAAAAACTTATCGGATCGAGTACGCGTATAATTACATTGCCAAGCCATAATTTGCGATTGAAAATAGCTACTATCTTGCACCGAATCGACTTTAAAATAACTACCATTTAAAAGCGTATCTATCTCTAAAAGCCAATAATGCTGGGCATTTCGGGTAACTCGAACTGCTAGGTGATTGTCGTTCTTATCCAATAAATCTACTGCGCTTGCCAATAGCCGAGTTGAATGATTCGCACTGCCTTTATAAAGGCTAATTTGGTCCGTGGAAGTGCCGCCAATTTCTAGATAATAGCCCTGTCCCTGCTCATCTGGCCACGACCGATTATAGATTAGGTAAAAGCGAGCAAAATTACTGGCAGAAGGATTAAAATCTAGCCTAAATTCCAATTCCCAAGTGGCATTTAAAGCAATGGGAGAAGTCGTAGCTAAGGTCGATTGGTTGGCAATCGTATCGGCTAAAGAAAGTACAAATTGACTATCCACTAAAAAACGGCTAGAATCGCCGTACCACAAGGGGTTAGAATGAAAATTCCCGTCTGAAAAATCATCAAAAACAGTAGTTTGGGAAAAGGTAAAAAAGGGCAGAAGGATTAAAATTAAGCGATACATTTCAATAGGTTTTAAGCTTTACTTTTGTCCACTTAATTTACGAAAAATGAAAATCGCTGTTGTAGGGGCCACCGGTATGGTGGGCGAGGTAATGTTAAACGTTTTGAAGGAACGCGGCTTTGATAAACACGAAATTTTAGCGGTAGCCTCCGAGAAATCGAAGGGTAAGAAGTTGGCTTTCGCCGATCGTGAACTTAGCGTTATTACTCTGGCTGAAGCTCTGGAGGCTAAACCCGATTTAGCCCTATTTTCGGCAGGTGGCGAAACCAGTTTAGAGTGGGCACCCAAATTTGCCGCGATCGGCTGCTATGTAGTTGATAATTCTTCCGCCTGGCGTATGGACCCCAGCAAAAAATTGGTGGTACCCGAAATAAATGGCGAGAGCTTAAGCAAAGAAGATTATATCATTGCCAACCCCAACTGCAGTACTATACAAATGGTTTTGGCTTTGGCGCCTCTACATAGAAAGTATAAAATAAAACGCGTGGTAGTTAGCACCTACCAAAGTATTTCGGGCACGGGCGTTAAGGCGGTTCAACAGTTGGAAAATGAACGAAATGGCACAGATGGCCCCATGGCTTATCCCTATCCTATCGATAAAAATTGCTTACCCCATTGCGATGTGTTTTTGGAAAACGGCTATACCAAAGAGGAAATGAAGCTGACCAATGAAACCAAGAAAATTCTAGGCGACGATTCTATTGGAATTACGGCCACTGCGGTGCGTATTCCCGTAGAAGGTGGTCATAGCGAAAGTGTAAACCTCAGCTTTGAAAATGAGTTTGTGCTAAGCGATATCAAAAGAATTTTAGCCGATACGGATGGTATCACTTTACAGGATAATGTAGAACTGAATGTTTATCCCATGCCACGCTATGCCAAAGGAAAAGACGATGTTTTCGTGGGCCGTATTCGTCGCGATTTAAGTCAGATTAATAGCCTAAACATGTGGATTGTAGCCGATAATCTCCGCAAGGGAGCCGCTACTAATGCGGTGCAAATTGCCCAAGTATTAATGGCCAAAGGAATTCTCGTTTAAACCACTTGCTTCTGATTCATTTGTTAAATTGCTGCTAAATGCCTTTCGGCAGAAAGCCAAAAAAACAAATTGGGCGTATTTAGGTTAAAGAGATACTATGAAAGCACTAATTTTCGGCCTAAGCTTAGTACTAAGTGCAGTAAGCCTAAACGGACAAAAAATGAACAAGGATAAAAATTACGAAAGAGCCCTATTTGCATCAGGATGCTACTGGGGAACAGAATATTACCTCCAAAAAGTTGACGGCGTAATTGAGACAGCAGTGGGTTATGCCGGCGGCAGTGTCGTTGACCCTAGTTATCGAGAAGTATGCTCAGGTAAAACTGGACATGCGGAAACAGTAGAGGTGATTTTCGACCCTAGTAAAACGGATTATGAAACACTTTGTAAAATCTTTTACGAAACCCATGATCCTACCCAAGTAAACCGTCAGGGACCAGATATTGGTACGCAGTATCGCTCGGCTATTTTCCCTTTAAACGAGGAGCAAAAAGCTATAGCCGAAAAGGTTACCCAAATTTTACGGGATAAAGGTTACGATGTGGCGACGGAAATTACCATGAATGCCATCTTTTACCGCGAAAAAGAAGAGTATCATCACGATTATTACGACAAAAAAGGCGGCGTTCCCTATTGCCACAAATACACAGCAAAGTTTTAAACTTCCAGACTTAAAAAGCCACTTTAAATGAGTGGTTTTTTTTGCGCAAAACTTATGATATAGGGCGGGAATATTTGGACAACTTTACCCATTAGGGTGAGCCACCAAAAGTGATTGCCTCTGCCTTATAATTGCACTTGCATTAATTGGTGCTCTCTACCACCGTTTTCTTCTTATCCCAAATTGCTATTAAACCCAAAATAGGCCCTAAGCCTAAAATTGTATAAACATAAACTGGGTTTAAAACTTCTAGCAAATAGCTAATAAGTTGAATGCTAATTATAGTTAAAAAGAAGCCAATACTATTTACAATGGTAAGCGCTGTAGCTTTAATTTCGGAAGGAGCATTGTTTGCCACTAATGTCGAAAAAAGCGGTGAATCTGCTATAACCACCATTCCCCAAAATAGTAGAAAGGTGATCAACAAGCTTTTCTCCTCAATAGCGAATATCAGTGGAGATAAAAAGCAACAGGCACAAGATAAAAACAAAGCCAGCGAAGCGATGCGTTTAGTTCCAAAATTTTGCGCAAGATAGCCTGCTATAACACAAGCCAAAGCACCAACTCCTATAATTGAAAAAGATAAAAGTGGAATATCTAATTCTACTGCCGGGTGTAGAGTCCCATAAGTTTTAAGAATTACTGGCACAAATGCCCAAAAAGCATATAACTCCCACATATGCCCGAAATAGCCCATGGCCGCAGAACGAAAATTAGTGTTTCGAAACACGCTGAAAAAAGCTGAAAAATCTATCCTTGTACCTGTTTTCCGAAAAGGACCATCTGGAACCCCCAGAAACATTAATAAGCCACCTATTACGGCTAGTAGAGATGTTACTATTAATACCAACTGCCAAGCAAAATTATGGCTTACCTCTTTCGCCAAATGAGGGAAGGCGGTACCGAGTACTAAAGCACCTACTAAAAAACCCAATGACTTGCCTAAACCTTTTTCATAATAATCTGCGGCGATTTTCATTCCCACAGGATAAATTCCTGCAAGAAAGAAGCCTGTGAGAAAACGAAGTGGAAGAATGCTAAAAAGGCTATTTCCCTCCCACACTAGGCCTAAGTTAAAAAGAGCTCCAAATAATGCACAAACGAAAAAAACCTTTGACGGTGAAAAGCGATCTGCTATACTGAGAATGGCAAATAGTAAAGTGCCCAAAATAAACCCTAACTGAACAGCGGTGGTTAAATGTCCTAAGGCACTGTCTTTAAGATTGAAGTCTAAAATAAGGTCTGCCATTACCCCATTGCCCGCAAACCAAAGGGAGGTGCAGAAGAATTGTGAAACGACGATTATAGGAAGTATTAACTTAAACTGCCTCACCTTTAAACCATAACATAAAATTCCTGTAGAATAATTATTCCTCCGCTAATTCGCTCAGCTCTAGCCAGCGGAATTCTTTTTCTTCAAGGCTATCTATTACTTCTTGCATTTCGGCTCCCAAGCGCTGTAACATTTCGGCATCGCTAGATGCTTTTTCTAACTCACTTGCCAGTCGATCGCGCTCTTTTTCTAGCTTTTCAATTTCGGCAGGGAGATCTTTAAGCTCTATGCTTTCGGCATACGTAAGCTTGGTTTTATCCTTAGCCTTCGCATCAGCTTTGGCTTTGTCTTTTTTCTTCGCCTTTACCATACTCTCTTCGCGCAGGCGACGATCATCCACTGCTTGCTCCTCCGCAATACGGTATTCGGTGTAATTACCTGGGAAATCTTTTACCTGGCCTTCTCCCTGAAAAACAAAGAGATGATCGGTAAGCTTATCCATAAAATACCGATCGTGGGTAACCACAATTAAGCAGCCCTGAAAGTTAAGTAGAAACTCTTCTAAAACATTGAGGGTGAGTATGTCTAAATCGTTAGTTGGCTCATCTAAAATTAAAAAGTTGGGATTAGACATGAGTACCGTAAGGAGATATAAACGCCTTTTTTCACCCCCACTTAATTTAGATACGTAGGTATATTGTTTATCGCCTTCAAACAAGAAATGTTCTAGCATTTGCGATGCAGTAATATCGCCACCTTTACCCTCGGTGGGGATGTATTCGGCGATGTCCTTAATTACCTCAATTACACGCTTGTCTTCATCCAACTTTAAGCCCTGCTGAGTATAGAAGCCAAATTTTACCGTGTCGCCAATTATTATTTTGCCACCGTCTACCTGCTCTTCTCCCGTAAGGAGGCGCAACAAAGTAGATTTACCCACACCATTGGGGCCAACGATGCCAATTTTTTCTCCACGCTTAAACACATAGTCGAAGCTATCTAAAATCGGTTTGGAGCCGTAGGCTTTCTTAACCTTATGAAGTTCAATAATTTTACTGCCGAGGCGGGTCATCTTCACGCGCATCTTCAACTCCGCTTCGCTTACATCTTTAGTGGCTTCTTTTTTAATTTCTTGAAAGGCCTCTACCCGCGCTTTACTTTTGGTACCGCGTGCTTTGGGCTGACGGCGAATCCATTGTAATTCCTTTTTCATAAGGCTTTGCGCCTTGCCAACATTAACCGATTCTACTTCTTCGCGTTCCGCTTTACGCTCTAAAAAAGCCGAGTAATTACCGGGATGTTTATAAAGTTTTTGATCCTCCAGCTCGAAGATTACATCACAAACTGTTTCGAGGAAATAACGGTCGTGCGTTACCATTAATAAGGTAATGCCTCTTTGACCTAAATACTGTTCCAGCCACTCAATCATATCTAAATCGAGGTGGTTGGTGGGCTCATCTAAAATTAAAAGATCGGGTTGAGAAATTAAAATTTTCGCGAGAGCTACGCGCTTCTTTTGTCCACCCGAAAGGGGCCCAATTTTTAGTTCCGTTTCGTGCAAACCCAGCTTGCCAAGAATGGTTTTTACCTGCCCTTCAAAGTCCCAGGCTTGTAGGCGTTCCATGTCATCAAAAGCGCTTTGGTATTGATCACCATAAGTTCCTTTGGCCAACTCTCTTTCGTAATTAACAATCGCTGCTGTACTGGGGTTGTCGCTGCTTAAAACACTTTCAAGTATAGTTTTATCAGCATCTAATTCGGGGTCCTGATGCAGGAACTCTACCTTAATATCTTTCCGATAAGATACAAGACCGGTATCGGCTTGTTCGGTGCCGGAAAGGATTTTTAATAAAGTCGTTTTACCATTACCATTTTTGGCCACCAAAGCGGCTTTTTCTCCTTCGGCCAAACCAAAGGAAATCTCTTTAAACAACACTCGTGCACCAAAACTCTTTGAAACGCGCTCTACCGAAAGGAAATTCATAAAAAATATTAAGCCGCGAAGGTACGCTAAAGCATTAGCTCAATAAGCACCCATCTGCCTAAAGCGAAAAGCGAATTTACTCAGGGCGAAGGCGACTATCGGAGCGAATACCGTTGGGTTCTATATAGCGTTTGGCCGCGGATTCATCCTGCCGAGGCGCTCGGATATACAATACCTGACCCGAAAAGTGTAAATCTTTTCCTGCTAATGCGTGATTGAAATCCACTAAAACTGAATGCTCCATCACTTCGCTAATAGTCCCTAAACGCTCGTTACTGCTACCAATATTAAAAACTAGACGATCGCCTACTTCAAAATCCTTATTGGGGAAACGTTCGCTTTCGGGCATATCCTGGAACGCGATTTCCTTAATTTGATTGACATCAAGAACGCCATATGCATCTTCAGGTTTAAGAGTGAATGAAAAAGATTGACCTTCCATTAAGCCTTGGAGTGCTGATTCAAAGGCCTTTAACATTTGTCCCGAGCCATAATAGAATTTCAAGGGCCAATGCTCATCCATAATTTCCAAAATCGCTCCATTTTCACCACCTTCGCGTAAGGTATACTTGAGCTCTACTATTTGATCTTTTACAATACTCTTCATAGCTTTTAAAACAAAGGTTTATCCCAAAAGTTTTAAAGCACCAAAATTTGTCTCCCCATGCAAAGTTCTACTAAAAGTCTTGGTTTTACAGGTAAGCTGAATCATATTGGTGAGTCCATCTTTAGCAAAATGACAGCCTTAGCCAATCAGCATCAGGCCATAAATCTATCGCAGGGCTTCCCCGATTTTGCGGTGGACCCCGCGCTTATCCGTTTGGTTAATCACTATATGGAAATAGGCTACAATCAGTATGCTCCCATGGCAGGAGCTTTGCCTTTGCGCGAAAAACTTTGCGAACTGACCAATGCTCAACACGGTTGTAATTACCAAGCCAATAAGGAAATTACGATTACCGCGGGTGCCACACAGGCTATTGCTACAGCGCTAGCCGCTAGTATTCGCGAAGGTGATGAAGTGATCGTTTTTAGCCCAGCCTATGATTCATATATTCCAATGATTGAGCTAAATGGTGGAACAGCCATTACGGTAAAGTTGGCGCATCCTAATTACGCGATTGACTGGGAGCAATTTAAGTTACTGTTAAATCACCGCACGAAAATGATCATTCTCAATACGCCCCATAACCCTAGTGGAGCGGTTTGGCAAGATGAAGACTATCAAAAGCTACAAGAGTTTGTGCGCAATAGCAATATCTTAATTTTAGCGGATGAAGTATATGAGCACATTGTCTTTAATGGTGCTCAACATCGTAGCGTGAGAGCTTATCCTAATTTAGCGGAACGCAGTTTTGTGGTGGGCTCTTTAGGGAAAACTACTCATTCTACCGGCTGGAAAGTAGGCTATTGCATGGCTCCAGCGGCCCTTATGAAAGAGTTTCAAAAGCTACATCAGTTTCAGGTTTTTAGTGTAAATCATCCCGTGCAATTGGCCTTGGCCGATTATTTAGCTATGATTAATCTCTCTGAAATTGGCACTTTTTACGGCGAAAAACAGGCCTATTTAGAAAAACTAATTATCCAGCATACGGCCTTCAAACCCTTGCCAAGCTTTGGCTCTTACTTTCAACTTTTCGATTATTCTGCAATCAGTGACCAGAAAGACCTTGAGTTTTGCGAATGGCTTTGTACCGAAAAAGGCGTGGCAGGAATTCCACTTAGTCCTTTTTATTTAACTCCCGATAATAATAAAACCATTCGTTTCTGTTTTGCTAAAAATGAAGCTACCATCGAAGCCGCCATTGAACGCCTAGCTAAGCTTTAGGTTCAGTAAGAGTTTTTGCTAAAATCACTCTACGGTAGATGCGTACAAAAATCCCTAGAGTTTCAACTGTAAGTTTACGTTTAAACCCATGCTGTAAGGGATAACCTCAAAGGGATATTCTTCGGTGTAAATGCTATTGGTGAAATACATTAAAGTAGGCTCTAAACCAATATTTAATTTCGGATTCACATAGTACTGCAAGCCAATTTTAAGACTACTAGAACCCATAAATTTACGGTACGATCTTTCAGACAAAGCAATAACTTCTAAACTGCGATAGTCGATGGTAGAACCTTGGGCTTTTAGAAAATATAATAAGCTAAAGCCCACTTCAAGATTAATTCGCACATTTTCAGAAGCCCATGGCTGGTGACTAATACTAAGCGGAAAGTTCAAGTAATGAAAGCTATTGGTATTACTAAACACTATGCGATTGGGATCTTTACGCATCGTATAGCTGGTTATTTCACCGGTACTGTAATCTATGTTCGCATTGCGAAAGTTCACAAAATCAAACTCGGCTAAATAACTGTTGCGGATGTACTCCACCCCAGTATTTACGTAGGTAATTAATCCAATGCGTTTATTCACTTCAAAGCCGAGGTTTAAGTTTAATCCCGACGCTTCTGAATTTACCATGGCGTCGATAAAGTCGCTGTGCAAACGTGCTCGTTTATTGGGGTCTACTCTAAACTTACGGAAGGCAAAGTTGGGGTAAATATTAAGGCTATAGCTCCAAGGATCTTTCTCCTGTAAAGGGCTGATATAAATTTTCTTTTTGGTTTTACTGCTAAAAAAGTCCTTGCTATCGCTAGGCACAATACTTTCAGAGTCCATGGTTGGTCTAAGATAATCATTCAGCAAATTATCGACATAAGCCAATCCGGTAGCACTAATATTAGTTACGTTTTCGCTGAATTCGAAAACAAGGGGCTCTTCCTCCATGGTATTCTTGCTCTCTGCGTTTTTTGCTTGTGCAGATGCGTTTTTTTGAGCCGTAGCTTTCAAAGCTAGATTATCCTTTTTGGGATTTGTCACGGCTAAATAGTCTGCATTTTGGCTAGTAGCGGAAGAGTTATTCATTGCTGTTTCTCCTCTTTTTATAGACTGCTCATCTAAAAGAGACCCATCTGCGGAAGCGCTGTAATGCTTATTACTAAAGCTCGTTGTTAGCTTAGCACTAGATTCTATGCGCTTGTTTTCGGTTTGTAAAGCCTGTTGTGTCGTGTAAAAATCGAAATACTGCTGCCCAGCAAATAAAAGCAGCATTAAGCCAATAACACCCGTTGCTCTTTTTAAGCGACGTAAAAAGACTGCTCTTTTAAGTTTGCGCTCGAAATCGGCCCAATCATTCGTGGGAGTTCCATCGAGAAAGCTAAGCTTCTCGCGAACAAAATCTTCGATATCTGTAAACTTTTTGTTCACTGGGCTTCTCTTAGTTTTCGGGCAAGCATTTTCTTAGCTTTAGCTAATTGACTCTTGCTGGTTCCTTCCGTAATATCAAGTTCAGCGGCGATTTCTCGGTGGGTATAGCCATCTAAAACATACATACTAAAGACAGTTTTGTACCCTAGGGGTAACTCGGTTATCTTTTTAAATACATCGGCAGCACTTAGGTTTTGCTGATCTTCTAGCTCGAAGTAGACAATTTCAGGTTGCGCGATTTGAATATCTTCCAAACTCACCTTTATTCCCTTACGCACTTCTTTACGTATGGCGCTAATGCTGTTATTAATCATGATCCTGGTAATCCAAGTTTGCAAACTTGACTGTCCCTTAAAACTTTGGATATTCATAAAAACCTTGATAAAGCCATCGTGCATCAAATCTTGGGCGTGGTCTTTATCCTTCGCGTAGCGGCGACAGATGTTGAGCATCTTACCTGCAAATAATTCGTAAACTCTTTTCTGCGCAGCGGCTTTGCCTTTTGCACAGGCTATTACCAGCTCTTGCTCGGAAGAGTTAAGAAGAATTTCTTTAGGCTTTAAATAGTCCTCTAAATCTTCTAATCGGATTATATGCTCGGAATTAGAGTTCAACACTTAGGTTCTTATAGTATAGACGAGTGATTTCTTTATTGGTTGTCTAAATATATTAAATATTTCCCAAGATATTGATTATCAATAAAAAAGGCCGCAAAAATGCGGCCTTTAGTACAGTATATTACTTAAGCTTAGTCGATTAAAATCCACTTTTGGCTGGCAATTAAGCCTTCTGCTTTTTTATATTTCATTTCTTGTTTTTCACCGGTGCTAAGGTTTTGCACGGTTACTAGATCATTCCGGCCAACCTTCTTGTCGGCCACCATGGGCTGACGTTTCGGTGCTTCGGGCCCTGCCTGCTCACCTCCACCACTAGTGTTCAACTGTGGGTGGGAAGTTTGCATTTTATCGTAAGCACTTTTGCGTGCGGCTGGTGCTTGCTGAACCTGCGGAGCCTCCTGCTGAGTAGGTAAAGAACCTTTGAACAAGAAAGACGCAACCTCACGGTTTAGGTTTTCCATCATACTCTTAAAGAGTTCGAAAGCTTCGAACTTATAGATTAAAAGTGGATCTTTTTGCTCGTATTGGGCCGTTCCTACACTCTGACGTAAATCGTCCATGTCGCGTAAATGCTCTTTCCACTTATCGTCAATCATTGCCAAGGAAATGCCTTTTTCGAAATCGCGAATAAGCTGACGACCGTTACTACTAACGGCCTTCTCTAAATTCGTAACTACCTGTACGGCCTTTTGACCATCGGTAATGGGCACTACTATATTTTGGTACTGATTTTTTTGATTGTCGTATACATTTTTAATAACGGGCATGGCCATTTCGGCGATGCGCTCGTTTTTAATGGTATAGGCCTTTAATACCTCATTGTGTAAAAGACCAACCAATTCATCCGCATTAGTTTTCTCAAAGGCGCTTTGATCTACAGGACTTTCGATACTGAAAACACGCAGTAAATCCAGCTTAAAGTTTTCAAAATCTTTGGCGGGTTGATTCTCGCTAACAATAGACTCTATTGTATCGTAAAACATATTCGCAATATCTACCTGCATACGCTCACCATATAAGGCATGGCGGCGGCGACGGTAAATCACCTCTCTTTGCGAGTTCATAACATCATCATACTCTAGTAAGCGCTTACGGGTACCGAAGTTGTTTTCTTCTACTTTTCTCTGGGCTCTTTCAATACTCTTGGTAACCATGCTATGCTGAATTACCTCACCTTCTTCCAGTCCCATGCGGTCCATAATCTTCGCTACTCTTTCGGAGTTAAAAAGACGCATTAAGTCGTCTTCTAAAGACACGAAAAACTGTGAGCTACCTGTATCACCTTGACGACCAGCACGTCCTCTTAACTGTCGATCAACACGACGAGAATCGTGACGTTCCGAACCAATAATTGCTAAACCACCCGCGGCTTTTGCTTCATCACTTAGTTTAATATCCGTACCCCTACCAGCCATGTTGGTCGCAATGGTTACACGACCAGGTTGACCCGCTTCCGCAACAATTTCAGATTCTTTTTGGTGAAGCTTCGCGTTAAGCACATTGTGTTGCACCTTCCGTAGTTTTAGAGCACGGCTTAGAATTTCAGAAATCTCCACATTGGTTGTACCCACTAAAACAGGGCGACCTTGCTCCACTAAACGCGCAATTTCTTCAATAATAGCATTAAACTTTTCACGCTTCGTACGGAAAACCATATCCTCACGGTCATCACGTATAATGGGTTTATTGGTAGGGATTACAGTAACCTCTAATTTATAGATATCCCATAGTTCTTCCGCTTCAGTTTCGGCGGTACCCGTCATACCACTAAGCTTGTTATACATGCGGAAATAATTCTGCAAGGTAACCGTAGCATAAGTTTGTGTGGCTGCTTCAATTTTTACATTCTCTTTGGCCTCAATCGCTTGATGTAAACCATCGGAATAACGACGGCCTTCCATAATACGACCGGTTTGCTCATCTACAATCTTAACCTTATTATCCATTAAAACGTATTCTACGTCTTTCTCAAATAAAGTGTAGGCCTTAAGCAATTGGTTCATGGTGTGAATACGCTCACTCTTGATCGAGTATTCACGCATTACATCGCTCTTCTTTTTGGCTTTTTCTTCGGCCGTAAGGCCTTCCGTTTCAAGGGCCGATAATTGGGTAGAAATGTCTTCTAATATAAAGAAGTCTGGTTCCGTATCGCTTGAAATTAGAGCAATCCCTTTATCACTAAGATCAATTTGGTTATTCTTTTCGTCAATGGTAAAAAATAGCTCATCATCAATAATGTGCATATTTTTACTTTGCTCCTGCATGAAGTTGTTCTCTGTTTTTTGGAGCAAGGTTTTCATGCCTTCCCCACTTAAAAACTTAATGAGCGTTTTATTTTTAGGCATCCCGCGGTAAACGCGCAGTAATCTTTTGGCACCTTCTTCTCTATCATTTTTATCGCCCGAAGCAATCAACTCGCGCGCTTCTTTTAACTGCAGGTTTACAAAAGCTCTTTGCGCTTCTACTAATTTCGCCACATGGGGTTTAAGTTGATTAAACTCCTGGCGATCGCCTTGTGGGGTAGGGCCCGAAATAATTAAAGGGGTACGCGCTTCATCAATTAAAACAGAATCAACCTCATCTACAATAGCAAAATTATGCTTGCGCTGCACTAAATCCTCCGGGCTGCTAGCCATATTGTCGCGCAGGTAATCGAAGCCAAATTCGTTATTTGTGCCGTAAGTAATATCAGCACGATACGCTGCACGACGTTCTTCTGAGTTGGGACGGTGACGATCGATACAATCTACCGATAAACCATGAAACTGATAAATAGGCCCCATCCATTCTGAGTCACGACGAGCCAAGTAATCGTTTACTGTTACTACGTGCACCCCACGTTGTGGAAGTGCATTTAAATAAACCGGTAGGGTAGATACTAAGGTTTTTCCTTCACCCGTGGCCATCTCCGCAATAGCACCTTTATGAAGAACCGATCCACCGATAAGCTGCACATCATAATGCAACATATCCCATACTAGTTCTGCACCCGCGGCTGACCAAGTACTGCTCCAAATGGCTTTATCACCTGAAATTTGTACCGCATCTAGTTTAGGTGCTAAACTGCGATCCATTTCACTGGCCGTAACCTCAAGCGTATCATTTTCCTTTAAACGACGAGCCGTTTCTTTAACCACAGCAAAAGCCTCAGGCTTAATGATTTCTAAAACCTCCTCAATTTTATCAGTCGTCCTCTTTTCAAGATCATCCACCTGAGCATAAAAAGCTTCTTTGGTTTCTAAATCTTCTTCGATTTCAATTTTATTTTTAAGCTCTAATATTTCCGCTTCTTCTGTGGAAATGTATTCCGAAATTCTAGCTTGAAACTCTTTAGTTTTTGCCCTTAGGTCATCGTTACTTAAACTTTGCAGTTTTTGATATTCCGCATTTACAGCCTCTATCATAGGCTTCAAGGCTTTCATATCTTTTGCACTCTTATCTCCGAATATCTTAGCGAGAAAATTTCCCAACATAATTTGATTGCTTTTGTATCTAATCAATAGCCGCAAAGTTACATAAAAGGCTTGCGGCGCGGTAATTTAAAGGGCTTCCGTTAAAAAAAAATGATTGATTCCTAATTTTATTGGAAGTATTACTAATTTTAAGCGATAATCCCCAAGCTATGAAAACTAAACAAGTCTTTTTCGACGCAAGCTCTACTATTGACTTTCACAAAGTCGGATTGAATCCTAATTTGATTTTAGTTTTCTCCAATCGAGAATTATTACAAGAATCCAATATTGGTCAAGAAATACGCCAAGCATTTCCGCAAGCAATATTGGCAGGCTGTAGCACGGCTGGGGAAATTGGCCAGTCTATGGTTAAAGAAAATACAGCAAGTATCACTTTTATTGAATTTGAAAAAACACAAATTATATACCGTGAGCGTCAAATTAACGAAGCGGCGGAGAGCTTATCTTCGGGGGCGGCTTTAATAGAATCGCTACCCCGAGAAAAGCTGAAACATGTCTTTGTTTTATCAGATGGCCTTAATATAAATGGTTCCCAATTGGTAATTGGCATGCGTGACAAACTGGACGAGCACTGCAAAATTACTGGCGGATTGGCAGGTGATGGGGCCAAATTTGAAGAAACCCTGCTCTTAAACAACCATGGTGAGCTAAAAAACAACACGGTAATTGCCCTAGGATTTTACGGTGATCATCTTAATGTGGGTTATGGCTCAATGGGGGGCTGGAATTCTTTCGGAATAGAAAGAGAAGTTACTCGCTCTGTTAATAATGTTCTTTACGAATTAGATGGGAAACCCGCTCTGGAGCTGTACAAAAGTTTTTTAGGCGACCAAGCGCAAAACCTCCCTGCTTCAGGATTATTATTCCCATTAAGTATGCGTTCAGAATCGGATAAACCTCCTTTAGTAAGAACCATATTGGGAATTAGCGAAGAAGAGCAAAGTCTCACCTTTGCGGGAGATGTGCCCACAGGTTCTTACGTTCGACTAATGAAAGCCAACGTAGACCGCTTAATTGACGGGGCAGAAGAAGCGGCGCAAATTGCAAAAGTGGACGATAATAGTTTGGCCATTTTGATAAGTTGTGTGGGTCGAAAATTAGTACTGAAACAATTAGTGGAAGAGGAGGTTGAAAGCGTTCAAGAAGTATTGGGTGAAAATTGTAGTTTAACTGGTTTCTATTCGTACGGCGAAATTGCCCCTTTTAAAAAAGATGCCACTTGTGAACTCCACAATCAAACCATGACCATAACAACCTTTAGAGAAAACTAAAGTGCAGAAACAATATCATCGCCTTTTAAAGCGACAACTCCGAAAGCATCTGGGAGAGCTGCAAAACGACCCACGCTTATCCGAGTTTATCGCGTCCATAAATGAAGCCTATTTAGGCTTTGATGAAGATTTGAAGCAGGCGGAAAACATGCTAGAAATAAGCTCGCAGGAGCTTTATAAGCTTAACACCGAGTTACAAGCTAATGTTAAAATCAAATCTGCGGAAGCACGTGCCTTAAGCAATCGCTTAAGTAACATTGTTAACAATGTTCAAGAAATTATTTTTCAAACCGATCTTAATGGTTGCTGGACTTTTTTAAACCCAGCTTGGGAAAAAATTACGGGTTATAGTATTGAGGAAAGTTTGGGTAGCACTTTTACTGAAATGGTGTATGAGGAGGATAAAGAAACCAGCATTAAACACCTTTCGGACTTAGTTAACGGCGATCAGAAAACCAGTCGCTACACCATTCGCTACCTCAACAAATCAAAAGAAATTCGCTGGGCTGAAGCCATTGTAACTTTAGATTATGGCGAAAAAGGCGAGCTAAAAGGAGCTTCGGGTACACTTACCGACATTACCGCTCGCTTTGTTGCGGAAAACAAATTACGGCAGATGACTAGCAACCTAACTAAAGCTCAGTCACTTACCCACATGGGCTCGTGGGAGTTTCCCGTTAATAATCCTAAACGAGGTTATTGGTCGGATCAGATGTATGAGATTTTAAATATTCCAAAGTTTAATGCTTCTTATGCCTCCTTTAGTTGGCTTACCAAGGCTTTAAAGGAAGATGATAAGGCCCAACTTTTTGCCGAAATTCGTCGCTTAAAACGCGGTGAAGAAACCCCCACCTTAGAGTTTCAACTCGAGCGTGAAACGGAAACTTGGATTTCACTTCGAGCGGAAAGAAATATTTCCAAGAACGACGAGTATAAAGACTATATAACCGGAACCCTGCTCGATATTACCCAAAGAAAAATTTTCGAAAAAGAACTAATCCAAGCCAAGCAATTGGCCGAAAGTGCACTTGCGGCCAAATCCGAGTTTCTTTCAAATATGAGCCATGAAATTCGCACTCCTATGAACGCGATAATTGGCTTAACTGAAATCTTACTTAAAAACGAAAAGGCTCAAGATGATTCTATTAAAGACAATTTAGAACTAATTGAATATTCGGCCGACAACCTTTTGGTTATCATCAACGATATCTTAGACTATTCCAAAATAGAGGCGAATAAAGTCAACTTCGAGAGTATCCCCTTTAATTTAGAAGAGCTCTTAAACAAGCTCATTAAAACCTTGCGTGTTAAGGCACTGAGCAAGCACCTTGAACTAAGGCTGGAAATACATAAAGACTGTCCCAGTTTTATAAAAGGCGACCCCTACCGTTTAAATCAAATTTTACTAAATCTAATTAGCAATGCGCTTAAATTCACTCTCCAAGGTGAAGTGCGCATTAGCGTAAGCCTACGAAAGCGGATTGACAATAAAATAGAATTGCTCTTCGCGGTTAGCGACACGGGTATTGGCATTTCTGCCGAAAAGCAAGCGGGAATCTTTGACAGTTTTACCCAAGCTTATACCGATACTACTCGAACTTTTGGCGGCACGGGCTTGGGTTTAGCGATTAGTAGGCGATTGGTGGAATTGCAAAATGGCGCACTAATGTTAGAAAGTGAATTAAATAAAGGAAGCACCTTTAGCTTTTACCTGCCCTTTATTTTAGCTAGCGATGATGGCGAAGCTTCCAAGAAAAAGCTAAACTTAAAGTTAGATGAAGCCAGTTTGAGCGGGGTGGAAATTCTAGTAGCCGAGGATAATAAAATAAACCAGCTTTTAATTAAGCAGGTGGTAAACCGCTGGGATGCTATTATCGAAATAGCAAGTGATGGAGAAGAGGTTTTACTCAAAAGCCTGGATAAAAAATTCGACGTAATATTAATGGATTTACAAATGCCCAAGAAAAACGGCATAATGGCAGCGAGTGAAATCTTTAGAAATTCTCAAAACCCCAACAGAAATACACCCATTATTGCCTTAACGGCAGATGTGCTAGCAGAAACCAAGCACATTGTTAAGAATAATGATTTTGCTGGTTATGTTACCAAGCCCTTTAAATCAGGCGAACTCTACAAGGCTATATTAGAGGCTCTTGAAGGTAAAAATTCGGATGCGAATAAACTGAGTTCGACGAAAAATTAAGATTCGAAGCTTTCAAAACAGCGGCTCTCAAAACTGAATCGACCATAGAATGTAGCTAAAATCTATGGCGCACTAACAAACAAAGCCGTGTAGCAATAGCTCTTTCGGTTCAATTTGAACTAAGGTGAACAAAAAAGGCCATCATAAAATGACAGCCTTTGCAAGATTATTAATGTTGCTATTTAATACTCATCCTCGTTCCAGAGGAAATCTTCCTCAGAGGGATAATCGGGCCAAATGTCTTCAATAGACTCATACACCTCTTCTTCCTCTTCTTCCATGGCTTGAAGGTTTTCAACCACTTCTAGAGGAGCACCTGTTCTGATGGAATAATCTACCAATTCGTCCTTTGTAGCTGGCCAAGGAGCATCGCTTAAATAGCTAGCAAGTTCTAAAGTCCAATACATATTTTAGTATTTTAGGCGCTAATTTTTTGCAAAAATAATTTTTTCTTTGACCTGCGCAAGTTCTATTTGCCATTAGTAGAAATAAAATTGTAACAATCTCCTAATTTGCAGTCAAATGTTGAAAAGATTCGGCGGCACTTTTGCCTTAAAATTGCCTCAAGCCTTACGAGGGTTCCAAAGCGTCTCTTTGCCGCTGTTTAATTTGGTGTAAAACCTCCCTAAAGTAAAAAAGTAGTCGCTTAGGCGATTTAGGTATTTTACAATTTTGGGTTCTACCTGAAGTTCTTGTTGCATGGCGACCACCTTTCTTTCCGCCCTTCTACATACAGTGCGCGCCAAATGGCAATAAGACGAAGCTAAATCGCCACCGGGTAAAATAAAATTTCGCAGCGGTTCCAATTCTTCATTCATCTGGTCTATTGCCTTTTCTAAATCTTCAATTGCTGTTTCCTCGAAGTCGGGCAATTGCATTTTATGGCCATCTGCGGCAGCGAGAGCCGAACCAATGCTAAAAAGAATATTCTGCACCGCCTCTAATTGCTCGTCGGCAGATGCGTTCTGAGACGAATCGCGTACAATACCAATAATAGCATTTAACTCATCAATAGTACCATAGGCTTCTATGCGGCTGTGATTTTTTAAAACGCGTGCGCCACCAATTAAAGACGTTTCGCCTTGATCACCCCCCTTTGTATATATTTTCATTCTAGGCTTTTGAAATTTCTATTCTAATATTGCAGCAATAATAATTAACTTCCCCCTCAAAACCACCAGAATAAAAATATTTCCTTTTGCTTAAACTTCTAATCGTAGATAACCATAACTCTATTCGTAGTCAGATACTAGAAGCTTACCTAGCTAAAGCACTGAATAAGAGAGCCCAAGTAATTAGTGCTGGCAAAGAAGCCACGGGCATTGACCCCCAAGCTATTCGCATAATGGCCGAAGATGGCTATGTAATCGCCGGGCAAACTTCTAAATCATTAAAGGAAGTTGAGGCTTATCCCTATAATGCCATTTTATTCTGCGCAGAAAACTTAATGCTAGAAGCCGAGTTGAAAACGGAGCAATGCCAAGTTTTTTATGCTAATTTTAGCGAAATTGAAGGCTTTGGCGGAGTCGAACGTTTGCAAGAAATGCGAGTTCTAAGAGACGAGATTAAAGGCTTTGCGAAAGAACTAGTAAGCACATTATTGAAATAAACTTTTACACTTAATAAATAACAGTTGGATGGAGGGAATGGCCGAATTAGCGAGCATATTAATTTTAAGCGTTTTCGCCCAATGGCTGGCGTGGAAAATTAAAATTCCTGCCATTCTTCCTTTAATAATTATTGGCTTAGCCCTGGGCCCAGCCTCTACTCTTTTTAGTCCTGATGGCGAAAAAATATTAGATGGTGACGACATTTTTTCAGGCGACTTACTTTTTGCTTTTGTTTCGATTTCTGTAGGGGTAATTCTTTTCGAAGGTGGCTTAACCCTAAAGCTGCGAGAAATTCGTGATCAAGCCCGAGTGGTGCGAAACCTCCTGATAGTTGGACCGATAATTACCTTATTTGGTGGAGGGTTTGCCGCTCATTATCTGCTGGGCCTCGACTATCGCTTGGCCTTTCTCTTTGGGGCTTTAATTATTGTATCTGGGCCTACTGTTGTTATTCCCATTTTACGAAATGTTAGGCCCAATATGCGCATTAATAGTGTACTGAAATGGGAAGGGATTTTAATTGACCCCTTGGGAGCATTAATTGCCGTGTTAGTTTATGAATTTATTCAAACTAGCGACCTTGGAAATTCGAATACCGTAGAGGTTTTTAAAGAATTTTTCATCACCGTTTCTTCGGGCATGTTTGTAGGGGCCTTGGCCGCTTTTTTCTTGCGTTGGTTGCTAGAGAAAAATCGCTTACCCGCCTATTTACGAAATGTTATGGCCTTAGGAATGGTTATTATGGCCTTTACTTTTGCCGAGTTTATTGCCCACGAAGCCGGCCTTATGTCGACCACTTTTATGGGGATAATTCTAGCTAATGTAAGGGTGCAAAACCTCAAGAAAATTTTATCCTTTAAAGAAGACGTAAGCATCATTCTTATTTCGGTGCTATTTATCCTGCTCTCCAGTAGAATTGATATCAGTCAAATTGAAAAACTAGGTCAGGCCTCACTAATACTTTTTGCGGTAGTAACCTTTGGCCTTCGTCCCTTAATCGTTTGGTTAAGCACTATTCGTTCTGATTTCAATTGGCGCGAGATTTTATTTATGTCTTGGGTAGGGCCCAAAGGAATTGTTGCGGCCGCAGTAGCTTCTTTATTTGCCTTGCAGCTTAGCAATAATACCGACGCTAGCATTAACCATGAGCAAGCAGAACTCATCCTGCCCCTTACTTTTATGATGATTGTGGGAACGGTTGTAATTCAAGGAGCTAGCTCCAAATATATCGCACGCTTATTAAAGGTTGAACGCGAAGAACCGCAAGGCTTTTTAATTGCTGGTGCCAATGAAAACGCACGCTTTTTAGGAACGTATCTTAAAAATAAAGGCATTGAAGTACTGTTAGCAGATACTTCTAAAAACAATTTAAAAGAAGCCCAAAAACTAGGTTTTGAGGTTTATGATGGCAGCATTTTAAGTGATAGCGTATTGGAGGATTTGGACCTTACCAATATTGGAAAGCTAATGGCTCTCACTTCTAGTGCTGATATTAATAACCTCTCTTGTAATTTTTACAAAGATGAATTTGGTGAGAACCACGTGTTCCGACTGAGTAGCAAAAAAGAATTAGAAGCTGGCGATATTCGGTTCCCTTTAAATGTGCTTTTTGCCGCTACCGTCGATTACTTAAACTTAGCGCAATCCATTAGGCAAGCCGATCACGTTAAAGAGGCATCTTGCGAAAGCCAACAGGACTATAAAAATTTAGTGAAAGAAATGGACGGCAGACTAATACCGCTCTTTTTAATTAATCAAAATGGAGGCCTTAAAGTTATTGATAGAAACATCCCCGATTTTAATTCAGGTGATCAATTGGCTTATATTAAACGTTGTAACTCGCAATAATTTCTTGGATTTATAGTATTTTTAATACTGTTTGGATTTACTTTGCTTTTTATTAGACCTTTACATTGACAAAATTACTCGCTCGAAATCTATTGTTGGTCCTGCTTAGCAGTTTTTTATGGACCGCCTGCTCACCTTCTGAACAGGCGAAAGGAACCGTTTATATTGAGAAAACGGGCGATAAATTTCAGCTTATCCGCAATGGAAAGCCTTTTATTATCAAAGGAGTTTCTGGAGAGGTGAGATTAAAAGAGCTTATGGCCATTGGCGGCAATTGCATTCGCACCTATGACACTACCAATTTGGGGGCTATTTTAGATGAGGCACAAAGCGTAAACATCGCCGTTGTAGCCGGAATTTGGCTTCCAAAAAGTAATTCTAAGTGGTTCTACCCCAATGATAGTTTAGTGGCTGAGACAGCCCGAACATTAAAGGCTTTTGCTAAAAAATATAGTGGTCACCCTGCCTTACTTAGTTGGTGTTTAGGCAATGAATTAATTTACTACGATATTAAAGATTGGGGATTTGCTAGAGGCTACAATCAAATTTTAGACTCCCTTAAAAGTGGAGATCCTAATCATCCAGTAGGTACAGCTCTCGCTAATTATGGCGATAAAGCTATCTTAAATTTTGGATTGAAAATTCGCAATATAGACTTGGTTTATGTCAACACCTTTGGGCGTTTAAACCAGCTAGAAGCAGATCGCGCTAGATGGACTTGGCTATTAGACAAGCCCTTTGTGGTGGGAGAGTTTGGCGAAAATGGTCCTTGGGAATCTGACGGGACCGTTTGGGGAGCACCTGGTGAAATTAATAGCAGTCAAAAAGCCGAACGACTCGCTGCCATTTACGATAGTCTTTTACCCAAAGACAATCCCGCTTTTTTAGGTTCACTCGCCTTCTTTTGGGGTTGGCGACAAGAACAAACCCATACTTGGTTTAATGTGTTTTCACAAGAAGGGGAAAAAAACGAGATGTACTTTACGCTCGCTGAAAGCTTTGGTAAAGAGTTAAAAAGCAATCGTCCCCCTAAGGTTGGTTTATTAAGCATCGACTCGATTTTCAATGCCAATGAGTTACTTTTAGAACCCTCCACTCCTCATTTCGCCAAGGTATTTGCCAGCGACCCTGAAAAGGACAGTTTAAACTATCATTGGTCCGTCCGCACCGAAGACTGGTTTTTCGTTAAAGGAGATCTCCCTCCCGCTGCGCTTGAAAACACAGTCCTTTCGCCTAACACTAAAGAGGGGGAAATAAGTTTTAATAGCCCTTCAAAACCGGGTCCTTATCGCCTCTTTGTAAAAATTACCGACGGCCATGGAAACTTTGGCAGTGTAAACCTTCCTTTCTATGTGGTACCAGAATAGAAGACCCAGTCCAGTTATCGCCCCTACCTTTAGGCAGAAGTGGCTTTTAAGATCCATGATTCTTATTGGCGTAATTAGCGCAGGGCTTTTTATCTACGGCATTCTGCAAGAGGAGTATATTGGCTTTAAACCTCTTTATTATCCCCTTATTTTCGCCTTACTTTTTATTATTCTTCGCATTAGCTATGAGTGGTATCACTACTGGGATATCAGTGTTCCAGAAACCCCCATCTTAGAAAAACAATATACCGTTGATATCCTCACCACTTTTGTTCCCGGCGAACCCTACGATATGCTGGTGGAAACATTGGAAGCTATCCAAAAAATTACGTACCCACATACTACCTATCTCTGCGATGAAGGGAATGACCCTTATTTAATTGAGCAGTGCAAAAGACTAGGGGTTAAGCATGTTACCCGAGAAATAAAAGTGAATGCTAAAGCAGGAAACATTAATAATGCCTTGCAACAAGCCACGGGGGAAATCTGCTTAATTCTCGACCCCGACCATATTCCAGCACCGGATTTTTTAGACTGGGTATTACCCCATTTTAATAATCCTGATATTGGTTTTGTGCAAGTCGTGCAGGGCTATTACAACATCTATGAAAATATAATTGCCAAAGGTTCAGCTCAACAAACCTTCCAGTTTTATGGGCCTATTATGATGAGCATGAATAGCTATGGTACCGCCCAAGCGATTGGTGCAAATTGTACTTTTAGAAGAGCGGCTTTAGATAGCATTGGCGGACATGCGCCCGGTTTAGCCGAAGACATGAACACCAGTATGAAACTGCATGGTATAGGCTGGAAATCTAGCTATGTGCCGCGAATGCTAACGCGTGGTTTAGTGCCTAATACCCTTTCTGCTTATTACCAGCAGCAACTAAAATGGTCACGTGGAGTTTTTGAATTATTAGTTACCACTTATGTAGAAAACTTTAGCAAATTAAGTCTTCGTCAAAAAATTCACTATGGTATTCTCCCCTGGAACTATTTTACCGGTTTCATTTACCTCATTAACTTTCTAATTCCTATTTTATCTCTCATTCTTGGGGCTAACCCAATGACGATGAGTTTATGGAACTTTATTCTTTTGGGCGTTCCTTTCACCGCTAGTACCTTAATAATTCGCCATTACGTTCAAAAGTGGGTAATGGAAGAAGACGAAAGAGGTTTTCACCTGCAAGGCGGCCTCATGATGATTGGTACTTGGTGGATTCACTCCTTAGGGTTTGTTTTCACTCTATTAAGACGCAAAGTGCCCTACAACCCTACCCCTAAAGATGGTAAGGAAGAAAATATTTGGGCCTTAAATATCCCTAACCTTGTGGTGGCCGGAGTTTCAATTTTAGCCATTATTTACGGACTGTTACGCGACCTCAATCCCTACAATCTCATTATGGCGGGCTTTGCTTTAATGAATGTTTTTTTCATGGCCTTTATGGTAATGATAAGCATGCAAAACCGCTATCGTCGATACTTAAATAAGCATGCCTTTGCCAAGAAAATAGACGATGCTACCCGCTTCTTAAAAGACCGTTTTTGGCGTCTGCGCCGGCGCAGTTATGTTGTTTTACGATATACTGCTGCCCCACTCTTAGTAGCGATAATTGTTCTTCTTTACCAGCAATCCTCACTAAAAGAAATAGAAAATATACCCATTGGCCCCAAGCCCGCTTATCCGGTAAATCACCTTTTGGGAGCTACTTACCAAAAAGCTCAAACGAACCAAACGAGCAGTTGTAATATTCAGAAGATAAATTTTAAATGGAATGCGCCTATTAGCGATTTCCAAAAAGGCCTCAGTGCAGTTTGGGCTAAGAACCAATATCCACTTATTAATTTTAAACAATCCGAATTAAAAAGTAGTGCCGATTTAATGATGCTTTGCGATCAACTAATTCTGGGCTCTCAAAATAATCGAATGTCGCAGTTTGCAAAGGAAATAATGCGCGAAGAAAAGCCGGTACTAATTTCCTTTCTACCCCAATTCGATTCGCTCTGCGCTGGACTTCCCGAAAATGATCGCATTGCCCTCGGTAAAAAATATCAAGAGGCTTGGCGCTATATTTATGAGTTTTTCCGAAAGTCTGGTGTAAATAACATTATTTCCGTTTACCATGCTAGCGATGCCCAAAATGTCGATCGTTTTTTTCCTGGATTGGCTTATGTGGATTGGCTAAAAGCCGACCTAAGCAAAGCTCTTACCGGTGAAAGCCCACCTTATAAAGATTTTCAAAAATTATATGTAAGTGAAGCTTATAGCTTAGAGTTGCCCGTAATTCTTGAACTCAATAGCCACTTTGAAAATCATCAAGACTTATATAACAACTATAAAAGCCTTTCGGATTCTTTTGCCCAAATTGGCGGACTAATCGTGAAAGACTTTAGCTGTTTAAGTGCTACACTTCCCTTCCCAAAGCCCCTGCAGGAAAAAAGAACGTTTGAAGAAAAGCATGCGCCACAAATTTCCCAAAACAAGGTAGACGCCTCCATTGCTATTGATTATCCAATACTAGCTGGCGTAAACTATTACAAGGGCTCCGACTGGCAAGCTACCCGTAATCCCCTTTTCAGAGAAACGCTAGAAAACGACTTTAGGGAAATGAATGAATTAGGGCTAAAAACTATAAAACGAACAGGACCAGGATTCTACGACTTCAACATTTTAAATCAGGCCGAGCAATCTCAACATCAGGTCCTTTACAGTTTTTGGACCGGGCATATCAAAAGCTTTGAGAAAGATCTTAATGAATTGGCGGAACTCAAGGCGCTTATTCTGAATAGTGTGCGCAACAGAATGACCGAGAAAAGTATCATCGCCTGGCATCTCGGGGGTGCCAGCTGGAATAGGCTCGGTTTTTATCACAATCAGCCCGAACTTAGCTACGAGCGAAGAGCTTATCTAAATTGGCTAGCCGATGTTTCACGCGAAATTAAAAAGCTAGATAGCAGCAGAAGCATTTCCATAGAAATAGACTCTGGCCCTTTTTGCGAAGAAAACATAAAATACATTTTAAAACAGGTTCCTTTTATCGATGCAGTGGGAATTAATATCAACCCAAATCAAAAATTGACAGGACAGATTGATGAAACTGAGCTTCTAAAATTAGGCGCTTCTGTCTTTATTAATAGTTGCCCCGCTAAATACAGCGGGTATTTTAAAAAGCAAAATATAGGTTTCTTGCTCGAAGCTTGGCAAGATGAAATCTTTCGTAATAAAGTATCCTTTAATGGGCTGAAAACCCTCAACGGTGCCAAAAAGCAATCCTTTCTAATGATAGCTGGCGCCGAGACTAAAGTAAAGGATGAAATTCGCATTATCCCCGTGGCCAAACCTGTTATTGGCGGCATGCATCACCGCTATCAAGCTTTATTAAAATCCAATGGTAAATGGCGTGCTTTAAGCGATCAAGATTCCTATACTTATCACTGGAAACTGGTTAAATACGACTATGCTGATAATCCTATAGCCCTAAAGGAGCTTAATGGCTCCAACGTATTGGATATAATTGTGCCCTACGACACTTATCATTATAAGTTACATTTAGACATTATTATAGATGGGGTTGCCAGCAGCATTAGCTCTGAATTATACCCTCCTTTATACCGTGGACCTTTCCTCGATAATTACAGTCGCAGAGAGGTAGAAGCCTTTTTGCAAAATCGAAATTAAATTGCTGAAGGCATACCAGTATCCTGAATTCACTGCAAAATGAGCTTAGTAAAAATAAATAGGCGCCTTATTTCCTTCACTCCTTTTAGCGTCTTATTTTTGAAGCATAGAATTAAATTATGAGTAAAGCACCTAAGCCCGTAGGGCTATATCCCCTGGCCCGTAAGGCAGGATCCCTATTGTTTTTAAGCGGCGTTGGTCCGCGTATTGCTGGCAGTGACGCTAACGACTCGGGGGTTCCGGGTTTAAGCCTCGACCATAATGGTAATTTCAAAGAGTTTGACTTTGAGGCCCAAGTACATAGCGTTTTTGCTAACGTAAAAGCTATTTTAGACGAGCACGGAAGCAGCTGGGATAAATTGGTAGACGTCCAAGTTTTTTTGGTAGATATGAAACGTGACTTCCATACTTTCAACCGTATATATGCCGACTACTTTCGGGATGTTGAGCCCAAGCCTTGTCGCACAACAATTGCTATTACAGCGCTTCCCACCCCCATTGCCATAGAGCTTAAGTGCGTGGCAGAATTTAATTAAGGTCGCTATGAAAACCTTAATTCGGGCGAAAAAATTAGAAGAGCTATACGATGCGATCATGAATCGTAAAAACCTTCATCTCGAGGCCCCTCTTGGCTATGGCGCCAGCTTTTTATTAAGTCGTTTAGAAGAGCGGTTGGTTAATCGCCGCATTTGCTTTCGCTATGCCATTACCAATAGCCAAAAGTTTAGCACCTTTAAAAACATCTTCTTTGCAGAGCTAGAAAAACAGGCCCAAGAAAGGCCTAATTTGTCTTTTCAGCTCAACCGTTTTTACCAGGAGACCGCCTATGTAACCATGCAAAACTTTGCGGATTTTCACCAATGTTTAAAATTATTGGCCGATCATCTACAACAAGTGGGACTAGATTTCCTTTTCATTTTTGAACATCTTGAAGACTGGAACCTGGACTTGCAAGAAAAAGGAATGTTGGAGGCTTTTAGCCATCTTGCGGAAGCGCGAAATATACAAGTGCTCCTTAACAGCGATGCTTCTCTTAAAATTCCCTCCAAACTAAAGCTCGAAAAACACGTCCTTGCCAAGGCTTCCGCGGAAGATATTTGGGCTAACCCATCCGCCTTTGAGCATGAACTTTACGAATTTAGCCAAGGTAATTTACAATTACTAAATGCCCTTTTAGCCAAGAAACAGGAAAAAGCAGCCGAGGCAATTGTTAATTTATTGAAAGAGGTTCATCCCCTTTTCAAACTCTTTCAGCACCGTTTTACCGCCCTACAATGGAAACTTTTACAGGCCATTGCTTTAGAAGAAAGGGTAGAGCAGCCGCATGCTTTTGCTTTTTTGGTAAAGTATAATTTAGGCGCCGCCAGCAGTATTGAAAGGGCCCTACAAAACCTGCTAAGCACTAAGCTAATCCAGCGCGACGAGCAGGCTTATTTTGTGCACGACCAGTTGTTTATGCGCTGGTTACAATGGCTTGTAAAGCAGTGATATGAAGCTTAGCATCAAAACGGGAACCTCCATTAAAAAAGCTGAAGCGACAAATCTCACTACCAATCAAGTCTATTCCTTTCTTGAAAAAACTTTTCAGGAGCAAGGGCTTGACCGCGTTTACTCAGAAGGAAAAAATGAGCTTAAATTCGAACAGAAATTATTCCACTTTGGAAGAATTTTTAGACGTGGCCCTTTCCTAAACTTTAATCGCGGAGAGTTAAAGATTAGCGAGAATGATGGCTACATCAATATTGATTTAGAAACCGAGTACCTGCGAATGCTCATCCATATAGGAAGCCTAGTTTTTGGTTTTGCATTGCTCGCATTTATCTCGAGTGGCTTTCGTCTCAACTCACTCCCCTCAATCTTAAGCCTCGGATTTTTACTCTTAATAATTAGGTGGCTAAGCGCCAAATATGGTCTAAAGGTATACTTAGACCGGAAAGCGCAAGAATTAAAAACTTGGCGCTAAGGATTAAGTTTGGCCTGAAATTCATCTTGTTTTACCGCTTTGGCTAGAAGCGCAAACGAATATTTCTTGCAAAGCTAGCTCGCGTTTTACTTCAAAAAAATAAGCCCCAACAAGGTAAATGTTAGGGCTTATCCGTATAAATCATCTGTATCTTATTCGCTTAGCAGCGTAAAGGCCGAAATATAATTAGAGAAAAAACGGGGAACATATACCGTATTGGTATTCGGGTTGAAACCAATATCGGCTGTTTGAATTCCTTCTTCTTGACTGTTCAACATTTGTGAAGCTTCTTCGCCATCGATAAACCAAATTTCCCCTTGCCATTTAGAAGCGATAAACTTTCCATCGCCCAAAGAAACCAAACCGTCACCACCTTGTACTTTGTCGTTTAAAACTTGGTAAGTTCCATCTTGCAGATCAAACTCTATTAAGCCTTCTGCATTAAGACCAAACAGTTTGTTTTCGGCAAAGCATAGGCCGTTTAAACTGGCTACACTATCGGCTACCAAGCTCAGAACGCCATCCTTTATGCGGTGCAAAGTTCCCAAAGCCATGTCGGAAACGTAAACGGCCTTACCATCCGTACTTAAATCGTTAAGAAATTGTGCGCCTTCAATGGGGTAATAGTCACGATCGGCTGTGTTTTCCATCGATATTGCAATTACCCGATTTACATCGCTAACAAATAGCTTCTCTCCTACTACACACATGCCCTTAGGTGCACTAATGCCAGTAGCCCAAGCTGCATCTATAATTTTACCATCAGTACTAACTTTGGCTATACTACCCTTATCATCTAGTTCTGTCGGTTTACCTTCAATATTACTCACCAGTAAAAAATCGCCCTCAGCATAGTATAAAACCGATTCGTTGGTTATTAAAGTACTATCACTTTGCCACAAGGGCTCCAAGCTCATTGTACTTGACACCTCCTCTATTGCTTCCGCAGATGCGGTATCAGCAGGGTTTGCGTTTTCCTCTCCAACATTTTGGCCACCATTACAAGCCACCATTCCTAAGGCGATTAAGCCTGAACTCATTTTTTTAATCATTCTCATTTCTACTTGCTTTTCTTAAAATAAAATTCCAGCTATCCGACTTCAATGCTCTCACTATTTTCGGGTCGAGTACTTCCCGCAAAGGACTACCTTTTGGATACGTAAAACTATAATAATCCGTCTTTAAATTTCGATGGTCTAAAACCAAATCCTGATAATCTCCCCGTTCTAAATAAAATTGCAAAATAGGCCGATCAAAGAGGAAAATATCAATTTCACCTTGCTGCACCGCTTCCAAACCGGCATTAACATCATCAAAATACCGATTAGGAAGACCGTAAATCTCCAGGTACTCAACGGTGCCACTACCGCGAATACTACCCGACTCGAAACGACGAAGGTCTTCGATGCCGTTTATTTTCCTTTCAATATTATTTACTGTTAAAGCGGAGGCCACCCCAGCCGTTAAACCACTAATCAGTAAAATTGCAGAGAACATCCATATTAGGCCTATAAATCTTCCCCCTCTACTTACGGGCGACTTGTCGCCGTATCCAACGGTTGTCATGGTTACGGCGCTCCACCAGAAGCCATCTAAAACACCTTGCCACCCTGGAGCAAACTGCTCGGGGTTCTTGCGTCTTTCAAATAACCACACCATAAAGCCGAAGACAAATATTACCGCCGCTAAAATGGCAATAGCTGAAAAGAACTCAAGGCTAAACAAATTCTCAAAAAATCCCGTCCAGGAGCTCACCTCTTTGCGCGCTGCCGTAGTACCCGAAATAAAAAAAGGTTGCGAGAAATCAAGACTATCCATGCGCTTCTCGGTAACGGTAATGGGGTTTATCGATAAATCAAGCTCATTATTAGCAACCGCTTTTAGCATCTCATCTAAATCATCAAACCAGCGGTACTCTATCCGTGCAGGTATTTTATCGTCTATTAACTCCCAAAAAGCAAGCGATAAACCCGCCGGCTGCCCATTAGCCTCTTGTATTACAAAAGGGGGCGTTGCTTTTAAGCCGATTACTAAAGTTGAATCTTGGGCTTTTAAAGGCGATAAAAAGGCCCAGTAGAACATTAAAAAAAAGAAAACCTGCTTCACAATAAAGGAATTTTAGCGAATGTAAGAAAAGAGCGCTGCTCCTTAGCCCAAGAAGCCTTAAAAAGGCTAAGCCTTGAAGCCTGAGTTCGGCGTTTAAATTATAGTCTCAGATTTTCAAGAAAAGGAAAAGACACTGCTAAGCCCCTTCTAAAAAGCGTTTTTCTGCGCCTTAGCCCACTATTGCTTCAGCGCCTCGGCTTCAATCCCACTATTTACAAGCAGTCTGAGGCCTGATTTCACATTGCACTCAGGTTTGAAGGCTAGAATTACTAACTTCGCGCTCTCGAAAAAAATCGAACGCGATGGCAACTAATTATCCTGAATATAAGCACTTAGACCTCCCAACTATAAATAAGGAGGTGCTTAAATGGTGGAAAGAAAATAACACCTTCGAAAAAAGTATTTCTAGCCGCGAAGGCAGAGAGAGCTTTGTGTTTTACGAAGGCCCTCCCTCCGCCAATGGCATGCCTGGCATACACCATGTTATGGGGCGCGCGATTAAAGATATTTTCTGCCGCTTTAAAACCCTTGAAGGTTTTCAAGTAAAACGTAAAGCTGGTTGGGATACCCACGGGCTTCCTGTGGAATTGGGCGTGGAAAAAGAACTAGGTATCACCAAAGAAGATATCGGGAAAAGCATTTCCATTGAAGATTATAACGAAGCTTGCAAAAAGGCGGTAATGCGTTATACCGACATCTGGAATGACCTTACCGAAAAAATGGGTTACTGGGTGGATATGAATGATCCCTATGTAACCTATAAGCCCAAATACATGGAAAGTGTATGGTGGCTTTTAAAGCAATTATGGGAAAAAGATTTAATTTATAAAGGCTATACCATTCAGCCTTACTCTCCTAAAGCTGGTACAGGTTTAAGTTCGCATGAGCTAAACATGCCCGGCAGCTACCGCGACGTAAAGGACACTTCTGCCATTGCCCAGTTTGTGGTAACTAAAAATGAAGCTTTCCAAGCCCTTTTCGGAGATCTAATTCAAAATGAGGATTTGGTTTACTTCCTCGCTTGGACTACTACGCCTTGGACTTTGCCTTCCAATACCGCTTTAACCGTAGGACCCAAAATTGACTATCAATTAATTGAAAGCTTCAATCCTTATACCCAGCTCGCTCAAAAGGTTTTTATTGCTAAAAATCTCGTTGGGAAATATTTTAAAGACGAATTAAAAGACGCCGACTTAAGCAGCTACATTGAGGATGGAAAAAACCTTCCGTGGCGCATTGTTTGGGAAGGAAAGGGCAGTGAATTAATCGGTCTGCGCTACGAGCAACTACTTCCTTGGGCGACACCTAATGATGGGGTAGAAAATGCCTTTCGTGTGATAGGCGGCGACTTTGTAACCACCGAAGACGGTACTGGTATTGTCCACACCGCGCCAACTTTTGGAGCCGATGATGCCAAGGTCGCCAAAGAAGCCGTTCCTCCTGTTCCACCTATGTTAGTACTTGATGGAAATGAAAATCTTGTTCCCTTAGTAGACCTACAAGGTCGTTTTATTCAAAACTCTGGTCCTCTGAGTGGTAAGTACGTAAAGAATGAATACTATGCAGAAGGAGAAGCCCCTGAAAAATCGGTGGATGTAGAGATTTCCATCCTCCTAAAAGAGCAAAATAAAGCCTTTAAGGTAGAAAAGTACGTGCATAGCTATCCACACTGCTGGAGAACCGATAAACCTATCCTGTACTATCCGTTAGATAGCTGGTTTATAAAGGTTACTGCTGACAAAGAAGAATTGGTAGCGCTCAACAAAACTATTAATTGGAAACCCAAAAGTACCGGCGAAGGTCGCTTTGGTAATTGGCTCGAAAACGCCAACGATTGGAATTTAAGTCGCTCGCGTTACTGGGGTATTCCTCTACCAATTTGGAGTACCGAAGATGGTAGCGAGTCCAAAATATTCGGCTCCGTAAAGGAACTAAAAGCTGCCTGCGACAAAGCAATGGAAGCGGGCTTAATGAGTAGTCATCCCTTGCAAGGTTTCGAGCCTGGTAATATGAGTGAAGAAAACTACGATCAGATAGATCTACACCGTCATATCGTCGATAAAATTGTTTTGCTTTCCGACAGTGGAAAAGAGATGCGTCGCGAATCTGACCTTATCGATGTTTGGTTCGACTCCGGCTCAATGCCTTATGCCCAATGGCATTACCCTTTCGAAAACAAGGAGGATTTCGATCAGCGTTTTCCTGCCGACTTTATCGCTGAAGGTGTTGATCAAACCCGAGGTTGGTTTTATACCCTACATGCTATCAGCTCCTTAGTTTTTGGAAAAGTTGCTTATAAGAACGTGGTTTCTAACGGTTTGGTTCTCGATGAGAAAGGCCAGAAAATGAGCAAGCGCCTCGGCAATGCCATTGACCCATTTACGACCATAGAAAAATATGGTACCGACCCCGTTCGTTGGTATATGATTAGCAATGCGCAGCCTTGGGATAATTTAAAATTCTCGCTCGACGGAGTGGAAGAAGTACGCAGACGATTCTTCGGAACCCTTTATAATACCTACTCTTTCTTTGCGCTGTATGCAAATATTGATGGCTTCGTATACAAAGCTTCTACAGAAACTGCCGTAAAAGATCGTCCCGAATTAGATCGTTGGATTCTTTCGCGCCTGCAAGAACTTACTGAAAAAGTAGAGCAAAGCTATGCCGAGTACGAACCTACACGTGCCGCTCGCGCCATCGAATACTTTGTAGACGAAGAGCTCAGCAATTGGTATGTGCGTCTTAACCGACGTCGTTTCTGGAAAGGCGAAATGAGCCTCGACAAACAAATGGCTTACGAGACCCTTTTCCGTTGTCTTCATAATTTGGCCCAATTAATTAGCCCTATCGCACCCTTTTTCAGCGACCGTTTATACTGCGATTTAAACCTTGCGGTAGATGCGCAAGAAAAGAGCGAATCGGTTCACCTCAGCTACTGGCCTAAAGAAGCCGTGGCCCCTATTGATCAGCTCTTAAATGATCGTATGGCCATTGCCCGAAAATTAAGCTCCATGGTTTTAGCCTTGCGCAAAAAGGAAAGGCTAAAAGTGCGTCAGCCCTTGCAAAAAATTATGGTTCCCGCTTTAAATGAAGCGCAGGCCGAATTGATGGAAAGTGTACGCGACATTCTTTTGGCCGAAACGAATGTGAAGGAACTCGCCGTTTTACACGCAGGCGAAAATGTTTTGGTTAAGAGCATTAAAGCCGACTTTAAAAAACTCGGACCTCGTTTCGGAAAAATGATGAAACAAGTTGCGGCGGCTATTGGCGGTTTAAGTCAAGACGAAATTAGCCAACTTGAAAACGAAGGTAGGCTGAGCTTAGAGCTTAACGGAGAAAGCATTGAAATTCTTAGCTCCGACGTAAGCATTAATACCGAGGACATTCCCGGCTGGTTGGTTCAAAGTGAAGATGGCCTAACGGTCGCATTGGATATTAACCTCAACGAAAGCTTAATTAAGGAAGGTCTCAGTCGCGAGCTAGTAAGTCGTATTCAAAACTTGCGTAAGGATAGCGGCCTTGAAGTTACCGATCGCATAAATATGACGCTTCAAAAAGATGAAACTCTGGAAAATGCCGTTAATGAAAACGCCGATTACATAAAATCGGAAGTTTTAGCGGATGAAATTAAATGGGTAAATCAGCTAGACAGCGGCGAAGAGCTAACTTTTGATGAAATTTATAGTAGAATTTCAATTGTTATCAGCCGCTAAGGCTTTTTTATATAATTTGCGATACTTTTTAAGGGTATCTCTTCTTAGAAGTTAAAAAATTGTGTTTACAATGAGCGAGAATAAAGTAAGGTTTAGTGATGAAGAGCTTGATGAGTTTAGAAAGATCATCGCTGAAAAGATTGAAAAGGCCGAACAAGATTTAATAGTATTAAAAGAAAACTTTGCCAACGATCGTAACAATGGCACCGATGATACTTCTCCAACCTTCAAAGCTTTTGAAGAAGGTAGTGATACTATGAGTAAAGAAGCGAATAGCCAACTGGCCTCTAGGCAGGAAAAGTTTTTACGCGACTTACACAATGCCATGAATCGCATTGAAAACAAAACTTATGGCCTTTGCAGAGTAACAGGTAAACTCATTAACAAAGAACGCTTGCGTCTTGTGCCCCATGCTACCCTTAGTATTGAGGCCAAGAATAAACAATAAGAATGCGGAGAGCCCTTCTCATAATTTTTTCAGTACTCCTGATAGACCAAGTCGTGAAAATTTGGGTAAAAACCCACATGACCTTAGGAGAGGATATTATTATTGCCGATTGGTTTATTATACATTTTACTGAAAACCCTGGTATGGCCTTCGGCCTAGAGTTTGGCGGCTCATGGGGTAAATTGGTTTTAAGCCTTTTTCGGGTTATCACCGTCGGTTTTATCTTTTACTGGCTTAAAGGCCTTATAAAAAAAGAGGTGCCCACTGGTGGTATTGTAGCGGTATCCCTAATTCTAGCAGGAGCATTGGGTAATATCCTCGATTCACTTTTCTACGGGGTTATTTTCGGTCCCTCCGACTTTCACCAAGTAGCCGAAGTTTTCCCCGAAGGTGGTGGCTACGCTGCTCCCTTATTTGGGCATGTAGTGGATATGCTTTACTTCCCCTTATTTAAAGGTTATTTACCCGATTGGTTACCTATTTGGGGCGGTGACTATTTTATTTTCTTTCGTCCCGTCTTTAATCTTGCCGATTTTGCCATTAGCTGCGGTGTAGGACTTTTAATTCTTTACCAAAAATCGGTGTTTAAAGACTAAAGCCATAAGAGCTAAGCTCTAAAGATTAATTTCTCCGAAACATAAGCTTGGAAGATTAAATCTTATTTTTGAACCATAAAACAGAACACTTTGAAGGAATTAATCGCCAATTTCAGCCAGCACCTACAAAATGCTATCGATAGCATTAAAAATACTTCTCTCAAATCTTCGGATCGCCCAGTGCACAACGTTCTTATTACTGGCCTTGGAGGCTCAGGTATTGGCGGTAGTGTTCTGGCTGAGCTGGTAGCTGGTCAATCACCACTTCCCATTTTAGTTAATAAAAACTATGATATTCCCGCTTTTGTAAATGAGCATACTTTAGTAATTGCCTGCTCGTATAGCGGCAATACCGAAGAAACCTTAAGTGCTGTTGCTCAGGCGCAAGCAAAGGGAGCTATGTTTGCTTGCATTAGCGCGGGTGGTCGGTTGAAAGAAATTGCTGAAACCAATGGTTATAACCTTCTTTCAATGGAAGGCGGTAATCCGCCTAGAAGCATGTTCGCTTATGCCTTCGCATACCTTTTGCGTTATATGGAGGCTTATGGCCTAAGCAATTACAATGTTATTGCTGAGCTAGAAGCGAGTATTAAGCTTCTAAACGATACCGAAGCAGATAGTCTGCAAGAAGCGGAAGACTTCGCTCATAAAATTAAAAATACCATTCCCCAAATCATCGCCAATAACGGCAGCTTAGCAGTAGCGGCTCGTTTTAGACAACAACTAAACGAAAACGCTAAAATGCTTTGCTGGGAAGCAGAAGTTCCCGAGATGAACCACAACGAACTAGTGGGCTGGGAAGGAGGAGACAGTCGCTTTAGTGCTGTTTTTATCCGTAACACTACTGACAATGCGCGCAATCAAAAGCGTATGGATATTATTAAAGGTATTATCGGCGAAAAAACCGAACATGTGTATGAGATGTGGAGCAAAGGCGAATCTCCCGTGCAACGCGCTCTTTATCTAGTTCATTTTGGCGACTGGATTTCCTATTTCTTATCTGAAATTAATCAAGTAGACATCATGGATATTAAATCCATTGACCTCCTAAAATCTGAGTTATCCAAAATTCCTCTGTAAAAGCAAAAATTAAATTTCAAGACCTCGGAATCATTGATTATCAAGAGGCTTGGGATTATCAGGAAAAACTTTTTGATGCTACGGTTCAACGAAAGTTTAGTAACCGTAAGCTGGCTGTGGAGGAACAAATCGCTACTGAAAATCACTTGCTTTTTTGCGAACACCCAGCGGTTTATACCCTCGGCAAAAGTGGTAAAATGGAGCATTTGCTAGTGAATGAAAAAGAACTGGCAGAAATGGGCGCTTCCCTGTATAAAATTAACCGGGGCGGTGATATCACCTTTCATGGGCCCGGGCAATTGGTGGGCTACCCCATTCTCGATTTAGATAATTTCTTCCCCGACATCCATAAATACCTCCGCTACTTAGAAGAAGTGTTTATTAAAATTTTAGCCGACTACAATCTTAAGGGTGAGCGCTCACCTGGCGAAACGGGCGTATGGCTAGATGTTGGCAAGAGTAGCGCCCGTAAAATGCTCGCTTTAGGCGTGCGCGCCAGCAGATGGGTAACCATGCATGGTTGGGCTTTTAATGTAAATACCGACCTCTCTTACTTCAATAAAATCGTTCCCTGCGGTATTCACGATAAAGCCGTTACTTCTCTTGCTTTAGAGCTAGATCGGGAGGTTGATTTCAAGGAAATCAAAACTAAAAGTCACTATTATTTTCAAGAGATATTTGATATTGAATACCTTTAGGTCAAATTCTCTCTCATGCTCCAATTTCTACGTAAACTTCTCATTGCTCTAGGAAGCCTTGTTTTATTAATAATTTTAGGACTTTACCTAACGGGAAATAGCTATCTAATTAAAGGAGTCTGGGCCACTTATTTACACGGTGAAACCAGTGCTACCATTAGTGATGCAAAATACTTTAACACCAATAGCATTGCCGCCTCTAATCCTCACGCTTGGGCAGAAGCGAAAAATTATAATGAGTTAGAAATTAGTCCTTTACTACAAGAATACTTAGATAGCACCGAAAGTGTTGCCTACCTTCTAATAAAAAATGATAGCATTTTAGTTGAAAAATATTGGGGCATTGGCTCGGCTCAATCGCAAACTAATAGTTTTTCGATGGCCAAAAGTATTACCACCATGCTAGTGCAGATAGCCATTCAAAAAGGCATTATTAGTAGCTGGCAAAGCTCGGTGACCAATTTCCTTCCCGAACTCACAGGCGAATTTGTACAATATTTACAACTCGATCATTTGGCAAAAATGACCGCCGGTTTAGATTGGAATGAGCATTATAAAAACCCTTTCGACATTACCGCCCAGGCTTATTATGGTTCTGATATCGAAACTTTAATGATGTCAAAAGTGAAGGTTACACGTAAGCCCGGATCTGTTTACGAATATCAGAGCGGGGCCACCCAGTTATTAGGACTCTGCCTTATTAAAGCTACCGGTAAAAGTTTGAGTGCCTTGGCGGAAGAATGGTTGTGGACTCCTTTACAAGCCGAAAATCCCGCCGCTTGGCATCTCGATTCTGATCAAGGCACCGAACTGGCTTACTGCTGCTTCAATAGTAATGCCCGCGATTTTGCCCGCTTCGGGAAACTGTTAATCAACCAGGGTAATTGGGACGGAAAATCCATTCTCGACTCGAGTTTTATCGCTGAATCGGCCCAAGGTGAAATGAACAATTTTTACGGCCGTAGTTTTTGGTTATACCAAGATGAGCAGGCGGGAGATGTTTTTTATATGCGCGGAATACTCGGGCAATACATTATGGTTGTGCCCGCTTACGATGCGGTTATTGTGCGCTTGGGTCACCATCGCTTAAATATTGTTAACCATCACCCGGCTGAATTACCCATCTACCTTAATGAAAGCTTAAAAATGCTAAGCGCCCATTAAGTATTCTTCTACTTTCGGGAGTAAAGCCATATCGGCTACCATTAGCTGTAAAGAGGCGATGTCGTCGATGCTAAACCAGTCACTTTGATCGTGATCCACCAAAGCTAAATCTTCTAGCTCACTATGGATAAGATGGGCGATAAGCATGAACTCCCCCAATTTATTTTTCCAAGAAAGGCGATGTAGTTCTCGACCAATTTCGAGCGCCAAGCCCAGCTCTTCTTGCAATTCTCTTTGCAAAGCTTGCGCAGAAATCTCACCTTCCTCTAATTTTCCACCAGGAAATTCCCAGTAACCGCCAAAGTCTAAATCTTCCTTACGGCGCGCAGCAAATATTTTTTTATCCTTATTAATTACAATTGCGCAAACAACTTCCATCTTTCGCTATTACTATTGCTAAATTTGCTTTATGCCGAGCGATCATTTAAGTAATTTATTAAAAACCCTTCCTCCCAAACCTGGGATCTATCAGCACCTCGACAAAGATGGGCGAATACTCTACATTGGCAAAGCTAAAAACTTAAAAAAACGCGTTTCTAGCTATTTTAATAAGTCGCACGATAGTTCACGTATTCGCGTAATGGTGGGCAAAATCGTTGACATTCACATTATTGTAACAGAAACCGAATTCGATGCGCTGCTGCTTGAAAATAACTTAATTAAAGAGTATCAACCGCGCTATAATATCAACCTCAAAGACGATAAAACTTATCCTTGGATTTGTATCAAAAAAGAAGCTTTCCCGCGCATTTTTCCTACCCGAAACCCTATTAAAGACGGCTCCGAATATTTTGGTCCCTATGCTTCCGTGAAGGTGATGAAAACGGTCTTAAACCTTATCAAGCAATTATACCACATTCGTACCTGCAAACTCAATTTAAGCGCCAATGCCCTGCAAACCAAAGACTATCGCATCTGCTTGGAGTACCATATTGGTAACTGCCTTGGGCCTTGTGAACAACTGCAAAGCGAAGAAGCTTATAACCGCGACATAGAAGCGGCACGCAATCTCTTAAAAGGCCACCTAAGCAGTGTGAAGCACAACCTTTTGGAGCAAATGCAAGCTGCAGCCACCGATTTACGCTTTGAAGAAGCCCAAAAAATAAAGGAGAAATACGACCTCTTGGATCGCTATCAAGCGAAAAGCACAGTCGTTCACCCCAGTATTAGTAATGTAGATGTCTTCTCCATTTTTAGTGATGCCGAATACGCCTATGTGAATTATCTAAAAATTATTGATGGCGCCATTCTACAATCGCACACCCTAGAACTAAAAAAGAAATTAGAAGAAAGCGAAGAAGAACTTCTTGAAATCGCCATTCCCGAATTGCGCAGCCGCTTTAAATCGCATTCGAAAGAAATCTACTTGTCGCATGCCATTAAGTTACCGATTCCTGATGTTTTTACGCATCTCCCGCAAAGGGGCGACAAGAAAAAATTAATTGAATTAAGCATTAAAAATGGACGCTATTTCCGTTTAGAAAAGCTAAAAAATATTCAAATTGTAGATCCTGATCGTCATGTAAAACGCTTGATGAAACAAATGAAAGAGGACTTACGCCTCAGCGAAGAGCCCACTCACATTGAATGTTTTGATAACTCCAATATTCAGGGCACTTATCCCGTTTCCGCTTGTGTGGTTTTTAAAGATGGCAAACCCAGTAAGAAAGATTATCGTCACTTTAATATTAAGACCGTGGTGGGCCCTGATGATTTTGCCAGTATGTACGAAGCCGTAAGCCGACGTTATAAAAGACTTTTAGAAGAAAAGGAACCCCTGCCGCAATTGATTGTAATTGATGGGGGTAAGGGGCAATTAAGCAGTTCGGTGCAAGCTTTGGAAGATCTAGGTTTACGCGGAAAGATTGCCATTTTAGGCATTGCTAAAAGACTGGAAGAGCTTTATTTCCCCGAAGATCCTTATCCCCTTTATTTAGATAAGCGATCGGAAACCTTAAAAGTTATTCAGCGCATGCGTGATGAGGCGCATCGTTTTGGAATTACCCATCACCGTAATAAACGCAGCAAAGGCACATTTAAAAGCGAGCTAAGCGAAATTAAAGGGATTGGTGATGAGAGCGTTAAATTGCTCTTGAAAAAGTTTAAAAGCGTTTCTAAGGTGCGCGAAGCTTCTGCAGATGCGCTCGAAGAAATAGTAGGAAAAAATAGAAGTTTGCTGATTATTAATCATTTCGCTGCGCTAAAAAAAGAAGATCATTGAAAGTGTACAAAAACCTAATTCTACCTCTAATACTGCTTCTTAGCGGCGGTCTAAAAGCGCAAGAAGATTTAAAAATAGGCTTAGTGCTTAGCGGAGGCGGGGCTAAATGCATGGCGCAGATTGGCGCTATTCAGGTTTTAGAAGAAGCTGGGATCGAAATCGATTACATTGGCGGAACTTCTATGGGGGCGATTATTGGCGCTATGTATAGTCTTGGTTTTAGTGGAAAAGAAATGGAGGACTATCTGCGCAAAGTAGACTGGGACGCGCTGTTGGCTAACGAAGTTCCGCGCAATCGTTTGAGTTATTTCGACCGTAAAAGTGCCGGACGTTATTTCTTAAGTTTTCCCATTGACAGCAATGGCATAAACTTACCACGCGGGGTGAACTTTGCTCAGTATATTTTAAGAGAACTCAGTACCATTACCCAACAAAGTTATCGTTATCAGCACTTTAGCGATTTCCCCATTCCTTTTTTCTGCATCGCCACCAATTTAGAAACGGGCGGAGTACGGGTTTTTGAACACGGGCGCTTAATGGATGCCTTGCGTGCTAGTTCTGCCTTTCCCTCCTTGTTTACCCCCTACGAAATTGATGATAGTTTGTACATCGATGGTGGCGTGGTTCTTAATTACCCCGTGCGATATATGGCCCAAAAAGAGGTGGATTTTATCATTGGTATAGATATGCAAGACTATCTACGTGAGCGTGATGAATTAAACACCATCGTAGAGGTTTTAGGACAAACCACTGGCTTTTTAAACTCGCGCAATCAAGCCGAGAGTGAAGAGCTTACCGATATCTGGATTAGTCCCAAAATTGAAGGCGCTAATATTACCAGTTTCGAACGTTTTGATGAAATTATTGCCGCGGGCCGAGCGGAAGCCTTAAAGCATTTAGAGAGTATTCAGCTACTAGCACAACGCGATAGTGCTGCGCGTCTGCCTAAGCGTGAAAAAGCATTACCCCTGCCCGAAATACTGGTTAAAGAGATAGTTTTAGAAGGAAATGAAAGCTTTACGCCTTCTTTCGTTTTAGGGAAATTAGGAATTAAAGAAGGGGAAATTGCGAGCATCCGCAAATTGGAAAAAGGAATGGATCAACTTTATGGTTCCAACTATTTTGAAACCGTTGATTATACCATTGAAGAATTAGATAGTGCTTATCGCCTCATCGTCAAACTGAAAGAAAATGATAGTCAGCAAAAACTCAAAGCCGGCCTAAATTATAGCGACGACTTTAAAACTTCCTTATTGATAAATTATACGCATCGCAACCTACTTTTCAAAAACTCTCGCCTTAGTGTTGATCTTGCACTTGGGGATATGCCCCGCAGTGAGCTTAACTATTTTGTAGACCGCGGCTTTATACCTACCCTCGGAATTAAGCTTAAAAGCCACCGCTTTCGTTATCAAAGCTTTGTAAACTTAGAGGCGGTAAACCAACGCATTTACCAAGACTATTCGCTTGACCTCTTTCTACAATCTACCTTAAAAGATGCCTATGCCATTGGCGGTGGTGTGCAAATTGAAAATGTTGATATCAGTCAAGATTATGAGCGAGCCGATTTTGAAGACCTGAACAAAGGCTTTATTAACTATTACGGTTATATCGATTTCGACTCTTTCGATGATGCCAATTTCCCGCACTATGGCTTCCGCCTAGAAGCACAGTATCGAATTATTGCCGAAAGAATTGGCCTTGAGACCTTTTTAGAACCCAGTTCGGTGATTAATTTAAAGTATCAACAGGTGGTTCCGGTTAACTCGAAGCTTACGGTAATTGGTCAAATAAATGGCATAAATACCATTGGCCCGGGCTTAGACTTACCCTACCAAATTTATTTGGGAAGCATGGGGCAAAGTTATTTAAACTACATCGAAAGCTTTGTAGGGCATCGTTTTATGGAACTTAATGGTCGTAATTTAATTATGGCCCGGGCCGATTTAAATTACGAAATCGCCCGCAATCACTACATCCTTGCAAAGGTGAATTATGCCCGATTGGAAAACTCCTTCGAAGCGCTTTTCGATTCTAATTTACTGCTTGACGGCTATAGTATTGGTTATGCTTATAACAGCTTAATTGGTCCCCTCGAAATTCATGTCAGCACCAGCACCAATCATCCGAATTTTTACACTTACGTAAGATTAGGTTTTTGGTTTTAGGGGCAGGTGGCAGTTTAAAGACACAATTGCCCTGAAAAATTATAATTCAATAAAGCTTCATCATGACTATTAAAAAGTTTCGGGTAACCCTAATCTCTTGCCTGTTAGCTACCAGTCTTTATTCACAAAAATTAGATGTAAGCAAGGGTTTCTCCATTTATACTGAAGTTGGGCTTTCTTCTCATCATAATACTTTCTCCTCAAAATTTGATCTTGGCAGGAATGGGGATTGGCCACAAGTAGGCTCTATTATTGGAGCGGGTGCAACCTATAGCTTTGTAGTTGGAAAAAAGAAAAAGGATAGACTATCCTTTGGGCTAGGGTTTTCCAATGTCTATTTTAATTTCAAAGAATCTACTTACACTAACTTTTATGGCGGTTTTAGCGATGTGCGTCCCCTAAACTCATCATCAACTTATATTGTCATCAAATCTAAATATTCAAAGTTATGGAGGATAAATAGCAAATCTGCCTTTTCCTTATCTAGCTTGCATGAACTAGACTTGCCTATATCTCGTTTAGTTGAAAAAGAGTCCTTTGGCGAGGCCACTTATAAAAACTCCCGTTTCGAATTTCCCAATTTAATCGTTCTTTCAGTAGGCTTAGCACCTGAATACCTCTTTAAAAACTTTAGCATTGGGGCTTTTGGTAAATATTGCCTAAACCCAGGGTATGAGTTTGAAATTATTAGCGGCTGGCGGGCCGGAATGGTTTTGGGTTTTTATTTTTAATGACTGTCCAATTTTAGCTGATAAAATAGATAGAAAAATATACGGTAAACATAATGTTAAAGCGGTAGTTGATGAATATAATCAATGTCGCTAAAAACTCTTTGAAACAAATTTTAGCGGTTAGCGCCTAAATATCCCTTAACTCTTCCATTGAACACTTGGTCATTTTAAAATATTGGCTACCTTTAACCAAGCGTTCAATCTATGTCACCTCGCAGTCCCGAACAAAACCAAGCCCAGCGCGAAGAAACGCGCCATGGCATTTTAATGACCGCCCTCAAGGCTTTTGCGGAAAAAGGTTATGCGGCTACCAGCATTAGTTATATCGCTAAAGAAGCGGGGATTTCTAAGGGCCTCACTTATCACTATTTCAATAGTAAGGAAGACCTCCTACACGGTATTTTCCACTATCTCAATTCTTTTAGTGGCGAAGCGATTAACCTGCTTAAAAACAAAAGCCCACAAGAGCAATTACGACTTACGGTAGAAATGACTTTTGACTACATTCAGAAGAATCCCGACCTAATGCGTTTTATGACTTCTCTCGCCTTGCAACCGGATGCCATGGCCACTCTTAAAGAGGATATTAAAAAACATAAACAACAAACTATCGGCGTATTTACTAAACTCTTTGGCACTTTAAACTACCCTGCTCCCGAAGCCGAAGCCTATTATCTTGGCGCTATGCTAGACGGAGTAGCACTCGGCAGTTTAGCCTTACAGGAAGAGTATCCCCTAGCAGCCATCAAAGAAAAAATACTAAAGCACTATCAATTATGAACCTAAAAATCTTTCTCCTCGGTTTCATTTTTAGCCTACCCCTTTTCGGCCAAGATGCCAAGGATATTGTTACCAAGGCAGAAAACAAATTACGCGGCGAACAGAGCACTTCCGAAATTTCCATGACCATAAAACGTCCTAATTGGGAGCGCACCATTCGCATGAAAAGTTGGAGCCGAGGTAGCGAATATTCCCTCATTCTTATAACCAGTCCCGCGCGCGATAAAGGCACGGTTTACCTTAAAAAGCAAAAAGAAATTTACAACTGGATTCCAAGCATTGAACGCAATGTAAAACTACCGCCGAGTATGATGATGCAAAGCTGGATGGGCTCCGATTTCACTAATGACGACCTTGTGCGTGAGTCTTCCTTAGTAAAAGATTACAATCACAAACTTTTAGGCGAAGTGGAAATAGGCGGTCGCAAATGCTGGCAAATAGAACTGCTTCCTAAAACCGATGCCGCTGTGGTATGGGGTAAAATCATTCTCCATATCGACCAAGCGGAATACATCCAATTGCGCAGCGAATTTTACGATGAAGAAGGTGATTTGGTCAACCTCATGGAAGGTAAAAACATCCGCGAAATTGGCGGTCGCACTTTGGCTACCATCACTATAATGAAACCGGTGGCCGAGCCCGGAAAAATGACCATCCTCGAGTACCATACCCTCGATTTCGAAACCACTGTTCCCCGTGAATATTTCACTACCCAATACATGAAAAGAGTACGTTAAAATGCTAATCAAAATCGCTTGGCGAAACATTTGGCGCAATAAAAGACGGAGTCTCATTACCATGGCCTCCGTGGCTTTCGCCTTGTTTTTTGCTCTGATAATGCGCAGCATGCAATTGGGTACCTACGATCAAGCCTACGCCAGCGTAATTAACGCCACCACCGGTTATCTGCAAATTCAAGCGCCGGGCTATTGGGAAAAACAGAGTCTCGAAAAAAGCATCCTACAAAGCGATAGTCTGCAAGCCAAGCTCCTACAAAATGCTCAAGTTAGGGCGCTTCTGCCTCGCTTAGAAAGTTTTGGATTATTGGCATCTGCCGAGAGCGAAACCAGACCGGGTTTTTTGCGCGGAATTGACCAAGAGCTAGAGTTTGAATACTTCAAGCTGCACGAAAAAATTGTAGCAGGTAGCTTCCCTACCCCCGAACAAAGTGCGGTAGTTTTAGCAGAGAAACTGGCCGAAAACCTTGCCCTCAAAGTGGGCGACAGCCTCGTAATTATTGGTCAAGGTTACCAAGGCATGAGCGCCAATGGCAAGTTTTTAATTAGCGGCATTGCCGATTTAAAAAACCCCGAGGCTAATAAAAGCACCGTCTATCTAAAACTGACCGACTTACAAGAACTTACGGGCGCTTACCAACGCTTGAGCGCTTTGGTGGTGGTTCCCGAAAATAAAAATGATCTCTCTGCTCTCAAGCAAAGTTTACAGTCGCAGCTAGACGCGCAAGACTATGCCGTTTTAATTTGGCGCGATATGATGCCCGAACTTATTCAAGCGATGGAAGCCGATAGTGCAGGCGGCTTAGCCATGCTCTTTATTCTTTACCTCGTAATTGGCTTTGGCGTTTTCGGCACCATATTGATGCTCACCTCCGAGCGTATGCGCGAATTTGGTATTCTAATTTCTCTTGGTATGAGCCGCTTCCAATTGGCCCTTACCACTTTTATGGAAACAAGCTTTTTAGGGCTCTTGGGGGTTTTAAGTGGCAGTCTTCTCGCCCTTCCCATCAACTGGTATTATCATGTTAATCCTATCCAGCTAGGCGATGGTATGGATCAAATGATGGAAGATTACGGCATGGAACCGATTATTCCTTTTAGCCTCGACCCCAGTATTTGGCTCAATAACGGCGGGGCTATTCTTCTTATCTGCCTGATATTAAGCTTTTATGCTGTTGCAAGTATCTATCGCCTTCAACCCGTTAAAGCTATGCGACAATGAAAATCGTATTGAAAATTGCCTGGCGCAATATCTGGCGCAACAAACTAAGAAGCGCGGTGGTGGTATGCTCTATCTTCTTGGGTATTTGGGCGGGAATTTTTGTGAGCGCTTTTAGCTTCGGCCTAAATGAGCAGCGCAAAGAAAGCATGATTCGCAATCAGATTTCCCATCTGCAAATCCACAACAGTGCTTGGCTCGATCAAAAAGAAGTAGCCTATACTTTTTCGGCCACTGCGGTAGATGCCTATTTAAATAAAGACCCTCGCTTAGAAGCCTTCGCTACCCGAACCAAAGCCAGCGGTATGGTGAGCTCGGCACATTACAGCGGTGCCGCACAAATTATTGGCGTAAACCCTAATGCCGAAGCGGCTTTAAGTCACCTCGAAGAAAAGCTTACCGAAGGAGAGTATTTCCCAGAAAAAGGACGTAATCCCGTACTGATTGGTCGTGCCTTGGCGAAGAAATTGGAAGCTAAAATTGGCTCGCGCATCATCCTCAATTTCAGCGATGGGCAGGGAAATATCATCTCATCTGCCTTTAAGGTAAAAGGCTTTTACAAAGATGTTTCTTCTAAAATGGAAGAACTGAACCTCTATGTACGGCAAAGCGATTTACAAGCGCTTCTCGGCCTTGAGCCGGTGCAAGTACATGAAATTGCCGCCTTACTAAAAGAAGATGCCGATATCGAAATCTTACAGCAGGAATTGCAAGCTAATTTTCCTGCTTTGGCCATTCAGAGCTGGAAGCAATTGAGTCCGGAACTCGCTTATGCAGATGATATTATGACGCAAATGCTCTACATAATTATTGGCATTATTATGCTGGCACTTTCCTTCGGGATTATAAATACCATGCTAATGGCGGTGCTGGAAAGACGCAAAGAATTAGGCATGCTAATGTGCGTGGGGATGAGCAGAACTAAGGTCTTTTCCATGATTATGGTCGAAACTTTTTACCTAGCCCTATTGGGCGGGCCGCTCGGTATTCTCTTCGCCTATTACAGCGTTTGGCAAGGCAGTAAAAGTGGTTTAGACCTGGCCGCTTTTAGCGATGGCCTGGCCAGTTACGGTATCGACTCGGTTATTTACCCAGCCCTGCCCACGAGCTTTTATTGGGGCACTACTCTTTTAGTGTTTCTCATGACCCTTTTAGCGGCCATTTATCCCGCTCGCCGCGCTTTAAAACTTAATCCCGTAGAAACCCTACGCACAATTTAACCTACCATGGCAATTATTGAAACTAAAAACCTCAGCCGCCTTTACCAAGATGGAGACCATATTATACGCGCGGTAGATAAGGCGAACCTGCAAATTGAAGCGGGGGAATTCACCGCCATTGTAGGACCTTCGGGTTCGGGGAAAACCACTTTATTAAACCTCATCGGCGGATTAGACAGTCCCAGTGAAGGAGAAGTGATTGTAGACGGAAAGGCCATTCATCAATTAAAAGACAATGCGCTTATCAATTTTCGTTTGCAACATATTGGCTTCGTGTTTCAGGCCTATAATCTCATTCCCGTATTGAGTGCCCAAGAAAATGTGGAGTTCATAATGCTCCTTCAGAACGCATCTGCCCGCGAGCGAAAAAGCCGTGCCCAAGAACTTTTAAAGGCGGTGGGCCTAGAAGCGCAAATGCACAAACGCCCGGCAGAGCTCAGTGGCGGACAACAACAAAGAGTAGCAGTAGCACGCGCTCTAGCTTCGAAGCCCAGTTTTGTTTTAGCGGATGAACCCACCGCCAATCTCGACTCGAAAAGCACGGAAGACTTGCTCGACATTATGCACAAGCTGAACCAAGAAGAAGGCATCACCTTTATATTTTCTACCCACGATCAGCGCGTAATTGATCGCGCCTCACGCATTATTTACGTTGAAGATGGACAGATTAAGGAAAATCATTAAGCCCCTTTTCTTCCTCCTTTTGTTTTTAAGCTTTCGCTTAGATGCGCAAGAAAACCCAAACCCGAGTAAACTAAAAGTATCCGGGTATCTAAAGTTTTTAGGGACCTACAGTATAGCCAATGGCAATTTTTTTGGGCCCAATGTCGCTTCCGCAGATTTGCAAGCTGCAGATTATCTGCTCCATAACCGCTTGAATTTTAACTATCGTGCTAGCGATTCTTGGTCTTTTGCCCTTAGTACTCGCAACCGTCTTTTTGCAGGCAGTCAGCTGAAAAATGGTTCTGCTTTCTTTAATAGTCTTGAGGCCGACGCAGGTTTAGTAGACCTTAATTTCTTTTATGGCCGCGATCCGAATTTAGCCCTGCACACCAGTATAGATCGCTTCTACGCCCAGTGGGAAAGCGAAAAATGGATTGTTCGTTTAGGAAGGCAGCGGGTAAATTGGGGCGTAAACACGGTGTGGAATCCCAATGACATTTTCAATCAGTACAATTATTTCGATTTCGACTACGAAGAGCGACTAGGCAGTGATGCTTTACGTATTCAGTATTTCCCTACTTACAATAATAGCTGGGAGCTCGTTTTAGCCCCTGCAATAGAATTGAAAAACTCTACTTCTGCCCTTTTGTATAAGTTTAATCGCTGGCAGTACGACTGGCAGTTTCTAGCGGGAGTTTACCAGCAAGATTTAGTGATAGGTGGAGCTTTCGCAGGAGGCTTAGGCAATGTTGGTTTTAAGAGTGAGTATAATTACTACGCCCCCTTTGACAATGATAAACCCGCATTCCTCTTTAGCACCGCCCTCGATTATATTTTCAAGAATGGGCTTTATGTGCAAGCGAGTTATCTCTTTAACGAGGAAGGCAGTGGCGATGCCAATTTTGCCGATTTCAGCAGGCTTGGAGCGGATAATGTAATGAGTCCGCGCAACCTCTTTCTTTTTAAACACACCATTTTTATAAGCGCCAATTATAATCTTAATCCTCTCTTTACTCTTTCTTTGGGAACAATGTTTAGTCCTGACTTCGGGAATCTTATTGTATACCCCAGCCTAAGCTACTCTCTAGGCAAAAACCTCGATTTACTTTTTGCTGTGCAAGCCTTTAGCACGCAAAATCCTTTAGAAAATGATGAGCTACAGTGGTTATCTGCCGCGAGCTTTTTACGCTTGAAGTGGTCGTTTTAATTAAGGCAACTGGTACACAGCGAAACGTCGGTTTTTAAATATAGGATCCCAGCTTTCAATAGCCTCATCAGAGTAGCTCACCACATAAGCTTCGCTAAATTTACCGTGTTCTTTTTCCCAAATAGCGAGAAAATCTTCCTTCGCTAGGGTACGATAATCTTCCTTTAGCGTTTCCGGATCGGTGCAGCCAAGGCTTTTCATGTGATCTAACCAATAAGCCGCGTAGTGTTCACTGAAAAATGCCTTGGTCCCATCAAACCAGTCGCCATAGGAAGCGCGCTTACTTCGCACTCTAAAACCTGCTTCTGCAGGTGGCACAATGGCTAAGCTATTGATGTCGGTATTGGCCTCAAACCAATCTTGCACGGCATACCAGTCCTTATCCTGTTCTCCTTGTGTAATATCTAAGCCGCCTCTTAAAACAAAGGCCAAAAAGCCCAAGGCCAAAAACGAAGTACTTAGTAAAACTGTGCTCTGTAGTTTCAAACCATAAAAACGCAAGAGGAACCATGCGCCAGGCGCAAAAAGTAAAGCGGTGGCCGTTTTAGACCACTCACCGTAAAAATACTGAGCGAGAATGGCGATAGCCAAAAGAAAGTACAAGGGTTTAGGCCGAGTAATAATTAGGCCTGACCAGAGCACAATCGTTAAAATGACCAAGAATAAATAAGCACGATAAAACTGTAACTGTATGATCAATTTTATGGGATAAAGCTCCGTAAAAACCGTTCCTAATAAGAGCATAAAAAGAATATGAGAACCAAAAGCTAGTAAATACTTCTTTTGAGCCACTTTAAAACCACCTTGCAGCACCAACACAAAATAGGTGATCGCTATTAAAAATGATTTCACAAAAATGAGGAGAGGAAATTCGGAAGGAAAGGTGTGGTGACCATTACGAAGCCGCATTACTTCCATCCAGGCGACGGCCAAGTCTGCACTGCTGGCGGCTTCTTCAGGGCTGCTGAAACGCAGGTATAAAGCGGGAGAAACCAAAAGCAATAAAGCCGTTCCGTAAAGAAAGTACTCTTTCTTAAAACCCTGAGCTATTAATACCCCAAACCAAGTAGCGGCAATAATATAAGCGGCAGATAATGGATGTATATTAAAAGCGATCGCCTGTAGAATAATGCTAAGCCAATACTTTTTACTGTAGCTGCTGTAAATGGAAATCAATAAGAAAGGAAGAGCAATAGTGCGCTCCATCAAAAGGCTATCCCAGATACTCACATCGCCAATTACCGGGAAGGCGAAGGCCAATAAAACGACCGCCAAAACCCCGCTACGCTTATCCTTAAAAAGGCCAGAGGCTAAGCGGTAAAATGAGTAAATGGTATAGACTAAAGTTAAGCTATATAGACTAAAAAACAGGAGCGGAATGTTTTGCAAAAACAAAGGCGCCAAAGCCGCTAATCCGTACAAAAAGAAGGTAGGTGAATTCACTTGTTGATCTACCAATAAGTCGTTTTGGTAAAGCTCAGGATTGATTATATCGTAAAGCCAAGGCAAGGAAATATATTGATTCCACATGCCAAAGTGGTATTGATTAATACCTACTAATGAAGCCAGCGCGACTGCCGTTATAAAGAACCCTATTTGGTATTTGCTTAATTGTGCAATCATCGTTTTTCCCCCTATCAACTTTCAAATATGATAATTAAAAGAAAGTGAGGCGAAAATTTAGCAAAAAAATTGTGCTTTCTAGCTCTAATCTTCTAGGTCAGTGAAATTGACTGATCTCATTTAGTGCTTTTCGCTGTAAATTGGGTACCTGAGCATCTGCAGAAGCGTAACCTACGGGTAGCAAAAGGAAGGGCTTTTCCTCGCTGGGGCGTTTTAAAATTTCGCTTAAAAAGTTCATTGGGCTAGGCGTATGTGTAAGGGTGGAAAGACCTAAATGATGAATAGCGCTGATCATAAAACCGCTCGCAATACCGACGGATTCATTCACGTAATAATTCTTCGCTTTTTCGCCTTCTAAGGAAACATTATAAATGCGTTTAAAAACAACGATTAACCACGGGGCGCTTTCTAAAAACTCTTTATTGGCGTCGGTACCAATGGGTTTTAGATCTTTTAGCCACTCCTCCGAGGCGCGACCTTCATAAAAGGCGCGTTCCTCTTTTTCGGCTGCTTCTCTAATCTTCTTTTTTAAGATGGGGTCGCTAATCGCCACAAAGTGCCAGGGTTGCTTATGGGCACCGCTCGGGGCAGATGCCGCAATACGAATAAGGTTTTCAATCACCTCCCTCTCCACTTTTTCCGATGAAAAATAACGGCAACTGCGACGTTCTTGATAAAGGTCATTAAGGCTTTTACTTTCCTCCAGGATTGAGTGAAAGCTCGGTTTCGTCCTTTTATAGGCGATAAACTGTGGCGCTGAAGAATCCTTTTCCATGACTAGCTCTGCTCTTAATTCAGCTTGCTGGTAAGCTTCGCCATTAGCTTTTTGGGGTTTTTATTTTCATAAAGAATTTTATAAACCGCATCCGCAATTGGCATTTTAATTTCCTTCTCTTTACGAACTTCCCTAATTAAGGCCGCAGCATAATAACCTTCGGCTACCATATTCATTTCTAACATGGCACTGCGCACCGTGTAGCCTTTGCCAATCATATTTCCAAAGGTGCGATTACGCGAAAATTGCGAATAAGCCGTAACCAATAAATCGCCCAAATAAGCCGAGTTGTTTATATCGCGTTTAATCGGATGTACTTCTTTAATAAAGCGCTTCATTTCGCGTATGGCATTACTTACTAAAACAGCCTGAAAGTTATCGCCGTAGCCTAATCCATGACAAATACCCGCCGCTAAAGCATAGATGTTTTTAAGTACGGCGGCATACTCGGTACCATAAATATCATCGGAAATGGTGGTTTTAATAAAATCACAGTCCATACGCTTGGCTAAAGCGGCAGCTTGTTCTTTATCTTGGGTTGCCACCGTTAAATAACTCAACCTTTCTAAGGCCACCTCTTCGGCATGGCAAGGACCGGTTATCACGCCAATGCTAGTGATGGGCACCCCGTATTTTTGATGAAAAAACTCACCTACTATGAGGTTTTCATCAGGAACAATCCCTTTAATGGCGCTAAAAACTTTCTTAGCACTGATATCAATGGTTAAGCCGCTTAGTGACGATTTAAGAAAAGCCGAAGGAATGGCAAAGACCAAAATTTCTGCTTGTTTTACTATCTGGTTGATGTCGGTAGAAATATCGATTTTCTCGGTTTGCAGTTCTACCGAGCTTAGATATTTATTGTTGTTGTGATATTTTTTAATGTGCATCACATTGGCTTCATCGCGCATCCACCAACCCACGTAATCGTTACTTTCAGTGAAGATTTTCACCAAGGCAGTTGCCCAGCTTCCTCCTCCTATTACGGCAATATTCATCTTTTAAGTATTAAAATTGAACAACAGCACCCAGTACTTCTGCGCCTCTTTTATAAAGTAATGTGGCGCTTTCGCCTTTTTCTAATTTAGAAAGAGCTTCCATATAACTTTGCATATTAGATACCTGAACTTCTCCTAGTTGGGTAATAATATCACCTGCTTGTAATCCCGCGCCTTCCCCAGGTTTTCCCTTGGTTACCCCGTCAATCTTCATTCCTTGACCTTGGTACAGGTAATCGGGCATCACCCCAAGGGTTACCGAAAATTTTGGCGCCTTAGTACTTTCCACTTTAGTAGTGGTAAAGGGCAAAGCTGCTCCTACTGGACTATTGCGAATAATAGAGGCCATCAGGTTTAGGCTGCTAAAAATCCCTTTCACATTAATTTTCTCGGCATCATCATCGGGTGTGTGATAGTCTTCATGCGTGCCCGTAAAAAAATGCAGCACCGGCATATTTAAGTAGTAAAAATTGGTATGATCGCTAGGGCCTACGCCACTTTCGCTTAATTGCAGTGTTAAATCGCATGTAATCGGATTGATGATTTCCGACCACAAGGGCGAAGTACCTACTCCGTTAATTGCCAGCACATTATCTTCCATTCTCCCAATCATATCCATATTCATCATGTAGCTGTACTGCAGATTGGGTATTTTATTGATCTGTTGGGTAAAGTATTTCGATCCTAATAGTCCCATTTCTTCGGCCGAAAAAGCTACAAATAGATAGTTAAAGGCTCTTAAACTCGCATCTTCGGTCCTTGACAGAAAACGCACCAAGCTTAATAAGCCCGCTAAGCCACTGGCATTATCATCTGCCCCATTATGAATTTGTTCTTCCTCATCTCCGCGATAGCGTGAACTTGGCCCGCCATAACCCAGATGATCGTAGTGAGCGCCAATGATAATAGTTTGCGGAGCCGCATTATTAATTAGGCCCGCAATATTATAGGTGATATCGCGAAACTCTTTTAAGCGCACTTCTAGGCTTACCGAACGTTTTCTTCTTAATTTCTTAGCGATTTTTTCGTTGCGAATGTAAATCACCGGTAAACCGCAAGATTCCAAGCTTTTAAACTCCGATTCGGGAGAATTCGCATTACCCTTGGTTTTCACTAACAATACTGCCGTTGCGCCTTTTTCTTTGAGCAATTTCACGCGCTTAGCAATGTCGTGCCACTGCATATATTTCGAGTGAGGATGAACCCCATCGGGGGAGCTCATTTCTAAAACGGCTATTTTACCTTTCACATCTTTATCGTCGATATCATCGCGCTTGAGCTCCTCGCTTTCTATCCCAAAAGATACATATTCGGTCTCGCCGCTTACTTTTCCGCTGCTAGAATAAGCCACGGGGTAAAAGTCTTCATCAATTTTTAGCGCCTCCTTTTTATAGGTGAAAGTGTTAAGTCCTTCCATGCGTACAACCCTATTGGGAACACTAAATTCTTGCTCAAAACTGCCTTGTAATGCAGGCTCTAAAGCGGCTGATTTAAAAACTCTTAAAATATGTTGGCGGGCTAACTTATCGCCGTTGGTGCCCGGTAGGCGTCCTTCTAGCTCATTGGATGCTAAATAAAATACATCGTTCTTAATATCTTCTAAACTAGAGGCGGGTAATTCAAAGCACTCATGATGTTGCGCATTTAAGCCGAAGCCAATCAAGATAAAGAGAGCAATCTTTCTTATCATAGGTATTTTAATTTGCGCCAAAGATAAAGAATTGCGCAGGGCAATCTTTTGTTAATACAAAGGTTCAGAAATAGCTTGGGAATGGGCAAAATTCCGTTTGTGAAAATATACTTTTACACTTCTAGCAAAAGCAATGTCGACACTTAAAAAACTCGCTTCACAAACTGTAATTTATGGTTTAACGACCATTTTGGCGCGTTTGCTAAATTTTGCCTTAACTCCCTTACACACAGGGATTATTGAAAAGGCCGAGTACGGAGTGCTGAATGACATTTACTCTATGATTGCCTTTTTAATGGTAGTCTTAACTTTTGGGATGGAAACCGCTTTCTTTCGTTTTTACAACGACAAAAAGTACGCTGGTCGCGATATTTTTAGCCATACCGTGCTCTTCACCCTTGTTCTCTCCCTTATTTTAATCGCCCTTACTGTCATTTTTCTAGAGCCCATTGCAGAAGCATTACAGTTTGCCGATAGACCCTACTTTGTTCTTTGGATGCTGCTAATTGTGGCAATGGACGCCCTTGCCGCAGTGCCCTTTGCTAAACTTCGAGCCGAAAACAAACCCTTGCGTTTTCTGGCCATTCGCTTAGGTGCCATTGCCCTTATGGTCTCCTTAAACCTAGTTTTCTTCTTGCTTTTACCCTATCTTAACGAGCGGGAACTCCTTCCCCAAGCGCTGCAATTTTTATATCAACCCGACTGGGGCGTAGCTTATGTTTTTATTGCCAATTTAATTGGTAATGGCTTTATGATTTTGCTCTTTTTGCCCGATTATTTTCAGATCCGCTTTAAGCTTAAGCCCGCGCTTTTAAAAGAGCTGCTTATTTACACCAGCCCCTTAGTTATTGGTTTCCTTGCCGGGATAAGTAACGAGAAAGCACAGTTTCAGTTTATGAAATACCTTCTACCGGAAGGGGAAAACGATGTTGCCATGGGGGTTTTCGGAGCCATGATGAAGATTGCTACTTTCATGGTGCTTTTTATTCAGGCCTTTCGCTTTGCTGCAGAACCGTTTTTCTTTTCGGGCGAAGGCAATATCAAAAACAATATGGCGCGCGTACTGAAGTATTTCGTAATGATTCAGTCCCTGATTTTTTTAGGATTGGTAAGTTTTACTTCCCTTTTAAAATGGAGCCATTTTATCGATGAGAAATACTGGGAAGGCTGGGATATTGTGCCCGTTTTACTTTTTGCGAACCTACTTTTAGGTATCAACTTCAACCTCAACATTTGGTACAAGTTAAAAAACAAAACCCGCATGGGGGCTTATATTTCTTTTTTCGGACTGGCTTTTACTATAAGTTTTAACCTATTGTTGGTGCCCAAATACGGTTATACTGGGGCCGCTTGGGCCACCCTTATTAGTTATGCGGCCATGACCGCCTACTCTTATTATCTCAATCAAAAACATGATCCCATAAAATATCCCGTGCGCACCATTAGCATGTATCTTGGCTTGGCCCTAATTGGCGCATATTTAAGCTATTATGTGTTTGATGCCCGCTTTTGGCCTGGGCTTATTATTTTTAGTCTCTATCTCCTTTACATGTTGTGGATAGATGGACGTGCTATTTTAAACTTGCGAAAAAATGACCACAGTTAAAGTAATTAATAAGTCGGGCTACCCCTTGCCTAGCTACCAAACAGCTGGCTCGGCCGGCCTCGATTTACAAGCGGTTTTAGAAGACACCATTACCTTAAGACCCTTAGAAAGAGCCTTGGTTAAAACCGGACTTTATATTGCACTTGAGCCAGGTTACGAAGCCCAAGTGCGCCCGCGTAGCGGCTTGGCTTACAAACAAGGTATTAGTGTTTTAAATGCCCCGGGTACTATTGATGCCGACTACCGCGGTGAAATCGGAGTGATATTGGTGAACCTTAGTAACGAGGAAGTTAGTATAGCCCCAGGCGAGAGAATTGCCCAGTTGGTAATTGCCCAATACAGCCGCATCACGTGGAAATTAAGCGAAAGCTTGGATGAAACCGATCGTGGTGCAGGAGGTTTTGGCAGCACAGGCCAGAAGTAAGGCTAAATTTTTTACCAATAAAATATGAGCCATTTTTAGGCAAACTGCATTTTTGTAACTAACATTGTTTATTACATTCAAACAAAGAATTAGAAAATGAAAATTATCGTTCCAATGGCCGGCCGTGGCAGCCGTTTAAGACCTCATACCTTAACTATTCCAAAACCGTTAATTCCTATTGCTGGCAAGCCTATTGTGCACCGTTTGGTAGAAGATATTGTAAAAGTTGCGGGACAAAAAGTTGATGAAATCGCCTTTATAACGGGTGATTTTGGCGAAGAAGTAGAAAACAATCTTAAAGAAATCGCCGCTTCTTTGGGAGCAAAAGGAAGCATTTATTACCAAGATAAGCCACTTGGTACCGCTCATGCTATTCTTTGCGCCAAAGAATCCTTAGAAGGAAACGTGGTGGTTGCTTTCGCAGATACCTTATTCCGTGCCGACTTCAGTTTAGATGTAAATAGCGATGGAGTAATTTGGACGAAGAGAGTAGAAAACCCAGCGGCTTTTGGAGTGGTTAAAAAAGACGACAATGGCATTATTACCGACTTCGTAGAAAAGCCCGAAACCTTTGTTTCCGATGAAGCCATTATTGGTATTTATTATTTTAATGATGGCGCATATCTACGTAGCGAATTGCAATATCTTTTAGATAATGACATTAAAGACAAAGGCGAGTATCAGCTTACCAATGCTTTAGAAAACATGAAAGCTAAGGGTAGTAAATTTACCTCGGGCACCGTTAACGAATGGATGGACTGCGGTAATAAAGCGGTTACCCTAGAAACGAATGGTAAAATTCTCGGCTTTATTCAAAATGATGAGAAACTAGTTAGCGACGAGGCTATTATTGAAAACAGTAAAATTATTGAGCCATGTTTTATCGCTGCTGGCGCAAAAATAATTAACTCAACTGTTGGCCCACGCGTAAGCGTTGGTAAAAACACGGTGGTAAAAGATTCACACCTAGAAGATGTTTTAATTCAAGAAGACAGCGAGGTGATCAATGCCACTCTTAAAAACTCAATGATTGGAAATAAAGCCAAGTTTAATGGCAACTTCACAGAAATATCTATTGGCGATTTCAGCGTTTTGGAATAAATCTCTATTCCTTTTAATACTTATATCATTTAGCTTAAGCCTTTCTGCCCAGAGTAAGCTCAAGGGGGAAAGGCTTAGGCTTTTTAATGAAAATTTTTTTGCAGCGCAAAACTTCAAATTGCGTGGCGAAAGCGAAAAAGCAGAAGCCCTCTTTGGAGAGCTCTATCGCATCGATTCCGAAAATGCCACCGTTTGCTATGAACTGGCCCAACTAGCTATTACCCGCGAAGACCAAAATAATGCTCTTTTTTATGCGGAAAGAGCAATGGAACTCGATAAAGAAAATCACTGGTATATGCTTCTTTGTGCGGCTATTTACAAGCAGGCCCAATTGCATGATGAGCAACTTATTATTTATCAAAAGCTTCTCAATCGCGATCGTGAAAGTTTAGATTTCCGCTATGAACTGGCGCAAGCCTACCTTGACGAAAATCAAATAGAATTAGCCCTAGCTCATATTGATACGATAGAAAACACGCTCGGGCCCCTAGAGTCTTTAATCGAGCTAAAAAAAATCGCTCACCTTAAGGCCAATGATGTAGATGGTGCGGCGGCGGCTATTAAGCAACTAATTGAAAGAGAGCCCAATAATCTCGATAACTATGGAGCACTAGGGCAGCTCTACCAAATTAATGGTCGCGATAGTGAAGCACTTGAGATTTACCACAAAATGGTAGACCTAGACAGCAATGATCCTCGCCCTCATTTGGACCTCGCCAATTATTACCGACAGGTTAATAATAGAGAAGCTTCTTTGCATCATTTACGCAAGGCCATGCAAAGCCCACGCCTTGATGTGGAGCGTAAAATAGGCGTTTTAGTGAGTTTATTTGACGCTTCTATAAAAGATAGTACTCTTGCCAAAGAAGCCTATATTATGCTTGATAACATCGTAAAAAGCAAGGTGGAAGACCCACGCATTTATGCCATGTACGGCGACTATCTAAGCCGCGATGGAAAAGACGCCGAAGCTATAGGCTTCTATAAAAAGGCGCTTAATATTGAGCAGAAATACCAACTTTGGGAGCAAATTCTTTTAATTGAAATTCAAAATCGGCTTTTTGATAGCTTACGCCAAGATGCGCCCGCAGCACTTGAATTCTATCCTAATCAAGCTTTCCCCTACCTGTTGGCGGGCATTGCCTTTAATGAAGCGAAGAGTAGTGAGGAAGCTATTTCATACTTAGAAAGTGGCTTAAGCTATGTGGTACAAAACCCCAACCTGAAGCTCGAATTCTATTTACAATTGGCTGCTGCCTATCATATTACCAAAGATCACCAGCAGAGTGACGCTTACTTCGATAAAGCTCTGGCCATTAATAGCGAAAACGCCACTGCTCTAAATAATTACGCTTATTATCTATCCGAAAGAGGAGAAAAGCTAGAGAAGGCTCTAAGTCTCACTCAAAAAAGTAATAGCTTAAGTCCAAATAATCCTGTTTTTCTGGATACTTGGGCTTGGGTACTTTTTAAGCAAAAAAATTATCCCCAAGCGCTCCAAAAAATGGAGGAACTCTTGCGCTTAAGTCCCACTCACGATGCAGAAGTTTTAGAGCACTATGCCGATATTCTTAAAGCTTCTAACCGCGAAGAAGAAGCTCTAGTGCAATATAAACTTGCCCTCGAAAAAGATCCTGCTAACAAAAGTCTTCAGCAAAAAATAGACGCCCTACAATGAGAAAAGTCCTCTCGCTTTTAATACTTTCAATTTTAGTGGTAAGCTGTGGCTTGAAGCGCAATCTACCGGAAGGTGCGCCAAGCTATTTGAAATTGGCCACGCTCGAAGAAAAAATTCAAGACGAAGCTTTTGAATACGAAAAGTTAAGCATCAAAGGCAAGGGTCGAGTGCAAAGCCCTAGTTTTAATCAGTCTTTTCGTTATGAAATCCGCATTTTGAAAGACAGCCTTATTTGGGTAGATATTTCCGACCCCTTTATTGGAATAAAAGTAGCCCGAGGAATATTAAGCCCTCAAGGGTTTTCCTATTACAATCGTTTAGAGCGAAATTATGCGCAAGGCGACCCGAAAAGCATGGCGAGTAAATTGGGTATAGAATTCCAATTTGCCCCCTTAATGGCGGCTTTGGGAGCCAATTATTGGCAAATGAAAGGTATGCGTTTCCAAGCTTTTATTGCCGATGCCTACCTTATTCACAATTACGACCCAAGCGGTAAAATAGAAACTTTGGAAGCACAAAGTGAATTTGTAAATCAAGAAATTAATAGCACTTTATATCGCCCTAACTATTTAGAAATTAAACAACCAACGGCTGGTAAAACCTTTCGGGTACTTTATAAAGACTATAAAGATTTTGCCGACTTCAAGTTTCCTGCACAAGTAGAAATTGAATTCTTATCTAGCGAAAGCACACGCGTGATTTTAGATATAACAAGCGTGGAAAAAAGCGATAAACTAAGCACTCCTTACAGCATTCCTTCTCAGTATGACTTGGCGCCCTAAAATACTATTCCTTTTATTTTGCCTCGCTCTAAGCCTCAGTGTACAAGGTCAAGAAACGGAGCGTCAAAAACTAGAGTCCCAAAAGATTAAACTTTTGGATGAGATAGAATTGGCCAACCGCATCCTAAAAGAAACCCAAAAAGATCGCGCTAATTCCATCGGTAATATCGAAACGGTTCAGCAGAAACTGCGTTTGCGAGAGCGCTTAATTCGCACTCTAGACCGTGAAATAGAATTAATAGCAGAAGAGGAAAACGCAATGCAAGAACGCACCGATACCCTGCGCGTTCGTATTGAAACACTAAAGGCCTCTTATGCCAAAATGATTGAGCAGGCCTATAAAAGCCGTAAAAACACTAGTCGCCTAATGTTTATTCTCTCTTCACAAGATTTTAACCAAGCCCTACGAAGGATAGAATACCTTAAACAGTACAGCGCTTACCGCGAAAGGCAGGTAAAAGAGATTGAGAAAAAGGAAGAAGAGTTAAGTAAGGAAATGGAAAAGCTGCGCATCCAAAAAGTACGAAAGAACGCCGTGCGCACGCAGTTAAATGCCGAAAAAAACAAGCTGAGTAACGAAAGGCTGAGCCAAGAAGAAGCCATTGTTGCCTATAAGGAAATGGAGGATAATCTGAAAAAATCCTTAAAAGAAAAGCAAGAAGAAGCTCAAAAAGTAGAAAAAGAAATAAGTCGCATTATCGCAGCTGAAATTGCCAAGGCAAAAGCGAAAGCGGCCCGCAAGCAACTGGAGGACCGAGCCATTGAAATAGGCTTAATACGGGGTAAAGACTTTAGTAGTAATACTAGCAACGATCGAATTAAAGAATTAATTGATGCGAAAGAAAAAGCCCTAAAGGCCGCGAATGTGGTGGTGGCCGATGCTGCTCCCAGCTACGAGTTAACTCCCGAAGATCGCGTTTTATCCGCCAATTTTGAGGCCAATCGCAAACGACTACCCTGGCCAGTAGAAAGAGGTTTAGTGGTGGGAAACTTCGGCCCACAGCGACACCCGGTAGTTAAAAGTGTAATTATCGACAACCGCGGTATTGATATCGCTACAGAAAAGAGCGCCGTAATTAAAGCGGTTTTTGACGGAGAAGTTTTAAATATGTTCCGCATGCCGACCGGACAATTAGCGCTAATAATTACCCACGGAAATTACTTCAGTGTATACCAAAACATTACCGACATTACCGTTAGTAAAGGTGAAAAAGTAACGAAGAATCAAACTTTGGGGAAATCGTATACCAACCCCATTAACTCTGAGACGAAATTACATTTCGAGATTTGGAGTAATCAAAATGCGGTAAACCCGCTCTTATGGCTTAGCCCTAAGTGATGGCGGTTTGGGGAAAAAACGCCCTACTCTTGCTTTGTAGCGTGGGTATACTTTAAAGCGCTCTGTAAGTCGCTTTTCTTCGTAGGAACTTTTAAAGTAGAAAAGAATAAATAAGCCCAAGCAGATAAGTAGCTTATATAGATCTGTCTTATAAAATGCGTAACCCGCCGTAACCAGAATTATTCCGCTATAAATTGGGTGACGCACGATGGCAAATAAGCCCCAGGTAACTAATTCCGAATCATCTTTAGGAGTTGGCCAAACACTGATAAAATTCCGCAGCTGCATGAAGGCCCACACTACCTCTATCAAACCTATTATTAGAACCAGCTGAGCGGGCCATTGGGGTAATTGAGGTAGATTTTGCTCTAGCTTAAAGGGGATTGCAAAAAGCACAAAAAGCACCATTTGTAATCCCACAAAAAAATAATCCTTTTTAGTTTTCTTCATTAATCATCCAAGTCGTCCTCGGGCGTGTCAAGGGCAGCGTCCTCATCTAAACCTAGATCTTCATCATCTTCGTCGTCCATAAAGGCCTCAATTTTACGATCCATTTCTACGCTTACCTTTATTAGGTATTTGGTATCGGTAGTTTCAATGGGTACCGCTCTAACGGTCGCTCCTTGCGCATTCTGAAACTTTACAATATCCATATCATCATAACCATAAGGGTAGCGATCGGCAAATAGACCAAGAATGTCCTGAGTTACGTTTTTATAATCAACTATAACCCGGCGCTTAGGAGTACTATTTTTTGGGGTAGGCATAATTAATATATCTTTTTGGTGATTGGTTTAAATCATTTTTTTTGCGCTGCAAATATGCATCTTGTCTCGCTAATATGGTACGCTGCCGCATCTAAATTAAACTTTTTATAAACTTAAATTTAGAATGGTATTTTAAAAATCTAAAAGCCTAAATCCCAGACGATTACCCTTTTAAATGCGCATCTACCTTGAGTGAGCGAGAACGAATACGACTAAAAATTAGCGCTAGTAGGAAGAAAAAGCCTGCCAAAGAAACCATAGCACCAGCAATACTTGCATCTAATAAAACGGCTAAATAATAACCCCCGATAGCAGATAGGGCCGCGAAAATTAAAGCCAAAACAAGCATCTGCTTTAAGCGTTTGGTCAATAAATAAGCGGTGGCAGGAGGCACTACCAATAAGGCTACAATAAGAATGGCTCCCACAATTTCGAAAGAAAGCACGGTGGTTATAGAAACCATGCTCATAAATACTAAATGCCAAGCCAAGGTGGAAATACCCAACGATTTCGCATAATCACTATTAAAAGAGGTTATTTTTAAACCTTTATAAGCGACTAAAACGAAGCCTAGGGTTAGCAAAAAGAGAAGCCCCGAAATAATTGTGGCTCGTGGAAAGAAGAGCTCGCCCCCCGAAAAATAAATCAAATCAAAAGGGACATAGGCTATTTCACCGTATAAAACGCAGTCTTGATCTAAATCTACTTGCTCGGTATAGGCGCTAATTAAAATGACCCCAATCGCGAAAAGCCAAGTAAAACTTATTCCAATCGAAGCATCTTCTTGCAGATGTATTTTCTTATGAAGTAACTCTATTAAAAGGGTTACTAATAGTCCGGCCAGGCTTGCGCCGATGAGCATAATAAAATTATCTCGGCTGCCAGAAATCATAAAGGCCAAAACAATACCCGGCAAAACCGCATGCGAAATAGCATCACCTAACATAGCCATTTTACGCAAAAGCAAAAAGCTTCCTAATAAAGCGCAGGTCATGGCTACTAAGGCGCCGGTGAGGATGATGAAAATTGCTTCCATCTTAATTTGAATAAGGGATTGGACTGTTATGGGGATCTTGGGTAGGAAAGTCGAGCTCTTTTAATAGGAGGGCCTCCAGCTCAGGGCTGATGATATGTTCCATACTTTCCGCATTGGGGTGAATATGGTCTTCCTTTAAATTAAGGCGCTGACTTAGGTACATCTCCCAAAGGCGATGCAGGCGCACCACCCGTTTAGCCTCCACTAAACCAATGCTGCTTAGCTTAAGCTTTTCACCTTCCGCCAAGAGCCAATTTTTGCGTTTCAGGCGTTTTATGGCCGCAGCAAAATCCGATTTATTAATAGCTCTTTCCGCCTGTAATTCGCCTACATTTAGCCCCGCTTCTTCTAATTTTCTTTCCACGGAAAGCTTATAAAAGACTTTTAATAGGTTTTCATTTAAGATTTTTTGGCTGTGACGACGCTGTTTTAATAGGCGGCTCAGAGCTCCTCTTTGGGGAGCAAAAAACAAGGAAAGTAATGTGATTATCGAAAGTGTCATTACAATCCAAGGACCCGTTGGCATGGCGGGAGATAAGTAGCTGATTAAGGATCCGCTTAATCCCGAAATTCCTCCGATTAAAGCGGCTAGAAAAAGCATAATTTTTAGAGAGCTTGTCCAAGCGCGGGCGGCAGCCGCAGGTGTAATAAGTAAAGCGGCCATTAAAACTACCCCCACCGATTGGATTCCTATGGCAATGGCTAAGACGGTAACCAAGTTTAAAATTCTGCGAATAGCTTTTACAGGCAAACCCGATACAGCGGCAAAATCAGGGTTAAAAGAATAGACCTTCAACTCTTTATAGAGACTAATCACCACTATTAAAAGTAAAAGCGCCACCACCGAATAGGTCCAAAGGTCCTGCTCAGTCATACCAGCGGCCTTTCCAAAAAGGTATTGATCTAGACCTGATTGGTTACCTGAACCACTGTGTTGAATATGGGTGAGCAGCATTATTCCAATGCCGAAAAACACACTTAAGACCAGGGCAACCGCTGTATCATTACTGAGCTTGGTTTTTTCAGTAATGTACTCCATTGCCCAGGTAGCCAGCCAGCCGCTAATTAGCGCTCCCATCATTAAGACTATGGGGTTTTTGGTACCACTGAGCATAAAAGCGATAGCGATGCCAGGTAATATCGCATGTGCAATAGCATCTCCTACTAGGGCGCGCTTGCGCAGAAAGGCAAAAGTACCGACCACCGAGGCACTCATTGCTAGAAAAACTGTCCCTAAACTAACAATCCTTACGGTTGGATCGCTAAAGCTGAAAAAGGCCCAAACATCATTCATCGCCGCTGCCTTCTTTTTCTTTGAAATCGGGCTCACGCAGCGGGAATTGCTCGCGCGCAATTATCTCTCCCAATTTAGAAAGAAGGTTTAGTTTTCCTCCATAGGCCTCTCTCAAGTAGGTGCTATTAAAAACCTCTTCCTTAGGTCCCGCGGCAATCAAGCGCGTATTAAGCAGAATCATCCAGTCGAAGTATTGGTAGGCACTTTGCAAATCGTGATGAACTATTAAAACCGTTTTACCCTGGTCTCGTAGCTCTGACAATAAACTTAGAATCGCTTCTTCCGTGGCGGCATCAACGCCAACAAAAGGCTCGTCCATTAAATAAATATCTGCCTCTTGGGCTAAAGATCGAGCGATAAAAACCCGCTGCTGTTGTCCGCCCGAAAGCTCGCTAATTTGCCGATCTGCATAAGCGAGCATGCCCACTTTCTCTAAAGCGGCCTTAACTTTTTGCTTATCGCTGCTTTTTAAGCGACGGAGCAAATTACCGGGACGATAACGCCCCATCTCCACCACTTCACGCACACTGGCGGGAAAATTCCAATCTACACTTTCGCGTTGTGGCACATAACTTAAGCGACTGCGTACCACATCGAGGTCTTTGCCGAAAATTTTTACATAGCCGCTATCCGCCTCCATCAAGTTCATAATATTGCGAAGCAGGGTGGTTTTTCCGCTCCCATTTGGGCCTAAAATACCTATTAAATGACCACTTGGAACCTTAAAGTCTATTTCCCACAGCACGGGCTTACGCTGATAGCTTGCGGTAAGATTATGTACTTCTAAGGCGGTTTGATTTTCCATGCGCTGCATTATTTAAGAGCCTCTACAATGGTATTGGTATTCGTCCGAACCATGCCTAAATAAGTTCCTGCCGGACCATCGGCAGCACCCAAGGCATCCGAGTATAACTCACCGCCTAAGCTTACCGAACCACCAAGCTCTTTCACAGCAGCTTGCACCGCTTCAATCGCTCTTTTAGGGATGGAGCTTTCTATAAAAATGGCTTTGATACCCTGGCCATAAACATACTGGGCCAAATTGCTTACATCGCGAATACCATATTCTGAGCTAGTGGAAATTCCCTGCAAACCTCTTACTTCAAACCCATATTGGCGACCAAAATATTCAAAAGCATCGTGGGCCGTTATTAATACCCGTTGATTTTGAGGGACTTGCATCACCTCTTTAGAAAGCATCTCGTGCAAGCTATTTATTTCTTTCAGGTACCTTTCCTCATTCTCACCAATTTTGGAAGCTAAAGCCGGATATTGTAGCTGCAGTTTATCTGCCATGGCCGCAACGGCGATGGACCAAAGCTTCAAATCGAACCACACATGCGGATCGTAAGCACTGGCAAAATTGCTACTGTTAATCAGCATCTCTTTGGGTATGGCTTCTGCGGCAGCGAGTTTAGTATGTTGTTGCATTTTCTCAAAAAGCTCCGTCATTTTACCTTCCAAGTGTAAACCATTGTAGATAATCAGGTCGGCGTCCATTAACTTTTTAATATCACCTTGGCTGGCTTTATAAAGATGGGGATCAACGCCCGGGCCCATTAAGGCGCTAACACTAATGCTATCTTGTCCTTTTAGTAGTTCCTGTGCTGCGTCGGCAATTATTCCAGTAGTGCAAACCACTTTATTGCTCGTGCTTTTTTGAGAGGGAAGTGAACAAGCCCCTAAGCATAAAGTTGCAATGATAGCGAAATAGCCCTGTCTCATAATTCTTTGATATAAAGGTTTGCAGCCGCTAAGGCGCTTAAACGATATTGCTGGTTTTTATGCTCCACTAGCAAACTACGATCAAATTCTTCTACGCTTTTTACGGCAATTTGATCGCCTAATTGAATGCCTAACTTGGCGATATAATTCAAAAATTCAGTGGACGAATCCTTTACCCCCTGCACCATAACGGCGGAATCAGGTTTCACGCGATCGAGGGTAATATTATCGCGCTTGGGGAAAATACCCTCTTTACTAGGAATAGGATCGCCGTGCGGATCAAACTCGGGGAAACCTAAAAATGCCGATAAACGCTCGGTTAACTCGGTAGACTGAATATGCTCCAATTGCTCGGCAATTTCGTGCACTTCCTCCCAACCAAAGGCTAACTTTTCTACCAAAAAGGTTTCCCATAGGCGGTGCTTACGCAAGATGGCAATGGCCTTTATTTTTCCCTCCGACTTAAGACGTGTGCCCTTATAGGGCTGATATTCAATTAAATCCTTCTGCTTTAATTTTCGCAGCATGTCAGTCACAGTAGCCGCTTTGGTGTTTAGCCGTTCCGCAATGGCATTGGTGTTTACAAGTTGGGAAGTGCCGCCAATAAAGTAGATGGCCTTCAAGTAGTTCTCCTCGGTTAAAGAAAGCTTGGTCATAAAAATTACAGTCCTCTAAATATTTTTGCGAATTTACTAAAATCATTTTTAGATTTGCCTAAATTTTTATTTCGGCATGTATAAAACTGTTCTTTTACTATTCTTTAGCTTCTCTTTCTTACAGGCACAAAGGCCAAACTACCTCAGTGGGACCGTCCAAAACCTAGCGGGAGAAACTCTAAATGGAGTAGAAATTTTTTCGAGTGACCGAAAAATTGGCTGCCTGAGTGATGCTGAAGGCCGTTACAAATTAGATATTCGAGCACTAAAAGATAGCAGTCTTATTAAAATCAAGTATATCGGCTATCATTCCCAAAGCCATACTTTAAGTAAACTACTTAATAACAACACGATACATCTGAAAGAAGACCGTCTTGGATTAGAAGAAGTGGTGGTTAGCGCTAATCGAAAAGCCATTGCTGCTCACCGTGCGCCCATTATGGTTAACCGAATTAATAATCGTCTACTGCAAGACGTCCAAGCGCTCAGCCTCGCCGAAGGGCTAAGTTTCAGTCCGGGCTTACGCGTCGAGAATAATTGTCAGAGCTGCGGCTTTACCCAATTGCGCATTAACGGTTTAGATGGTGCCTACTCACAGGTATTAGTAAATTCTCGTCCCATATTTTCGGCTTTAATGGGGGTTTATGGCTTAGAAATGTTTCCACCCTCAATGATCGAAAGAGTGGAAGTGGTAAAAGGGGCGGCTTCCGCTATTTACGGTGCTTCGGCCATTGGCGGCACTTTAAATATTATTACCAAAGAGGCGCAAAGTCAGGGCATGGATATTTCTACCGGACTCAAATTAATTGGCGGATCGGCCTTCGAGCAAAACCAACAAATGGCTGCGAGTGTAGTCAATAAAGATTATTCTAGCGGGGCTTATCTTTTTGCCTTTCGGCGGAAGCGCGACCATTTTGATGCCAATAACGATGGCTTTTCGGAGCTTCCAGAATTAGAGAATATTAGTGCTGGCCTCGATGCCTACTGGAAAGCAAGCAGTCGTAAAAAACTGCGCTACAATGTTTTCTGGATGCAAGAGGGGCGTCGCGGCGGGAGCGACTTTAACCTGCTACCTCATCAAAGTCGTGTGGCGGAAGATCTCCAGCATCAAGTTTTAGGCGCTGGCCTTTCTTACGAATGGGCCGATGAAAAATTAGAGCAATTCGCTTCTGTCTACAGTTCGGCCCAGCAAGTATTTCGCAACAGTTATTACGGCGCTGGTGGACGAGTTTTAGGGCCAAATGATAGTTTGAGCAACAGCGATATTTTAGCGCTTAACGCTTACGGCAATTCTCGAGACATTAATTGGGTAAACGGTTTTCAGTATAGCTACCAAGTAAAACCCCTGCTAAAGTTAAGTCTTGGTGCAGAACAACAACACAATGCCATTGTCGATAATATGCCTGGCTATAACCGTAATATTTCCCAGCGCGTAAACTCCTTGGGATCCTTTCTTCAAAGTCAATGGTTTCTTAGTTCCGAACTGGAGGTTCTAGCAGGCATCCGTTTCGATCATTTGCAGCTTAATTCACAATACCGTTTTGTAGAAGGCGACCACACTACGGCGCGAAACTTTAATATTGCTTCGCCTCGCCTCAGTCTTAAATATGACATACATCCACACGCAAGCATAAGAACTGGATACTCCCGAGGTTTTAGAGCGCCCCAAGCTTTTAACGAAGACCTTCATATTGAAACCGTAGGTGGCGCAGCCCTTTTCGTAGTATTAGACCCCAATCTAAAAACTGAGTTTAGCCATAGCTTCAATTTATCCTACAGTCTACAAAAAGAAGGAAAGAAGAGTGAGCAGCAATTTATCGCAGAAAGCTTTTATACTATCTTAGAAAACCCCTTCATTCTCAGTGAACAACGCGCCCTTAGTAATGGCACCGCTTTAATCACCAAGCGCAATGGCAAAGGTGCTATGGTTTATGGAATTAACTTAGAATATAATTACGCTTACGCAGATTGGCTTGTAATACGAAGCGGTTTAAGTATGCAAAGAAACCGCTATCAAGAAGCAGAGCTAATTTGGCAAAATCCTGACTCTTCCAATGACCAAGTGCTAACGGAAGATATGTTGCGTAGCCCCGAACTATACGGATTCTTCAACCTTAAGTACAGCCTCAATCCCAAACTCGATATCAACGCCAATCTTAGCTACAGCGGGCCGATGCTCGTACCACATGTAATCAATCCCGATACGGAGCGCACCGTGCTAAAACGCAGTCCAGACTTCTTTGACTTTGGCCTTATCGCCGATTTCCAACTACTAGAAGGGGACGACTGGCAAATGGAGCTCAACGCGGGGATACAAAATATTTTTAATGCCTATCAAAGCGATTTCGATCGAGGGGCGGAGCGAGATGCTAGTTATATTTATGGGCCCTTACAACCGCGCACCATTATTGTAGGATTGCGGTTGAAACTTTAGTTTAATGTGCTGTAGAGCAAAGCTTTGTTAATAAAAAACCCTACGCATAGAAATTAAAACAATAATCATCACCGAGTAATACAGGAAGAAAGGAAGAATAAATGCTTTCAAACCCAGAACTAGCATTAGGGCAATAATTAATAGCTGGAAACCCAAGCCAAAGGTTGAGAGAAGAGTTAACATCCACTTTGGCAGCGCTTTACCTTGGTCGGCATTAGCGTCTAGAATGTAGATTATTTTGTCGAATACCCCGTAGAGAATTTTATATAGAGCAAAAAGAATGTTTACACTTTTCTGCGTTTCTCCTTCTAAAGCGATTGGGGTTTCGTATTCAAAGACTCTACTGGTAGTATCGCCATCGACTCTATTTCGTAAAATAACATAGTAGTAATTATACAAGGTGCCCTGCAGTTGCATTCCAAAAAATGCTAAAAGACAGATCCAAAAAGCAGATTGATTGATATGCCAAATGGAGATGAAAAACATGGCATTGAGAACGATATCTGCCACAGAATCTAGATAGCGACCGGTGTAGGAAGGTGTTTGTTTCACTCTTGCTAACTCACCATCAGCTGCATCTAAAATAGACTTGAAAATTAAGAAGAAAGCCGCTAACCAATAATAACCCTGCAGAATAAAGAGTATGGCCAATAAACCCGATATTATAAAGCCAATTGTTACATGAATGGGGGTGAAAGTAGTTGTTTTGAGTGCGTTTGCGATAAGCTTTGCAATTGGTCTTCCATAATCTGAAAGATCAATAAATTTATGCTCTTGAGGCAATTTGGACATATGACATCATAGGAAGCGTCTTGTGGAATATACCAATTTTGAAGGGTGCAAAGGTAGGGCTAAAACTAACTACTTAACGCAGTTTTGGAGTAGCCTCTGATTTTTTGAAAGTCAGAGTAAAGTCCATTCTTACATGAAAAACGGGATGCACAAGGCCTTGATGAGTATTGAAGCGAATACATAGGCGCATTATACCTAGGCCAAAAGATCTTTCTAAAGTTCCCTTTTTTCACTTTATCCTAGAAAAGGCGACTGCCACAATCTACTAATAACCGAATGCCCAAAACCCGATTGCTTTCCGACCTTAAGCCACTAATTAGGCGAATAGGACTGGGGCGAATAAAGCCCTTGCCATTACTGAAAACATAATTGACCGAGCTTCCTAGAATTAAAGACCGATAACTGTGATTAAAAAATTCATCCAAATAATATCCTGCTATTCCGCTATGCCAACCATTAGACAACCACCTAAGTGTGAGAGGCGCGAAAACCTAGATCAACGCTCAGGCGATGAGGTCCAAGTAATTCACTGTGGCGGATATTAAAACCGCTAAAATCATACTGGCGGGATTGGTGCTGATTAACTGTTAGGCTGCTATAAAAATTTGCCTTGGAGCGAAGATCGACCTTCCCAAAAATAATAGGCTTAATAAAAGTCTCATCCTAGTTTTACCGCTTAGGCTCAGCTTTGGTTTGTTTTTTAAGGATGCGTTTGGGGAGAATACCCAAGAGCCTGAACTACCCCATCGGAAACTTCTCCAGCTTAAGCTCCTCGCCATCAAATACCGCGTAGGTGTAATAGGTGATCCAATCACCGAGGTTAATGTAACGGGCGGTTTCCGGTTTAAGTTGAATATCTAGGGGTAAGTGGCGATGACCAAAAACGAAATAGTCCATCTTTTTTTGGGCTAAAATTTCACGGCAGTAAATCACCAACCACTCCTCTTCTTCGCCTAAAAAGATAGCATCCTTATGCCCCGTTTTAGCACGGCTTCTTTTCGATAAAAAATCAGCTAATCCAATGCCGAAATTGGGATGTAAACGCGCAAAAGACCATTGTAAAAAAGGATTGGCAAAAATGCGCTTAATGAATTTATAGCCGTAGTCGCCCGGACCTAATCCATCGCCATGACCAATATAAAAGCTTTTGCCATTCCACTCTCTTTCAATGGGTTCACGGTATAGTTTAGCGCCAATTTCTTGCGGCAGATAGTCGAAGATCCACATGTCGTGATTACCGGTAAAGATGTGAATGGGTATTCCCGCATCGCTCAATTCCGCTAGTTTTCCTAAAACCCTTACAAATCCGCGAGGAACCGCTTTTTTGTATTCGAACCAAAAGTCAAAGAGGTCGCCCACAATGAAAATTTCGGCCGCATCAACACTAATCTGATCGAGCCACTTTACAAAATGTTTCTCGCGCTTTAAGCTCGCCTCATAATTAGGGGCGCCTAAATGCTGATCGGAGGCAAAGTAGATTTTCTTATTGGGAGGCAACTGCATGCTGCGAATATAATTAATGACCTGTTCTTTTTCGATTCTATAGGCTCAATTAAAAACACATCTTGGCTTTAGACCATAAAAAAACCCGCCACAAGGACGGGTTTCAATCTTATGCTAAAAGAATTTACTTCGCTGCAGCGTATCTACGTGCTACTTCTTCCCAGTTAATTACATTGAAAAAAGCTTCGATGTAGTCGGGGCGACGGTTTTGGTAGTTTAGGTAATAGGCATGTTCCCATACATCTAAGCCTAAAATTGGAGTTCCTCTATGCTCAACCACATCCATTAAAGGATTGTCTTGGTTAGCTGTGCTTGAAACCTCAACGCTTCCGCCAGCCTTTACCGATAGCCAAGCCCAACCTGAACCGAACTGAGTAGCAGCAGCATTTGAGAATGCATCTTTAAACTTTTCGAAAGATCCGTAAGCTGCATTAATCGCTTCCGCTAATTCGCCGCTTGGATTTCCGCCACCGTTCGGAGACATAATGCTCCAAAATAAACTGTGGTTGTAAAAACCACCGCCGTTATTTCTTACTCCTGCTCCAGCAGATGAAACATTTGCTAAAATATCTTCGATTGATTTAGAAGCTAAGTCGCTTCCTTCAATTGCGGCGTTTAATTTAGAAGTATAACCTGCATGATGCTTGCCGTGGTGGATTTCCATGGTTTTAGCGTCGATGTGTGGTTCTAATGCGTCGTGAGCGTAAGGTAAATTTGGTAATTCGAATGCCATGTTATTGAATTTTATGGTGTTTGTGTTTAACGTATTATGTAGAACAAATCTAAGCAGCAGAAAGTTCTCTCACCAAGCTTTTGGATTAATTTCTGGTTAAGTCTGATAATGCAAACCTATCAGCGCACTTTCGCCTTGCTAATAATTCGTCGAAATAAGGCCGGAAAATAGCGTTTTAAATAAACCCCAAAGCGTTCTTTTCCGCCAATATACATTTCAGCTTTGCCTCGTTTTAGTCCCGCCAGTGCTTTAGCAGCAAAAACTTCAGCGGGCATGCCCTGCGCTTGAGCTTCATCCATTTCATTTAAAGCTTGCCCATCTCCCTTGAGGGCGTGGAGCGAAAGCTGCGTTTTTATAAATCCGGGACAAATAATACCAACTTCTAATTGACCGGGATGCTCCGCGCGTAGGCTATCGTAAAAGCCGTGTAAAGCATGTTTTGAAGCGGCGTAACCCGAACGATAAGGACTGCCAAATTTTCCCACCAAACTACTTATTACGGCTATTTGCCCCTTGTGTTTTAAAAGAGTATCCAATGTATTTAGGGTAATACGTACATTCGATAAATAATTGATTTTCATTAACCTATCGAATATGTCAATGGAGGTTTCTGCCGCAAAGGCACGCTGGGAAATGCCCGCGTTTAAAAGTAATAGGTCTATACCCTGAAATGTCGCCTCTGCAATTTTACAAGCTTCTTCTATGCCAGTTTCATCGGCCAAATCGAAAGGCAGAACTTTTACCTCGCTTGCGCCTATGACTAGGCAAGATTTTGCCGCTTCTTCCAGTTTATCTTTCCGGCGAGCCGATACGATTAATTTTGCTCCTTCTTTAGCAAAAGCCTCCGCTAAAGCCAAGCCAATGCCTTCTGAAGCGCCGGTTATCCAAACTACCTTTCCCTTGAAACTCTTTTTCATGGACGAAAAATACAAATAAGGTCGCAAGGGGCTACTTGCTCAATCTATTTCCTTGATTAACTTAGAGGCAAAATCTTTTATGCGCGCACCTTTTACTGTTTATAACGCATCTGCGGGAGCGGGAAAAACCTATAGCCTTGTTAGGCAGTATTTAAAGCTTTGCTTAGCGCAAGATGAGGCCAGCAGTTTTATGCACATCTTAGCGATAACCTTTACTAAAAAGGCCGCGCAAGAGATGAAGCAACGATTGCTAAAGCAGCTTTTTCTGCTGAGTACATATCCCAAGCTCGACCAAAAAGGCGTCGATTATTGCCACACCTTGGCAGAAGAATTAGAGGTGGCGCCCGAAAAACTAGCTTATCGCGCCCAAAATAGTCTGAAACGAATTTTACATAATTACTCGGCTTTCTCGGTTTCCACTATCGACAGTTTTACCAACCGCTTAATTCGCTCTTTTAGCCGCGACTTAAAGCTGAGTAGTAATTACCAAGTCGAGTTAGAAGACCAACTCATTTTAGAGGAAGCGATAGATCGTATGCTTAGCGAACTGCAAGCTAACTCCGATCATACCAAGGTGCTGTTGCGCTTTGTGGAAGGACAGTTAAATGACGGAAATTCCACCAATTACAAAAATATTCTCCTTGACACTGCGCGTCAACTTTTTAAGGAAAAGGCCCAACCTTATCTGCAGCAATTAGAAGAGCTTAGCACAGCCGACTTTTTAAAAATAGAAAAGGAACTGAGCAAACGCGTAAAGCAAATCGAAGCGGGGCAAAAAAAGCTTGCGCAAGATGCGATAAGTTGGGGCGAAGAGCGCGGATTGCACGTGAAGTGTTTTAGCCGTGGAACCCTGTGGAACCGCACTCTGGGAATGACCACAGCTTTTGGTTTTTTTACCGAAGCCAGTCTTCAGCCTGTGCTGGAAGCAGGTCAAAACCTTTATGCTAAAAATGCGGCCCCTGCCGATAAGGCTTTGATGGATCAATACCAAGAGGATTTTAAAATCCAGATTCTTGGAATCCATCAATATCTTGCCGATCACTACGAAGAGTACCTCTACATAAAGTCGACCTTAAAAAGCTTGTATGGCTTAGCGGTTCTGAAAGAAATTGCTCTACAACTCGAGGTAGTTAAAGAAGAGAGTAATCGCATTCCTATTGGGGAGTTTAACAAGATTATTAGCGATAACCTGCGCAGTCAGCCCGCGCCTTTTCTCTACGAAAAACTGGGCGATCGCTTTCAGCACTTTTTTATTGATGAATTCCAAGACACCTCCACTTTACAGTGGTTAAACTTGGTACCGCTCATTAACAACTCCCTCGCCGAGGGGGGCAGTAGCGCCATGATTGTAGGCGATGCCAAGCAGAGTATTTATCGCTTTCGCAACGGGGAGGTACAGCTGTTTATTGATCTCTACAACAATGTAGAAGATTCCAATCGCTTTGCCGGGCAGGAGCTTTATCCACGTGAAACCATAAACCTCGATTCGAATTTTCGCTCCCATAAAAATATTGTCAGCTTTAATAATCAACTCTTTGAGTCACTAGCGAATAACTTTAGTGATGAAAAATTTAGACGCATTTACAGCGAAAGTGGACAAATTGCCCGCGCTACAGATGGCGGTTATGTGGAAGTACGTTTCTTGGGGAAAGACAACTATCAAACCGCTCAATTTGAACAGATTGCCTCAACCATTAAAGACAGTTTAGCCCGCGGTTTCAAACAATCCGACATCTGTATTCTTGTGGGAGCCAATGCACAAGGCAGAGCAATTGCGCGATTTCTTCTGCAAAATGAGGATAGCCTTAGCTTACCCGAAGGAGAATACCTAAAACTACTCAGTGTAGATAGTTTAAACATCGGTGCTTCTGCCGAGGTAAAAGCAATCATTTCCTTCCTAAATATGTTGGAAAACCCCAAAGACTATTCCATTCGAAAAGATTGGCTTTTATTAAGTTATGAAATATTTGGTCAGCATATTGACCGACATGAGTACTTTAAAATTCACGGTCGCCAAGAACTTAGCTTAGAAACCGCTTTTTTGGAAGAACAGATACCAGGCTTTAACTTTCAGAATTGGGATGGCCTAGATCTCTTGCAGAAGGTCTATCGCCTTATTCATCAACTCGATCTTAAACTGGAGAATGACCCCTATTTGCAATTATTGATTGATCAAGTCGATGATTTCATTCGTCGCGAAAGCCCTTTAGCGGAAAGCTTTATTGAATGGTGGTACGAAAAAGGGCATTCGGAAAGCGTGCAAATGCCGCAGGAATTAGATGCTATTCAGGTGATGTCCATACATAAATCTAAAGGTCTGGAGTTTCCCGTGGTAATTGCGGCTTTCAGCGCGGGCGCCTTAATTAATAAACGACACCGTGAGAAGCTCTGGCTGCAATTGCCCGCAAAAGAAAGCTTTAAGGAACTGCCTGTTTCTTTGGTTAATCTACTTAGCCCCCATAAAGACGCCAGCGGCTATCTCGATCAATATTTAAAAGACTTGGAGGAGGAAGATAAGTTGATGCTTCTCGACACCATTAATCGCTATTACGTAGCCTACACGCGGGCCGAAAAAGAACTTTATATCTTTTCTGCCCAAGAGCAAAGCGACAAAGCCGATGGAAAGTACTGGCAGAGTTTATTGTATCAGCATCTTCAGCCCGAGCAAGAAGATTTCTTTAGTTTCGGAGAGAAACTACAATTGGATGGCACGCGCACGGATTCCGAAAACCTAAAAAGCCCAGATAATTTTAGCGTAAGACCTTGGCAACAGGTTATTGCCGTTTTAAGCTCCGCCCCGAAAAACTGGGAACAAAGTGGTAAAGCCGCGCGCCTTAGGGGTAGTCAGGTGCATCAGCTTTTATCGCAAATAAAGCAAAGTAGCGATCTTGACTTCGCCCTTAAAAATGCCCAAAATAAAGGTTGGTTTAGCAGCGAAGAACTGAACGAAATAAGGGACTTAGTACTCCAGGTCCTCGAGCATTCCGAATTAAAAAACCTGTTTAGCGCTCAGGCAGATGTATTAAATGAAAGGAGCATCCTAATTCCTGGTGCCAATCGTAAAATCCCCGATCGCGTGGTATTAATAAACGATAAGGCTTTTATTATTGACTATAAAACGGGGGAAAGACAAGAAGAGCATCGGCAACAAGTGGAAGAATATGCTCGCCTTATTGAAGAAGCCGGTTTTACCGTTGCCGAAAAAATGCTGCTCTATTTAAACGAAGAGCTGGTGCTGGAAAAATTTTAGGCCCCCAGTGGGAGCCTAAAATGAATTAATTCTATGATTAGCGACTTAAGAAATAACGCCAAGAGCCTTACCTACTTTGGTAAAAGCCGCCACTGCTTTATCTAAATGCTCAACACTATGGGCTGCGCTAAGCTGCACGCGAATACGCGCTTGCTCTTTCGGCACCACTGGGTAAAAGAAACCGATCACATAAACGCCTTCCTCTAAAAGGGCATCGGCAAATTTTTGCGATAAGGCCGCATCGTAAAGCATAATGGGAACGATAGCGGAATCGCCATCCTTAATGTCAAAACCTGCTGCCTTAATTTCCTTCTTGAAATACTGCACATTACCTTCCAATTTATCGCGTAAATCGGTGCTTTCGCTTAGTAAATCAAATACGGCGTTGGACGCGCCTACAATGGCGGGAGCGAGTGAGTTTGAAAACAAATAAGGGCGTGATCGTTGACGTAAAAGATCAATAATTTCCTTTCTACCGGAAGTGAAACCACCCATAGCGCCGCCTAAAGCCTTACCTAAAGTACCGGTAATGATATCAATTCGTCCTAAAACATTATTTAGCTCGTGGGTACCTCGACCCGTTTTGCCGATAAAGCCCGTAGCATGACATTCGTCCACCATTACCAAAGCATCGTATTTTTCCGCTAGATCGCAGATTTTATCGAGCTGTGCTACATAGCCATCCATGCTAAAAACGCCATCGGTAACGATAATTTTGTGGCGCGCGGTTTTAGAAGCCTCGATTAATTGTGCCTCTAGATCGGCCATGTCGTTATTGGCATAACGGAAGCGCTGTGCTTTACAAAGGCGCACTCCGTCGATGATGGAAGCGTGATTTAAAGAATCAGAAATAATGGCATCCTCGGCGGAAAGTAGTGGTTCGAAAACACCACCATTCGCATCAAAAGCGGCAGCGTATAAAATCGTATCCTCCGTTCCTAAAAACTGCGCGATTTTTTCTTCTAATTCTTTGTGAATATCCTGAGTTCCGCAGATAAAGCGCACCGATGACATGCCGAAACCGTGACTATCTAAAGCCGCTTTAGCCGCTTCAACAACCTTAGGGTGAGAAGATAAACCTAGGTAGTTATTACTACAAAAGTTAAGCACCTTTTTACCGCCTTGTACGGTAATTTCGGCTCCTTGTTCGCCGGTTATAATTCGTTCGCGTTTATACAGGCCGTCCTTTTCGATTTGTTCGAGTTCTGCCTGTAATTGTCCTTGCAATTTGCCGTACATAGTCTTGTGTTTTGAGAGAAAACAAATTTATAAAAGCTCAGCCGCCTTGCCGCCGAATAGCCGGTTAATTTCCCATCTGCTTAAAGCAGATGCCTAAAACCGATGAATCAATTAAAGAGTTTTAATATATCGTTGCCATTAGCCAACACGATAAGGGAAAGTAGGATTACAAAGCCAGCTACTTGGGCGTATTCTAATACTTTATCTGAAGGCTTTCTACCCGAAACCATTTCCCATAAAACGAATACCACATGGCCACCATCTAAAGCAGGAATAGGAAGAATATTAAGGAAGGCGAGCATAATGCTTAAGAAGGCCGTAAAGGACCAAAAACGCTCCCAATTCCACTCTGTATCAAACTGTGAACCGATGGCAATAAAGCCACCTACCTGTTTGTAAGCTTCTGTGTCTGGGTTGAAGATGAGTCTAAATTGACGGATATAGTCTTTAAGAACCGTGGTAGCTTTTGACAAGCCCGCTGGTACAGCCGCAAAGAACCCGTATTTAACAGTCTCTACTGGATAATAATATGCGGGGCTTTTTCCACCTGGGTAAACCCCAATCTTGCCGTGTGCAGGCACCATCATACTTACCGTTTGGAAATTTCCATCGCGGTATAAACCGAAGCTTAATTCGCGTCCGGCATATTTGGGAATACTATCTAAATACTGATCGTAATACTTTATCGCGCTACCATTAAAGCTTACTATGCTATCACCTACTTTTAAACCTGCCGGCTCTGCTACAGAGGTGTCGGTAAATCCACCTACGATGTAAGGAAAGCGTAAACCAACAATAGGAGTTTGATCATCAAGAAGGATCTTTTTATGCTCATCTAAAACGGGCAAATCGATTGTTTTGCCGTCGCGCACAATGCTAATCGTATTTTCGCTTAAAAGAATTTCCTTAGGGATTTCGGTAAAGCGCTCGATTTTTTTACCATCCACCGCTACTACTAAATCGCCGTCTTGCAGACCAATAGCTTTGCCATTATCGTCTACCATCAAGCCATCTTTTATGCCATCTACCGGAAGGTAATCTTCGCCATAATACATCATCATACCGGCATAAATAACGATGGCCAGAATTACGTTAACCGTTACACCACCCACCATAATAATAAGACGCTGCCAAGCTGGTTTAGAGCGGAATTCCCAGGGTTTGGGCTCTTCTTTTAATTGCTCTTTGTCCATGCTTTCGTCTACCATGCCCGATATTTTTACATATCCGCCTAAAGGCAACCAACCAATACCGTACTCGGTGCCGCCAATTTTCTTCTTAAAAAGCGAAAAGTAGGGATCAAAAAAGAGGTAAAACTTCTCTACGCGAGTATTGAATAATTTGGCAGGAATAAAGTGGCCAAACTCGTGTAAAACGATCAGTAAAGAAAGGCTCAATAAAAATTGTGAGGCTTGTATAAAAATATCCATAGGGATGTTTAATCTATTAATGCTAAAAAGTAGGCAAAACTACTCATTCCAATCCGTTTAAGGCACGATGATTTTATAGGCTTCGGTTGCTTTTTGCTTTAGTTTAACATCCTCGCTCTGCTCGGCCAACATTTTAATGCTTTCCGCAAGTTTTTGTTTACCGATTACATTAAGTTTTTCAGTCTTCGCTAAGGCCAAAAGCTGCAATTCTCGTTCGCCACTATCAAGGGCAATCCCCATCACCGTTGCCAATAAATTCGCGTTTTTAGTCTCTAACAAAGCTAGCAAAGCCTTACGCTTTAGTACTGGATCTTTCGATTGACTAAAGTCAAAGAGATAATAGGCTTCTGGGCGTTTTTCATCTAGCTTGAAGAAATTCCATTTTTTACTGAGCGAATTTATATATAGGCTGCGAGGAGCGCTTTCTAAGGGCCACCAGATCGTATCGCCTATATTGAAGTGAAAATCGAAGTTTCCATGGATGCTATCCCCTGCATTAATGGCCAAGGCGCTTAACTCTACTACCCCGAATAAACTGGAGTCGGGCTGGCTTACACTTATTCGCATCGCTTTACGCGGATAGGAATATTGATAACTGAGTTTAAGAGTTTGAGGGGCCCGTTTTTTATACAGAACAGCAGCGGTAGAAAGATATTCGCGCTGCGACAGAGAAATAGCGGTGTCTGTTAAATTAATCGTATCCGCCAATGTAAGATTTTGCGGAGCCAAATAGCGCTGTAAAAACAGATACCAACTATGTTTATCCTGCATCAACTGTGCTTGGTATTGCTGGTGCAGATGGGCGTCTAAATAGTCTTCTCCCAATGAAATTTGATAATACTCTTCTTGCCATAAACTCGCTTGCTGAAGGCTTTTCGCACTGTTTAGGATGATTCTCTGCTCGTTTAAAAAATTAGCTTTGCTTTTAAGCGCAGGATTTAACATTTCGTATTTTAAGTAAAGCTGATTAAGGTCTTTTCTTGGTCTAATTAGTTTTTCTAAGTCATTTTGCGACCAAACCTGTTCTCTTTTCTTCGCTATAAAAGCCAATAGTTCGGGAAAATCTTCCTGCATTTTAGCTATGGCGCGTTCTTCTGCACTGAGCCCTGCTAAAGCTTCGGTTCTTTCGTTCTCTGCAATTTCCTCTAACTGCTTCTCTGCCTTTGAACTTTTAAATGGTCCTGCCAAAATGTATAATGCCTCAGGCTTTTGCGCTTGCGCAGATGTGTAATAATGCGCCGTTTCGTTGTTTAAATCAACCCGAAAGTCTTCCTCAAAGGGAGTACTAATAAGCCACGGCTTGGCGGTTATTAGGTTCAATGCCCATTGATGACGATCTGCGTTGAAGCAAGGGAAAACAAAGCCTAATTCGGCCTTAAAAGCACTTTCGGCCGAAAGCCTTGCAGCATTAAGACTAAAACCCTCTTGTAAATAGTGCCAGGCTTCCATTTCCACTAAATACTCTCTACTTAAAGTATAGTGCAGTTCCAAACGAGCTAAGGGATGCGGCAAATTTTGGAAGGGAATAACTACTTGTTGACCATCGTAATTAAAGTCAAGCCTTTTACGGCTGCCCGCTTTGAGCAGATACACTTCTAAGTTTTCTGCTTGCAGGAGCTTAATCTCCGTTTCAGAAGACCAGTTTGAAGGTCGGGCTAAGGCCTTAAAACTTATTTCTTCGGCGCTACTAAATTGAAAAGACAATTCTATGCTCGGCTCGGTGCTTTGCCCAAAAAGGGTAAGAAAGCTCAACAGAAAAAGGAGGAAAAGTATACCGCGTTGCATGGCTTATTCTTAACTTAGCTTCCGCAAAAGTATCGTAAACATGGCAAGCGAAAAATTTCAGATAAAGGTAAATAGTCAAAGCTTTGAGCTTGAAGCAAATGCCTTAAAAAAATCAGGCTCTTTAAACGGTGAAGGCTATACGCTTGACCTCTTAGGAAACGCAAAAAAAGGCTTTAGCCTGATCCGCAATAACAAAAGTTATGAGGTACAGGTTTTAGAAGCAGACTACGAGAAAAAAGAGTTCTTGATTGAAATTGATGGCCAATCGTACCCAGTAAAAGCGGCAGATCGCTTCGATTTACTGCTAAAAGATCTGGGTATGGAACACCTAAACGCGGTTACGGTTAATGACCTTAAAGCCCCCATGCCTGGCTTAGTTTTAGAAGTTAAAGTAGCTCCGGGCGATAGTATAAAAAAGGGGCAGGCCTTAATGGTATTAGAGGCTATGAAAATGGAAAACGTGCTAAAAGCCGAAGCCGATTGCCTTATTAAAAGCATTGACTGCACCATTGGAGCGGCCGTGGAAAAAGGGCAGGTGCTAATTTCTTTCCAGGCCTAGTCTGGGTGTTCTACCGCGAAAATTCCGAAAATATTATCTAGCTGAACGCTGCTTCCGTCGCTACTTTTCAGGACTAAATCTCCCGAGAAGCTATAGCGTTTGTGATTATTGGTTACTGTGGTACCCGAGCTCATCGATTCATTATAGTTCGCAATGGACTCGATACTAAAGTGTCCAGTATTGTAAGCATAATGACTATTATACTCTTTGCCATTCGCATCAAAATAAGAAACTGAAACCGTTCCTAAATTGTGGGGATTATAGTCGCGACGAGGCAATTTTTGGTAGTTCAAATTGATATCACATTGTGGGGAACCCGCTAGAATAACTTTTTCAATTGTTTCGGTACAACCACTTTCAAATACAATTCTTGCTTTTAATCGGTAACCGGGAGAAAAGCCTAATACATCATAACTTAAAGTAAGTCCTGTACCTACATTTTGATCGTTAACCGACCATTGTATTGACTTTATAAGGCCCACTCGGCTGCGCGCTTCTGCAATTAAAACTGAATTTGTACTCTTTAAAATGTGCATTTCGGCCTTACACTGGCCTTGCGTGAGAATAGTGTGTGCTACGAGAGGCGTACAAGACAATGGACCTGCAGATTGCATTTCTACTTTAAAACTTTGTTGTTCTAAAGCGTTTACTTCCAAATAATTGCAACTATCGCCATAATAACTTCCCTTTGGAGTGGTCCATTGTAATGGAATATTGCCATTTAAAGAATCACTCGTAAAAATATAATCGTAAACGTGGGGGCGACGCGGATAACCTGATGCGTCAGCCAGAGCAATAGGTCCATTTATTAAGCTGCTGGAATAGTTAGTATTGGAAATGCTATTGCTTAATTCACCACCATGGATATCAATTTTAAAAGCCTCGCGGTAAGCTGGGCTATCCGCTGCTAAAATGCTTTCCATATGCAACACACTATCCTTTAAAAAATAATGTGTGTACATGGCGTAACCATCTTTACCTGCTTGAACATTAACGGGCAAACCATTTACGGATCCGCTAAAGTAAAAGAGGGGGTTATCGCTATATTCTGCTTGATCTAAACTTGTATCCTTGGTGCAAGCCGACGCTATCAAGACTACTCCTATAAGAGAAGCTATTGCCTTTTTCATTACTGCCAAATACTATATTTCAATACTAAATTGGTCTGGCTTGTTTGGTGGTGTTTGCTGAAATTTTGTTGATTATCGTTGGTTAGATCGACAAATCCATATTGTTGGCTAAGTCCGACACTAAAGCGTTTTGAATACTGGTATGTATAAGCTACTTGCGCACCAGCACTATAGTTTGTAAAACTACTTTCCGGCGCTACACCGCTCATTTTCTCAACCTTAGGATCTTGTTTAAAAATGGTTGTGGTTTTCTCCTCATCCATAGTTACTGCTATGATCGCATCTGCGTAAGCACCAAGGCTAAAACTATGCTTAGGATTGATCTTAACATTAAAACTTATTGGCAAACGTATAGCCGACATATTTTTATAGTGACTGTGAGTTTCAACATCGGTGCGAGCCAAGCCGAAAAAGGTGCTGTCGCTAATGCTTTCGATACCCATATCACCACCATAATTGTAAATAAGCCCGGCACTTATCGATATGCGCTCGTTAAAGCCATATTCATATTCTAAGCCCGCGAAGAAACCCGTTCCTGTACTGCCATTATAAGCAGGATTTATGGACGGCCCACCTTGTAAGCTAATTTTAGAATAGTTCATTGGAACGTAAACCTCTTTTGAAGGAGGAGCGGCAACGGTAAAAGCATTGTTTGTAGCCTGCTCAGCTAAGCTCATTCTTACTGGATCTATACTTAAGTCGCGCCAATCTCGGCTGTTAATGCCCGCATTATTGGCTAACAAAGTTTCTTCTTGTGACGCATCTCCCGTAAAGGGTGAAACGAGATTAGTAGACAGCTCTGCTGCGGCAAGTGAAGTTAGATTTTCGCCTGTATTGTTATTGCTCGGTGGCAAGATGGCCTTAGTTGGCGAAGCCACGGGCGTTTTTGCAGAAGTAGAACTAGGGGGTAAATTGGTAGAGGCTATATCCTCAGTCTTATTACTATACGCAGGGCTTAGATTAGCTGGTAATTCAGTTTTGGGACTTACAACAGCGGGAGTATTTTGCTTCGGACTAAGGGATATATTTTGTTCAGCAGGCCTGCTAGTAAGCGGCGCTTGCAGGGTATAATTAAATGCTAAAACGGAAGCGGCAAAGATGAATATTGCGGCTGCGCTGCGCCAAAAGTAGAATAGCGTTTTTTTAGCTTTAGTATTTAAAATCGCCTCCATGCGCTCCCAGTTAGCGGGATTGAACTTGAAGTTTTGAGATTGAAGTGTAGTTTGGAAGAGGTTTTTCATTTCTTCCTGGCTCATGGCACCTTGGGCTTCATTAAGCTTTAGCTCCATTTCGTCCCAGTTTGCTGGGTTATAGGCAAAACTTGCCGTAGAAAGTTTATCCTTAAACAGCTTGCTATATTCCATCTCCGAAAGTGGCTCTTGTGGGTCTAGCATTTGCTCCATGGACATCCAAGCCTTCTCATTGAAAGGAAAAGAATTACTCTTAAGCTTGTCGGCAAAGAGTTTATGTAATTCCTTTTCCGTCATAACAGAAATACAGCAACGTTATTAATAATCTTTTTCATCATCTCTTGCAGCTTCTTTCTAGCGCTGCTCAGGTGCCATTTGCTGGTACCTTCACTCATACCTAATTGTTCGGCTATTTCCTTGTGGTTGTAGCCATCAATAATATAAAGGTTAAAAACCTTTTGACTAGCCGGCGGCAGCTTTTGCACCAAAGCCAGTAATTCTTCGGCATCAAAATTCTTATCCGCCTCGTTATAATCCATCTCCGTTAGCCCTGCTAGCTGCATGGGCTCTTCTACGTAGTCAATTTTAGAGCGTTGGTTTTTACGATACTCGTCGATGGCTGTGTTAATGGTGATCCTTCTAATCCACGCTTCAAAGGGAACCGTATCTGCATAAGATTCCAGATTTTTTAAAATCTTTAAGAAAGCTTTGTTTAGTAAAAACTCTGCATCTTCTTTATTGCGCTCATAGCGAAAGCAAACCGACATTAAAATGCCATAGCACAACTTATATAGCTCAAACTGGGCCTTACGCTCTTCACGTTTACAAGCTTCTATAAGTTGGGGGTCTATATTCATTCTTTTAATTACAAAGCACCAAAGTACTAAATACGACGGTTTCTATGCACGAGTAAAGAATTCTTCCTTTAATTTTTCAACTAAAAAAAAGCGCCACCCTCACTCTGTGGGATAATGACGCTTTTCTTTGTTAGTGAGTTGGGTTTGTGTTAATTATTCTCCAAATTAATATTGAAGTCCACCAAGTCGACAAATTGCATCACTCTTTCATGAATGTCTTTGGCGCTCATATTAAGAAGTTTCTTGGTACCGAATTCCTCTACGCAAAAGGAAGCCATAGCGGAACCATAGATTACGCCGCGTTTCATGCTATCGAAAGAGATGTCATCTTCACGCACGATTTGTCCAATAAAACCACCGGCAAATGTATCGCCTGCGCCTGTTGGGTCAAATACTTCTTCTAATGGTAAAGCGGGGCAAAAGAATTTCTGATCTCCGTGGAAAAGCATTGCACCGTGTTCTCCTTTTTTAATAATCAGATATTTTGGTCCCATGGTAAAGATTTTACGTGCCGCTTTTAGCAGGGAGTGCTCACCACTAAGCTGACGCGCTTCTTCGTCATTTATAGTTAGCAGGTCCACTTCTTTTAAGACCTCTTTTAATTCGGGCATGGCAATATCCATCCAAAAGTTCATGGTATCCATGATAACCAGTTTGGGACGCTGCTTCATTTGCTTTAGGACCTTCATTTGTACAGCTGGCGTTAAATTGCCTAACATAAGGTATTCCGCGTCTTGGGCTTTTTCGGGTAAGATGGGGTCAAAATCAGCCAATACATTTAATTCGGTCTCTAAAGAGTCGCGGGTGTTCATGTCTTGGTGGTATTTTCCCTTCCAAAAGAACGTTTTCCCACCTTCCACTCGCTTAATTCCGCTTGTGTCGATGCCTTTTTTACGCATCAACTCTAGTTTGGCTTCGGGGAAATCCTCGCCAATAATGGATACTATGGAAATATCATTTTTAAAGTTCGCCGCTGAGAGCGAAGCATAAGTTGCTGATCCTCCGATAATTCTACCTGATTCGCCCCAAGGAGTGATTAGCTCGTCGAAGGCTACTGTGCCTACAATTAATAAACTCATTATTTGTGCTAAAATATTTTCAGCAAAGATTGTTTATTTTAAAGAAAGGTACTAATATTGCAGCCCCTTTTTGAGGGAAATACAATGCTTCCTTAGCTCAGCTGGTTAGAGCATCTGACTGTTAATCAGAGGGTCCTTGGTTCGAGCCCAAGAGGGAGCGCAAAAGCCGGTAACGAAAGTTATCGGCTTTTTTTTTTCGTGGTTTTTTTCTTCTTTAAGTTTGGCTTTAAATCAGGATAATACGCAAATGTTGTGTTTAGTAAACATTTGGTGTATCGGTAATAGCTGGTTAAACGCGACTTTAACCAAGATCTCCTCTCTAACCATTTATAGAACCTGTTAAATCGGAGGTATATAACCACCCCCTTATTGCGCGGGTGATTTATAGGGCCAAACGCTTGGATTACAGACTGTTGCCAAGAATAAAGCGCAGTAAAAAATTATCAACAACGTAATGTTTTGATTTCCAAATGATTCGAGAAAAATTGTGGGGAAAAATTGAAAAACACCAGAATAAAGATTCTTGTGCCTTCTTAAATAAAGGCTAGAGCTGAGCTAGTCTTTCGATCAATATTTTTTTATTGTTTCGGCTCACAGGAATTTGTGTACCTGCCAATTCAATGGTGTTTTCCTCTAGCTTTTTAACCTTTTTTAGGTTTATAATATGTGACTTATGGACCCGTAGAAATGTATCGGGGAGTTTAGCTACAAAAGCCTTCATCGTGCTATGCACAATGTGTCTTTGTGTATCAGTAACCAGCTTTATATAGTCACCTAAAGCTTCAACAAAAAGAATTTCTTCGATATTAATTTTTACTAAAACACCATCCGATTTAATAAAAAGGGAATCTTCCGTTTCCTGCTTTTTTAAGTTCTCTTCATAGTACCTAGCTCGCTGAACCGCAGAAGAAAAGCGATCCATGTCTATAGGCTTAGAAATATAGTCGGTTACATCAAATTCGAAAGCCTGAAAAGCATAATGCTTTTTAGAGGTAACCATAATAACCTGAGGAACATCCTTAAAACTTTGTAAGAATTCGATACCACTCATTTCGGGCATTTCTACATCTAAAAATATAAGATCTACCTCGCGTTTCTGCAATGCTAACCTTGCTTCAATGGCGTTAGGATAAACTCCTACCAGCTCTAAATCTTTAACCGAAGCTATGCATGATTTTATAGCTTCTCTTTGAACAGGATCGTCATCTACAACTATACACTTCATTAATCTGGGGAGATGTTTTCTGAATTAAGAATGGAGGCTAAGGTACAAAAGAATGTTAATGATTAGTGATCGGCTCCAAGCACTTAAAATTCATCCAAAAAACAAGTGCCGATAATCGATGTAAGTTGCCGTTTATCTAAAATTTACTAACAGCTGTTAATAAGTGCTTATCTTTGAATCTTGAAAAAATCTGATAGAGATATGAAAACACGGGGAATCATTTTATTCATTGCTTTAAGCCTCGGCCTTAGTGCCCAAACGGTAACAGTAAGCAATACAAACGACGCAGGACTAGGGTCTTTGCGACAAGCTATTGTTGATGCAAACTCCAATTGGGGTATCGACAATATGGTCTTTAACATTCCAACCAGTGATCCAAATTACAACGCGGCCACGGGTGTTTTCACCATTAAAATAACTTCAACAGAACTTCCATCTATCAATAACAGAGTGTTATTAATTGATGGTTTTACCCAAACCGCCTTTACCGGTAATACCAACACTACTTCTTTTGGAGCTGGTGGCCAAGTGGGTATTGACAATATCGCCCTTCCTACCGTTGATGGTCCGGAAATCGAGATTATTGACGACTCGCCGAACAATAACCTCAAATGGGGTATTCAAATTGGCGGTGAAGATATTACCGTGCGTGGTTTGGCTATTCACAGTTTCGGTAATGATTGGTTTTTATTCGACAACGCGAACCTTCTCGCTCGTGGTGGTGCCCGTCGTTTAACCGTTTATGATTGTGTTTTAGGTAGTGAGGCTCATGCCGAAATGGCTCCAGTAGGAGATGTTAATGGTGGCCCAAACTTTCAAGCCTTAGGAATTAACGACGGGAAGCTTTACCGTAACTATCTAGCTTACAGCGAAACCATGGGCGGCTTTTTACGCAGTGGCTGTTCTGGCTGGGATATTTATCATAACGACTTTAACCAGAATGGACTGGATGATCCTATTTGTGATGGTCTAGACGTTGCCGATTTCTGCATAAACAATACTATTCGTGAAAACCTCTTCCGCAATAACCGAGGTAATGGTTTCGATTCCTACTTATCTTCTGGTGATCACCTAATTGAGAACAACACGGTTTACAATAATGGTTTAAGTGGCACCGAAACTAGCGGAATGCGTATTTATGGAAACACAGGTAATGTGATTTCTAAAAACATCATTCGCGATAATGTTGGAGCAGGAATTCTTATCACTAGCGACGCTCAAAAGCATCAAATTACACGAAACTCTATTTACAATAACGGTAATGTTTTACCGAATAATTCGGCAAATACTAGCAAACAAATTGGTATTGATCTTCTAAATAGTAACGACAGCCATAAAATTGGGGCTAATCCATTTGTTACAATTAACGATGACTTAGACAATGACAATGGCGGTAACTACCTCATCAATTTTCCCGTAATTGATATGGTTACTATTGCCGGCGGATCTTTAACTGTAAAAGGTTTTGCTCCAGCAGGTGCTACTATTGAATTTTTTAAAGGAGACTTTTACACTGGTGCCTTGATGGTACAAGGAAAAAACTTTTTATTCAGTGCTGTAGAAGGCAGTGCTGCTGATAACGACGCCACCACCGGTTCTTATGGCCCAGGTTTAGTTAATGGCTTTAATCAAGGACAAGAGTCTTCCGTAAATCGTTTTGAATTTACTGTTCCTCTTCCCGCTGGTTTCACCGTTGGTAATTTACTTACCGCTACCTCTTATGTCTCGGGTGTAGGTACTTCCGAATTCTGTGCTGCTTATTCCGCTATGGCAGGAACGGTTCCGATGGCTGTTATTCCTGAAATCAATTGTATTTATATAGATGTAAACGGCGACATTGTTGGCCGTTTTGGTTACACGAATGCAAACGCCACTGTAATCAACGAAGCCATTGGTGTATCCAATGAGTTTACGCCTGCTCCTGCAAACAGAGGCCAGGGTACAAGTTTCTCCGTTGGTACTTTTTCTGGTGTTTTTGAAGAAACCTTTCCTGCGGCTAGCAGCCTAACTTGGAACTTACAAGGAAGTAGTGCTACAGCAGACATCAATACCCTGCGCTGTCCGGCAGATTTAAGAGTTTTACAAAGTGTTTCAAATAACACGCCCACTTTAGGTGACAATGTAACCTTTACTGTTACCATAGATAACTTAACAAGCGGAACCCCTGCTACTGCGGTAGAAATTGCCTACTTTATTGATCCGAATTTCTCTTATGTGAGTCATAACGCTCCGGCAGGAACCACCTATAATAATATAACAGGTATCTGGTCTATTCCTCAAGTTGTTTTTGGAAGCTCTGTTTCTTTTACTGTAACGGTTCAAGTTAATGGAAACGGAACAAACGTAGCGGCTGTACAAAGCCAAAACCAAATCGATCCAGTAGTTACCAACAACAGCGCGGCCGAAAACATTGCAACAGGAAGTTCAGGTGCTAATAATGGTGGTATTGAAAGTGAAGGTTCCATGGCCAGTTTAATCGCTAGCCGTAACTTTAATCGTATCAAACGCGGACAGCATACTTTCTACGAAAGAATTAATGAAGCTCCTTCATTATATGACTTCCGTGCAAACAACCTAGCCAAAGTGGCTAATTTATCTGCCTTTATTCCTGCTAGCGGCCCTCAAAATTCTCCCGCGATTGTTACTAGCCCTACTGACTTAATTGGTATTACCAATGCCGTAAGTGTGTTTTCTGCAGACTACTACAACAACACACAAAACAGGTTAGGTGGAATATTAGCCATAGAAACCGTAAATGAAGTTTATAACCATACCAAAGTTATTTGCGATCGCTTAAACGGAGCTAACTTAAACGATATTAAAACGGTACAAATTAAAGGACACAACTTTATCATGGCCCGCCTAGATCAAGCAGATAGTTCTGTAGATATCGCAATTACTTTCGTGGCCTACGAAAAAGCCAATGGCGACATTATAATTGATGCACGTTGGAACCAAAGTGACTACGTGGTTGAGCCTTCTGATAAGATTTACAACTTCCAAGTTTGGACTGTTTCAGAAAGCCTAACAAGAGACTTAGTACACGACATTATTACTTTAATGGAAGCCAACAACAGCGTAAGCAGCATTACTGCAACCAATGTAATTACGCCTACAGTTTATGTTAAAAACGGCTATTACGAAAACGGTAAAATCTACCTTAACGTTGTTAATACTATTGGCGCTAGTGAGGTTAATATTCAAGCCAACCGTACCCTTTTCGAGGGCGGCACTCGTGCTAACTTCGGGGAGTTAATTGCCTTAGATCCTACTAAAACTGAAGAGACTATTGTGTGGAATACTGACTATCTCTTCGATTCTGGTTTTGAAATGACCAATAATGTTGGTGGAGGTCGTGATATTCTTTACTTAGCCGATGGCCCTTGGGGTACTGACTTTGAAAGAGACCTAGGTGTTACTAGCTCAGTTTTCGATGTAAGTGCTGAAACAGGTTATATTACTGCAACGGCTCCTGCTGAGAAGCACTTAGAGCGTGACATCAACTTTAGCGGAAATGTGAAAAATTACGTGAGTGTTTTCAGAATGCTTCGTCCTGGTCACTTACCACTAGATGTGAGTGCGTTCAATCAGATTGAATTCGAAGCTAGCTTAAGCGGTTTCAACGAAATCACCGTAACGCTTGTAACTAATGACATTACCAACTGGAGTGAGCAATACCGTAAAACTATTTCGGTTAACAATGGCTCCATGGGAACGTATAGCGTTGACATTGCAGATTTAGTTTCTGCAGGAAATACACCTTTAGATCTTAGTCAAGTGTTAAATGTAACCTTTACCGTAGTAGGTGATTATCAAAACTTCCAAGCTATGAACCTAGCCATTGCTAATGTTACCTTTAATACAGAAGGTAGAGCCATTGGGCAAGAAGAGTTTAGCAATGCAGGCCGTCAAGGTGTAAATGTGTATCCGAATCCGTTTAACGGTGCCGCGCATATTGATATCGCTTTAAACGAAAGAAGCGATGTGCGAGTTGAACTTTTCGACTTAAGCGGCAAAATGGTTCACGCAGCGCATCTAGGTAACTTTGGTGCTGGCACAAACACTGCGGTTTACACACCCAGTGCCGATTTACTGGACGGTGTTTACTTGATGAAAGTTATAGAAAACAACAACACTCACACTCAAAAAGTAGTGTATCGTAAATAATAATAGGTCCCCCCTTTATTATAAAGAAACCCGATGTTTTAAACGCATCGGGTTTCTTATTTTCGTCCTATGAGAATTGATAAGTTTCTTTGGAGTGTACGCAAGTACAAAACCCGCAGTTTGGCTTCAGAAGCCTTGCGTAAAGATCGGGTAACGGTAAACAACGATAGGGCTAAAGCCTCTCGCGAAGTGAGGGTGGGCGATAAAATTAGTTTTCGTAAAGACAGTATCGAGTTTAGTATTAAGGTACTCGATTTGCCTAAATCGCGCCTTGGGGCAAAACTAGTAGCCGATTATATCACCGATATAACCACTCCAGAAGAGCTCGAGAAGCAAAACTTTATTGGGCTTATGCACAAACTTAATCGCGCGAAAGGAACGGGAAGACCTACTAAAAAGGATCGCCGTGATTTAAACGATTTTATGGATGGAGATGAGGATTAAGAGCGGGGAAATATTTTCGCTACTAATTCTTCTAGCACTTCCGGGACAATAGCATGGCCACCCTTAAAAAGTTGACTTTGTACTTGTATACCATTTTCAGCAAGATAGCTTTCTTGTTCCGCTAATATTTCTGGCTTAGCATACTCATCCTTATCACCCAATAACATATAAACCGGTTTTATCCCTATCGACTGCACGGCCTCTTCGAAACTTAAATCGGGCGGAAAAGCACCCGACCAAAGAATTAATTCATCAATCGGTTTTTTAGTGCGACTCATCCAGCGGCAAGCGGTGGCCACTCCCTGTGAAAAGCCAAGCAGAACAATTTTATCGAAGTGATTCTCGGCTACCAATTGCTCCGACACCTCCTCTAAAAGATTACAATAATCATCAATATCGTTAAGACGATCCTCTTTGGTCATCCAAGAACTGCCGACCCTTCCCTTGCTACCGTTTAAGTAAAAGCGATGCAACCCTTCGGGCGCCACAAAAAGAATATCCTTCCGCTCTAAACGGCTAAAATGTTTTATAAAATACTCTGGCAATTGACCATAGCCATGCAGTACTATGCATAGATAAGGCTGTGAATGAGAAGGCTCGTCACTTAAATAATAACGAGCCCTTCTTTTATAATAAAAGTCTTTGCGTATACTCAAAATTGAGGTTTTCTTTTTTCCATAAAGGCTTGAGTTCCCTCTACAAAATCGGCCGTACCGAAACACTTACCAAATTCTTCTATTTCCACCTTAAAGCCGTTTACCCCTTCTTTAAAGCCCGCGTTAACCGCTTTAATGGCGCTTTCCACTGCTTTAGATGAGTTCCGAGAGATACGCAGTGCCTTACCACGACAATAGTCTAATAATTCATCGTGTTCAACCACTTCATTTACTAAGCCCAACTCCATTGCTTTACTAGCGGTGATCATTTCTGCAGTAGTTATCATCTCCATGGCGTGACCCTTACCAACAAGTTGAGCCAAACGTTGGGTGCCGCCGTAGCCCGGAATTAAACCCAAAGTAACTTCGGGTAAACCCATTTTTGCATTCCCTGCTGCTACGCGAAAATGACAAGACATGGCCAATTCTAATCCACCGCCCAAGGCAAAACCATTAACCGCCGCAATAACTGGCTTGTTAAAGTTTTCAATATAATCGAACAAGCTTTCTTGACCTATGGCGGCTAATTCCGTTCCTTCATTTACGCCGAAATCAGAAAACTCCTTGATATCTGCTCCAGCCACAAATGCTTTTGCACCTTCACCTGTTAAAATAATAGCACGTATCTCCGCCATATCACGCAGCTCGCCTAAAGCTTGGTGCAGTTCTTCAATGGTAGCTTTATTAAGAGCGTTAAGTTGTTGCGGACGATTAATTTTAAGAATTGCGATAGGCGATTCTAGCTCTAAAAGAATATTTTGATAGTTCATTATTTGAGAATTGTGTGTTTACAAAAGAAAGTAAATAGAAACGTATATGAAAGCTTCCGTCTATTTTTCATCGGGTCGGTAAAGAGGTAAATAAACTCTAAAAGTAGTACCTACTTGTATTTCCGTTTGAAACTCAATTCGGCCTTTAAAACTATCTATAATTCGCTTCACTAAAGCCAGTCCCAAGCCCATCCCTTTACTTTTAGTGGTAAAGCGCGGTTCAAATATTTTTTGCTGTCGCTCTTCTGGAATTCCTTCACCATTATCGCTAACAGCAATTAATACTTCTTCACCTACTTTACTGATCTCTACCTCAACTTTAGCCTTTCGCTCTTTAGGAACAGCTTGCAATGCGTTATTAATCAAGTTGTTCATCACTCTAATTAGTTGTTCCGGATCGGCGTAAATAGCTAGACCATTATTCTCTGAGCTAAAACTTACTGAGGACTGCGGATAAAGCGATGTTACCCTTTTAATAACCACTTCGATGGGGAAGCCCTCTAACTTCAGTTCAGGCATACTTGCAAAACGTGAAAAAGCAGAAGCGATGGAGCTAAGCGTGTCGATTTGATCGATCATAGACTGGCTAAACTCCGCTAGTTTTTCGGGCTCATCTACCTTGAGTGATTTAGCCAAATACTGCACATTTAAGCGCATAGGCGTTAAGGGGTTTTTTATTTCGTGCGCAACCTGTTTGGCCATCTCGCGCCAAGCGGTTTCCCTTTCGGTTTCCGCCAGCTTTATCGCCGATTTACGCAACTCTTCCAGCATGCGGTTATACTCTTTAACCAGGGCTCCTATTTCGTCGTTAAAACGCCACTCTAAGGGCTTGTTTGCGTCGTTTATCCTGGTGTTCTTAATATGCTCGGCAATGGTGTGCAATGAGCCGGTAATGTAATTGGAAAGGAAAAAAGCTAAGAAGCCAGCGGCAATAAATAGTAGAAAATAAATTTCCGACAAACGCCACAAAAATTCCTCCAGATCTTCGCGACCGATATCTTCTGAGTCGAAATAGGGAAGGTTTACAATAGCGACCGGCTTTCCATTCACATTTCGAATAAAATCGAAGGAACTTAAAAATTGCAGACTGTCAGTTTTTGGCCGGGTTAACACCTGATCAGCGGTTTTATAAAGCCGCTCCATTAGTTCGTAGTCGATTTTTACAGGAATAATACTATCCTCATGTAAGGAAGGGGTGCTTGCAATTAGTAGGTTACCATTTAGGCCGTAGATATTAATATCGAGGCCGTTAATTTGGGAAAGTTCGCAGACCTTATTATCGAACATCTTAACGATGGAATCGGTATTATCGGTAATCTCCTGATCCCGTAAAAAGAAGTTGATTGCTTCTAAAATTGCAAACTCTTTGCGCCTTAAGCGTTCTTCGTGATAGCTTTCATTTTCCTGCTTAAAATGGTAGAAGGATATAGTTCCCGTCAAAAAAAAGGATACCCCAATAATAAGGAGCATCGAAAAAAATATTCTTCCTCTAAGGGTGATGTTTAATCGGGCCATTGCAGGGGAAAGGTAGCAAATAACGCGCCATCTAATCCTTAGAATCAGGCAAATTTTAGGTTCTGCTAAAACAAAAAACCCCCTACCGAAGTAGAGGGTTTTATTATAATTTAAAAAGTGATTTAGGCTTCTTCCAAAGCGTTGGCACCACCTACGATCTCTAAGATTTCATTAGTAATGGCCGCTTGGCGAGCTTTGTTGTATTCTAAGCTAAGGGCTTTTCTAAGTTCATCGGCATTATCCGTGGCTTTATGCATAGCAGTCATTCGAGCGCCGTGCTCTGAAGCTTGGCTATCTAAAAGAGCTTTGAAGACTTGTATTTTTAACGACTTAGGAATTAAGTCTTCTAAAATTTCTTCTTTTGCCGGCTCATAAAGATACTCTCCTGAAGCTTGTTGTCCTTCTTCTAGTTTGCTTTCGCGGATCGGTAAGAACTGTTCGCATTGTACCGACTGATTAGCGGCATTAACAAACTGATTATAAACCAATTCTATACGGTCATACTCTCCGGATAAGAATTTCTCCATTAACATTTCTGCTACAGCAGATGCATTAGCGAAACTCAAATCTTCATAGATCGTATTGCGATCACCAACCGGTTTTCCTGCGCCTCTTTTGGTTAAAATCTCGGCCGCTTTTTTACCCATGCTAAAAATGTCAACCTGTGCGGATGTTTCATTTTTATAGACCATTACACGTTTCACCACGTTGGCATTAAAAGCACCGCATAATCCACGGTTAGAAGAAATGGCTACAATCAGTACTTTCTTTACATCTTCAGTTTGACGACTGTAAGGGCCTTCAGAAGAATCAAGGGTAGCACTTACATTCACTAAGATTTCCTCAATCTTCTGAGCGTATGGTCTTAGCTGGGTAATCGCGTCCTGAGCTCTTTTCAATTTGGCAGCAGAAACCATCTTCATTGCAGAAGTGATTTGCATGGTACTACCTACCGAGGTAATGCGATTACGTAATTCTTTTAAATTGGCCATAATACAAGGTTTAAAGAAGGGGAAAGAGCTTATGGCTCTTTCCTAATTCTTTTCTAATATTTTGCTGCTAATTCTTTAGCAACCTTCTCTATAGTTCCAGTAATTTCTGGTGTAAGCTTACCCGCTTTTAGCTGATCTAAAACATCGCGGTGCTTGTTATCCATATAATCTAAGAATTCTACTTCGAACTCTCTAATCTTATTAACGGGAACCTTGTTTAATAAAGCTTTCGTTCCAACGTAAATAATGGCTGCTTGCTTTTCTACCGGAAGGGGAGAGTTAACACCTTGCTTTAAAATTTCTACGTTACGTTGACCTTTGTTAATTACCGACATAGTAGCCGCGTCAAGATCAGAACCGAATTTTGCAAAAGCTTCTAATTCACGGTATTGAGCTTGGTCTAATTTTAAGGTACCTGATACCTTTTTCATAGACTTAATTTGCGCATTACCACCCACACGTGAAACCGAAATACCCACGTTAATCGCAGGACGTACGCCTGAGTTGAATAAATCCGACTCTAAGAAAATCTGTCCGTCTGTAATAGAAATTACGTTTGTTGGGATATAAGCCGATACGTCACCTGCTTGAGTTTCGATAATCGGAAGAGCTGTTAAAGAGCCGCCTCCTTTTACCTTATCCTTTAATGAAGGAGGTAAATCGTTCATATTACGTGCTACTGTATCATCAGAGATAACTTTAGCCGCACGCTCTAATAAACGAGAGTGAAGGTAAAATACATCACCAGGGTATGCTTCGCGACCTGGAGGACGACGTAATAAAAGAGAAACCTCACGGTAAGCTACCGCTTGCTTCGATAAATCATCATATACAATTAAAGCAGGACGACCTGTATCACGGAAGTATTCACCTACGGCAGCACCGGTAAATGGAGCATAAAACTGCATTGGTGCAGGATCAGAAGCGTTAGCTGCAACAACTACGGTGTAGTCCATTGCTCCTTTTTCTTCTAGAGTTTTTACGATACCTGCAACGGTAGAACCTTTTTGTCCAATCGCTACATAGATACAGAATACTGGCTCACCTGCATCGTAAAATTCTTTTTGGTTGATAATGGTATCAATCGCAACGGTTGATTTACCCGTTTGACGGTCACCAATAATAAGCTCACGCTGACCACGACCTACTGGAATCATCGCGTCGATCGCCTTGATACCTGTTTGTAAAGGCTCGGTTACTGGCTGGCGGTAAATTACACCTGGCGCTTTACGCTCTAAAGGCATTTCGAAAGTTTCACCTTCGATTGGTCCTTTACCATCAATTGGAGTACCTAAGGTATCTACCACACGACCAACCATACCTTCACCTACATTAACAGATGCGATTTGGCCAGTACGTTTTACGTTTGAACCCTCTTTAATATTGGCATCTGCACCTAAAAGTACAATACCAACATTGTCTTGTTCTAGGTTTAATACAATACCTCTTAAACCTGAGTCAAATTCTACAAGTTCACCTGCTTGTGCGTTATTTAAACCATAGGCACGGGCAATACCGTCACCTACTTGTAAGATGGTACCTACTTCTTCGAGATCTGCTTCTGTTTTGTATCCAGATAGTTGATTCCTTAAGATTGCTGATACTTCAGCGGATTTTACTTCAGCCATTTTGCTTGAGGTTATAAATTCCTTAAAATTCTTTGATATAATGATTCGCCCGGAACTCGCGTTTTAGGCTTTTTAATTGATGAGCGATACTACCATTAAAGCGTTGATCTTTAACGCGTAATATCATACCCCCAATGATAGACTCGTCTATCTTCTCTTCCAACTGTACTTTCTTACCACTTAAGCTTTCGGCTTTTTTGATAACCTCTGCTATTTCTTTTTCGGAAAGTTGGTAAGCTGTAGTAACAGTAACCTTTTCAATGCCTTTAAACTCGAGAAACATCACTTGGTATGCTTCGCACATTTCTGCTAAAGACGATTCACGACTATGTCCTACAACTATTCCTAAGAAGCGTCCGCTTAAATCGGAAATCTTTCCTTGAAATATTTCTAGAAGAATAGCTTTCTTTTTGTCGGCTCTAACGATAGGGCTTTTTAGCATTACTCTAAGGTCACGCGAGGCGCCTAAGGTCGAAGAAATTAAGTCCATATCCGCCTTAACTGCATCTACCGAGTTTTGCTCCTTGGCTAAATCAATTAGCGCTTTGGCGTATACTCTAGCTAACTTGGTTACAACCATGTTAGTTCATTTTGAAGTTAGCAAGTTGCTCTTTTACAAAGGCACCTTGTTTATCCTTATCTGACAATTCTCTTTTCAATACCATCTCTGCAATTTCAATAGACATTTCTGCCACTTGATTGCGAAGGTCGGTAATCGCGGCCATCTTTTCGTTATTGATTTGCTCTTTGGCAGATGCGATAACTTTGGAGGCTTGTTCGGATGCTTCCGCTTTCGCGTCACTAATCATCTTATCTTTAATCTCACGAGCTTCTTTTAGAATACCATCTCGCTCGGCACGAGCCTCGGCTAAGATTCTTTGATTGTCAGACTGAAGACGCTCCATTTCGGCGCGTGCCTTTTCTGCTGAAGCTAAAGAATCCTCAATGTTTTTCTCACGGCTATCAACCGCTTCCATAATAGGTTTCCAAGCGTATTTACGCAAAAGAAACAATAGTGCTAAAAACAATAAGGTTTGCCAAAAGAACAACCCTACCGAAAAATCATTTATAAGCTTTTCCACTTTCTTCTATTTTGATCCGTTTTGTAAAAAATTAACCGAAAACTGCAGGCAACCCCTACAGTTTTCGGTATTTGGTAAGTTACGCAGCAAATAAAGCAGCGAAACCAATACCTTCGATAAGGGCAGCAGCAATAATCATTGCACTTTGGATCTTACCTGATGCTTCTGGTTGACGAGCGATAGCTTCCATTGCGGAACCACCGATACGGCCAATACCCATACCTACACCAATTACGATCAAACCTGCACCTACAATAGTTGGAATTTCCATGGTTTGTGAAATTTAAGCATTAATAAAAATCTTAATGATCATCATGATGATGCTCTTCTACTGCGCTTCCGAAGTAAAGAGCCGACAACATGGTGAAAATATACGCCTGTAAAAAGGCAACTAATAATTCTATAACCGAAAGGAATAAGCCTAAGCCTAAGAAAGCTCCGCGAGCAAACCAGTTTTGAAACACAAATAGCAATCCGATAATACTCATGATTACTACGTGACCCGCAGAAATGTTTGCATAAAGACGAATTAATAAAGCAAAAGGCTTAATAAACATACCTAAAACTTCAATCGGGGCTAAAACCACACGCATTAAATAAGGCACGCCTGGCATCCAAAAGATATGACCCCAGTAGTTCTTATTAGCAGTAAAAGTGGTGATTAAGAAGGTAATTAAGGCTAAAGCGAAAGTAATCGCGATGTTACCGGTAATGTTAATTCCTAAAGGCGTTTGACCAAATAAGTTAACCATCCAGATGAAAAAGAATACCGTTAATAGGTAATTCATGTACTTCTTATAATGCTTCTCACCAATATTGGGAATAGCAATTTCATCTCTTACAAAAATCACTAGAGGTTCAAAGATTTTAGCCATGCCACGAGGAACAGGGTCGTTTTTGTATCTCTTTGCTACCGTGCTAAAAATCCAAAAAATTAAGGCAGAGATTATGATTAGACTGAACACATTTTTAGTGATCGAAAAATCGATTGGCTTTTCATTTGAAACAAAATGATTTTCACCATAGTTAATAGTTCCTTCTGCATCGGTAATGTAAATCTTACTATGATACTCCTTAAAAAAGGTTCCCTTACTTTCCACTACACCATTATCATGGTGGTGAAACTCAGAAGAAGAGAAAAAATGCAGTTGACCATCCCAAAGAATAATTGGTAGAGGAAAACCTACGGCAGTTCCTTTGTCGTGATCGCCCCACAGATGGAAACTGTGCGAGTCTTTTAAGTGGTGATCTATATCCTTTTTAATTTGCTCTTTAATCGAAAGCTCACCGCTTTCACTGTGAGAATCGGATGCCATCATTGAAGTGGACATCAAAAAAGAGAACATAAGGACTAAGAATCCGAATCTTTTAGTCATCATAACTCGGCTTTCAGGGGTCATTTAAAAATCAGCGCAAAAGTACACATTATTGCATTCTGACCTATATAAATTTTCCCTCTTTTTTATTCCAGCCCTTTAGGCTTTGTTCAGCTTTACCAATAAAAGCAAAGTTTTGATGCTCAATGAGATAGAATATGGTAAAAAAAAGGAAGCAAATTCTATGTTTTGAATCTCGCCATCTTCCTTAAAGAACGGATAGAAAAAAATAAAGAAAAAAAGGAACTTAATTGCGCTTCCAATCATAAATACAAAGCCTTGATTGCCCTGCATGCGCTCGGGTAAGCGGCCGAGAATAAATATAATTAAAGAAGCTAAGCTGAAATTAATAAGATAAGCCTGCCAAGTTCGGAAGGTGCTTAAGTCCAAGCCCTGTCCTTGTAAATAAAAGGCATGGGCTACTAAGGCGAAGCTGAGAGTTACAAATAATGTTAGAATTGGCCTACGCAGCAATATTTTCAGCATGAAAAGCGAGAAAGTTAAGATTTTGAATTGAGGGTTTTTAAAACCATGTAAAGACCAGCGGCTAACCCTACTAAGGTACCCAGCATAGTAAACCAAGCTTTATCTAAGCTGTATTCTTTATCTAGATACTTGCCACCATAAGCTCCTAAGGCAATTAAAGCACCCATTTGAAAAACAGAGCTGGTTACCTGCATATAGCTCTTAAGAGACTTTTTCTGCTCTTTTTCCTTCGGCCTTTTGGGACTCATTTTTAGATATTTCGCGCACCACGGCGCCCATCTTGCAGGATCCGCTAAACTCTGCACCAGGTTGTATCGATAATTTCATAGTGAAGATATCACCTTCTACTACTGCACTATCCTCTAAACTTAAAAGTTCTTCTACCACAAGTTTACCTTCTAACTTTCCAGAAATGGTGGCTGAGCCGCATTTAATATCCCCATTAACATGACCTTTCTCTCCTACCACTAATTTTCCAGCAATAACGATATTCCCTTTAATAGTGCCATCTACGCGGAAGTCGCCATCTGAAACCACTTCGCCTTCAATACTGGTGCCTTGTAAAATTCTATTACTACTACTTCCCCCGGTTACGGGATCTTTGGATTTTCTCATCATTATTTTTCCGCTTTTTTTAGATATTGGCTATTAAAGAAAGTTAAATAACCCTCTAGGTCCTGCCTCTTGTAAAACTCTGCAAAATTAGCATTTGAAATCACAAATTGTTTAAAATCAATAGATAAAAGCTCCTTGTCCAAATACTTCTCATTATTGAGGGTCTGGTAGTACTGTTCTGCACGTACTTTATTGGCCAAGCCACTTACCATAACAACATTCTGTTCTAAGCCCATTAAAACACTTTTAACCAGCAACTTATCATTAGGGTAGTATTTACCATTAAAGTTTGCAAGTTTTATGTTTATCTCATTTACACCGGCCCCGGCGTTGTTGGGAACCACCAGCACATAACGGTGCTGATTGCTAAAATCGGTTTTATAACTAAAGCCATCCTCTTTGCCCTTTTTGCCATCGCCATTCTCTTCCCCCGAAGCTTGATCGTCGATAACATCTAATATTTTTTTCGCTTCTGCGGATTCGTCGGTACGCGGATATCGCTCCAAGACCTTCTTTAAAGTAGCAATTAGATCTTCCTTCTTTTGCAGGGCCCCTTCTGCGTAAGCACGTAAAAGTAAAAACTTGGCCCCGAAACGGCTTTCTTCATACTCCACAAAACCAGCATCTGCCAAGCCTTGCGCTTTACGATATGCCTTCGCTTCGTAAGCCGTGTAGGCTACGAGGTACTTCTCTTTTGCTTCTTTTTCATTTACGGGTAATTCCTCTTTGCCTTCATTTAAGATTAGGTAGGCGTATTCCGACTGAGGATAAGTACTTAAAATTAATTCGCGGTATTTATTGGCTTCTGCGGTATTTTCTGCAACCGTATAAATTCGGTATAAAATATACCAAGCCCGATCTTGTGCAGCATAATTAGTGTAACGCTTTAATAGTTCGAGTACACTTTCTGCTGCCGACAAGAGATCTTGAATTTCCTCTTTGTAAATAATGCTATTATCCAAAAGCGCATTTTGGATTAAGATATTAGAAGCCTCCAGTTGCTCTGGACTATTCGGGATATTGGCTAAATAGGTTTGCGGATCATACTTCGGATCTAGTTCCTTTTCTCCATCAACTGCATCGCCGTTAGATTGCGCGGTATTTTGGTTTTGCGCATCTGCAAGAGCGCCTTGCACGGAAGCCTTATTGCCACGGCGCCAGTTATCTTCTAACTTTCGATTTCCCCATTTGGTAACGAAAATCCCCACACCACTTGATCGTAAGGTTGGATTGTAAAAATAGAACTCGGTGTTTGCGGCTCCTACTCCCGCTAAGCCGTTTAGTCCGCCACCATCAGTATTATTCAAAGCATTAAAGGCTAAATTATCCAAAGCTTCATTTTCAGCTCTTTTGGCTTCTTCCTCTTTTTCTTTAATCTCTTCTATTATTCTTTTTGCGGCAGCCTCTTGGTCTGCTGGGCTTTTTAAAGCTAAAGCTTGAAGACTATCTTGTAAAGAGATTGTTTGCAAATTAGCAACGAGTTTACCTAAGCTTTTACGCATCAGGGCAACCTTTGGGTATTTAATATGATCGGGGGGAAGCGTTTTATACGTGCTATCGTAATATGCTTGCGCATTTTCATAGGAACGATCCTTAAAGTTGATTTCGGCCAACCATAAATAACTCAATGCTTTTTGCACCTGATTAAGGGTACTTACTTTAATAGATGTTTTCAAGAATGTCTCACGATCATCCCAATCATCGAGCTTATTTGCAATTTCCGCCATCACATAATAAATACGATCGCGGTTGTCGAAATTCTTCTCGTCCTTGAGCATTTTCTCTAGCTCTTCGTAGGCTGTGCTTCGATCCATTAAATCAACATCATAACTTCTCGCACGCCACAATTGGGCATTAAAAAGCAATTCGTAGGGAGGGCCTTTTCGAATCACTTTTAAAAAGAGCTGGCTCGCTTCAAAATCATTACCTAAAGAAGATTGTAATTGTCCGCATATATAAAGCCATCGCAGTTCCTCTTCTTTTTCTTTAGTTTTTTCGGCCGCTTGGCTTAAAAGCTGATAGGCATTAAGGTAGCGATCTTGGTCAATCTCTAATTCGGCGAAAGAGGCATAGACGTCCGCGTTTATATACTTCGATAATACCCGATCGCTATAAATTCGCTCGAACCTTTCTTTTGCCGCCACGAAATTCCCTAGTGCAGTTTCCGTTTTTGCCGCCCAGAGTTCTGCCTGCATGCGAATAGATGGTTCGCGAAATTCTTGAATGGCATAATTAAAAGTTTCCAAAGCCAGCATATAGTCGCGATCGTAAAAACGCGCTTTGCCCATTAAAAGGTAGGCATCATCTATATAAGTGTTACGCTGCTTATTCTCGATCATCATCGAGTGTTCGGTAATTACCTTGGTACCTTTCTCAATAGCCTTTTCTAGTTCGGGCTTTACTGCACTAGCCCCTTGTTCGTCGCGGCCCGGGTAAATTTTTAAAAGCTTATCAAAATCGTCTTTATTTTGGGTCTTCATGGTGGCTTCTGCTTTTAGCAAAGCCTGCTCACCATTAAATAAAGTATTGTATTTACTTACCATTCGATGATAAGAACGAGAGATCAAGGTGTCTTTACTCCGAGAACAAGACGGCAGTAGACTAATAGAAATAAGAAGTACAATTAGATACGAAAAAGCTCTCACGTGTTTACCTTATACTAGGTGAATGGTGTTAACATATAATGCGCAAAAATATTGTAATAAAAGGCTAAGCACGAAGCAATGGGCAAGAACTTTTTATTTGAGAAGAAAAGCTTGCAGCCTTTTAGGCCGAAAAAAAAGAATATGACATCCTTTTTCTGATATTTGCCCAGATCATGGCGCTCGAAAAAAAAGAAAAGAAAAAAGTAATTACCAAACTGCGAAATAAATATCGCTTGGTAATATTGAACGACGACACTTTTGAGGAGAAGCTTTCTTTTAAGCTTAGTCGCCTTAATGTTTTTGTTTTCGCTGGCATTTCCGTTATTCTACTTATTGCTAGTACTACGCTTCTAATTGCCTTTACCCCTTTGCGTGAATACATTCCTGGTTATTCTAGTACAGCTTTAAAAAAGCAGGCTATAGAATTAGCTGCAGTAACGGATAGCTTGCAAGAGCAACTGGTTTACAATGATCTATACATGCTTAATTTAAGGGGTATTATTGAGGGAAAAGCGCCGCTAGACCTAAGTGATAGTTTGGTGGTTGATAGTTTAAATAAAGAAAAGATAAAGCTAAGCCTCAGTAAGGAAGACTCTATTTTACGCAAAATGGTAGAAGAGGAAGAGCGCTTCAGTGTTCCCGTGGGGCAGTCTTCTCGCTTAAATATTGAAAGTATCAATTTTTTTACGCCTTTAAAAGGATTGGTTACTAATAGCTTCTCGGCCGAAGAAAACCACTTGGGAGTAGATGTGGTTGCCAAAGAAAATGAGGTGATAAAAGCGGCTCAGGATGGGCGGGTGATTTTTGCAGAATGGACTGCAGAGACGGGCTATGTATTAATAGTGCAACATACCGATAAGTTTGTTAGTATCTACAAACACAATTCTGCTTTGCTAAAAGCACAAGGAGAAGAAGTAAATGCGGGTGAGCCCATTGCCATTATTGGTAACACGGGTGAACTTAGTACTGGGCCACATTTACATTTTGAGCTATGGTATAATGGTTTTGCGGTTGATCCAGAAGAATATATTTTATTCTAGCCCTCTACTAGATTATTGATTACAACTGCAGTACTCTAGTAAAATCAAGTCTTTTTTCGGGTCAGATTAAGGCACTAGAACAAGCCCGTACCTTTTCTTCCGTCCTCAAAAGCGTGATCAACCAATACATCTTTTCTTTTGCTTGCCGCAACAGCTAAAGCATCACAGCGTTCATTTTGGGGATGTTCGTTATGGCCTTTTACCCAATGAAAAGTTGGTTTGTGTTTTTCCAGCTCTGGGATAATCATCTTCCAGAGGTCCACATTTTTCTTATCCTTAAAACCTTTTTTTATCCAAGAAAAAAGCCAACCCTTATTAATGGCATCAACCACATACTTGGAATCGGAAACGATATGAACCTCATGTCCATTACTTTTTAGAGATTTAAGCCCCATAATAACAGCCAAGAGTTCCATACGATTATTAGTGGTAAGTCGAAAACCTTGGGAAAGTTCCTTTCTTTTACCCTGAGCCTCGAGCACCACACCATAACCGCCCGGACCAGGGTTTCCCCTAGCAGAACCGTCGGTATAAATAAAAATTTGCATTAAAGATCTGGCAGAAGATATTCTATTACCGCTGGATAATGTTTGTATTCCAGCTCTCTAATCTTGTATTCCACGTCTTGCCATTCGTCTTCAAAGTCGATTTCAACTTCCTCTTGAAAGATGATTTCTCCCTCATCGTAAGCTTCACTTACGTAATGAATGGTAATTCCGCTTACCTCATCTTCATTTTCTACTACGGCTTGATGGACATATTTTCCGTACATACCTTCACCTCCATAGTCGGGTAAAAGGGCGGGGTGAATGTTAATAATCCGTTTAGGAAAAGTGCTAATAATGTCTTGTGGAATTAGCCTTAAATAACCTGCCAAGACGATTAAATCCGGTTTTAAGGAAATTAGTTTTTTAGCCAACTCTCCATCGACAACTGACTGGTTTCCAATAACAAAACAGCTTACTCCCAATTTGCGAGCTTTGTCAATTACACCTGCTTTTGCGTTATTGGTTATAATGGCATCCACTCTGGCTAAGTCGCTATCTTCGAAATAGCGAACAATGTTTTCGGCGTTCGTTCCTGAGCCCGAAGCTAGGATCACAATTTTCTTCATGAGTACTTTTGATGAAACGAAAATACAAACTATGTGCAAACCAATTGTGTTTTAATCGTGTGCATTTTGAATTATTTCCTTTCTTTGCAGCCTATAATTAAACACATTATCATGTCAGACATTGCTTCTAAAGTTAAAGCTATCATCGTAGACAAGCTAGGAGTGGACGAAAATGAAGTTACTACCGAAGCTAGCTTTACGAACGATCTAGGTGCCGATTCTCTAGACACCGTTGAGCTTATTATGGAATTCGAAAAAGAATTTGACATTCAAATTCCCGATGACCAAGCTGAAAACATTACCACTGTAGGCCAAGCTGTGGCTTATATCGAAGAAGCTAAGAAGTAAAATTCTATGGAGCTGAAAAGGGTTGTAGTAACCGGTTTAGGAGCCTTAACTCCTATCGGAAACAACGTGGAAGCCTATTGGCAAGCATTGCTAGCAGGAAAAAGCGGTGCTGCCCGTATTACGCGCTTCGATCCTGAAAAGTTTAAAACGCAATTTGCTTGCGAGTTAAAGGATTTCAACGTTACAGATTTTATCGATCGCCGCGAGGCGAGAAGAATGGACCGTTTTAGTCAATACGCAATGGTTACGGCTGATGAGGCCGTGATTGATGCGGGGCTAAATGATTTAAATTTCAACCCCGATCGCATTGGTGTGATTTGGGGCTCCGGAATTGGTGGTTTAGACACTTTTTTGGAAGAGTGCATGGCCTTTGCAAAAGGCGATGGCACCCCACGTTTTAATCCTTTCTTTATCCCTAAAATGATTGCTGATTTAGCTCCAGGGCATATCAGCATCAAATATGGATTTAGAGGACCAAACTATTCTACCGTCTCGGCATGTGCCTCCTCAACTAATTCTTTAATCGACGCTTTTAACTATATCCGTCTTGGCAAAATAGATGTTTGTCTTGCAGGTGGTAGTGAAGCAGCAGTTAATGAAGCAGGCATGGGTGGCTTTAATGCCATGCATGCATTGAGTACGCGCAATGATTCACCTGAAACAGCAAGCCGTCCTTTTGATAAAGATCGCGATGGATTCGTTTTAGGAGAGGGCGCGGGTTGTATTGTTCTTGAAGAATACGAGCACGCTAAAGCGCGCGGTGCAAAAATTTATGCTGAACTAGTAGGTAGTGGTATCAGTTCTGATGCCCACCACATTACGGCACCTCATCCAGAGGGCCTTGGTGCTAAAAGTGTTATGGAGCAAGTGCTAGAAGAATCTGGACTTAGCCCGGCTGATGTTGATTATATCAATGTCCATGGAACCTCCACACCACTTGGTGATGTAGCAGAGTTAAAGGCCATAAAAGAGGTTTTTAAAGACGACGCTTACAAGCTTAATATTAGTTCTACCAAGTCGATGACGGGCCATTTATTAGGTGCGGCAGGTGCAATTGAAGCTATTGCGGCAATTTTAGCCATAAAAAATAATATTGTGCCACCTACCATAAATCATGGTACTGTTGATCCTGAAATTGATGAAAGGTTTAATTTAACCCTTCACAAACCTCAAGAAAGAGAAATTAGAGCGGCCATTAGTAATACCTTCGGGTTTGGCGGCCATAATGCCTCTGTTCTTTTCCGTAAGTTAAGTTAATTATCTTGCTGGGATGTTTTTTACTTGGTTAAAATCTTTCAATTCCCGTCCAGAAAAAGGCGGGAATTTTTATTTTCAAATCAAAGCCATACTCAAGGTAGAGCCTAAAAATATCCGCTTTTATGAATTGGCTCTAATTCACAGTTCCTCATCTATAGAAATAAAAGGAAAAAAACTTAATAACGAGAGACTTGAGTTTTTAGGCGATGCTATTTTAGGAGCGGCCATTACCGATTATATCTATCGTAAATTTCCTCTTAAAGAAGAAGGAGAGCTCACTAATTTGCGCAGTAAGCTTGTAAGCAGAAGGCATCTTAACGAGCTGGGCCTAGTTATGGGCTTAGACGCTCTTCTAAAATATACACCCTCTAGGGGAACACGTGCTAAGTCCATTTACGGGGATGCTTTTGAAGCCTTAATTGGGGCCATATATTTAGATCTTGGCTACGAACAATGCTGCCAATTCATAGAAAAGCGTATCTTGAGTAAAATTGACCTGAAAGGCTTGGACGAACGCTATACTAGTCATAAAAGTGCGGTACTAGAATGGGGGCAAAAAGCGCGACAACCCATCCGCTTTGCTGTTATATCCAGCGAAGGTGAAAGCCATAATCCTCTCTATCATGTTGGCTGTTTTAAACAGCAAGAATTAATAGGAAAAGGCTCGGGAGCTTCCAAGAAAAAAGCGGAGGAAGAGGCTGCAAAAAATGCCTTTAAAGTCTTAAACTTAACTTATGCCGAGACATAAACTTGATTTAGGAAGTTGGCCAGAAAATCAAATTGCTGGTTTTGGTATCTATTCCCATCTACAAGTTTTAAGTCTTGTTTACCAGTTAAATAAACATCCCTTATTCCATTTTCAGCGCTTGCAAAAAGATCTGTGTAAAATTAACACTAAGGCAAGTTTTAATTTTATACTTTTCGGCTTTTCAAATAAGGAGCTGGAATTGGAAATCCGTTTAGTTGAAAACAACAGCTACAAAGGCGAATTAATTGAAAAAGTACAGGGTTCTCTTTTTGAAGATGAGAATGATGTACATGGGCTTGTCCTACCCAATAAAGAGGGCTTTAATTATCTTCTATGGCTGGAAGCCGAAGAGGAAGAAATAAACCAAATAAAAGCAATTGCTGTAGCTTTAAGCTCCATTAAACCAGTAAAGGTTTTTAAGGAACTGTCTGAAAAACAGATAAGCAGCCTAAAACAGATATTAAATAATTAAGATGACAAATAACAAAGCAAAGATTGTTGCCACTTTAGGGCCCGCTTCAGATGATTATGATGTGATGATTGAGATGGTTAAGGCAGGGGTAAATGTATTCCGCATTAACTTTTCTCATAGCGATCATGATAGTGCTCGTGAAATCGCGAAAAAAGTGCAACGTTTAAATCAGGAATTAGAAACTAACGTTGCTATTCTAGCCGATTTACAAGGACCGAAGTTACGCATTGGTAAAGTTGAAGAAGGTGCTATCCTAAAGAAAGGAGATGTGCTAACCTTTACCAATAAAGATGAGATGGGTACTGCTAAACAGGTTTTTATGACCTATCAGCAATTCGCTTCTGATGTTAAAATTGGCGACCGAATTTTAATTGATGATGGTAAAATTTTACTCGAAGCAATCCACAGCAACGGCATCGATAAGGTAGAAGCGAAAGTTATTCAAGGCGGCCCCTTAAAATCCAAAAAAGGAGTTAACCTGCCTAATACTCGCATTTCTTTGCCTTGCTTAACCGATAAAGATCTAGCAGACCTAGAAGTGGCTATGGAGTTAGCCGTGGAGTGGGTAGCCCTATCTTTCGTAAGAAACCCCAATGATGTGTACCAATTGCGTGACATCTTGCAAAAGAACGACGCTCTTTGTCATATCATTTCTAAAATTGAAAAGCCCGAAGCGGTTGTCGAAATTGATGAGATCATTGAAGCTTCCGATGCTATTATGGTAGCGCGTGGCGATTTAGGGGTTGAAGTGCCAATGCAAGGAGTACCACTTATCCAGAAAATGATTGTAAATAAATGTCATTTACAGTCTAAACCTGTGGTTATTGCTACGCAAATGATGGAAACAATGATTGAGCAGCTTACTCCTACGCGCGCAGAAGTAAATGACGTTGCTAATTCTGTTTTAGATGGTGCTGATGCCGTAATGCTAAGTGGTGAAACATCTGTAGGAAAACATCCTGTTGCGGTAATTGAAGCTATGTCTAAAATTATTGCGCACGTGGAAGAAAGTGGTCAGGTAAGGGTAAATAAAGAAAATCCTCCCCGCTACCGTAATCGACGTTTTATTACCGATTCCGTTTGTTATAATGCTAGTAAGGTAGCTGATCAAATTGGTGCTTCCGCCATACTTACTATGTCTTTTAGCGGTTATACTGCCTTTAAAATTGCCGCTCACCGTCCTAAGAGCATTATTTTAATGTTCACCTCTAACCGAAATATTCTCAATACCATGAGCTTGCTTTGGGGTGTAAGAGGTTTCTTTTACGACAAAATGGTAAGCACTGATGAAACCTTTAAGGATATCAAAAACATTGTAGTTGAGAAAGGCCTTGTAAGCGGCGGCGATTTAATTGTGAAAATCGCGAGTATGCCAATAGATGACCAAGGAATGACGAATATGATGAAGATTACGGCAATAGAAGATAACTAGATCTATTATTCAATATAAAAAAGCGGCTAGGAGTAATATTACCCCTAGCCGCTTTTTTATATAAGATCCACTAAACAGTGCTTAGTATGCCGCTTTAAATTGATCTAAAAAGTTTAGATCATTTTCAAATAAAAGTCTAATATCTGGTATTTGAAAGCGATGTAAAGCTATACGCTCTACCCCAATGCCGAATGCATAACCGCTATATTTAGTTGAGTCAATGCCATTATTTTCTAAAACGTTAGGATCAACCATTCCGCAGCCGAGAACCTCTAACCAACCTGTTCCTTTGGTCATTCGGTAATCGCGCTCATTATTCAGGCCCCAGTAAACATCCATCTCTGCACTAGGCTCTGTAAAAGGAAAGTAGGAAGGGCGTAATCTGATTTTAGTGTCCGGTCCAAAAAACTCTTGCGCGAAAAATAGCAGTGTTTGTTTGAGATCTGCGAAGCTTACACCCTCGTCGATATACAATCCTTCAATTTGGTGGAAAAAACAGTGTGAACGGGCCGAAATAGCTTCGTTCCTGAATACTCTTCCAGGCGAGATCGTACGAATGGGAGGCTTTTGATTTTCCATTACCCTTACCTGAACACTAGAAGTATGGGTTCTTAAGGCCCAATCTGGTTCCTTGCCTACAAAAAATGTATCCTGCATATCTCTAGCAGGGTGCTCCTCTGGAAAGTTTAAAGCGGAGAAATTATGCCAATCATCTTCTACCTCAGGACCCTCACTTAAGTTAAAGCCAATACGTTTAAATATACCTACAATTTCATTTTTCACCAAGTTTACCGGATGGCGTGAACCAAGGTTCGAAAAATTTGCTGGACGGCTTAGGTCAAGCCCAGATGCGCCACTATCAGTGCTTTCTAGGTTGTTCTTTAAACTATTTATTTTTTCTTGTGCCGCTACCTTAAGAGCATTTAAGGGCTTACCCCACTCTCTTTTTAGGTCGGGAGGCATTTCTCTGAATTGGTTAAATAGAGCGGTAATCGTTCCCTTTTTCCCCAGCATTTTCACGCGCCAAGCCTCTATTTCCTCCTCCTTATTAGAGGAAAATGAGAACACTTCTTGACTGAGTAAATCTATTTGTTCTTTCATTCTCTATGCTAAATACTTATTCGCCTCCGTTAATTACTATATTTGAATCCGCAAAGATGAAAATTATTCGGCTTATATTATGAGCAATTTAATAAGACTATTTACTCTTAGTGCCATCTCGGTGCTATTTTTTGGAGGCTGTACTAGTGACGATCGAGATTTTTCCCTCGATTTATTCTTAACCGTTGAAGATGGTACCGTGGCCGTCCAGAATGCTCTTGTGCGCATTTATGCGCCTGTTGATAATAGTTCGGTAGATTATTACCTCTACAGCGATGAGCAAGGTAAAGTGTCTATTACTTTGAAAAACAAAGCCGTAGTAGAGATTGTAGCCACCAAAAATCCCTATAAAACTTGCACCTTTGCAGAGTTAGAAAGAGGTGTAAAAACTATCAATTTAGAGTTAAAATTATTCAACGACGTCGACAACGGCTGTCGCGATGATCAATAGGTTTATGAAAAAAACTTTCTTCTTCCTTTTAGGCTTAGGGTTAATAGCTGGGGCTTGTGAGTTCGATGACCTAAACCCCGAATACCCATTTACAATTGTAGTAAAGACATATTCCGACAGTACTCGAGTACAAAATGTTCTCGTTGAAGCTGCAGCACCAGTGCCCGGCAATAAAGTTTGGTTATCCGGATTTACCAATGAGGATGGCGAGGTTAACCTCAAATACGACGAAGCTGCTACACTTAGTATCCGAGCAAGCCGTGGCGAGCGTCCTGACTATACTTGGATTGGCTGTGCCGAAATTCGCTTATTACCAAATCAGCAAGTGATTAAAACCGTCTATTTAGAGCCTTATGACAGTCTTTTAATTGGTTGTTCTTTCGACTAAATTACGGCCAAAGCTCTTCCTCATCAAAATATCTTAAAATAGCTTCTTTCATTAAGATACTCTGCTCGCCTGCTTTTAAAGCTGGTAGTTTTTCTATCAGCTCATAGTGTGGCCAACCTTGTTCATCGGCACCTATCAGCTTATAATATCCGTAAGGTGCTAATAATCTGCATATAGCAATGTGTAAAAGATCAAGCTTTTCATCTTTTTTAAAGCGTCTTTTATCAATTCCCAATTCCCGTACTCCAATTAGGAATAATATGGAGTCTAGATCAGGCTCTTCCCCATCACTAAATTTATCTTTGATTAAATCAATTAATCTCTGCCAATCCTCTTTATTCGCTTTATCTAGCATAATTTTTATATAACTTAGCCTCCAATAATTAAACTTTCAGTTGTCAACACTCGATGTAATTATTTTGGTTCCATTAGTTTTTGGAATAATTAAGGGTTTTTCTCGTGGATTTATTCGCGAGATTGCCGCGCTCACGGGTCTTTTTATTGGGATTGTCGTTTCTTATCTACTTTCAGAGTATGTCTTCAAATACTTTACCATCTACTTCCAATCTGCCGATTTCGAATTACGCATTATTAGTTATGTAGTCGTTTTCTTTTTCACCATTCTACTTATCAATGCCATCGCCAGTATGTTAACTCGTGGCTTAAAGCTAATCGCTTTGAATGGGATCAATCGTATTCTTGGTGCCTTATTAGGAGGCGCAAAATGGTTAGTAATTCTTAGTCTAGTTATTTTTGTGCTTAACCGAGCCCAAAAAAATCGTCAAATCTTTCAAAAATCAACCATTGCTGAGAGCAAATACTTCCGCTTAATTAGCGACTATGGCGAAAGCATCGCAAAGGCAGTTAACTTCGATGAAGTACTTGACAAACAATATCTGATTAAAGACGCGGGCTAGCCGATAATCGCCTTAATGCCTGGTAAAGTTTTTCCCTCTAAGAACTCGAGCATTGCCCCGCCTCCGGTACTCACATAACTAACTTCTTCTGCTAATCCGAATTTCTTTATGGCTGCCACAGAATCGCCGCCACCGATTAAAGAAAAAGCCCCTTTAGTGGTTGCTTCCGCAATAAAATTAGCAACTGCTTTAGTTCCTTCGGCAAATTTTTCCATCTCAAAAACACCCATTGGGCCATTCCATAAGATTGTTTTAGAAGCTAAAAGCACTTCCTTAACCGATGCAATTGCCTCTGGTCCAGCATCTAAGCCCATCCACCCTGCGGGAATTTCGTTGGACGCCCAAAGCTTTGTATTCGCATCATTACTAAAAGCATCAGCTATTACGCTATCTTCTGGTAAGAAAATTTTGACGCCTAATTCGGCTGCCTTGGCTAAAACATCTTTAGCTGTCTCTAAATAGTCATCCTCCACCAAACTATTCCCAATGTTACCGCCCTGTGCTTTAATAAAAGTATAGGCCATTCCACCGCCAATAATTAGGTTATCTACCCTTTGCAGTAAATTCTCTAAGATGCTAATTTTAGAGCTCACCTTAGCTCCTCCTACAATGGCCGTAGTGGGCTTTTCCCCACCCAGTAATACTTTATTTACGTTTTCGATTTCGCTTTGCAAGACCCTACCGAATGCTTTTTGGGTATTAAAATACTCCGCAATAATAGCAGTTGAGGCATGAGCGCGGTGCGCCGTTCCAAAAGCATCATTTATATAAACATCACCATTATTTGCCAATTTAGAGGCAAAGACGGTATCTCCGGACGTTTCTTCTTTATAAAAGCGAAGGTTTTCCAGTAAAAGAATCGCATTATTTCCGAGGTCCTTGGTAGCATTTACTACCGAATCACCTATACAATCATCAATAAAAAAGACTTCTCGTCCACTAATCTCTTTTAAGTGAGCGACTAGATGCTTTAAAGAAAATTTGTCCTCTGGGCCATCCTTAGGCCTTCCTAAATGCGACATTAAAATCGGCACCCCTCCTTTGGCGAAAATCGTTTCTATCGTCGGTAAATGCGCTTGCATGCGGCTATCATCGGTAATTTCCTGCTTATCGTTTAAGGGAACATTAAAGTCCACTCTTACCAAAACTCTCTTTCCTTTTAAATCTAAAGTATCTATAGTTGCCATTTATCTTAATTTTGATGCGAAAATACGAGAATGCTCGTTGGCAAGAAAGGCAATTATAAAAAGATATGCATTTAAAGGACATTCCTGCATTAGCAGAATTAAAGGAACAACTAATTCGCTCAGCAACCAGTAATAGAAACGGCCATGCCTTACTTTTTCATGGAAGCTCTGCAGCTCTAATCTTTCCCTTAGTAAAGGCCTACTGCCAATATTTAGCTTGCAAAAATCCTACTGAAAACGACAGTTGTGGACATTGCTCACACTGCATTCAATTAAAGCAAAACAGTTATCCTGATCTCCACTATTCCTTCCCTTTCGCCAATAAAGATAAAGCGCCTAAAGGTTTAAATGCTGACTACTTTATGCGAGAATGGCTTGATTTTATTAAAGAACGTAATTTCTTTGGACTAAATGATTGGCTAGATCACGCTGCACTTACTGGTAAGTCTGCCTTAATAAACGTGCACGAAGTTCGACGGATTAATGATAAACTGAATTACAAGTCTTATGGTGGGGGTAAAAAGTTTGTAATCATCTATCTACCGGAATACTTAAATATTTCAGCTTCTAATAAATTTCTAAAAACCCTTGAGGAGCCAAGTGACAATAGTATGATTTTCTTAGTAAGTGAAAAGCCAGAAAATCTTTTACAAACCATAACCAGTCGCTGCCAAAAAGTATATGTTCCGCCCTTAAAAAACGATGATATTGAACAGTTTCTTATCTCTCAAGGTGTTGATAATGAAACCTCTAAAATAAGTGCATCATTAGCTAATGGCTCCATCTTAGAAGGACTACAGATTAGCAAAAACAATCAAAGCTATATCGGTTATGCCCAGCTTTTCCAAAATTGGATGCGCGGATGTTATAGTGCTAAAACACGAGAAATCTTCACTTTTGTAGATGAGTTTGCCAAATTAGGAAAGGACCAACAAAGAGAGGCCTTACAGTTTTTCATGGACACCATAGAACTTAGCCTCAAAGCCGTGACGAAGCAAGAGTCAGCTAGCCATCCTTTGTTTACTCAAATTGGATTCAAATTAGGAGGGTTTGCTTCTGTTTTGCACTATCAAAATAGCAAAGAAGCTTACGAAGTATTAAGCAATGCCAACCATGACCTCCGGAGAAACGGTAATGTAAAGCTTATTATGTCGGATGTATCATTTAAGTTTAGCAACCTACTCCGAATGAAAGCCTAACTTTTTCTTAATTGGTAAATTAAAGAGCTCATGTTTTTTGAGCTTCCTCCCTTTAAATTAGAAACAAAGCCTCTATACATGGCTTTTATTGGGCCCATACTTGATTTTCTAATTTTTTCGCTCAGCAGCGAAACATAATAGCTATCGAAGGGCATGTTATAAACCTTCTCCAAACTAAAACCGGTCGCCAAGGCCAAATTAGTAATGTCCGTTTTGGAAAAATGCCACAAGTGTAAAGGCACATCTAAAGCCGCCCACTGATCTTTATAATACTCCGCGTCATGTGATTGATGATTTGGAACAGCGATAAACAAAACACCGTCTTGCTCAAGCTTTGCATTAAAATAGTGCATACTTTCCTTTAAATCGGGTAAGTGCTCTAATACATGCCATAAACTAATAGCACTACACGATCCATCTTTAACAACATTACGATTCTCAACGCTTAAAAGGTCTACCCCTTTTAATTTAGCATTTTCCCTCGCTACTTCAGAAGGCTCTATTCCCGTAACAGTCCAAGACTTTTCTTTCGCTCTTGCTAAGAAAGCGCCTGTGCCCGCACCGTAATCAAGTAAAGTGTTTTTATTTCTAACCGCAGATTCAACTAAAGAAAGCTTCTTGTTTAAAGCATAATTTCTCACCCAATTATATACTATATCCAGTATACTACCTGTACCATCGGTGTGGCTTACATAATCGTCACTTTCATAATAAGCCGCTAAACCGGCACCTTCTGGCTGGGGATTGGTAAACCAAAAACCACAACTCGTGCACGAATCGATATTGAATATTTCCTCTTTACCTCTATAGTAAGGGGCCTTACGAACACTTACAAAATCATTTTTTCCGCATAGCGGACACGCCTCTATTTTCTTCATGTTTCACGTGAAACTAACGCCCCATATAAACTAACAAAACGCTAATGTCTGATGGAGAGACACCACTTACCGCTTTTGCTTCCTTTATAGTGACTGGTTTCAATTTGGTTAATTTTTCCCTAGCTTCATAACTCATACTTTTCAGTAAACTGTAATCAAAATCAGCAGGTATTTTAAGGTTTTCTAATCTATCTAACTTGTTAGCATTATCAACCTCTTTGTCAATGTAACCACTGTATTTTAAAGCTATCTCCACAGAGTCAATATCTTCTTGCAAAATTCCTTCTTTATCAACCATAGTAGCTAAAGAATCCAGAGATTTAAAGTCGGCAAAACCCAATTGCGGCCTACTTAAAACCCTGTCAAACTTCACCGTCTGATCTATCGGACTTAAGCCTTTGGCCTCTAATATTGGGTTTACCTCGTCCATTTTAACAGATAGGCTTTTGATATATTTCATTAAGAGTTTTTGGCGAGATTGTTTCACGTGAAACTCTTCTAATCTTTCCCTTGATAAAAGGTCTATTTCAAAACCCTTCTCACTCAATCTGCTATCCGCATTGTCCTGCCTCAATAAAATTCTATGCTCTGCTCTGCTGGTAAACATGCGATAAGGCTCCTCCGTGCCTTTGCTGACCAAGTCATCAATAAGAACACCCATATACGCCTCATTACGCCCTAAAACAAAGTCCTCGTAACCTCTTAAGCTTCTAACTGCGTTTATTGCCGCCATCAGACCTTGGCAAGCTGCTTCCTCATAACCAGTGGTCCCATTAATCTGGCCTGCAAAATACAAGCCTTTCATTAATTTGGTTTCTAAAGTCTTTTTTAACTGCGTCGGCTGAAAGAAATCATATTCTATTGCATATCCAGGACGGAAAATTTTAGCATTCTCAAAACCTGCAATTTTCCGCAATGCCTTTTCCTGCACTTCTTCCGGTAAGGATGTGCTAAAGCCATTTACATAGACCTCTACTGTATTCCATCCCTCCGGTTCCACAAAGATTTGGTGCCTATCCTTGTCTGCAAAACGATTGATTTTATCTTCTATACTAGGACAATAACGCGGCCCTTTGCTTTCGATGGCACCATTAAACATAGGACTCCGATCAAAACCCTCTTTCAAGGCCTCGTGCACTTCTGGACTTGTATAAGTTATATAACAGCTCCGTTGCTTTACTAATGCTTTTGTTTCACTGCTAAAACTAAATTTCTCTGGTTGCTCATCACCCTTCTGTTCTTCCATCTTGGAGTAATCCAAGCTACGGCCGTCCACCCGAGGAGGAGTTCCGGTTTTCATTCTCCCCGCTTCGAAACCAAAGCCTTCTAAAACTTTTGTTAAGCCTACCGAAGCCCGTTCTCCTGCTCGTCCACCACCAAATTGCTTTTCACCGATATGAATTAATCCATTCAGAAAAGTTCCATTCGTTAAAATAACCTTGGGCGCATAAAAACGAGTTCCAATACCGGTAACTACACCTTTTATCTTGTCGCCTTCAGCAATAAGATCCACGACCATATCCTGAAAGAAATCTAAAGTGGGGATCGCTTCCAAGGCTAAGCGCCATTCTTCCGCAAATCGCCAACGGTCACTTTGCACTCGTGGCGACCACATTGCAGGACCTTTACTCCGATTGAGCATTCGAAACTGTATCGCCGTCTTATCCGTTATAATGCCGCTTAAACCGCCTAATGCGTCAATCTCCCTCACTATTTGGCCTTTGGCTATTCCACCCATAGCAGGATTACAAGACATTTGTCCGATTGTCTGCAAGTTCATGGTCACCAAAAGTGTTTTAGCACCCATCCTTGACGCCGCTGCTGCCGCTTCTGCGCCAGCATGACCTCCACCCACAACTATAACTTCGTAATTCTTATCCATCTTAAATGCTAATTACCTTTCTAACAAAGATTTGGGCCGCGAAATTAAACAAATATTCTCCTCCGCTTTCATCCTATCAAATTCTGTTTCCGTCTTATCATCAAAGCCAATACAATGTAAAAGGCCATGTACCATTACTCGATCCAATTCATCTGAGAAAGCAACTGAAAAAACCTTTGCATTCTCAGCGATTATTTGATAACCTAAAAACATCTCCACTTCTAAGCCTCTTTCTTGGGAATGATCCATGGTAATGATGTCTGTGGGATAATCGTGAGATAAAAAATCAAAATTAAGCCTTCTGCTGGCCTCATTGTTTAAGAAATGATAAACCAGTCGACGAATTTGAAATCCGCGCTCAAAAGCCACGGAAATTAGCCATTTTTTTAGCTCTTCCTGAAAATTTTGTACTTCCTGGGGTAGCTCCCCTAAAAAATGAATACTTGTTCTCACCGCTCCTGATAAAAAGGATTTATTAAAAGTGGACTTAGTCGTAAAATATCTTTCTGTTGCGACTTTTTCTTGTCATTTAATTCTCCCTTCTCCACATCTCGCATTTCCAACTCATCCGCCGATTTACTCATCCGCTCTTCCTTTTGCTTCCGCTCCATATCCGCTTTCTCACTTTCGAGTAAACGGGTTTCTACTCTCTTAAAGCGTTCTATGTATTCAGAAAAGTTCTTTTCTAAAAGTAAATCTTCCATTTCATCCAGTTCCTGATCTAAAGGCTTAGCATTACCATTTTCCTTTCCTCCTTCTTTATCCATTTCCTGCAGAGCCTCTCTTAAAGACTCCTGCTCACTTAATACCTGACCGATACTTTTGCCGTCTGGACCTTCCCCTTCCCCTTTAGAACCTGGCTGAGAACCTTTTTCCAACTTCTCTATCATCTTACCCATCTTGCCAAGCTTCTCACTCATACTGCCTGGCTTGGGCTTACCACCGCCCGGCTTCTCGCAGTTCTGCTCTCCCTTCTTCTTACTTGCCATCATAGACATCATGTTCTGCATGGCATCATCCAAGAGTAGAGCTAGCTCATTAGCCGCCATCATACTAAACTGTCCAGCACTAGATGACTTCATTAATTCAACCTCCTGCAAATGCCCTTGGGCCGAAGTAAGCTGATACTGCATTTCATTTAAGTGTTTAAAAACCTTATCCTTAATTTCGGGAGCCTTTTCACTTAAAGCAACAAGGCTATCATTTATAACCTTACCATTGGACGCCAAAACACTTCCTTTCTTTAACCAAGAGCGAAAAGCTGGATCATTCTTTTCCAAACTAGAAACACCTTCCTTATACGCTTCTACATCGTGACTAAAGCGCTCTAAATTTTCCAATATCCTACGCAGAGCTTGCATATTCATTGTTAAAGCCTTTGCTTGCATACCCTCCATCATCGCCGATAAAGATTCACTCATTTCCGAGGCATTATCCCCTGCTTTATCCTTACTCGCTTTTGAATCATTTGCATCATTCTGTTTCTCAGAATTAGCTGCCTTATCCAAATTTTTCTTTAGCTCTTCGCTTTCCTTTTTAAACTCTTCACTTTCCAATAAGTCTGCTAACTCCTTCGAATCTTCCTTGTGTTCTTTCAACTTATCTTCCAAGGCAGCAGCCTTTTCTTTATAGTCTTCCGCCCCTTTATCGCTTTCTGGATTGTCCTTTTTAAGTTCTTCCGATAGCTCTTTATAATCCTCAATGGTCCTTAAAATGTCTCTTTGAAACAATAAGTCCTTTAGCAAGTCGTCCAAACGTTGCTCTCGACGAAGCTGCTCTTTGTTTTCTTGCTGCAGTTCTTTTAACTTTTGCTGCAGTTCTTCCTTTTCATTTTTCGATAACAGCGATTCTATCTCCTTCCGCAACTCTTCTATTTTCCTTTCAGTCTCACTTAAAACTTTTAACTGATCCTTTAATTCCTCCTTTTTAGTTAGATCCTTTTCAACTAACTTCTCCAAATCCCTACGTTTCTCTTTACTTTCCTTTTGCTTAGCCTCTAATTCTTTTAGCAAGTCCTTTAACTTTTCTTCTTCTCGCCAGTCTTGCTTATTCGACTTTTTCACTTCTAAATCCTTCAAAGCCTCGTTTAATTCCTCTCTACCCTTCTTCAGTTCTTGGAAAGACTCCATCATAGAAGCCTCCATTTTTGCCTGTTTGGCTTTCTTCTCTTGACTAGTCAAAAGTTTTAAACTAAAGCTTTCCGAACGAGACCAGGATGGACCATACATGGTATTATTATCCGATATCCGATAATACATTGAGAAACTCTTACCGCCTTCAAGCTCATCCAAGCTTATGATCTCTTCATAAAAACCAAGATCATTTGCCTCAATACTAAATTCAGTTTCTTCTTCCCCTAGTCTCTCAACCCTTCGTAATTTCGACAAACCAAAATCGTCTTTCGCTCTAATTGTTACCGCGATTCTATTTGAATCTAAATCTGTAAAGCGATAAACAGCATGAATCTCCGGAGCTTTATCGGGAATCGCTTCAAGCTTTGACTTACTAAAAAATAAGGCTTTGTTGAAACCATTCTCTAAAGAAATGCCGTAAACCAGACTTTCATCTAGCCGAAAACTTAAGCTACTTTCCTTTATAGTTAAACTATCTCCTTCACTAAGAAAAACGGCCTTATCTGTATTTTCCAACTGCAAACGCAAGCTAATATTAGAGCCCTGTAAGGCCTTTATATTTTGACTGTATGGCATTACCTTTTCCTGCAAACCTGTGTATGAGGGGGGGGTAACGGTAATTTCTAAGAGACCAATGCGCGGACTTTTATAGGTCTTAATCTCAATAGTATTACTGCGATAACCGAGGGCCTCATATTGTAAAACACAATCCTCAATAACATTCTCAAGCTTTAACTGCCAAGTGCCATCAATTTTAACTAGTCGATATTCACTATCGTTCAAAAAAGCTTTTAATTCAGACGGCTGCTTCAGTCCCGAAATGTCAACCCTTAAATCTAAGTCTTCTCCATACTCTACCCAATACTCCTTCTTTTCCGGAACAAATTGAAAGGGTGCAGGAGGGCTAAAGTCATCGTTATATCGTAATAATCGCTCGCTACTACTCAGAACCAATCTACCTTGAGTACTTAAGGAAAGAATAACAATCAACGAAAGTGGTAGGCTTAAAAATAAAGCCACACGAGACAAACTTTTCCAAGAAAGCGTCTCTTTAAAATTATAAAAACTTAATTCCTCAGACTTCTGCTCAATGGCCGCTTTAATCAAATCACTTTGCTTATTGCCGAGGTTTTCTCCCAATTGCAAAGTGTTTAGGATCTTATCATCCACTCCATCAATCTTACGCCCAATCATTTGTGCCACTTCACTATAGGTCGAACGTCTTGCCAGTTTAAGAATCTGCAAAAGCGGGTAAATAAAATAATACGAAGAACCAACTACCGCTAAAAAGACCCCCGTGAAAAATATTGCTTTTCGCTGACCTTCAGTGAGATATAAAAAATATTCTGTAAATGTAACTAGGAGGAAATAGCAAAAGAAAAAGCCCAAGAATAAGGCTAATCCTCTTAGCATGCGCAGCAAGTACCACTTCCGTAGATAGGATTCTAGATTCTGTTTTAGGCCTTCAAAATTCTTCATATATCATTAAGCATAAATTCAAAGGTAATAAGCCTTTTATATAATTACCTTTGCCGCCTTTTAAAAGAGCTTTTATGGAATCAAATACAGTACGTGTTCGCTTCGCCCCAAGTCCAACAGGACCACTTCATATGGGTGGTGTAAGAACGGCATTATACAACTATTTATTTGCTAAAAAACACAAGGGTGAATTTATTCTCCGTGTGGAAGACACCGATCAAACACGCTTTGTTCCAGGTGCCGAAAAATACATCATTGATTCTTTAAAATGGTGTGGTATTGTTCCCGATGAAGGTCAAGGTTTTGGTGGCGACTGCGGTCCTTACCGCCAATCGGAACGCAAAGAAACTGGCCTTTATAAAAAATACGTCGAACAATTATTGGCCAGCGGTCATGCTTATTATGCTTTTGATACGAGCGAACAACTTGAGGCCGTACGCGATTTAGCGAAACAAGCTGGTTCTCCCAACTGGCAATACAACCACGTAACGCGCAATAGCATGCGTAACTCGCTCACCCTTTCGGGAGAAGAGGTTGAAAAACTATTGGCGGCTGGCGAACCCTATGTAGTTCGTATTAAACTTCCTCGTAATGAAGAAGTTAAATTTGAGGACATCATTAGAGGTTGGGTAAAAGTGAATACCAATAACATGGACGACAAAGTTCTCTTTAAGTCGGATGGTATGCCAACCTACCATATGGCCAATATTGTGGATGATCATTTAATGAAAATTAGCCACGTAATTCGCGGTGAAGAATGGTTACCCTCGGCCCCTTTGCATTTGTTAATGTATCGTTACTTAGGTTGGGAAGATACCATGCCTAAATTCGCTCACTTACCTCTTTTATTAAAACCTGATGGTAATGGTAAACTGAGCAAACGCGATGGCGACCGTCTAGGATTTCCGGTATTTCCTTTAGAATGGAATAATCCTGAAAATGGCGATAGCTTTAGCGGTTACCGCGAAAAAGGCTATTTTCCTCAGGCCTTTGTTAATATGCTTGCCTTTTTAGGCTGGAACCCAGGGACAGATCAAGAGCTTTTCACCTTAGAAGAATTAAGTGAAGCATTTAGCTTAGAAAAAGTTCACAAAGCTGGAGCTCGATACGATCATGATAAAACCAAATGGTTTAACCAACAATATCTCCGTCAACTTAGTGATGAACAGCTGGGTGAAAGCCTGCAGTCACAAGCCGCAGAGCATAATATTACTGTTGATCTTGCTAAGGCCACTTCCATTGCTAGTCTTATTAAAGACCGAGCCGTTTTTCTAAGCGATTTATGGAATGAAAGCAGTGTATTCTTTGTTGCCCCTAGCGAATACGACGAAAAAACTACTAGCAAAAAATGGAATACTGAAAGCCGCTCTTACCTAATTGACCTAAGAGAGATATTCTCCCAATTGGACAATTTTAATATTGAATCGATTGAAAAAGCCTTTAAATCTTATCTCGAATCCAAAGAATTAGGATTTGGTAAAGTGGGTCCTGCTTTTCGTTTAGCCGTTACTGGCGCCGGCATGGGACCATCTATGTTTGAGGTTTGTGCCATTTTAGGCAAAGAAGAGAGTCTTGCGCGTATTGACACTGCTTTAGAGAAACTTCCGGCCTAATGGACAAAATTGCAGTTGAGGGCATCCGTCTCTATGCTTATCATGGATGCCTTGATGAAGAAGGAAAAATTGGCACCGAATACGAAGTTTCTGTATTTGTGTGGGGTGATATTAGCGCATCTTACGAAAGTGATGACTTGCACCATACTATGGATTATGTTAGCATAAATCGTATCGTGCAAGAGCATGTTTCTAATCGCGCTAAGCTTATTGAAACCGTTGCCAAACGTATTAGCGACAGTATTTTCGAAGAAATGCCGAAGGTTAAAAAACTGAAAATTAAACTCTCCAAGCTCAATCCACCTATCAACGGAGACGTAAAAAAGGTGAGTATTGAATTAATGCGCAAAAGGAAGAACAAATAGCGATTAGATTTTTTATCTTCGCAGCCCAATTAATGGTTCCGTGGCCGAGTGGCTAGGCAGCGGTCTGCAAAACCGTCTACAGCGGTTCGAATCCGCTCGGAACCTCACAAAGCAGTACTACTGATGTAGTGCTGCTTTTTTTTTGCTTTAGCTATTCATTTTTCCCATCTGCAAAAGCGCAATAGACAATGCGCTTCAGGTGAACAGGAGACATTAAATCTTAGCCTCAGACGCACTCTATAGATAGGCCCTTTGAAAACTTTAGAAAAACTGATAAATATCTTCTTTTAAAAGATTTCTCATTAGTATTTTTGCTTTCTATTTTTAATTGGTCTAAATAAGATATGAGGGTTTTGAGATACTTTGTTGCAGGAACACTTTTATTGCTCAGCGTAGTTTTAAAAGCAAATGAGAAGAATAGTAATGCACGCATGATGGTGCACCTTTTAGACTATATCGCGGTGGATTATTCCATGGCTGTTAATCAAGGACAAGTGGTTAATACAGCGGAATACAGCGAGATGTCGGAGTTTGCTAGCACCATTAGCACACTGGGTGAAAATGCACCTGCTTCTGTTAAATCCGACATCCAATTACTACAAACACTCATCAAAGAAAAAGCGAGTCAAGAAAAGGTTAGCTCCGTTTCGAACTCTATTAAACAGAAAATTATATCGAGCTACGCCCTCGAGATTGCTCCTAAAAGATGGCCACTCTTAACCAATGGCCGTCAACTTTACGCTTTACATTGTAAAAGCTGCCATGGTGAAAACGGTATGGGTAATGGCAGTCTTGCCAATGGCTTAGAGCCCGCGCCTACTAATTTCCATAACCCCGAAAAGGCGAACGGCCTTTCTCCATTTCAAGCTTATAATACCATTCGTTTGGGGGTTAATAATACGGCTATGCGCGCCTTTGACGAGTTAAGCGATGACGAAATTTGGGACCTAGCTTTTTATGTCTTGAGCCTCCCTCACAGCAGCAATAAGGTGAAAGCCGAAGATTTGGATCTGAATATCACCGTCGGATTAGAAGAATTAGCGTCGCAAAGCAATATAGAACTTAGTTCTTCTTTAGGACTAGAAGAGGGATCGCAAGCCATTGCTGCTTTACGCCTGTTTCCGAAAGAAATAGCCGAACAAAATAAAGGTAGCTATCTAGAGCAAGCCATTAACTATCTAAATGAGGCTAATACCGCTTACGCAGATGGCGATATTAGTGGTGCACGTACTTTGGCATTAACCGCTTACTTAGAAGGCGTTGAACCCGTGGAAATTCAATTACGTGCAAGCGATGCCACCTTCGCCGCCCAATTAGAAGGTGAGTTAGGAAAAGTTCGTAGCTCGATTGAAACCGGCAAAGATCCCGCTTTAGTTTCGGCTCAAATTAAAAAAGGCATTAGCATGATTAATGAGGCTAAGGTCCTGTTAAAAGAAAAAACATTTTCAGCCTGGTTAGCCTTCTTACTTTCCTTTTCCATTATTCTTAGAGAAGGTTTGGAAGCCTTTTTAGTGGTAGTAACCATTCTCAGCGTACTTCGTGCAATTAATATTCCCAAGGTAAATGTTTATGTACACGTAGGTTGGATAAGCGCTATTGTAGCGGGTCTTTTGATGTGGATGGCTGCGGGTAAACTTTTTACCTTTTCTGGCGCCGACCGTGAACTAATGGAAGGAGTCGTTGCCCTCTTTGCAGTAGGTGTTTTACTCTATGTTGGTTTTTGGATGCACAGTAAGTCGGAAGCGGGTAAATGGCAAGCCTATGTTAAGAGTAAAATCCAAAATATTGCCCGTAAAGAAAGTACGATTGGTCTTGCCTTTTTATCCTTTTTAGTAGTTTTTAGAGAAGCCTTTGAATCGGTCTTATTCCTTTCTGCTTTAAGCTTAGAGGTTGGTGAAGCTCAGCAAAGCGCCTTTGGTGGTGGTATTGTATTCGCCTTTATTTTATTAGGGATCATCTCTGTTTTATTACTTAAATATTCTAAAAAGTTACCTATCGCTAAACTCTTTAAGTATTCCGCCATAGTTATTTCATTCCTTGCGGTGGTATTAACGGGTAAAGGTTTAAGTGCTATACAAGAAGCTGGCAATATCAACATCACCGTTTTGCCAATTGATTTCCGCGTTGATGCCCTAGGCATTTATCCTACCTATGAAACGCTTTTAGGACAACTCTTTATCTTAACCTTAACCATTGTATTATGGACGGTTGGTAATCGCTCTAAAACTAAATTGCAAGTTAAACCAGCTTAATAAGGTCGGTTGATAATTAAAATAAGTTAAGTTCGTTTCAAATTAAAATTTGATGCGAACTTTTCTTTTTGCCCTCCTCATAAGCAGCAGCGTATTTGCTCAAAACAGTGCCGATTCTTATCCCATTAGCCATGTAAAGGTTTACAAGCAAGGTGCTCAAATTCAAAGAGATGCTAGTCTAAACTTAAAAGCTGGCAACAACACCATTAGCTTTAAAGGCTTAAGCGGAAATTTAGATCCGAAGAGCATTCAAATAAAAGGCCTCGCTTCCCTTAGTCTTCTTAGCGTCAGCCATCAAAGATTAAGTGACGATTCTATTCAGCAACACCCTTCCTTAAATATCCTTAAAGAAGCGATAGAGGCGAATAAAAAGCAACAGCAAAGTTTAAACGACGAGAAAGAAGGCTTAGTTCTAGAGCTTAAATACTTAGAAAGTAATAGCAATATTGGCGGCACGGACGGTTATAGCCTTATTCAATTGAAAGAAATTAGCCAATATGTTAAGCAGGAGCGAAGCATTAATGCGCGTGCCATCAGTAAATTAGAGCAAGCGCGCGTGAGCCTACAGAAAGAGCTGCAACAATTACAAAAAGAACTGCTGCAAAAAATTGAGGCCTTACGTCTTAATAATATTACCATAAGCGCCGTGCTGATGAGTCCTAAAGCACAACGCGTAAAGCTTAGTCTTATCTATCAAAACAATCAGGCCGGTTGGACCAGTAACTACGATCTTAAGGTGGAAAGCTTAGATAAGCCCGTAAAGCTTTCGCATAAAGCAGTAATTTACCAAAACACAGGGGAAGATTGGACCAATGTAAACCTGGAGTTAAACACTGGTTCTATGCTAGCTAATGGGCAAATTCCTACTCTTTATCCAGACTTTCTTTATCCTATACAGGCGCAAAATATTCGTGGCGCCCGAGCCGATGCTTCACCGAGAATGTATAAAAGTAGCACCGCTGAATCTTTTGATATGGCAAAAGATGTAGTCTTTAGCGCCAATAGCGCCAACTCTATCAGTACAAATCTCATGAGCCGTAGTTTCATTATCGCTGAGAAAGTAAGTATTGCCAGCGGTAAACAAGAAACTAACCTTTTACGTGATCTCGAAATTCCTGCTTATTACGAGTACCAGAGTATTCCCAAATTAGATCCTGCCGCTTATTTAATTGCCAAAATTTACGATTGGACCGACTACCAATTAGAAGATGGTGAAATATCGCTTTATAATCAAGGTAATTACGTAGGTACAAGTTATCTCAATGCTAATTCTGGTAGTGATAGTTTAGAGCTATCGTTAGGTAAAGATGCCGATATAGTAGTACAAAGAGAGCGCTTAAAAGAAGAAAGTGGCAATAGCTTTTTAGGATCTAGAAAAACCGCATCCTACGCTTACGAACTGAAGGTCTTCAATAAAAAAGCCAGCGCTATCGATTTAGTTTTAATCGATCAAATTCCAGTCGCTCAACACGAGGATATTAAAGTAGAGATGGAAATCGATAAACTAAAAATTTCGCAATTAGCTCAGGGCGAGATACGCTGGAAAATTAATATTCCTGCTAAAACAGAAGTGAGTAAAAAACTCCGCTACAAGGTCTCTTATCCTAAAGATATGATGCTAAACCGTTAAGCAGAGGAACCACAGCTCAGTGAAACATAATCGTCTCAGGTAGGATAGTAGGTATCTGCTTTATGCTCATCTAAAGAATTAAACTCAAGAAAAATTATATCCGTTAAAGCTTCCAAGCTGTGAAGCACCTTGGGCTTTATGCGGATAATAATGGGAGATTCTATCACTCGTTCCTCCTTGTCTCCTGTTTCCAATGACTTCACACTTAGCTTTACCTTTCCCTGCACCAATACTAGGCTTTCCGGATTCTTAGCTAAGGAATCACCTTTATGGTAATGGTTTCCACTTAAAGTGCCTGCTTTACGTGTAGCTAATAAATATCCCTCACTTTGAATCGCTTCAAATTCGTGGGTGCTACCATTTTCGTTGCTTGATAATTCTTTAAGCGCTATTAATTCGTACATATTCTTTCAGACTAAAATCTCGGGAAATCAGCGTTTATCCCTATATAAAAACTTAATTTCGTGGCACAAATTTACATTTATGAACCTCTCAGAAATACAAGAAATTTTAAAAGATTTAGGGATAAAGGATGTTAATAGCGGCAGCTCTACCGGGCAAAAATCGCTAGCTATTGGCGACAATCTAATTTCCTCTTACACTCCCGTAGATGGGCAATTATTAGCCAAGGTTAGTGAAACCTCAGCAGAAGACTACGATAAAATTATTAAAAGCAGTCAAGAAGCCTTCAAAGAATGGCGTATGGTTCCTGCTCCACAAAGGGGTGAAATTGTGCGTCAATTTGGTTTAAAACTGCGCGAAAAGAAAGACTCTTTAGGTAAACTCGTTTCCTTAGAAATGGGTAAATCTCTCCAAGAAGGTTGGGGTGAAGTGCAAGAAATGATTGATATCTGCGATTTTGCCGTAGGATTAAGCCGTCAACTTTACGGTTTAACCATGCACTCCGAGCGCCCTTTACACCGTATGTACGAACAATGGCATCCGCTTGGTACAGTAGGAATTATTTCTGCCTTCAACTTCCCGGTTGCAGTATGGTGCTGGAACACTGCCCTGGCCTGGGTTTGTGGTAATGTTACCGTTTGGAAACCATCGGAAAAAGTAGCTCTTTGTAGTATTGCTTGTCAAAACATTTTTGCCGAAGTTTTGGCTGAAAACAACCTACCAGAAGGTATTAGCTGTATTATTAATGGTGGCGTATCTACCGGCGAGTGGATGACCAATGATGCTAGAGTTCCTTTAATTTCTGCCACGGGATCCACCCGCATGGGACGTGAAGTTGGTAAAGCTGTTGCTGGTCGTTTTGGAAAGTCAATCCTCGAATTAGGTGGTAATAATGCTATTATCATTACCGAAAATGCCGACTTAGAATCTACTTTAGTAGGAGCGGTATTTGGAGCGGTTGGTACTTGCGGACAACGTTGCACCTCTACCCGCCGTTTGATTATCCACGAGAATATGTACGAGCAGGTTAAAGAAAAACTCAAAGCAGCTTATGCTCACTTACGTATTGGAAATCCATTAGATACCAATAATCATGTTGGGCCACTAATCGATACCCTTGCGGTAGATGCCTATTTAAATTCATTAGAAGCTATCGAAAAAGAAGGTGGTTCAATGCTAGTTGAAGGTGGTGTTTTAAGCGGTGAAGAATACAAAAGTGGTTGTTATGTAAAACCCTGTATTGCCGAAGTAGAAAACCATTATGCTATTGTACAGCATGAAACCTTTGCACCTATTTTGTACTTAATGAAATACAGCACTTTAGAAGAAGCTATTGCCTTACAAAACGATGTGCCACAAGGATTGTCTTCAGCCATTATGACGACCAACATGCGCGAAAGTGAATTATTCCTTTCCGTTGCGGGTAGCGATTGTGGTATTGCCAATGTAAATATTGGTACTAGTGGTGCCGAAATTGGTGGTGCCTTCGGTGGTGAAAAAGAAACCGGTGGTGGTCGCGAAAGTGGTTCTGATGCTTGGAAAGCTTATATGCGTCGCCAAACCAATACCATTAACTATTCTACCGAATTACCTTTAGCCCAAGGTATTAAGTTTGATTTGTAGGTCTAAGATCTAAAGTATAAACCCATCCAAGCCGTACTATATGTCTGTTAAAAAACAGCGCCGTAGTACGGCTTTCTTGATACCAGTGAAGATAACCTATATCTAAGCTATGCGAAGGGCTTAATTGATACACAAAACCCAAGTATAAGCGACTTTGATCAAAAGTCTTGATACTGGTATTAGCCGCATAATTTAGTAGCAGCTCCGCCGATGTATTTAGCACCCAATCTGCCTTGAGCGGTAGTTTATGCGCTACTCTAATTCGCATGCGATTAATAGCGCGTTTAAACTCCAATTTACCATCATCCGGAGTTAAATCAAAAAGGCGGTACTCATCTTTTAAGCGAATACTAAATCGGCGCTTTTTTCCAAAATTATAACTAGCCGCAAAACTGAGGCGTTGTTCTAAAATGTGAGCATTAATTTCAGTATCAGCAATTTGCGGTGAGAAAATCTTGAAGTTTAAATAATCTACCTCAAAATTAAATCTTTCGTTCGCTTTGTACTTGAGCCCTAGTAAAGGCAAAGATCTCTGTAAAGCCCTTTCAGGATTGATAAAGCGACGTTCTTCCAGCTCTACGAAAGTGCACCATTTATTTGTAAATTTAAACTCGGTATGCGCTACCAGCCAATACGAAGGGTCTGTTACGGTTTGGGCTTGCGCCAGAAGCGCATTGCTTAAAGTGCCTATAAATAGTATAAAAAGAAGCGACAAGCACGGTTTGGGATAAAGCCTTGTTGATGGCATGGAGTATCTTTGATTGCAAAATTACCACTAATATGAGTTCTAAGGTCCTAAAAGAAGATCGAATCCACGGTAGTAAACATCGATGGGTAAATCGTTTTCAAGAGTATTTGGGTGAATTTGTTTACGGTGGCATCGATGGCAGTGTAACCACTTTTGCGGTTGTTGCCGGATCGGCAGGAGCTAACTTTAGCAGTGAAGTGGTAATTATTCTTGGATTTGCTAACCTTATTGCCGATGGTTTTTCTATGAGCGTTGGTAGTTACTTATCAACTAAAAGTGAAAAAGAAAACTACAATAAGCACAAGAGAATTGAATACTGGGAAGTTGATAATTTACCCGCCAAGGAAAAAGAAGAAGTGCGTGATATTTACCGTTCCAAGGGCTTTAGTGGTGAATTACTTGAACAAGTAGTAAATAAAATTACCGAAGACAAAGATCGTTGGGTTGATGTAATGATGAAAGAAGAGCTGGATATGAGCGAGGAAACAAAATCGCCTTTTGCCATGGGTGGTGTAACATTCTTGAGCTTTCTAATATTTGGCTTTATTCCTCTTATTAGTTACGTGATTGCTTATTTCGGAATAATTCCCGCCGGCACCAATTTGTTTCTTGTTTCTTCAGTTTTAACTGGGATTGCCTTTTTTATTATCGGTTATCTAAAAGCCCTGATAAACCAAATATCTGTTCTACGTAGCGTCTTAGAAACCTTATTTTTAGGAACAGCGGCAGCAGCCCTTTCGTATTGGGTGGGTAATGTTTTAGAAAGCGCCTTCCGTTAAACTAAACACCTTTTTGTAGGTTAACTACATATGGAACGCAAATATTACTTACTCACTGCACTAAATACCTTGGCCCTGGCAGCCATGATTGTTTTTAATTATTTAGCAGTTTCTTTACCCTTAAACGGTATGAGCACTGGGGCTATATCCGATCTATATCCCAATCTATTTGTACCTGTCGGTTTTACTTTTGCTATTTGGGGTATTATTTACCTAAGCCTTTTCGGTTCTATTATCTATCAGATTTTTGCATTACTTAAAAAAAATCAACGCAACTTACTTGGACAATCCTTAATAGGATTATGGTTTAGTATTAGTAGTGTTTTAAACGTAGCTTGGCTTTTTGCCTGGCACTATCTTTTGCCTCTACTGGCCTTATTTATCATGATTGGCTTGCTATTTAGTCTTATCCAGATCTATCGAAATTTAGGTATTGGTGTTAGACAAACTAAGCACAGTGAACGCTTTTTTATGCACCTTCCTTTCAGTCTTTACTTGGGTTGGATTAGTGTCGCTACCATTGCTAATACCGCGGCGGTATTGGTACATTATAATTTCAATGGTTGGGGATTACCCGCAGAATTTTATACCGCTATTTTAATTTTAATTGCAGGCTTGCTAGCCTTAGCCTTTTTGCAATATAATGTAGATCTATTTTATGCCCTCGCGATTTCTTGGGCCACTTTTGGTATTTACTATCGCCATTCCTTTGTGGAAGAAATTCCACAACCACTTATTAGTAGTAGCAGTATAGCAGTAATAGCACTTTTAATTTTTAAGTATATAAAATTAAGAGCTAAATCTAAAAATACCAGAGCCTATTGGTGATGCTGTAAGTTCTTTATTTTATCAAAAGGAAGTGCAATTGTAAAGGTAGAACCCTCTCCTATTGTACTCTTTACCTCTAAATAACCCTTATTCTGTTTAATAAAGTCTTGGACTATCATCATACCAATACCGGTTCCAAGTTCATTATTAGTACCCGGCATAGATGATTGGTTATCGCTACTAAGTACCCTTTTTATTTGCTGCTGGGTCATGCCAATACCTTGGTCTTGAATATGTAAGAGTACATAATTTCCATTTTCGCTTATGCCGCTAGAAATATGAATTACGCTATTAACTTCAGAAAACTTAAAAGCATTGCTTAAAAGATTTCTAATTATGCTGGATAATTGAGCTTCATCAGCTTTCAAAAAAAGTTTATCGTCTACAGCAAAGTCTAAATAAATAGATTTCTTCTTTAATAATACCGATAACTCTAAACTTACTCTTTTGGCTATTATGTTAAGGTTTAACAATTCTGGTTTATATAAAGTACCCTCAAATTGTGATTTACTCCACTGTAGTAGATTATTAACCATGCTGCTAGTTTCTTCTACCGAGGTTTTTAATTCAGCTAAAATTTCTTTACGCTCTTCGTAATTTAAAATATCCTGATCAATTAAGTCTAGTACAGCAATAATTTGGTTAAAAGGTTGCTTAAGATCATGTGACAGGATAGAAAGTAAACGATCTTTAGAATTATTTAAATTATTTATTTCCTCGTAATTCAGTTCCAATTCTACAAAGGACCGCCTTAATTCTTCCTCTTTTCTTTTAAGAGTCTCGTTTGATGCAAGCAGAGAGTCGTTCAAGGAAACTATTTTTTTTCTCGCCCTGAAGGATAGCAAGAGCATAACCAATAATACGAGAAGAATAGTGCTAATTCCAATAATTACAAGGTTCTTAACTAAGCTATCCTTTTCACGGAGAGCTATTTTAGCTAACATCATATCCCGTTCGCTTTCGGCTAGTTCTTTTTCAAAATCAGCTCTAATCTGACGAACATCTAAAACATTCAACTCGCTTTTGATACGATTGTAGTCTTCAATGTAAGTAATAGCCTTAGGATAGTTTTCGGTAGCTTTATAATAATCATAAAGGTCTAGAAGGATAGATAAATCTTTTTGATGGTCTTTTAAACCTTGCATGGATTCATCCAAGTCTGCCCAAATCTTGGCGACTTCAGGGTCTCGCAAATTCTTTTTCTGAAGATTATAGGCTAACATAGATTTGGCGTACAATATCTCTGATTGATCCTTGTACTGAAAAGCCATTTCTAAAGCTTTTCTAGAGAAAGATATTGCTTCATTATTTAAACCTTTCTTTTGCGAAATTTCTGCCAGTATCTGCAGACTGCTTAAACGATTACTAAGCTCTATATTCTTAGGACTAAGCACATAGGTTCCTTTAGCATAATACTCTGCTAATTCTAAAACATCCAGTTCTTTATAAAGCCATGCAAGATTTAGAAAAATTCGTGGCTTCATATAAGGATGATTATCTACATCCTTTAGAAATGCACTTAAAGAGAGATGTGCATAAACTAGAGCTTCATCATAACGATCTTGCTTATAAAGAATATCGGCCAGTCGGTAATAATAAAATAAATCACTCTCTGTTTTAGCTCCTCTCTTAAGATCTATCTTACGTGCTTTATTAAGGTAAACTATAGATGAATTATACTTGGCTAAGAATTCGAGTATTAAGCTCTTGTTATATATTGCTGTGCTTAACCCTTGTTGATCCTCAACTTCCTTAAATAAATCAATCGCCTTATTTGTGTAGAAAAGTGCAGAGTCTATATTGTCGGCATAGTACAAGGCTAAACCATAAACATCAAAACCATAAGCTTGAGACTGCCTATCCTTAGCAGTAGCAGCGAGCTTTATTAGTAATCTCGCTTCTCTTTTAGAGCGAGCTATATCGTTTTCTAAAGACTCAAAAGCTACCCAGTAAAGACTATCCAAACTTTTCTCTGAACCAAGCATAGCGCCCCTCATCTGCATAAAAGCAGAAGAAAAAAGTACTAATAGAATGCTGATCTGTGTTCTCATGAAAAATTAGCGAGCAGCAAAGATAAATAAATAAAAAATATAGTAATGTAAATTACTGATAATTAGATTATTTAATAGTTTAGAGCAATATCTAGTTGTAATTGAATTTGCCTTCCGATTGCAAAACTTCCCGACTCGCCTATTTTAAAATCAAAACGATCTAATTCGTAGTCCACAAAAATGATATGTCCACTATTATCAGAGCTATAAGAAGCAAAGAGCGAAATATCTTGACTAATTTCTTTAATACTTAAAGTACCATTTATGATAATCTGCTTTTTTTTATAAGCCTCAATCGAAGTGCTTTTGAATATAATCTCTGGATATTCTTCGCCAAAGAAAAAGTGGCTTGCTTCTACCAACTGTTTGTCTCGTTCTAAGATTCCAGTTTTTATACCATTTACTGGCCAGGCTATTTCAAGAAAGCTGTTTTCAATGTTGTATGGATCAAAAAGACCCTTAACCTTAGCTTCTTTAAAAAAACCTTTTACCTCACTAAAACGTAGATTAGTTGTACTAAAATTATAGCAACTCTTTTCCGCATTATAGGTACTAGCTTCATATTTATAGCGATCTATCAGACCGATCGCTTGCCCTAACTTTCTAAACACCCCGTTATTTTACCTTAATACTCTTTCCCTGTTCCAATCCCATCCAATATTACAAAAATATTGGGCTAGTTACCTGATGTTCTGATATAAGATGTTCGGCTAGCTCTAAGTTCATCTGAAAATAAGCTTACTTTGTGTAAAATATCTGAAACATGAAAAAACTACTTATTTTACTTTTTGCTTTTACTTTTAGCAACGGACTTATCGCCCAAGAAAAACGTGCTAGTCCTTTAGTAGAAAAAACAGAAAACATTGACAATGTTGAAGTGAAAATTCAATATGGTGAAACCTCCATGAAGGGACGTGAAATCTTTGGAAACTTAGTGCCTTATGGAAAGGTTTGGAGAACGGGCGCTAATGAAGCAACAGTAATCGAATTTAATAAGGATGTAAAACTTAACGAACAGCTTGTTAAAGCTGGTAAATACAGTCTATTTACAATTCCTAATGAAGGTAAATGGACCATTATCATCAATAGTATTTGGGATCAATGGGGTGCTTATAACTACGATGAAAATAAAGATATTCTGCGTTTTGAAGTAGACAGTAAGAAGGTGGAAAAACACGAAAAGTTAAATATCAATCTTAGTAAAGAAGGAAGCTTACAACTAATATGGGAAGAAACTTCCATTGAATTTACTGTCAGTAAAGCTTAGAGTCCCCTTTTAAGGAGTTCGTAGCGCAAAATAGCAGCTACACTTATACTATCCTTTATATCGCCATTAAGTACCATTTGCAGAGCTTCTGTAAATGGTATTTTTTTTACTTGTAGTTTTTCAGATTCTTCTGGTTGGGCTTCAAATTGCTCCAAATCGCTGGCGAGATAAACCATCGACTTTTCGTCGGAAACGGAATTTGAAAGATGCATTTCTTGAATCAAGGTCCAATTTTGCGCTACCAAACCCGTTTCTTCCTTTAATTCTCTCTTTGCACTTTCCAGGGGATCATCCTCCAGCGGGCCACCGCCTTCGATTATCTCCCAGCTGTAAGCACCGTCAAAAGGAAAGCGTTCTTGACCAACTAGAAAAATTTCATCTTTAGCCGTAATAGCTAAAATTCCGATTGCTAAATTTTTAAAATGCACTTTACCATAAATGCCTTTCCCGCCATTGGGAAAAGCCACATTACTATGTCTCAATTCTATCCAAGGATTAGAATACTTAACTTCTCTGTCTAATTCTATCCATTCACCTACCGGGCGGGGAAAAACGTCTTTCATTTTAATTTTCTTCTGGCGCGTTTAGCTTTTGTTCGGCTTCCAATTGTTTTTCATAACGTCGGCCGTAATCTATTTTCTTACCGTTGTATTTAACTTCCTCGCCATTAACATATTCTATGGTTAAAATGCGAGAACCATCTTCGTTAAAAAACTCCCAAATACCGTCTCTTTCTCCAAAAGAAAATTGACCACGTCGTTTTACATTTTCATTATCATAATAGTAAATATGCTCACCATTTTCTTTACCATTTTCATAATTACCTTCAAAGCTTAGCTTGTTATTACTGAGGTAGTAATGGCGCCATAGACCAGTTTTTAGACCTTCAAAATAAGCTCCTTCTTCACGGTGGTCATTGATATTTAAAGTCCAAGTTCCCTCTTTAAAACCCTCTACATATTCTCCCTGCGCTATAACTGCACCCGTATCGTTGTACTCTATTGACATACCTTCTTCCATCCCATTGTAATACTCTTCCGTACGTCGTAGTTCACCATTTGTAAAATACCAATTCCATTCTCCCGTAGCTGCTCCTGCATTGTATTTTCCTTCTTGCTCTAGGCTACCATCCTCAAAGAAATAACGCCAAGAGTTCACCTTTAAATCGTCCTTATAGCTTCCTTCTGATTTCAGTGAACCGTCTGGATAGAAAAACTTCCAAGGACCTTGTTTTCGTCCTTGCTCATCTACAATACCCTCGGCCAATTTAATTCCTTGATCAAATAAAGTACTGCTGCTAACCTCTCCATTTTCGTCGTATTGACGATGAACACCAGTAGCTTTTCCATTTTGATAAGCCCCTTTAGAGCTAACTTTTCCAGTTTGAGGATTGATGGTTCGTTTTATTTCCACTTTGGCTACTTCTTCAGCGCCTTCTTGCAGCTCTCCGTTAATCCATTTTTCGATGCGAATAAGGTTACCATTAGCCTGATAAAACTTCCAATAGCCATTTTTTAAATCGTTACGATAGGGACCTTCCACCTCAACTTGACGATTTTTATGAAAGCTTACCCATAAACCTTGTTTTTGCTTTTGTTGATCCCAACGATTGATGTTTTGTTTGCGAATTAAAGTCCCCCCCTTGTATGTGTAGACGGTAATAATTCGTCCATCATCGTCGGCATATTCGAAGCCAGTACCATTCTCTTTACCTTCTTCAAAAGGAACTTCCTTGGCTATTTCACCATTGGGATAGAGAAATCGAGTAAGACCTTGAAGCTGATCATCAACAAAAGGTTCTTCTTTAACAATTTTTCCCTCTTCGTAAGTTCGTCTTAAACCATTCTTTAAGCCATCTTTGTACTCGATGTCCACCGTTGGCAATGCTTCTCGATTGTAAAAAATCCACAAACCATCCAGAAGAAAGTTCTTTCGATTGCCCTCTGCTTTGAGCACTCCGTTTCGGTAATAGCTTCGCCAATAGCCGTTTGGTTTACCATTTTCGAGAGGTCCCTCGCTACTTTTAACGCCGTTTTCGAAGTAATAAACTTTAAGTTTTGCATTGCCACTGTCGGTTTGAGAAAACGAAAGTAGTGGAAAACAAAAAACAGCAAGGAAGACCAGATTTTTTAATAACATATATATATAGTATTCTTTATTTTAAATAAAATATGATGTTTATGATGGGCTGTTAGTAAGGCTGATAACTTTTAGGCGAAGTTCTTGCTTTTATTTTCTATCCACAATTATTAACAAGATATCTTCAATGCCTCGGCTATTAACTACTTCATTTACTGCTCTAAAGATAATGCTATTAACAATTGTTAGGAATGTGAAATAACAACTTACTTTTGAAAAAATTATTGAAGGGTAGAGGTTCATAAGCTCGGCTTTGATGGTGAAAAAGTGAACAACAATTTTTAACAATTGATAGAGCTTATTTAGAAATTTTAGCCAAAGCAGATAAACTTGTTAATACACAAGGGAAATTTGTGAGTATATATTAACAAGGGTTTTAGTTTTTAAGGTGATACTTGTTAATAGTAAAAGATTGAAAAACAAAGGAATATTAAACTTAGAAATACTTATTAACAGATGATTATTGCAATAGGTGGAGATCATGCGAGTCCTGATTTAAAGAAGGCGATTATAGATAAATTTGGTGCCGAGGGTACGGTCTTTAATAATTTTGGTACCAACGATCATAGCAGTGTAGACTATCCAGATTTTGGTCATCCCGTAGCTAAAGCAGTATTAAACGGCAGTGCTGATTTAGGAATTGTCATCTGCGGAAGCGGCAATGGCATAAATATGACCGTTAATAAGTATGCCGGTATTCGCTCGGCGCTTTGCTGGACGACTGAATTAGCCTCTTTAGCTCGTCAACATAATGATGCTAATATTCTCGCTTTACCGGCACGTTTCGTTAGTACCGATCAAGCGATGGACATTGTAGCGGCCTTTTTATCTGCCAAATTTGAAGGAGGAAGACATCAAAACCGCGTTAATAAGATTAATTGCTAGGGAAGAACTTTAGTAAAGATTCTTCCAGCGATTCCCATTCTTCGCCTTTAAAGTAACCACTGCCTGCTAAGTTGATATAATCTACTGTGGCATTGCGACGTGTGCTTTCTAAAACCTTTAGATAGCTGAGATCGGAAACATTATTAAGGGGATAGTCATCGTAAAATACCCAAACGGCCTTACCTGTTAAATTTTGGTATTCTTCGATAAAGAAATTGGCATGGTAGCTCAACCAAAACATATTGGTGTATTTACCTAAGGTGAACATTTCAGGATGATCCGTTTTAACAGCGTCTACTTTTACTCTGAACGTACTTAAAGAATCGATGTCAAATTTTTGTTTAATATAGTCGGCACGCGCTTCGGTTAAAGGTATATCTCCGTCACAAATACGCTCATAGGTTAAGAAGGTACTAAAAGGACTGCCATTTATAAAAATGGAAGTGTCGGCATTTTGAGTAGCCGAAATTAGGGGTACCATATAAGATCCCATGCCCAAGCCCATCACACTAAAATTAGCTTTTGGATGTATCTTTTTACTATTTTTTAAATGTTGGATAAGGTTATTGGCATTTTGAACATGCTGCCCTTTAAAGTCCAAATTTTTACGTGGGTAAAACAGGACTCCTTTAGCTGGTGCCTTGTAAATGCATAAGATGTCATAACCATTACGATAGATCTTTTTATATAAATCTGTTTCTTCAAAACTTACCGTGTCTAAACTAGGGGGTAAGAATATCAAAACCTTATTAGAGGGCTCTTCATGACTAGCTAAACTGTAGGGAATAGTGTCACCGATATAAGGTTCTAAATAACCATCAAAAGCGATATTTACTTTAGGCTGACAGGCAACCGATAGGAATAAGAGGCCTAAAAAGGGCCCTATTTTATAGAGTTTTTGCATCTTTGCTAGCGTTTTGCCGAATCTCATAGATCTCCTCATATTTATTTTTTATTTAGTCGCCATGCTTGGGGTAGGTTTCTACTTTATGCGAAGCAACAAAGATATTGATGATTATTACGTAGGCGGTAGGAAAATGAGTAGCGGCCACATCGGACTGAGTGTAGTGGCTACAGACGTAGGAGGCGGATTTAGTATTGGCCTGGGCGGTTTAGGATTTGCCATCGGAATATCAGGTAATTGGATGCTCTTTACTGGTTTAATTGGCGCTTGGTTGTCGGCTTACTTTTTAATTCCAAAAGTTTTTAAACTCGGTAGCAAGCACAAGCTTTTTACCTTTCCAGAGATTTTTTATCACCTTTTTAATCCTAAAGTGGCATTTTTAGCCGCTATTGTTAGCACCATTGGTTACATCGGGTTTACGGGGGCACAGATTTTAGCGGGAGCCAAATTAGCCACCGCTACTTTCCCTAGTTTAGATATAAACACTGCTGTATTCATTATGGGTTTAACCGCGGTTATTTACACTGTTTTCGGAGGACTGAAAGCGGTTATTTATACCGATACTGTGCAGTGGATTATATTAATGGGTGGTTTAATATTCATTGGCATTCCCATGTCTTATTTCGCGGTAGGTGGTTATGATGCCATCGTGGCCACCGTACCGGCTTCCTTTTTAAGTTTAGGCGCCATAGAACCTGTGCAAATTATCAATTGGGCTATTACCATTATTCCTATTTGGTTTATTGGCATGACCCTTTATCAACGTATTTACGCTTGTCGCGATGAGAAAACTGCTAAAAAAGCGTGGTTTATTGCGGGATTATTGGAGTGGCCTATCATGGCTTTTATGGGAGTTCTTTTAGGACTCTTTGCGAAAGTGGCTCTAGATCAAGGACTTTTTGACGATTTAGCAATCGATACTACTGCGGGAAATTTTGATCCTGAAATGGGACTACCCATTTTATTAAGAAGCATACTTCCAGTCGGCCTAATGGGTTTGATGATGTCGGCTTATTTTTCCGCGATAATGAGCACTGCTGACAGTTGTTTGATGGCGGCCTCGGGTAATTTATTGAGCGATATCATTAGTAAACGCTTTTCTATTCCGCAGGAGAAGTTATTGCGATATTCACACCTTACTACCTTATTTATTGGCATCTTAGCCTTAGCGCTAGCCAGCCAAATGACGGAAGTTTTAGGTCTAATGCTAGTATCCTATTCCTTTATGGTATCGGGCCTATTTGTGCCCCTAATCGTTGCTTTGTTTTTTAAAAACCGAAACAGTATGGCGGCCTGGTGGTCTATATTAATAGGCGGTTCCACCACTTTAATTTTAGAGCTATTTAAAAACCAAGAATTACTGAAGCTACCCCTTGGATTAGATGCTAACCTCTTTGGAATTAGTGCTTCACTTATTAGTTACCTCTTAATTGCTAAATACACAAAAGTGTGAATTACATTATTATAGAAGGCTCAGCGGGCCCGCACAGCGATTTTCCACAAGATAAAATAGCCGCTTTTCTTTTTAAACATCTCGAAAAATACGGTGATCCTTTAGAAGAAATCATGGCTTGTTTAGATTATGTATTTAACCCAGCTAAGGGCGGATTTGTAGCAATTGCCTACGATGATACAAATACCATGCATGGTGCGGTGGTTATAAATAATACCGGTATGTCGGGTTATATTCCCGAAAACATACTGGTGTATATCGCGGTAAATTCAGATGTACGCGGACAAGGTTTAGGGCAAAACTTAATGCAAATGGCTTTAGAAAATGCCGAAGGAAATGTGGCGCTTCACGTAGAGCCAGACAATCCCGCGAAGCGATTATATGAACGTCTAGGTTTTACCAATAAATACTTAGAGATGCGTTACACTAAATCGTAAAGATGTTTGATTTACTTGCATTCAGACAGTATCTCCATCAACACCCAGAGCTTTCTGGGGCCGAATATGAAACCCAAAAATTCTTAATAAGTCACCTCGAGAAAATAGGTGTATCTTATATAAAGGTAGCCAACACGGGTTTAGTGATAAGCTTTAAAAGCGAAGAGGCAGGACCATCTCTACTGATTCGGGCGGATATTGACGCCTTGCCCATTAAGGAGTCTACGAAGCTAAAATACGCCTCCCAAAACTCGGGGGTTTCGCATAAATGTGGTCACGATGGCCATGCAACCATGCTTATGGCATTGGTCTATCATTTTGCAGAACATCCGCCGAAAAAGGGAAATTTACATCTACTTTTTCAACCTTCGGAGGAAGATGGCAATGGCGCAGCATCCGTTTTGAAAGATCCAAAATTTAAAGCCATTCATTACGATCGGGCCTATGCTTTTCACAATATTCCGGGCTTTAATTTAGGAGAACTGTATTGGCGACCGGGTAATTTCACCGCTGGAGTGCGCAGTCTAATTTTTCGTTTTAAAGGTCATTCTTCGCATGCCGCAGAACCCGAGAAAGCGGTAAGTCCGCAAGCCCTTCTGGCGAAAGCCATGCAAAACTTAGAACAGTTGGCGCATCCAATTTGGGAAGAAGAGGACTTCAGTCAGATCACTTTAGTGCACGCCAATTTGGGCGAAGTCGCTTACGGAATTAGTCCGGGTGAAGGCGAGTTGCATTATACCATTCGCGCCTGGCGCGGCGATATTTTAGATGCGCTCGAAGCGAAAATGCAGCAGCAATTAAGCGCTTGGGCTAAAGCCGATAATTTACAAATGGAGAGTGAAAGTTTGCAAGAGTTTTGGCCCAATTACAATGCGGTACAAGCTTGCCAATTGTTGGTCGCTTGCGCAGATGCGCAGGGAATAAAGCATCATCAATTAAATGAAGCGTTTCGTTGGGGAGAAGATTTTGGACTCTTCTTAAAAGATAAAGAGGGAGCTTTATTTGGTATTGGAGCAGGGCAGGAGCACTTGGTTTTGCACCATCCAGATTATGATTTCCCAGATGCTATTTTAGAACCGACCATTAAACTATTTAAGACATTAATCCTTAATTATTTACATGGATAATACTAGCTTCATAGAAATTAGTGAAACGGCCTTCATAAATAATGTTAACTATATTAAAAATCGCTTAAACCCAGGTACAATTTTATCGCATGTGGTTAAGGGAAATGCCTATGGACATGGTATTGAAGAGTATGTTCCGATGGCGCAGCGCAATGGCGCTGAACACTTTTCTGTTTTTGATGCGCACGAGGCTTTTCGGGTAAAAAAAGTAGCACCCCATGTAGATATCATGATAATGGGTATGATTAGCGAAAGTCAACTAGAATGGGCGATAGAAAATGAAGTGAGTTTTTACGTTTTTGAAGTCAATCGGCTAGTAAAAGCGATAGAAAAGGCTCAGAAAATAGGCAAAAAGGCCCTTGTGCATTTAGAAATTGAAACCGGTATGAACCGTTCGGGTTTAGAAGAGCTATCTTGGGAAACCGTTTTTAAGTTAATCAATAGCGAAAAAGACTTTTTAGAAGTAATGGGTTTTTGCACCCACTATGCGGGAGCGGAAACTATTGGAAACCACCCCCGGGTCTTAGAGCAAATGCAACGATTTGATGCGGCAAAAAAGACCTTCCAAGCGGCGGGTATAGTAGCGAAGAAAAACCACAGTGCTTGCAGCGCCGCCTTTTTACGATTTCCACAGTCTCAGCAAGATTTGGTGCGAATTGGAATTTTACAATATGGATTTTGGCCTTCAGCCGAAACCTATTTAGCAGTAGAACATAGCCTTAGTCAAAAACCCGATCCTTTGCATCGCCTTTTAAGCTGGAAAAGCACGGTAATGAATGTGAAGGAGGTAAAAAAGGGAGAATACATAGGTTATGGCAGTAGCTATATGGCTGCTTATGACATGCAAATTGCCGCCGTTCCAGTAGGATATTCACACGGCTTTAGTCGCAGTTTAAGCAACTCCGGTCGCGCCTTAATTCACGGTGAAAGAGTGGGTGTAGTTGGCGTGGTAAATATGAATGTTATGATGCTGGATATCACCCATATCGAATCTGTGCAAGCAGGCGATGAGGTAGTTCTAATCGGGAACCAAGGGGATTTATCCATCTCGGTTAGTTCTTTTAGTGAGTATAGCGATCAAATGAATTATGAATTATTAACGCGACTTCCCTTGGATATTCCGCGGATTATACGCTCTTAAAATGGCATATTTAACTTTTAATAGAACCATGCTTAGGCATAATTACCAATATCTGAAACAGTTATTTGGCAATGAAGATATTTCTTGGGCCGTGGTTACTAAATTACTTTGTGGCGAAGAAAGATTACTGAAAGAGGTAATAGATCTCGGTATTAAAGAAATTTGTGATGCACGCATCTCTAACCTAAAGAAAATAAAGGCTTTAGCGCCTACTGACGTAGAAACGGTTTATATCAAGCCACCAGCAAAAAAAGCCATTCCCGACTTAGTTCGTTACGCCGACACCAGTTTTAATTCAGAATTTGAAACGATCAAAGCGATCAGCGATGAAGCAGTTAAGCAAGGTAAAACTCACAAGGTTATCATAATGATCGAGCTGGGTGACTTGCGCGAAGGGGTAATGGGCGAACACTTAATGGATTTTTACTCCTCGGTTTTTCAATTGCCCAATATTGAAGTACGCGGCATTGGCTCCAATTTAAACTGTTTACATGGGGTAATGCCCAGTCAAGATAAGTTAATCCAACTTTCTCTTTACAAACAGCTAATTGAAGCGAAATTTAACCGAAAAATACCATGGGTTACGGGAGGCACATCGGTGGTAATTCCGCTTTTGCAGATGCGCCAATTACCAAAAGGGATTAACCATTTCCGCGTAGGGGAAACCCTATATTTTGGTACTGATCTGATTAATAATGGTCCGGTGAAGGAAATGGAACAAGATGTAATAACCCTTTACGCACAGATCATTGAGATTACCGAAAAACCCATGCTTCCCATTGGTGAAATGGAAGCCAATCCTCAGGGAGAAACTTTCGAAATAGATGAAAGCTTGTATGGTAAAACCTCTCATCGCGCTATTTTAGATTTAGGAACCTTAGATATTTCTTTCGATTATCTCATTCCCTTTCCCGAGTATCAAATCGATTTTGTAGGAGCCAGTAGTGATATGTTAGTTATTGATATTAAAGATAATAAACATGGTTATAAAGTAGGCGATTTTATTCCTTTCCATTTAAAATACATGGGAGCTCTAACGCTGTTTAACTCCGATTATATTGAGAAGAGGGTGATAGATTAGGGATAATAGTAGTAAGATATTAGTAGTGAGTATTTAGATGGCTTCTTCAATGTACCAGTTTATAGGCTGCTGAAATAATGATCTGTAATACCTGCTGCCAGAGGCTCTCGAAGGCTAAGAGGGGCAATTCAATTGTAATTCGATGGGAAGAAAAGCTTTGTAAAAAGTGAAATTCTATTGTTTTTTGGAAACGAAGGTTTTTATGAAGCCAATTCCTCACCTGCTGCTTTTTGTGATTAAAGCATTGACAAGAAAAAAGACTACTCTATTTTAATAAGAAAGGCCCAGGGGGGCGACATCTCGATTTTTAAACAGCTTTGCAATTATATATGAGACGGCTTTGCTGTGAGATATCCGATTTGAGAATGGCTCCTACAATGTATCAAGGTGTACGGTCTGCAATTAAGAACTGTATAACCCGGGTCCTGAGGCTTTCGAAGGCCAAGGGAGTTTTATGCACATTCCAATAATCTGAAATATATTCTAGCCTCTATTTTCAAACCCCCGCAATCCCCAAATATAAACTCGGGTTAGGGCAATTGCTGAGGTAAAAATCCTTTTCACTTTCCTTTACCACGCCTGGGTAATCGCCCGTATAATCCCCAATATTTTTAATAATTTGAAAGTGCAGATGTGGTGGCCAACCGCCATTTTCGGCTTCGGCGCCTAGTTCAGCGAAAGGTTCGCCCGCTGAAAATTCTTGCCCTACACTTAGATTTTCGATAGACCGCAAACTTAAATGTCCGTGCAAAGTGTAATAAGTCTCTCCAGCCTCCTGATGTTCCAAAATAATGGTCGCGCCATAATCGCCAGCATTATCATTATAGGCAAAACTATGCACCAAAGCTTCGGCGGGTGTGTAAATAGCGGTTAAAGCAGGTGCCCAAATATCTAAGCCTAAATGGATATTTCTTTCGCTTTCCGCAGATGCGTTAAAATGACTAAAACGTTGATAAACCACACGTTTTTCTCCATAACCACCAATGGCGTAGGACTTCCCTTTTTCTTTTAGTAACTTCTCGATATAGGCCTCTAAAGTGGTAGAAGAGTGAACGCTTTCCAAAGCTTTGTTTTGGGCGGATAAATCGAGAACCAAGCTATTATCGGCTGTAATATCAAAATCGAAAAGTGCTGTTTTAGCTTGAGGAAAGGACATACATAGAGCTTTAGAGCGAAGGTAAAATTTGCGGACTAAAGGCGGTCTATTTAGGGGAGAAATATAAGTGAATGTTTCAGATTTTATAAATCTTTCTGCTACTGGTTTGTTCCTTTGGTTTTACCGAGAACCCCGCCTGAGGGACAGTAGCGAAAAGCCCACAGCGAGGCACGAGCGAGGACTTGCAGCGGATAGCCCGACCCGGAGGGGCAGGCCCAAAAATTAAAATATACTCATTGATGAGTACTCATTTGTGATTAAGGCGTGATGAGTTTAAGAGCGATTACCGTAATTTTGAAAAAGTAATTATTAATATTTATATTGCTCTATTACAGATTTTAAGAATAGCATTAAATAGTTAGGTTTAATCCTATTGTTTAAGCCGACCCACCATAAAACCAAACAAAAATGGGCGCAGAATACTTAATTGTAGATGATAACCGCGAGGCTTGTATGGCTCTGAAAGAAAGTCTCGCGCTACTCATTGAACCGGAAGCTAATATTGATTGTGAACAAGATCCACGACAAGCTTTATTAAGAATTCCATCAATGAAACCCAAAATTCTTTTTTTGGATATTGAAATGCCAGGAATGGATGGTTTTCAGTTATGGGATAGGTTAAAGGAGCAAGGGTTTAAGGGAAATGTAATTTGCACCACAGTGCATGATAAGTATGTTTTAAGGGCTTTACGTAAGCGAGCTTTAGATTTTTTATTAAAACCAATTGATAAACAAGAATTAAAAGAAGCTCTGCTGCGTGCTGAGCTTAGTTTAGAACGCGAATACTATGATTTTAGTAAATTAAAGGAGCTTTCGTTATCGCAAAGACAAATAGAGATAAGTCGTTTAGTATTAGAGGGAAAAACCAGTACGCAAATTGCCGAGCAATTGTTTTTAAGCAAACATACAGTTGACACGCATCGCAGGAACATATTGAGAATTACTGGATGTAAAAATATTAGAGAATTGTTAACCCTAATCTAATTGTGTGCGCTTCTCTATTATACCTTTTCTTGTTGCCTTATTTTTAAGTGTTTTAGTTCTTAGTTTATTACCGCTTAGGTGGAATAAGTATTGGATAAATGCTGAAGGTAAGTTTCTTCATGAAGGGGCTAAAGAGATTAATTTCATAGACCTTGATGGTGATGGTCTGGATGAAATGCTTTTTTGTGCATACAAAGAAGGGTTATACACAAAAGAGCAAAATTGTGACTGTTGTACCCTTAAAAAAAAGAAAAGTAAAGGAGATTTCTTTTCTTTAGAACAATACAATAATATTAGCTTTAATCTAGGGCCAAATTCTAGTTTTACCGCCAATGTAGATAAGGACTCTGAAGATGAGTTTTTCATATTCCACACCAAAGGAGATAGCCTTCTTTTAAGCACATTTGATTTTGATAAGAAAAGTCTTCAGATGGAAAAGAAAGCTTATTTTGTAGATACCTTTCTTACGATTAAGCACAAGAAGAACATTACCATTAAGAAGCTACTTGTTGACAGCTTAAATGATGCTAACTCTAAGGAGCTTTTCTTTACTATTCAGAATGGTTTTCCGATTTACCCTCGCAGAATTTATCGTTTTAATAAATCGGAGGGGCTAGTTAGCGCTAGCCCTTCTGTGGCATTTGGGCCCACTATTAACATAAAGTATTCTGATGCTGGAAAGGTATATTTTACAGGAAGTTGTAGACTAAGTGGAAATATTAATCCAAATGTTAACATTCCTTATCCAGACACGATGGGATATGCTTATTTGTTGAATGCAAAACTTGATTTTGTTTTTCCCCCTCAAGCGCTGATTAGCTACCCGGGATCTGTGGATAATACCATAAGATGGAAAAACTTAATAAGCGTCTATGCGGAAGCAGGAGACGATAGTATAATAGTAGATGTTCGTAATTTGAAGGGTGAAATTCTGCGGAGTAAAAGATTTTACGGTCATGGAGTTCACATTTTGAATCATGATACGGCAAGTTTAGTCATTGCCCACTATAGCGGGCTAAGTGTTATTAATAAAGACTTAGAGCGAGTGCACGACTTTGGTTATGAAGGGCTTACTATGTGGAATATTCAAATGACAGATTTGAATGGGAATGGAAAAGATGAGCTAATTTATAGAAATGGGGTTAATGGTAGGGTTGAGGTAATGAGTGATGATTATAAACATCGCACTATTATTGATGACTTGTCGGTCTCCAATGATTTCTTTATGTGGTTTGCGAACATAAATGAAACTGGGAAACAAATTGTATTAAAAGAAGGGTCATATATATATTTCTATAATTATCAAGAAAACAAATGGTACTCCTTTTTGATTCCCATTGGCATATTAGTGTTTTTGTTATTATGGCTTCTAAGCATAGTTGTTTTTAAGGAGGCGAAACGTGGTTTGGAGAATCGTTTTGCCGGGGAAGATAATATGCTGAAACTGCAGTTAAAAACAATAAAAAACCAGGTAGACCCTCACTTTAGCTTGAACGCCCTAAGCTCTATTGATTATATGTTTCGCAATAACGAAGTTCAAAGAGCAAGCTCATATTTAATTAGTTTAAGCTCCTTATTAAGGCATTCTATGCAGAACACTAATGTTTTTGCAATTTCTTTAAAAGATGAGCTTAGTTTTTGTCGACAATATTGTCATTTAGAAGGTCTTAGACATGATAATTTTAGATTTCAAGAAGATGAGAGCTTAAAAGTTATCAGTGCTATAGAGGTACCTAAGTTCCTTATTTTCACTTTTGTGGAGAATGCAATAAAACATGGTTTAAGACCAAGTGCTAAAGAAATCCGCAGCCTTAGCCTTTTTTTCACAGAGGAGAGTCAAGATTATAAAATACACATAGAGGATAATGGGGTAGGACTGCAGGGTGGAAAGCAAACTAGTGGTACGGGTAAAGGCCTGATAATTTTAGAAGAAATGCTTGAGCTTTACGAGCAAATTAAAGGAATTAAAATAAAGACTCATTTAGTCGACCAAGGTTCCAATGGCCTAAAAGTAAGTATCTGTATTCCAAAACGCTAAGCCAATGAAGTCTGCGGAATTAAGAATAGCTATAATCTACCAAATACTTTTTAGTGTATTGGTCAGTATTCTTTTGGTTTTTGCTATTGACATTAAGTGGAGACGTTATTCGGTTGAGTTAGTATACCAACAGGAGCAATCTTCTGCAGCGCATTTTATTAGTGGGGACTTTGATGGTGACGGTTGGGGAGATTTTGCATGGTGCAATCGGTATAATGAGCGCTTAAAGGAAAAGTGTAATTGTTGTGTTGCTTATGGATTAAAAAACAGTACCCATTACATCATCAATCAGGTTAATTATGAGGCTTTACCGGATCTAGAAGGTCATAGTTTTACTGTTGACTTAGATAAGGATGGGGTAGATGAGCTTTACACTTTAAGTGTGAAGGGGAATACCGCTATTATCAATAGAAATTATGGCAATCTATTATTGGAGCAACAGAGTTTAGTCTTAGACACCTTTGAACGGGTAAAGGGAAAGGTAGACTTGCGCTTGAATTTTTTAGGCCAAGCCTATGATAGTGCGGAAGACGAGATGATTATAAGCCTAATTAATTCCTATCCAGTTTTTCCGCGCAGGCTTTATCGCCTTAATTGGACCCAAAACACCGTTTTTAAAGGTCAGTCTACTGCCATTGGTATCGATGGTGGGTTTTCAGACAGATACAAAAGCTTTATCACCGGCAGTCATAAGGTAAGTGGTAATAAAAAAGACCATATGGATATACCTTATACAGACCATAGAGGATATGTGGTAGTTTTTGATGAGGAGCTTAAACCGCTATTTGAACCTATTCCTCGCTCTTATTACCCAGGCTTCATTGCTAATGCTTTTATCAAGGATAAGTTAATTTCTATATATCGCAGCGACAAAGAGGATAGCCGCATCAGACTTGAGGCGAGAAGCTTTCCCGACACGGCAATAACCGATACTATTTCTTTTGTTGGTGCAAATAAGTGGTTCTGGGCAAAAGATGGTTTTACTAATATCTTTTACTTCTGCATAGATCAAAAAATTTTCCGTTTGAACAGCCGTCTTAGAATTGAGGATATATGGCAGATCAAAGGCCTTAAAAATGCCACCAATAATGCAGTGTTTAAAGACATCGACTCTAATGGTCGGCCCGAGCTGATATATCAAAACACCGTAGATGATCGCTATTATATTTTGGATGATCAGTATAAAGAGAGTCATGAGCTTCAGGGAATAGAGAATGGCATTCTAAGAGTATACATGCGTAAAACGCCTGAGGGACATCAATTTTTTATTAAAACCAATAACAAAGCGAGCTTATACACTTGGACGGAAAACCCGTTTTACTTTTTGCGCTTCCCCTATTATGCGGGGCTGTTTAGCTTAGTTTTCTTAAGCCTACGTTTAGCTTTGGCCAGATACTTAACAAGGGCGGAGAAGCTTTTAATACGGCAAAGAGAATATCGAAAACTGCTAGCCTTAAACCTTAAAAACCAACTCGATCCTTATTTCACACTCAATGCTTTAGAAGATATTAAGCAGATGTACGAAAACGAAAAGGGGGATCTAGCCTCGCTTTATACCACCCGCTTAAGCAGAATGGTCCATCAAACGGTGGTGCAAGGGGATAGCTTTGTGATTAGCCTCTATGAGGAGTTGGACTTTTGTCGAAATTATATGAATTTAGAAAAGCTACGCAACAGTCAATTTAACTATGAAATTAGCGTAGCGGAAGAACTCGATTTGTTTGAAATAAAGTTTCCCAAGCAGTTGCTCTTTATTTTTGTGCGCAAGGCCATCGAAAACCATAGAGAAAGCGATGGATCTCTATCTAAAATAAAGCTATCTCTTCAATCGGAAAAAGGGAAGGTATTAATTCTACTTCAGGGGGACGATACCATTAGCACTTTAAGTGAGGCAGATCAGGCAATATGTAAAGAGACCATAAAACTTTTCCGTCAGATTGAGGGCATTAAAATTAGCTATGAAATGTCAAGAGGGCTAATTAAGCTTAGGCTTAATATTTAGGGAGAAAAGTGATGTTGTTTATCGATATAATATTTCAACAAAATATTTTTTTACCAATTTATAATGCTGGACCTTTTTAACACATTTATGGCTCAATTAGTAAACCCCCTCTGGTAGATTTGAGACATCAACGGTAAAATCATTAATGTTTTGTAAATTTTTAAGAAGAACTTTTTCCCGGTTGAGTAGTTTATTGTAATTAAATATAATTGAATTCTTTATTTGTTAACACTCGTATTGGTTGGGTTGGGATAGAAATGTGCCTATTTCGAATATTCATCCAGTTTGATTCCAGCGATATTATAACAGGCCGTTGTCTCCCAACAACCATTTTTCATAACAAGACGGGCAAAAGCACCGCTATAAGCGGGAGTAAAATGACGGCTAGTAGCATCAAATATTTTTTGAAGTCCATTATTCGGTAGGTATTTAATTTATTACTTATTATGGTTTGAAGGTTTACATTAACACTTGTATCAATTAAGCAGCAAGCCCCTAGCTCTGCTGGAAAAATATTGTCGGAACTATTTGTTGAGAAGTACTTAAAGAATCAGGCCCTAGAATCATGTCGATGTATCCTCTCCATTGACCGGTACACCCGCCCCCATCCTTCAAACAAATCTTGTTTCCAAATTAGCTTACCAGCCGAATCTGTTTTTAACATAAAGTTATTTGGTGTGGTTACTGCTTCTTTTGATGAAGAGAGAGTTGTCATTTAATTTTCCTGAAGCCTGATAATTCCAAATTAGGTTTTTCAAGGAAGCGATTTTAAATTGGGGCCATCGGTGTTATTTGCGCCGATAATAGTATTCCCAAGAACTGCATCAGCATTAAAATGAGCGATTCTATAAACGAAATTATCACTATCGGCTACTATTTTACTAGATTTAAAGGCTCCATTTGCAAAATTTATTACCCACATACCCCCACCTGAAGTCTCCATTTGTTGTAAAGCGACATAAATAAGTTATGTAATTATTGTTGCCACTGAATCTGTTAAAATGCAAAACAGCAGTATCTGGTTCAAAATCAATCAACTAGTAACCCGAAGTCCCCATAGGTAAAAAGTAGCCATTCCGATCAAGGGTAATTGAACTACTCAGCTCTAAAACACTACCACTATGTGTTAAGGGAAAAACAAAATTGCCCGAATTATCGTATTTACAAATGAAGATATCTTCAGTACCTGATGACGACCGCAAAGCGCTGCTCGAAGAAGGGTCAAAAACTACTGTACTATTAAAGTTGCTATTTATATAAAGATTACGGCTACTATCAATATTACCTGCTTTATCTTCAGCAGATCCTCCTACCGAAAACCCAAAAATAAGACTACCAGTATTCGAGTAATTACAGATGAAAACATCATATCCTCCATAAGAGGTTAGGAAAGTTTGATTTAACCCTGGGTCCTAAGTACATGACAAAAACGCTATAACATTGATACTAGATTGATTTTCAGAGTTCAGCAGTACGCTAGCGATAAAGCTGAGTCCATATTTAAAAATAGTTTTGGCCTTTCTACCATGCTTTTTAATAGGAATGGGCTTGATCGCGTGCAAGTAGATTCCCACCTTATAGCACCAAACAAAAGCAATCATCACTATCAGGATAAGTTTCTCGAGTCTTTCCATGTCTTGTGGATGCGTTTTTTCTAAATCAAAACCGCTGGACTTCATCGCCTTAAAGCACATTTCTATTTGCCACCTCTTTTTATAGTGGACTTGGGCTTTTTCAGGCTTATTAAAGGATACGATAATAAGGAAGTCTTGTTTCCCATTGCGGATACCAAGCTTGCATCCTGATAAATAGCAAAGCTGACCATTGATACAAACGATTTTAGGGTAATAGACAAACTCATTGATTCTAAAACTATTGAATAAATGAAAAGCCTTTATTTCTTGGCCTTTGTGGGGGATAAAGACTTTGAAATTAAGACGAATGCGGATGTAATATTTGAGATTGTTATCATTGAGAAAACCCAACCATCTTTCCCCCACAAATTCACGATCGGCTACAATCGATTCGATAGCTTCTTTTCCGAAAAGACGGATAAACCGGTTAATTAGATCGATTCGCTCTTGGCTGTTTGAGTTGCCGCTTTTTTTAGCATACTGAATAGCAAAGGGAAAGCAACACCATTGTAGACAATACCAAGCATTAATATATTGATATCGGTCCTACCAAACTTCCAGTTCGTTCGGTCCATACTTAGGATTAGTTTCCCTTGGTTTGGCAAGAGTCCAAAAATAAGTCGGGCAACATAATCAGAGTCCAAGGTGTAGTGCGCGAAAAAGCGCTGTATGCGCCTTAAGGAAGAGCTAGACTCTACTTTAGCATCGAAGGCATTCGCTAGTTTCTCAAATGAAACCGTTTGAACCTTGCAAAGAGCAATGATAAGCATTGACATTAGCTTGACTCTCGCTAAATTGATTTTGCCACCAAAATGCGCGTTTAAAACTGTGGTTAATTCGGTACTTTTGGCACAAGCATTGGTTTTCGTCATTAGAAAAATGTGTGAGAATATTCTTCTAATATACTGAAAGCCAATGCTTTATCCTAATTTTTTGACCATTAATTTCTTGGAAATCAAGGGATTATGTGTTTTTGTCATGTACTAAACCCTGGGTCAATATCTAAGGAGTTATAAAAATACTTGGTAAGTGATATATTACAATGAATCTCGATGTCGATAGCCCGCACTGCTTCATTGTTTGGTCTACCAATCTGACTTGCCCATATTAAAGACCCTGCGGTATCTAATTTTTAAGGAAGATGTCGTTACCGCCCCTAAAAGTAGTAAAGAGAAGATCTTGGGCCCCTAGGTCCATATCCACAATCCCGCTATTGATTGTTCCTGCTTGAAATATTTTATTTGAGGGGCTCATATTCACCAAAAAGCAGTAATCCTAATTTGGATCACCAATTGCTTGCCCCCATTTTAATCCAAGGTTTTGACCAGCATAATGGTAAAAACCTGTGATAGAAAATATAAAAACTCTGACTATGGCAACATTTCGAGAGTTAATATATAAGCTGTTCATTTAAAACAAAACTTAGGATATTGCAACAAAAATATTTGGCCGATTTAAATTTGATTTTATTCACCCCATTTATAAAAATTATACTCAATACGTTTACCTAAAAAGCGTTCTGATCAATAATTATGTTAAGGCACTTGGTAATAATGAAAACAATAGGCATTTATAAAACTACTAATTTCACAAAACCACTTATTCCGTTTTGATCACAATCCAATTTACTCTTTACTTATCGTTAAGCGTATGTTTATTAATGCAATAAATTTTTATAATTAAAATACTTAAAGGATGAATAAGTATTTTTGGACTATGTTCTTTTAGAGTTTTTGAACTCTACAGCGTGTAGACCCGAATCTGAAGTCACCCATATACCCAGCCTCTTTAATACTACCAAACCTTAACCCTTTTATACCGCTTGGTCGTTCAAACTTGAAAGTTGATTGGTAGGTCACGTTTTCACCGCACATAATCATTAGTTTAATCGGGATACCAGTAGGCACATTCTCAAATGAAAACTCATTTTTTTTATTAATCATAGGGCCAGTATTCTTCTGTGAAACAAAGTATTCTTTGTGGAAACTCTTACCGTCAAGGATTATACTGTAGTCAATAAGGGACCCTTTGATATCGTATGTATATGTTCCCCATACTTTCGAAACTGTTTGGGTCGCCTCTTTAAATGGATAAAATACTATTAGCAATAAACCTGTTATTTTGAAAAAATGTTTCATGATTTATTTTAATATAATAAAGTTATGCCAAATACAATTCCTGCTGGCCTAATATACAAAGAGTTAACAGGTTCATTGTTTTTGGTGAGTGAGCCCCTTGATATGCTTAGTTTTTCTCGATGCTTTTCTCCATTAAGTTGCCCTTGAAGACTAATTTCTTTATTGGTTCCTGTTGAGAGACCGTATCCAATCCATATTTTCCAACCTTTGCGGCTCTTTATTGTTGCTGGATCATCATAGAACGCCCATTCCATTCTAGGAATCAAATATCCGAACCCGCCTCTTAACCAAAGCTCCACATCCGTACGATCATCAAATTTTACGTTGTTAAATTGGATATAAAGAGCATTATTATTCAATGTACCTAAATTACGCCATGACATACCTCCTCCCGCTAGTATTGAAAGATTCCATGAAAATTTAGGTTTTTTATCTATTGATGCTTCGTGATAAGTTCTTAGAAGATTTAAATGATAACCAACTCCGAGAGTGTAATTTCCTCCTACACCTAGATTAAGCCCGAAACCAAATGAGAAATTGTGTTTTTCATTATCATTACTTATCACAGATAGGCCCATATGAATATTGGGGTCTATTTCAGAAAGTGTAAAACTAGTTGTTAGCTGGTCTCTACTTGGACTGTCGTCAATGATAGAGAAAATGTATGAGCCGGAACTTTGCTCTACTGAATAATAACCAATATTTACCTCTAACTCTTGCGCTTTCAAAAAATAGTAATTAAAGGTTATCAAAAAGAATGTATATAATTTAAGTTTCATTTGGCACAATAATTAAAGATTTGTAAAACTCCTGAATGTTTTATGAAATATTGTAATCATTTATAAGTAAATTGTCTTTTGAGTATAGGGTTATATGCTAGTAAACTCTATTTGATTTGTTATTTTAGTGAATACTTAATTAGTGAATATCTAAGATGTGATAAAATAATATGAGCCAAATCTTCGTATATGGATAGTTGAGATTCTTAAATAATAACAGCGTAAATAGATGAAGATAGTCAAATAGTAATACTTAGTTATTACGTAATGGGTTGCTGGTCATCCTAGTAATTACCATACACAGATAATCTCATTGAACCGGAAATTGTGATAATATTTAACTAGAAATAGCGAATAGGAAATATACTTCTACCTTTTATAAACAGTCTGCTTGTATAAAATGTGCACTCTAATAGGGCCATAATAACACCTCCGAGAAAATATAGCAACACTCGAAATTTTTATGGGGTATTGCTCATTTAGGATATACTTATTTATGATGAGTCTATTAAAGCTTAGGCAGCATAAATTTGAATATTTGATATCAAGTATAGTAGTTAAGATAGAATCACTATGAAAACGTTTATGGCTAGGTGTTACTTTAAGTATACCTTAAGGTATCGATTAAGACTATATAGTAAAATACTAATATTGGGTATATTGCTAGTAAGTAGAGGTGTAAAGGGCCAGACGCAAATAGGTATTGATATTGATGGCGAGGCTGCGTATGATGGGTTTGGGCGCTCGGTTAGTATGCCTGATGCTTTTACTGTTGCAATTGGAGCATGGAATAATGGTGGAAATGGAATAGGTTCTGGTCATGTTCGTGTATATTTCTGGAACGGAATGACTTGGGTCCAAAAAGGGCAAGATATAGATGGAGAATCCTCGGGTGATCAGTCTGGTGTCGTTAGTATGCCTGATGCCAATACTGTGGCAATTGGAGCATATTTGAATGATGGAAATGGCACCAACTCTGGTCATGTCCGTGTATATGCTTGGAACGGAACATCTTGGGTCCAGAAGGGGCTAGATATTAATGGGGAATTCGCAGGTGATGAGTCTGGTAGGGCTGTTAGTATGCCAGACTCTAATACTATTGCAATTGGAGCACAAAAGAATGGTGGTGCAGGTTTTTGGTCAGGTCATGTTCGTGTATATTCCTGGAACGGAATCTCTTGGGTCCAGAAAGGGCTGGATATAGATGGTGAGGCAGCTAATACTACATCAGGTTGTTCGGTAAGTATGTCAGACGCCAACACAGTTGCAATTGGAGCCCCATGGAACTTTGGTACAGGTTTTTGGTCAGGTCATACTCGTGTATATTCTTGGAATGGAGTGTCTTGGGTCCAGAAGGGGTTGGATATAGATGGGGAATTCGCTGAGGATAGGTCTGGTGGGTCTGTTAGTATGCCAGACTCCAACACTGTTGCTATTGGTGCGACCGGTAATGATGGAAATGGTACAATGTCAGGTCATGTTCGTGTATATTCTTGGAATGGAGTGTCTTGGGTCCAGAAAGGGCTAGATATCGATGGAGAGTCTGCGGGGGATGGGTCTGGTGTATATGTTAGTATGCTAGATTCTAACACCGTTGCAATTGGGGCAATGAATAACGACGGGAATGGAATACAGTCCGGTCATATTCGGGTGTATTTCTGGAACGGAATGTCTTGGGTCCAGAAAGGGCTAGATATTGATGGCGAGGCAGCGTTAGATATATCTGGTATATCTGTTAGTATGCCTGATGCCAATACTGTAGCAGTTGGAGCAGCAGGTAATGATGGAAATGGTATAAATTCAGGTCATGTTCGAGTTTACTCTTTGTGCACGCCAACTTCAAAAACAGATACGATTTTGGCCTGCGGTAGTTATACCTGGATAGATGGAAACACTTACTCATCTTCAAACAATAGCGCAACACATAATTTAACATCACCTAATGGTTGCGATAGTTTGGTTTTTCTAAATCTGACGATTTCAAGTTCATATTCTCAAAAAGGGCTAGATATAGAAGGTGAATCGGCACGTGATTTTTCTGGAAAATCTATTAGTATGCCAGATGCCAATACTATTGCAATTGGGGCATCATGGAATGATGGAAATGGTATCAGGTCTGGTCATGTTCGTGTATATTCTTGGAACGGAATGTTTTGGGTTCAGAAGGGGCTAGATATAGATGGAGAATCCACGGATGATCTTTCTGGAGAATCTGTTAGTATGCCAGATGCCAATACTGTTGCAATTGGAGCAGTTGGAAATGATGGGAATGGAACTAACTCAGGTCATGTTCGTGTATTTGTCTGGAACGGAACTTCTTGGGTCCAGAAGGGGTTGGATATAGATGGGGAATTCGCGGGGGATTGGTCTGGAGGGTTTGTTAGTATGCCTGATGCTAACACTATTGCAATTGGGGCAAGGAATAATGGTGGAAATGGAATGGCGTCTGGCCATGTTCGTGTATATTTATGGAATGGTGTGTCTTGGGTTCAGAAGGGGCTGGATATAGATGGAGAATCCTCAGGTGATGAGTCTGGTGTTGTTAGTATGCCAGATGCTAACACTGTTGCAATTGGAGCAGTTGGAAATGATGGGAATGGAACTAACTCAGGTCATGTTCGTGTATTTGTCTGGAACGGAACTTCTTGGGTCCAGAAGGGGTTGGATATAGATGGGGAATTCGCGGGGGATTGGTCTGGAGGGTTTGTTAGTATGCCTGATGCTAACACTATTGCAATTGGGGCAAGGAATAATGGTGGAAATGGAATGGCGTCTGGCCATGTTCGTGTATATTTATGGAATGGTGTGTCTTGGGTTCAGAAGGGGCTGGATATAGATGGAGAATCCTCAGGTGATGAGTCTGGTGTCGTTAGTATGCCAGATGCCAATACTGTGGCAATTGGAGCAGGTAGTAATAATGGGAATGGAATAGGTTCAGGTCACGTTCGTGTATATTCTTGGAACGGAATGTCTTGGGTTCAAAAGGGTCTGAATATAGATGGAGAATCAGTTTATGACGGGTCTGGCATATCTGTTAGTATGCCTAATCCCAATACTGTGGCAATTGGAGCAGATGGTAATGATGGAAATGGCAATAATTCAGGTCATGTGCGGGCAATTAACCTTTATCATTCTGTAAACATAGTATCATCATGCAACAGCTATACTTGGATAGATGGAAACACCTATACGTCTTCAAATAATAGCGCGACACATATCTTAACAGCATCTAATGGGTGCGATAGTATTGTTCGACTTAATTTAACTATTAATAATAACTCGACAGTTACTGATACCATAATATCTTGCGGTAGCTATACTTGGATAGATGGAAACACCTATACGTCTTCAAATAATAGCGCGACAC